>JAYRSY010000001.1:0-473225 GCA_041919915.1 Lysobacteraceae bacterium
CCCATCCCGAACTCGGAAGTGAAACGCGCACGCGCCGATGGTAGTGTGCATCTAGCATGCGAGAGTAGGTCATCGCCAGGGTCTTACCCCAAAACCCCGCAGCCTCGGCTGCGGGGTTTTTCTTTGCGCGTTGCAACCCTTCAAACCGTGCACAGCGGCCATTACCTGCCGCGCAAGCTGGACTTCGCCACGGTCACCGATGAGCGACTGCGCCGGATCGAGGATCGGCTCAACACCCGGCCACGCAAAACGCTGGCCTTCCGTACGCCCCTCGCCATATTCACGAGGGAAACCAGAACCGTTGCGAATCGGAGTTGAACTCGCCGCGGTTAAAAAGCTCGGGCCTGAAGGCCCTCCTACATTAGGCCCCCGCGCCGGGGCCTCCCCTGCGATGTGGGGGAGGAAGCCGCCCGGAGGGGCGTCGAGCGCAACGCACGACCGCAACGCACGATCGAGGCCGGCACCGCTGCGCCCGTTAGAATGCCCCCATGACCTTCCCCCTCGATTGGAAACCCCTGGCCGGCCGTGCGCTGGAAATCGCGCTCAACCGTGCCATCGAACTCGATCCCGACACCCGCGACGTGCTGAAGGCGCTCGACGGCCGCAGTGTCGTGCTGGCGCTGGCTGCCGCGTCCGCGTCCGGCGAGACGCCGCTGGCGCTGCGGTTGACCGTCGACGGCGCGCAGCTGCGGGTCGGCCCGGCCGATCCTGAACGAACCCCGGACCTCGCCGTGCGCGGCACCCTCGGCGGCGTGCTGTCGTTCGGCATGCGCACGGTGCTGCCGCGACTGCTCGGCGCGCAGGGCGACGACGAGGCGATGCCTGTCGGTGCCATGCGGATCGAGGGCGACGCCGAACTCGCGCGCCGGCTGCAGCGGTTGGCGGAGCGCTTCGATCCCGACTGGCAGCGTCCGTTCGCGGCCGTGTTCGGCGATGTGCTGGGCGTGCAGATCGCGAACGCGGTCGCCGCCGCGTTGCGCCAGGCGCGCAGCGGCGGACGCAGATTCGCCGAGACCGCCGCCGAATACGTCACCGAGGAATCGCGTGACGTGGTGCCGAAGGCCGAGCTCGAAGCCTTCCACGACGATGTCGACCACCTGCGCGACGACGCCGAACGTCTGGCCGCCCGGATCGGCCGTCTGCAGAAGAGGGTCGGCGCATGAGCGCCGTCCTGCGCGCCGCGCGCATCGGACGGGTGCTGATCCGTTACCGCCTCGACGATCTGCTCGACGGCACCCCGGCCGAGCGCTGGCTCAAGCTCGCCCGGCCGTTCGTGCCGCGGGCCTCGCGCGAGGTCGCGGCGATGTCGCGCGGTGCGCGTCTGCGTCTCGCGTTGCAGGAGCTGGGACCGATCTTCGTCAAGTTCGGGCAGATCCTGTCGACGCGCCGCGATCTGATGCCGCCTGACATCGCGACCGAACTGGCGCTGCTGCAGGACCGGGTCGCGCCGTTCGACGGCGAGACCGCGCGCCGGATCGTCGAGTCCGCGCTGGGGCAGGACATCCGCGAAGCCTTCGAGCATTTCGATACCGCGCCGCTGGCGTCTGCCTCGATCGCGCAGGTCCATGCCGCGCGCCTGCCCGGCGGGCGCGAGGTGGTGGTGAAGGTGCTGCGGCCCGACATCGAACGGCAGATCGCCGGCGACATCGCCCTGCTCAACAGCGTCGCCACGCTGGTGGAACGCGCGCATCCGAACGCCGACAAGATCCGTCCGCGCGAAGTGGTGCGCGAGGTCGAGACCACGCTCGCGGCGGAACTCGATCTGCAGCGCGAAGGCGCGAACGCGTCGGTGATCCGCCGCTTCTGGAAGGATTCGCCGGACCTCTACGTGCCGGAAGTGATCTGGAGCCACACCGCCGAGCGCGCGCTCACGCTCGAGCGCGTGTACGGCATTCCCAGCGACGACATCGCCGCGCTGGACGCCGCCGGCATCGACCGCAGCGCGCTCGCCGCCAAGGGCGTGCGCGTGTTCTACACCCAGGTGTTTCGCGACAATTTCTTCCACGCCGACGCCCACGCCGGCAACATCTGGGTCGACAGCGATCCCGCGCGCAAGGACAACCCGCGGTTCATCGCGATCGATTTCGGCATCGTCGGCCAGCTGTCGACCGAGGACCAGTACTACCTCGCCGAGAATTTCATGGCGATCTTCAATCGCGACTACCGCCGCATCGCCGAACTGCACGTGCAGGCTGGCTGGATGCCGGGACACACGCGCATCGACGAACTGGAAGCGGCCGCGCGCGCGGTGTGCGAGCCGTACTTCACCCGGCCGCTGTCGGAGATCTCGCTCGCCGAGGTGCTGGTCAAACTGTTCCGCACCGCGCAGAAATACGAACTCACCCTGCAGCCCCAGCTCATCCTGCTGCAGAAGACGCTGCTCAACATCGAGGGCGTCGGCCGGCTGCTCGATCCGAAGCTCGACATCTGGGCGGTGGCCAAGCCGGTGCTGGAGAAGATCCTGCTGGAACGCTACAGCCCGCAGCGGCTGGCCGGCGAGTTCCGCAAGCGCCTGCCCGAACTGGTGACGCGCGCGCCGGACATGCCGCAGTTGCTGCATGCGTGGCTGAGCCAGCAGGTGGGCGGCAAGCACGAGCTGGCGATGCGTTCGCACGATCTCGCCGAATTGACCCGGACCCTGAATGCGATGCAGCGACGGATCGTGTCGGCGATCCTCGGCACCGGGCTGTTGATCGTCGCCGGCGTGCTGTACGCCCTCGAAGCCGGCGGTCCGCCGCTGCTCGGCGTGCCGGCCGCGGCCTGGATCGCGGGGCTGGGCGGACTGTGGGCGCTGGTGGCGGCCTGGCCGCGGCGGTGACTGCTGTCCCGGCGCGGCCGCAGGGCGGGTCAAGACCCGCCCTGCGAAGCGATCACTTCGCCGTCGGCGCCGCGGCTTTCGCCGCCTTCGCGAAATCGCCGGCCGCGAACACGCTGAATCCTTCCGGTGTCAGGTGTTTGCGGATGGCCGCGTTCACGTCCTCCACGGTCAGCGCGCGGATCTTCGCTTCCAGCGCTTCGGTCCACGCCATCGTGCGGCCCATGTAGAGATTGCGCGCGAGCGCGCCGCCCACGCTGCCGTCGTTGGCGCGATCCTGCTGACGGCGGGTGAGGGTGTCGTTGATCGCGGTCTTCAGTTCCTCGGCGGTGATGCCGTCGCGGACGAGGCGCGTCAGTTCTTCGCGCAGCGCGGCTTCGAGCCGATCGACATTCTCCGGAGCGGCGATCGCCTGGATCGTGATCGATCCGGCGTTGTCGCGGCCCTGCGGCGCGCTGTCGCCGTAGAGGCTGCTGCTGACGTTGTAGCTCAGGCCCTCCTTCTGGCGCAGACGGTTGCCGAGCCGCGAATCCAGCGAACCGCCGCCGAGCACGCTGTTGGCGATCACCAGCGCCGGGTACTCGGGATCCTCGATGTTCAGCGCCAGATTCATCCGTGCGCGGACCACGGCATTGGCCTTGTCCGGTGTTTCGAAACGGGCCTCGCGCGCCGCGACCGCGGTGTAGGCGGTGTGCTCCAGCGCGTACGGACGCGGGCTGCGCCAGTCGCCGAACAGCGATTCCAGCTGCGTCCGCACCGCGACCGGATCGAAGTCGCCGACGATCGCGATCTCGCCTTCGGCGGTGCCGTAGAAATCGCGGTGGAAGGCGATCGCATCCTCGCGTCTGACCGCGCGCAGGTCTGCGAGCGACTGGTCGATCGAGCGGAACGCGAACGGGTGGCCCGCCGGCCACGGGTCGAAGTACTTGCCCATTTCCAGCGAGGCGATCGTGCCCGGTTCCTTGCGCGCGCTCTCCAGTCCGGTGATCGACTGCAGGCGATACTGTTCGAATTCCGATTCCGGGAACGCGGGATGGCGCAGCAGGTCCGCGGCGAGCGCCAACGCATCGGCGAGATGTTCGCGCTTCGAATTGAGCGAGATGCCGGCGGCCTGATCGCCGCCCCAGACGTTGCCGGTGGTCCGCAGCGCGTCCATCCGCTGCGAGATCTGTTCGCGGGTCAACGTGGGGGTGCCGCGCATGAGCATCGCGCCGGCGGCCTCCGCGGCGCCTTCGGGAACGCGTCCGAGCGCGGCGACATCGCCGAAGCGGAAGGTCGCGTTCACCACGACGGTGTCGCCGCGGGTGTCCTTCGGCAGCAGCGACACCTTGAGCTTGTCGCCGATCTGGAAGGTGGTGGTGCGGGCCTGCAGATTCGCCGGTGTCGGGTCGAAGGACTCGCCGGCGGCGAGCGCGGCCCGGCCGACGAATCCGTTCAGCGCCTCGGTCGCCGACGGCGCGGCGGCGATCTCGACGCGATCCGGCTTCTCGGTCGGGACGAACCGACCGATGGTGCGGTTGTCGGGTTTGAAATAGGTGCGGGCGACGCGGGCGACATCGTCGGCGGTCACGCCGTCGATGCGGTCGCGGGTCAGGAAATACAGGCGCCAGTCGCCGGCGGCGACCGATTCGGTCAGCGCCATCGCCACCGCGTTGACGTTGGCGAGATTGGTTTCGTAGGCGTTGGCGATCCGGCGCTTCGCCAGCGCGACTTCATCGGCGGTGATCGGTTCGCGCGCGAGCCGGGATTCGATCTGGCGCAGCAGTTCGGCTTCGGCCCTGGCCGCGTCGCCGTCCTTCGGCAGCACCGCCATCAGCATCGCCATGCCGTCGTCGCGCTGGCTGCCGCTGCCGCCACCGGCGAAGGCGGCGAGCTTGGTTTCGACCAGCGCCTTGTGCAGGCGCCCGCCGGGCACGTCGCCGAGCACGTTGAACAGCACGGTCAGCGCCGCGGTGTCCGGATGGGTCGCGCCGGGAATGCGGTAGCCGATCCCGACGATCGGCGTGTCGCCGGTGCGGCGCACCACGATCTCGCGTTCGCCGTCCTGGGTCGGTTCGGTGGTGTACAGCCGCGGCAACGGCGCCTTCGGCCGCGCCAGCGCGCCGAAATGCCGCTGCACCTTCGTCAGCGTCGTCGCCGGATCGATCCGGCCGGCGACGATCAGGGTCGCGTTGTCCGGCCGGTACCAGGTGCGGTAGAACGCCTGCAGCCGTTCGATCGGCACGTTCTCCACGTCCGAGCGCGCGCCGATCGTGCTGTTGCCGTAGTTGTGCCAGAGATAGGCGGTCGAACGCAGGCGCTGGAACAGCACCGAGCCGGGGTTGTTCTCGTTGCGCTCCATTTCGTTGCGGACCACGGTCATTTCGCTGTCGAGATCCTTCTTCGCGACGAAGGAATGGACCATGCGGTCGGCTTCCAGGCCCAGCAGCCAGTCGAGCGTGGTTTCGTTGGCCGGGAACGAGCCGTAGTAATTGGTGCGGTCGAGCGACGTGGTGGCGTTCTTCTCGATGCCGCGCGCCTTCATCTCGCCGGGAATGTCCGTGTGTTTCGGCGTGCCCTTGAACAGCATGTGTTCGAGCAGATGGGCCATGCCGGTTTCGCCGTAGTTCTCGTGCACCGAGCCGACGCCGTAGGCGATGTTGACGGTGACCGTGGGTTTGCTGGCGTCGGGAAACAGCAGCACGCGCAGGCCGTTGCCGAGCGTGTATTCGCAGATGCCTTCCACGCAGGGACCGGCGGCGACGCCCTTGGGCGGTGTCGCGCCATCGGCGGCGACGGCCAGCGACGGGGCCAGCGCGAGCGCGCAGGCCAGCGCGAGCGGGGACACGATGCGGACGAACATGATCACTCCTTGAGGCCCGGACGGGCATGGATCGGCGAGAATGGGGGTCGATTCTCCCAGAGCGCGACGCCCCCACGATGACCCATCCGTCATGCCAGGAGTTCCCCGATGCGACCATCGACGGACCGATCGCGTCAGGACCGATCTCGTCAGAACCGATCCCGGTGCTGTACCGGGACGAGGCCCTGGCGGTGGTCGACAAGCCGGCGGGGCTGATGGTGCACGACAGCGCGCTCGCGCGCGGCGAGACCGATTTCGTCGCCGATCGTCTGCGCGAACAGTTCGGGCGGTCGATCTTCCTCGTGCATCGCCTGGACCGCGCCACCAGTGGCTGCCTGCTGCTGGCCTTCGATCGCGAGACCGCTTCCGCGCTGGGCAGGACCCTGATGTCGCACGCGTTCGAGAAGGACTATCTGGCCATCTGCCGGGGCTGGCCCGCGGAGGCGGCCTTCGTCGTCGACCATCCGCTCGACGGCGGACCGGGCAAGCCGCAGAAGAAACCCGCGGTCACCCGGTTCGAGCGGCTCGCCGTGTGCGAGCTGGCGATGCCTTCGGTCGCCGCGGGCACCGCGTTTCCGACCTCGCGTTACGCGTTGCTGCGCGCGCATCCGCAAACCGGCCGTTTCCGCCAGATCCGTCGCCATCTGAAACATCTGTCGCATCACCTGATCGGCGACACCAGCCATGGCGACGGCCGCCACAACCGCGCGTTCCGCATGCTGGGCATCCATCGCATGCTGCTGCACGCCGAGCGACTGCGGTTCGAACATCCCGCGACCGGCGCGACCGTGGATGCGGTGGCGCCGCCGGATGCGGAGTTCGCGAAGGCGCTGGTGTTGTTTTCGATGCCCGCGTCGGAGTGACTGCCGGGTTCAGCGCGAATTCGCGCGGTTGCGCAGTTCCGTGTCGAAGCCGCGCTTGAGATCCTGCAGCATCGGCAGCAGCAGGTCTTCGAGACTCTGCATCGCCTGCTGGGCATCGTCGACGCCGCCGAGCAGGTCGCGCTCGATCTGGCCGTTGTCGCCGTAGGGCGAACGGTAGCGCTGGCCGGCGTCGTTCGGATCGTTGCGGTCGTACTGCGAGGCGTAGAGGTCGCGGGTCAGCGGCCCGAGTTTGTTCCAGTTGCGGCGGATCAGGGCCTCGGCGTCGTTGCGGTAGCGGATCGCATCGCCACGGCCGCCGTCGCGGCTGTCGCCGCCGGCGCTGCCATTGAGGCCGCTGCGCACCTCGGAGAGCAGGGTTTCGACCTCGTGCATCGCACGTGCCGGATCGTCCTGACCGGCGCGGCTCAATTCGCCGAGGGAGAGTTCGCTCGAAGTCCTCGATCCGGGGGCGGCATGACCGCGACCGCCGACCAGGGCCGGATCGCTGCCGCCGCCGATGGCGGCCGGATCCTGCGCCGGAACGGGCGGGGCGAAGCCGGCCGCGAACGCGACCAGGAGCGTGGCGGCGAGGGAGAGCGTCGGGTGTGCTGGGCGGGGCATGGTGGGGTCCTCCATGGAGCATTCGGCGTCGTCCGGCATCATCCGGCAGCCGCAGGGGCCGGTCAAATACCGGCGGGTGCGGACGCCACCGCGTACTGCCGGTATCGGAGACTGTCGTTACAATCGCCCGCGGCACCCGTGCGGAGGCCGCGGACATGGACGCTGTCGCGGCGGGAAGGGCGAGGGTGGACGCGGCGGAGGCAGAGACGGCGAGGGTGGACGCAACGCGGATGGAAACAGAGATCGCAATCCCCGAATCGGAACTGGTCGAGCGCTTCGTGCGCGCTTCGGGTCCGGGCGGGCAGAACGTCAACAAGGTCGCGACCGCGGTCGAACTGCGGTTCGATGTGGCCGGCTCCGCCGTGCTGCCCGAAGCGGTGCGCGAGCGCCTGCTCGCCCGCCGCGATCGCCGCATGACCAGCGAGGGTGTGCTGGTGATCAGCGCCCAGCGGTATCGCACCCAGGAACGCAATCGCGAGGACGCGCGCGCGCGGCTGGCGGCTTTCGTCGCGACCGGATTGAAGGCGCCGACGCCGCGGATCGCCACCAAACCCTCGCGCGCCGCCAAGCAACGGCGGCTCGACACCAAGCGCCAGCGCAGCGGGGTCAAGCGCGAACGCACCCGCAAGGATTGGGACTGATGCCCGCCGCCGACGTCGCGACGACGATCCTCGTGCTGCCCCCGAACGTGCCGCGCACGCCGCCGAACCGGTTTCCGCGCTGGCTGGCGCGAACTCTCCTGCGGGTCGGCGGCTGGCGCGTGGTCGGCACCTTTCCCGATCTGTCCAAGGCGGTGTTGATCGGCGCGCCGCATTCCTCGAACTGGGACGGGATCTGGGGCATGGCCGCGAAGATCGCGCTGGGTCTGGATCTGCGGATCTTCGCCAAACACCAGTTGTTCTGGTGGCCGCTGGGGCCGCTCCTGCGCCGGCTCGGGGTGATCGAGGTCAATCGCGGCGATGCCCGCGGTCTGATCGAGCAGATGCTGGAACGCTTCCGGCGCGAGGAGCGCTTCTGGCTCGGGATCGCGCCCGAAGGCACGCGCAAGCGGGTCGAACGCTGGAAGCCCGGATTCTGGAAGATCGCCAAGGCCGCCGGCGTTCCGGTGGTGCCGGCCTATTTCCACTATCCCGACAAGGTCATCGGGATCGGCCCGGCGTTCGATCTCGGCGATGACATGGAGGCGGACATCGCCCGCATCCGCGCCTGGTATGCGCCCTGGCAGGGCAGGAACCACGGCGTCTGACGGCGTCGAACCGCGCAGGCCGTTCGTCACCCGCACGTTGCGACGCCGATGTCCTGGCGGTGCCTTGCCGGTGCCTTGCCGGTGTCTCCGGCACGGCGCCCGGCCTGCGCTCAAAACCGCGGTCGCATCCCGTATTCTTGCCGGGGACTGTCCACCGCGGGGAGCGTATGGCCACATTGAAGAAGATCCTGGAGGCCGCCCGGCTGATCGAACGGACCGATGCGCCGCCGGACGGCTCGGCGGAGACCAGCGACGCGGACATCGACGCGATCATCCGCCGTGCCGCCCGGGCCGAAGCCGCCGACGGGCCCGCGCAGGCGTCTTCCGCGCCCGCGGTCGTCGACGCGCCGGCGTCTTCGTCCGCCGCCTTCCCGCCCGCGCCGGCCGGCGTCGAGGAAGGCCTGGCCTTTCCCGACATCTACGCCCGTCAGGGCCTGACCGAGGCGCCGTTCCCGGTCGAGCGCCTGCTGAAACTGGTGGATGGCCTGCGCACGCTCGACCCGGCCACCCGTCGTGCCGCGATCATGGCGATGGACATCGCCGACGAAACCTGGGCGATGGAACACGTGCTGGCCGACGCCGACGCCAAGATCGCCGCGCTGCGCGGACACCAGCGCCAGCTGCAATCGACCGCCGACACGGTGGTGCAGGGCAACCGCGAACGCATCGCCGCACTCGAGACCAGCCGCGACGGCCGGGTCGCCGAGCTGCGCCAGCAGATCGCCGCGCTGGAAGCGCAGATCCATGATGCGATCGGCACCACCGCCGCCGACGTCGCCAAGCTGCAGTCGGAGTCGGAGTCCAACAAGGCGGCGCTGCTGCGCGAGACCCAGCGCCTCGATGCCCACATCCTCAACCTCGACGAGCTGGCCGCCCAGTTCCGGGGTCCGGCGGCATGACCCTGCGGGTCGCCGTTTTCCGTTGTTGTCCGGTTGCGCGTCGAAAAATCCGCCTCGCGTGACCCGCGTTCCGCATCCCCCTGTAAGGAGTTTTCCATGGCCGTCAAACTCACCCCGTTCGCCAAGATCCTGATCGGCGCGATCGTCCTCGTCGGTTCGGGCTCGCTGCTGTGGAACCTGTACAAGAACCGCAAGGCCGACGGCAGCGACGACGGCGCCGCGGTGACCGCGCAGACCGAGGACGGCAGCAGGAACGCGTCGGCCGGCAGCGCCGTCGGCAAGGGCGACGGTCCGCTCGGCTCGGCCGGCAACCCGCTCAAGGTCAGCATCGTCAGCTTCCACGGCTACGCCCCGGCGCTGGTCGCCAACGGCCGCAGCCTGACCACGAAATCCGGGTCGATCTTCGACAAGGAAGGCCTGAACGTCGAGTTCGTGATCCAGGACGACATTCCCACCATCGCCACGATCTTCGAGGCCGGCACCGCGCAGTGCGTGTGGCGCACCTCGGACTTCTGGGCGCAGGAACAGCCGAACCTGCGCAACGCCGGCCATGACGGCAAGGCGGTGATGATCGTCGACAACACCCGCGGCGCCGACGCGATCATCGCCCGCGACCCGGCGATCCGGAAGGTCGAGGACCTCGCCGGCAAGAAGGTCGCGCTGCTGCAGTTCACGCCTTCGCACGGCATGACCATCGACGCGGTCGACAATTCCTCGCTGTCGGCGCGTCGCAAGCAGAGCATCGAGTACGTCTTCGTCGCCGCCGAGGACGGTCTGGGCGGGGTGCGCGCCGCGCTGGAATCGGGCAACGTCGATGCCGCCGTGCTGTGGGATCCGGATCTCTCGCTGGCGCTGCGTGCGACCAAGGGTCACGTGGTGTATTCGACCCGCACCGCTTCGAACCTGATCTTCGACGTGATCGTCTGCGACCAGCGCGTGCTCGACGACGCGCAGGGCGCGGCCGTGGTGCAGAAGCTGGTCAACGGCTGGATGAAGGGCGTCGACGCGGCGAAGGCCGATCCCAACGGCGCGGTCGACGCGCTGGTCGCCACCGAGGAGTTCTTCACCCTGCTGGCGAAGGACGAAGGCAAGCCGTTCGTGAAGGGGCTGTTCGACAATCTGCTGTGGACCGGCGTCGCCGACAACGCGCGCATCCTCGGCCTGTCGGGCGGCACCAACCACTACGCCCGCGTCTACCAGCGTTTCGATCAGATCTATCGCGCCGCCGGCGCGCTGGCCAACCCGAAGTCGCCGGTGATCAACCCCGCCGACAGCTTCGACCTGCGGTTCATCCGCACGCTGTACGAGGCCAGCACCGCGGCCCAGGCCGAGGCGCAGAAGACCGAGGTCTTCACCGAGGCGGCGCGCGAGGAGGCGGTGCAGGCCGCGCCGGCCGAGGTCACCAAGCCGGTGACGGTGAATTTCTCCAGCGGCCAGTCGGCGCTCACCAAGCGCGCCGAGCGCACGATCGATACCGAGATGGTGCCGTTCATCGAGAACAACGGCAGCGCCTACTTCGAGATCAGCGGCAACACCGACAGCACCGGCAACATCACGACCAACAACCGCCTGTCGCTGGCCCGCGCCGAGGCCGTGGTCGATTACCTGGTGAAGCAGTGGGAATTCCCGCGCGAGCGCTTCAAGATCGTCGGCAACGGCCCCAGCCGGCCGCTGTGCAACGAAGGCGCGCCCGAAGCCGAAGGCCTGAGCCTCGACGCCTGTCGCGAAGCCAACCGCTCGACCCGCATCGCGGTCTACGGAGCGCGTCAATAACATGAAGGAAAAGACGGCGAACGCCTGGAATCCCTACGCGGCGCTTCCCGGGAGCCTGCGGCGACAGCTGGGCATCGGCGGCGTCGCCGTGGTGCTGATCGCGTGGTTCTCGCTCAGCGCGAGCGGCTGGATCAGCCCCAACAAGCTGCCGTCGCCGGTGTCGGTGGTGAAGGCGCTGGCCTATCTGGCCTGGCACGAAGGCAGGAGCCTGCTGTTCGACGCCACGCTCTGGTCGGTCGGTCGCGTCGCCGCGGCCGGCGTGCTGGTGGTGCTGATCGGTGTGCCGCTGGGCATCCTGATGGGCGCGTCGCCGAAGTTGAACGCGGTGATGTCGCCGCTGATCGACCCATTCCGCTCGGCGCCGGTCGTCGCCCTGCTGCCGATCCTGGTCATGTGGCTGGGCATCGGCGAAACGATGAAGATCGCCTTCCTGTTCATCGGCGCGGTGGTCTATCTCGTGCCGATGGTGCGCGATGCGATCCAGGCGGTGCCGCAGAGCTACTGGACCGGCGCCCGCGACCTCGGCGCGACGCCGTGGGAGTGCATCCGCCATGCGGTGGTGCCGATCGCGATGCCGCGCATCGCCGACGCGATCATCGTCAGCGTGTCGGTGATGTGGACCTACATCACCGTTGCCGAATACGTCAACGCCAAGGTCGGCCTCGGCCAACTGATCCAGAACGCGCGCCGCTTCAGCGCGATGGATCAGGTGTTCGCCGGCATCATCGTGATCATGGCGCTGGCGCTGCTGACCTACCAGTTGATGCGGGTGGTGAAGCGCCGGCTGTATCCGTGGGAGACCCAGGCATGAGCGACTCCGCAACGCAGCAGGCCGCAGCGCCGGCCGTCATCGCGCCCGCCGTCATCGCGCTCGACCGCATCGTCCAGGAATATCCGCGCCCCGAAGGCGGCGTGAACCGCGTCGTCGACGATCTCAGCCTGCGCTTCACCGGTCCCAGCATCAACATGCTGCTGGGACCGTCCGGCTGCGGCAAGAGCACGCTGCTGTACATGATGGGCGGCGTGCGCCCGCAGAACACCAACATGCCCACCAGCGGCACGATCAGCATCGACGGCGAGCCCTGCCACGACGCGCACGACGATGCGGTGATGGTGTTCCAGCGCTATGCCAACCGTCCCGATCTCACCGTTCACGACAACGTCGCCTTCCCGTTCCGGCTCAAGCTGTGGCGGCAGCGCGTCTCGCCGGCGCAGCAGCGCGAGCGCGTGCAGCACATGCTCGAAGCGGTCGGTCTGGCCGACAAGGCGAAACTGCGTCCGAGCCAGCTCTCCGGCGGCCAGAACCAGCGCATCGCGCTGGCCCGCGCGCTGGTGCTGCAGCCGCGCATCCTGCTGATGGACGAACCCTTCGGCGCGCTCGACGCGCAGACCCGCGAGGACATGCAGAAACTGCTGGTCAAACTCTATCGGGAGCAGCCCTGCCTGATCGTGTTCGTCACCCACGACGTCACCGAAGCCCTGCTGTTGGGCGATCGGGTGGTCGTGCTCTCGACCCAGCCCGCGCGGATCGCCGACGACTTCGAGATCGCCACGCCCAAACCGCGCGACAGCGGCTGGCTGCGCATGCCCGAAGCGGCGGCGCTGGAACAGCGCATCCTCAGCCGCCTGCACCAGGCGGCGGGCAAGGGCAACGTGCGCGTGTCCGTCTGAAGCGATGAATCCACCGCCCAAACCCGTCAGCTACCTGCGCGCCTGGCTCACCAGCCAGGCCAATGTGACGACCATGCTCGGCGGCGGATTGCTCGCCGCGGTCGCGTCGATTCCCGCCGGCGGCGTCGGCGCGATCGGCGCGCTGGTGGTGCTCGGCACGGTCCAGGCGCTGCTCGCGCTGGTCATTCCGGATCTGCCTTCGTTCCGCAGCAAGGTCGATCGCCAGGCCCGGCGCGCCGCGATCGATGGGCGCCGCGCCCAGCTGCAACAGGAACTGTTCTCGCAGTACGGAGGCATGGAGCGGGTGATGGGCATGGCGATGTGGCAGAAATACGCCGCCATCGTCGAACGCTCGCAGGTGCTCTACCGCATCGCCGGCGAAGCTTCCAGCCAGTTGTCCTACGACGATGCCGAACGCGTCGACAAGGCGTCGGTCGATTACCTCGCGCTGTGGCTGGCGCAGGAAACCATCCGCGAACGCCTGCGCAGCGGCGAGGAAGCGACCATCGACCGTCGTCTGCGCGAAGCGGAGCGCTCGCTCGACGAGGTCGACCAGAACGACCCGCGCTACCGTCATCTGAAGATGGCGCACGACGACTATTCCGCGATCAAGCAGCGTCACGACAAGCTTGCCGCGCGGCGCATGTCGATCGAGGCCGCGCTGGTGTCGCTGCCGGATCAGGTCGAAGAGGTCTACCAGCTCGTCGTCGCCAGCCCGTATTCCACCACCCTCGGTTCCAGACTGGGCGAATCGCTCTCGCGCCTGCAGCTGGAAGAGGACATCGAACTGGAACTGTCGCAGAACGATCTCGACAGCGACTATTTCAAGGGCGGCGCGTCCGGCGCGCAGGCCCGCGCCGCGCGCCAGGCCGCGCGCGTCGCGAAGTGATCCTTCCGAACCCACACCGCAGCTGTCCCAGGAGAACCGCATGAACATCTTCAGCCGACTCGCCAACCTCGTGCGCGGCTTCCTCTCGCTCTTCGTGAGCGGACTGGAGCAGCAGCATCCGGAGGTCGCGTACGAAAACGCGATCAACACCATGGTCGCCAAGTACGACAAGCTCAAGACCGCCACCGCCGGCCTGATCCGCCTGCGCGAGGACGCCGCCGATCGCCTGCAGAAAGCGCTGGCCCAGCAGAAGGAGCTGGCCGCGATGCTCGAACAGGCGATGGCCACCGGGCAGGACGATCTCGCGGTCGAAGTGATCGAGCGCAAGGATGCCGTCGATGCCGAGATCGCCGCGCTCGAAGCCGAACTCGAAGGCGCGCAGAAGGACGTCGATACCGCCAAGAACGCGCTGACCGAGGTCAAGGGCGAAATCGGCAAGCTCAAGGCCGAAAAGGACCGCATGCTCGCGAAGATGCAGAGCGCGCAGGCGCGCACCCGCATCAACGAACAGCTCGAAGGGTTGTCGGTCGACGCCGAACTGCAGGCGCTGGAGAACGTGCGCACCGGCATCAAGACCGAGATCGCCAAGGCCAAGCTCGGCGACGAACTGCGCGAGTCCGATCTCGACAACCGCCTCAAGTCGCTGAAGGCCGGCAGCAGCAAGGCCACCGCGCGCGCCAAGCTCGAAGCGATGAAGAAGGAGCGTGCGGGCGCGGCCGACGCCAACCGCACGATCTGATTCCGTCGCCGCCATCCGGGGCACAACGAGGGGCCTGCTTCTTCTGCCGGACGCGCGAAGGCAGGTCCCCGGCCGGCGTTGCCGGTTCCGGATGACGGACTTCCCGACTCGCGTTCCCGGCCGCATCAGGGACACACCATGACCACGCTCAACGGCGCCACCTCCAACAGCGACGTCCTCCCGCCCTGGGCCGACGAACTCAAGCGCCGCTATCTCGCCGGCGAGGCCGGGTTGTTCCTGCTCCATGGCAACGTCCACGATGGCGTGCCGCACGAAGGCGCGCTGCGTCCCTTCGTCGACTACGTCCACGATGTCGTGCTCGCGGCCAAGCCGCAGCGTTTCGAGCTGGCCCTGCGGCACGCCGGACTGAAGCGCCGCGGCGAGCAGACCAAACCGATCGAACAGGGCGATTCGCTGCTCGAAGGCATGGCCAACCTCGAACTGCGCATGCGCACCGGCGAAGGATTCGCCCTGGTGCTGCCGCATGCCGGCGATCTGCTGCCGAACGCCGAGACCACGTTCCTGAGCACGGACGAACGCGGGCTGCTCGAAATCTTCCACGACTGGTCGCTCAGCGGCCTGCTGCTGCAGCGCAATCACATCGTCGTGCTGCTCTGCGCGTCGCTGTCGGAATTGCATCCCTCGCTCAACACCAACCCGCGGATCTGCGCGATCGAAGTGCCGTTCCCCGACGAGGCCGCGCGCCTGCAGTTGGTGAAACAGTCCGCGCCGCACATGTCCGCGGACCAGCAGGGTCTGGTCGCGAAACACACCGCCGGCCTGCGTCTGCTCGAGATCGACAGCATCGTCGCCGAGCGTCCCGCGGCCGGTCTGCCCGAGGACGCGCGCAAGGCGCTGGCCCTGCAACTGCTGGGCGACGCGCCCGATGCGCAGCAGCGCGCCGAAATGTACGCCGGCGTCACCGCGGGCAAGACCCGCGAGGAAATCGCGTTCATGATCCTCGGCCACAACGCACCGAAACCGGATGCGGATCCGCTCGATGCGATGCTCGCGATCATCGGCGAGCGGAAACGCGAGATCATCCAGCGCTCCTGCGGCGATCTGATCGAATTCCTCGATCCCTCCTACGGTCTCGATGCGGTCGGCGGTTACGACCAGATCAAGGCCGAACTGATGAAGATCGCGGCCACGATCCGCACCGGCGAACGCAAACTCGCGCCGATGGGGCTGCTCGCGGTCGGGCCGATGGGCGTGGGCAAGACCTTCGTGATCAAGGCGTTCCTGAAGGAAGCCGGGCTGCCCGGCGTGGTGCTGAAGAATTTCCGCTCGAAGTGGGTCGGCTCGACCGAATCCAATCTCGAACGCGTGCTCAAGATCATCCGCGCGATGAGTCCGATCGCGCTGGTGATCGACGAGGGCGATCGCAGTTTCGGCAGCGGCGGCGAAGGCGGCGAGACCGATGGCGGCACCTCGTCGCGGGTCATCGCGCGGATCAAGGATTTCATGTCCGACACCGACAATCGCGGCCACGTGCTGACGATCCTGATGACCAATCGTCCGGACAAGCTCGATGTCGACATCAAGCGCCCGGGTCGGCTCGATCGCAAGATCCCGTTCTTCTACGCCGACACCGGCGCCGACCGCCTGCGCATCGTGCGCGCGATCCTGTCGCGCAACGGCGCCGCATTGCCCGACGAGGCCGCGGCCGCGCTGGCCGATGCGCTCGACGGGCTCGACGGGTATTCCAACGCCGATCTCGAAGCGATCGCGCTGCTCGCGCTCGATCTCGCGCGCGAGGCCGGCGGCGCGCTCGGCGCCGCGGAGCTGCAGCAGGCCATCGCCGATTTCATTCCGCCGCAGCACACCGACACCATCCAGCTGATGGAACTGCTGGCGGTGCAGGAATCCTCGCGCCGCAGCCTGCTGCCCGAGCGTTTCGCGAAGCTCGCGCCGGCGGAGGTGTCGGAGTTGATCGCGGAGTTGAAGCGGCGCCTGCGATGACATCGCGGCTCCGATCCCGCCGGCAAGGTCCCGGATCGGACGCTACGGTGAACGACGGCGCGCTTCGCGCATGGGATGCGTCCCCGTGAACGGAAACCTCGCCATGATCCGTGCCGGTGCCATCCGGCGCGGTCGTGATCGGCGCGATCGCTGACGAGATCGCGACAGGGGCCGCCGTCGTGGTGGCCCCTGCCGCATCAACCGTTCCGGTCCCGATCCGGATCTATGTGCTCTTCCTCCAGCGCTGGTTGGCCAGGCCGTTGCATTGCCATGTCACCACATTGGCGCCGTTCGAGTTGTTGAAGGCGAACAGGTCCAGGCACAGATCACGGCCGCGGTTGCGGATCGCGCCCGATGGCATCAGGTCCCACTGCAGTTCGGGGTAGGATCCGCCCGCGAAGTCGCACTGGGTGATGTAGATGTCGTCGTTGTACAACGGAGCGAACAGGCACCTGTCGCTGTAGCCGGCCGCCAGAATGTAGCCGGAGGCCGCGTTGTACACCCACTTCTGGTTGATGCCGTCGTGGCAATCCCACGCCTGCACACGCAGCATGGCGCCTTGCACGTCCAGACACTTGCCATTGAATCCACTCGACAGGGTGCCGAGATCGGTCAGGTTGTACCAGCGTTGATTGTCGCCTTCCCAGCACTCATACATCTGCACATTGGCGCCGTTCGCGTTGTTGAAGGCATACAGGTCCAGACACTGGTGGTGGGCGCGATCCCGGATCAGTCCCGAAGGCAGCAGGTCCCAGCGCTGGTTCAGACCGAAATGACATGGCGCCATGTAGGCGTTGCCGTAGTAACCACTGGCGTCCAGACATTTTTCGGAGGCCAGCGAACGGATCACGCCGGTGGACTTGTCGTACGTCCACTGCTGATTGTCGCCGCCGTGACAGTCCCACACCTGCAGATTGGACGAGGCGGCGTCCAGGTCCAGGCACTTGCCGTTGAACGCGGACTTGCTGATGAAGGAAACGATCGGATTGCGCGCGATGATCGCGTCGATCAGCCCGTCGCCGGGGAAATCCGCCATGAGGATGCCGACGCGGCCCGCGCGCGAGGATCGCAGATGGTGTTTGGTCAGCGTGTTGGTGCCTTCGAAGGCGATCGTGCAGACATCATCCCAGATGAGGAACAACCAGAAGCAGTCCACGCGCGGAAAGTCCGGATAGCTGTCGTCCCAGCCCGGTGTCGTGAGGCCGGTGGCCAGCCGTGGCGCGCCCGTGCCGGGGCTCGAGTGTCCGCTGGCCACGAAATAGGGAAAGCTGCCGCCCGAACCGCTGAGGTAGTTGATGTAGATGCGGTGCCGATCTCCCTGGTCCGCAGCGTGAAGATGGTCCCTGATGCGCTCCCACTTGCCGTAGAGATCCCAGTTCGTCGTCAGGTGATAGTCGTCCTGGATCGACATCAGATTGCCGTCGTCGTAGGGAATTCCCCAGGCGCCGAGCGTGGACGCGTCGAATCGGCTTGGTTGCAGCATGAAGACGATCTTGCCGCGGACCTGGCCAAGCGCCGTGTTGGTGCTGCCGTCGGGTCGCCAGACGAAGCGGCCGTAGGTGTCCTGGGCCTCGCTGTTGAAGGTGTTCATGTATCCCAGGAACGTATCGGCGAAGCTCCGGGTGTTCTCTGTCGGGTCGTACTCTTCCTTCAAACGGATCAGCACGGTCTCGCGTGGATGCGCGCGCAGGAAGGCGATGACCGGCTTCAACACGTCTTCGCCGAACACGGCATGCTGGTAGACGGAGCCGTGAAAGATCTTGAAGAGGTCGTTGCTGTGCCTCGCCCGGATGTCCAGCACACGGATGCCGGCGTTCAACTGATCCTGCAGGGAAAGGCTTTGCGTCTGGACGGCATCTCCTCCATGGAACGACATGGTGTCGTGAGTGCCGGGCAGGGACAGGTCGCTGATCCGTGCATCGTCGGGCAGATGGGCCATCCAGCCCGCCCGGTTCCGGAAGCCCGAACCGTCGTGCGAATAGCCATCGTCCTCATGCGCCATCGCCGTCGTCGACCACAGCAGGACCGCGAAGATCAGGAGTACGAGGGGGTACAGGCGCTGCAGCCCGAGGCTCTGACTGCGGCGGAGCACGGAAGCGGTCGGGTCGGGCCGGGCGTTGGATGTCTTGCGGGGCGTCTCCTGACGGGTCTCTGTCGAGCGACGTCCCCGGCCTCGGGATGTCGCCGTTCTGGCGGAGTGAGTCTCTCGCGATGGGCGAGGGGTGGGTGTTGCGGTGTTGCCGATCATGTTCGAACTCCTTGTCGATGCCGGGATTCGCGTCGTCGGTCGATGCGACCGTGTCCCCGTGTCAGGTGTCGGATCGGACCGGGTGGGCGCGCGGCGTCAGCATCCGCACCTCTGGGAGCAGAGACCTGTTGGGAATCTGTTGGATCGCAAGTCGTTGTTGCTTCAGGGGTTCCGCGCGAGGCGCGGGTGGCTCGATCCGGATCCAGGAAGGGCGACTGCCGGGCGAATCGCGCTGACTGGAGCCGAGGGCGATGCGTACCACACAGGCGCTGTGTCGTCGACCGAAGGTTCCGGCAGCGTGGCGGGAGCGCGATCCCCGGACATCGCGGTGGAAAACAGGCATCGGCGGCGAGCCTCGCACACAAGCAGCACGCGCTTGCGGGCGAGGGCATGTCGCCGGATTCCGCCAGGCTTCACGAGAATCGATCCGCCTCCGGGGGGCGTGCTGCGTGCGACATGGCACGATCGAAGGCCGAGAGCGTCCGGCCATCTCCTCGCGGCTGCGGCCGGGACATCCGATGCGTGGGGTCGCGGGCTTTGTCCTCAGCTGCGAGGGTCGCCATCCGGAGGAGCACCATAAGTGCCGTCGTTGCCGACCTGCGGATCATGCGTGAAGGAATGGCCATGCTCGTCCGTGAAGGTCAGCAGTAGACCGTACTCATCGCCACCGGCGGCTTTTCTTCCAAAATCGAAAGTGAGTTCGAGGGTCCGGTGGTCATCCAGAAATATGGCCGTGATCCAGGCCGGCAAAGTGTCCTCGTTCGCTATCGATAGGGTGTAGCCGGGAAAATCGTTCGGACTGATCCTGAATATCAGGGTCACCGGAGCGGACGTATCGAGGAATTGATAGCCGCCCGGGAATTGGCCGTATGCCGCGGACGGCTCGGGGTCATAGACCGGGCTTGCAACTCCGTCTGGAAAACCGATGTTGACGATCTGTCCGCTGGGTATGGACGGCATGGTGTTCTCCTGTCGTGGGTGGAGGTCAGGTGACGACGATGGCGATATCAATCATGCGCGGCCTTGTCGCTGCGCTTGTCCTCGGACGTTGCTTTGGACGAGCGCGACGCGGAGGCCGCGCCTGGGGCGAGCTGCCACGGGAAATCGCTGTCCCGGTACCCGCTGCGATGCAGGTGCAGGAGGGGCTCGGTCGCATCCAGCCCGGCCAGCAGATGTGCCTGTGCCCAGAGCGAAAGCGACTGCGGGTCGCGCGAGGACGCGGCGATCTTCGAGAGCAGTGTCCGGACTCGGGCGAAGTCGTGCTCGGCGAGCCACGTTTCACCGGCAGCGAGGTGCCGTCGACCGCGAAGAATCAGATGTCGCGACAGCGCGACATACCCCGCGGTGTCCCGCGGTGAGGATTCGATCAGGAGGCTGAGGTCTTTCAGCGCCTCGGCTTCTTCGTCGGGACGCGACTGCAGCGCGGCCGATCGGGCCCGGACGACTGCATGCAGGCGTTGCCATTCGACATGCCCCTGCTCTTCGGTGCGCAGCGAAGCCAGCAGCGTCCCGGCGCGCCGCAGGTCGGCGATGGCCGCATGCGGATCGCGGGCGGTCATCGACAGATCGGCTCGATCCAGCAGCGCGTGGGCGAGGTCCCGGCGCCAGACCCGTGTGTCCGGAGACCGTGGCAACAGACCGTCGAAGCGGGCGATGCATTCGTCCAGCATCGCCCGTGCCTCGTCGTTCTTTCCAAGGTCGAGCGACACGGCTGCGCTGCGTCGCAGCGATGTGGCCAGTCGGCGTTCCCAGGCGAGCGCGTCCGGATGCGCATCGACCAGACTGCGAAGCATCTCGACCTGCCGGGCGATCCCGTCGGCGGCGCGCTGCAATTCGCCCTGCGAATACTCCGCGCTGCTGATCCACGACAGCGTGTCGATCAGTTCGTAGCGCAATGCGTCATCGTCGGGGCGCATCGCAAGCGCGCGTTGTTTCAGTGCGGCAGACGCAAGGAAATGTGCGATCGCCTGGTCGCCGCGCCCGGTGTCTCGTGCGAGGGTGCCAAGATTGTTCAGCGCATAGGAGCGTTCCACCAGCCACTCGCGCCGTTCGGGTTCCAGACGCAGCAGATCGCCGGTGCGATCGAGATAGCGACGCCAGTGCGCCTCCGCCTGACCGTTCTCGCCGCGACTGAAATGCTGATAGCCCAGCCAGTAAGCGGTGATTCCGGCCTCCGACACCGTGGCGGTCGAGGTGGGATCGCGTTCGAGCGCGGTGCGGGCGATGCGGTCGGCGATGACGAATGCGTCCTTCGCTTCGTTCAGGCGCGCCTTTCCCATCAGCACTTCGCCCAGCGTGCGCAACGCGCGGGAGCGGTTGACCATGTCGGCCGGTTCCTGGTCCGTGTCGTCTCCGCTCCGTTGCACGGCGAGGACGCGCCGGCCGACTTCGGCCAGCAGACCGGGATCGCCCAGCGGGCGCAGTTTCTGCGCGAGTTCGACCAGCATGAAGTCGGACAATCGCTGGGTCTCCGCGCGTCGCTGCTCCGCGTGACGTTGCGATCGCACCGCCCACAGCGCGGACATCGAACTCGCGGACGTCAGTGCGATCAGCGCGGCGATCGCCAGCCGTTGGCGGAGCCGCCGCCGCCGTTTCACGCGCGCCGATGCGTCGATCAATGCGCGTTCCGTTGGCGAGACGCGCAGCGGGAGTCGTCGGGCGACTTCGAACGCTTCCTCCAGTGGTTGCCCGTGGTGCAGGAGATGATCGTCGCTGCGATCCGCTTCCTGCCACCGCGCGGCGGCGCGGACGAGGCGACCGTGCGCCAGCAGCAACCGACGGTTGTCCTGCGCCCACGCGCACGCGCGCGGCCACTGCCGGAGCAGGGCTTCGTGGACGACGCCGAAATCCGGGCGGTCCGCGGCCTGCCCGCCGACGAACAGCCGCCCGTCGACGAAGGCATCGACGAGCGCCCGCGCTGCGTCGTTCGCCAGCGCGGAACGGGGCGCGCGTCGTGCGCTCACGCTGTCGCTGTCGAGTTGCAGAACGATCAGCTGCTCCAGGACATGATCGAGTTGTGCGCGCACCTCATCGGGCAGTTCCGCGAAGACCGCCTCCGCGCGATGCGCGACAGCGCCTTCCAGGCCGCCCAGACGCCGGTAGGCCTCGAACGTCAGCCGACCGTCTTCGCGCCGCGATTCGTACAGCGCATCAAGGGTGTATTGCAGCAGCGGCAGAGTGTCCGGTCTGTCCGCGGCCGCGTCGCGCAGCACATCGTCGAGGCGCGCCCCGGTGTCCGGATCTTCTTCGAAGGTCAGTCCTGCCAGATAGGCCGGCATGCGCACGATCTGGGCGATCTCTCCCGCACGCGGAGGCGTCGCGTCGATGTGTCCGTTGCCGCCCTTGCGCTCGGCGATGTCGGGCAGGGCTGCGATCAGCGCGGCATGGAAATCGCCGCGCACGACCATGAGCGCGCCGCCGCGCGGGTGCGCGCAGACGGCATCGATCACCGCCCAGACGCGGCGGCGTTGGGTGTCGTCGATGCGCTCGGAGGCGACCAGCGCTTCGGCATGGTCCACCAGCAACAGCAGGTGCGCGTGTTCGCTGTCGTTGCGCGCGGTGCGCCGGCGCCAGGCGTCGTCGAGCGCTCCGGCGACGTGATCCGGGCTGGACGACAACCGTTCGGCCAGGGCTTCCACCGGCTGCGGTGCGAACACCGATCGTCCATCCAGATGCCAGCCGGCGAGCGCCGCCGCCAGCGGGCGCATCGGATGGCCGTCGGTGGTCGCCGCGAAATCGCAGTGGGCGATCGACAGTGCCTGCAGTCCGTCGAAACCGCCGGGCTGTTCCAGCAACGGCAGCACGGAAGCGCGCAGCAGCGAGGTCTTGCCGCAACCGCTGGCGCCGACCAGCAGCAGGAAACGACGCGCGGTCTCCCGCTGGCGCCGCAGTGCGCCGAGCACGTCGGCGGTGAGACGATCGCGTCCGAAGAACACATCCGCATGCCGGGCATCGTAGGCCGCAAGTCCCAGGTACGGGTTTCGCCCGGCCCAGCCGTCGACCTGCGGCAACGGGCGCCGATGCTCATCGGGGAAGGCGACCGGTGCGATGAGGCGATATCCGCGTTTGCGGATCGTTTCGATGAAGACGGGCTTGCGCGGGTCGTCGCCGAGCTGCCGGCGGAGCACGCCGATCGCGCGGTGGACGGGATTGTCTCCGTAGAACGTGCCGCGCCAGACTTCGACAAGCAGTCGTTCGGTACCGATCACTTCCCCGGCATGTTCCGTCAGCGCGACCAGCAGTTCCATGATGCGCGGTTCAAGCGCGATCTCGGTGCCATCGCGCTCGATCGCCAGCCGCTCCGGGTGGACCAGAACCGGGCCGACGCGGAAGCGCGGGCCCGCAGCCAGCGCTCTGATGCGGTCGATGCGTTGCGGCATGGCATGCCTCCCTGCGTGCTCTTGATGCGCGAGCTCTTGATGCGCGTGCTCTGATGCGCGCGATCACCATCGCCGCGCGTCCTTTCGCGCCTCCTGCGCGGTCGTCGCACTGTATCCGATCCTGCTCGCAGGCCGAAGCGGGCGGGTTCCGCCTGTTTCGATGTCCTGGTCTCCCGCCGGTGCTCCCCGGCGCATCACCTCACACCACCTCGAACAACCCGGCCGCGCCCTGGCCGCCGCCGATGCACATCGTCACCACGACGAACTTCGCGCCGCGACGCTTGCCTTCGATCAGCGCGTGGCCGACCAGACGCGCGCCCGATACGCCGTAGGGGTGGCCGAGCGCGATCGCGCCGCCGTTGACGTTCAAACGCTCCATCGGAATGCCGAGCGTGTCCGCGCAGTACAGCACCTGCACCGCGAATGCTTCATTGAGTTCCCACAGGCCGATGTCGTCGACCGTGAGGCCGGCGCGCTTCAACAGCTTCGGCACCGCGAACACCGGGCCGATGCCCATTTCGTCGGGCTCGCAGCCGGCGACCGCGAAGCCGCGGAAGATGCCGAGCGGTTGCAGCCCGCGCTGTTCGGCCAGCGTCGCGCTCATCACCACCGCCGCCGAACTGCCGTCGGAAAACTGGCTGGCGTTGCCGGCGGTGATCACGCCGCCCGGTGTCGCCGGACGGATACCGCGCACCGCCTCCAGCGTGGTGTCGGCGCGGATGCCTTCGTCCACGGACACCGTGACTTCGCGGCTCGACAACTGGCCGGTGGCCTTGTCGGCGATGCCGGCGGTCACGGTGATCGGCACGATCTCGTCGTCGAACCGGCCGCCGGCCTGCGCCGCGGCGGCGGCGAGCTGGCTGCGCACCCCGTATTCGTCCTGGCGTTCCTTGTCGATGCCGTAGCGCCGGGCCACAAGTTCCGCGGTCTGCAGCATGCTCCAGTAGATCGCCGGTTTGTGCGCGACCAGCCACGGGTCGGCGAGCATGGTCTGGTTCATCACGCCCTGCACGCAGGAAATGTTTTCCACGCCGCCGGCGACGAAGATCTCGCCTTCGCCGGCGATGATCCGCTGCGCGGCGGTCGCGATGGTCTGCAGGCCACTGGAGCAGAAGCGGTTGATGGTCATGCCGGGCACGCTCACCGGGCAGCCGGCGCGCAGCGCGATCTGGCGCGCGATGTTGGCGCCGGTGGCGCCCTCGGGCGTGGCGCAGCCCATCAGCACGTCCTCGACTTCGCCCGGGTCGATCCCGGCGCGCGCGATCGCATGCTGCACGCTGTGCGCGCCGAGCGTGGCGCCATGGGTCATGTTGAAGGCGCCCTTCCAGCTCTTGGTGAGGGCGGTGCGCGCGGTGGAGACGACGACGGCGTCGGTCATGTCGGATTCCCAGGTTGGATTCGGTGCGTGGCGACGATGCGCGTGGCGATCAGGTGAAGGTCTTGCCGTCGGCGGCGAGCGCGGCGAGCAGCGGTGCGGGTTCCCACGCGCCGGCCTGGCGGCCGTCGACATCGGCGGCGGCATAACGCCGCATCGCGCGCACCACGTTGAACAGTCCGACCTCGTCGGCGTAACGCATCGGTCCGCCGCGGAACGGCGGGAAGCCGTAGCCGAACAGATACACCATGTCGATGTCGCCGGCCTTGGCGGCGATGCCTTCGTCGAGGATCTTCGCGCCCTCGTTCACCAGTGCGTAGACCAGACGCTCGACGATCTCGTCGTCGCCGATCGTCCGCCGCGCGATGCCCGCCGCGGCCGAATGCTCGATGATCATCGCGTCGACCACCGCGCTGGGATGCGCCTTGCGATCGCCGGGCTTGTAGTCGTACCAGCCGGCGCCGGTCTTCTGGCCGAAGCGGCCGAGTTCGCACAGCGCGTCCGCGACCTTCGAATAGGTCAGCTCCGGTTGTTCGACGTAGCGGCGCTTGCGGATCGCCCAGCCGATGTCGTTGCCGGCCAGATCGCTCATCCGGAACGGGCCCATCATGAAGCCGAAGCGTTCGGCGGCCGCGTCGACCTGTGCGGGCAGCGCGCCTTCCTCCAGCAGGAACATCGCCTGGCGGCTGTACTGCTCGATCATGCGGTTGCCGATGAAGCCGTCGCAGACGCCGGAGACCACCGCGGTCTTGCGGATCTTCTTCGCCACCGCCATCGCGGTCGCCAGCACGTCCTTCGCGGTGGCCTTGCCGCGCACCACTTCCAGCAGCTTCATCACGTGCGCCGGGCTGAAGAAATGCAGGCCGATCACGTCCTGCGGACGCGTCGTGAACGCGGCGATCCGGTCGAGATCCAGGGTCGAGGTGTTCGAGGCGAGGATCGCGCCCGGTTTCGCGACCGCATCGAGGCGTTCGAACACCGCCTGCTTCACGCCGATCTCCTCGAACACCGCCTCGATGATCAGATCGCAGTCGGCGAGGTCGGCGTAGTCCAGCGTCGGCTGCAGCAGCGCCATGCGCTGCGCGAACTTCGTTTCGCTGAGACTGCCCTTGCGCACGCTGCCTTCGTAGTTCCTGCGGATGGTCGCGACGCCGCGATCCAGCGCTTCCTGCGTCGTTTCCAGAATCACGACCGGCAGACCCGCGTTGAGGAAATTCATCGCGATGCCGCCGCCCATCATGCCGGCGCCGATCACGCCGACCTTGCGCACCTCGCGCTGCGGGGTGTCGTCGGGCACGTCGGCGATCTTCGACGCCGCGCGCTCCGCGAAGAACGCATGCCGCAGCGCGCGCGATTCCGGCGACATCATCAGCGATGCGAAGGTCTCGCGCTCGAACTTCATGCCGTCGTCGAAACGTTTGCGCGCCGCGGCTTCGACGCAGTCGACGCAGCGCTGCGCCGCGGGATAGTCCTTCGCCATCGCGCCGACGGTGGTGCGGGCGAAGAGCACGAAGGCGTCGAGATTCGGATGCTCCACGCGGCGATCGCTCACGCGCGGATGCGGGCCGGCTTCTTGACCGATCGTTGCCGCGGCGCGTTCGCGCGCGAACGCCTTCGCTTCCGTCAGCAGATCGCCGTCGACGATGCGGTCGAACAGGGTCTGGCCCGGAATCGATGCCAATGCGTCGCTGGCGACCGGGTTGCCGGAGACGATCATGTTCATCGCCGGCTCCAGGCCGATCGCGCGCGGCAGGCGCTGGGTGCCGCCGGCCCCGGGCACGAGCCCGAGCTTCACTTCCGGCAGCGCGATCTGGGTGCCCGGCGCGGCGAGACGGTAATGGCAGCCGAGCGCGAGTTCGAGCCCGCCGCCCATGCACACGCCGTGGATCGCGACCACCACCGGCTTGGTGCTGGCTTCGAACGCGGCGATGACCGACAGCAGATTCGGTTCCTGCATCGCCTTCGGCGTGCCGAACTCGCGGATGTCGGCGCCGCCGGTGAAGGATTTGCCGGCGCCCGTGATCACGATCGCGACCACCGCGGGATCGGCCAGCGCCTGATCGAGCCCAGCGACCAGGGCGCGCCGGGTGTCGTAGCCGAGGCCGTTGACCGGCGGGTTGTCGAGGGTCAGTACCGCGACGCCGGCATCCACCGCGTATCGGGTCGTCATCGTTGGCTCCTGGAAATCCTGGGTGAGGAAGGGGAAGGTGTACGGGCCCGCGTCTTCGGCTTCGCGGTGGTGGGGGTCGTGGTTCTCGCTGCAGGTGCGCGCCGCGGCATCACCTTGCCGGAGAGCAGCAGTTCGATCGCCAGTCCGGCGTCGGCGACATCGACCTGCTGGTCGCTGGTCGCCTCGGCGTAGATGAAGGATTCGCACAGGCGCACGATCAGATAGGCGAGGGTGTCCACCGCCAGCGGCGGCGACAGCGCGCCGCGATCGGTCTCGAACTGCAGCAGATCGCGCACGCGTTCGATCGCGCGCGCCTGTACCGGGCCGAGCTTGGACGTGAGCAGGCGCACCGCGTATTCCGGATCGCCGCGCACGAAGCGGCGCAGCGGCTCGAACGCGACAAGGGCGCGGATCGCGGACTCGCAGATCGCCGCGACCCGCTGCGCGCCACGGCCGCGCTGGCGGGCGGCGGTGTCCTGCATCAGTTCGTCGCACAGCGACCACAGGATCTCGCCCAGCAGCAGGTCGCGGCTGCCGACCCAGCGGAAGGCGGTGGCGCGGCCGATGTCCAGCCGCGCGGCCAGCGCGCCGATATCGATGCGCTCTCCTGCGAGCCAGTCGCGCCGCGCCAGCTGGTACAGGTCCAGCGGCGTGACCCGCGCGGGCGCGCCCTCGCGCAGGGCCTGGGCGAGGCGTGTGGTGTGGTGCGCCGCAGCATCGGCGGGCGTGCCGGTGCCTGCCCTGGATTTCGCCCCGGGCTTCGCTCTGGTTCTGGTTCTGGTCGTGGTCTTGGAAGGAGCGGCCATGGCCGGAGTGTAGACATTCCGGAGATTTGACGCCAGATGAGTCGTAGTGCTCAAATGACTCATCCGCCCAGGGACCCGCCCCGCCCATGAATCCGAGCCCCATTTCCGATCGCCGCGACCTCGATTTCATGCTGTACGAGGTGCTGGGCGCCGAACGCCTCTGCGCCTGGCCGCGTTTCGCCGACCACAACCGCGAGACGTTCGCCTCGGCGCTCGATCTGGCCCATCAGATCGCGCTGGAGAAATTCCTGCCGCACAACCGCAAGTCCGACCTGAACGAGCCGCAGATGGTCGACGGCAGGGTCGAACTGATTCCCGAGATCGGCGAGGCGGTACAGGCCTACAACGATGCCGGTTTCGCCGCCGCGGTGGCGGGTTTCGACGCGGGCGGCATGCAGTTGCCGTTCGTGATCGCGCAGGCCTGCGATTCGATGTTCTCCGCCGCGAATTCCGGCACGATCGCCTATCCGGCGCTGGCGCGCGGCGCCTCGAACCTGCTCGCCGAGTACGGCACGCCGGACCAGAAACGGCGCTACATGCAGCCGATCATCGAAGGCCGCTATTTCGGCACGATGTGTCTGTCGGAGCCGCATGCGGGCTCGTCGCTGGCCGACATCAAGACCACCGCCGAGCCGCAGGCCGACGGCAGCTATCGCCTCACCGGCGCGAAGATGTGGATCTCCGCCGGCGATCACGAACTCGGCGAGAACATCATCCATCTGGTGCTGGCGAAGATCGTCGGCGCGCCCGCCGGCGTGCGCGGCATCAGTCTGTTCATCGTGCCGCGCTGGCGCGTGAACGCCGACGGCAGTCGCGGCGAGCGCAACGATGTGCGCCTCGCCGGCCTCAATCACAAGATGGGGCAGCGCGGCAGCGTCAACACCTTCCTGAAGTTCGGCGAGGCGGGCGATTGTCACGCCGAGCTGATCGGTGAACCGCATCGCGGGCTCGCCACCATGTTCCACATGATGAACGAGGAGCGCATCGGCGTCGGCATGGGCGCGGTGCTGCAGGGGCTCGCCGGCTATCTCTATTCGCTGCAGTACGCGAAGGAGCGCAGGCAGGGCCGTCATCCCGACCAGAAGGATCCGGCATCGCCGCCGGTCGCGATCATCGAACATGCCGACGTGCGACGCATGCTGTTGCAGCAGAAGGCCTACGTCGAAGGCGCCGAACTGCTCGGCTACTACGCCTCGATGCTGGTCGACCACGCGCACGATCCGGACGACACCGTGCGCCGGGAGAGCCACCAGCTGCTGGAACTGCTGACGCCGATCGTGAAGGCCTGGGGGTCCGACTATTCACTGAAGGCGAACGAGCTGGCAATCCAGATCCTCGGCGGCTACGGTTTCACCCGCGAGTATCCGGTCGAGCAGAACTACCGCGACAATCGCATCAATCCGATCCACGAAGGCACCAACGGCATCCAGGCGCTGGATCTGCTCGGCCGCAAGGCGATGATGGACGATGGCGCGGCGCTGAAACTGCTGATGGCGAAGATCGCGCAGACCTGCATCGAAGCCGGCAACGACGACGTCCTGCGTCCATTGGCCGACCAGCTCGCGCAGGCCGCGAAACTCGTGATCGACGCCACCCGCGCCACCGGTGCGCGCATGGCCACGGACCGTGCGCGTCTCGCGCTCGCCAATGCTTCGCATTACATGACCGCGCTCGGTCACGTCGTGGTCGGCTGGATGTGGTTGTGGCAGGCCGTCGTCGCCCATCGCGAGATCGTCGACGCGTCGCCTGCCGACCGCGATTTCTATCTCGGCAAGCTCCAGGCCTGCCGCTTCTTCTTCGCTACCGAACTGCCCCTCGTCGAACACCACGCCCGGCTCGTCCGCGATGCGGAGCCGAGCGCGTTCGACATGCGCGCCGAGTGGTTCTGATGTGGTTCTGAAGCAGGGCGCATCGCTGCGCGCGGAAGGCGGCCGGAGACCGCCTTCCGCGATCGCGAGTCATTTCTGGCGAGGCCCGGTATTGTTGTACTGCCGCTCGCCCATTTCCGTCTGATCCTGCGTGCTCAGGTTCTGTCCCTGCTGATCCGTCACGAGACGCGAAGCGAACTGGGTCGTATGACCGATCGATGACGTCGTATGGCTGTAGACCGCTTCCATGTAGGCCTGCAGGACATTCTTGTCCTTCAGGTTGTAACCATGCTTGACGACATCCTCGAACATGCCCGCTGCCGTGGATGCCCCGGTGCGCGTGATGTCCGCGACAGGATAGTTGAAGGAGATCTCCATGTTCATGTTCTGCTTCAGCAGGCCTTGATCATTGCCGAATGCGTTGCTGAGCGCTTCCTTCCACTGCGCCTTGTGCTCCGTCAGCATCGCCTGGCGCTCGTTTTGCGGTAACGCCGGGGCATTCGCGTTCGCCGTCGTCAACGCTCTGTCGGCGTTGTCGAACAGCATCCGGTCCTGGATGTTCGGCATTTCCGACGTGAGTTTGCCGGTGGCGATCCAGGAGAACTTGTTCGTATCGATGGCGGCGGCCGGCTGCAGGCGTTGCCGCGTCGTGTCGTCCAGGCGGAGATCGTCGAGCAGATCGTTGAGATGCGCATTCGGGTGCGCGCCAGGATTCACCCGATAACGGGCCACGGCCGCCTGGGACAGCCGTTCTGGGTCGAGGCGCTTCGGATCGGGATTTCCGTCGTCGCCGAGACGGCCTCCGATTTCCTGCAGTGCCTGTGCGCCCGGACCATGCTTGAAGTGGAACTGGTGCTGCAATCGCTGCGCGTGTTCCTGTGGAAGATTCAGTTCGTCGAGGACCTGGTGGAAGCACTGTGCGAACGCTGCCGGATGCTGTTTGGGATCCGCATCCTCGATTCCCATTTTTTCGAGCTGGTCGGTCAGTCGGTCCTCGGCGAAGTACACGACCGGGTTCAGACGGATGCTGTCGGGATCGACGCGGTCGGTTCCCGGTACCATCCTTCCGTTGACCGCGTTCACGAACTCGCGGTAGCTGTCCTGTTCCGACGGTGGGGACATGCCCTGAGTGTTGTTGCCCATGCGATGGTTCTCCTGATGTGATGGCGACGCTTTCGACGACGGCACCCACCTGTATGCGACATGGTCGACACGCATGTGCGTTGCCTCGAGGCGTCATCGTTTGCGCGGATGGCTCTCGGCGATCGCGGGGCGGCCTTCATGAGCCATCTCATGCATGCGTCGGTGTGGATCGTCGCGGCCGCGGAGGGTTCCCGCTCGCCGGACAGATGTCATGGTGCCATGCCGAACGACCGAAAGGTCGGTTGCGACCGCTCCGGAGGCCGAGTCGAGCCTCGGTTCAACACGGAGTACGCGTCGAGCCCGGGCGAGGAATCTGTCCCGATGGCGTGAGCGCACCGGGCGCGCTGGATTACAGCTTCTGCGCGTTCCAGCTGCCGTCCGCTGCGCCCGGTGGACCGGATTCATAACGGCCGGACAGCGACACCGGATTGTTCGGATTGCCGATCGCGCCGGTCCACACGGTTCCGAACGCATCGATCACCGTGACGGTGTTGCCGCTGAGGCTCCAGTCGCCGTCGCGTGCCGGGGCCACGTTGCCGGACGTGAACGTCATCCTGCTGGTCATGTTCGCCCTCAGGACGAGCGTACCTTTCCATGCGCCGCTGGGGCCGAGCGGATTGGATGACCAGCCGTTCTGGACGCCTTCGGTTCTCCAGTTGCCGGCGAGTTGTGCGGGGGTGACTGGCATCGATCGATCTCCTCCTGGGAATTCGCGCGTGTGCATGAAGACGAGCATCGGATGCAGGTTCTCGACGGCCGGAACAGTGATGGTCCGAGTCTTCGGGATTGCGTGGCGTCCTCGCGTTGTCCTGCCGCCCGCCCCATCGTTGTTGCTGGTCATATTGCGCTTCCGACACCGCGATTGAAATCCGATCGTCACTGTCGGAAATGACAGGACGGTGATCGCGGCGGATCGTCGAGCACGCGATCTCAGCCACCGCCCAGCGCCTGCACGATCTCGACGGTGTCGCCATCGGCGAGGCGGTATTCGCCGTGGCGACCGCGGGGAATGATCTCGCCGTTGACCTCCACCGCGACCCGGCGGCCGGCGAGGCCCTGGGCGGTCAGGAGGTCGGCAAGGGTGCCGGGGGCCGGGAGGGTGAGGGGGGCGCCGTTGAGTCGGATGTCCATGGGCGGATTGTAGGCGGTCGCCCGGGGCCGGAGCGGGCGGCGCACTTGAGCCGGGCCGGGCTTCGTGAAACCATGCGGCGACCATCCGGCGCCGTATCGCAGAAGCGCCGAGGTTCTCCGATTCTTTATCGCTTTATTCACCAGTTCGGGAGTGGGATCCATGTCGTTCAATCGTGGGGCCAAGCGGCCCATCCGCCATCTTTTGTCCGTCGCCGTGCTGGCCGCGACCGCCGCGATCGCCGCGCCGGCGTCCGCCGCCGGCCCGTACTCGCAGACCGTGTTCTTCGGCGACAGCCTGACCGACAGCGGTTTCTTCCGGCCGCTGCTCCCGCTGACCGTGCGTCCGGTGACCGGCCAGTTCACCACCAACCCGGGCTTCGTCTGGTCGCAGTGGGTGGCCGATTACTACGGCACCCGCGCCGATCCCAACGGCAACGGCCAGACCGGCACCAACTACGCCGCCGGCGGCGCCCGTGTCGGCGTGAACAGCACCGGCGCGCTGGGTCCGATTCCGTCGCTCGCCACCCAGATGAACAATTACCTCACCGCCAATGGCGGTCGCGCCGATCGCAATGCGCTGTACACCGTCTGGGGCGGCGCCAACGATCTGTTCGCCATCACCAATGGCGGCGCCGATCCGGTCACCACCATCGGCTCGGCCGTCACCGCCCAGATCGGCATCGTCGGCACGCTGCAGAATGCCGGCGCGCGCTACATCCTGGTGCCGACCGTTCCGGATCTCGGCGTGACCCCGGCCTTCCGCGCCCAGGGCGCCGCCGCGCAGGCCAGCGGCACCGCGCTGACGGTGAACTACAACACCGCACTGTTCGGCGGCCTCGCCACGAACAATCTGCGCGTGATCCCGATCGACACCTTCACCCTGATCCGCGAAATCGTCGCGAATCCGGGTGCCTACGGTTTCAGCAACGTCACCGGTACCGCTTGCCAGCCGCAGATCACCGCGAACTCGCTGACCTGCAACCCGACCAGCTACGTCACGCCGGACGCGCCGAACACCTACCTGTTCGCCGACGGCGTGCATCCGGCCAGCCGGGCGCACCAGATGCTGTCGGAGTACACGATCTCGGTGCTCGAAGCGCCGCGTCAGAACCAGATCCTGAGCCACTCGGCGGCGGTGGTCGGTCGCGCCCGCGCCGATCGCGTCTCGGCGCATCTGGCCGGCAAGCCCGAGGGCGACGGCATGCGCTGGTGGGTGGACGCCCGCGGCGACTTCCAGCGCTACGACAACGGCAACCTGTACGACGGTGTCGCCCCGGCGATCACCGGCGGTGTCGACTGGACCAGCGGCAACTTCGTCTACGGCGCGTTCGGCGGTTTCGGCCGCAACTTCCAGAACTTCGGCCAGCGCCGCGGCGATTTCGAGCAGCTCGACGCCACCCTCGGCGGTTTCGGCGCCTGGTACGGCGAGAAGTTCTGGGCCAACGGCCAGCTCAGCTACACCCAGCTGCGTTACGACGTCGATCGCGAAGTCTGGCTCGGCCCGGCCAAGCGCAGCCACAGCGGCTCGCCGGACGGCAGCAACCTGAGCTTCGGCGTCAACGCCGGCATGAACCTCGGTGGCGAAAAGCTGACCCACGGCCCGGTGCTCGGCCTGCTGATGCAGCGCATCGATGTCGACGGCTACGCCGAAGACCAGCCGACCCTGTCGACCTCGTTGGCCTATCGCGACCAGAGCTTCGACTCGATGATCACCAGCCTCGGCTGGCAGGCCAGCTACGAGATCAACGACCACCTGACCCCGTACGCCCGCATGACCTGGGACAAGGAGCACGAGGATCAGCCGAGCGAAGTCTTCGCCCGCTCGCAGTCGATCGCCGGCAGCCTGCCCTACGCGGTCCCGGGCCTGGAGTTCGACGACAGCTACCTGACCCTGCAGATGGGCGCCCGCACCGAACTGTTCGGCCTCGACGCCAACATCGGCGCCAGCGTCACCACCGCCCAAGGCAACGGCAACGACGCGACCGTGTTCGCTACCTTCGGCAAGCAGTTCTGAAGTCCCGGCCGGCGCGCGTCCCGCGGCTTGCGGGACGCGCCCGAGCCGTTAAACTGGACACCTCCGCGGGTGTAGTTCAATGGTAGAACTGCAGCTTCCCAAGCTGCTAGCGTGGGTTCGATTCCCATCACCCGCTCCATCGTCCCTTGTCAGTCCCGTAACCGACTGACCTTGCAGGGCTTTTCGGCGAAACGATGACCTTGAAGCGATACCTCCCGAGGTATCACGCGAGGTATCAAACATGCCGAAACCCTTGCTCCTGGCCCGCCGCTCGGGCCTCTACGCGCGTTTCTTCGTTCCTTCCGATTTGCAGGGCCATGTCGGCTCGCGATATCTCGTGCGTCCGCTTTACGCGCCGGCAGGCGATGGCGCCCGGCTGGTCGCTGCGCGGCTAGGTCTGGCACTATCGCAGGCGTTCGACGCCATGCGGAAAGGAATCGCCGTGGACTTGGAAGAACTGCTCAAGCGCGTGCGCGAAGGGGGGCTCAGGGAGCTCACGCTGAGCGATGTGGTGATGCCCGACGGGACACGCGTGGGCCAAGCGCAAATCGACACCCCCGAAGACGCGGCCTTGTTCGCGGACATGCTGCGGACGGTCCGTTCGCCGGAGCCGATGGAGGACATCTTGGCGCGTGGCGAGCGCCGCCGCGCCCAGGTCAAGGCGGGTGGCGCGCGGTTGGCCGCAGCCGGTGCTCCACGGTTGTCTAAGGCTATCGCCGACCACCTGGGCGACCTGGAACGCGCCCGGCTGAACCAGAAGGCCATCATCGAGAGCCGGCACACGCTGCGGCTCTTCGCCGGCATCCTGGTCGACGACCTGCATGTGAACCGACTGACGCAGGACCACGTGCGCGCGTTCTTCGACGGCGTCCGCTGGTGGCCGTCGAACGCGACCAAGCGCAAGCCGTATAAGGGCAAATCCGTCCCTGAGGTCATTGCATTAGCCAAGGCCAACCAGGAGCCAGAACCGGCCGCCTACACGGTGGCAAAGCACCGGCAGCGACTGAGCGTGTTCTTCGTATCGCTGGTCAACGCCGGCGTGCTCGAGCGCAGCCCTTTGGCTGGGGTTCGTGCGATCACGACACCGGACGCGGAAGACACAGGTGAGCCATTCACTGATGCGCAACTTCAAGCTATCTTCGACCCGAAGGCGTTTCCAGCGTGGGCAAAGAAGTATCCGCATCGTTGGTTCGGGCCGATCCTCGGGCTTTATTCTGGCGCTCGCGTCAACGAAATCGCACAACTCTGCGTCGAGGACATCGACACCATCGACGGCATCCCAGGATTTTTCGTGCGAAGCGCGCGAGCCGGGCAGAGCATCAAGAACAAAAACAGCCGCCGCTTCGTCCCCCTGGCGCAGCCAGTGCTCGACTGTGGCTTTCTCACCTACATTGAAGAGGTGAAGCGGGCGGGGCACGAGCAACTGTTCCCGAATTTGCCGAACTCAACCGGGCTCGGCTACGGCCGGCAATTGAGCCGACAGTTCTCTGTTTACATCAAGAGCCGAGGCATCACCACGAAGGGTCAAGGCTTCCACGGGTTCCGCCACACCATCGCCTCGAAGCTCGACGAGGCGGGCGCATCAGCCTCGGCGATCGGTGCGCTCACCGGGCACGGGACGGGGCAGACGGTGCTGGAGAAGTTCTATATCGACCGGCGGTCGCTGCCAGATAGAGTGGTAACTTTGGCGAAATTTAAGCCGCAGGTAGAGCTGCCTTTTTTCGAGCCAAGCCAATTCGCGGATGCGTTAAGGAAGTCGTAGCTGAGCAGAGTGAGTCGTATAAGGGCTTGAAGCAAAAAAATCACGCAATTTAATGACTATGGTGGAGGGAACCGCATGACCAACAAGCCGTTGGTTATACCAGTTGACGTAAGAGATGCAGAAACAGGAGCTTTGATAGGTTCTTTTGGTGTAACGCCAGATGCAAGGGGGGAAATCGTTAGGTCGAGTGAGATTGGTGGATTTAGTCGCATACAGTCCATGGACCTTGAGAAGTTCATACTAAATGGGAAGCGCATCCTGCGCCACTCGATTGAGACGTTTCTTCACCGAATTTCCAAAACACGGTGGGCAAGGAATGGGGTAAAGGTTGTTGAAGTCGCTCTGTTCGCCAGTGATTCCGCGCAGCCAGTCACGATTAGCTATGAAGTAGTCGATTCCGACCGTGGCCTTGTGCTTATTGAACGGGCGCACTTGGAAGAAGCTGTTTCATTCGCGGATGAGGCTGTAGAGGAAAGTGGGGCAGATTCGGAAGCTAACCCCAATTTGCCTCTTATTCTTCCTGAGCCCGACCCCGAGCCCGAAGGCGAGAACGATGGTGCGGCTCCACAGCCTTCGCCTCCTCGCCGCTCTCGTTCCCCACGAGCATGAGCGGGACCTGCGCTATCTTCTGATCTTTCCACAAAGTTAGGTAGTTCGGCGCCCAGCGGATGTCGTGTTCTTGCCAGTGGGCGATGCACAACTTGGTTGCGTCATCCGCTTCCTTTTTTGCGCGCTTCAACGGCAGACGAGTGAGCGCAGCCAAAAATGCTTGATTCCAAAATTCTTCAATGGTCATTGGGATTCCGGTGGACGGCGTTGCGGTGCCTTGGATGGCAGGTCGGACAATGATGTCAAGTCCGGAGCCTTATCCCGTCTCGCTATCGGCGCCAAATAGGTCGTTCGCCTCCGGGATGTTAGGAATTTTTTAGGAATAGGGAGAGAAGGGTAGATGGATTCATCAGCTGGCGCCTTCATTCGCTACTTCCAAAAAACGCTTGCGGACACGGTGCGCCTGACACCCAGCTTGCGAAAGGACGATGTCGTTGAGGTTTCAATCGATGAAGTCGACGCTGGGCACATCGGCGAACATGCGCTAAAGCGGCTCCAAGGGATCGCAAAGGCGCAATCGAAGCCGTCTGGGCCCAACAAAGGGGCCGACAGCGAAATCTGGCCTATCAGCGTCGTCGTCGTCCCAAGACTGTATGGATTGCGCCCAACGCATGGTGAGGCCGACAAGACCTACCCGAGGATAGTCGCGCCGCTATTGCTCATGGCAAAGCTCGGACGCGACGGCCGATTGTTGCCCGATGCGTCCATCGGCACGTCGGCCGTGGTGGCCCGCGATCTGTTGGAGCCGAATCGACTGAGTGTGTGCATCGGCACGGTAAACGATGCCGACGCCGCTTACGCAGTCGAGCGTGACGCACCGCAGACGTGGGCGGAGCTGATGCAGCAGGGCGTCGGCCTCTTGCAAGTCGTTACCAAGGTTCCTTACGAGGAGCTGGAGATCGATCAATACAATCGTATTGAGCACGGTGCTGTGCTGGTGTCAGGCAGTGTGCCTGCGGCATTTGCAATCCTTCGATTGCTCGATCACTTGCAAATGGAATCTGCTCCCGACATTCCATTGTTTGAAGAGTTGGTTCGAAAGACATGCGATTTGCCGTTGCTCTCGGCGAAACAACAGCTGATCGCGTCGGCGAAGCATTGGGCGCAGATGGAAGGCGACTACCCACTTTCGCCCTCACAACGCGAAGCCTTGGCGCATCACCTATCACCGGAGGTAGGGTCGAGGATTCTTGCCGTCGATGGGCCGCCCGGGACTGGGAAGACCACGCTTCTTCTCAGTGTTATTGCGTCCTTATGGGTTCAACGAGCAGTCGAGGGTGCAGAACCGCCGTTGATTGTCGCAACTTCGACCAACAACCAAGCGGTTACAAATATCCTTCACGCATCGTGGAAGGTGAAAGAAAAAGAGAGTCCGTTTCGCGGCAGGTGGATTGAAGGGATCAACAGTTATGGCCTGTATCTTCCTGCGAAGACCAAGAGAAGCGAGTTCAAATTTCCGGTTCACGAGATGCGTGACATAGGAGGTAAAGCGGAATTTGACGCGAGGCATTTCGAAGACAAGGTGGCGCTTGCGCAAGCGAAAACGGCCTTCGTGAATCGGTTTTGTTCCGCCACCGGCGCCGGTGATGGCATCGATGTGGCGAAGGCCGTTGGGCTGCTTCAGTCTGCCATCAAGGAAAACGTCATAGTTGCCGAACGTGCTGTCGCTGCCTTGGCGGATCTGCTGGAATTGACCGCCAGTGACGTCATCTCCGCCGAGATTTTGCGCAGGGGTATCGATGTTATTGCGCGTGAGCGAGCACGCGCCGCAACCGACCTTCAGTCTGCCGCGAACGGCTTGTGCTTGGCGCGTTCGCTTGCCGAGGCATGGTCCACCCACGTGGCGGACGAGCCATGGTGGATTCGGTTCTTAGCTGCGGTCGGATTAACGGGACGTCGCCAGGAGCGTGACCGTGTCTTTGGGGCCAAGTCGGGGCGGTCACATGAAGCTATCGTCGGGAGTGCTTTTGATCACCCGTTGGCCCGACCGCAATTCGAGCAATTCATCGACACCGCAATCAAAGATGCCAGACGCTTAGAGGAAGAAGCGAAGTCCCTGGTGAGAGCCTTGGAGCAAAAGCAACGCAGGCTCAACGACGCTATCGGAGCGCTTCGGACGGTTGTCGCAGAAGAAGAGATCACGTTGGAAACGGTCCAGGCGGCTCTCGACCAAGGGGCGCGCCACACAGCCTTTCAGTTGACGACCCACTACTGGGAGGGGCGTTTCCTTTTGCATCTAGAAGAACTGCTGAGCCGCAGCGACTCTGTCCGAGACACCAAGTCGCCCACAAGACTCCTCGCCCAGTATCGCCGGCTGGCGATGCTCCACCCATGTTTTGTAGCGACCCTTTACACCTTGCCGGATAAATTCTTGGCTTGGACGTCTAAAACCGAATGCGAGCCACTGTTCAACGCGATTGACCTGCTGATCGTCGATGAAGCGGGTCAAGTCCCACCTGAAGTCGGAGCCGCCGCGTTTGCGCTTGCCAAGCGTGCCATCGTGGTTGGGGATGTCGATCAGATCGAACCCGTTTGGCTGGTGCCGGCTCATATCGACGGGGCTAATGCGGTGAGCAGCGGGGTAGTCCCGTCCGAGGATGAACTGGGGGCGTTCCGTGAGGAAAAGGTCGATTCCGCAAACGGTAGCCTGATGCGTTTGGCGCAGAGAGCCACTCCTTTTGCAAAATTTCCGCAGCGTGGCCGCGGCATGTTCCTGTCCGAGCACCGCAGGTGCTGGCCAGAGATCATCGAGATGTGCAACGTCTTGGTGTATGGAGGGCGCCTGAAGCCATGCCGAAAAGATGATGGCAGTCGAGCCGTCGTTCCGACGGTGGGCTACGTCCATATTCCGGGAAGCGATAGAAAGCGTGGCGGAAGTCGAGAGAACCCAACGGAGGCGCGAGCGATCGCTCGTTGGATTGAACAACGGCGTGCCTCGTTACTGGCCTCTTACCAGGAGGAATCGCTCGGAAAAGTAGTTGCAGTGATAACCCCTTTCTCCGCGCAAAGCCGACAAGTCTCGCAGGCGCTTAACGAAACCCTGGGGGCTGGGCATGGGATTACGGTTGGGACCGTCCATGCGCTGCAAGGTGCGTCGCAAAAAGTGGTGATTTTCTCGCCCACGTATGGGTTAGGCACTGACCCTGGCGCAACGTTTATCGATCGATCGCCGTCAATGCTCAATGTCGCCATTTCTCGTGCAGAAGACGCGTTCCTGATTTTTGGGAACATGGAGCTGTTCCACCCAGCGGGAAAGCATCCCTGCGCAGTAGTAGGCCGAATGCTCTTCAATGGGGGGAGAGAGGTTCGCGATGTCCCACCTGAACTACTGGTCGAAGGGTTTTCACTGGCGGACGGACGTTTGATTCGGACACTCGCCGATCACCGCGAGGTGCTCCAAGAGGCAATACAAAGTGCTCGCAGCACACTGGTGATCGTTTCCCCCTTTCTAACCGAAGGCGCCATCTCTGCGGACGGCGTAGAGCAGGCGATTGCCGCAGCTGTAAAGCGTGGGGTGAAGGTGCGAGTGGTCACCGACGAGCAGTTCGCGAGCAACAGAGACGTATACCGGCGATGCATGAAGCGTTTGAGCGATGCGGGAGCCGTGGTTCGGCCCGCGCGTCAGCGCGGCGTTCACAGCAAGATGCTGCTTGTGGATCGGTCTTGGCTTGTGGTGGGGTCATTCAACTGGCTGTCGGCGGTTCGCGATCCAAACCATGAACTGTCCAGATACGAAGCTTCACTCCGCTACGATGGTCCAGAAGCATTTGAAATGATCAGCCGAAGCTGGCGAGATTTCAAAGATCTCGTTCGAGAAGATGGCTCAATGCTCGCATGATTCGCGTTGTCTGTATGGGCAGGTCTTTTGGCGGAACAGTGGGGTTGAGCCCAGCTATCCGGTGACATTTGCCGGGATTTCAACGCTGTAAAGGACGCGTTTTTCGTGTCCGGTCCCAATGACGATTTGCCATTTCGAGAACCCGGCAGACTGTTCCTCGGTGTCGGCAAGTCCATCTTCCAGCACAATGGGAGTTGGCACGCCGAAGTGGCGTTCTGAGTCCACGGCGTGGATCAATAGCTGAGCCCCCTTGCGAAGAAGAGTGCCCGGTTTTACATGGGCGTAATCGGTGTGGAAAAGACTTGTTTCGTCGACTTCTATGCGGACGTTCGGAATGAGAAGCCCGCTCCAGTGGGTATTTCCGGCCGCCTCCATCAAACAGAACTGATAGGTTCCACTGAGGAACACTGCGGCGGTGCCTTTCGGTGACGTTCCGACCAGAAAAGTTGCCTCGTGTTCTCGGCGTGGCAGGACGAGGGTTAGAGCGCTGGCTTTGCTGATGCTGCCGACCGAAAATTCGTTCGCTGAGAGCATGAGTCCTCCGGGTTAGCCGCGGTGCCGTTGCAGGGGGGCGATGACGAGATCCCAGAGAAGCTCAGCAGCACCTTCCTGCGACAGCTTGCGTTCTCGATCCTGCCCAAGCATCGCCATGCCCATCGTCGTCAGATAAAGCATCTGGTCGTCGGCATCCACGGAAAGCGTCTCATTGATCGAGTTGCTTCCTGTGGTCTCGCCATGCACATAGTTGATTCCGTTTCCGAACGCTCCACCGCCGATGAAGATGGTGGCGCGAGCGACGTCTTTTCCATCTTTGTAGATGGTCGCGAAAAAGCGGTTCGCATCAACGCGGCGAAAGACACCTTCGTAGCCAGGGTTGCGCGCAGCCAGCTCCGTTAGCGAATTCTCGAAAAACCGCATGATGTATTCAAAGGTGTCGAGCTTGAATTCATCTTTGTCCTTTTGAGAGAACGCCTTAGCCAAGCGAAGGTTGCTGGATCTTGGCCCCCTCGGTGAGGCTGCTCCGGCGACGATTGCTGCTGGCGCCGCAGACTTTTGCGGTGAGCGCGTGCCTTTTGAGGACTGATATCGGGTGGCTGCTTCCCGGACGGCCTTGGCCACCTGAAGAAACGCTTCGTCGCGGTCAGGCCATTGGGTAATCGGCTTCCCGTCGCGCGGAGTAGCAAGCAATTTGCCGAACGGAGCGTGGTGCCATTCGCAGGCGCGAAGGATGACCGGGATGACGATGGCTTCCCCGGCATCATGGCGATCCAGTGCACGCCTCATTTCGATGTTGTAACAGTAGTTCGAGGCAATGAAGTCGGGGCTTACCAGCAGCAAGATGATTTCGTCTTGGTTGATGTGCTCATCGATGGCTGCATCAATTTCCCGCCCGGCACCGATGCGCCGGTCATGCCATGTTTCGATGATGCCTTGATGTTTCAGCATCGCGAGCTGAGTTTCGAGCTGGTCGCGAAGACCTTCATCATGGTGGGAGTAGGAGAAGAAGACGTTTGGCACTGCGGGTCCTTTGCTGACGAGTAGCCGGCACTGGCATGGATTTTAGCCGTCTACTCCAGTGCTGCGTCAGCCATGAAAAAGCCCCGGGAGGCCGGGGCTGCTTGGGTGTGCCGGTAGGCGGAGAGAGAGGCTAGCTCTTGGGCGTCGACGACGACACCCAAGCCCCGTAGAAGAACCCTCCCAGCACCGGCACGACCAAATGGCACAGCGGCAGGATGCCGTAGGCCAGGGACATGACCGGCGTCCTCAGATCCTCCGGCAGGCCCGGCTGGAACACCGCGAAGTAGGCGGCTGCGTGGGCCGTAGCCACCAGCATCCAGGTGATGATCGCCCCCTTCCAGAACCCACCCCGCTTGAGCCCCTTCTCGGCCAAGGGGGCGTATGGCTGTCGGGCCAGCCACGCCCGCCGCTGGTTGGCCCGAATGTTGATGAGCCAGAGGAACGCGAGAAGGCCCCAGATTGCTAGCCCACCGAGAATGACCAGCCACCCAAGGGGCCGGCCGTTCTGAAGCATCTCCTGACCACCGCCGAGAAACAGCAGCCCGGCGCCGCCTAGGATGACCGTCGCGCAGCCGACGGGCGCGTAAGAGTTTTGCGTCATTGGTGGGCTCCTCACTGCTTCCGCTCAGCATTGACGGCGGCCCACTGGCCTTCGCCGCGCTTCTCGAAGGTGAAGATCCACTCGGGTGGGATGTCCTTCGGACCTTCGCTGGTTTGAGCGCCGGCGATGTAGCCGGCGATGGTGATAGTTCCCCCGGTCGTGCAACGCTGGCGCTTGACGTCGCCCGGCATCACATCGCAGTCGTAGGTGAGCTGGTCCCAATTCTGTAGCTCCACCCGCTGCCCCAGCGACGCCGGGTAGGCACTCGCGAGCACCGCCTTGATGGCGTCCGCCACTTGATCCGGAGTTGGTTCGTCTTTCTTCGCGCACCCGGCCACACCGAGCGCGAGCGTCCATCCGAGCGCCAAGGCGGCGAATTTCCCGTTGCAATTCATGAGCTTTCCCTCTTCTCGCCGCGGGCAGCGGCATATTTGCCAGTTTGGCAAATGACATGTTAGCTTGGAATGGGCACGCTACCGAGGGTTAAGCCTTTGTTACTCTCCGATGCCCGCTCCCATCAAACCCACGTCCGTCTTTGGACGCCGCCTCCGCGCGGCGCGCAAGGTGCTGGGCATGAGCCAGGCCGAGCTCGGAGCGATCTTGGGCCTTGAAGACGCCAACTCCGCGGCGCCCCGCATCTCGCGCTATGAGCTCGGGCAACGCGACGCCGATCCCGAGACCGCGGAGGCGCTAGCGAAGGCGCTTGGCGTGCCTGTCGCGTATTTCCACGCGACGTCAGACGTCATGGCTGAGGCAATCCTCTTGCTGTCTCAGCTGCCGTTTGCACAGCAGAAAGCCGCGGTCGCGGCTCTGAAGAAGCAGGTCGAAAAGACGAAGGGTTGACCTGCGGTAGCCACGGACCTCCCGCCACGGTGCCGTCGCTTTCGCGCTACGTTTCAGACCGCACAGCTCACTCGGGTTCGAGGAGGCCGCCGAGTGAGGCGACCGCGCGTCACGGGTAGAACCTGTATTGTTTCGTCAGGAGTTCCTTGAACTGCCCGCGCGCGTATGTCGGCAGCGTAACGTTCGGCCGGTAGAGCGCGAGCGCGCTCTTTTGCCGCAAGCGAATCGCGTCCGGCTTCTTGTGGTAGTAGTGATCCTGTAGCACCGGCACTTTTTTGCTCACCGAGTGCCCGGTGATGAGCGCCACGTCTTCGACGCGGACGCCTTGGTGATCGAGATCGGTGGCGAGCGTGTGGCGAAAGGCGTGGAATCCGACACCCTTGGGGAACCCCAGGTCCTTCAGGTAGCGCCCGAATTGCGATAGCAAGCCCTGGCTGTAGCGCGCGTTGGTGTCGCCTGTCTTCTGGTTCACCCCAGCGGACAGGTGTGGAAACAGCCGCGGGTGGCCGCACGCCTTCATGTCCTCGACGAAGTCCAGAAAGCCGGCGTCGAGAAGCGGTTGCGGAATGGGCAGCGTGCGGACCGCCGACTTGCCCTTCAGGCTCTGCCGGGTCCGGCTCCTGCGGCGGGGATCCTTCGCCAAATCGGCGTCCGCCGTCATGCGGATGGCGATGCACCATGTGCCGCGCTCTTCGAGGATGTCGGCCACCTTGAGCTGCGCGACTTCGTTGATGCGCGCCCCCAGGTAGAGCCCGAGCATCGGCCCCCACCAGCGGTGCGGATACTTCAACGCCCACGGAACGAACGTCGCAGGGTCAAACATCTTCTGCAGATTCTCATCACTGAACAACCGCTCGGCTTGATCAGGATCGACGATCAGGTTTTTCTTCCGCTCCGCAAAGGCCGCCATCGGCGAGTGCGGGATGGCGCGGGTATTCTCCAGAGCGTTGAAGAAGGCAGTGAGAAAGCGCCTGTGCAGTTCAAAAGTTTCCCTCGCGGGCGATGGAACGGCCAAGGCCTTTCCGCGCGCGATGAGGTCTTCGGCGCACACGCCCTTCAAGGTGGCGTCCGAGGTGAGGCCGGGCGGTGCCCAGCGGAGCAAATCCCAGAGCAAGTAGATGTGCTTGTGGTCGATCCGCGATACTGGAACATCGCCGCAAGCGATGCGAAGGATCTCTAGGGTGCGCGCGGTGGCGCTGATCGTGCTCTGCTTAAGCTCGCGCCGATCCATATCGTTGAGATAGTCCTTGATCTCGACGGACAGCAAGCGCGCTGGGCTGCCGACGGGCAAGGCATCGTGGTAACGCGTCCCGTCCTTGCGCAGACGGGTGCTGCGCGTCTTGTCGCACACGGTGTGGAGCAGTTCTTGAAACTCGATGCCCGCTTCTCGCGTTCGCAAGATCACGCCCTCGAAGACGACGCGCCCCACGCGCACGCGGGCGATCGCCACAGGAGCATCGCTTGGCTCCATGCCAGGAATTGCGCCTTCGCTTCGTATGTCGTTCATGCATCACTTCCATCTTTCAGATGGAAGCGTGATACGTCAGACAGAAAAACCGTCAAGGGGACGTGTGACGAACGACCGCGAAGACGTCGTGTCCTTAGGCGTTGCACTTGGCGTGCAGAAATTGCGTCAGATCCCAGGTGTCAATTATCGATGCGAAAAACTCAAAAGTTCTTTTGGATCAAAGATCTTCACGTGCATCCGTCGCTTAATGTTTCAAAACTTACCGTAGTGTTCAATTCTGTAGAACCCTAACAAAGCGCACTTTCAGTCGGATCTTTCCCGACTGTACGAAACATAAACGCAGACAATGTGTCCGGCGTGTTTCACCGCCGAAGGAAGCCGACGCTCTGGTGGAAGCCAGAGCGGCAGCGGTTTTCAGACAGGCGATCGTTACGTTTCAAGCCGCGCGCGGTGTGAGCGAGTAGCGATCATCGTTCGCGGCTCTGGCGTTGGCCTTCCCGGCCGAAGCAAAGCGCGTGATGGCGAAGAACACCCCGGAGATGGCACCGGTGCGCACGGCGCGCTCGAGGCGCTTGGCCGCCTCTTGGCCGTAGGCGATGAAGATGGAAGGAGCGGGCGCGCTTGGCCCGACCGTTCCATCTGCCCGGCAGAACTTCATGCGGCCTTTGACGAAAACGAGGGCCGTCGTCGCGGGGTGGTTGAGCACGTGCTCGTGCATCCACCGCGTGTCGAAGCGCGCCATGACCAAGGTGACACCGTTGCCATGCTCCGCCGCTTTGGCCATCCACGCGTCTTGGTTCTTGCCATACGGAGGGTTGTGGAAGACGAAGTCCGATTTCGGCCATGGCGTGGCAAGGCCATCTTCCTTCTCGGTGAGCATACGCGCGGCAGTGCGCCATGGCATCGTGAGCGGCACGCACGGGTCCAAGTCGACGGGGCTCAGCGCATCCGGGATGGCCTTTTGAGTCAGCCAGGTCGTCGAGGTGTTGCGGGTGCAGCGCTCGTAACCTGCGCGCTTGGGTCGAGGTGCTGCCTTTTGGGTTTTCTTGTTCATGCGGATTCCTTGTGCAATGCGCCGCCGTCGCGTCCGAAGCGGACACGTGCGGTGAGGTTTCGGGGAGTGCCGCCGCGAGGCGACGGAGCGCATCGTAGGAATCAGCGAGATCACACAAACAGAAACTGGCGGTATGCCGCCAGTTCGATTCAAGGGCCTACATCCGCGGTTTGCGCCGTGGGGGCGAGCGATCGGCGTCCGGCGGCGGCAGCACGACCGCCAAGCGAACGGCGGCCAGATCGGCGAGGTGCGCCCGCAGGGTGGCTTCTTCGGCGCGCAGGCGGTCGACGTAGACGCTCGCCACCGCTTCCCGCGTCTTGGGAGCTCGCCAAGGCAACTGGAGCGCCTCGGGGAACGTCAGGAAGAGCGCCTGCACTTCACGCCCGCCCAGGGTGCGCAGCAGGCCCACCAGGTCGTCGGGATCCGTGACGCCGGTGATGCGAAAGGTGCCGCGCTTTTCGCGGCTGTAGACGAAGGGCGCGCGCACGGTGAGCAGGGAGCGTTCGCGCGCCATGAACGTGTTGTCCGTGCCGCCGATGCGCGCGTCCGAGTGCATGCGCTCCCCGATCGGCTCAATCGCGCCTTCCGCGACGAGCGTGTCGTGCCAATCGAACAACCGCACCAGGGACGCGCGCTCGACCGTGTTCGGCTTGCGCGGGCGCGTTGTCGCACCGGCAGGGGCTGACAGTGCGCGCGGCTTGCTCGCGGCGCGGGTGAAGAGCGGGGGCGGGCCGAAAGGGTGCTTGGCGACCAGCCGACGCAGCCGATCGGGTTCCAGGGCCAGCACGCCGGCGGCTTCGTTGAGTGAAACTGTGTATGCGGTGTCCTTTCGTCGACGCAGAGCGGTCGCTTGCTTTTCGGCCGCTTGCCGCACGGTGTCGAACGCGACGCCTTGGGTGGGCGAGAAGTGGCCGAGAAATTTTTTGGCCGCTCGGATCGCGGCTTCCTGCTTGGTGGCGGCCATGCGCAATTCCGTTGCTGGTTTCCCCGCCTTGCCAGAGGGCAAGGCAATCGTCTGTTGCGCGCCTGTTGGGGCGGGCATATCCATCTTACCGAAGCGGCTCGGTGCGGGAGCTACCCGGAGTTCGCCTTTGCTGACACTGCTCCGGGGCGAATGAAATCCAGCGCATCGCGATCCCTCGTCGCCGAACGCCTCAACATAGGTAAGGGCGCAGGACTTCGCGGCAGGCTTCCTCCTGACTGAGTTCTCCCTCGACGAAGCGCGTCAGGATCGTTCGGCAGCGCTCGTCAGTGTAGTGGCCGGCTTCCGCGTGCCACCGCAAAGTCAACTCAGCGACTTCCTGTCGCCAAGCGCGGTCGTCGCCGTCGATCAGCGGTTGACGGCGGGCTGTCGCCTTGGGGCGCTTGGGACCCGGCACGACGCGCTCAGTCCAGGAGCGAGGCGCGCACGGCGCGCTTGAGTTCCGGCTTGTCGAGTTCGCCAGCGATGTAGAGGTCGAACAGCATTTGGATTCGAGCGTCGACCTCGTGGCCGTCATCGTGCAGCCAACCGACGACCATTTTGATCACTTGGCTGCGGATTGCGCGCTCCTCGTCGTCGACGAGCGAAGGTGGGGTAGGTGGGTCAGTCGGGCGAGGTGCATTCGGCATGAGGCGCTCCTGGAGCGCGATTCCTAGCACCGAATTAACGGAAGTCAACGCCTTAGGCATCGACGCGCATTTCAATCGGGCGCTTTGTCCCTGCGCGCATCATCTCCGCGCCCCGGCAATTTGTCGTTTTGATGGAGTGCTGCCGCTCTCCGATGGCTGCGGGGCACTTGCCTGGTGCCTGAACGCTATACTTCAACATTCCGCAAACTCGGTTTGACCATGAAGCCCACTCTCGATTCGATCGCCTCGGCCAAGGCCAAGCTCGCCGAAGAGCTGCGTCAGCTTGAACAGCAGGAGGAGGATTTGAAAAAGGAGCAGGCGGCAGGCGCTTTTTCGAAGGTCATCGAACTGCTGGGCGAGTTCGGACCGCAGTTCGATGCAAAGCAGAAGGCGGAGATCGTGGCGCTTGTCGCACCCAAGGCGCCAGCTGCGAAGAAGGCGGCGCCGGGGAAGGTGGAGGTCCAGCCGAAGTATTGGCTGCCGCACACCGGCGAAACCTGGTCCGGTCGCGGCCGTCCGCCGCGGTCGTTCACTGCCTGGGAAGGCACGGTGTCGCATCGCGAATGGAAGGCGAAGCACCCTGAAGAAAGGTTCCCGAAGTTCCCGGGCTGATGATTCGTCGGCGGCGCCGGCGCACACCTCACCGCTTCGATTGCACGCGTGACCGGCAGGTGTTGCCCATGCCTGAGCTAGATCACGCCTGCCCGCTGGCCGTTCCCTCGTAGCAGCGATCGCGCAGCCGACCGGCCCCGGGAGCCGCGGTAGGCATCGGAGGGCGAGTTGGCTGCGTCTTCCTCGATACCCGCCACGCCATCCTGGCGGTCGAAGACCTCTTCTTCGGCACCGTGGACAGAGCCGAGGTCCACTCGCGCGAGATTGTTAAGCGGGCGCTACTGCTGAATGCCGCCGCCGTAATCGCCTTCCACAATCACCTCTCGGGCAACCCCGAGCCTTCCACCACCGACCATGCCATTCCCGACCCGCATCAAGCAGGCGCTGGAACTGGTGAAAGTCCGGCGTCGGTGGTGACGGCACGGTCAGCCTAGCGCTGCGGGAGTGGAGGGCGTAAGCGGTGCCACAATACTCGGATTCTCACTTGACAATCGGGATCAATGTCAGATCCGAAATTATACAGGTCGTGCCCCTAACGTATTGATTTTAAAGAGATACGAACCATCGGCATCGCCTGTCTCATGATTTTTTGAGACAGCGCTAATGATCAACGCTACGCCGCAAGTGAATCAATAAATAAAATCAATCGTATACGGCGCTGTACTGATTGACATGCTATCCGAGTAGTGTCTAGAATTTTAGGCTATCTGGGAGGGTAATGCCTTGCTCGTGCTAAACGGCTAAAAAATTACCCTAAGAAGATCTAATCTCGCAGTCTAAAAGGGCGGCAGGCGTTATGGCAATGCGAGAATTGTATGTGCTTATGCCCATGGCGAACAGTTTCGCCATGGAGGCGTCGGCGTATAAAAGGTATGAGCTAGCCCCCCGCAGCGCCCCCTCAGCAGGGGGCGTTGGTCTATCTGAGGGTCAGCATGGAGATGGTATGAATAGGATGTCAAACGTGGGCAGAGCCCATCGTCGACGAAGACTCAGCTAGAAGAGCACAAGTGTCAAAAGGTCCCTGATCTTGCGTTTTGATGACCTTTTGTTATTGGTGTTTATGGGGATTAGACTAGGGTGCTTTCAATGAAAAATGTAGAAATAAATCTGAAATTTAGCGAGAAACTGAAAGTCACTAGGAGATCCTTCTTCTACGAGATAAGAGCTGCATACGAAGACCTTGTTCTCGATCCTATTGACCGTTTTTTTATTAAGAGATTGCCCCGCCGTATCAGGTCGTATGAGACCAGGGGTAATGTCGTCCAAAGGCTTAATGGCGGCATCACTCGGGAAGACTATGAGGCGCTCTTAAATAAAGCAGAGGACGCGAGCGCTTTCGTCGCTAGTGAGTTAGAAAAGCGAAAAGCCAAAAAGTAAATCATTGTTTGGCGTAGGGCAGGCATTTTTATTGTGCCTGCTGTGCTTTTGTTTAGTGGATGCACAACGGGGATGTGTATTTTTTATGTCAAACCACTCGGATGATGTTGACGCGCTTGCTGTTGATTTGCACGGAATCATTTCAAACCTTAAGAAAATAGAGGTTGATGAGTCCGTTTCAGATTTGTATGCAAAGAAAGTGGATCTTCTTGTTGAGCTCTTCGACCTCGGTGCGAAAATTTACAAAGAAGCTCAGCAGTCCATCATTAAAGTAGATACGAGGATATTGAACGAACATCAGTATTACTCGCGAGCTTTAAATACACTTATGTCTGCTGCAAAAAAAGGCGCCATTGGGGTTGATCAGCTTTTTGCAATAGATGACGCGCTGACTGCGGCGAAGCATATTGTCAATGACACTGTTGATATTGTTGTCTTGCATGCGCTAATTGAAATCAAGCGGCTGAGCAACATATCTGCACTTTTGACCATTGGTGATGTTTATGGTGAGGAGAAATACGAAAAATTGCTTGAGTCAATTAACTTCATAAACCAGAAGATCGCATTGACTCGGCGTTCAAGGGGAATTGTTCGGGTTGAGGAATACATCGAATTCGTTCGCGATGGGGGCGGGTTTGACTTGGTTGCAGGTTTTTGTAGGGACGTTGAGCAGATTGAGCTTCGTTTGAGAAAGCTTCGGCGCCAAGAGCATGTGAGCGGCAGGATAGCCATATATTCACTAATTGTGTCCATAATCGCGGTGGTCGTATCTATCGTCAAATAGCGAGTCCGCTACGGATTGGCGGTTGAGTAATTTTCCGTGCGTGTCTATCCCCCATTAAAATTTCTTGCTGCCAATTTTGAGTGCGTGTTGGCTAGGTTCCAGAAACAGTTTTCATCCACTCAATTGCTTGATCTAAGTCAAGGCTTAGCCGCGAATACGAAATTCGAAGCAGGCGCGGTGACAACAGACCATCCCATTTCTGTCGGGCTAGATTCTCAGCCCGTATCAGGAGTTCGTCTGCGCGTGGAAGTTGATCCGAGGCCATATCGATTAAGCTATCTTCGATTTCATTCATGGTTTTGTCGGATTTGACGATCTCGACGCCCAGTCGCCCAGCCGCAGCCTTGAACCCACGGGCCATCATGATGCATGCAAGGGCCTCGTTCGCGTTGTCTCCAAGCCATGTCAGAACCAAAGCCGTGTTCCCTTGGTCAAGCAACTGACGTTGATTCAGTTCCAACTGCACGTATGCGTCTTGCCCCTCAGATACGAAACGGTTTCCGGTTGCGTCCAAAAACGGTGTAGGCACCTTGCGTGCGTAAATATCGCGCATGCGCTGGCGCACCCTGGTGTGAACGCGTCCGGCTCCGCCATTGAACAGGGGTGGCGCTCCGCCTTTCGCGGGCGCGACGTGAATTGCTTTCTGTTCTTCGTCGATGTCTTCGACGAGCCACGTCCGACCGCCGAACAGGATGCGTTGACCCACCGTGAGCATCTGGTCCACCGGAAGCGTGCCGAGTGTCTTGCCGCCAGAAACAACTCGGAATTCCTCGTCCGAAGAAAACGCAGCGTAGAACGAATAATGGTTGACCAGCTTGTCGCCCACGCGCCCGTGCAGCAGAAGTCCGGATCCCTCCTGGACAAGAATTTCTTGTTGGCCGAGGTGGCGTAGTAGCTCCCCGAAATCTTCCTTAGATACGCCGTCAAACGGCGTTCCCGGCGCGCAAAGCAGACGATAGGCTTGGGCGGCGTTCAATCCGCCGTATTGCGCGATAGAAGACAATAGCTGCTGGATTAGAGTCGAAAAGTGCGCCCCATGAACGACCGGTGGTTCAAACCAGTTTTCCAGTAAGAGTGAAATTGCCGCGGCCATCTGCACCGTGTCGAGCCGCAGGCGTGTCGCCAGATCCGACTTCTTGTCGAGAGCGTGCTCAATGACGTAGCCGCGCAAGATGGCCGGCTCTCCCGCTCGCCTGCCGGAACGGCCCAATCGCTGCCGCAAGCTGGCGACCGACGGAGGTGTGCCAATCTGGCACACGCTTTTGACGGCCCCAATATCGATGCCGAGCTCCAACGTGCTGGTGCAGATCGCTGTGGCCGGGCGTTCCTTCTGCTTCAGGGCCGCTTCGGTTTCGTAGCGGATTTCCTTCGAAAGGTTCCCGTGGTGTGGCCAGAATTCGCTTGGCACGCGCGCCTTTTCGCATTGGTTCCGAAGCAGGTGCGTGTAGCGTTCCACCTCGCGTCGGCTGTTAGGAAATACGAGGTTGTTGGTGCCTCGTAGCGCGGCGTAAAGATGTTGGGCGATGGCGGGCGGCGCCCGCTCTTCGGGTTCATCTGCAGCATCGGGATCTGGAACTGGTTCCTCGTAGCCTTTGATCAGCACTTTCAGTTCCGATCCGCCTGACGGCGCATCGACAATCTCGACTGTGCCGTCGTGGCGTAGGAACCGGGCTGCAAGCTGCATATCCCCCAGCGTCGCCGACAACCCGATACGGGGAAGTCTTCGGCCAAGCACGGTCTCGATACGGTGCATGAGTGATTGCAGCTGTTTGCCGCGCTCGGACCCGATGAAGGCATGCAACTCATCGACGATCAGGTAAGCCGCACGTTCAAACAAACCAGACACCGCGGTGCCGCGATTGCAGAACAGCGCTTCCAACGACTCGGGCGTGATCAGAAGAACGCCCCAAGGGTCGCGCAGAAAGCGTGTCTTGCTCGACGCAGAGACATCCCCATGCCACGGCCAAACCGGCACTTCGAGGTTTTCGCACAAACGGTCGAGCCGTTCGAACTGGTCGTTGATGAGGGCCTTGAGCGGACTGATGTAGACGATCAGCCCTGGGCGTTCCTGGCTCAGCAAGTGGGTCAGCGCCGGCAAGAAAGCGGCTTCGGTTTTGCCCGAAGCCGTGCTCGCCGCAATGATCACGTCGCGGTCGGCAGGCAACACCTTCGGAATGGCCATCTCCTGGACGGCACGCAGCGCGCCCCAACCTTCTGACCATAAGTAGTGCTGGATGCGCGTATCGAGTTGTAGGAAGGCCGACGAAGCGTTCATGCCGACTACAACTTGAACGAAGCGAGTTCGTCGTCGGGGTCCACCGTCAAATCGTCGTTACCCCCGTTGTCTGGGGTGATGTCGACTTGGCCGAGAAGTTGATTCCAGTCCGCGTCGGGGTTCTGTTCGAGCACGGCCAACAGGTTGATGAACGATGTGATCGTGGTGCGCGGAGTGCGGAAGAAGCTGTCGCCGATCCGGTTCGCGCAGTGCTCCATGAAGCCCGCGATGGCTGGGTCGGGCAGGAGGTAGCGATCGGTGTCGCCACTGGCGTAGACGTGGCGGATCTTGCCCAGGAGGAGGTAGAAGTCTTCAGGCGTCAGCGCCGAAAGACGCACCACGGGGCCGCTGAAATCGACCAGGCCATCGACCGCGAAGGTGTTCTGCGCCAGTCGGCTTTGCAGCGCCGAATAGCTGTAGACGCCGCGACGGGTATCCATGAGGAATTCCGGTGTTCCCCCCAGCACAAAACCAAGGCCTACTGCCGTGCCTTGGAGCGAGTCGTTGAGCATGCGCAGCAACTGCTCGTAGTTGGCATTGCGCGCCTGCGCGTTTGCCAGCTTGTAGAGGTTGACCAGTTCATCCAAGCTGACGAGTAAGCCACCGAACCCTGCGAGGCGCACGAATCGCGCCATCAGCTTCAGTTGATCGTAGACCGATGCGTCGTCAACGATTGAACGGACACCCAGTGCCGCACGTGCGTCGGTGCGAGTAGAGAATTCGCCGCGCAGCCAACGGATGGCGTCGGACTTCAATTGGTCTTGGCCCTCCTCAACGCCACGGCAATACGCCGCGATGACGTCCGCGAAATCGTAGCCGTTGACGAGTTCGGTCAAGTGGTCGAGTTTGGCTCGAATGACGCTTTCGGCCGCTTGGCCCGATGCCTTGGCTTCGGCCTTGGCCGTCGCGATGAACTTCTCCACGATTCCGGCCAATGCACCGCCTTCTGGTTTAGTGCGTGTGGCGAGGTTCCGCATGAGTTCGGCATACAGTGAACGCGCTTGCCCACCGGACGCATGGAGCCGCCGATCGGGGTTGAGGTCAGCGGTGGCGACGACGAGTTTGCGCTCCATCGCCACCGCACGGATGAGGTTCAAGAAGAAGGTCTTGCCGGCTCCATACTCGCCAATAACGAATCGGAACGTAGAGCCGCCGTCCGCGATGCGGTCGATGTCGCCGACTAAGGTTTCTACTTCCCGGCCGCGGCCGACCTGGATGAGGTGCTGGCCGGCGCGAGGCACGACTCCTGCGCGAAGGGACTGAATGACCGCATCGCGGTCCTTGGCTCGAATGGGGGCGGTCATGCTTCGATTTTCTCCAAGGCTTCCGGGTGGATGTCGATGGGGGCCTCGCCCTCACAGAGCGGGATGTCATGGGCGTCGAAGCAGGCCTCGTTCACCTGTTCCAATGCGCCATCGAGCATGAGTTCGAGGTCGCTGGCCGCGTCTTCCAATTCCGCGCGCGTCCATTGCGGGCGTGAGAGCATCAGGCGCACAAGCGCGCTGTGCGCCTCGTCCAGGCCCAGCAGGCTGGAATCGTGTGTCGGTTCGACCTCGACGGGAGGCGCAGGTGAAGGCGCTGTCTCTTCGGTGAAGATTTCGGACAGCAACGCCGACACGCGGGCCGTGTCTTTTTCAAGCTCCGCGATCCGGGCTGCGTCGAGCCGGAAACCATTTTTTATCGTTGGAGCGGAGGATGCGTTGCTCGCGCCGATCGCGTGGATGTCGCTGAACACCTGTCTTGGCTCGACGCCGAGGGCTTTGTAGACCTTCTCCAGGAACTTCACTTCGTCCGGCGAGACCATCCCGTCGGCTTGCGCCAGCGTGGCCATGAACGTGGCTACGACCTGCTTGGCGGATTGCTCCAGCGGGTCGAGCTTTTTCTTCAGGCCCGCGAGGGTCATCGGGCTTGAAACAAGCCAGCTTAGGTGGGCGTGCAGTCGTTCTCGGCTCCTGGGCGTGAGATGGCTCCACAGTTCGATTTCCTTGCGCAGGTGCAAGGTCTCCTGCTCGCTGATGCTGCCGTCGGCATGGGCAACTGCCGAAGCCAACTGAAGCGTCAGGGCTGCTGTCCGATACGCATCCGTATCAGACGCGGAGGCTTCCCCGGGCGACAGCGCAAACAACACCACCGGGTCAGCAGCCCCGGGTGCGCGCGCTCCGGCCAACACGTCCGGTTCCATGCCAATCCCGACGTCCTGCAGCGCGCGGGCCAGTGTCCGAACCCGGTCGCGATTCAAGGCTTGGTTAGACCCTCCCAGCAGCGCAATCACCGCGTCTAAGCGCTGAGTCAAAGAGCCGGCCTGCATGCTGCCTTTGAGCGCCTCGATACGCTTCTGCGCCTCCGCCGGCCACAGCGTGGCTGGTAACTGGAGGAGCCCGTCGAGAGAGGCGCGGGCCGACGCGTCTTTGCCCACCAGCCGGCTAAACGCGCCGAGCTCATCCGTGCACTGGTTGGCGATCTCCATGAGCGTTCGAATCGGCGCGGTCAAAGCGGTGACATCCGGCACGTCGCCGAACCCGAGGCTGATGGTCGCACCGTTGAAGCCAGCCGAGGCCGGTTGATACACGAATTTGAGCTTGGTTCGATTCTTGGGCAAGACCAAGCCACGATCGAACACCTCTCGATAGCGTTGAAGGAAGAGTTGTTCGAACTCGTCCGGGCAGCGCGTGGCGGCTGTTCTCAAGCTGCTCTGGGGGTTCAGGCGAACCCATGCCAGCGCGAGTTCGCCCGGCAGAGGCGCGCGATCCAGCGATGCCTCTCCGAGCGCCAATTTGAGGTAAGCGGGCAATTCGTAGCCGCGGGGGAAAGAGGGGATTGGTTCCAAATACAGCTTCGCGTTTGAGGATGCGCCGTCCAATTCGATCCAGTTCAGCAGTTCTCCTGCGTAACGCAGGAACGACCCGGAGCGCTGGCCGTAGATGGCTAGCAGGCGGCGGAGTTCTATAGCAATCGTGGGCCATTCCGTCTTGATGGCGGGGTCTTTCGCCGTGTCGAAAATGACACGGCGTTCCAGGCCGTAGAAGAAGAGAAAGACCAACCCAATGTCGCAGTCAGGGTGCGATCGTCCTTCAGCCAACCAGTTGAGGTAGGCACGGCGGCCCGGCGCCGAAATGTCGTTGAAGCTGGGCCAGTAGTTCGTGTGCCGCTCGCGGTAATCGCCTTGGCGGGCGATGTTGAGGTGTTCACTGATCAGACTGGGTTCGGTGCTGCCGTTTGCGGCTTTCAAACGCGTGCCGACATACAGCATGCCACCGGGTAAATCGAGGCCGGCTACGCGGACCACTTGGCCGGCCGGCACCCACCGGCCTTCCGCCGAGCCGGGTGGGGGCTTGGGAATGGCGAAGGTCTTTTCTGATGATGCCGGAGCCCCCAAGGGGGCCGAGTAGAACTCCGGTTCGGAACGGGCTGGGGTTGATGGGGGGCGGGCAGAGGTCGCGCCCATGGGCTGCGACGCGCCCGGCGGGACCCAATGCGCGCTCAGGGACTGTGCCGCCTGGCGCGGGTTCGCCGCCGGCAGGGGTGGTGGCACGGAGCGAACATCTGCCTGGCGCGATGGTATAGGTGTGGACGTTTCTGGTGGTGGTATCCGAGGGGGCAAGCCGGGACCTGAGCTTGCCCCAGAGCGTTCAGGACTAGGCCGAGCGGGGCGGGGAAGGTTAGCTATCAGATCTGACAGGGTCGGCTGCCCGGCTGACGTGGCCTCCGAGTCTTTTCTTGCGCTCGTCTGCCATTTGATGACCAAGTAGGCCGCGATCGCGATCGCGCCGATGACGCCCAGTCCGATCCAGACTTCTCGGGGCACCATCGCGATGAACACCACAATCCCGACGATCAGCCACAGCCCCGCTCCAGACTTCTTCCTTGCCATGACAGCCCCCCTGAGCTGAGCGCCGCTGCCACCCTTCTTGGGCAGCGTAGATGGTCGGTCGAGGATACTTCACATGACTCAGGCCCTCCAAACGGGGCTCAAGTCGGTAATCTATCGCAGCCTCCGGTGAACACTTGGAAGACTGGTTCTGCTGCAAGCGTTATCGTCGATCGACTTTGGTGTTGGTGCTCTCTCTATCCAGGCGGGATAGCTCTGGAAGCTCGTTTGTTGGAACCTTAAGTGTGCTACCTGGAAGACTGCGGCGTTGATAGTGATTTTCGAGCTGGACGATCCATAGACGCATAGGACAACGACGAGATGAGGCTCATCCACACGGCCGACTGGCAGCTTGGAAAAACCTTCGGACGATTTCAGCAGGATGTGCGGGCAGCGCTGACGGAAGCGCGCTTCGATGCCATCGACGCGATCGGCCGGGCCGCCGGCGAGCACGGCGCCGACCACGTTTTGGTCGCCGGCGACATCTTCGACACCGAGGGTCCGGAAGATCGCACGATCGTTCAAGCAATTTCCCGCATGGAACGCCACCCGTGCCGCTGGTGGCTGCTCCCGGGCAACCACGATTTCTTGCGGAACGACGGGCTCTGGGACCGGGTGCGTCGGCGCGCTGGCGAGCGGATCACTGTGCTCTCGGAGGCCCGTCCACACGAAATAGAGCCGGGCTCGTGGCTCTTGCCGGCACCGTTGACGCATCGGCTCAATCTGGACGACCCCACCGAAGCCTTCGACGCCATGGACACGCCGGGCGCCCGCCTGCGTATCGGCTTGGCCCATGGATCCATTCGGGACTTCGGGTCACGGGGGGACGCGCCAAACCAGCTGGCGCCCGATCGGGCCCGTCGCTCGAACTTGGATTACTTGGCGCTGGGTGACTGGCACGGTGTGCTGAAGGTCGACGCCCGGACTTGGTATTCGGGCACCCCGGAGACCGAGCGCTTCAAGCGTGATGAACCGGGGCATGCGCTGGTGGTCGACCTAGAGTCCGGGCGCGACCCGATAGTAAGCCCGGTTCAGACCGGCCGCTTTCGCTGGCTCACGCGCGAATGGACTGTGAGCGACCTGGCTGACTTCGACGCCCAGTGCGATGCGCTGCTCGGCTCGCTTGAACCATCGGCCGTGCTCTTGGAACTATCTCTCAGCGGCATCACGAACCTAGGCGATCGTTCGGCGACTCTAAGCAAGCTAGAGAACGAGATCGCGCACCAGTTGCGCTACTTGGACGTGCGTGCCTCTGACCTGGTCGGTCGGCCGACCCAGGAGGATCTCGACACTCTGACAGTAGAGGGCATCCTCGGTGTAGCAGCGCACAAGCTCAATGCGCGGATCGAGGCAGGCGGGCCCGATGCGCCGTTGGCCCGCCGCGCGCTGGAGCGATTGTTCGTTGAATACAGTCGAGGAGAGGGCGCATGAGCCTGCATCTTCGGCGGATCGCTATCGACAACTTCCGTAAGTTTCGCAGGCCAGTTGTCATCGATGGGTTGACTGATGGCCTGAACATCATGATCGAGCCGAATGAAACCGGTAAGTCGACCCTGCTGGAAGCGCTGCGTGCGGCATTGTTCATGAAGCATTCGACGAAAAGCCAATTGGCCCACTCGTATGCTCCACACGGCGATGCGGTCGGTCCGTTAATCGAGGCTGAGTTTGAGGTGGCCGGTGCCACTTGGAAGGTGACAAAGCGCTTCCTCAAAAGCCCCATGGTTGAGGTCGAGGGCCCCCAAGGTCGCGCGCAGGGCGACGAGGCGGAGACACGGCTGCACACCCTGCTCGGATCGGTGAAGGATGCACGTGGCGCTGGCGACACCGCGAACTACGGTGCGCTCGGCCTGCTGTGGGTCGCGCAGACTGAAGCTCTGGCCGTGACGTCGCCTGGGCACCTAGTGCGCGAAAGCATCCGCGCGACGCTGGAAGGTGAAGTAGGCTCGATCGTGGGTGGGCCTGCTTACCAACGTGTGCGAAGTGCTGTAGACGAGCAGTTCGATCGCTATTGGACGCGGACGGGGCAAAAGCGGGGGCCACAGAACGACGCTCGCATTCGTCTGGAGCAGGCCGAGAAGCAGGCCAGCGAAGCTACAGCTCGCTTGGCCGGCTTGGAGCAGGCGTTCGTCGACCTCGATGGCGAGCGGGCGAAATTAAAGGTCTTGCTGCGCGATATCGCCGACGATACCGATGCGCAGACCCGGAAGGGCTTGGTTGCTTCGCTGGACATCGCCCGCAGCGCCACGCAGATGCTGGCGACCCGCAAGGCAGAGCACGAAGCGGCCGAGGGTAAGGTTCGCTCGCTGGAAGAACTGGTCGAGCGCCACGGTCGCGCCAAGGAAAGCCAAGGCGTCGCGCAGGCAGCCCTCGACCAAGTGAAAGAAGAGCGTGCGGCGCTCCAGGACGCCCTGACCCAGGCCGAGAAGCGTTTACAGGAAGCCCGGAGCGCGCTCGACGTCGTGCGGACCCAGCGCCTTGAGGCGCATGCCGCGCTCAAGGCGGGCGAGGAGCGGGCGCAGGTTGCCCAACGCAGGGCGGCGCTGGTTGCGGCCCGCAAGCGTTACGAGGAGCTGTTGGCGCTAGAAGCCCAACTGGCCGCTGCCCAGACGACGGTCGCCGGCATGATCTCTGCGGACGCACTGGACGATCTGGATGCGAATGAGCGCGCCATAGGCCAAGCCCGAGCTGTCCTCGACGCCGGGGCGACGCGTATACGGGTCGAGGGTGAAACGGGTGGCGTGCTGGTCGACGACGAGCCGCTGGTGACTGAGGAGCGGACGATCACGCGCGAGACCCGCATTCGGGTGGGAGATACCGAGGTGGTGGTCCTGCCGCCCCCTGGCACCGCGAGCGCGCAAGAGCAGCTCAATGCGGTGCTCCTACGGCAGCAAGCGGCCTTACGCGATTTTGGGGTCCCCGATGTCGCCGCCGCCCGCGCCAGCCATGAGCGCGGCCGCGATGCGATAGGCGAGATGCGTACCCTTCAGGCGCGCATTGATGCGGCTACGCCCGCAGATGACCGGTTGAGTCTGGCGGCTGGGGCAAACGCTTTGAAGGCGCTCATCGCGGGCGCGCCTCAGCATGACGACGCAGACGATGGCGAGCCGCCGGACATCGGCGCTTTGAGGGCAGCGGCGGATGCCGCCGATGATGCGCTAGCTCGCGCTGAGGGTGCCCAGGAGAGCGCCATGGCGGCACTGCGTCAGGCCGAGGAGGAGCACTCGCCGCTGATCACCAAGGAGGCTGAACTGCGCAGCAATTTCAATCATGCGACAGCGGCGATCCAAGACATCGAAGCTCGGGTGGAGTTCGCCACTCTGAACACTACGCTGACGGTGGCCCGCGCAGCTCGCGCCGAAGGTGCGGTTCGCTTGGAAGAGGCCAAGCAGAACGCGATTGCGCATGATCAGGCGACGATCAGTCGGAAGATTGAAGTCATTGACGCTCGCCAGCGGACGGCGTCTGAGGCACGCATGAATCTGGAGAAGGAAATCGCACGTTTGGGCGGCACAATCGAGAGTGAAGGTGGGAAGGGGCTGGCCGAGCGTGAAGCGGCCGCTCGCGATGAGGTCGAAGCCGCCCGTGTGGCCTTGGAGCGCATCACCGAGGAAGCGGAGACAATCAAGTTGCTTCGCGACACTCTCGACGAGGCACGCGACGAAACCTCCGCAAAGTTCGTGGGGCCGGTGGCTATGCGGGCGAAGGGCTACATCGAACGTCTGCTGCCCGGCTGTGAGTTGAGGTTCTCAGAAGATCTAAAGTTGGAAGCGGTAGAGCGCGCAGGGATAAGCGAAGGCTGTGAAGATCTATCGCACGGCACCCAGGAGCAGTTGGCCGTGCTGACGCGAATTGCATTTGCCGACCTTTTGCTGGCGCAAGGCCAGCCAGTGTCTCTGATCTTGGACGATCCATTCGTTTACTCCGACGACGCCCGGCTGGATCTGATGATCGACATTCTCTATGAGGTCTCACAGCGAATGCAGGTGATTGTGCTGACTTGCCGAGATCGCGCGTTCAGGCATGTGCCTGCGACGCGCCTAACATTGAAGGCTCTTCTTGGGACGTCCTAAATATCTCTCATCGCATGCCGGAAGAGATGAGCCAATTAAGCGGGGCAATTGTCGTTGTCTGGCACATTTTTGACCGCGCAGTTGCGGCGGAAAAGAAGCGGATGGCGACTCACGAAGAGGCTGTTAGAGTAGGAAGCTGCACGTGTATCCGAGGCTCTGACATGTGTTGAGCCAGCACTGCGACGATCTCGTCGTCCGGAAGGTCATGCGCACCGGCTTGGATGACCAACTCCGCAAGTCTTCGCTTCCGCCGCTCGCTCGCCCGCCGCGCGTCCGCGCGGGCACGCACCGCTTTGCGTTGCTCGACGATCAGCTCTTGCGCTTGAAGCTGCGCAAGGCGGCTCGTCGCGCGAGCGATTTGTTCATGCAAGTGATCGGTCGATTTCATCGGGTTCCTCGCTCGGCTTCATCGGACAACCTCGATTGAAGCCGAGATTCGCGCGCCGTCAAGATTTGCGCGCGACGCAAAAGCTGTGAAGCATCGATAAGCGGAAAAGAAAGAAATTCACAAACCAAGCCGAAAAGCGAAGAGCGCACTTAGGCATTCCCCTTCGGGGAACGCGTGCGTCAGGGGCTCCGCCCCTGAACCCCGGGCGCGATGCGCCCGCCCCCCATGCTAGACCCCCTAGGGTCGTCGCTTGCCAAAACGGCAAAAGCAGGCATAAGAGCCATGCAGGGGGTCACCGAACGGAAACACATGCATGGCCATTTATCACACGCGCGTCAAAACCTTCAGCCGAGCCAAGGGCGACTCATGCGTCGCAGCCGCGGCATATCGAGCGGGGCTCCGCCTCACCGATCCGCGAACGGGAAAGCGGCACGACTACCGACTTCGCGGTGGTGTCGTCGAGACACGTTGCATCGTCCCCAAGGGCGCACCTACGTGGGCGTGCAAGCCGTCCGAACTCTGGGCTGCCGCCGAGGCGGCCGAGAAACGTTCGGATGCGACCATCGCGCGCGAGTTCGAGATTGCGCTACCTCACGAACTCGATGGCCCTCAGCGTTCAAAGCTGGTGTCGGCCTTGGGTCGCGCGCTGGTCGAACGCTACGGCTTTGCCATCCAAGCGAGCATCCACGCGCCGGACACACCGGACGGCCTGAACTGGCACGCGCACCTGCTGGCGACGACGCGTCGTATCGGCAAGGACGGTTTGGCGGACAAAACGCGGGAGCTCGACGGCGGCGCTTCCGGCCGTGTCGAAATCGAGTGGACGCGCGAGATGGTCGCCGACACGATCAACCGCTACCTGGATGAAGCGGAAATCGCGGCACGGGTCGACCACCGCAGCCTGGAAGCCCAGGCTGAAGCGGCGATCGAACGCGGCGACCTCGCCACGGCGCTTGGCCTGACGCGTCAACCGACGGTCCACTTGGGCAAGCACGCCACGGCCCTCGAGCGAAAAGGCGTGCCGACCGACTTGGGCGAGATGAACGCAACGATCGCGAACGACAACGCCGCCGCTTTCGACGCGATGCTCGCCGCCTACCGAGCGGGTGGGCGGTTGATGCCCGTGCCCGAGGGGCACAGCGCCGACCGCGCCCAGCGGGAGCGGAAGCGCGAGAAGGGCATGGCGCTGGGGACGGGCGTGGGCAGCGGCGAGATCCGCGTCGTGCGCGGGTTGTCGCGGAAAGCGGCCACGGATCCCGCCGAGGCGGCGGTTGACTGGCGGACCCCGGCCGGGCGGAGGAAGGCGGCGAAGGACGCGTTCGAGGAGGCGCTCGCGCTGTGGGAGGCAGGGTTCGCCTCACCGGTCGGGATCGTTTTCGTCCACACGCCGCGTCTCCTGGCGTGTTGGGCCGAGCGTCTGAGGGCCCATCTCAACGCCCCGCAGTTCGTGGTGATGGCGCGAGAACTCCCCCGGCTTCTGAAGCGGTTGGTTCGCGACGCCGGCCGGCTGCTGCGGCGAAAGGCGGCCGCGACACGGGCGGAAGTGTTGCTGACGGGCGCGCAGCGGGCGCTCGAGGACTTCGACGAAAAGCACCCGCGTCCGGCCCTGTGGTCGAGGCGCGAGTGGGCGAAACGGCGGGCGCGGCGCACGGCCGCGGTCGAGCAGCGCAAGGCCCAGGCGAAAGCCGCGCGGGAGGCCGCTGGCGAAGAGGCGGCCCAGGCCTACGCGGAGCAAGTCAAGGCCAGCGCTGAAGCGGTGGAGGCTTGGAGCGCCGACATGCTGAATCGTTATCCGCTTGACGGCGACGGCCCCGTGTCGGTTTCGTCCGAGGCGCCGACCGAGCCCGAAACGCCGACCCAGGCGGTGCCCGGAGAAGGCGACGCAACAACCGGTGGTGCCACCCGCGGCCCTCGGTTCCGGTTGCCGTTCTGAGCCAAAGAAAACGCCCCGCCAGATGGCGGGGCGTTGAGGTCGGCGCGGGTCCCCCTGCGTCACCGCGCCGGAGCCTCAGTGGAGCGTGTGCCCGGGCGGCTTGCGCGGTGACGGGGGCTTCTGCGCGCTGCGGCGCTCGGCCCGCCATTCCTCTACCGAAATCTGGTCGCGTTCGACCACCGCCTCGCGGGTCTCGATCGATGGGCGCAGTTCGAGCGTCATCGCGGGGGTCGACGGAGACCTGGCTCGGCGGCGGCGGATCAGCTCTTCGGCCACGTCGAGCGCGTGATCGATGTCGTCGTCGCGGTCGGCCAAGGTGCGGTTCCGATCCATCGCCATCATGCTGCCCAGAAAACGGGCGGCCAAATCCAACTGGGGGTCTTGCACATTCAACGTCATGGTGCGCTCCTCGCGCGGTGGGGGAAACCGCATCCAAGCAGAATTTGCCATAATGGCAAGATCATGGCGCTGGGAGATGTCTCCTTCAGTGCAATCTGATCGGTGGCAGCGACCAACTGGGCCAACACCCGTCGCGACCGCTGAGACAAGGTTTCGATTCCATAGCGGGATGGCCAGTCGGAAACATCGACGGGTCGATTGACACCCGAATTGACGCTCGGATACCGTTCCGACTCTCGTGCGCGATGTCGGCCGCGATATCCATTGGTGACCTCACCAGAACGGCAGGTGCGCTTTGAGCCCGATCAGACGGAATTGGATCATTTGCTTCCTAGCGCTCTTGACCGGTTGCGCGCCGTCCGCGCGCGTGCCGGAGGTGGTGGTCACCGATCACGGTCTGGGCCCCGATAAATGGGCGACCGCTTGGCTCATGGCGCGCCACGCGGTGCCGGGCGCGACGCTGCGGGTCGTGCCCCAGGGGCAGCCGACCACCGGCGGCGTCGCTTTCGACGTGCCGACTTCGCCGTTGCGACGCGAGCGCGATCGCGCCGCGTTCCAGACGGTGCTGGAGCACTACCGGTTGACCGACCTGGATCTGGCGCGCTTGGCGCAAATCGTGCGGGATATCGAGGTGAACTACTGGGGGGCGCCCGATGCGACCGAGTCCCCGACGGTCGAAAATGCGTTCCGCGAATTGCAACAGCGCCACGGCCGCTACGCGGTGGCGCCCGAGTGCTACCTCGCGTTCTACGACAGGGTCTTCGCAGCCCTGAAGGCCCAGCGCACGCGCGGCAAAGCGATCGAATCCGAAGCGCTGAAGGTCGACTGCCACGCGCTGGCCAGCAAGAACGCGGAAGGCCCGCTGGTGCCTGAGATGCCGATCGCCACTTTGCTCGCCGAGATGAAGGCAGGACGATCGGTGGTATTCGTGGATGTGCGTGAGCCGGACGAGTTCGCCGAGGCGCATATTCCTGGCGCGCTGAACATCCAACTGCGCGAACTCGATGGCGACGACATCGCGAAAGTCAAAGGCGCGGACTATGTCGTCAGCTACTGCATCAAGGATTTCCGTGGCTTCGAGATGGCGCGCTCGCTGCGCGACGCCGGCGTGAGCAACGCGGTGATCTTGAACCCGTATGGGATCAAGGGCTGGATCGCTGATGGTATGCCGACGGTCGGCGACGAGGCGATGACCGTGGATGAGGCGAGGGTGCGATTGGCCGACTGCGTCGCGTCGCCGCAGGCTTGCAAGGCGACGGCCGAGCAGTCCAAGCCCAAGCCTTTGAAGGGCGTCGGAAAATGAGCGCCGCCATCAAGACCCGAGCGATCTGGCTCGGGCTGATATTGGTGTGCGGTGCCCCGTTGCTGGCATGGCTGGGGACCGTGAATGATCCAATGTCGTATGTTCGCCTCAATGGACTGCCCCCGGGGCAGCAGTTCTACCTCATCGCAAAGCTCGCCGGCCTCATCGCGTTCTGCTTGTTCTGGTTGCAGTGCATGCTCGCGCTCGCACGCTACGTGCCGGTCGTGCCCGGGTTTCCGGTCTCCGATCTGCAGCTGCACAAGCGGTTGGGCCTTGCGACGGCGCTGTTGATCGTGTTGCACGCGGGGCTATTCATCCTGGCTGCATCTCTGCGCACGGGCCACGCGTCATGGGATCTGCTGCTGCCGAACTTCAGCCATGGCTATTACCGGCTGAATGTGGGCCTGGGCGCGATCGCGTTCTGGATCGTCTGTCTGACCGTCTTCGCCGGCTGGCGCACCGCGCGCGGACACCGCCGTTGGAAGGCGGTTCATCTGCTGTGGCCATTCGTGTTCGGCCTCGCGTTCGTGCACGCATTCGCCATCGGCACCGAATCGCGCTTCGGCGCGATGCGCTATCTCGTCCTCTTCATCGTCGCCACTCTCGCCATGGCCGCCATTGCACGCGTGGTCCGCGGGCGGCGGCAAGCTCTCCGGTCCGCACCGGACGCCACCGTCTAGGCTCTGGCCGCACGCCCCGAACCCAACACAGGAACGCCCGTATGTCCGGTCCGATGATGACCCAACGCAATGCGCGAACTCCCAGGTGGTGGGCGAGGGCCGTCGTCGCCCTCGGCGTGCTCGCGCTGGTTGCCGTCGCGATCGTCGTTCCGGTCAGCGAAGGCGCGGACGACGACATCGTCCTGTATCCGCTGCCTGCCGCGAACTTCGGGCGCGTGCTGCGGGTCTCCGGCATCGCCGAGCCTGGTCAAGCGGTCCTGATCGAAGCCAATGATGCGATCGTTGCCAGAACCGTGGCGAACGAAAGCGGCGATTTCGCCGTGGCATTCGTGCCGAGGCGTGGCGTGAACACGGTGCAGGCGATCGAGGATGGCGTGCTGTATCCCGCGCGCTCGGACCGCTACCGCGTGCGCCACGATCCGCCCCTGGCCTTCGATCGCGCGCCGGTCAAATCCACCCTCCAGGCTGCGAAACAGTCCGGAAAGCCGGCCTTCACCACAAAGGTCCTGTCGGTGCCGACGATCACGGCGCCTGCGACAACGACCACGGCCAACCCGATCACGCTCAGCGGCACCGCGCCTGCGAACAGCGATGTGAATTTCTATGTCAATGGCCGCTACACCCGCAAAGTGGTCGCGACCGCGGGAGGCACTTTTTCAACCTGGGTGCCGCTGGAAGACGGGCTCAACAGCATCTACGCGATTGCGACCACGGCGACAGACAGCAGTCCGGCCTCGAATACGGTGCAGACGACCTACACCAATTCGATCTCCCGCACCTACGCCACCACCACCATCTCCGCACCCACGGTCTGGACCGCAGGCAGCGCGCCGACATACACCCTCAACGGCACGATCACGATCAACAGCACAGGCGCGTTGTGGATCCAGCCTGGCGTCACGGTCAGTGTCTCCGGCAACTACAAGATCCTCGCAGCCGGCGGAGATTTTATGGTCCGGGGCAGCTCGGCTTCGCGCGTGCTGTTGCGACCGTCGACCGTTGCATGCACCGATACGACGCCGCGGCGGACCGATTGGGCCGGCATCGAAGCGACGCGGGTCACTTCGCCGGCGATCAAGGAAGGCACGATCTCGACCGAATATGCGGATGTCTATTGCGCCACCAACGGCGTGAACTTCAATGGGGGAACCGGGTCATTGCGGTATTCCCGGTTCCTCAACAACACGACCGGCGCACGGACCAAAGGCACCAATGCCACCACACTGGTGTCGCCGCTCATCTCGGGGGACAACGAATTCCGCGGCGCGACCAATGGGATCTATGTCGATACCGACAGCCGACCCACCATTTCGGGCAACAACCTCTTTACAGGAAGCACCTACGGCATCTTCGTAAGGGGCAATGCGACGGCCGCGAACAATCCACTGCCGGTGATCAACGGCAATAGCCTCTATGCGAATACCAGCAGCAACGTGCGGGTGGAAAACTTCAACAACAACAATGCGGTCGTCCTGAACGCCGCCGGGAACTGGTGGGGCAGTGCCGACCCGTCGGTCATATCCGCGACGATCTACGATCGCAAGAACAGCTCCTTCTCGCCGTATGTGGACTTCACCGGCTTTCTGAGCGCGGCTGGCGGAACCTCGGCCTACACCGGCAATACCCTGGTCGGCCCGATTGCCACCACCAGCACACTGGCTGCCGGAAGTTATCTGGTCCTTTCGGATATTCCCGTCAACACGGGTGTGATCTGGACGCTGTCGCCCGGTGTCGTGTTGCGTATGGTTCCTGGGCGGAAGCTGCTGGTGAATGGCCGGATGGACGCGGCTGGGACGAGTGCGCAACGGGTGCGGTTCGCGTCCGCGAATACCTACCCGGCCAACGGAGACTGGGGCGGGATCGAAGTTCCGCTCGGCGGCATCGTGAACCTCGACTATGCCCGGGTCGAGCATGCGGCCATCGGTGTGCATTACAACGCCGGTCAGGGCTCAGTCGCACACTCGTTGATCCGGTTCTGCGCCAAGGGCATCCAGGTCGGTGCCAAGAGCAACCCCACCATCAACCAGACCAATGAGATCTCCAATAACGATTACGGAATCTATGTGCTGGGTGACGGGGTGGCGGCCAACAACCCGCTGCCGGTGGCCAACGGCAACAGCCTGTTCTTGAACAGCATCAAGAACTATTACGCGACCGGATTTGGCGGCACGAGCAAACCCACGCTCAACGCCACCGGCAACTGGTGGGGCACGGCGGTCGGATCGGGCGTCCTTGCCACCATCTACAACGCAGACGCGTCATCACCGCCCGTGAACTCGTCGGGGTTTCTCGCAGTGGAACCGGCGCTGCCTGCCGTTCGGCTCTCGGCGTTTTCGATGTCCAACCAGAGCGCGAAACCGCTGGTGTCCACGCAGCCGGCAGCCGGGGTCTTCACGATCAACCGGGGCGCGACGGTGAACTTCACGGTGCTGCGCGATGCGGATGGCGTCATCGTGCGTCAATGGAGCCAGACGCCGGGCGCCGCCGGGCAGTTCGGGTTCATGTGGGACGGCCGCGACAACGCCTCGAACATCGTTGCGGCGGGCGTCTATCGGGTGGTGCTGAACGCGACCGATGGGTTCGACGATTTCATCTACGACGCTGCGGTCCCGCCGGTGGACACCAACAACACCAACGGGATCGGCAGTGCGCCGAGCACGCTCAATCCCTACGTCGGCGATCTCTACAAGTTGAACGTGACTTACCAGAATCCAACCTTGGCCTCGCTGCGGGTCACGCCGCAGTCGGGCAACGAGTTCTACGTCTTCACCAATGTCTTCTATCCGGCGGGGTCGCACTGGCTGTATTGGGATGGTCGCGGGCCGGACGGACAACTGCTGACGGTGCCGGCCACCGTGTGGGCCGACGACGGGACGATCATGCGGCCCAACGGCATCTATGTCTTCGGTCCGACCGTCTCCATCACCGGCACTGCTGCCGTGCCCGCCATCGAGGTCCGCTCGGATCCTTACCTGATCGCGAGCAGCTACGAGCAGGTGGCGCGCATCACCTATCGCGTCAGCCAGGACGCCACGGTGCGCATGACTTTGTTGCCGCCGGGGATTTCCGATCCCAACCACGCTTCGGCCATCGTGCTGGTGAACAATGTGCTGCAACCGGCGAAGGACGGCGGTGGCGCGCCGATCGACTACACCGTGGAGTGGAAGGGCTACAACACCGCCGATCCCAACGCGATGCTGCTCAGCGCCGAAGGCGCCTACACCTTCGCGATCGAAGCGACCATCCCCAGCACGAGCTACACATCGACCTATCGCGGGGTGCTGAATGTCGTTCAGTAGTCCGAAGCGCCCTCCGGTGCGCACCGGGCTTGCCGCCGCGACGCTGCTGCTTGCCGGCTGCACACACGCGCCCGTGGACGCGCCGATCGCCTTCCTGGCACAGGCCGATGGCACCTGGCAGGTCTGGGTCATTCCGCGCCAAGGTGCGGCGCCGACCCGCGTGAGCCACCTGTCCGAAGACGTCGCGCGGCTGTCGTGGTTTCCCGATGGCAAGGCGCTGTTGGCGAACTTGCAGGACGGTCGTCTGATGAAGCTCGATGTGGCCACCGGAGCAGCGACGCCGATCAAGGCACCGGTGGCGGGCATCCTCGACGCGGCGGTGTCGCCCGACGGCACGTGGATCGCCTATTCCGTCAGCATGGGCGACAGCGCCGATCGCAACGATATCTGGGCCCTCGATATCGCCAGCGGAACCACGCAGAAACTGACCGCGATCCCCGGCTTGCAACACGAGCCGGTCTGGGCACCCGATGGCCAATCGATCTATTTCCTCTCGGGTCAGGGCGGGCAATTCCACGACATCTGGCGCGTGGACATCGCCTCGCGCGCGACGACGCAGATGACGGTGAACCAGTTGTATCACTTCGATATCGCCGTGCGCGACGACGGCGATCTGGTGTATTCGAGCAACCGCGGTGGCCATTACGATTTGTGGCGGATGCCCGCCAAGGGCAAAGCCGAACGCTTGACCGACGATGCGGCGCTCGACGCGCGCCCGTCGTGGTCGCCGGATGGCCGGCGCATCGTCTTCGAATCCACGCGCGGTGGCGCGAGCAACCTCTGGGTCTACGACGCAACGACGAAGGCGGTCGCGCGCCTCACCGATCTGCCGGGCGGCGCGCGCATGCCTGTATGGGCACCCGCCGGAGGTGGCCGATGAGTCGCTTGCTGCTATACCTCATGCTGGCGCTTGTATCCGCATCGGGTTGCGATAATGCGAGCGGTCCTGGCGAAACCGCATCCCCGCGATCGACGCTGGTCATTTCGCAGGTGCGACTGGATCGCGAGCGGTTCGACCCGGAGAAAGGCGAGTCGGTCGAGGTCCGGTTCCGTCTCAGCGAGCCGGCCACTGTCGTGCTGTCCGTCTTCGACGGCCGCGATCGCCTCGTGTCCACGACGCAGCAGGCCTTCGTGGCCGGCGATCGCGCCATCGCGTGGAACGGCCGGGATGCCGGAGGCAAACCGGTGCCACCGGAGGCATACAGCTACACGCTGACTGCGAAGAATGCGCAGGGGCAGGCGGTGCACGATCTCACCGATCTGAGTGGTGGCGAGCCGCTCGCCGCGAAGGATGTGCGCTGGGAGCCGGGCGAGGGCAGGATCTACTACTACCTCGACAAGCCGGCGCGGGTGAACCTGCGGCTTGGACTGGACGGCGGCCCGCACATGCGCACGGTGATCGATTGGGTCCCGCGCGCTGCGGGTGCGAATGTCGAAAGCTGGGACGGTCAGGATGCATCGGGTGTGCTCAACCTCGCGGGCAATCCCGCGATCGTGCCGTCGGTGAAGGCCTACGCACTGCCCGACAACACGATCTTCGTCGGCGCCAATCCCGATCGCATCCGTTTCGCCTCGCAGGTCGATGCGAACGCGCAGCGCGATCGCAGGGGCCCTGTCCCAGCGAAGCAGATGTTCAACCACGCCCAGCAACCGCTGGACACCCGCGGCGATCTCGAAGCGCTGTTGACCCTCGCCGGCAGCGCGCGTCAGGACACGGATGGCCGGTGGGTCGTCTCGGGCAAAATTCCGCTGCGCGCCGACATCGCCGACGCCCAGCGCCAACGCGCGATCGAGCGTCGCTTCGAAGCCGTGTTCTACGTCGATGGCGTGTTCAGCCACGAGAACGAGCTGGGTTATCTGCCCCTCACCTGGACCTGGGACTCGTCGCAGGTGAACAACGGCGAGCATTTCCTCACGCTCAATATCCGCGGCTACGAAGGCAACTTCGGCACCGCGTCGGTGAAGGTGTTGGTCGATAACCCGCGCTCCGTTGTCGCCCCTGCCGGCAGTGCCACAACGACGAGGTCGCCATGATGTTCCGCACCGACGGCAGTGGCTCGCCTGGCATGCCCATCGATCCATCGCGTCAATCTGTCAGGACGGCCCCCATGTTCACGCGCTCCCGCACAGTAGTCTTCACCCTCACACTGCTGCTGACCTGCGCCATCGGTGCGGGATCGGCCTCGGCGCACGGGTTCGGTGGCCTGCTGAACTTCCTGGGCCTGGGTGCCGACGACAACGGCGCGTGCACGGGCGATGGCTGCAATCAGAACAACACGCTCAGCCCCGAGACGTGCGTGGCCGACCCGGTGTGGACCTACAACGGCAGTCTGCACCTGAGCTACACCGATCTGGTCGCAGGCACCAAGTTCCCGATCGCGATCGAGCGCAAATACGACAGCCGTTCGACCTTCGACAGCGCGGTGGGCTACGGCTGGGCGTTCGCCCACGACCGCCGGCTGTTCGAATATCCCGACGGCTCGATCGTGGTGCGCAGCGGCTGTGGGCACAAGGCGAAGTTCGTGTATTCCGGCGGCGCCTACATCGCACCGGCAGGCGGCCCCGCCGGCGAGCTGACCGCGCAGGGCAATGGCACCTATGCGCTGCGCTATTCCAACGGCAACACCGATCTGTTCGATGCCGACGGTCGCCTTTCGACCATGCTCAGGCACTCGGGCGAACGCCACGAATTCCTCTACGACAGCCGTGGCCGGCTGCCGCTGATCGGCACCTCGCCCAAATCGATCGACCCGAATAACCCCCAACTGGTGGCCTACCAGCCGCGCATCACCCGCATCCAGGAGCGGGGTGCCGATGGCGTGCTCACCGGCTACTTCGTCGACTTCCAATACAACGACACCACCGGACGGCTGACGAAGATCATTGCCAACGACGGCCGCGAAGTGAACTACGCGCATGACGCACACCAGGGCGCGACCCGCGGCAATCTGGTGTCGGTGAACGGCCTGAGCGACTACAGCCAGACCTTCGCCTATGTGGTGGAGACGAACAAGAACGCGGACCCGCACAACATCACATCGATCGTGAACGGCACCGGCGCGGCCACGGTGTTGAATCAATACGACGATTCGGACCGGGTCAAACGACAGGACGAGGGCGCCACGGTGTGGACCTTCGCGTATCCGGCCACCGGCACCATCACGATCACGCAGGAGGTGAAGAACCCGAATGGCACCACCCTGCACACCCGCACGACCACCAAGATCTACAACCCGGGCGGCTATCTCAGCAAGGACGTCGATCCTTACGGCAACGAGACGCGCTATGTCTACGACGGCGCCAAGGATCTGACCCGGGTCGAGCTGTGGGAGAAGCAGGGCGCCAATCTGGTGCTGATGAAGGCGGTGGACAGCACCTACAACGGCCAGAGCCAGAAGCTGACCGAGAGCGTGACCCTCGACAGCGTCGGCGGGCAGCCTGCGGAAGTCATCACCACCAGCTGGACCTACGACAACGGCTGGGTGGCCAGCCAGCAGACACTGTCGAACAAATCGGCGCAGTTGTTCCGGGTGGAATACACCTTCGTGCGCGACGCCCAGAACCGGCCGGTGAACATCGCGCAGGTCAAGCAGCGCAAGGACGACGGCAGCTTCGCGACCACGACCTACACCTATTGCACGGCGGCGGAAGCCGCGGCGGCGAACTCGTCCTGCCCGGACATCCGCCTGGTCAAGCAGATCGATGGCCCGCGCACGGATGTCAGCGACATCGCGACCGCGACCTACTACGGCACCACCGACACCACCGGGTGCGCGCTGGGCACCGGCAACTGCTTCCACCGCGGCGACCGCAAATCGATCACCAATGCGCTGGGGCAGACCGTCGACTTCCTGCGCTACGACGCGGCTGGTCGGGCCACGAAGATCCGCGACGCCAACGGCGTGATCACCGACATGACGTATCACCCGCGCGGTTGGCTGACCCAGCAAGCCGTCCGCGGCACCAACGATGCGGTGACCACCGACGATCAGATCACGACCTTCGCCTTCGATGCGCGCGGCAATCTGACCAGGCTCACCGCGCCGGACGGCAACTTCGTCGATCTGTTCTACGACGATCGAAACCGCCTGACCGAAGCGCGCGATGCGGCGGGCAAGCGCGAGATCTACACCTACGACTCCAACGGCAACCGCCAGAGCGTGAACGCCTACGTCGGCGTCGCCAACACCGGCAACCGCCGGCGGGTGCAGAGCGCCACCGTGGACCTGCTGGACCGCGTGACGCAGATCCAGGGCTCGACCGTCGACAAGCTGACCACCTTCGGCTACGACGCGGCCGGTCGGCAGATCACGGCGATCGACCCCAACAGTGCCCAGACCACGCGCACCTACGACGATCTGGATCGGCTGATCGCCACGGTGTCTGACAGCGCTTCGGGCGGCATCCAGTCGACGACGGGCATGGCCTATGACGCGGTCGGCAATCTGCGCAGCGTGGTCGATCCCAAGGGGCTGGCCACCACCTACACCTACGATGCGCTGGGGCGCATGACCCAGCAGATCAGCCCCGACAGCGGCAGCACCAGCGTCACCTACGACGATGCCGGCAATGCGCTGACGAAGAGCGATGCAAGAGGCATCACCGCGACCAGCACCTACGACGCGCTGAACCGGCTCACGGCGACCACCTACCCGACGGCGGCGGAGAACGTTGCCTACGCCTACGACAGCGTGAATGCGGTCTGCCAGACCGGCGAGACCTTCGCCATCGGCCGGTTGAGCAGAATGACCGACCAGAGCGGCACGACCGAGTTCTGCTACGACCGCTTCGGGAACCTCACGCGCAAGGTGCAGACCACCGGCGGGGTGGCGCACACGGTGCGCTACGCCTACACCCAGGCGAACCACCTGGCGAGCATGGTCTACCCGGATGGGACGTTGGCGGATTACGTGCGCGACACCCAGGGGATGGTGAGCGAGATCGGGATCACGCCCAGCGGCGGCACGCGTCAGGTGCTGGTGAAGAACGTCGCCTACCTGCCGGCGGGCCCGGCCAGCAGCTGGCAATACGGCGACAACCGCACGCTGACGCGCAACTACGATCTGGACTACCGCGCCACCAGCGTGCTGGACGCAGGGCCGACCGCCGCGGCCAGCGACGATGGGCTGGACATCGGCTACGTCTACGACAGCGCCAGCTATCTCAAACAGATCACGACCCAGAGCACGGCCACGATCCGGGCGAAGTTCGACTACGACAAGCTCGGGCGGATGTTGGCCAGAAAGAACGCCGCCGATGTCATCCTGGAGAGCTACACCTACGACGCGACCGGCAATCGTCTGACCACGACGATCGGCGGCACGACGACGACCAACACGTATCCCGCCACGAATCATCGGTTGACGCAGGTCGGCGCAGTCGCCAGAACCTACGACAATGCCGGCAACCTGACCACGATCGGCGGCACCAGCAAGGAATACAACTACAACAACGCCAACCGGATGAGCGTGGCGAAGGCCGGCGGCGTGGTGCAGGGCACCTACGTCTACAACGGCTTCGGCGAGCAGGTGCAGCGGCAGACCGGCATCACCACGAGGTTCGTCTATGACGAAGCCGGTCAGTTGCTCGGTCAATACGACGCGACGGGTCAGCCGATCCAGCAATACGTCTATCTGGGCGGCCAAGCGGTGGGCGTGCTGACCGGCACCGGCGGCACGCAATTAATGCGCTATGTGGAATCGGACGCCCTGGGCACGCCCAGAGCCGTCATCGACCCGACGCAGCAGAAAGCCATCTGGCGCTGGGACGAAATGAAGGAAGGGTTCGGGGATCACGCCCCGAACACCGACCCGGACGGTGACGGCACCCAGTTCGTGTTCGATCTGCGGTTCCCCGGCCAAAGATACGACCAGGCGAGCGGGTTGCATTACAACTACTTCCGCGACTACGACCCGGCGACGGGGCGATACACGCAATCCGACCCGATCGGGCTGGCGGGCGGGATCAGCACGTATGTGTATGTCAGCGGACATCCGACCGGAGCGATCGATGCCAATGGTCTGGCGGAGTGTTGGAGATGGCAAGAGGGATGCCACTTCTCGCCGAAGCCGATCACACGCGATGAGTTCACGAAAGGCGTGATCGGCGGCGCTGTTGTTGCGGGTGCCGTCATCGCATGGCCGGCAATGGTTGCGTTCGGAAGTCAAGCGCTCATGTTTGTAAGAGCGCTTGGCCCCATCGCTGGTGCCGGTGCGATGTATACGATGCATGGCGATAAGATCAATGTGCTTGGTGAGGCGGCAATACTGACCGTGGCTGGGGTGCCGAGTGCAACCTCAGTGAATCCGGTGGTGGCAAGTGAAGCGGTAGGAGCAAGGTTGTGCAAAACTGGCGCAGATGCGAATGACCTTGTGGATGTCTATCGAGCAGTTGGTCCGGATGAGTTGGCCGATATCTTAAACACAGGCAGATTCAATAGCCCATATGGACTTGAGGGGAAGTATTTCACTTCTAGCGCGGAGAGCGCAGGATTCTATGCGCAGCAAGCGGTTAGAGCGTTTAACGATCCACCATACACAATTGTCCAGTCTCAATTGCCAAGAAACGTCCTGAATATGCCTGGTATACAGGCGACTGTAGATCGCGGCATACCGGCATGGGTGATTCCGAATCGGCACTTGCCGGCCATGACGCCGAATCCTCTTAATTACTCTCCGGTGCCATAACAGGATATTTTTATGAAGATAATCGCAGATATATTTTTCTTACCTACAGCGGATGGTGGGCGAACGGTCCCAATACCGTTTGATAAATTTGGATGCCCTGTGTATTTCAAGGATATCCGGCAGCTTTCTGGCCATGCTTATGACTGCAGAATGAAATTCAAGAAAACTGATAAGCAAGTTTTCCCTGGTGACCGAGTGGGCAATGTGGAGGTGATTTTTCTATCGCAACAAGAAGTTCTATCTAACATAAGCGTAGGGGCTGAGTTTTCGCTTTGGGAAGGCAAAACTATCGGCTATGGAGTTGTTTCTGAAATACAGGTATGAACCGCCTCGACTTTCCAGGAGGTTCCAACTCTTGAGAGGATAGAGCCATGAGCAAACAATCCAAGTATTCCCAGGAGTGGCGTGACCGCGCGGTCCGGATGGTCTTCGAGTGCGAGAAGGATCAGCCGTCACACTGGGCGGCGATCGTGAAAGCACGGATTGATCTCTCGCCATTGCCTGTCGAAATGCCGAGGTAATTTACCCCGCTGCAACAAATATGCCCACGTGGGCGGGAGCCCGTTGAGCCGGATCGACGCGCAGGGCCTTGCGTGGGGCGACGGCCGCTTCGACGTGGGCGATGTCTTCTTCGGCCCGATCGTTGCTGCAAGCAACATGGCAAACTTCGAGCCGAGTTTGCCATCCGGACTGGTCAACTTCTCGGCCGGCATGGGCGACGCGTTGAGCTTCGGGATCACCGATGTCATTCGCGAATGGAATGGCCAGAACGGTGTCGTCGACAAGTGCAGCGGATACTATGCGGCTGGTGGATGGGCGGGGTTTGCGGTCGACCTGCTGAGCGGCGGGGCGTTGATACGCGCCGGATTAAAGTCTGCTCGATGGCTTGCAAAATCAGCCGCGCGTGGTATGCCAGGAGAAGGACACTTCGTTCTCGCAAAAAATCAACCAGTTTGGCGGGGAGATCTACGCATCAATTGGCGCAATAAAGACAAATCATTTCGAAGGAATAGTTAACTCAGGGTTGTATAAAGGGGATGTGCACATTCTGAGTGGTGTCCATGGGTTTGCGGATGGTTCGATGCTCGCGGCGAGAGAATTCTTGGAATCTGATATCCGAAACTTTGGAGGAATTGCAGGTGTGCATATCCATGATGTTGCTAATATGACACGGGCGCAGATTCAGTCAGTTTTAGAAAAGCCAGGGACAGTGATTGCGGCATTTTGCGACAGCAAAGCCTGCTTATTTTAAATGAATAGATCGATATGACTTATTTTGAAGATCACACCGCTTACCATTATTCGGCTGATGGATCTAGGCTCGGAACAGTCAATATTGGCTGGCTTGCCAGTGGTTATGATTTTCCGAAAAAAATGGTGACGGACGACGTCCTAAGGGTATTGTGGGAGTATTCAAAGGTGGCTGTATGCCCAACTCGTGGCGGACACACATGCGATTTCTGCGATGATAAGTTGCCTATTCGTGAATCTAGAAATGGCTTGAACCTTCTGCTCGGGACCGCGGAAATTCGTATTTTTGCCGAAAACGGAGTTATCTATGCTGCGCCAAATGCGCTGTATCACTACGTGAAAGTTCACAACTACGAACTTCCTTCGCATTTCGTCTCTGCCATGTTAAATCAAGGTCCTCCCGGGCGAGAATATTTCGATAAGCTAGGTCAACTTGGTCTGGAATGGGGATTGGCTCCGGAATTTGAACCAAGTTCGTATATGAGGTTCAAAGATTGATCAGCGTTACTTTTGGACTCAGCGCGGAGAGGGTTTAACGGCAGGAGCCACTTGGTTCCAGGGAGGCCGCCTGTGAATAGCGTTCCACTCCCAAGAGGATGATTGCAAAATGAAATCAATGAATGCGCACGCCATCCTGCTAGATATTCTGCGAATAGGCTTGATATCAATTCGGAGCTTGGTGACTCAGGAAAAGCGAGGCTCCGACGCTAATTTGATGCTGGTGCAGTGGTCCCAGTTATGCCATTCGTTGCCACTAATTCTTATCGGCGATTGCGATAGTCGAGCGATCACATTTTTTGTCGAAGGTGATGGTCTGATTTTTAGGCGTGATTTTCCGTCGAAAGATGATGCATATTATCTTCAAGCAATTGAAATGATCGATGGTCTTGGAGGAAGGGGGTGAATTTCTCTTTCCGGAATGGTTGGCCCCCGATGAGATCGGCCGTTGCCTATGAGCGGCGAGGAATGATATTCGTTCATGGGTCTTCCAAGACCGCCGACGGCATCTGGATTTTGAGCGAACCCGTGTCTCGCGTCGATGCGAGTGACATTTCGCGCATTGGCGCGTCGATACGAGAATGCTTGGCAGGCTCTCGCATTGGTGTTCCGCATCCGAAAGTGTTCGCAAACCTCTTCGCGCCGATTTTGACGCTTGCAAAGACAAGGTCATATCAGGATTTCATTCGAAATGCGAAGTGCGTAGAAATTGTTCAAGAAGGGAGTGTCATCAGGTTCAATGCGACGAAGAATGGCGGCGTTGACGAAGGATTCTCTCAAATAGGAGTTTCGAAGGAGTGCGCTGATGCAGAAACGGATGAGCATATCGGCCATGCGCTAATTCAAATCATTCGCGCGTCAGTTTGAGTCGAAAAAAATCGAACAGATGAGGCTAATGTATGCGCTGGAACTATTCTGATCAACCTAACATGGTCGTGATTACTTCGAGAAAGATAATTGCGGGTCATGATTGGATTGCTTATGTCTTTCATGATGAGGACGATGGTGGCTGGCAATTTCTGGGGTCTGAAGGATTCACGGAAAAAGACGCTGCTGTAGTTGGATTGAGAGAAATCTGTGAGCTTGATCCAAGTATTGGAGGGCTATTGATGAATCTACCTTTAGGGTGTCGTGCATCGAGAGAATCTAATATTTCGCCTTGGGTAATTGAAAGCGTGTGTCTGTAGATTGAACTGGGCTGGACATCGGCTGCGTCTATGACAGGCCCTGCTCCGATAAATATTCCCGCGTGTCGTAGGTCGCGCGTCTTCAATCTCGGCACGCAACCGAGTTGGAGGTCAAAGGCTCAGATCGATGCAGTTGAAGGATCATTGACGCTCATGATCCGTGAGGCCGAAGCGCGTCATGTTGAAGTCATTGCGATGCCGCGGATCGGAGCTGGCCTTGGGGTGCTGGACTGGCCTGCGGTTCGGCGCGTCATTGAAGCTCTTGGCGAGCAGGCGCACATCCAGCTAAGGGTCTGCGACGAGTATGTCGCAGGTCAGCCTCTGCGTCCTGCCGAGTAGGTAATTTCAATTCAACCTTTGGGGATCCGAGTGATGAGAAACAAGATTTTCGGCGCGATCGGCGCCATCTGGGGCGGCCTGATCCTGCTCAATGGGTTGATGTCGAATTCGTCCGTGGGTGCATCTGGCGCTTACAGCAGCGGTCAGGCCGGCGGGATGGTATTCGGTGGCCTTCTTCTGGTCGTCGGCGTGTATTACTTCTTCAAGAAGCCCAAGCCGAAAGCCTGATTCACGCTGTCGAGGGTTCGTGCTTGGCAACTGGTGAACACGACCTGTTCGGATGGCACCGTTGGCGATTGCATCAGAGACACGCAGGCGCGGGTCAAGAGGGTGGGCGTCACCATCCCGGCGGCAATCGGTAGGTATCGGCAGGCAACGCCGCCTACTTGCCCGCGGGCATAGCCAGCAGCAGGTGCGGTCGAAGACTCTACTGCTCGCTTGGCCGCCTCTGCGCAATCGTTGGTTGATGCAGACACAATGTGTGCGCTACGGTAACGCTTCCTATGGTATCGCCCAAGGTATCAAAATTTCGCCCTAATCGACGTGTAAGTGGTTGATTGGAAAGAAGTGAAGCGGGTTTAGATTCGATTCCCATCACCCGCTCCAGATTTGGCTAAAACACGCGCAAGTTGTTGAGCAGGAACGTGTTTTAGCTGGCGAAACGATCCTTCAAACGACCTCCCCGAGGTATCGTTTGAGGTATCGTTTGAGGTATCGTTTTCATGCCCAAGCCCTATTTCCTCGCGCGCCGAAGTGGCCTGTATGTCCGCTTTCTGGTGCCGCTGGATCTGCGAGATGTTGTTGGCTCTCGCTTCCTTATTCGGACGCTCAGATCGGCTCGCGGCGACCGCGCACGGTTCGTCGCAGCGACGCTGGGTGTGGCACTCTCTGAGGCGTTCGCTCGGATGCGAACGGGGGTGGGGATGGTCGATGTCAAAAAGCTCCTAGAAAGCGCCCAACGGGCCGCGGAGTCAGGCGAGGATCGGCCTTGGACGGCGTCCAACGTCCGTGTGGGCGGCGTCGACTTCGGCAATGTGCAGACGACCGGCCGGGAGGACACCCTCGACTTCATCGAGGCAATGAAAGCGGCCGATCAGATGGTGGCCAAGGCTTGGGCTGCCACCAGCGCGCCGCCTTCACCCGCAGATACAACGCCACTGCTCTCGGTCGAGATCGAGCGTCATCTCAAAGTGCTCAAACGGCGCAAGGTTTGCACGAAGACCATCACCGAAAGCAAGCATAGCCTGCGCCTTCTGATTGGGATCGTGGGGGACCTGCCGGTCGGCTCGATCAAGCGCGATGAGATCGCAGCATTCTGGGAGGGAGTTCGATGGTGGCCCGCCAATGCCACCGTCAAACCGCAATACCGGGGTATGTCGGTGCGGGAGATCATTGCCAAGGGACAAGCCGAGGGCGTTAAGCCCCCTGGCGGCTACACATACGTCAAGCACAGCCAGCGCTTGGGTCTGTTCTTCAATTGCCTTGTTGAGGATGACGTCTTGGTCAAGGCGCCGCATCTGGGCAAGCAGGCTGATCCCGACCGCTCGACCGATCCGAACACGGGCCGGCCTTTCACTGATGCAGAGCTGGCCCAGATCTTCGATCCCGAGCACTTCGTGCCATGGGCGTCAAAGTATCCACATCGGTTTTGGGGGCCGATCCTCGGCCTTTACACCGGTGCCAGGGTCAACGAGGTTGCGCAGCTCTATATTGACGACGTCAAGCAAATCGATGGCGTCTGGGGACTGTTTTTCTGGAAGCAGCATCGCGCGCAGAAGATCAAGACCAAGTCCTCCATCAGGTTCGTCCCTCTGGCAAAACCTGTGCTCGACGCGGGCTTTCTTCAATTCGTGGAGGATATGAAGGCCACGGGGCACCCAAGACTCTTTCCGCACCTGCCTGCGGGCACGGGCAAAGATGGCGAACCCAACGGGCTTGGGTATGGACGGCAACTCAGCCGGCAATTCGCGGCGTATCTGAAACAGTTCGAGATCGAGAAGGGCACGGCGTTCCACGCTTTTCGCCATACCTTGTCAACGAAGCTTGCCGAAGCAATGGTGCCGACGACAACGATCGCACTCATCACCGGTCATGCGCGCAGGCAAGAGGTTCCGACGCTCGAAAAGCACTACATCCATATCGCTGATGTGAAGGCTCTGCCAGAGCGTTTGGAAGCATTGACCAAGTTCAAGCCAGCTGTGGATTTGGCAAACTACGAAGCAGGAAAGTTTTCAGCTGACTTGGTAGACCTCTCGCAACTTCATCCATAGGGAAAGGTAATGATTGATTGGTCATTGATTAGCGAAAGGGTTGCGCGATACGGGTGGTTATTCTCTGCCGCTCTGCTGGTGATTTATCTGGTTCTGGTTGGGATCAGGGCAAAGATCTACCGAGAAGATCCAACACCCCAGAACAAAATTGCGCTTAACAATGCAAGAAAGTTGTGCCTGCTCTGGCTGACAATGACCGCAATCCTAGGTGGTGTTTTTATCCTTGCGGTGCCTCACCTAGTTGCCACATAGATCACGCAGAGAGCCCAAAAGGGCAAAAATACGTATGCCACTTTGGTGCATATCTGAGCGATGCGTTCGAGCGCGTTCGCTACCCTGATCAAATTTGACTGTGCGGTGTTTGGAATAGGCTCATTCATGACCCCCAACCTAATCCAAAAAATCGTTATAGCAAGGTGGTCGTTTCGGAGAATGCGGTGAAGTTGGAGCCGAAGAAGTTTATAGGAGCATTTCAGGTCGGAAACGACACTTATCCTGCGGAGTTCGAGGTCAAGGCGGAAGATGATGGGCGCATCCATATTGAGATGGGGTCAGTCCCGACCCAGGCCGCGTTAGCGCTCCAAGACGGCCAACCTGGAATGCGCGTTCAAGAATTCACTCTCTCGGGCAGCAATGACAGCGGAGAAACGTTTCTATCGGACACCGTCAGTGTTAATCGGGTGCAAATTGGCGTGCCGAACAGCTCAATAAGGGTATCAACCCGAGAGGTGAAGGTTGCGGGTGTTCTAGACGGCCCTACACCTACGCCGTTGATGCGCCTGTGGCTACGCGGTTTCAAGTCATCGTTCAACGCCCCCGTCAAGACAGCGCTGGGGTTGGTTGAAGTGCGTGGATCTTCAAAGATTGCGGACTCCGATGAGATGAGTGGGTTCGTCGCAGTGCGCGCCCAAGACGACACCGACTTGGACGGGTGGACGGAGAAGGCAGATGCCTTGCTCACCTTCATGCACCGAGGGCTCGCATTCGCCCGCGGAGGACGGCTCCAAGCGCCAGGATTTGAGGTCTACATGGGCGGCCGGTGGGAAGCAACCTACTACGATGGCGTAGGGTCGCGATCGGGCTTCGCGCCCATCCATCCCTTCAATCAAGGCCCCTTCATCGAGGCGCTGACCAAGCGGTTTGCGGACCCGAAGCCGTTTCATCCCATGCTTTGGACGGCCATCGGAATGATGAACACCGAGACCTCGTTCGATGAAGTTCGATTGCTGATGTCGATGACGGCTTTGGATGCCATTGTTGAACACGTCATTCCAAAGACCATGACGACGATTATTCCAAAGAGCGATTACGCGAGTGTGCGAGACAAGCTCCTGGCGGCGCTGTCGGATGTGAATTTTGTAGATGAAAGCCACGGCGATATCTTTGCGGCGAAGATCAAGCAGCTGAACGGAAGGACCTTGGCTCAGAAAGTGCAAGCTCTTCGAAACCATTACGGGCTATCTAAGACTCTCTTTACGGACGATGCGATCGTTGAGGCGACTAAATATCGCAACGCAATCGCTCACCCAAGCGAAGGCTCAAAGAAGGAAGATCTCTGGCCAAAGATACTGCTTGTTCGTGAACTCGTCTCGCAGATCGTGTTCCATGAGATCGGATACACCGGGCCGTATGAGAGCTACGTCGGCGGCTACAAGACCGTCTATCCGAAATAAGCTGTCCGGCGCGCGCGAGGCCATTTGCATCAGGTTGCTAGTGAGGTCAGTCCGAGCTAGACATCCCATCGCGGAGATGGTCCGGCAAGCGAGCTCCTAGTGCCTTTTCAGCGCAGGCAAGCGGATACTCTCCATACTCGGTCGTCGTCTCGATCCGCGCCGCTGTGGGATTGATGACGTAGTAATTGGAAGGCGGACACTGTCGCGCATCGCAGTATGCAAGCAGCAAGATCCTGGGGCCGGCTTTCGACGCAACGCAGGCGACCACGTTCCGGTCTTCCATGAACATGTGAGGCTCGGATCCGATATGCAGCGATCCGGTCTTGCCTTTGACCTCGACTTGTCCGGTCGGCGAGATCCACTCTTCGTCGATGCCGGACACCTTGATGGACGCGGTGCCACAGGTGCCAGTTGCCGTCTGGCCCGTCAACTTGCGGCCTTCTGCACAGCTTCGCCAGCGACTGCGGTATGAGCCAGGCAGGCCAGGACAACCCCAAGGATGAGTGCACGCATGTCAGTAGCTCCCCTTGGCTGAGCCACCGACCGGACCATGCTTCTCGATCTTCTTGGCGTTGAGCCGGTAGAGCCAGATCGTCAGAGCCAGCACGGGGACACTCAGCAGCAGGGCAGGCGGGAAGCCAACGGCGGTAGCCAGAACCGTTAACCCCGCAGGCACGATCAGCAGAATGATGATCCAAGCCCTAACCCCGATGTGGAAGCCACGCGGGTCCCGCGTGTGCCATGCGATCGCGGCACTAATGAGGGCAAAGACGATCGCGGCGAAGGCGAAGGACACTGCGGCACCGCTGAGCTTGAAGAACCCGACCAGGACAGCCAGGGGCAGGCCCCAGCGAACCAATTCGACACTTTTCATGGATTTCCCCTTACACGTATGGGTTGACGGCGGCTTGTAATGCTACGTTGAACGTAGTATCACGGAATCGACGTTGAAGGCATCCTGAACGGATCAAATCCACCGTTCTCGCCATGCCTAAGACCGCTATCAACGTCGTTCTCGCTGCCCGTCTACGGGCGGCGCGGACGGCATTGGGCATTTCACAGGCCGAGTTGGGGGTTCGAATGGGACTGCCGGAGGACGTGGCGTCCACGCGAGTCAATCGATATGAGAAGGCAGTTCATGCGCCTGATATCGAGACGGCAGAGCGCATGGCGAGCGTGCTTGGATTGCCGTTGCCAGCTCTGCTTAGCCGAGATGACAGACTTGCCGAAGTCATCATCGGATTCAGTCAGCTATCCAAGGCCCACCAGAATGCTGTGTTAGAGCAGATCAAGCTGGCGCTAAACGCCGAGCATGCTGACGGTGAGCGGGACAGCCTGAACCAGGCTACTCCGCAAGCGAAGCGGTCGAAGAAGAAGGACGAAGGAAGGTTCTAGTTCTCGGAGAGGATGATGGGCGGGGTCAAGAAAATGATGGATGACGACGAACTCTCTGAGCCTCCCCGGGAGGCTTACTCCGATGAGTATCGTCGAGAAATAGATGACAACTGGCTAGCGACCGCCGAAGAAGATGAGCAGGTTGCTGCGATGGTGCAGTGGTTCCATGCGCGCTTTTGGGACCCAGCCAATGACACTCCCTATATGAGCTCAGAGGGGGGATACATCTGGGTGCACGGTGGGCCATACGACGCAACTGAACAGTTGCAAGGTCGCTTTTCCGGAATTGCGTCCGAAGAAGCGATTGACCAAGCAATCGACAGCGTTCAAAGCGAAGGTGTCTATGACTGGGCGCCTACGCAGCTTACCTACTACGATGAAGAGCAAGATGTCTTCATTGATGAGCGTAACGCGCCTACCCAGCGGCTAGAAGAACGGCTCGACAAGCTCAAAGCTGTTCTAGACCTGGAAGGCGATGCCGAGGCAATTGAAACTGCCAGGAACTTGTCCTATGCCGGCGTCATAGCAGCATTGGAGACGTTCTTGTGGGAGACGATGGCTTACTGGGTTGAGAATGATCCGCGGACGGTATCCAACCTGATCACAAAGCTTCCATTGTTTCGAGATCGCCCGATGAAGCTTGGCGACATCTATGCGATGCACGAGAACTTGAAGGCCGAAGTGAAAGCTCACATGCAGCATATGGTTTGGCATCGATGGGACGATGTTGTGCGTCTAGTTAAAGTGGGGCTGGAAACTGAAATGCCTAGCGTGAAGGCATTCATTGAGCCCACCAAAAAGAGGCACGATATTGTTCATCGATCCGGGCAGGATGTTGACGGAAATGCGGTTGCAATCACGGATGATGAAGTCCGTGAACTGGCGGACAAGGTGTTGGAGTTCGCCAATGATCTGGATGAGCGTATTGCTCACGATCATACGCCTGCGCCAGAAGCCGTTGAGAATGAGGACTTCTGAGGGATGCCCACAAAGTTGGGCCAAGCCCATGTCGCAGACGCTACTTCGCTCACCTAAAATCGCACGAGTCGTCTGCGTTGATTCGATTGCACAATCCAGTGATCTTTTCCATAAGCATTTAAGTAACGTTTATGGAATTGACTCCATATGACCTTCCATATAAATAATGTTCTAACACTCGACTACTACGTCGAAGAGTGAAGTTACGGATTGCAAATCAATGCTTTGAAGACAAAAAAGTTGTCATGATCATCTTGCTTGATCCAGTCCGTTTTAGGTGTTCAGCGGCGTGCGCCATATGGTCTTTTTAGTCATGCCAATCGCGTTGACACAAGCGCGCCTTGCCTTACCCCAGACGTGTCTTTCAACTGGGGTCAAACATGTTTCAATCTTCAAGCATCACACCGGATCAAATCGACGCATCTAGCGGCTACACCATTCTCCGCAATGTGCGCATCGGCAACACGCTTCAATTGGATGAAGTCCATCTTCGAACGCGAGAGGACTTCGATCAGTTCCAAGAACTGATCCGCAGCACTGAGAAAGAAGACCGACGCCGCATGCGCTTGGGTCTTCGGACACGGCCTCTCCTGGCAAGCTCCAAGGCCGATAAGCTGTCCGTGGAAGTCAGGCGCTACATCGCAGGCATTCAGCACCAAGGCCTGCACCCAAGAACGGTGAAAGTCGCTAAGCGTGATTTCCGCCTGTTGCGCTTGGCCTGCCAGGACGATTTGCCGGTAGACCAGATCAAGGCCGAGCACATCCATCGCTTCTTCGAGATCATGGATATCTGGCCGCGCTCAGCGAACCGCAAGCGCTTTGCCGGCATGACGGATGAGCAGATCCTCGCCATTGGCAGAACGCTGCCCCGACCCAGGCGTGCCGATACCACAATCAATCTCGCCCACGCCCGGCTGTCGACCTTCTTTGGATTGCTTGAAGACAGTGCTGATATGCGCTCGCCGATGCGTTCGGTCAAGAAGCGCAAGGTCAAGGCTTTGTCCAACAAGAAGCGTCGGCCATTCCGCCCTGAGGAGCTGGCCACGCTATTTGAGCCAGCCAGGTTTGCTGAGTGGGCGAGGGAACGTCCGGATCGCTGGTGGGGCACACTGATCGGCTTGTTCACGGGCGCGCGCGTGAGCGAAGTGGGGCAGCTGAAAGTTAAGGACATCCGCAAGGTGGCGGGGCATTGGTGCATCAGCATCCGCATGACCACGGATGATGAGTGGGTTCCGGGTGAGCCAGACGAGTCCTATCAGTCGCTCAAAGGCGAGCCGCGCGATGTGCTGATCCCGAAGGGGCTGATTGACGCGGGGTTCCTGGAATTTGTTCAGGACATGAAGAAGTTCGGCCATCCTCGATTGTTCCCTCACCTGAGCCGAGGCAAGAAGCGTGGGACGAACGAACTCAATGGATCGGGCTATGGCGCCAAGCTCTCTCACGACTTTGGTGTCTATCTACGGAAGCACATCACCTTGCCCAAGGGCTTCGGGTTCCACCTCTTCCGGCACGGCATTGCCACGAGCTTGAAGAAGATGAAGGTGCCCGTCGAAACACGTGCCTTGATCACCGGCCACAAGGAACTTTATGGAGCGCGGATGCTGCGTGAGGTCTACGAGGAGCAAACCGAAGAAGAGAAAGTGCTCTTGCAGGCCGAGATGTTCGTGGACTTCGTGCCGGAGGTCTCCATCCCGCGCTACCGGTCTGGTCAGTTCGATCGCGCACTGCGGACCAAGAAGCTTTATCGCTAACTCAGGTTGCCAGCGGCGAAGTCGATCCGTTTCACAACTTCGGCCATTGTCAGCTTGAAATCGACATAGCGCTGCATGACGTCTGCGGCGTAGTCGGGAACCTCGCGATGCTGCTGCTCCATCAGGCTATACAGCGCTGCGACTATGTAGCGGCGATACTCGGGCGTGTCGTGCTCATAGGGGTTGTCCCTAAAGACTTGGTCCTCAGGGGATAGCTTTCGGCGCTGGCGATCCCGCTTGGGGGTCGCCTTGCGCGGGGTGGCCTTCGGCTTGACCGTCTTGTCTGGGCTCGTGGTTGTCTTCTTGCTCATCATCGGCTCCTGGGTAGCCGATTCGTAGCAGGAAACGAGGCTGCGTCAATTGACGAACTTGGACGTGTTCAGGGGCTGCCGGCACGTCCTCAGCGGCTTGCGGTGGGCCCGGCATGACGACGCCGGCGTAAGCCGGCGTGTCGTTTTCTACGGAGTATTGGATCAGTGCAGCGTGCGCTTCGGCGGTCTGCCTCGCCTGCGCGGCGCGGATGCCGGGCAGGGGCTTTCGTCCTCATCGTCAAAGATGTTCTCGCCAAATTGCGCCCGGAGTTCGACAAGGGGATCGAACAGGGGGAGGGGCGGGATCTGGCAGTGCATCAGTTGCAAGAGGTCGGCCAGTTGCAACGCATGCCTGACCGCACCTACCCGACGCCTGAGCGGGCGGACCCGATCTAAGCTGACAAGCCCGGAGAGAATTTGTGAGGCGATGACGAGTCTTTGTTCCATCGTGGTTTCCTTTTTTTTGTTGAGAGGGTTGGTCCGGTCGTGGCGTCGCTCTGCCGTGAGTCGCGCACTGCAACGAAGGCAGCCACGCATCACATTTTTTGATTCTCAGATCGCGTTCTCGTCCGAACCCTCTCGACAGTAGGCAGGTGTTGCCCTAATCCAAGGATTCAGGGGCAAGCAAGAGCGCACTTATGGCGTCCCATTCCATGGGATGCCGTGCGGCCTGCGGCTCTTTACAGCGTGAGCATGCTCGCTTGATTGGATCCGTTCACCCCAATCAAGGAGCCTCATGTATCACGCCCACGTCAAAAACTTCTCTCGTCGCAATGGCGAGTCTTCGATCGCTGCCGCGGCTTATCGCGCAGGCATCGATCTTGTCGACACGCATTCCCGTGTCGTGCATCGCTACTCGCAGCGGCAGGGAGTCGTCATGCATCGCATGCTCGCGCCGCAAGGCGCGCCCGCCTGGTGCCTCGACCCCGAGGTGTTCTGGGATATGAACGAGGCAGGGGAGACTCGCCACAACGCCAGGATTGCGCGCGAACTCGAAGTCAGCCTGCCGCACGAACTCAGCGCTGATCAGCGCGAGAAGCTTGCCCTTGATCTTGGACAGGCGCTCGTCGATCGCTACCACTGCGCCGTCTTGGTCGCGGTTCACCTTCCAAGTCGTAACGGTGATCAGCGGAACCACCATACCCATTTGCTGATGTCGGCAAGGCAGGTTACGCCCATCGGATTGGGCGAGCGTGCGGGCGCCGAACTCGACGGCAGAAGCGGACGCGGGCATGCCGAACTTCGTGCCCTGCGCTCGCTTGTGGCTGACATGGTCAATGCTTCCTTGGCAAATGCCAAGATCTCAACCCGGGTCGATCACCGGAGCTTGGCGACCCAGGCGGTGGCGGCTGCGGAAGCAGGGGATATCGCGCGCGCTTGGGAATTTACACGCATGCCCTCGGTGCATCGGGGCAAGATCCAGACCGCACTGATGCGCAGGCGTGCCTCGGAGGATGAGCGTCGGGCAGAGGTGTCGGCGTTGATCGATCAGGCGCAAGCGGAAGGCAGGCTCATGGAGACGCCTGATCGTCATACCCTCGAAGCCGCCCGGCGAGAGCGCAGCGTCATCGCGCCGCCGGCGGCCAAGTTGTCGGGCCCCCAGCATCTGTTTGACCAGCGCCAGTTCAAGGCATGGTTCCATTGGGAGATGAGCCCCATCGCTGCCAGGCTAGATCGCCAGTTTGCCCGGGTGCGGCCAGAGGGCGGCGCTGATGAGGTGCTGAGAAGCGAAGCGCAGTTGATCAATGACTGGCTGGAAGCCCAGCGCGAAGCCGCCAGCGAGATGCTTCGGTCCGTGCAAGCCGCCTCGCCCGGTGGGCAGGTCGATCCTGGTTTTAGGGAAGCCGTGGAGGCAGTGAAGATCGACCGCTCACGCTTTCATGCCGCCGCCCCTGACTTCTTCGCCAAGAGCGAGTGGCTTTGCCGGAAGGTGGTCGACTATGCCCGCTTGGAACGTGATCACCTCGCCGTCGGCCAGAACGTGGAAGCGGCTTGGGGCCGATTGATGTGGGCCAAGAAGGAGCATCCCCATCCCCGAGCGTCTGAACGCCTCAACGCCCAACGGCTCTACAACATCGCCCGTGAGCAGAAGTCGGGGAAGCCGGAGGAGCGGCGCAGAGCCGCGATCGAAGATGCCTTCAATGAGATGCAACTCGCGCTCAAAATGGTTGAGACGGACTTTCCTATGCCGCGCACCAGCATCTTCGCACCCGCACTTCCAGAGAAGGCCGGACTAGGACCTTTTGAGGAAGGCGATGGGTCGGACCAAGACGTCAAGAGCGGGTCGAACCGGCGGGAGTTGAAGCCGCGGCCACCGCGATCTGGCCTGTCGGGATCAACCGGGATGCGGCACTGACGACAAATCATGCCTATGGGGGCGAGGCGTCGACTACCCCTGCTAAGCAACCCAGACGCTTGCAAATCTGGCCGTGCAGACTGAGGGTCCCGCCAACTCTTGTCGGCGTCCCGGCAGTTTTTTGCCACCGAGGACGGCGATGCCTAGCTTTGAAGGCGTAAATTGTGAGTCTCGCTTGCTCACCCCACAGCAACTTATGAGCCGCTCCCTGTCATCTTCTGCAAGAAAGAGAGCCGCCAAGCCGCTGACTCGGTCGGAGCAGATGTCCAGGATTAGGAGTAGGGACACTGTTCCGGAACTGCTTTTGCGGAAAGCAGTATGGGCGTTGGGCCTCAGGTATCGGGTTTGCGTCCGGCTTCCCGGCCGGCCAGATATTGTGTTTCCGCGCCAGAAACTCGTAGTGTTTGTCGACGGATGCTTCTGGCACGGATGTCCGCTTCACTATGTCCGCCCCAAGAGCAACACCAGCTACTGGTCCCCGAAGATCGAGGCCAACATTGCTCGTGATCGGAGGCAAGAGGCCGCGCTTGAAGAGGAAGGATGGCATGTCCTGCGCCTGTGGGAGCATGAGATTGAAGCAGATCCAGAAGGCTGTGCTCGCCGCGTAGCCCTGACGCTGAAACAGCTAAGTGCTTGACAATGCTGGGCTCGTGGAACATAGGCGCTTCCGTTAGAATGGGCCAGTCTCCCGGAGCAGGACTAGATGGACGAAGCGCAACCCACCTTACCTCTGCCAAGGCCACTCAGACCAGGCGAAGTCCCGGTGGTAAGTCTCTTCTGCGGAGCCGGCGGTCTGGACGTCGGCTTCTCAGGGGCAGGATTTCGAACCATCTATGCTGCCGACTTCATGGAGTCGGCCGTCAGCAGTTTCAACCACAATGCTGGCGAGCAGGTAGCGGTGGTCTTGGATCTACTAAAAACCACCTCCAACAAGGTGGTCGATGCCGTGTTGCAGCGCGCCAAAGAAGTCGGTGCTGCGCCTCGGGGATTGCTAGGTGGACCCCCGTGCCAAGGCGTGTCTAATGGGAACAATCAGGCTGGACCTGATGATCCGCGGAACCTGCTCTTCTCGCGTTATGCAAATATTGTTCTGAGGCTAGAAGAAACATCAGGCCTCGATTTTTTTGTCTTCGAGAATGTGCCGGCGCTGAAAGCAGCGAAGAAGAACAAGCCTCTGTATGACAAGCTTGTTAAGAAGCTGCGTAGTGTTTTTGATCTTCATGAGGCGATACTCGACGCTTCCGAATTTGGCGTCCCACAGAAGCGTCGCCGCCTAATCATTGTAGGCTTGAACAAGAAACTCAAATTAGACGGTTTCGTCCTGCCTAACCGTACGGACGTGCCTGCTATGACGGTTAGGGCGGCCATAGATGGGCTTCCAGAGCCGGTTTTCTTCGAGCGCGGAGTTGATCCTAGGGGTATAGCCATGCACCCCAATCACTGGACCATGATGCCCAAGTCGAAGAAGTTCTCTGCGGACTACGAAACTCCGAAGGACGGCAGATCCTTCATTAGGTTGGAGTGGGACAAGCAAAGTCGCACCGTTGCATACGGAAATCGCGAAATCCATGTGCACCCGAACGGGCTTCGGCGGATAAGCGTGTATGAAGCCATGCAACTCCAAGGGTTTCCGAAGAACTTTGAGTTGCTTGGCAATTTGAGCGAGCAAGTTGTGCAAGTCAGCAATGCAGTCCCGCCGCCGCTAGCGACTGCTGTTGCTCACTCGATTGCAAATGTGCTGAGCCAGCCGAAACCATGAGCAAATCATCTCCCGCCGAACAAAAATTAGCCGATAGAATTCGTGCGGCTGAGGACTCTGGGTCGGAAGTCTCCGATGTATTGAGGACTGACGAAAGAGTTCTGGCACGTATTACCGACGGCATCTACCGACAGCCAGCCTCAGCGCTGCGTGAGCTCATTGCCAACGCATATGATGCGGATGCAAAAAGCGTTGTTATCGATATGGATCCTCCTCGCTTTGATCGCATGGTCATTCGCGATGACGGTGTAGGCATGAGCAGCGAAACGCTAGGCCATGTGCTGCATCACATAGGCGGCAGCTTGAAGCGGACTGCCCAAGGGGCGAGTCTTGACGTAACAAGCAAGAGTGATCCCGGGCTAAGTCCGGGCGGGCGAAAACTGATCGGAAAGATCGGCATTGGCCTGTTTTCAGTGGCTCAGTTGACACCTCATTTCCAGGTCATAACTAAGCAGAAGGGCGAAAAAATTCGCCGAATAGCCGACATTATTCTTGCGCCGGAAGATGCCGACAAAGCATTGGCGAAAGGAGATGTTGACACCAAGTTGAAGACCGGCACGGTTCGTGTGTGGAGTGTCCCTGCCGCCGACATTGAGTCCCAAGGCACGGAAATCGTGCTGATGGACCTTAGGCCGCAGACCAAAGACTTGCTGCGTAGCACTGCTCGCTGGACGGCGCTCAACCCTTCGCCCGAGACAGTCGACGACAATTGGATGCCAACGGCGACGGTCAAGCCTGTCTATCACATAGGCGGGCTTGATCTTTCGTCTAGCAACAAGATAGAAATCCCGGCGAATTTGCCTTGGCTTAATTCGGATGGGCCATACGAGAAATTTGAGAAGCTTGTGCAGTCTGTGCAGAGGCAAACCACCTCTGATCCAAATCCAGAACTGGACAAGGTTCTCGACAACTATTTGCGTTTGCTGTGGACTATATCGCTATCGCTGCCGAGCAAGTATTTGCATGCACATCCGTTTGATTTGACATCAGAGGATGGCCTCGATTTTTACTCGCTGTCCAATGAGCCAAAAGGCCAGGCGTCTGAACTGTGCACGGAAGGCTCGCGCTCAGTTCGCTCCCTTTTTGGACTCAGCGCGCCTCAGGATTTCGAAGACACAACGTTTCAGATCATGATCGATGGCGTTCAGTTGTCTAGACCGCTTTCGTTTGCAAAAGCCAAGACCACGGACAAGGCTAAACCTGCATCCAAAAATCTAATGTTTGTCGGCAAATGCGCGCCGGATTTGAGTCGCATGCCTGAGGCTTTTCGTGGAGGAAATCTGCGGTTTGAGGCGTATCTGTATTGGTCTCCAAAGATCGTCCCGAAGGATCATAACGGCGTATTGATACGGGTTAAGGGTGCCAGTGGAACTCTTTTTGACCCAACCTTCTTGGGCTACCAAGTCTCCGAGCAGACTCGGCTTAAACAGATCACCGCAGAGATATTTGTCCTCGAAGGGCTCGAAGGTGCGCTGAATATCGATCGAGAGTCGTTCAATTACGCCAGCATCCATTTCCAATTCATTAGCCGGTGGCTACACGGTGCGATTCGCCAGCTGACCAATCGCCACAAAACAATTTCTGGGAAAGCAAGGGTTGAAAGCAGGCAGCGTTCTGGCGAGAAGCTGGGTGAACTTCTTAAACAGGCGTCTGAGGAAGTTTGGAACGATGTAAGAGGAAGTGATGCGGAGGCTCCGCCCGATATCGTTTTTGAAGATAAGGACGAACTCATCAAAGAGCGTCGTTCGGCCGGAACTCCCGCTTTCCTACGGCAGGCGGTCATACAAAAAGGTTCTGTGCAGAAGGGCAAAAAGCAAGCAGATCTTGAGCCGCGCTTGAAGGCGATCGCGCTGGTCTTGCAGGCCTATGGTGTTTTTGACGATATGCCCTATTCCCGTCAGGAAAAGTTGCTTTCTGAGATCGGGAAGATCATTACAGCTGAGGCAAAGGATGCAGACTGAACCGGGGGCGGGGGAGCCCAGTTTTCTTGAAGAGCTCATTCAAGCCGAGCCTCAGCACCCCACAAAGAAGTCAAAGGATGCGTTCAGGCCTTGGCACAAGCCGAGGAAGCACTGGATTCGCCGCAACCAATGGCAGGCAGAAGCGCTGAACCTTATTGGGGAGCTGGGCTTGGCGCAGAAACAACGCCCGCTATCGTATGTAAGCCTGCCAGGGCCAGATTTGCTGGATGTTCGGTCCATGCATCAGGTGTGCTTGGAGAACGGCGTGAAGCTGCAATTTCTCGGGTTCATGACTGGCACGAAAGACGATGAGACGGAATTGAACCTCTCTTACGACGAGGTGATGAGTCTCCCGAATGTTGTTCGAGAGTCCAGCGTAGTTGTTGACGCCATTCAATCCCTCGCGGATCGATCATCTGTGGGGTTCTCGCGGATCGAAGGCAGCACATCGTTCGATGTGATCAACATTGACCTATGCAACTCGATAGCGGGGGCGGCACCGGAAAGCGATAGAGCTTATTACGATGCTTTGCAGCAGCTTATTGATTCGCAGCGTCGACGCAGGCCTCCAAACGAGCCGTGGATCTTGTTTCTTACGACGCGCGCAAACAGCGGCGCAATCAATCAGCAGGCTAAGGAGCGCTTTCTCGATTGCTTGTTAGCCAACGTGCGTGATCATGAGGATGTCAGACAGGCAATTCTGGAAGCGCTCGATTTGAGCGAACAAGCCATCGGTGATTTCCGCAACGCTGGGGCCGCCGCGCCTGGATTTGAGAAGGCGTTTACAGTCGCAGTAAGCAAGTGGCTATTGCAGCTGATGGGCACCGGAGCTCCGACTGGCACTATTGAGTTGCTCCCTTCCAGTTGCGTTTATGGGGTTTCGCAACCAGGCGGCATGGATATGCTGTCTCTGGGATTTCTTTTTAGAACGAACGTTGCCCCTCCGGTGGACGGTGCGGGATTGGCGGCAGCTCCACAGAATGCTCATCCCATTCCGAGCGAACCGGAGGCTGCCTGCAATGTGATCAGGCGTGTGCCTGAAATGAAGAATGTTGATGAGGTCCTGAGGTCGGATCCCGGCACTTATGATGCCGTCGCGGCAGATGCGGCTGAGTTCATGCGCTATGCGCGGTTCGACTACGACAAATACATGGAGCAAGCCGCGAAGTGGCCAGAAGCGCCGGTAAGGAACGCAGCTGCTGTTTGAACTGCTTTTCAGGAGTCGAGCATGATCACTGTCGAACTAAGCGACGCTGAAATTGCGGTCGTCGTCGAGGCTTTGCAGTATGCAAAAAGAGCAAAGCTTGAAGGAAGTGCTCCGGCGGCTCTAACAAAAAAGAGCGTCGATCTGATAGATCAGGCCCTCTCAAAGCTTTCAGCGGCGAAGCCAAGTGTTGAGTCATCGTAAGGGACGAATGCCTGGATACCCTGCGTAGGGCGGGAGCTATTCGGAACTTGGCGCGGTCAGCTTCCTCTTTTTGTGCCAGCCGTCGCTTTGGATAGGGGCGCGGCGCGCGCCGGACCGGCGCTCGATCCCTAGGGGTGGGATAGCAAACCAAAGTGAGAGTGGAGTAGGCTTTGGTATCGTTTGAGGTATCGTTTTCCACCGAGTTGCGAGAGGTAAGTTCTTGCAATTCAATGGGTTGCGGGTGGCAGGTTCAATTCCCATCACCCGCTCCAGATTCAAACGAAACGGCGACCCGCAAAGGTCGCCGTTGTCGTTTCGGGAGGGCGAGCCTGCTCCTTGTACCCTCCGTGCGCCGGATGTCAAAGTCTTGCCGTGCCCTCTCAGAGCTTGCAGGGGGTTCACAAGGAATTGACGAAGTGAACGAAACAACGTCCTACACATTGCTGGCGAACGGCTTGCCGCAGCCGCCAATCCCGCAGCGGTTGCGTGAATTGCTCAAAGACTATCCGGGGCATCTCGCGCGAATACAGGGCGATCTCGACAATGTTGTCCAAAATCCCTTCAAGTTGACGCCACTATTCGAGCAAGCTCTTTGGGCTTTGGAAGGGCGAACCGATGCTTTCGTCAGAGAAGCGCAGGCCGAATTGGCGGAAGCGCACAAAAATGGCGTTGCGGAGGCGATTGCTCTGGCCGAAGCGAAAACGAGCCTGATGCGGCGAGCGGCGAGTCCGAACGGCGGACTAAAGGGGTTGCACGAGCTTTGGGACTTCTTTCAGTTGCATAGGGAGGTACTGAAATGAGTGATCCCAAGGAGCAACTCGGCAAGGAGCAGTTGCAGCGATTGTTAAATGACACGGTTGAGAACTCGCAGGGGTTTGATAAGGAGTTGATGAAGTGAACGAAACAACGTCCTACACATTGCTCGCGAACGGCCTGCCGCAGCCGCCTATCCCACAGCGGTTGCGAGAATTGCTCAAAGACTATCCGGGACATCTCGCGCGGATTCAGGAGGTGCTAAACGAAGTCGTAGAAAAACCGCTCAAATTGACGCCCTTATTTGAGCAAGCGATTTGGGCTTTAGAGGATCAAACTACGGTCTTCATCAGAGAAGCGCAGGTGGAATTGGAGGCTGCGCAAGAGGTCGGCGACGCGGATGCAATCGCAAGGGCTGAGGTTAAAGAAGAGCTAATGTTCAGTGCCCGGAGTGTGAATGACGGCCTCGGCGATTTAAAAGTAATTCATGATTACCTCCTGGCGCACAAGGATCGCATCGGATGAGCGAGCCAACGGACAGGCTGAGCAAAGAAGATCTGGATCGAACTTTTCAAGAAAAGGTTCTTCCGAAATCCAGAATCGACGAATTGACTTCGCACGAAAAACCAAGGGCTATTGTCCTCGCAGGCCAGCCTGGCGCAGGGAAAGGCGCATTGGTGCGCGCTGCACGAGATGAGTTCGGTGGCGACATTCTCGTGGTTGATCCGGATGAACAGAGAGAAAGAATTCCAGGCGTTCGCCGACTCCAAGAGGCCGATCCCTTTGGTTGGCCCCAGGAAACCAACAAGGATGCCTTTCGGCTTGCAAACGGCTTGCGCGACGCGGGCGTGGACAAGCGCGTCAACCTCGTCATCGATGGATCGATGAGCGACGCGGGTAACAGCATTCGCACGATTGAGGCGCTGCAAAAGAAGGGCTATGAAGTCGAGGTTCGCGCGATTTCATCGCACTGGCTCGAAAGCGAGATCGGAATCGATCAACGTTTTTCGAACCAGATTGATCGGCTTGGTGTGGCACGTGACGTCGACATGGGCTTTCATAACCGCGTTTACAACGACTTGCCCGGGAGCCTGGAAAAATTGGCTGAAAGAACGGGCGTTCAGATGCGGATCTATGATCGCGAACTGAACGAGATTTACAACAACCGTCGCGATGTGGGGGCGCCCAGCGAAGTGTTGCGCGAAACGCGCGCAGGACGTATGGAAGACCCAGAAGTTCGGCAGCAATTGCAGGATGGTTGGAGACAACAACAAGCGTGGCATGAAGCCATGCCCGAGGCAGTCCGAGCACGCCAAGACATCTCGCCTACGACGGCAGAGGCCTTGATCGCCGGAAGTGCCGAGCGAGGGAAGCTGGAACGCGCAACGGTGCGAGCGGAAAGCATCGCCGCCATTGAGGCGCCTGTCCAGGCAGCTGAACCTTTACCGCCGCGCCTTGGTCGTGCCGGAACCACCGTCGGGCTGGCAGGCGTGGGGCTTGCAGCTGCCGCTTACGATGCGAAAGAAACCGGCGAGCGCCTGAGCACGGCCTACGCGCAAGACAATCCATCCGCTGTGCGTTCGGAGGCGACGCATTTTCTTGCGCGCAGCGGCGGAGGTGCGGCAGCGGGCCTCACCGTGTATGCCGCAGGTGCAAGTGGCGGGCCTGCGGTGGCGCTCGCGGTTGCCGATGGCGTGCTGCTCACGGAAGCCGCCGAGCGCGGCGCAAGGTTTTTGGATGTTCGCAAGATCACGCATCAGACGAGTAGCGACGGTGCGGACTACGTGTTCAACGGTAAGCAGTGGATCCGCGACGATCTGCGCGCCGACTTCCGCGACGATGGCGTGGATCGACCGCGGCAACAAGACTTCGCCGCGACACCCGAGCTCATGCGAGAGCTGAATGCCAAAGCCAGTGCCGAAGCCGTCAGCCAAGCCATTGGCAAGGCGGACCCGCGCGATCCGTTCGTGCAGCCATCGAACGAGAGCGATCCTTCGCACCTGAAAGTGCGCGATTGGACGCGCGATGCGGACACAGGCCGTTGGTCGCGCACGGTGGCGGACGCGTTCGACCGCAACGATGCGCCGGTGTGGCAAGCCGAGCCGGAATACGCCTCTCCCGCCCGCGCTGCGGAACTCGACCGGCAAGCCCTGGCCGTGATCGATCGCAACATTGTCGAAGGTCCTGCGGTGCTCGTCGCGCAATATCAGATCGGTGCCAAGCGCAACGGGTTCGGCGATTTCGGGTCGGAGCCGGAGGCGGTGGCGACGGCGTTGAACCCGAACACGCTGGAAGCATCAAACGGCAAGCAATATGTGCGCGATGCGCAGGGGCAGTGGTCGCACGACGGTGTGCCTGCAACGGGCAACCGTGCATTGGAGTTGGAGGCGACGCGCGAGCGTCTCATCCCGGTCCTGGCGCAACACGAACAGCAGCTGGCTGACACCAAGGCTTACGAGCCTCCGACCCCGGAACAGCGCGATCGAGCGATGCTGCGCACAGCCTACACAAACGAAGGATGGAACCCCTCGCCGGAGCAATTCGAAGCGAGCTATCTCGCGGTCAAGCGCACCCGGCAGATGTCGGATTTGACGGCCGAGAACTCCGGGCTCGTATTGGAAAAAGACGCGAATGGGCAGGCCTCGTTGAATAGCCCGATCCTGCATACCCGGATGGGGCCGAACAATGAGGTCCAAGTGGCGGCAAAGACCTATCCCGATGAGATCGAAGTCGCGCTGAGCGATGTGCGGGCGCGTGGTCTCGCGAACGATACGCCAGACAGGGGCACCCCAGTGCAGGCGACAGAAAAAGCAACCGCGGAGCAACGCGATGCGCGCGAGCAGGTGCAGAGGGAGGCAAACCGTGCGGGCCTGTCGCAGGACGACACGCAAGCAACGCTGCGCACCGCTGTGCCGACAGTATCCGCGCCCGGTGTCCGCAGCGAGAAGCCTGAGGACCCTGATCGCGCGCTCCGTGAAGAACCCAAGTCGGAGCGCCCCGGCGCGATGCTGCTTGACAATCCCGCTCACCAGAACCACGCAATATTCGCGGCCCTGCTGCGCACCGTGAACGAGCGCGACAAGGAACTCGGCCGCGAGCCGGACGAGGTCAGCCGGCAGTTGGCGGGCGGCCTGGTCGAGAGGGCTCGCGAGCGCGGCCTCGACACGATCGGCGCGGCGAAGTTCACGCCGGATGGCACCAAGGTCGGGATGACCGATACGGCGGACTTGTCAGCGCCGTGGGCGAAGACTGCCGTCGGCGACGTCGGGCATTTGGCGAGTCAGAAGCTTGAGCTGAGTAGCGAGAACGTCGCTGCCATCAACCAGAAGCAAGCCTTGGAACAGAGCTTGCAACCACCGCCGCCCGCACAGGGATTCGACGGGCCGGATGGACCAGCACCGAAGTGGCCGCGCCTGGTCTAAATCGCATCGCGCGGCCGTTGATGCAGACACAATGTGTGCGCTACGGTAACGCTTCCTAAGGTATCGCCCAAGGTATCAAAGTTACGCCCCAATCGGCGTGTAAGTTTTTGATTGGAATGAGGTGGAGCGGGTTTCGATTCGATTTCCATCACCCGCTCCAGATTCAAGCGAAACGGCGGCTTCTTCGGAGGTCGCCGTTTCGTTTGTGGGGCGCGGGATGTGGGCGTCCTGCGCTTCGGGGATACTGTTGCCCGTCTTGGAGCGGGCATGGACCCATGACGATGAAAAACGTGAATCCCATCCTGCTCGCGATGCCGGCAATCATTCATCGGTACGGAAGGTGCAAATTGAAGATCAGCGTATGGCAATGCTTCGGCATCGGATACCTTCTTGCCGGTGCTGTCATGTCCGCAACCGGTTGCGCAAAATCCCAATCGATGGTGGTGACATCGCCTGCGCCCCTGTCGGCTCAAGACGGTGCGAAGCCGGATATCACGGCTTCGGCGCCATTCGCGGGCAGTTGGCAGTCCTGCGCAGGCGCCGGATTTCCCGATCAATGCAGCCACTACCAGCTCCTGCAACGCGGGAAGCGGATCTGCGGCACCTGGTCGTATGTCGCTTCGGGCGACAGCTACGAGGGCAGGGTCGTGGCCGAGGCGATCTCGTCTGTCGAAGCGCGGCGCACCCGTGTTTGTGGTCGTCCTGGCAGCGAGACCCGCACCGAGTGCGAGGCCGGTTGGGACACCATCGATCGGCCCTTGCGCCTGTGCGGCGGCAAGCTCGGCGATCTGGACAGCAAGGATGGTCGCTGCTTCGCCGATTTCGAACGCGTCGAGCGTCCGGACCCATCGCTTGATGAACTCGCCGCGCAGGCATGGGTGGAGGCCTGTCTCTCGGACAAGGCAGATGCCATCCGATGAACTGAATCGAGATGTTCTATCCCCCCGGACGCCCACATGGCTCCAACGGGGGGCGTCTCTCCGGTAGCGTTCGAATGGCAGGCGGGACGTCGAGGTTTGCAGGTGTCCACGAAGCCCGTCCATGAAACCCCGGGCGATGCTGCTTTTCCAGATCCCGCAGCCAGAACGGCGACCCCGCAAGGGTCGCCGTTTGCGCTTGTGGTGCCGCCGCGTTCATCGCGACGGTGAGGCAAGCGCCGCTTCGATGGAGACCGAGTAGATCCACGCGGTCTGTCGGCAGGGTTTTGCGTTGGGATCGTAGCCGCCGATGTAGAGCATTCCCGGCTCGAAGGGGGAGACGGCGATGCTGCGGGCGGCGACGAGTTCGGGCCGGGGCTGCGAGTTCGCCGACGCGACGTCCGGGGATTCGATGCGGTGAAGCGTGTAGCGTTCTCCGTCGGGATCGCGGATCAGGTACCACGCATCCCGCACCCAGCCATCCGCCGGGTGGGTGTCGAGTTGCGTGCTGTAGGTGGCGCCCAGTCCGGTGAACAGTCGTGTCCGGTCGGTGCGCGGGTCGGTGACGGGCGTGAAGTCGTCGTAGGCGACCACGGCGTAGGTCGGGCGTTCGCCCCAGTGTTCGCCGAGGAAATCGAGCACGTCGAGTTCGACGGTTTCGCGGAAATCGTCCTCGGGATCGATCCGCACCACCCGGCAGCGATCGCCTTCCAGCGCCGCCAGCAGGACTTCGCCGTCGCCCGATGGCCGCGGCACGGTCGTCAGTCCGCGCAGTCCGCTGCTGGGAACAATCAGCGGCACCGGGATCGTGTAGACCTTCTCCCAGCGCGGCGCGTCCCCGTCGATGCGTCGATAGATGTCCGGCTTGATGCTGGCATACAGCTGCCCGTTGCATTCGGTGAACGCCATGGCCCGGCGGGTGAAGCCGGCCAGTTCCGGCGCATCGTCCCAGCGGATCCTGCCCGGCGTGTCCGGGTCGTAGGTGCCGCTGATGATGCCGAGCGGCACGGTGCCGGCGAAGACGCGCTCAAGGCCCGTCACCTTGTCGCGATACACGAAGAAGCTGCGGATGCTGGCCACGCCCGCGCCGTTGCCCAGAGGCGTGCGGACCCAGGTGCCGGTCCCATCGTCCAGACTGTCGATGCAGACCATGCCGCGACTGTCCGAAGGGCCGGCCAGCAGCACCGAGGCCGGCGTGTCCAGCGTGCGTCCACGACCATCCCGGGTGAAGGTCACCGATTCCAGTGTCACCCGCCAGTGGGCGCGTTCGAAGTCGTGCACCAATCGCCAACCATCGCCCGGCTGGTCCAGCGCGATGATCTGCGCGCCGATGTCCGGATCGTCCGGCAGGTAGGCATTGAGCTTGTAGGACAACGATGCGAAGAGACGTCCGCCATGGCGCACGAGATGGAGCACTTCGGTGCCGCCCAGAAGTCGATGGTGATCATCGCGCATGCCGGCCTGGAAGGTCTGGCGAAACGGAGCGGGTGTCGTCGCGGTCGTCGTCGAGGTGTGCATGTACGGGTCTTGTTTGAAGTAGGCGTCGAGCGTTTGGATGGACGCCGGCTGTCGCGCATGCGCGTAGAGCCATTGCCGGAACGTCTCCAGCGCCGCATGCGCGTCGCCGAAATGGTTGGGGATCCAGCGGTGGAGGCGCGCGCCCATACCCTGGATGTCGTGATCGGCGTACTGCGCCAGGTGTTCGAGCACGCTGTCCGTGGCGACGTAACCGCGACAGAGGAATTGCAGGATGCGGAACGTCGTGCGGAAACTGGTGTCCAGTACGCGGCGATGCGTGATCAGGCGCAGCGTCTTCGTCTGCAGGTCCGCAATCCCGCACTGCAGCGGGTCGATCAGCGATCCGTCGCGGCAATCGTAATAAAACGCGTTGACCGAGAAGTCCCGCATCAGCGCATCCTCGACCAGATCGCTTCGCACGACGAAGTCGGTGCTCCACATGTCGTCGTTGCGGATGTCCTTCCAACTGCGCAGGATGTTGATGTCCACCCAGCCGATGCCGGCCTCTCCCCAGCGCAGCGTGCCGAAGCGTTCGTTGTGCAGCAGCGTCGTGCCCATGCCGGGATAGGCGGCGCGCAACAACCGATGCGCTTCCTCGATGGGACGATCCAGGCAGAGGTCGATGTCCTTGCCCGGTTGATCGATGAGCCAGTCCCGCGGCGCGCCGCCGGCGATGAGCGGGCGCATGCCCGCATCCAGGAACAGATCGATCACGTCGCGCGCGCGCACCTCGCGCGTGCCGTTGCGGCAGATCGTCTGATCCAGCGCTGCGTCCAGCCGCCCCGGCGCGAAGGCGCGCTCAATGATCGTCATGTCGCGATGCGTCCGGTCCGTGGTCGAAAGCAGGAATGCGATCTGCGCTGTGCATGGTCTTCTCGCGGGCCGATCAGGATCGGGTGCCGACGCCGCGGTCGAGCAGTGTCAGCGCGGTCACGAACAGGCCCGCGGCGAGCAACGACATCACCGCAAGGGCGATGCCGAGACCGGAGGTGCCGTCGATGCCCAGCACGCCATGGCGGAACGCGTCGATCATGTGCAGGATCGGGTTGATCCGCGACAGGCCCTGCCAGGGCTCGCCCAGCAGGTTCGCCGGGTAGAACACGCCGCCGAGATAGACGAGCGGCGTCAAGACGAAGGTCGAGACGTGGCCGATATCGTCGAGCGTTTTCGCGTACAGCGCATTGATGAAGCCGATGAGGGAAAAGATCGTGGCGCCGAGCAGCGCCGACAGCAGCGCGATCAGCGGGTGGGCGATGTGCATCGACGTGAACGTCAGCGCGATCAGCAGCACGAGCGCGCCCACCGCGAGGCCACGCACCACCGCGCCGATGACATAGCCGAGCAGGATCGCCCAGTGCGGCGTCGGCGAGACCAGCATTTCCTCGGCGGCGCGATTGAACCGGACGAAGAAGAACGAGCTGGAAGCGTTCGCGTAGCTGCTGGTGATGAGGTTCATCATCACCAGTCCCGGGGCGATGTATTGCATGTAGGTGATGTCGCCGTCGAAACGGCCGATGCGCTCGCCGATCAGCGTGCCGAAGACCAGGAAATACAGTGCGATCGTGATCGTGGGCACGATCAGGGTCTGCAGCCAGAGGCGCAGGATGCGTTCGATCTCGCGTCGCACGATGGTGTTCAGTGCGATGAGGGTTGCGGATGCGCGCATGCGTCAGCGTGCGGGCATGGTCTGGAATTCCGTGCGCCAGATCGTTTGCCGGCGCGGCGGGTACCCGTTCCGGTGCACCGACCGGACCATGGTCATGCCGCGTGGTGGGCGGCCGATCGTCGGGGTGTCGTGCGTGGAATGGCCGGCGGCCGTGGACGCGTCCAGATGCGAAATGGGGGGCGGGGTCATCCTGATCCTCGACGCGTTGATCCTCAACGCGGCAACTCGTTACCGCAGAGGACAATACCATAGCCGTCGCGCGTCGCCGGTCGGGCTCGGGCCGCGATGGTGGCCGGTTGAAGCGGGCGCGGCGCGTGCGTTACCGTGCGCCCCTTCGCTGTCCGCGGTGCCCGGTTCCCGCCGGAGACGCGGACCTTCGGTCGGCGCGTCGCGCCGGCCTCCGTCCACGCCGGAACTGTCATGATGGATGCGGCACGCTGTCGCCAATCCCGCGCAGGAATGCCCGCATGAAACTCGCCATCCTTTCCCGCAACAGCAAACTCTACTCGACCCGCCGGCTGGTCGAGGCCGCCCGCGAGCGCGGGCACAGTGCGCGCGTGCTCGATCCGCTGCGCTGCTACATGCGCATCGCGGTCGACGGGTTCGACATGCACTACCGGGGCAAGCCGATGTCGGGCTATCAGGCGGTGCTGCCGCGGATCGGTGCTTCGATCACCCGTTACGGCTGCGCGGTGCTGCATCAGTTCGAGCTGATGGGCAGCGTCACGCCCAGCGGTGCCGAGGCCATCGCCCGCGCCCGCGACAAGCTGCGGACGCATCAGCTGCTGGCGGCGGAGGGCATCGACATGCCGATCACCGTGTTCGGCGACAACCCGGACGACACCGACGACCTGCTGTCGATGCTCGGGCCGCCGCCGCACGTGATCAAGCTCAACGAAAGCTCGCAGGGCGCCGGGGTGATCCTGACCGAGAAGCCGTCGGCCTCGCGCAGCGTGGTCGAGGCCCTGCGCGGGCTGTACGCGAACTTCCTGGTGCAGGAATTCGTCGCCGAGGCCGAGGGCGCCGATCTGCGTTGCTTCGTGGTCGGCGACGAGGTGGTCGCAGCGATGCGGCGACAGGCGCCGAAGGGCGACTTCCGCTCCAACCTGCATCGTGGCGGCAGCGCCGAAGCGGTGGTGGCCAGCGACGACGAGCGCGCGGTCGCGGTGCGCGCGGCCCGGGTGCTGGGTCTCGGGGTGGCGGGGGTCGACCTGATCCGGGCCCGGCGCGGACCGCTGGTGCTGGAGGTCAATTCCTCCCCCGGTCTGGAGGGGATCGAGGCGGCGACCGGCGTCGATGTTGCCGGAAAAATCATCGATCATCTGGAAAAAATCGCCAAAAAACAGAAAAAGCGCGCATCTTGAGCGATGGCGTCCGGTCTCGATCGGGCCTGTCACAGGTCTTTAACGCCCCTTTAATCGGCCGCGGCGTAGCGTGTCCGGACCGATTCCTGTCATTCACCCATCCTCGTCAGGGCAGATGCAGAACCGGTAATCGGGGTTACACCCACGTTCGGCCCGGGCGACGCAGGTCGCCCGGGCCCTTTTTTCGATGGGCGGATTCAAAGCGCGGATTCCCGGCGCGGATTCCGCGAGCGGAACGGCGTCGTTCGCGACCCGTCCGCGCGCGGCGCCGTCGGCGCGTATGACAGAATGTCCCGCGCCGGATCGGACCTCCGATCGCCAAGCGACCGGGAACCGATCATCCACCCACCGGTCACAGCATGACCTCCGAGGACCCACTCCCATGCGCATACTCGTGATCGAAGACAACCAGGACATCGCCGCCAACCTCGGCGATTACCTGGAGGACCGTGGACACACGGTCGATTTCGCCGCCGACGGCATCACCGGCCTGCACCTGGCCATCGTCCACGAGTTCGACGCGATCGTGCTCGACCTCAACCTGCCCGGCATGGACGGCCTCGAAGTCTGCCGCAAGCTGCGCGGCGAAGCGCGCAAGCAGACGCCCGTGCTGATGCTCACCGCCCGCGACACCCTGGACAACAAGATCGCGGGCTTCGACTCCGGTGCCGACGACTACCTGATCAAACCGTTCGCGCTGCAGGAAGTCGAGGTCCGCCTCAACGCGCTGGCCCGTCGCGGCAAGGGCACGCAGAGCCGGGTGCTGGACGTGGGTGATCTGGAATACAACCTCGACACCCTCGAAGTGCGCCGCCAGGGCAAGCTGCTGCAGCTCAACCCGACCGCGCTGAAGATCCTGCAGGCGCTGATGGAAGCCTCCCCGGCGGTGGTCACGCGGCAGGAACTCGAAACCCGGGTCTGGGGCGAGGAGCTGCCCGATTCCGACAGCCTGCGCGTGCACATCCACGGCCTGCGCGCGGTGGTCGACAAACCCTTCGGCGTGCCGCTGATCCAGACCCGTCACGGCATCGGGTACCGCATCGCCGCGCCCGACACCAATGCCTGAGCAGCGACCGCCGCGCCGGCGGCGCCCCGCGTACCGCCGCCGGCTGCGCAGCCGCATCATCCTCTCGTTCCTGTTGTTGGGTTTCGGCCTGACCACGTTGTTCGCGTTCGCGACCCAGTGGACGCGCAGTCGCGTCGAGAACGCGCTGGTCGAAGACGTGATGAACAAGAACATCAACGAGTTCGCGCGTCGTTACTACGCCGATCCCACCCGCAATCCCGCGGTCCCGGTCGAGCAGATCCGCGCGTTCGCGTTCGGTCCCGAGAAATTCGAATCGCTGAAGATCGACCAGCCGGACTGGTACCGCCTGGGCGACGGCATCCACCGGCTCAGCGGCAGGAACCCGGACGGCTCGCCGTTCGTGTACAAGCTCGCCGTGCGCAAGACGCCGGACGCCTGGTTCTTCCTCGCCTACGACATGACCCGCGCCAGCCGCGGCGATGCGCAGTTCAATCGCGCGATCTTCGCGTCGGTGGTGGTGTTCACCCTGTTCTCGCTGCTGGTGGGCTGGTGGGCGGCCTCGCGCGTGATGAGTCCGGTGACCGAACTGGCGCGGCGGCTGCGCCGGTCCGGTCGCAGCTCGGAACCCGAATCGCTCGCCTCGCACTTCGCCGAGGACGAAGTCGGCGAACTGGCGAAGGCGCTGGACGATTACGCCGAGCGCCTGACCGAAGTGGTCAAGCGCGACCGCGAATTCAACGCCGACGTGAGCCATGAACTGCGCACGCCGCTGGCGGTGATCCGCGGCGCGGTCGAATTGTTGCTGGCGCGGCAGGACCACGACGAGAAGACCCGCAGCCGCCTGCGCCGCATCCAGCGCGCGGAACAGCAGTGCACCGATCTGATCAGCGCGCTGCTGCTGCTGTCGCGCAACGAGCGTGGCCATGGTGCCGCCGATGTCGGCCGCATCGCCGGCCAGTTGCTCGATGCGCACCGCGGCCAGCTCGGCGGCAAGCCGCTGACGCTGCGTCTGGACGGCGCGCCCGGGCAGCTCGTGGTGGATGCCCCGGAAGCCGCGGTGACCGTGGCGCTGAGCAACCTCATCGGCAATGCGGTGAAGTACACGCAGCAGGGCGAGGTGATCGTGCGCCTCGGCGCGGATCACGTCGAAGTGATCGACAGCGGCCCGGGCCTCAGCGCCGAAGACGCCGCGCGACTGTTCGAACGCGGCTATCGCGGCAGTCACGCCGAGCACTCCCAGGGCGGCGGCATCGGCCTCTCGATCGTGCGCCGCCTCTGCGCCCTCTACAGCTGGCGCGTGCGCGTGGTACCGGGCGTGGAGAAGGGTGTCGTCGCGACGTTGACGTTCGCGGCGTGAGCTTCTAATCAGTCTGTGGGAGGGCTTATAAGCGCATTTATGCGTATTAGATATCTGAGTTTGGTCTTTGAGATGCTGCTTATTTGCTCGTGAATGATCGGATCATCTGTAGGCCTTCAGCGACTTTCTTATTGAACTTCTTTTGCTCCTCTTCTTTTTTCTTTAATGCGGAAGCAAGTCTGTTGTGAGCGTATTGAGAGTCTGGGTCATTTTTTGCTGATATCTTCAAATATTTTTCGGCTTCAGTTGGAAGCTCTTTGTTGTTAAAAAGATTTCCAATGTTGCTCGTGATCCACAAATCAGACTGATCGTCACCGGATAGCGCTTCAGCCTTTCTGTAGGCCATTAGGGCGGAATCATATAAATCGAGTGCTAGGCAGGTGTTGCCTAGATAGCCCCAGTTTTCAATTGAATCCGGATCCTCCTCTGCGAGAGAGTTCAGGAGGTAAATTGCAATTTCGTGCTTACCCGTTTCTTGGGCGAGCCTGGCATACTTGTATTTTATTTTTTTATTTCTTGGATTTTCAGAGTATGCGTTGTGGATAAATTTTATTGCTTCAAATGGCTTTTCTTGATTCTCGAGAATGCTGGATATTGCTAGTGCGCACTGAGGGTCTGTGATTGATGCGCTGTTGCTGAGCAGTTCTATTGCTTTTTCGTGCTCATGGATATCGGTTAGGCAGTCTGAAAGAGCTGTGATTATTGTCGGGTGATTTCTTGTCGGCTCCCCTAGCGATTCAAGAAGTTCAATGGCTTTGTCGGTGTATTTTTCAATGCTCAAAATTCGCGAGACTATTTTTTGTGCGAACGCTGAATCGGGATTTTCCTTAGCAAAATTAAGAAGATTATTCAGTCCGATCTTTTCGTCTACTTTGAAGTCGCAGTAGTGAATCCATGCTTTTGCTTCTATTTCTTCATCGCCTTTTTTATGGGCGAGGGAGCTAATAAGCGAAGACTTGGCGTCCTCGTACTTTTTGTTAAAAAAATCATCAATCCAGTCTCCGCTTTCTTTCCGATTTTCCTCGGATTCGACGGGCAGATTTGTCTCGGTTGCTTCGGGTGTGATGGTGCCAAGTTTCTTTATTTTCGCTCTAATCTGGTGACAGGCCGGTCCCGTGGCAGCCTGCATGCTGCCATCGCTTCTGTTGGCTTCATACTTCGCGGGCGATACACCGAGTAAATCTGTTGGTATGTGGGGCGGAGAGTCGGATGGCGTTAAGAAAAAGACACGCTCTCTTCCGATTTTTCCGGCAAAAAGGCCCATCTCAAACAGCACATTGTCCCGAACTGATGAATGATCTTCGCCGCGCATCCGCAATGCATCATCGGGGGTAAAGACAAAAATTCCGAAATCAGAAGTCGAAATTGCTTTCTCTAATGATTCTATTGTCGTCGAAGAAATTTCAAATACACCTTGATCCCAAACGGTGATTTCAGCGTCGTGAAGTAAGTTTTGCTGCACCGCATATGCAACATTAAGTCCTTCAACCGAAGAGCCGATGAAGATTCTGGCTTTCATTTCCTCCTCCTTGCGATAACGTTTTTCGATCTTTTTTGTGGTTCCTGCGACGTAGTCTCAAGGGGGCGACAGAGCGCAACAAGGTCTATACCCGCTCCAGCCAGCCGTACTTGTCCGGGGTCTTGCCGTTGAACAGGCCGAAGAACAGGTCCTGCAGGCGACGGGTGACCGGGCCGGGTTTGCCTTCGCCGACCTGGCGGGCGTCGACCGAGCGGATCGGGGTGAGCTCGGCGGCGGTGCCGCACATGAAGAGTTCGTCGCAGAGGTAGAGGTATTCGCGCGGGAGGTCGCGTTCGACCACCTCGATGCCGGCGTCGCGGGCGAGGGTGATGATGGTGTTGCGGGTGATGCCGTTGAGCAGCGCGGCGCTAACCGGGGTGGTGTGCAGCGCGCCGTCGAAGACGAGGAAGAGGTTTTCGCCGGCGCCTTCGCTGAGCAGGCCGGTGGAGGCGAGGGCGATGCCTTCGCCGAAGCCGAGGCGGCGCGCTTCGCGGGCGACGAGCTGGCCGGAAAGATAGTTGCCGCCGGCCTTGGCGCCGGCCGGGAGCGTGTTCGGCGCGAACCGCTGCCAGCTGGAGACGCAGGCGTCGATGCCCTGTTCCAGCACCGCGGCGCCGAGGTACTGGCCCATCTTCCACGTGGCCACGGCCATGTCGGTGGGCGTGTCGGCGGAAAGGCCGAAACCACCGAGGCCGCGGTACGCGACCGGGCGCAGGTAGTCGGTGGTGAAGCCGTTGGCCTTGATCACGTCGCGGCAGGCGGCGTTGATCTCGTCGAGGCCGTAGGGCATGGCCATGTCGTAGATCTTGGCCGAGGCGTAGAGGCGGCGGTTGTGGTCGGTGAGGCGGAAGATCACCGGGCCGTCCGGCGTGTCGTAGCAGCGGATGCCTTCGAACACCGACGAGCCGTAGTGGACGACATGCGCCATCACGTGGGTGGTGGCCTCGGCCCACGGCTTGATGCTGCCGTTGTGCCAGATCCATTCGGGGTACTGCTGGGCCATGTCGATGTCCGAGGAAGGCGGGAAAGCGGCCATTTTAGGCCAGCGTCCCGGGGGCCGACAGTGCGGGCGCGGGCGCGGCCGGAAAAAAGACGGGGCCTTGCGGCCCCGTCCATGTCGCATGCGGCGGAGGTGCTCAGCGGAAGGCTGCGACCGTGGCTGCGGTGTTGTTCAGCACGCGCTGGTTGTGGCTGGTCGCCGTGGTGCCCATGGCCTGACCGTTGTAGGTCTTGGCCGGGTTGGACCAGTAGTTGATGCGCGGGCAGTTGTTGCTGCAGGCGTAGGCCATGATCGTGCGCCAGGCGCTGGTCGGCGAGCGGTAGCCGTGGCCGTAGGCGTAGGGCGTGGTGCTCGAGTCGGTGGCGGGATCGTGGCGGGCCGACTGCAGGTGGCCGACTTCGTGACCGAACGAGTAATAACCCGTGGCGCAGCTGTAATGCACGGCGGCGAACGCGGTGCTCGCGCTGGAGCCGATGCCCGACGCCAGACCGCAGGACGAGCTGTTGTTGATGATCAGCACGCCGACGTCGGCCGTGGTGCTGTTGCGGGTGGTGTGGATCGAGTCCATGTAGCCGTCGGTGGTGCCGCGGAAGCGGGACAGATCGGTGCTGAAGCTGCCCGATTCGGTGTAGGTCACCGCGACCGTGCTGGCCAACTGCATGGTGATCGCCACGCCGCTGTTGGTGTAGCCCTGATTGGTTTCGGCGACCGCGAGGTTGATCAGGCCGGTCATGTCGCCGACCGCGTTCTTCGCGGACGGCGTGTAGGCGACGAGTACGCGGATGATCGCGTTGGCCTTGGCGATGCCCGGATCGGCCTCGACCGCGTCGGTGTCGCGCAGGCTGCGCAGGCGGGCGTTGGTGGCCTGCTCGAAGAGGCGCTTGTATTCGGCTTCGGGATGGTCGGCCGGCATCTTCGCTTCGTTGATGCGGACGATGGCATGCCCGCCGGACTTCAGCGGGCGCAGCGAGTAGAGCTGGCCGTTGCTGCGGATGGTGCCGGTGAGCTTGTCGCCGTTGCGGACGATCAGCACCGAGTTGTTCGGGTCGTCGGCGATCTCGCCGCCGAGCTTGGCCTTCACGGTGTCGAGCAGACCGAAATCGCGGCCGAGGTGGCCGGACCACACCAGCGTGCCGTCGGCGTTGCGCGTGGCGGAACGCAGATAGGCGGTGCCGGCGTCGCCGAGGCCGAGTTGCAGCGTGGCGCTCTTGGCATCGATCTGGCCGGCGTCGGCCTGCACGAGCTGGATCGATTCGGTGGCGCGGCTTTCGAGCAGCGCGCGGTAGCTGGCGTCGGCGGTGATGCCGGCCGGTGCCGCTTTCATGGCGGAGAACAGCGGCTGCCGGGCAGCCTGGCTGGCGAACGCGGTGATGCCGAACGCGGCCACGGCGCCGACGGCGACGAACAGGATGGAACGCTTCATACGATTGCCTCTCCCTGGTCCTTTCATTGCGGCGTCCGAGCCGACAGGTTTGCAATGTCGGGACGTGATCGATGGTCGGATGACCCGGACGCATACCCCCGCCGACATGGATCGCATGTCCGCGGGCGCCGTGCAAGTCGCGGCGCAGCATGTCTGTGCAGGATCGGGAACGCCATCTCAGAGCCCCGGTGCGGGACGGGAGGCGGATCCGCGAGATGATCCGGCTGTCGGTGTTCGACCGTCGGCTAGAACGTGATCCACCAGCAGTCGAGATGGCGGCGCAGGCCGAAGACCGTGCGCGCCGGTGTGCTGCCGTTCTTCAGCGTCTGCTCCAGTCGCAGCCCCACCGGCGTGCGCCGTGAGGGCGGGCGCGGCGTCGGCGCGTCGGCCGCGGAGGGCGCGGCGGTGGGCGTCGTCGTTGCGGTGGTGTCGGCCGGCGTTGCGGGCGACGACCCGCCGATGTCGATGGTTTCGGCGCGTGCCGCGGTCGCACGCAGCGGCACGATGTCGATCAGCGGCCGGTCGACGATCGCCTGCAACCGGTCCATGACCTGATAGCCGCTCTCGGGACTGTGTCCGACCCAGTGATACACCGCGCCCAGACGATTCACGTCACGGCTGTCGATGGCGTAGGTGATGGCGTGGGTGAGGTCCTGCAGGGTGCGCGCGCAGCCGCCGCGTCGCTGGCCGACACCGGTGTTGCCCGGTGCCGCGCCGCGGGGCAGCCGTGCGGCGGCGCCGATGCTGTCGCAGGGGCGGTCGGTGTAGATGGTGTTCCCGCCCGGGCCGACGCAGCGGTTGAGCAGGGTGTCTTGTGCGGTCGCGGTGCGGGCCCAACTGCCGGTGAGCAGGGCCAGGACCAGCAGGAGCAGGGTGGCGGGAGCGTGGATGGACATTCCCGACACGCTAGCCATGACCGCATGAACGCCGGGCGGCTGCCGGGCTCAGCCCGCCGCAAGCCATGTGAACGGCCACCATGGCAGATTGCGACCGATCCAGTAGGCCGGCAGCAGCACCAGCCACAGCTTCGGCGCCATCACGATCGACATGAACGGCCTCAGCACGGGCGGCGTCAGGCCCCGGCCATCGAGCAGCATCAGCGGGATCAGCGGCAGCACCACCACCGCCAGCGCATTCATGTCGAAGGCGCGGGCGATGTCGCCGTGCGCCAGTGCGTGCAACGCGCGGGTGATCCCGCAGCCGACGCAGTCGTAGCCCGAGACCGCCTTGAAGATGCACTTCGGGAAAAAATTGCCGGCGGCGTTGGGATCATGCAGGCGCAGCACCACGAAGCCGGCGAGGGCGGTCATGGCCAGGAAGGACATCAGCACCGGCGTCGGGATGCGTGGCGTGGTCATGACATCAGTTGCCGGCGAGGCTGCCCAGCACCGCGAGGCCGCCGAACAGGGCGAACCACAGCGCGAGCAGGATCGGCACCAGGAACGCGGACATCAGCGCCCAGAACCGTGCCTTGTCCGCGGCCGCGCGCGCGCCGGCGAGATCGCCGGCGGCGCGTTTGCCGTCCACCTGGGTGGCGTAGACGATCGAGACGATGCCCAGCGGCAGACAGCAGAACAAGGTGGTCAGGATCGCCCAGACCAGATTGTTCGGGATGTACTCGGAGCCGGACTGCATGCGGGGTCTCGACGGACGGGGCGAAGCCGCGGAATCGCGGGCTTACATGCCCTGCATCTGCTGCATCGTTTCCATGTACGAGGCGAGGCCGCCCATCGCGAACCAGCCAATGTTGATGAGCAGGCCGATGATCGCCAGCGCGGTCGCCACCCAGCACCAGGTCTTGGCGCTGTCCGACGCGCTGCGGGCGCCGGCGAGATCGCCCTGGTTGAGCAGGGTGTTGACCTTGTTGGCCTGGACGATGGCGATGATGCCGAGCAGACCCAGCGGGCAGCACAGGCAGGAGGCGAGCACGGTCGAAACGATCGCCCATGCAAGATGATTGGGGACGTTACCCGGGGCGACGCTGGCGTTCATGCGGAGTCTCCGTGAAGGGGGATGCGGACGGCGTTGGCGATCGTCGGTCTCCCCCGGGCGATCGCGGCACGGCCCTCATTGTGCCGATTCCGCCGCCGGGCGCAATCGTTCCGCGGGCCGATCTGCGACGCCCGCCGCTCAGGCGGCGTCGCCGCGCAGCGCCCGGACCTTCGCTTCCAGCAGCGCGGCGCCGGTTTCGCGGCCGTCGACCGGTTCGCCCGCCACCACCTCGACGTGCGCGCGGAATCGCCGCGGCACCCGCATCCGCGCGAGCCGCCCGTCGCGCTTGCTCCACATGCTGGTCCACATGTTCTTCAACGCCATCGGCACCACCGGCACCGGTCGTCGTTCAAGGATCTTCTCGACGCCGGCCTTGAACGGCGCGATGCCGCCGTCGCGGGTCAGCGCGCCCTCGGGGAAGATGCCGACGATCTGGCCGTCCGCCAGCGCGGCGTCGACCTCCTCGAACGCGCGCCGCATCACCTCGGGATTCTCCTTCGCGCCGGCGATCGGGATCGCCTTGCCGGTGCGGAAGATCCAGCGCATCACCGGGATGTTGAAGATCTTGTAGTACATCACGAAGCGCACCGGCCGCGGGATGCTGGCCGAAAGGATCAGCGCGTCCATGTAGCTGACGTGGTTGCAGACGATCAGCGCCGGCCCTTCGTCGGGCACGTTGCGTTCGATCCCGTGCAACTGCAGCCGATACATCGTGCGCACCAGGATCCAGCTCAGGAAACGCATCAGGAATTCGGGGACGATCGTGAAGATCCAGATCGCCACCAGGGTGTTGGCGATCGCCAGGCACAGGAACAGTTGCGGGATGCTCAGGCCGGGCAGCGGAATGGTGACGCCGGCGACGGTGGTCGGCCCCATCTGCAGCGCGATGCCGAGCATCGCCGCCAACACGATGAAGAACGCGTTCTGGATGTTCACCCCGGAGATCACCCGCGACAGTTCCTGCCGGGGCGTGCGGCTCTGGATCAGCGCGAACAGCGGCACCAGGAAGACGCCGGTGAACAGGCCCACGCCGAACAGGTCGAGCGAGATCCGCCAGTTGCCCGGCTGGGCGAGGAACTCGCCGATGCCGAGGCCGGCGGCGGCGACCTCGCCGCTGCGCGCGAAATACAGATCGAACAGGAACGCGCTCATGCCGAACGCGCCGAGCGGCACCAGGCCGATCTCGACCGTGCGCGCCGACAGCTTCTCGCACAGCAGCGAACCGATGCCGGTGCCGATCGAGAACACGCCCAGCGCGAACAGGTACAGGGTTTCGTCGCCGCCGAGATGACGTTCGGCATAGTTGGGCAACTGCGCGGTCAGCGCGGTGCCGACGAACCAGAACCAGGACACACCGAGCATCGCGTTGCGCACCGCCGGCTGCCGTCGCGCGAGCGCGAGCACGCGGCGTGATTCCGGGATCGGATTGATGTGGACCCTGAGATCGGGATCGCCCGCGTCGACCGTCGGAATCATGCGGCTGACCGCGTTGCCGGCGAGCGCCAGCAGCACGATCGCCGCCGCCGCGGTCTCCGGCCCGTAGCTGCCGGCGACCTTGAAGATCATGCCGCCGGCGACCATGCCGAACAGGATCGAGATCGACGTTCCCATCTCGACCAGACCGTTGCCGCCGGTCAATTCCTCGGGCTTGAGCACCGAGGGCAGGATCGAGTACTTCACCGGTCCGAACAGCGCCGACTGCACCCCGGTGCCGAACAGCGCGACCAGCAGCAGCGGCATGCTCTGCAGCAGGAATCCGGCCGCCGCCACCGACATGATCGCGATCTCCATCGTCGTGGTGATGCGGATCAGCCGCGACTTCTCCAGCTTCTCGGCGATCTGTCCGGCGGTGGCCGAGAACAGGAAGAACGGCAGGATGAACAGCGCCGGTGCGAGATTGGTGTAGAGCGTCTTCTGTTGTTCGTTCACGCCCAGCCAGAACAGCAGGCCGATGATCGCCTGGCGGTAGACGTTGTCGTTGAACGCCCCCAGCGACTGCACCACGAAGAAGGGCAGAAAACGTCGCTGCCGCAGCAGTTCGAACTGGTTGTAGGCCATGCGCGCTCCGCGGGGCCGGCGGCGCCGGCGGGATGTCGGCGGAGACTAGCAGGTTGTCGAAACGGGTGGTCGACACGGGCGCTCGAAAAGGCGATCGAAAGCAGTACGGCCCGTCCCGGCGGAACGGCGTCGGCCGGCCCGATGGCTCACACGGTGCGGCGGGTCGGTACGGAGGGCGCCTCCGGCGGCGGCGACGCGGCGTCGACCAGCATCGACAGCAGTCCGCCGAGCGAGCCGCCGCTGCGCTTCCACGACCAGAACACCGGCGCGGGAACGCACACGCGCCACCAGTGCCGTTCCTCGCGCAGGGCCGCCGGCAGCGCCGCGACGCGCCCCAGCCAGCGCATCACCGCGCGTTCGCCGGGCGTCGGCGGCAGCGGCCGGGTGGGACAGAACGGCAGGAACTCGACCAGATACACGCGATCGGCGGTGCGCACCAGCGCGTCCGGCCAGCCGCGCGCGTCCAGCCCGCGCGCGAGCAGTGCTTCGCGACTGCGCGCGCCGTGTCGGCGTGGATCGAGCAGGCAATGGCTTTCGATCTCCGGATCGGCTTCGGCGCATTCGAGAAAGCCGCGGCGCAGGCCGCCGTCGTGGGCGCCGCACGGTGCGAAGGCGAGCACCGATTTGCGGACCGCGAGCGCATGCCGCCGGCGCAGGATGCGCCGCGGCGGATCGCGCGGGCCCTCGGCCGGTGTGCCGGCCGGTCCTCCGGCCGATTCACCGGTCAATCCTTCGATCAGACCATCCAGCGGTGCGGCCGGTCCGTCGCTGCAGGGCGGTGCGGGCAGCCGCAGATCGAAGCACGCGGCATCTTCGCGCAGCGGGACGGGGAACAGATCGTCCGCCGCGGGCACGGGATCGGCCGGCAGTCGCGACTGCGGCAGTCGGACGTAATCGCGATGGCAGCGCGGATCGTCGGCGATGGTCAGAGCATCGATCAGATGACGCGGCGGCCGCGCCTGCACGGCGCGTTCGATGTTCTCGTGACGCAGCTCGGCGAAATCGGGCTCCGGCCACAGCGATGCGGCGCCCGCGGCCGCGATCGCCATTGCCACGCGGAGCGCCGAAGGTGCATCGCGATGGTCGCGCAGCGCGACCACCGCGCAGATGCGAGCGTCGGCCGCGACCGCCTGCGGCGGCAGGGTGTCGAACACCACGCGCGCTCCGGCCGGAAGTGCCGCGTCGCCCGCGATCGCGAACGCTTCCCGGGCGATCCCGGCGTCGATCAGCCACCGGCGCGCGGCCCGGCGCAGGGTCGGCGTCGCGCACAGCACCAGCAGACGCGGCCGGCGGGCCGGATCGAGCGCGACGAACGCGCCGTCGCGCTGCGCGAGCGCCGCGAGTCCGACCTGCAGCAGACGGTGATGCATGCGCGACAGTCGCGGCCGCAGACCGGGATGTCGCGGCGGCTGCGCGGGCAGCGGTGCGCCGGTGACCGGCAGCGGCGCCAGCACCGGCAGCTTGCAGGCACCGTGGCGGATCGCTTCCGCCAGCGACACGTCGGCCAGCGCCGCGGCAGCGGCGGGCAGGGGGGCGGTCGCTTCGTTGATCACTTCGTCGATCGCTTCGGCATCGAGCAGATCGATCTGCAGGCGTCGCGTCCCCTCGGTCGCGATCAGCCGGAATGGACCGGGCAGGGCGGTGCTGTCGGCCGCCGCGATCCGCAGCGCCCCGTTGCTCGCGGCGGTCTGCAGCCATGCGCGGAAATCGGTGCGCCATGCGGGCGGCAGGAACAACCGCGCATGCCGCAGCACGCTGGCATCGTCGATGCCGCGGGCGGTCGTGCCGAAGATCGCCGCCTGCAGGCGATCGCGCAGTCCGGGCGTGCGCGCGAGCAACTGCAGGCGCAGGTCGCCGGTGGCGGCCGCCGAGCCTGCGCGCGCGCCGGCGCCGGCATCGGGCGCGCCGTGCTGGCACGCCACCGCCCAGCGCCAGATCAGCAGGGCCTGCAGCACCCAGCGCCGACCGCTGCCCGGCGCGAGCCGCAGCCGGTAGCGGGCGTCGACGGGCGGCGCGTCGCCCGTGTCGTCACCATCGGGGGCGCAGGCGCGACGGCAGAGGGTCGCGGGATCGTCGCTGCGCAGCAGTGCGTGCGCGATCAGCGTGTGCATGATCGCCACCCGCTGCGCATGGTTGAAGTTGTCGCTGCGCACGCGGCCGCTGTCGGTCGCGCACCACCATCGCAGCAGCTGTGCGCTCGCGGGATCGAAGGCCGCCAACGCCGCGTCGCGCTGACGGACATCGTCCAGCAGCGCGTACAGCCTGCGCGCGCGGTAATCGAGCGCCGCATGCAGTGGTGCGTGGACGGAGCGGCCGGCCGGTCGCGAAACCGGTCGAGCGGTGCCGTGCGGCGTGACGTCGTTCGCCGCTGTGCCGCCCGCGTGGCTGTTTCCGTATCGCCGTCGCTGTGGGATCCCGCGCCCGTCGGATCGTGCCGTCGACATGCTTCCGCCCTCCCTGGTTCCGGAGGGTGCAAGTTAACAAAAAGTTTGATACGGTACAAATCATCTCTTTCCAACGCCGGCGTGCACCGGCCTAACCTCAGGTGATGAGCAATGAACACCTCGCGTTCAGCGAACGGCTGCGCGCTGCCTTGCAACGGGCGGGCCTCGGCGAGAGTCCCGTCGAACTGGTCCGGCTCCTCGCCCGGTTCGGCGGCGAACCGGTCTCGCAGCAAGCCGTTTCCGGCTGGTTGAAGGGGCGCGCCATGCCAAGGCAGGCCAATCTCAGGGCGCTGGCGAAAATGCTCTCGCTGGAACCGCAGCAACTGCAGTACGGCGACGACGGCAAGCGCGTGCGCGAAGCGCGCGGCGAATGGCGGCTCGATCCGCGCGATCAGCTCGCGATCGAAGCCTTCCTGCAATTGCCGACCGCTCAGCGGAAGCTGCTGCGGCACCTGATCGACGAGTTCGTCAAGAACGCCGCGCCGCGCAAGGGCTGATCCCGTGCGCGGCGCACGCGCGCGTCGCGCGTGCGGTGGCGTATCGTCCGCGACGTCGCGGACGATGTCGATGTCATCGCGGGCGCGCTCCGCGATGCCGGACGCGGGCCGCGTCCGGCGCTTGCGCCGACAACACAAGATGACGATGATCGACAACGCCGATTTTCACATCGCGTGCAGCGTCGCCCTAAGGTCGGCGCATGAAAACGGAACAAGATGCCTTCAGCGAACGTCTTCGCGCGGCACTCCGCCAGGCCGGCATGAGCGAAAGCCCCGCCGAACTGGTCCGGCTGCTCGCGCGCTTCGGCGGCGAACCCGTCTCCCAGCAGGCCGTGTCCGGTTGGCTCAATGGCCGGGCGATGCCCCGTCAGGGCAACATGCGCGCGCTGGCCAAGATGCTGTCGATCGAGCCGCAGCAACTGCAGTTCGGCGACGACAAGCGGATCCGCGAGACCCGCGGCGATTGGCGGATGAATCCGCACGATCAGCTCGCGATCGAAGCCTTCCTCAAACTGCCGGCCTCGCAGCGCAAGCTGGTGCGCAGTCTGATCGACGAGCTCTCGAAGCAGCACGCCCCGGGCAAGGCCGCGAAGAAGGGCCGCTGAGCCGCCGCGGCACGGGCTGGCCCGTGCCGTCGTCCTAGCCGCGTTCGCGCGCGATCGCCCGCCAGCCGATGTCGGTGCGATGGAACTCGCCGTCCCAGGCGATCGTCGATACCGCCGCATAGGCTTCGCGCTGCGCTTCGGCGACGGTGTCGCCCAGCGCGCACACGCACAGCACGCGTCCGCCGGTGGTGACCGCCCGCCCGGCGTCGTCCAGCCGGGTGCCGGCGTGGAAGATCTTGGTGCCCATCGGCTGCGGGGTGTCGAGGCCGGTGATGACATCGCCGGTCTTCGGGGTCTCGGGATAGTTCGCCGCGGCCATGACCACGCCCAGCGACGGCCGCGGATTCCAGCGCGCGTCGATCAGATCCAGCTGGCGGGTCAGCGCCGCATCGACCAGATCCAGCAGATCCGATTGCAGGCGCAGCATCACCGGCTGGGTTTCCGGGTCGCCGAAGCGGACGTTGAATTCGATCACCTTCGGCGCGCCGGTGCTGTCGATCATCAGGCCGGCGTAGAGGAAGCCGGTGAACGGGATGCCGTCCGCGGCCATGCCGCGCACGGTCGGTTCCACCACTTCGCGCATGATCCGCGCGTGCACTTCGGGCGTGACCACCGGCGCCGGCGAATAGGCGCCCATGCCGCCGGTGTTGGGGCCGGTGTCGCCGTCGCCGACGCGCTTGTGGTCCTGCGAGGTCGCCATCGGCAGCGCGGTCTTCCCGTCGACCATCGAGATGAAGCTGGCCTCTTCGCCGTCGAGGAATTCCTCGATCACCACCCGCGATCCGGCGTCGCCGAAGGCGTTGCCGGACAGCATGTCGCGCACCGCGGCCTCGGCCTCTTCCAGCGTCATCGCCACGATCACGCCCTTGCCCGCGGCCAGGCCGTCGGCCTTCACCACGATCGGCGCGCCCTTGTCGCGGAGGTAGGCGAGCGCGGCGTCGAGATCGGTATGCACCGCGTAATGCGCGGTCGGGATGCCATGGCGGGCGAGGAAGTCCTTCGCGAAGGCCTTGCTGCCTTCCAGCTGCGCAGCGGCCGCGGTCGGCCCGAAGATGCGCAGGCCTTCGCTGCGGAAGCGGTCGACGACGCCGGCGACCAGCGGGCCTTCCGGTCCGACGATGGTGACCGCGACCTGTTCGCGACGCGCCAGTTGCAGCAATGCGTCGATGTCCTTGAGGTCCACCTCGACGTTGCGGCATTTGCGTTCGCGCGCGGTGCCGGCGTTGCCCGGCGCGACGATCACTTCGCTCACGTGCGCCGATTGCGCCAGCTTCCAGGCCAGTGCGTGTTCGCGGCCACCGCCGCCGATCACCATCACCTTCGCCGGCGCCCGACGCTGCGGAAGTTCGGGCGAGACCGCGACCGCTTCGGCTTCCGAGACGCGATTGCGCAGCCAGTACGACAGCCACAGCGGCAGAGCGTAGATCACGGTCGCGCCGATGGCCCCGAGCAGGGCGAAGGCCGGCGGAATGCGGCGCAGGACGAACATCTGGTTGTTGTGCGCCTGGATCGCCACGGTCACGGTGAGCAGGACCAGCGCGAACAGCACGATCTCGCTGCCGATGAAGAGGCGCATGCGCTCGCCCGGCGCGAAGCCGCGACCGTGGTCGGCGTTGAAGCGCCAGCGCACGAATTCGCCGGCGCCGAAGATCAGGCCGAGGCCAAGCAGCGCCTGCAGCGGCATCCAGTCGGGCAGGATCATCTGCAGCAGCCCGACCGGGATGCCGACGATGAACAGCGCCGCGATGAACCACATCACGTACTTGAAGACGGGAAGGTCGGCGTTGCGGGTGTCGCGGCGGCGTGCGTTCATCGTTCCGGAATCTTTCGGTGGTGTCGTGGGGCGTTGCGGATCAGGGCGGGTCGCATTCGCTGTCGCGCGGCGGCGCATACCCATCGCCGGTGCGCGCGAGCGCGAGATCGCGTTCGATCCGCCGATGGCCCTGCGTACCGCGGATTTCGAGCGTCAGCGGATAGTATCCCGCGGCATCGGCGGTGCGGCCGAAGCGCAGCGCGCATTCGAACGCGTACAACTGGTCCGCGCAGGCCGGGTCGGCGGGATCGCAGGCGCCCGGATTGCTCCGCCGCGTGTCGAATTCCAGCCATTGCGAGAACCCCTCGTCGCCGGGCGCGTACACGGCGCCACGTCCGCCGATCACTCGGCCGAAGCCCGTTCCCGATCGTTGCAGGACGAACGCCGGGCGGCCCGGGCCGATCTCGACCAGCGCGACGTCGCCCGGCTCTCCCCAATGGCCGCTGTCGATGCCGTCGGTGAACAGATCCTCGCGGACCGGTGCGTCGGCGCTGGCCGGTTGCACTCGCCAGAGGCCGATGTCGCCGGGTTCGTCCAGGGCCGCGCCCGCAAGCCGTGTGCACAGCGCGATGTAGCGCGGGCCCGGTTTCGCGCCGCTGTCGGCGCAGATCCACTGCGCCTCGGGGATCACCGTCTGGTGTTCGTCCGGGAAACCGGCGGTGATCTTCCATTCGCGGTCGAGACTCAGCGCCGCCGGGTCTTCGCCGAGCCGGTCGGCCAGCAGCGCGATCAGTTCGGCGTCGGACACGAGGCCCGTCGGTGCGGGTGAGGGCGGTGGCGTGCGCGAGGGGGCGGCCGTTGGTGCCGGCGCCTGTTGGCCGGTTTCGTGGCCGCAGCCGGCGAGCGACAGTGCCATCGCGAGCGCGAACAGCGCCTTCATGCGTCGTGGTCCCGCGGGGTGCGTCGATACGCGCGCAGATTGCGCCAAGTGATCACCGCGAGGGTCACGACGGTCAGCGGCACCACCACCCACAGCATGACGAACCGGAAATCCGCGAGCGCGGCATGATTGGACGCGGCCATCAGCAGATACGCGGTGTACGCGAGGTAATAGCCGAGGAACAGCGCGCCTTCCCAGCGCGCGATGCGGTGGCCGTTGAAGAAGATCGGCAGACAGGCCACCGCGACCGCGGTCATCACCGGCAGGTCGAAACGGATCGCGGATGCGCCGACCGGGACGCCGTCGCTGGCGATCAGTGCGGTCGTGCCCAGTACCAGCAACAGATTGAAGAGATTGCTGCCGACGATGTTGCCCACCGCGAGATCGCGCTGGCCGCGAAGTGCGGACAGGATCGAGGTCGCGATCTCCGGCAACGACGTGCCGACCGCGACCACGGTCAGGCCGATCACCAGATCGCTCAGTCCCAGCGCGGATGCCATCGCGGTGGCCGCATCCACCAGGAAGCGTGCGCCGCCGATCAGCATCGCGAGGCCGGCCGCCATCAGCAGCAGTTGCCGGGCCACGCCGATCTTCGGTGCCGGTCCGGTTTCGCTTTCGGTCAGTTCGGGATCTTCTGGCACCTGTTCGGGATGGCGCTTCGCCATCCGGATCAGGAAGACGATGTAGACGATCGCGCAGAACACCAGCACGCCGCCCTCCCAGCGCGCGATGCGGCCGTCGAATGCCATCGCGAAGGTCAGCGCCGAGGCCGCGATCATCAACGGGACGTCCAGCCACACCAGCTGGCGATGCACGACCAGCGGCACGATCAGCGCGACGAGGCCGAGGATCAGCAGCACGTTGGCGATGTTGCTGCCGACCACGTTGCCGAGCGCCAGATCGGGCGTGCCCGACAGCGCGCTGCCGAGACTGATCGCCAGTTCCGGTGCGCTGGTGCCGATGGAGACCACGGTGAGGCCGACCACGATCGGCGCGAGTCCCAGCGCCAGCGCCAGTCGCGAGGCGCCGCGCACCAGCAGCTCCGCACCGAGCAGCAGCAGGACCAGACCGGCGGCGAACAGCAGGAGCAGGGTCATGGGCGGACTCGCAACAAAGGATGCATCAGCGCGTCTTCGCGCAGCCGCGCGCCGCGGCGCCGAGCGCGCCGGCGGTCACGGGCATGTCGCGGGTGGAGCGCAGCACATCGAACAGATCGTTCGCGCCCTTGCCGATCTCGGTGTCGTCGAGCTTCGCGACCGCTTCGGCCAGACAGGTGCAGTCGGGCGCGGTGGCATCGGTCTGCGACAACTGGGCTTCGCTGCAGATCCGGGCCATCCGCGGCTTGATCGCGGCGGCCATGCAGGTATTGAACTGCGGTTCCATGTGGTCGATCGATTCGAGGATGCCGGCGTCTGGCTGCGCGCGCAGCGCGTCGCCGAAACAGCCGCAGACCGCTTCCTCGCCGACCGCCACCATCTCCGCCAGCAGTCCGGGCGATGCGTCCGGTCCGGCGTCCTGGCGGATGGATTCGGTCATGGATGCGGCGTTCGTCTTCCTGCAGTCCGCGACGAACTGATCGGCCACCTGCTGCGCGAGCGGGTTGTCGGCCGAGGCGGCGGCGCTGGCCGGTGCCGAGGCAGCGGCGTTTTCGGCGCGGGTCTGCAACGGTGCGCCGAGCGCCGCCGCGACGACGAAAGTCAACGCGATGCGGGAAGTGCGGATGATCGTCGTCATGTCGGTTCCTGTGTGTCGGCGGGTGGAGAACGTGTCAGAACCCTTCGTCGCAGGCGTCGCGCTGCAGGGTCGTCGCGTCGATGCGATAGCGGCCGGCCTCGAACGGCACCGGGATCGTGCGCGCGACCTTGCGTCCGCCGCGCATGCCCGAGACCGCGATCGACACGGCGTAGCGACCGGCCTCGATGCGGCTGCGGTCGAAAAGCAGCGTGCAGGTCAGGTCGATCTGGCGGGCGCGGCATCCGCGGTCTTCGTCGGGATCGCAGACCCCGCCATTGCTCAGGTCGGTCGCGATCGAGAGGACGTTGTCGAAGCGATCGCTCTCCGCGTGAGCGTTCTCCGCGTGGTACAGCGAGACGTTGGCGGTCGACCAGCCCATGTTCGAATAGCCCGATGCCACCGCGAACGCGACGCGTCCCGGGCCGATCTCCTCGAACGTCACGTCGCCGGGCGAGCCCCAGCCGCCGGTCTGCACGCCGCGTTCCTGTGCGCCGATCCGCGCCCGCGTCTCCTCGCCGCGCGGGTCGAGCAGCAGGAACAGATCGACCTCGCCGGGCTGCGCATGGCCGGCGTCCGCGAACGAGGTGCAGATCGCGATGCGACGCGGGCCGAAGGTGTCGGCGCCGCTGTCGGCGCAGACGGTGCGCGACGTCGGCGCGATCTCGTCCGCGTCGCGCGCGTCGGACTCCGCCGGCCATTCGCCGGTCAAGGTCGCCGGCTCGTCATAGGCCTCACGCAGCAGACGCTTCGCTTCGGCATCGGTGACCTTGCCGGGCGCCTGCGGCGTCAGCGCGAAGGCGCTGGGCGCGAGGCAGGCGGCGAGGGTGATGGCGAAGGCGGCGGAACGGAAGCGCATGGGTGTATTCCAAAAGTGAGGGAGCTTGCGACTCATCGCATGAAAAGTGCACCGACGAGTGCACTGATGGTGCCGCTGACGAAAGTCAGCCAGATTTTCAGGCGTTCGTTCTTCTCGGTTGTTTCGGAGCGGAAGCCCCTAAGATTTGTCTTTGTGAGTTTGCGGTTCTCGGCCATTTCGAGCGATCCACATGGGAGTCGGGGTGACACGCTACACCCCGATCTGTGGAGTCGCGACGGAATAACCTGTGGATAAGTTCACGCAAGACACTGAAAGAAAAATGTTTTCTGCAACTAATGGCTTTTGATCAAAATTTGGCCGCTGCCGGATGCCTTGTAGCGAGTGAAACAGGCAGCACTATCGTGCTTAAAGCTATGTTCTTTAGAATCAACAGGTTGCGGCATCATTTTCAGGGTGGGAGGTGCTGATTCCGTTTCAATGACAACTGCATCTCAGATCTACATAGACCTTATTAGGGGAAGAGTTACTGCGAATAGGGCTTGTTGTGGCCGATGTGACAGGTGACGTTGACGAAAACACGGACCACGTACTGTTAGTTAATTAGCTAGCTTGCTCCCGCCCCCATCCCGACCTTCCCCGGCAGGTGGGGGAAGGGGACAAGGCTCAATGCCTGAAATGCCGCACGCCGGTGAATACCATCGCGATGCCGTGTTCGTTCGCCGCGTCGATCACTTCCTGGTCGCGCATCGAGCCGCCGGGCTGGATCACCGCCGCGATCCCGGCTTCGGCGGCGGCGTCGATGCCGTCGCGGAACGGGAAGAAGGCGTCGCTGGCCATCACCGAGCCGGGCACGACCAGGCCGGCGTCGGCGGCCTTGATGCCGGCGATGCGCGCCGAGTAGACGCGGCTCATCTGGCCGGCGCCGACGCCGATGGTGCGCTTGTCTTTCGCGTACACGATCGCGTTCGACTTCACGAACTTGGCCACGCGCCAGGCGAACAGCAGATCGCCGAGCTGGTCGGCGGTCGGCGCGAGCTTCGTCACCACCTTCAGCTCGTCGGCGGTCACTTCGCGGATGTCGGCGGTCTGCATCAGCAGGCCGGAGCCGACGCGCTTCACGTCCATGTTGTTGCGGCCCTCGCCGTGCGGGATGCGCAGCACGCGCACGTTGGCCTTCTTCTTCGCGTAGGCCAGCGCCTCGTCGTCGTAGTCGGGCGCGATCAGCACTTCGACGAACTGGCGGTCGAGGATGGTCTTCGCGGTGGCGCCGTCCAGCCGGGTGTTGAAGGCGATGATGCCGCCGAAGGCCGAGGTCGGATCGGTGGCGTAGGCCGCTTCGTAGGTGTCGGCGCAGTTCGCGCCTTCGGCCACGCCGCAGGGATTGGCGTGCTTGACGATCACGCAGGCCGGCGCCGCGAACTGGCGCACGCATTCCCAGGCGGCGTCGGCATCGGCGAGATTGTTGTAGCTCAGTTCCTTGCCCTGCAGCTGCGAGAACGTCGCCAGCGTGCCGGGCACCGGCCACAGGTCGCGGTAGAACGCGCCCTGCTGGTGCGGATTCTCGCCGTAGCGCAGATCCATCACCTTCACGAAGTTGCTGTTGTTCTGCGCCGGGAACAGCGCGAGCGCACCGTCGTCCTGCAGCGCCGACAGATAGTTGCTGATGAACGCGTCGTACTGCGCGACGCGGTTGAACGCGGCGACCGACAGCGCGAAGCGGGTTCTGCCGGAGAGCGCCCCGTCGTGGGCGTTCAGTTCATCGAGCAGGCCGGCGTACTGCGCGGGATCGGTGGCGACGGCGACGCGGGCGTAGTTCTTCGCCGCCGAGCGCAGCATCGCCGGGCCGCCGATGTCGATGTTCTCGATGATGTCCTCGATCGAACTCGCCGGATCGGCGGAGACTTTCTCGAAGGGATAGAGATTGAGCACCAGCAGATCGATCGCGCCGATGCCGTGTTCGGCCATCACCGCGTCGTCGGTGCCCGCACGCCCGAGCAGGCCGCCGTGCACCATCGGATGCAGGGTCTTCACGCGGCCGTCCATCATTTCCGGGAAGCCGGTGACCTCGCTGACGTCGCGCACCGGGATGCCGGCGTCGCGGATGGCCTTCGCGGTGCCGCCGGTGGAGAGCAGTTCGACGTTGCGTGCGGCGAGGGCGCGGGCCAGATCGATCAGGCCGGTCTTGTCGGACACGGACAGCAGGGCGCGGCGGATCGTCACCGGAGCGCCGGGCAGATGGGCGGAGGTCATGGGCGGGAGGGCGGTGCGGGAAAGACGCGATTATAGCCGGGCCGGTCCCGCGGCCCGTGCCCGGTCCGGCTCACGAGAGGCCGTAATCCTTGAGTTTCTTGCGCAGCGTGGCGCGATGGATGCCGAGCATCGCGGCCGCGCGGCTCTGGTTGCCGTCGCAGTGCCGCAGGACTTCCGCGAACAGCGGAATTTCCAGCTCGCGCAGCGCGACCTCGTACAGATTGGCGGTATCGGAACCGTTGAGATCGCCGAGATAGCGACGCACCGAATGCGCGACGTGCTCGCGGAGCGGCGTGCGCGGGGCGGAACGAGCGGCGGCGTCGTGGCGTTCGGCGTTCAAGAACGATCTCTCGGCTGGAGCGTGGTACCTGATCCCTGGCCCGGTCCGTTCGCCGGTGGCGAAGGGGGTGTGAGTCTAGCGTGGGCCGTGGCCCCTCGCTACGGCCGATCGCGAAAACCCCGCGTTCATCCACGCGGTTCCCGATGAGTGGCGACCGGCGGTGCGACAGGTGTCCGATCCCGCGTCCGTTGGCCGGATGCGGCGCGTTTCCGCGTTGCGTGCCCGGTCAGCGGAAACCGAAGTCGTAACCGACGATATCCGGCGCGGGTTCGATGATGTCCATCGCGACGGTCGCGCTTTCGCCGCTGGCGAGTTCGGGCTGGCTGGGGGCGCCGCCGAGATATTCCTCGGCGCGGAAACTGCGTTCGCCGGCGGCGCGGCCGTTGGCGTCGGACAGGGTCAGGGTCAGTCGCGGCCAGGGTTGCGACCAGCGCGCGTCGTTGCGGAACGTGGCGGAGACGCGCAGCGCGCCGGGTCGGGTCGGATGCTGGCGTACGTCGCGCTGCAGCAGTGTGAAGGCCGTCGGTTCGCGCCACGGCGGCAGGTCGCAGCGCAGCGCGCCGCACAGTCCCTGCAGCAGCGGACGCCAGTGCGCGTCGGCGGCCAGCCGCGCGCGATCGGCCAGCAGCAGTTGCAGCACCAGCAACAGTGCGAGCGCGGTCACCGCGATCGGCACCCAGCGCTCGCGCGGACCGCCCGGCGCGCCCGCGGAACGACGCGCGAAACTGGGCATCGCCCGTGTTGCGCGTTCGCGTGGGGACACGGGTGCGACGACCGGTGCGGGCGTCGCGGTGTCTTCGATCGCGGCCTGGTGCTCCGCGGAATTTCCGGTTGGTTCGGCGGCCAGCGGTTCCGCAGCCGGCGCCTCCGCGGGATCGTCCGCAGCGACACTGGCATCGACCGGCGTGTCCGCGGCCTGCCACGCCATGGTCTGTCGTGCCTCCCGGGCGTCGTCGGCGATGGCGTGCGTATGCGGCGGCTGTGGCGGGGCGAGCGGTACGTCCAGCGGCGCATTCAGCAGTTCGACCAGATCCAGCGGTGGTCGCTCATCGTCCCCGGTGTCCGCGTCCGCGACCGATGGATCGCGACGCAGCAGGCTGTCGCAATGCGGACAGTGGGTCGGCGCCTGATCGGTGACCGGGTCGGTCGCCACCAGCGCGCGGCAATAGGGACAGTTGATGAACATGCCGGCTATTCCAGCACGCCCGCCGCGGCCGATCTGCGAACGCCGTCGATCCTCACCCAGTCTTCTTCGCGGACGACGCGCAGATCGTCGAACCAGGCGCCGTAGCGCGGCAGCAGGTCGTCTTCCTGCCCGGCGAGGATGCCGGACAGCGCGATGCGGCCGCCGGGGGCGACCCGCGCGGCGAGCGTGTCGGCCAGCGCGTCCAGCGCCGCGGCCAGGATGTTCGCGACCACGATCGGATACGTCGTCGTCGTGGGTTCATCCGCCGGCAGGTGCACCGCGATGCGGTCGCCGACGCCGTTGCGTTCCGCGTTGTCGTGGGTGGCGAGGATCGCCTGCGGGTCGTTGTCGACGCCGACCGCGCGGCCGGCGCCGAGTTTGAGCGCGGCCAGCGCGAGGATGCCGCTGCCGCAGCCGAAATCCAGCACCGCGCGGCCCTGCAGCGCGCCGCGTGCGGCCAGATCGTCCAGCCACTGCAGGCACAGCGAGGTGGTCGGGTGTGTGCCGGAGCCGAACGCCAGGCCCGGGTCGAGCCGTACGACCGCCGCATCCGGCGCATCGGCGCCCTCGGGCAGCGGCTGATTCCAGGGCACGATCCAGGTACGGGCCCCGAAACGCAGCGGGACGTACTGGTCCATCCACGCGCGTTCCCAGTCCTGGTCCTCGACCTTGCGGAAGCCGGCCCGAGACCAGTCCAGCCCGGGATCGAAGGCGTCCAGCGCCGCGAGCAGCAGCAGTGGGTCGGCATCGGCGTCGAACAGTGCCGACAGCGCCACTTCGCCCCAGATCGGCATCTCGCCGACGCCGGGTTCCAGGATCGCGCGCTCGTTCGGGGTCTCGGCGTCGGCATCGAGCAGGGTCACCGCCAGCGCCCCCACGTCTTCGAGCGCGCGCTCGTAGCGCGGTTGCTCGGATTCGCGGCAGCGCAGGGACAGTTCGAGATAGGGCATGGCGGCAGGGGCGGCAGGGGAGCGCGACAGCTTACCGTGCCCGGGCGGCGGCACCGGATCACCGTGCGGCGGCCCGGAGCATCCGTCCATCCGAACGGAGATCTGCGTCGCGGAGCGTCTCCGGACCGGCTGCTAGCATCCCGTCGCCTCCCGTTCCGGAGTTCGCCATGCGTGCCCTGATCTTCTTTTCGCTGGTGGTGGCCGCCCTGTCGGGCGGTGCGACCGCAGATGCCCACCGCATGGATGCCGTCCTCGAGCGCAATGGCGACGGGGTCGCCGCCGGCACGGTGCCGATGATCGGCCGGCTGGAGCTGGAATGGGGCGATGCCGGTCCCGCAGGCCCGTCTCCGGGCGTGTTCCGCGCGACCCTGGTCGACGATGCCGGCGGACGCCATGCGCTCGATCCCGATCAGGCCCTGCGTGCCGCCGAGGATCTCTACGCGCTGTATGGCCGCCGGGTCGCGGTATCGACGACGCCGGTCGCGGCCAAGGGCGGGGCGCGGACCGGTGCGACGCGGGTCATCGATGCGATCGTGCCGGTCGGCGATCTGTCGCCGTCGAAGGCCGGTGAATTCCCCACCAAGATCGCCGGCGTCACCGTCTGGGCGACGCTGATGTGCAAGTTCAACGACATCGCCACCGAGCAGAAGCCGCAGAGTTTCTTCCAGGGCCAGTACGGCACGGCCGCGGGCCAGCTCGACCACTACTGGCAGGAAGTGTCCTACGGCCAGATCAATCTGGCCGGCAGCGCCGCCTACGGCTGGGCCACGCTGCCGCAGCCGCGTTCCTACTACGTCACGCTCGATACGACGACCAACAAGGACAAGGCCGATCTCAGCAAACTGTTCCAGGACTGCATCGCCGCCCACGACGCCAACGTCAACTTCGCCGCGAACGGCGGCCTGCAGGGCGTGAACATGATGTTCAACGGCGATCTCGACGGCTACGCCTGGGGCGGCAGCCGCTGCGCCATGCTTGATGGCGTCAACAAGTGCTGGAGCACGACCTGGAATCCGCCGTGGTCGTTCAACAACCTCGCGCCGCTCTCGCACGAGATGGGCCATGCCTACGGTCTGCCGCACGCGAACAATTCCGACAAGGACACCGACCCCTATGACAACCCGTGGGACGTGATGAGCGATGCCTGGAACAACGGCGTCTCCAACGCCACGTACGGCACGTTGCCGAAACACATCAACATCTACTCGCGGAATCGTCTGGGCTGGGTCGCGACCGCGCGCAAGCGCACGGTGACCGCGGGAACAGGGGCGACGTCCTTCGCGCTCGACCGCGCCAGTCTTCCCGGTTCGAGCAACACGCAGATGCTGATCCTGAACTATCCGGATCAGACGACCCGCTACTACACGGTCGAAGTGCGCAAACGCACCGGAAACTACGAGAACCGGCTCGCCGGCGACGCGGTGATCGTGCACGAGGTGCAGACCTCGCGCGCGGAACCGGCGTGGAGCGTCGACACCGACGTGCCGCCGGCCAATCGCGCCAACAACGAAGGCAGCATGCTCAAGGTCGGCGAAACCTGGACCGCCCCGGATCTCGCCTTCCGGCTCTACGTGCGCTCGGCGACCACGGACGGCTTCGTCGTCGAGGTTCGCCCGGGCCCGCGCAAGAGCCGGCCCGGCCAGCCGCGCCAGTTGTAGGCCCGGCCCGCGGGCCCGCGCCGTGGGCCCGCCATCGGCGTTCTGCTACATTGCGCATCCCCCATGCGTTGCGAGACCGCTGTCGTGATCCTGATGCTCGACAACTACGACAGCTTCACCTGGAATCTGGTGCAGTACCTGCAGGCGCTCGGCGCCGAGGTCAAGGTCGTGCGCAACGACGAGCTGACGGTCGACGAGATCGAAGCGCTGGCGCCGGCGGGCATCGTCATCTCCCCGGGGCCCTGCACGCCCAACGAAGCCGGCGTGTCGGTGGACGTCATCCGCCGCCTCGGCGACCGCATCCCGATCCTCGGCGTCTGCCTTGGCCACCAGAGCATCGGTCAGGCCTACGGCGGCGACGTGGTCCGCGCGGGTCGCATCATGCACGGCAAGACCTCGCGCATCCGCCACGAAGGCAAGGGCGTGTTCGCCGGTCTGCCGGACGGCTACGAAGCCACCCGTTACCACTCGCTGGTCGTCGATCGCAACACGCTGCCGGACGCGCTGGAAGTCACCGCCTGGACCGAGAACGACGACGGCAGCGTCGAGGAGATCATGGGCCTGCGCCATCGCGACTTCCCGGTGGAAGGCGTGCAGTTCCATCCCGAATCGATCCTCACCGAGCATGGCCACGCCCTGCTCAAGAATTTCCTCGCCCGCGCCGCCTGACCGCGGCGCCCGCTCCCTGAGACGGATACGCATGTCGATCACGCCACAACAGGCCCTGCAGCGGACCATCGAGCACCGCGAGATCTTCCACGACGAGATGGTCGAGCTGATGCGCCAGATCATGCGCGGCGAAGTCTCGCCGTCGATGACCGCGGCGATCCTCACCGGTCTGCGCGTGAAGAAGGAAACGGTGGGCGAGATCGCCGCCGCGGCCTCGGTGCTGCGCGAGTTCTCGCACAAGGTCGACGTGCGGCAACGCGAGCGGCTGGTCGATATCGTCGGCACCGGCGGCGATGGCGCGCATACCTTCAACATTTCCACCGCCAGCATGTTCGTGGTCGCCGCGGCCGGGGCCAAGGTCGCCAAGCACGGCAATCGCAGCGTCTCCTCGAAGTCCGGCAGCGCCGACGTGCTCGAAGCGCTGGGCGCGAAGATCGAACTGCAGCCGGCGCAGGTCGCGCAATGCATCGAACAGACCGGCATCGGTTTCATGTTCGCGCCTGTGCATCATCCGGCGATGAAGGTGGTGGCGCCGGTGCGTCGCGAAATGGCCGTGCGCACCATCTTCAACATCCTCGGCCCGCTGACCAATCCGGCCGGCGCGCCGAACATCCTGATGGGCGTGTTCCATCCCGATCTGGTCGGCATCCAGGCCCGCGTGCTGCAGGAACTGGGCGCCGAGCGCGCACTGGTGGTCTGGGGGCGCGACGGCATGGACGAACTGTCGCTGGGTGCGGCCACCCTGGTCGGCGAGCTGCGCGACGGCAAGGTCCGCGAATACGAACTGCATCCCGAGGATTTCGGCATCGGCATGGCCGCGAGCCGCAATCTGCGGGTCGAGGATGCGACGGAATCGAAGGCGATGCTGCTCGAAGCGCTCGACAACCGGCCCGGTCTGCCGCGCGACATCGTCTGTCTCAACGCCGGCGCCGCGCTGTATGTCGCCGGTGTCGCCGACACCGTCGCCCACGGCATCGACGCCGCGCGCGCCGCCATCGCCAGCGGCGATGCCCGCGCCAAGCTCGAACATTTCATCGCCACCACCCAGGCACTGGCGGACGCATGAGCGATTCCGGATTCGCAGCCACCCCCGAGCCGCCGTACTACGCGGTGATGTTCACCTCGCAGCGCAACGGTGCCGACCCCGAGGGCTACGCCGAAGCCGCCGACGCCATGGTCGCGCTGGCCGCGCAGCAACCGGGTTATCTCGGCATGGAATCGGTGCGCGGCGCCGACGGCATCGGCATCACGATCAGCTACTGGCGCAGCGAGAACGAGATCCTCGCCTGGAAACATCACGTCGAGCACGCGGCGATCCGCAACCGCGGCCGTCGCGACTGGTACACCCGTTACATCACGCGCGTCGCGAAGGTCGAGCGCGCCTACGACTGGTTCGCGAAGACAACCCCATGAGCAACGACGCCATCGCCGCCGGACGCGCGGACATCCTCCAGCGCATCCTCGACCGCAAGGCCGAAGAAGTCGCCGAGCGCAGCGCACGCGTGCCGCTCGACGCGCTGCGCGCGCGACTCGCCGACGCGCCGCCCGTGCGCGGCTTCGTCGCCGCGATCGAAGCGAAACGCGATGCCGGCCTGCCGGCCGTGATCGCCGAAGTGAAGAAGGCCAGTCCGTCCAAGGGCGTGATCCGCGCCGACTTCGACCCCGCCGCGATCGCCCGCGCGTACGAAGCCGCCGGGGCCGCCTGTCTGTCGGTGCTGACCGACGTCGACTTCTTCCAGGGCGCCGACGCCTATCTGCAGCAGGCGCGTGCCGCCTGCGCATTGCCCGTGCTGCGCAAGGACTTCACCGTCGATCCGTACCAGATCGTCGAGGCCCGCACGCTCGGCGCCGACTGCATCCTGCTGATCGTGTCCGCGCTGGACGATGCGCGCATGGCGATGCTGTATCGCGAAGCGATGGCCGTCGGTCTCGACGTGCTGGTCGAAGTGCACGATGCCGATGAACTGCAGCGCGCGCTGCGTCTGCCCGCGATCGGCGGCCGCGCGCCGCTGATCGGGGTCAACAACCGCAATCTGCGGACGTTCGAGGTGTCGCTCGCGACGACCTTGTCGCTGAAGTACGCGGTGCCGCCGGACCGCATCCTCGTGACCGAGAGCGGCATCGGTACCCGCGATGACGTCGACTGGATGCTCGCCGCCGGCGTCGACACCTTCCTCGTCGGCGAATCCTTCATGCGCGACCCCGACCCGGGCGCGGCCCTGCAGCGACTGTTCTTCCCCGCATGAGCGAGCCCCGTTATCCCGTGCCCGCGGCCGATGCGCCGCTCGTCGTGTTCGATTTCGATCACACCCTGTACGACGGCGATTCCGGCAGCCATCTGTTCAAGTGGCTGATCGAACGCGATGCGTGGCGCAAGGCGCTGGCGCTGCTGATCGCGCCGGTGTTCGGCCCGATGATCGCGTGGCTGCCCACGCGCCGCCGCGGCATTTCCGCGTTCGTCTGGATCGGCACGCTCGGCATGCGCACGGTCGCCGAATTCGACGCCGCCACCGATCGCTACGTCGCCGCGCACGTCGACGCGATCAAGGCGCGCCTGCTGCCGACCGCGCTCGACGTGCTGCGCAGACATCGCGAAGCCGGCGACCGGGTGATCGTCGCCACTGGCGCGCCGCCGGAACTCGCACGCGCGATCCTGTCGTTCGCCGCCCACGAGGATCTGCCGGTCATCGGCACCCGGGTCGGCCCGAAATACGGTTCGATCGTCGCGGTGCGCCACTGCCATTACCGCATGAAGATGCGGATGCTCGCCGATGCCGGCTACGGCGGCCCGGTCGAAGTCGCCTACTCCGACAGCAGCGCCGATCTGCCGCTGCTGCAGGCTGCACGCAAGCCGGTCGTGGTGAATCCGAAGGCCTCGCGGATCGACATGTTCCGTCGCGTCCTGCCCGCAGGCACGCCGATCCTCAACTGGGGCTGTCCGGGGCGGGGCGGAGATCCGGTCTGATCCGTATCCGGAATCGGGCCGGGACGGCATTTCCGGTCAGAACACGCTCCGGATCTTCCCTTCCAGACGATCCAGCAATCGTTCGAAATCGTCGTTGTCGTCTCCGGGATCCGTTTTCGACATGTCCTGCTTGTTGAAGATCACGGCGACCTCGTAGCGCTTGCTGCCGTTCTTTTCCTGGAAGCAGCGCGCGGCCGCTTCGGTCCCAGGCATGGATCCGGTACGCGTCCGGTTGGTGCGCATCTTCTGGCTCGCGATGGTCGCGTTCGGATCGAGGCCCGGCAGAAAGACATTGCGGCTGCCGATGAATCTGGCGAGCGAGTTCGCGGACATGACGAGTCCACCGCTCGAGTCCATCACTTCCTTTCTGGAGCCGTCCCCGCCGTACGGAAGCCGTGCCGGTTTGGGATCGTACGGCCCCCGCGTCGCATCGGGTCCGTAATACGGGCTCTCGTAGAAGACTTCGTCGGACCGCTGTTGATCGCGGCGGGTCGCGCCCACGGTGACGTCGCCGATCCCGAGCGGTTGCAGGATCCGGGTATCGAGGAAGCCGATGTACGACGACGCCTTGGCGTCGACGATCATTCCGAGCAGTATGTAGCCGATGTTCGAGTAGGTATCCATCCGCTCGACCGGCTGGCCGGGCGGGGTGAACAGTTCGGCGGGCCGCGTACCCGGGTCGAAATCGAGTTCGAGGTTGCAGAGGACGTAGCGCGCGAAGTCGTGCTTCCCGGTGGCGGCGGACAGGCGAAGGTCCCGGCCGATCTGCTTGAGGTGGAAGGCCCAGTCCCGGATCGCGTTCGGACCCGTTCTGTAGTTCCAGCCGCCGGTGTGTTCGAGCAGATGCTTGACGGTGATGTCCTTCACGCGCTCGTCGACCGGCAAGGGAACCGGACGGGTCGAGGGCGGCAGCAGGATATCGAACACCTTGTCGTCTTCCCGGAGCATCGGAATCCCTGCGGGCGGGTCCAGCAGTTCCAGAATGGCCGCGGTCGTGAACGCCTTGCTGCAGCTCGCCACGCGCATCACCGAACCGGTCCGCGTGATCGGATAACCGGATTCCGCCCAGGTGTATGCCGACGATATCCGCAATGCGCCATCGACGAAGAGCGAGCACTGCCCGGCCTTGACCCCGTGCTGGCGCATGTACGTCTTGATCAGATCGTCGATCTCGGCGTTGCTGGCCGGGACCGCGGGATCGGAGGTGACGGTCCAGGTCCAGGGCGGCAGCGGCGCGCCACGGCCCGTCACGACATTGACGACATCGTTGACGACGCCATAGGCGAATTCGAGGAAGGCGTTCACGGCGTTCGCGATGATTCCGGACACGGGCTTCCTCCTTCTCGTGCACGGGCGCTCCGCACTGGATGCGGCGCCTGTCGTTTCATCACCTTCATCGCGGTTCACGCGGAAACCGCGCGGTGTCGGCCAGACGCGATTCCGCGCGGCCGATGCGCGCGATGACCCGGCCGCGGCCCATGACGCTTCAGGCGGGATCAGGATCGGGCGTTCCCGCGCGGGGTAGGCATCCCCATCCCGACCGGCGATAATGCCCGCATGGACACCTGACCCTGTCGCGCCACGATGGTGCGATGCCCGCCTACGGAAGCCCCGCATGGCCGAGACCATCCGCCACGACAAGACCGCGCGACAGTTGCGTCTGCTTTCGGACGCGCTGGACAGCGGGCGTCTGGGTCCGGTGAAGCGGTTGGTCAACACGCTGTCCCCGGCCGAGATCGGCAACCTGCTCGAATCCCTTCCACCCGGCAAGCGCGGCGTGGTCTGGGGGCTGGTCGATCCCGAGGACGACGGCGAGGTGCTGGTGCACGTCGGCGAGGATGTGCGCGAAAGCCTGATCGCCGACATGGACCCGGACGAGCTGGTCGCGGCGGTCGAGGACCTGGACATCGACGATCTGGCCGATCTGGTCGAGGATCTGCCGGACACGGTGATCGACGAAGTCCTGAAGTCGATGGACCGCGAGAACCGCGAGCGTCTGGAGCAGGTGTTGTCCTACGACGAGGACAGCGCCGGTCGTCTGATGAATCCGGACGTGGTGACGGTGCGCGCCGACACCACGGTGGATGTGGTCCTGCGCTATCTGCGCCTGCGCGGCGAACTGCCGGAGCACACCGATCACCTGTACGTGGTCAGCCGCCGGCATCAGTATCTGGGCCGGCTCGCGCTGCAGTCGCTGCTGACCCGCGACGCGAGCACGCCGATCAATCAGCTCGTCGACGACGAACAGCCCGCGATCGGGGTGGAAGAGTCCGCCGACGAGGTGGCGCGGATGTTCTCCGACCACGACTGGATCAGCGCCCCGGTGGTGGACGACAACAACGTGCTGCTCGGCCGCATCACCATCGACGACGTGGTCGACATCATTCGCTACCAGGCCGAGCACCAGGCGCTGGGCGCCGCGGGTCTGGACGAGGACGAGGATCTGTTCAGTCCGGTGCCGCGTGCGGCGAAGCGGCGCGCGATCTGGCTGGGCGTCAATCTCGCGACCGCGTTCCTCGCGTCGTGGGTGATCGGCCGGTTCGAGGGCACGCTGGAGCAGATCGTCGCGCTGGCGGTGCTGATGCCGATCGTCGCCAGCATGGGCGGCGTGGCCGGCACCCAGACCCTGACCCTGATGGTCCGCGGCCTCGCCCTCGGCCAGGTCGCGCGCGGCAATCTGCGCGCCGTGCTGAACAAGGAAGTGATGGTCGGGCTGCTCAACGGCATCGTCTGGGCGATCGTGGTCGGCATCGTCGCCGCGCTGTGGTTCCAGGACGTGAAGCTCGGACTGGTGATCGGCGCGGCGATGGCGATCAATCTCGTCGCCGCGGCGCTGGCCGGCGTGCTGGTGCCGCTGACCCTGAAGCGGATGAACGTCGATCCCGCGCTGGCGGGCGGCGTGGTGCTGACCACGGTCACCGATGTCGTCGGGTTCCTGAGCTTCCTCGGGTTGGCGACGCTGGTGCTGTTGAACTGAGCGCATGCGCGAAGCGCAGTGCGATCGCGATGCTCTCGATGCCCTGACCGGGCGGTTGTATCGCGCGTTCCGCAATGCCGGTGGCATCGCGCCGGCGGTCGATACGCTGTACGACGTGTTCCTGCCCGATGCGCGCATCGTGAAGGCGGTATCGACCGTGCCGGAAACGATGTCGCTGCGGGCCTTCGTCGAAAGCCGGCGGACGATGCTCACCGACGGCACGCTGATCGATTTCGACGAATGGGAAATCGACCAGCGGACCGTCGTTCTCGGCCATCTCGCCAGCCGCTGGAGCCTGTATCGCAAGATCGGCCGGAAGGACGGCGTCGCCTTCGATCTGCGCGGGTTCAAGAGCCTGCAGTGCGTCCGCGTCGGTGACGACTGGAAGATCGCCGCGCTCGCCTGGGACGACGAGCGGCCGGGGCTCGTGCCGGGGGATCGCCTGCCCGACGCCTGATGGATTCGCGGCGCCTGCTGCAATCGTTTTCGGATTGATTCCATCGGGGTCCGGGCGTACACACCCGGAACGACTCCGGAGTCCCGCATGCGCCCGTTGGTTCTCGCCCTGGTCTTCATGGTGGTCGCGGCGGCGTCCGCCGCGGTCTCCGCCTCCACCCCCGCGCCGTCCGCCGTGAACGCTTCCGATCCCGCCGATGACCCCCGCTATCGCCCGCGTCCGTACGTGACGCTGCGCAATCCGGAGTGGGCGAAACACGCGGTCCTCTATCAGATCAATCTCCGACAGTTCACGAACGCAGGCACGCTGCGCGCGGCCGAGCGCGAACTGCCGCGTCTGAAGACGCTCGGCGTGGACATCCTGTGGCTGATGCCGGTACATCCGATCGGCGAGAAGCACCGCAAGGGCACGCTCGGCAGCCCGTATGCGGTGCGTGACTATTACGGCGTGAATCCCGAGTTCGGCACCAGGGACGATCTGAAACGCTTCGTCGATGCCGCGCACGTGCAGGGCATGTACGTGATCCTCGACTGGGTCGCGAACCACACCGCCTGGGACAATCCGCTGGTCGAGCAACATCCGGAGTGGTACGCCCGCGACTGGAAGGGCGATTTCCACCCGACGCCGTGGTGGGACTGGTCGGACATCATCAATCTCGATTACAGCCGACCCGGGCTGCGGAAGTACATGACCGACGCCATGGTCCATTGGGTGCGTGACATCGGCGTCGACGGTTATCGCTGCGATGTGGCGGGATTCGTGCCGCTGGAATTCTGGGAGAACCTGCGCACGGAACTGGAGGCGGTCAAGCCCGTCTTCCTGCTGGCCGAATGGGAATCGCGCGATCTGCATGCGCGCGCTTTCGACGCGACCTACGCCTGGAGCTGGTACGACGCCGTCCATCAGATCACGCAGGGCAAGGCCGACGTCAATCGCCTGTACACCTTCTACTCCTGGAACGAGGCCTTCTTTCCGCGGGGCGCGATGCGCATGAATTTCGTGAGCAATCACGACAAGAACAGCTGGGAAGGCACCGAGTTCGAGGCCTTCGGCGACGGTCTGCATGCGGCGATGGTGCTGTCGTTCGTCGCCGACGGCATTCCGATGATCTACAACGGCCAGGAAGCGGGAAATCCGAAGCGGCTGGCGTTCTTCGAGAAGGATCCGATCGCCTGGCGTCCGCATCCGAACGGCGCTCTGTACGCCGACCTGATCCGCCTGAAGAAGACCACCTCCGCGCTGTGGAACGGGCGCTGGGGCGCGATGATGGTGCACGTGCCCAACGATCGCCTCGCGCAGGTGCTGAGCTTCGTCCGCCAGGACGACCACGGCAAGGTGTTCGCGGTCTTCAATCTCTCCGCGCAGCCGCAGACCGTGCGTTTCGCGCAGACCCTGTTCCATGGCGATTACATCGAGCATTTCAGTCGGGAATCCGCGACACTCGACGCCTCGACAGCGATGGAACTGAAGCCATGGGAATACCGGGTCTACGTGCGTTGATCCTGATCATCGCCGCGATCGTTCCGACCGGGTGTTCGATGTTGTCCGCGCCCGGGCCCGATGCCGGCACGTTCGTCGAGCGCACGGTGCGCGTCGATGGCGCGGATCGACGTTATCGCGTGTTCGTGCCCGCGCATCGGGACCGCGGCGCGCCGCTGCCGACGATCCTCTTCCTGCACGGGACCGGCGAGCGCGGCGATGATGGCGAGAAACCCACACGGGTGGGCATCGGGCCGTACGTGCGCGCGCACGCGGACCGCTTCCCGGCGCTGGTTGTGTTTCCGCAGGCGCCCGAGGGGCAGGACTGGAACGGCGTCGCCGCGGAGATCGCGTTCGCCGCGCTGGAGGCCGCGAGCGCCGAATTCGGCGGCGATCCCGATCGCACTTATCTCACCGGGCTGTCCATGGGCGGCTACGGCACCTGGGAACTGGCGCTGATGCAGCCGCGCCGCTTCGCCGCGCTGGTGCCGGTCTGCGGCGGTCTGACCGCGCCGCGCGCCGAGCGCGATCTGTTCGTCGGCCCGCTGCGCGATGCCGCCGACAAACCGGCGGCGCTGGCGCAACGTCTGGAACACGTGCCGACCTGGATCTTCCACGGTGCGAAGGACGATGTCGTTCCGCCGGGCGAATCGCGCGCGATCTTCGCCGCGATGCGGGCCGCGGGCGGCGATGCGCGCTACACCGAATTCCCCGAGGCCAATCACAACAGCTGGGACCCGGCGTATTCGGAAACGCCGGAACTGTGGGTCTGGCTGTTCGCGCAGCGGCGGGAGTGAGGCCGCGCCGTCAGGCCTTCGGTTTCGATTTCGACGCCATCACCCGCGCGCCGGAAATGATCATCGTCACCATCGTGCTGAGCTGATCGATCAGCTCGCGATCGCGCTCCGGCGGCAGATCCATCGCCATCGCGCCCATCGCGAACACCAGCCGGGTGATCGCCTTCGAGACCAGCGCCGGTTCGTGCATCACCGCGCCTTCGGCCGCGGCCAGGCGCACGAGATCGGTGCGCAGTTCGTCCTCGAAGAACGTCAGCTCGCGGTCGACCGCCTGCTTGAACGCGTCCGAACCCACCGTGCCCTCGCGCAGCAGCACGTGCAGCAGTTTGTCGTCGGCGCGGACCTGCTGCATGAAGGTCTCGACCGAACCGCGGACGATGCCGCGCTGGGTCGCCGCGCGGTGCCGGGCGGCGCCGACGATCTTGCGCAGCGAGCGTCCGGCGAGGTCGATCAGGGCCACCGCCAGTTCGTCCATGTCGCGGAACTGGCGATAGAAGCTGTTCGGGGCGATGCCGGCCTCGCGCGCCACTTCGCGCAGGCTGAGGGTCGAGACGCTGCGGTGCGGACCGATCAGACGCAGCGCCGCGGCCAGCAGGTCGTCGCGCGAAATCGAGGTCTTCCGCCCGTGAGGGGCGTCGGCATCGACGCTGTCGGTGGGAAGCGAGGGCATCACGGGCGGGCGGCACCGGGCAGGGCGGACCCGCATCATAGCCCCGGCGGAAAATATACAGTTGTATAGACAAATGTATTCTCGTCTGTATAGTGCAGGTCATGAATGCTGTCGCCCGTCCCGCCGCTCCGCCCCGTCGATCCCTGCTCAAGCGTCTCGGGGGTCGCCTGGTGGCCCCGGAGGTCTTCGATTTCTGGGCCTCGCGGCTGCACCCGGCCTGGTCCTGGGACCGCCCGCTGGCGCGGATCGTCGGTCGCCGGACCGAATCCCGCGACAGCACGACCCTGCTGCTGCAACCGAACCGCCACTGGGCCGGGTTCCGGCCGGGGCAGCATCTGAACGTCGGTGCGGAGATCGAGGGCACGCGCATCGTCCGCAGCTACAGCCTCAGCGATGCCCCGCGTGCCGACGGCCGGATCGCGATCACGGTGAAGGCCATCCCGGGCGGCCGACTCAGCCGGCACCTCTGCCGCGACGCGAAGATCGGCGACGTGCTGTCGCTGGGTCCCGCCTTCGGGGACATGACGCTCCCCGATCCTCCGGCCGGGCGCTGGCTGTTCCTCGCCGGCGGCAGTGGCATCACCCCGTTGATGGCGATGATCCGCGCGCAGGCCGCGGCGGGCATGCCGGCTCCGATCGCGCTCATGTACTGGGCCCGCACCCGCGACGAGCTGTGCTTCGTCGACGAACTGCGCGCGCTGGCCGCGCGCCATCCGGATTTCCACCTCGCGCTGCTGCTGACCCGCGATGACGCGTCGCCGGATCTCGGGCACGGTCGTATCGATGCCGCGCAGCTGTCCGCGTTCGCGCCCGATCTGCATCAGCGCCGCGTCTTCGCCTGCGGCCCGGACGGTTTCGTGGCCGCCGCGCGCGCGTTGACGAAAGAACGCGCGGTCGCGTTCCAGGCCGAAGCGTTCACGCCGCCACCGCGGATCGCCGATGCCGATGCCGACCTCGGCGAGGTCACGCTCACCCTCGCGCTGAGCGGACGCACGCTCGACGTGCCGCGCGGCGTGTCGCTGCTGACCGCGCTGGAGGCCGCGGGTCTCAAACCCGCATCGGGCTGCCGCATGGGCATCTGCAATACCTGCGCCTGCGGCAAACGCGCCGGGACCACCCGGCACCTGCACACCGGCGATGTCGAACACGAGCCGGCATCCGCGCTGCGCCTGTGCGTCAACAGCGCCCGCAGCGACCTGACTCTCGAGCTCTGATCCCATGGCCATGCCGCACAACCGCCCGCTGTCCCACGACGAACTGGAACGCTTCGGCCGCGAACTCGACGCGCTGCGCGCGCGCACGGTCGCCACGCTCGGCCAGCGCGACGCCGATTACATCCGCAGGGTCTACGCCGCGGTGCGCTGGACCGGCTTCACCGGCCGCCTGCTGCTGTGGGCCGGCGCGATCGTGGGTGGACTGCTTGCCGATGTCTTCCATCCCGCGCCGCTGTCGGCGCTGATCGCCGGTACGCTGCTGCTCGGGCTGTCGAAGATCCTGGAGAACATGGAGCTCGGGCACAACGTCATCCATGGGCAGTACGACTGGATGCGCGACCCGCATCTGGACGGCAGGACCTACGAATGGGACATCGCCGGCACCAGCGACAACTGGCGCAAGACCCACAATCATCGCCATCACACGTGGACCAACGTGCGCGGGATGGACGACGACATCGGCTACGGTCTGCTGCGGATCTTCCCCGAGCAGCGCTGGAAACCGTTCTATCTCGCGCAACCGCTGATCGCGGTGGTGTTCGCGGTGCTGTTCGAATGGGGCATCGCGATCCAGGATCTGCGCATCGGCCGCTGGTTCGCCGGCAAGACCTCGTTCGCGAAACTGCGCGCGCAGTTCCGTCCGGTCGGACGCAAGATGGCGCGGCAGGTGCTGAAGGACTACGTGTTCTTTCCGCTGCTGGCCGGGCCGTTCTTCCTGCCGGTGCTGCTGGGCAACGCCGTGGCCAACGTGCTGCGCAATCTGTGGACCTACATCATCATCTTCTGCGGCCACTTCACCGCCGACGCGGAAACCTTCCCGAAGGAATCGACGATCGGCGAATCGCGCGGTCATTGGTACCTGCGCCAGTTGCGCGGCTCGTCGAACCTCACCGGTGGCCGGCTGATGAATCTGATGTCCGGCAATCTCAGCCATCAGATCGAACATCATTTCTATCCGGACGTGCCGGCGAACCGCTACGCGGCGATGGCGGTCGAGGTCCGCGCGATCTGCGCGCGCTATGGCCAGCACTACAACACCGGCTCGCTGCCGAAACAGTTCGGCGAAGTGATCTGGCGCATCCTGCGCCACAGTTTCCCGAGCCGCCCACGGACGCGCCGGAGTCTGGCGCTGGAACCGGCCGCCGGCTGACGGCCCGAGGTGCTCAGGCCAGCAGCGCTTCCAGCACCGCCATCCGCACCGCGACGCCGTTCGCCACCTGCTGCAGGATCAGGGATTGCGGGCCGTCGGCGACGGTGTCGTCGATCTCGACGCCGCGGTTGATCGGGCCGGGATGCATCACCACCGCGTCGGGCGCGGCGCGCCCGAGCCGCACTTCGGTGAGGCCGTAATCGCGGTGGTAATCGTCGAGCGAGGACACCAGCCCCTGCTCCATGCGTTCGCGCTGCAGGCGCAGCATCATCAGCACGTCGACGCCCTCGATCGCTTCATCGAAATCGTGGGTGACCGTGCAGCCGTGGAGCATGCCGCCGCTGTCGTCGACCGGCGGCAGCAGCGAGGCCGGCCCGCAGACGCGGATTTCGATCGAGCGCCCGTCGCCCGCGCCGAGCGTCCGCAGCGCGTGCAGATCCGAGCGCGCGACCCGCGAATGCAGCACGTCGCCGACGATCGCGACCTTCAGCCGCGAGAAGTCGTCGCCCTTGGCCTGGCGCAGCGTCAGCATGTCGAGCAGGCCCTGGGTCGGATGCGCGCTGCGGCCATCGCCGGCATTCACGATCCGGGTATCGGGATGCACGTGCCGCGCGAGTTCGTTGAGCACGCCGTCCTGCGAGTGGCGGATCACGAAGCCGCGCACGCCCATCGCCTCGATGTTCTTCAGGGTATCGCGCGCGGTCTCGCCCTTGGTGGTCGACGACGTGGCGGCATCGAAGTTGAGCACATCGGCGCCCAGCCGCTGCGCGGCGCGCTGGAAGCTCAGGCGGGTGCGGGTGGACGGTTCGAAGAAGAGGGTGCAGACCGCGGTCCCGGCGAGGGCCCGCGGCGCTTCCTTGCCATCGACGAACTGTTGCGCGCGATCCAGCAGGCGCACGATCGTCGCGTGCGACACGCCATCGAGCGTCAGCAGATGATGCAGCACGCCGTCGGAGTCGGTCTGCAGTTCGGACTTGTAGCCGAGCGTGTTCGGGAACAGGGTCATGGGCGGATCACTCCTCGATGGGTATGGCGTCCTGCGGCGCGGCCCGCCAGCGTTCGACGATCACCGCCGCGGCTTCCGCGTCCAGCAGATCGGCGTCGCGGCGCCGTCGGCGGCCGTCGGCGCGATCGGCGGCGAAACGGCGCGCCGCTTCCTGCGAACTGTTGCGTTCGTCCATCATCGCGACCGGCAGCCCGAAGCGGGTGCGCAGTTCGCGGGCGAAGGCGCGGGCGCGGGCGCGGATCGGCTGATCGCCGCCGTCCAGGGTCATCGGGTCGCCGACCACGAAGCCCGCCGGGCGCCATTCGCGCTGCAGTTTCTCGATGGTCTTCCAGTCGATCTGCTCGTCGTGCACATCGACCACGGCCAGCGCGCGCGCGCCGAGGCCGAACCCGCTGTCCACCGCGACGCCGATGCGACGGGCACCGACGTCGAAGCCGAGCACGGTGCCGTCGGCCGGGATCGGCTCAGGCATGGCCGCTGTAGTCGATCATCCGGCTCATGTCGACGCCGATCTTGCCGGCGGCCGCCTGCCAGCGCGCCTCCAGCGGCAGCGAGAACAGCAGATCGGGATCACTGTCGGCGGTGAGCCAGGTGTTCTCCGACAGTTCCTGTTCCAGTTGGCCCGCGCCCCAGCCGGCGCAGCCCAGCACCACCGTGGTGCGGGCCGGACCTTCGCCGCGGGCCAGCGCTTCGAGCACGTCGCGCGAGGTGGTGACGAACAGGCCGTCGGCGATCGCGAGCGTGGAATCCCAGCGCAGGTCGCCGTCGTGCAGCACGAAACCGCGTTCAGGATGGACCGGGCCGCCGGCGAGCACCCGGCGTTCGCGCAGGGCCGGATCGGTGCTGTCGATGCCCATCTGTTCCAGCACCTCGCCGAGGGTGTACTCGGACGGGCGGTTGATGACCAGCCCCATCGCGCCATCGGCGTCGTGCTGGCAGATCAGCGCCACCGCGCGCGAAAAATTCGGATCGGCCAGTGCTGGCAGCGCGATCAACAGCTGATTGGCGAGGGGCGTCGTCTCTGGCAGCATGCCGGCATTGTAAGGGATCGATGCTGAGGGGAGCATCGTCCGGGCGTGGCCCGGGGAAGCGGTTCCCTTGCGTCGGGCCGGGCCTTCGGGCGCCGGTGTGTCTGTTGACTGCATGTCCGTTGCCCGCATGCCCTCGCATGCGCCCCCGCCAGGAAGGAGTTCCCATGCCGCACCGCCGTCGTCGCGCGACCGTCGTCGCACTCGCCACCATCCTGTCCATCGCCGCGCCACTGCAGGCCGCGTCGCCCGCGGGCCGGGCCGCCAGTCCGGCCGAGCGCGCCGCGCTGATCCGCACGTTCGTCCTGAAGTGGGGCGGTTACGCCGAACGCGTGTACGGCGTCGACGTCCGCGTCTGGAGCCGGCGCATGGTGCCGACCTTCGCCCGTGGCGATGCCGACAACCTGCGTCTGGCGGTGCGTCGCGACACCTTCGAGGGCGCGTTGGCGGCGTTGTCCGGCGTCGGCCATCGGGTCGACGACGACCGCGTGATCGATGCGCTCGCCGCGGCGATGCCGGAGACCCCGGCGAACCGGTTCCCGATCGCGACCAAGGCGCTCGGCGACCTCACCCAGGATCTGGTGTTCACGCCGATCACCCCTTGCCGGATCGTCGACACGCGCAACGCCGGCGGCCCGATCGCCGCGACCCAGACCCGCAGTTTCAACGCGGCCGGCCAGAGCAGTTACGCCGGGCAGGGCGGCAACGCCGGCAATTGCGGCCTGCAGTCCGAAGTGCCCAGCGCGGTCGCGCTGAACGTGACCGCGGTGGTCCCGGCGGGCGCCGGCTACGCCACGGTGTTCCCCTACGGCACCACCCGCCCGGACACCGCCAGCGTGAACTATGCAAGCGGTGCGATCGTGAACAACGCGATCGTCGCCAGGATTCCGAACCCGGCCGCGAGCTTCGATTTCTCGATCTATTCGTTCGCCGCGTCGGATTACGTGGTCGATATCGTCGGCTACTTCGCGCCGCCGCGCGCGACCGCGTTGCAGTGCCTGGACACTGCGTACAACACGATCACCGTCAACGCCGGATTCACCGGGGAAGTGACCGCGCCGACATGCCAGACCGGTTATACCTCCGTCCATCTCGACTGCGAGTCGGGCTCATGGTCCATGCCGGTCGTGTACCTGACCCAGAAGGGCGGCGGTAAATGCGGCGCCCGCAATGGCGGCACGACCAGCGCCACGCTCAGCGCGGCGCGGCGGTGTTGTCGCGTGCCGGGGCGCTGAGCCGATATTTCTCGGAGACACTGTCTGCACAGTGCGACGCATTCGATCATGCGGCGCGGGTATCGCTTGGCAGGGCGCAGCCGGCTCGGCATGCGCTCGATACCCGAGAGCCGTCTTCTTCAGATGACGCCTGGAATCTTTTCCGCGCTGGTGCGCGGGTGACTTTCTTTGGCGCAAAGAAAGTCACCAAAGAAACATTCCAGTTCCAATTCAAATCCGCCGTCGGAGCCGTATCCGGGATTTTTCGATGAGGCGTCCTGCCTCATCGAAAAACGGCAGACTTCCTGTCTGCCGCCCTTCGGGTCTCCTGTCCCGGAATGGTGTGCCGATTCGTGAGGTGTCGTCGGCACGAATCGAAACCGGGACAGAGCCAGTGGCGCTGACATGATGTAAACACGAACGCCGGCATCCACCGGCGTTCGTGGGCGAAGCGGAACGATGTGGATGTCAGGTCGCGAACGGCACGCCGGTCTTCTCGCGCAGTTCGTCTTCGGTCACGCCCGGCGCCATTTCCGCCAGTTTCAGGCCGTCCGCGGTCACGTCGAACACCGCCAGTTCGGTGATGATGCGGTTCACGACGCCCACGCCGGTCAGCGGCAGGGTGCATTCGGGCAGGATCTTGTGTTCGCCGTTCTTCGCGGTGTGCTCCATCAGCACGACCACGCGCTTGACGCCGGCGACGAGATCCATCGCGCCGCCCATGCCCTTCACCATCTTGCCGGGCACCATCCAGTTGGCGAGATCGCCGGTGTGTGTCACCTGCATCGCGCCGAGGATGGCCAGGTCGATGTGGCCGCCGCGGATCATCGCGAAGGAGTCGTGGCTGCCGAAGTAGCTGGCGCCGGCGCGCGCGGTGACGGTCTGCTTGCCGGCGTTGATGAGATCGGCGTCGACTTCGTCCTCGGTCGGGAACGGGCCGATGCCGAGCAGGCCGTTCTCGCTCTGCAGCCACACGTCCATGCCGTCGGGAATGTAGTTCGCCACCAGGGTCGGCAGGCCGATGCCGAGGTTGACGTAGGCGCCGTCGCTGAGCTCGAGCGCGGCGCGCTGTGCCATCTGTTCGCGGGTCCAGGCCATCACTTGTCTCCATGGCGCACGGTGCGCTGTTCGATCCGTTTCTCGGGCGTCGGGTTGACCACGATGCGGTCGACGTAGATGCCGGGCAGATGGACGTGGTCGGGATCGATGTCGCCGATCTCGACCAGATGTTCGGCTTCGGCGACGCAGACCTTGCCGGCCATCGCGCAGGCCGGGTTGAAGTTGCGCGAGGTCTTGCGGAACACCAGGTTGCCGGCCTTGTCGGCCTTCCACGCCTTGATCAGCGACACGTCGGCCTTCAGCGCGGTTTCCATCACGTACCAGTGGCCGTCGAACTCGCGGGTTTCCTTGCCTTCCGCGACCACCGTGCCGTAGCCGGTGCGCACGTAGAAGGCCGGAATGCCGGCGCCGCCGGCACGCAGGCGTTCGGCCAGCGTGCCCTGCGGGTTGAATTCCAGTTCGAGTTCGCCGGACAGGAACTGACGCTCGAATTCCTTGTTCTCGCCGACGTAGGACGAAATCATCTTCCGGATCTGCCGGGTCGCCAGCAGCATGCCGAGGCCGAAGCCGTCGACTCCCGCGTTGTTGGAGATCGCGGTGAGGCCGGTGACGCCGGAGTCGCGCAGGGCGGCGATCAGCGCCTCGGGGATGCCGCAGAGGCCGAAGCCGCCGACCGCGAGCGTCTGATGGTCGGCGACGAGGCCGCGCAGCGCCTCGGCCGCGCTCGGATAGAGTTTGTGGTGGCTCATGCCGGCACCGTGCGATGCATGGGGGAAACTCCTGGAAGGACGGGCGGTCCGTGGAGCGGAGAAGTTTACCGGCTGGTCGCGACCGCGGCACACCGTACTTTGGGGCATGTCGCGCGTCGGCCGGGCGCCCGCGCGGCGAGCATCCGACGCGTCCGGCCTGGACGGCGGCCGCGTTGCCTTAGACTGGCGCGATGACCCGCATCGCCTTCGCCACCGCCATCGTCTCCGCCGCGCTGGACGACGACATGCCGCCGCTGCTCGACGCCTGCGCCCGTGCCGGTCTGCGCGCCGAGGTCCGCGCCTGGGACGATGCCACCGTGTCCTGGGCCCGTTACGACGCGGTCGTGCTGCGCTCGCCCTGGGATTACCACCTGCGTCGCGACGCCTTCCTGCACTGGTGCGAACGCGTGAGCCACGCGAGCCGGCTGCTGAATCCGGCCGATCTCGTGCGCTGGAACACCGACAAGCACTATCTGGCCGATCTGGAAGCCGCCGGCGTCCCGGTCGTTCCGACGCGTTTCGTCGATCCCGATACCGACGCCGAGCCGCTGGCGGTGCTCGATGCTTTCCTCGCCGCGCACGACGAGGCGTCGGGTTTCGTGGTCAAGCCCGCGATCAGCGCCGGTTCGCACGACACCTGCCGCTACCGGCGCGAACAGACCTTCGCCGCCGCCAATCAGCTCGGCGCGCTGCTCGGTGCGGGACGCGCCGCGATGCTGCAGCCGTATCTCGACGCGGTCGATACCCGTGGCGAGACCGCGCTGCTGTATTTCGACGGCGCGTTCAGCCACGCGATCCGCAAGGCGGCGCTGCTGCGCCCGGATGCCGCGGCGGTCGATCACACCGGGCTTCCGGATGCGATCGCGCCGCGTCTGCCGGACGCCGACGAATTGCGGGTCGGCGAAGCGGTGCTCGCCGCGCTGCGCGAACGCGATGGCGACGTGCCGCTGTACGCGCGCGTCGACCTGATCCGCGACGCCGCGGGCGCACCGCGTCTGCTGGAACTGGAGCTGACCGAGCCCTCGCTGTTCTTCGCCGAATCGCCGGGGGCCGCCGACCGTTTCGTCGCCGCGCTGACGCGGCGATTGCAGGCCTGATCCGCGGTCGCGATCGGGTACCATGCCGCACCCGTCGACCCACCCCTCGACCTCCAGGAATCCCGTGCCGCCATGAACGCCGCCCTGCAGCGCCACGATCACGCGGCCCGCGTCGATTTCGTGGTCGAACTGGCAGGACGCCTCCATGCTTACGGCACCACCGCCCACCGTCTCGAAGGCGCGGTCACCGCGGTCGCGGGCAGGCTCGGCCTGGAATGCGGCGCCTGGTCCAATCCCACCGGCATGATCCTGTCCTTCGGCGAAGCCGGGGGCGGCCGTCGCGACACCGTGCGCGTGGTCCGGCTCTCGCCCGGCGAGACCGATCTCTACAAGCTCGGCGAAGCCGATCGCATCGCCGAAGCGGTGATGACCGGTGCGCTCGATCTGGAAGCCGGGCACGAGGCCCTGCTCGCGCTGGATCGCCCGGACAGTCGCCGTGGGCGGGCGATGGCGGTGTTCGCCTTCGGTCTGTCGGCGGCGGCGGTGGCGGGGCTGTGGCGGTTGCCGTGGCTGGACATCGCGACCGCCGGCGTCACCGGTCTGCTGCTGGGCGGACTGGACTGGGCCACCCACCACCGGCCGCGGCTGAAGGAAGCGAGCGACGCGATCGCGGCGATGTTCGCAGGCGCGATCGCGGTCATGGTGGCCAGTTTCATCGGCCCGCTGAATCTCAACACGGTGATCATTTCCTCGCTGATCGTGCTGATGCCCGGCATGGCGCTGACCAACGCGGTCAACGAACTCACCAACCAGAATCTGGTGTCCGGCACCGCCCGTTTCGCCGGTGCGATGAGCACGATCCTCAAGCTCGCCATCGGCATGCTGGTCGCGCTGACCGCGGCCGAGATGATCGGCCTGCAGCCGCAGGTGCGCGCGCTGCGGCCGCAACCGGACTGGGTCGAATGGGGCGCGCTGCTGCTGGGCACCTATGCCTTCGCGGTGCTGTTCCGCACCCATCGCCGCGACTACCCGCTGGTGATGCTGGCGGCGGCGGGCGGCTATCTGATCTCGCGCTACGTCGGCGGCGAATGGGGCAGCACGGTCGGCGTGTTCGTCGCCGCGCTGGCGATGACCGCCGCCGGCAACGCCTATGCGCGCTGGTTCAATCGCCCGGGCGCGCTGGTGCGCCTGCCGGGGATCATCATGCTGGTGCCCGGCAGCGCGAGCCTGCGCGGTCTGCTCGCGGTGGTGCAGAGCCAGAGCATGGAGGCGGGACAGGCGGCGATGCTGGCCGCGCTCAACATCCTGCTCGCGCTGGTCGCCGGGCTGTTGTTCGGCAACATCCTGATCCCGACGCGGCGGAATCTCTAGAAGCGCGGGTTCCTGCGTGGAGCGGCCCGAAGGCCGGCCCACGCAGGGGTCGACAGAAGACGACCTTCTGGCCGTGATGTGTTCATCCGCGCAGGCGCGGCGGACTCACTTCTTGATCAGGAAGTCTTCGACCTTCTTGCCTTTCTTGACCTGCTCGGCGAGCCAGCGCGGCTGCCGGCCGCGGCCGCTCCAGGTGTCCTTCGCATCGGCCGGGTTGCGGTACTTCGGCGCGACCTTGCGACCGGCGGTGGCGGCCTTCTTGCCGGCCTTCTTCGCCGGTGCGGCCTTCGTGCCGCCGAACAGTTCGGCGACGGAGTAGCCCTCGGCCTTCGCCAGGGCGGTCAGCTTCTTGCGGATGAGGGCGATCGGTTTGCGCTTGCTGAGCGCGGCCTGCTGCTTCTTCGCCTGCGCGATGAGGGTGTCGAGTTCCCTGGTGGTGAAACCCTTGAGATCGAAAGACATGGTGACTCCTGGTGACGGGGGAAGAAACGCGCCGCCGCGAGATGGGCGGCGCGGGAGAACGTGGCGATCGCCGGAGCGTCGCGACAGCGGGATCAGGGGCGATCGGTGAGACGGCGCATCAGGGTGTCGCGATCGAGCGATTCGGCTTCGCTCGCGCGGCGCGCGCGGTACTCGAACGTGCCCGCGGCGAGCCCGCGCTCGGACACCACCACGCGATGCGGGATGCCGATCAGCTCGATGTCCGCGAACATGGCGCCCGGGCGCAGGCCGCGGTCGTCGAGCACGGCTTCGATGCCGACGCCGTTGAGTTCGTCGTACAGCGCCTGCGCGGCGGCGGCGACGTTGGCATCGTTCTTCGGATTGATGACGCACACCGCGACCTGCCACGGCGCCATCGCGTCCGGCCAGATGATGCCGACGTCGTCGTGGTTCTGTTCGATCGCCGCGGCCACGATCCGGCTCACGCCGATGCCGTAGCAGCCCATCGCCGGCGTCGCCGCCTTGCCGTTGGCGTCCAGCACCGTGCACTTCATCGCTTCGGAATACTTGCGGCCCAGCGCGAACACGTGGCCGACCTCGATGCCGCGGGCGATGCCCAGCGTGCCCTGGCCATCGGGCGAGGGATCGCCGGCGACGACGTTGCGGAGGTCGGCGACGAGATCGGGCTCGGGCAGATCGCGGCCCCAGTTGACGCCGGCCAAGTGGTGGCCGGCCTCGTTCGCGCCGGTGACGAAATCGTGCATCGCGGCCACGCTGCGGTCGGCGATGACACGGATGGTCTTCGCCGGTTTCACCGGGCCGAGGAAGCCCGGCTCGCAGCCGAGGTGTTCGAGGATTTCCGCTTCCGTGGCAAGACGATACTCGGCCAGACCGGGCAGCTTCGCGAGCTTGATCTCGTTGACGTTGTGATCGCCGCGCACCAGCGCCAGCACGAACTGCGGCGCGCCTTCGGCGTCCGCGCCCATGACCGCGACCGACTTCACCGTGCGCTGCAGCGGGAGGCCGAGCAGGGCGGCGACGTCCTCGCAGGTCTTCTGTGTCGGCGTGTCGACCCGGCGCATCGTTTCGGTGGCCGCCGCGCGTTCGCCCGGCGACACCGCTTCGGCCAGTTCGACGTTCGCGGCGTAATCCGAGGCGTCGGAGAAGGCGATCGCGTCTTCGCCGGAATCGGCCAGCACGTGGAATTCGTGCGAAGCGCTGCCGCCGATCGCGCCGGTGTCGGCGAACACCGCGCGGAACTTCAGCCCGAGCCGGGTGAACACGCGGCCGTAGGTGTCGTACATGTTCCGGTATTCGGCGTGCAGCGACTCGTCGTCGATGTGGAACGAGTACGCGTCCTTCATCAGGAACTCGCGCGCGCGCATCACGCCGAAGCGCGGGCGGATCTCGTCGCGGAACTTGGTCTGGATGTTGTAGAAATTCACCGGCAGCTGCTTGTAGCTGCTCAGCTCCTGGCGCGCGAAATCGGTGATCACTTCCTCGGCGGTGGGGCCGTAGCAGTACTCGGCTTCCTTGCGGTCCCTGATCTTGAGCAACTGGCCGCCGAACTTCTCCCAGCGACCGGTTTCTTCCCACAGCTCGCGCGGCTGGATGGTCGGCATCAGCAGTTCGATCGCGCCGGCGCGGTTCATTTCCTCGCGGACGACGGTTTCCACCTTGCGCAGCACGCGCAGACCCAGCGGGCTCCAGGTGTACAGGCCGGCGGCGAGCTTGCGCAGCATGCCCGCGCGCAGCATCAGCTGGTGGCTGACGACTTCGGCGTCGGCCGGGGTTTCCTTTTCGGTGCGGAGGTGGAACTGCGACAGACGCATCGGACGGCGCTCGGGCTGGGGGGCGAACCCCGCATTTTGCCCCATGTCGGCGGGCCGTGCTGCCGTCGGGGCCGGTCGCGTCGGACCGTTTCCGGTGGAACGACCTTCAGTCCGCTCCACCGACCCCCGGGAATTCGCAATCCACCGGCCGCAGGCGCGGCACGGATATCGTCGCGGGTGAGGCGCTGCCCGGGCCGGCTTAAGGCGTCTTGGCGGCGGTGGCCGTCGCGCAGTTCACCCGGGCCACGGTCTGGGCGACCTGCAACTGCTTTTCACGGTCGCTGTCGCTGAGGTCGCGGTCGGCCTTGCCGTCGCCATCGCTGTCCACCTGCAGTTTGGCGCCACTCTGCAGCAGGTCGATGTTGCGGCGTGCGGTGATGCACTGGGGCGATTCGGCCTGCGGTGCCTGCGCGGTCGGGTCGTCGCCGACCGGCTGGCGGTGATAGATCGAACGGGTCTCGTACTTGCCCTGGTTCGGCGGGGTCTGCGAGTAGTGGGTCACGCCGTTGGCGTCCTTCCACTGGTAGACCTCACCGGCGAAGGCGGCCGGGGCGATGGCCAGAGCGAGGACGGAAGCGGTCAGGGCGGAGCGGAGCGCGCGATGCATGGCGATACCTGCGGAACGGCGGGCGGGGGAACCCGCGGTGTCGCGATTGCAGCACCCTCGCGGGGCCCGCGCAAGCGGTCCCGGGCACGGGCTCAGCGCGGCCTCAGCCACGGCGTCGCCGATGTGACGCCCGGCACGCTGCGGCGGCGGCGGTCCGCTCCGGTACACTGCAGCCATGAGCACCCCCGAAACGCCGACGGAGCCCCGCCGCAGCCGCGGGATCTACCTGCTGCCCAATCTGTTCACGACCGCGGCGCTGTTTTCCGGCTTTTTCGCGATCATCGCCGCATCCCAGGGACGCTTCGAGGCCGCCTGCGTGGCGATCTTCATCGCCGCGGTCCTGGACGGTCTGGATGGCCGGGTCGCGCGCATGACCAACACCCAGAGCGAGTTCGGGGTCCAGTACGACTCGCTGTCCGACCTGGTCAGCTTCGGCATGGCCCCGGCGTTGGTGATGTACCACTGGGCGCTGTATTCGATGAAGTTCGACGGCGCGACCCTCGGCAAGATCGGCTGGCTTGGCGCCTTCCTCTATGCCGCCTGCGCCGCCCTGCGCCTGGCGCGTTTCAACAGTCAGGTCGCCGTGGTCGACAAGCGCTGGTTCATCGGCCTGCCCAGCCCGTCGGCCGCCGGCCTGATGGCCAGCTTCGTCTGGACCCTGCACGATCTGGGCTGGACCGGCGAGGCGCTGCGCTATCCCGCCTTGGCGGTGACCGTCTGCGCCGGCCTGCTGATGGTCAGCCGTTTCCGCTATCCCAGCTTCAAGGGCGGCAGGAAAGGGGGGCAGGGCGACCGCGTGCCGTTCGTGGTGCCGCTGCTGGTGATCGTGGCGCTGATCGGTCTGGTGATCGACCCGCCGAAGGTGCTGTTGTTCGTGTTCGCCACGTTCGCGATCTTCGGACCGCTGATCGCGCGCCGGATGGCGCGCCGGTCGCCGGTGGAGGGGGCTTGAACGCGGTGCCCTGGGACCCGCTGCAACGCGAGGTCCTCGAAGCGATGGGCTTCGCGGTATACCGCGCGGCGATGCCGGCCGCGACGCCGGCCATGATGCCGATGCAGGCAGCGCAGCCGGCGGCGACGCTCCCGATCTCTTCCCATGATGCGTCGGCCAACGGTCCGTTGCCCGACGATCCGTTGATCTCCGCCCTGCTGCGCGCCGCGGGCCGCGATCGCGATGCCGGCGACGCCGCGCAGCTCGTGCGCGGCTGGCCCGCGCCGCAGGCCTTGCGTCGCGACCCGCGGGCCAAGCGCGCGCTCTGGCCGCAATTGCGCGCGCTGAGGCGGCCGCGGGCATGAGCGCCGAGCCGTCATCGCACGACGAAGCGATCCGCGAACCCGCGACCACGCTGCGCGCGATGCGCGAGCACGATCTGGACGCGGTGATGGGCATCGAATCGCGCGCCTACGCCTTTCCGTGGGGCATCGGCATCTTCCGCGATTGCCTCAACGCCGCCTATCCGTCGTGGCTGCTGATCCAGAGCGGCGTCGTCATCGGCTACGGCATCATCAGCATCGCCGCCGGTGAAGCGCACATCCTCAACATCTGCATCGATCCCGAGGCGCAGGGGCGCGGCCATGGTCGCCGGCTGCTGCGCGCGCTGATCCGGGTCGCCCGCACGCAGGGCGCGGAGCGCATCTTCCTCGAAGTGCGGCCTTCCAATCCGCGTGCGATCGCGCTGTATTTCGACGAAGGCTTCAACGAGATCGGCCGCCGTCCGCGCTACTACCCGGCGCACATGGGGCGCGAGGATGCGATCGTGATGGCGATGGAGCTGTTGCCTGAAAGCTGATGGTGTCGCCGCGGCCGGTCGTGGCGATGCCGCTCGACGAGATTGATGATTCATGTCGCCTATCGAAATCATCAAATCAAACGAATTTACATATCGGAGAGTCGGATCGATCCTGCGGACGTCCCCCACATGAGGTTCGTCCGATGCAACCGAAGATTTCCGCCGCCGGTACCGCGCTGATCGCGTTTTCCTTCGCTGCCGGTGCAGCCGTCGCCCAGGCCCCTCTCACCCGCGACAACGGTGCGCCGGTGGGCGACAACCAGAACTCGCAGACCGCCGGACCTGACGGTCCGGTGCTGTTGCAGGACGTGCAGCTGATCCAGAAGCTGCAGCGCTTCGATCGCGAACGCATACCGGAGCGCGTGGTGCATGCCCGCGGCACCGGCGCGCACGGCGAGTTCGTGGTCACCGGCGATATCAGCCGTTACACCCGCGCGAAAGTGTTCCAGCCCGGCGAACGCACCCCGGTGTTCGTTCGATTCTCGACCGTGATCCATGGCAACCACTCGCCGGAAACCCTGCGCGATCCACGCGGATTCGCCACCAAGTTCTATACCAGCGAAGGCAATTGGGATCTGGTGGGCAACAACCTTCCGGTGTTCTTCATCCGCGATGCGATCAAGTTCCCGGACATGGTGCACTCGCTCAAGCCCAGTCCGGACACCAACGTGCAGGACGCGAACCGCGTGTTCGATTTCTTCTCGCACGTGCCTGAAGCCACCCATATGCTCACGCGCGTGTATTCCGACTACGGTACGCCGCGCAGCTATCGGGAGATGGATGGCAACGGCGTGCACGCCTACAAGCTGGTGAATGCCGATGGCGGGTATGTCTACGTCAAGTTCCATTGGGACAGCAGGCAGGGCGAGAAGAATCTGAGCGCCGCGGAAGCGGCGAAGATCCAGGGCGTGGATTTCAATCATGCGAGCAACGACCTGATCCGCGCGATCGACGCGGGCCGTTATCCGCAGTGGGATCTCTACGTCCAGATCCTGCGTCCTGAGCAGCTCGACGATTTCGATTTCAATCCGCTCGACGCGACCAAGGTCTGGTCGGGCGTGCCGGAAGTGAAGGTCGGCACCATGACCCTGAACCGGAATCCGGCGAATGTGTTCCAGGAGACCGAGCAGTCGGCGTTCGCGCCGGCGAATCTGGTGCCGGGCATCGAGCCTTCGGAGGATCGTCTGCTGCAGGGGCGCGTGTTCTCGTACGCGGATACGCAGTTGTATCGCGTCGGCACCAACGTCAACCAGTTGCCGATCAATGCGCCGAAGGTCGCGGTGAACAACAACAACCAGGACGGTGGGGCCAATCTCGGCGCGCGTACCGGCAAGGTGAACTACGAACCCTCGCGCATGGCGCCGAAGCCGCAGAGTGCGGCATACAAGTCGAGCGCACTGCCGCTCTCGGGCACGACCCAGCAGGCGCGCATCGCGAAAACGCTCAACTTCCGTCAGGCGGGCGAGTTCTACCGTTCGTTGAGCGAGCAGGAGCGTACGAATCTGATCGCGAACCTGTCCGGCGATCTCGGTGCGGTCAAGGATGCGGTCACGCGCGACATCATGCTGTCGCATTTCTACAGGGCCGATGCCGACTACGGTACCCGTCTCGCGCAGGCGGTCAAGGCCGATGTCGCCCGCGTTCGCGCGCTCGCGGATGCGCTGAGTGAGTGACCGCTTCGCGGGGCGCGTCGTCGTGGCGCGCCCCGCGGACGGCGATCCGAGTTCCGCATCGTTGACAGCAGATCCTGTCGGAGGCCATGCCCATGTCAGTTCGATCCTCTCGAATCCAGCGTTCCCGCCCGCTCGCATCGAATCCCGTGCTCGATGCGGTGCTGCTGATCGGAGCGTTGATGTTCCTGTCCCTGATCGGCGCGGTGTTCGTGGCGGATGCGGCCACGCCCGTTGAGATCGAGCGTGACGGATCCGGAGCCGACCGGCCCGATGCCGCCTGGTTCGATGCGGCCCGTGCAGGCGACGTGGCTGCACTGCGGCGCGGCATCGCGGCCGGTGCCGCCATCGATGCGCTCGACCCGCGCGGCTCCAGTGCCTTGATCCTTGCCGCGTACCACGGGCACGTCGAGGCTGTCGATGCGCTGTTGGCGGCGGGCGCGGATCCCAATCTCGCCGATGGCGTGCGCGGCAACACCGCATTGATGGGGGCCTTGTTCCGCGGTCACGAGACCGTGACGCTGCGTCTGCTCGACGATCCGAGGACCGACCCGGATCTGCGCAATGCCGCGGGCCAGACCGCGGCGATGTTCGCCGCGTTGTTCAACCGTGACGCGATGATCGACGCCCTCGCCGCGCGGGGTGCCGATCTCGCGGCGGCGGATGCGCGTGGCAGCACGCCGGAAGTGCTGGCGCGGCAGCAGGGCAGCGAGGCGCTGGCGGATCGGATCGCGGGCCTGATCGCCAGGACCGGGACTGCACGCTGAGAATGGTCTGCCCGCTGTTGCGGTGACGCCGGCCGGTCGGTTCGACCTGGACGCTCCGCCGGATCTTCCCGGACGCCATCACGCCATCGCCATCATCCCAGACGCCCGCGCTGCTCCTGCAGCGCCGCGAGCTTCGCGGTCCAGTCGGCCAGACGCTGGCGTTCCTGCTCGACCACCGTCGCCGGTACGTTGCCGCCGAACTTCGCGAGCTTGGCTTCGCTCTTGTCCTTCTCGCCCGCGACCTTGGCGATCTCCTTGTCGAGGCGCGCGCGTTCGGCATCGAGATCGACCAGGCCTTCCAGCGGCACGAACAACTGCAGTTCACCGACCACGGCCGGCGCGGCCGCCGGCGGTTCGCCAGCGAGGGACGCGATCGATTCGAGCTTGAGCAGGAACCTGAGCTGCGCCGAGAACTTCGCGATGCGGTCCGCGTCCATGGCGTCGCCGCTGCGGAACAGCAGCGACACCTGCTTCACCGGCGAGATGCCGAGCGTGCTGCGGATGCTGCGCACGGCCGAGACGACGGCCTTGAACCATTCGATGTCGGCCTCGGCCGCAGCGTAGCTTCCGGCGTCGAAGTCGGCCGCCTGCGGATAGCGCTGCAGCGACACGGTCGTGCCATCGATGCCGAGCTTCGGCGCGACCTGCCGCCACAGCTCCTCGGTCACGAACGGAATCAGCGGATGCAGCAGGCGCAGCAGGGATTCGAGCACGTGCAGCAGGGTGTGGCGGGTGCTGCCCGCGGCTTCGGCGTCGTCGCCGTTGAGCGCCGGCTTCGCCAGTTCCACGAACCAGTCGCAGAACTCGTTCCAGGCGAATTCGTACAGCGCCTGCGACAGCAGGTCGAAGCGATAGTCGGCGAAGTGCTCGGCGGCTTCGGCCGAGACTTTCGCCAGGCGCGAGAGGATCCAGCGTTCGGCGTCGGTCTTCGGCTGCGGCGCGCCGGCGGCCGAGAAACCCTCGGTGTTCATCAGCACGAAACGCGTCGCGTTCCACAGCTTGTTGCAGAAGTTCTTGTAGCCCTCGCAGCGGGCCATGTCGAACTTAATGTCGCGGCCGGGGCCGGCCAGCGCGGCCATGGTGAAGCGCAGCGCGTCGGCGCCGTGCGGGGCGATGCCGCCGGCGAATTCCTTGCGCGTGGCCTTCTCGATGCCGGCCGCCATCTTCGGATTCATCAGGCCGGTGGTGCGCTTGGCGACGAGCTCGTCTTCGCTGATGCCGTCGATGATGTCGAGCGGGTCGAGGATGTTGCCCTTCGACTTCGACATCTTCTGGCCGTCCTTGTCGCGGACGAGGCCGGTGATGTAGACATCACGGAACGGCACGCGCTCGGCGTCGGGCGTGTCCTTCGGCATGAAATGGTCGGTCATCACGATCATCCGGGCGACCCAGAAGAAGATGATGTCGAAGCCGGTCACCAGCACCGAGGACGGCACGAAATCGGCGAAACCGCGCTCGCGCATCAGGTCTGCGTTCGGCCAGCCCATCGTGCTGATCGGCCACAGACCGGAGGAGAACCAGGTTTCGAGGACGTCGTTGTCGCGGCGCAGGTTGATTGTAGGAGCGGCTTCAGCCGCGAGCTCTTCAGCCGTGGTCGCGAGCGTCTCGCCAGAGCTCGGGGCTGAAGCCCCTCCTACGACAGCAGCGGCTTTCGCGCGGGCCTCTTCTTCGTTGCGAGCCACGTAGATATTGCCGGCCTCGTCGTACCACGCCGGGATGCGGTGGCCCCACCAGAGCTGGCGACTGATGCACCAGTCCTGGATGTTCTCCATCCAGTGGCGGTAGGTGTTGATCCAGTTCGGCGGCACGAACTTCACCGAACCCGGCTTTCCGTCAACACCTTCGACCAGTTCCATGCCGCGACGCGCGAAGCCGTCCATCTTCACGAACCACTGGTCGGTGAGATAGGGCTCGATCACCTGGCCGGTGCGGTCGCCGCGCGGCACCTGCAGCTTGTGCGGTTTGGTTTCGACCAGCAGGCTGGCGGCTTCGAGTTCGGCGACGATGATCTTGCGCGCGGCGAAACGATCGAGGCCGCGATACTTCGCCGGCGCGTTGTCGTTGACCGCCGCGTCATCGGTGAAGATGTTGATCATCGGCAGGTTGTGGCGATGCCCCACCGCGTTGTCGTTGAAGTCGTGCGCCGGCGTCACCTTCACCACGCCGGTGCCGAAGGCGCGATCGACGTAGTCGTCGGCGATGATCGGCAGCGTGCGGTCGCACAGCGGCAGGGTCACGGTCTTGCCGATCAGATGCGTGTAGCGCGGGTCTTCCGGGTGCACCATCACCGCGGTGTCGCCGAGCATGGTTTCCGGGCGCGTGGTCGCCACGATCAGGTAATCGCGGGTCTCGCGCAGGGTTTCGTTGCCGTCGGCGTCGTGCTCGACATGCTCGTAGGTCTCGCCGTTCGCCAGCGGGTAGGCGATCGACCACAGGAAGCCGTTCTCTTCCTCGCTCACCACTTCGAGGTCGGAGATCGCGGTCTTCAGCACCGGATCCCAGTTCACCAGTTTCTGGCCGCGGTAGATCAGGCCCTGCTCGTACAGTTTCACGAAGGCTTCGATCACCGTGTCGGAGGCCATCGGGTCCATGGTGAACACGCTGCGCGACCAGTCGCCGGAGGCGCCGAGGCGGCGCATCTGGCGCTCGATGGTGCCGCCCGACTGGTGCTTCCACTCCCACACGCGGTCGATGAACCTGTCGCGACCCAGCGAATCGCGGGTTTCGCCCTGACCGGCGATCTGCAGGTTGCGCGACACCACCATCTCGGTCGCGATGCCGGCGTGATCGGTGCCCATCTGCCACAGCGTGCGGTCGCCGCACATGCGGCGATAGCGGATCAGCGCGTCCTGCAGCGTGTGCTGGAACGCGTGGCCCATGTGCAGCGTGCCGGTGACGTTCGGCGGCGGCAACAGGATGGTGTAGGCCGGGCCATCGCCCTGCGGCGCGAAGACGCCGCCCGTTTCCCACTCCGCATAGAGACGGGATTCGAAGTCTTTGGGTTCGTAGCCGGAGGCGAGGGTGGTCATGGGGGCGATGTCTTGATCTTGGAAGTCGTCATCCCGGGCGCGGCGAGGGATCTGTTTTGGCTTTCGCAAGTTTCAACAGCAGATCCCTCGTTGCGCTCGGGATGACAGTGGAGAGGGCGACGCAGTTACATGTCGTATTTCTTCAGTTCCAGCCCGCGGGCCTGGTACTGCTTCCAGCGCTCGCGCAGCGGGCCGCGCGCGGAGTCGTCGGCGGGGACGACCTCCAGCACGCGTTCGAACGCGCCGTCGACCGGGGCGTCGCGCAGGTTGATCACCAGCGGCCGCAGCGCGATGTCGCTGTCGGGCGTGGCGATCAGTACCGGCGTCAGGGCGTCCTCGTCGTCGGTGCCGGCGATCTGGTGCGGGACGTAGGCGTCCTCGTCGAACGCCCACAGCAGTTCGTCCAGCGCCTCCGCCTGCGCGCTGTCGCGCGCCAGCACCAGCGTCCACAGGTTCGCGTCGTAGGCCTTGCGCGCGAGTTCGCAGACCAGGCGCAGCGGTTCCTCGCGGAAGCGCGGTTTCTGGATCAGATAGAAGTCGGCGCGGGGTGGCATGGGGTGCGGATCAGCCCGCCCGATCCATCAACCACTGCGCCAGCAGCCCGACCGGGCGGCCGGTGGCCATGCCGAGCTTGCCGTCGTCGTTGGAGACGCCGGCGATGTCGAGGTGGGCCCAGCGCTGTCCTTCGGTGAAGCGGGCGAGGAAGCAGCCGGCGGTGATCGCGCCGGCGTTGCGGCCGCCGATGTTGTAGACGTCGGCGAAGGTCGAATTCAGCTGGGTCTGGTATTCGTCCCACAGCGGGAGGCGCCAGGCGCGGTCGAAGACGTGTTCGCCGGCGGCCAGCAGTTCGTTCGCCAAGTCGTCGTGCTTGCTCATCAGGCCGGTGGCGTACTTGCCCAGCGCGACCACGCAGGCGCCGGTGAGGGTGGCCACGTCGAGCAGCGCCTGCGGTTCGAAGCGTTGCGCATAGGTCAGCGCGTCGCACAGGATCAGGCGGCCCTCGGCGTCGGTGTTGCCGACCTCGATGGTCTTGCCCGACATGCTGGTGATGACGTCGGACGGGCGGTAGCTGGTGCCGTCGGGCATGTTCTCGACCGCCGGCACGATGCTGATCAGGTTGATCGGCAGGCGCATGCGGACCGCGGCGACGAACGCGCCCATCACCGAGGCGGCGCCGCACATGTCGTACTTCATCTCCTCGATGCCGCCCTGGGTCTTGAGGTTGATGCCGCCGGTGTCGAAGGTGATGCCCTTGCCGACCAGGACGAAGGGCCTGGCGGCGTCGGTTCCTGCCGCCGGCGCACCGTTCCACTTCATCACGATCAGCTTCGGCGGGTTGGCCGAGCCTCGGGCCACGGCCAGCAGCGAGCCCATGCCGAGCGCGTCCATCTGTTCGCGGTCGAGGACCTCGCACTCGGCGCCCTGATGGCCGGCGACGAAGGCCTGCGCCTGTTCGGCGAGATAGGCCGGGTTGCAGATGTTCGGCGGCAGGTTGCCCAGCTCGCGGGTGAAGGCGACGCCCTCGGCGATCGCCCGGCCCTGCTGCAGGGCGGTGTCGTCGGTGCCGGCGATGGCGACCGAGGCCAGTCTGGCGTCGTTGCGGTGCTTGTTCTTCTCGCCGAGCGTGGCGGTGTAGCGGTAGCAGGCGTGGGCGATCGCGATCGCCGCCTGGCGGATCGCCCAGGCCGCGTCGCGGCCGACGACCGGCGCCTCGCTCAGCGCGAACAGGGCGTTGACCGTCGCGCCGTCCTTCAGTGCGCGGGCGGCATCGCCCACCGCCTTGAGGTACTGCGGCACGCCGAACTTGGCGGCGTCGCCCAGGCCCACCACCAGCACCCGCGGGGAGGTCACGCCGGGCAGGTCGTGCAGCAGCACGGTCTTGCCGGTCTTGCCGGAGACGTCGCCGCGTTCGATCAGGGCCGCGATCCGGCCGCCGCTGGCCGTGTCGAGCGCCTGACCGGTGGCGGTCAGGGTCTTGTCGGCATAGGCGCCGACCACGATGCAGTCGCTGGCGAGGGTGGGGGCGTCGGCGGCGGAGGCGCCGTGGAGGGTGAATTCGAGGGCCATGGATCGGGTTCCGTGAAGGCGTTCGTGTTCGGGAGGGGGCGAACGGGCGGCGGATCGGAGCGGCGGCGCCTGAACCGCCGCGGGCGGGCCTGTTCAGGCTTGCTGCCTTTCCGATCACGCCATTCCGTACAATCGCCGGGCGCAACGCGGGCCCGGAGACGGTGCCGTCCGCGCCCGGCACCGGCCGGGAAGCCGGGTACGGCGCGCGCAGAACCCCGAAGTTTAATGCATCGCCCCCGCCGGGTGCCCGGCGCCCGGACACCCGCCCCTGATGTTGAAGCTGGATCGATACCTGACCCGCGAGTTCGCGCAGAGCACCTTCGCCGTCCTGGTGGTGGTCCTGATCGTGCTGCTGGGCGGGGCGTTCGCCGATGTGCTGCAGGACGTGGCCCGCGGCAAGGTGCCGGCGGGCATGCTGCTGGCCCAGCTGGGTCTGGTCTTCCTCAAATGGCTGCCGATGATCCTGCCGCTGGCGGTGATGCTGGGGCTGATGCTGGCCATGGGCCGGCTCTACCGCGATGCCGAGATGCCGGTGCTGGTGTCGATCGGCGTCGGTCCGCGGCGCATGCTCCGGCCGCTGGGCTGGATGGCGCTGCCGGTCGTCGTCGTCGTCGGTCTGTGCTCGCTCTGGCTGGGGCCCTGGGCGGACCGGACCTCGGCGCGGATGATCGAGGAGGCCGGCCGCAACCTGCTGATCGCCGGCATGGAACCGGGACGCTTCACCGAATTGCCCGGCGGCGGTGGCGTCATCTACGTCGGCGCGATGTCCGACGACAGCCGGCAGATGCAGCGGGTGTTCGTCTACCGGCAGAAGCAGGACCGCTTCGATGTGACCACCTCGCAGACCGGCACGCTGTCGGTGGGCAACGAGCGCGATCGCCACCTGCGGCTGGAGCAGGGGTTCGAAGTGGAGGGGCCGCTCGCCGGTGGCCGCGATTTCCGGCTCATGCGCTACGCCGCGAACGAAGTCCGCCTGCCCGAGGACCAGAACCCGCGGCGCAAGAGCGACGCCATCGCGTTGCGGCCGACGCTCGATCTGCTCGGCGATCCGCGGACGGAAGCGATCGCGCAACTGCATTCGCGGATCGCGCCGCCGCTGCTGACCCTGGCGTTCGCGCTGCTGGCGATTCCGCTGTCGCGCAGCTCACCGCGCCAGGCGCGTTACGGCAATCTCGCGGTGGGGTTCCTGATCTATCTGTTCGGCATGTTCCTGATGCTGCTCGGCACGCAGTGGCTGGAGGACGGCAAGCTGCCCGGCATGCTCGGACTGTGGTGGATGCTGTTGCCGCTGCTGGCGGTGGCGATCTGGCTGTACGCGCGCGACGGCGCGATCCGGCGGCCCAGGGCCGCGATGTCGGGGGGCGGCGCATGAAGCCGTTCCCGAAGATCCACGACCTCTACATCGGCCGGGTGGTGCTGGGATCGGTGCTGCTGACCTGGACCGTGCTGGTCGGCATCGACGCGATGGTGAGCGGTCTGCTCACCGAAATGAGCGACGTCGGCACCGGTCACTACGACTTCCTCGCCGCCGCCACCAACGTCGCCTACAGCCTGCCGCGTCGCGCCTACATGCTGTTCCCGTATTCGGCGGTGATCGGCGCGGTGATCGGCCTCGGCCAGTTGTCCGCCAGTTCCGAACTCACCGTGCTGCGCGCGCTGGGCCTGTCGCGGCGGCGGATCAGCCTGTCGGTGATCCTGGCGCTGACGGTGCTCACCGGGCTGATGGTGCTGAACGGCGAAACCCTCGGCCCCTGGGCGCAGCGCCGCGCCGATACGCTGAAGGCCGCGGCCAAGTCGAAAGACGTGATCGTGGCCCAGTTCTCCGGTTTGTGGGCACGGGAAGGCGACATCTTCCTCAACGCCCAGACCGGACAGGAACGCAGCGAGGGCGGCCGCCAGTGGCTGGAGCTCAACGATGTGCGCCTGTTCGAGCTGGCCCCGGACGGGCGTCTGGCCTCGATCACACGCGCCGAACGCGCGGAACATCGCGAAGGCGAATGGATCCTGCGCAAGGTCGAGCGCACCCGTTTCGAGGCCAAGGCCGCGATCCGCACCACGGTGGCGGAGGAGCGCTGGAAATCCCGTCTCGACGCCGCCGCGCTGGCCGCCAGCACCCGCAACATCTGGCGGCCGCGCTACATGACCGCGTCCCAGCTGCGCGCCGGGATCGAGTACCGCGAACGCAACGCGCTGGATTCCGGCGAGTTCCAGGAGCACTACTGGGGCCGCTGGTTCTACCCGGTGAACGTGCTGGTGCTGTGCCTGCTGGCGATCCCGTTCGCGTTCGGCTCGCTGCGCAGCGGCGGCCTGGGCAAGCGGCTGTTCACGGGCATCATCTTCTCGCTGGGGTTCTGGCTGGTGCAGACCCAGTTCGTCCGTCTCGCCGGCGTGTTCAAGTTCGATTACCGGATCGCGTATCTGATCCCGGCGCTGGCGATGGTCGGGTTGTCGCTGTGGTTGTTCAAGCGGCGGAGTGGGTAGGTCGGGCCCTGGCCCGACATCGCGGTCGATACGGTTGCGTCGCGCATACGCTGCGACTCTCGTGACCATGGCGCTGTTCGACCGAACATGCGGCTGTTGAAAACAAGGCGGCGGTTGTCTCTCCCGATTCCGGTGCGGCATGCGTTCCGGGAAAGGTCCGGAATCATTTCCGCGCCGGTCCGCGGGTGACTTTCAAGGTTTACGCTTCGCCACCCGCACCATCCGCGTGCCACTGACGCGGTCGTGCCAGGTGAGTCGGTCGCGGTCGAACCAGGCCCACCAGAAGCCGAGGCCGCCGAGGAGCAGGGAGAGCATGCCGACCGCGTAGCGGGTCCACAGTGCTTTCCGGGTCGGGACGGCGCCGTCGATGCCGGTCACCCGCAGTCGCCAGGGGCGCATGCCGAGGGTCTGACCGCCGCGGGCCCAGCTGTACACGGCATAGGCGCCGGCGACGCCCCAGCAGCACAGCCAGAGCAGGCCGGCGAGCGGGCTCAGCGGGCCGAGGATCTCGCGGGCGTCGTGGCCGGCGAGGGTGTAGCCGAGGTTGAACAGCAGCGACAGCAGCATCCACAGTGCGACGACCGGCCAGACGTCGTAGAACAGGGCGAGCAGGCGGAGGAACACCAGCGCCTTCGGTGCGGTGGCGGGGGGAGCGGTCGGTACGGTCATCGCGACAGGATACCGGGACACGTCGCTTGTCGCCGCGCGGTAGGCTAGGCGCATGTCCGCCACCACGCCCGCCGATCGCCGCGAACTGGCCCGCGCTTTGCCGCCCCTGCGCGACGCCGATGCCGCGGCGATCGCGGCCTTCATCGAAACGATCTGGGCCGAGGACGGTCTGGCCAAGCAGACCCAGGCCAGCTACCGCCGCGATCTGGAGGGCTTCGCGCGCTGGCGCGACGGTGCCGGCGGCGGACTGATCGGCGCGGATCGCGCGGCGCTGTTCGACTACTTCGCCTGGCGGACCCGTCACGGCTATTCCCCGCGGAGCAACGCGCGGCTGTTGTCGACCCTCCGCGCCTTCTTCGCGCTGCAGCTGCGCCGCGGCGCGCGCGCCGACGATCCGACCGCGCTGCTCGATCCGCCGAAACTGCCGCGTTCGCTGCCCAAGGCGTTGAGCGAACGCGAGATCGAGGCCCTGCTTGCCGCGCCGGACGTTTCCACGCCGACCGGTCTGCGCGATCGCGCCATGCTGGAGCTGATGTACGCCGCTGGCCTGCGCGTGAGCGAGCTCACCGGTCTGGCCGCGACCGCGGTGAACATGCGCCAGGGGGCGCTGCGGGTGATGGGCAAGGGCGGCAAGGAGCGGCTGGTCCCGTTGGGCGAGGAGGCCCTGCACTGGCTGCAGCGCTATCTGGCCGAAGCCCGTCCGGTGCTGGCGGGCAAACGCGCGCCGGCGGCGCTGTTCCTGAGTCCGTCGGGCCCCGGCGCCGTCGAGGCGCCGAGCCGGCAACAGTTCTGGCAACTGGTGAAGCGCCATGCCGCGGCGGCCGGCATCGATCCGCGCCGGATCAGTCCGCATGGTCTGCGTCACAGCTTCGCCACCCATCTGCTCAACCACGGCGCGGACCTGCGTGCGCTGCAGATGCTGCTCGGCCACGCCAGTCTGTCGACCACCCAGATCTACACCCTGGTCGCGCGCGAGCAGCTCAAGCGGCTGCACGCGCAGCATCATCCCCGGGCCTGAGCCGATGGCCGCCGTGTTCCGCGGCCCGCGTCATGTCCCGTGCGGCCTGCCCCGTGCGGTCGGACGGAGCCGGCCGCCGCCGGTCGTGCGAGAATCGGCCCCCTGCCGTCGCCTGAACTTCGCCGCCGGATCGCGGTCCCAGTCGACGCCTTTCCGCCTACCGATGGAACCGCCCTGCATGAAACTGCCCCTGTTCGCCCTGCTCTGCGCCCTCAGCGTCTCCGCCTGTGCGCAGACCAAACCTGCCGACGCCGACACGGTGGCCGGTGCCGACTCGGGCAAGGCGACGGGCGGCGCGGCGACGTCCGCCGGCACCGCGGCGGGCACGGCGACCGAAGCGAAGGTGCGGGCCGCGCTGAAGGCGCTGAATCCGAAGCTGGTGCCCGAGCACATCGGCCCCGCTCCGCTTCCGGGCTACCAGGAAGTCATCTTCAGCGGCAATGTGGTGTACGTCCGCGACGACGGCCGCTATCTGATCCAGGGCCTGATGGATCTGGATTCGAAGGAAGATCTCAGCCAGGCCGGCGCGTTGCCGTCGCTGCGCAAGGCGGCGTTGAAGGAGATCCCGGTGTCCGACCGCATCGTGTTCGCCCCGGTCGGCCCGGCCAAGCACACCGTCGCGGTGTTCACCGACATCGAATGCGGGTACTGCCGCAAGATGCACAACGAGGTCGCCGAGTACAACAAGCTGGGCATCGCGTTCCAGTACATCGCCTTCCCGCGCGCCGGTGTGGGCAGCCCGGATGCGCTGGCGATGGAATCGGTCTGGTGCTCCGCGGATCGCCGCAAGGCCCTGACCGACGCCAAGAACGGCCGGCCGGTGCCGCCGAAGCGCTGCGACAACCCCGTGGCCACGCAGCATGAGATCGGCCAGCGCATCGGTCTGGGCGGGACGCCGATGATCATCAATGCCGATGGTGTGGCCCTGCCGGGTTACCTGCCGCCGGACAAGATGCTGGAAGCGCTCGACACCCTGGCCGCCGACCGCAAGGCCGACACCGCCGCCGGCGGCCGCTGACCGCCAGGCTCCGGACGACGCCCTGCCGGCGTCGTTCCGGGGCTCCGCGTCGGCCCGGCGCGGGATGTTCCGGTACAATCGCCGGCCCGCGCCTCCGATATCCCCGGACATGATCGTCCTCGAGGGCCAGCCGGCCCTATCGCCGTTCCGTCGCGACCGTCTCGAATCCCGCCTCCAGGCGCTCGTCCCCACGCTTCGCGTCGCCGGCGCCTGGTTCGTCTACTGGGTCGAACCCGAACCGGGCCGCAGCCCGGATCCGGCCACGCTCCAACGCATCCTCGAAGCGCACGGCGCCCGTGCCTCGCTGGCCGGAGGCGCGGTGTCGCGCTTCGTCGCGCCGCGATTGGGCACGATCTCGCCCTGGGCCAGCAAGGCCGGCGAACTGCTGCGCGGTGCCGGCCAGCCGGTGAAGCGGGTCGAACGCGGCACCCGCATCGATCTCGAAGGCTGGCCGTCCGACCCCGCCGCGCAGGCCGCGGTCGCGAAGATCCTGCACGACCCCATGACCCAGTCGCTGCTGGCCGATGTCGACGCCGCGGCGGCGCTGTTCGCGACGCCGACGCGTGGCGCGCTGGAGGTCGTACCGCTGGCGCGACTGGAAGCGGCCAACGCCCGCCTCGGTCTGGCGCTGGCCGAGGACGAGATCGAGTACCTGCGCGTGCGCTACGCCGAGCTGGGCCGCGATCCGCACGACGTCGAGCTGATGATGTTCGCGCAGGCCAATTCCGAGCACTGCCGGCACAAGATCTTCAACGCGAGCTGGACCGTCGACGGTCGCAACGAGTCGTTGAACGGCGGGCCGGTCTCGCTGTTCCGGATGATCAAGCACACCCACGCGCAGACGCCCGAGCACACCCTGTCGGCGTACAGCGACAATGCCGCGGTGGTGGAAGGTTTCCCGGCCAGGCGCTTCCGCCCCGATCCGGCGACCCTGGAATACCGCGCCGAGGCCGAAGCGCCCAGCGCCTTCTGCATCAAGGTCGAGACCCACAACCATCCCACCGCGATCTCGCCGTTCCCGGGCGCGTCCACCGGCAACGGCGGCGAGATCCGCGACGAGGGCGCGACCGGCCGCGGCGGCAAGCCCAAGGCCGGCCTGTGCGGCTTCAGCGTCTCGCATCTGCGCATTCCGACCCTGCCGCAGCCTTGGGAGCAGGGTGGCGAAGGCGGCCCGCGCCCGCTCAATCCGCGGATGGCGCCGGCGCTGGAGATCATGCTCGACGGTCCGATCGGCGCCGCGGCGTTCAACAACGAATTCGGCCGTCCGAACCTCACCGGCTACTTCCGCAGTTTCGAGACCCGCGACGGCGACGGCCTGGTCCGCGCCTACGACAAGCCGATCATGCTCGCCGGCGGCCTCGGCGCGATTGATCGGCCGATGGTCGCGAAGAAACCGCTGTCGCCGGGCGACGCGGTGATCGTGCTCGGCGGTCCCGCGATGCTGATCGGCCTCGGTGGCGGCGCCGCGTCGTCGGTCGCGTCCGGCGAGAGCGCCGAAGACCTCGATTTCGCCAGCGTGCAGCGCGACAACCCGGAAATGGAGCGACGCTGCCAGGAAGTGATCGATCGCTGCGTCGCGCTCGCCGACGCCAATCCGATCCTCTGCATCCACGATGTCGGCGCCGGTGGTCTGTCCAACGCGATCCCCGAACTGCTGCACGATTCCGGCGTCGGCGGGATCATCGATCTGGACCGGGTCCCGAGCGACGATCCCTCGCTGTCGCCGATGCAACTGTGGTGCAACGAATCGCAGGAACGCTACGTCCTCGGCGTGGCGCAGGACCGGCTGGCCGAATTCGCCGCGCTCTGCGAGCGCGAACGCTGTCCGTTCGCCGCGGTGGGCGTGGCGACCGCGGAAGAGCGATTGGTCGTCGGCTACGGTGCGACCGTGGATGCGACGCCGCCATCGCCCGCCATCGATCTTCCGATGGACGTGCTGTTCGGCAAGGCGCCGAAGATGCATCGCGATGCGCAGCGTCCGGCTCCGGCGCGCTGGCCCATGCTCGATGGCAAGGACATCGATCTGCACGAGGCCGGGCTGCGCGTGCTCGCGCATCCGACCGTCGCCGCGAAACATTTCCTGATCACCATCGGCGACCGCTCGATCGGCGGTCTGACCGCGCGCGATCAGCTGGTCGGGCCGTGGCAGATGCCGGTGGCCGACTGCGCGATCACGCTCGCCGGTTTCGACACCGATGCCGGTGAAGCGATGGCCGTGGGTGAACGCACGCCGCTGGCGCTGATCGACGCCGCCGCCGCCGCGCGCATGGCGGTCGGCGAAGCGATCACCAATCTGCTCGCCGCACCGGTGGAATCGCTGGCGCAGGTCAAGCTGTCGGCGAACTGGATGGCCGCCGCCGGGCATCCCGGCGAGGACGCGCGCCTGTTCGATGCGGTCAAGGCGGTGGGCATGCAACTGTGCCCGGCGCTCGATCTCAGCATTCCGGTGGGCAAGGATTCGCTGTCGATGCAGGCGCAGTGGTCGGCCGACGGCGACGCGCACAAGTCGGTCTCGCCGGTGTCGCTGATCGTCAGCGCGTTCGCGCCGGTGCGCGACGCCCGCGCCCAGCTCACGCCGCTGCTGTCGCGCGAGGCCGAGACCGAACTGTGGCTGATCGGCCTCGGTGCCGGGCGCAAGCGCCTGGGGGGCTCGATCCTGGCCCAGGTCTACGACGGTTTCGGCGGACGTTACGGCGACGACGGTGCGTATTCGGTGCAGGTGCCCGATCTCGACGACCCCGAGCGTCTGCGCGGTCTGTTCGATCTCATGCGCGACGCGCGCGAACGCGGCCTCGTCCGCGCCTATCACGACCGTTCCGACGGCGGTGCGTTCGCTGCGCTCTGCGAGATGGCCTTCGCCTCGCACCTGGGCCTGGACATCAGCCTCGACGACTGGGGCGACGATCCGCTGCGCACGCTGTTCGCGGAGGAGTTGGGCGTGATCGTGCAGATCGCGACCGAGGATCGCGCCGAATTCGCCGATCTCGTCTCGCGACATGGATTGATCGAATGCGCGCAGCGCATCGCCCGTCCGACCACCGCCGCGACCGTGCGCGTGCTGCGCGATGGTGACCAATTGGTGGAGTGGCGCTGGGAAGCGCTGTTCGATGCCTGGTGGTCGGTGACCCACGCGATGCAGCGCATGCGCGACAACCCCGAATCCGCCGACGAGGAACACGCCGCCGCGCGCCGTTTCCACGCCGCGGGCCTGCAGCCGAAATTGACCTTCGACGCCGCCGAGGATGTCGCCGCGCCGTACGTGGCCACCGGCGCGCGTCCGCGCGTCGCGATCCTGCGCGAGCAGGGCGTCAACGGCCAGATCGAGATGGCCGCGGCCTTCGATCGCGCCGGCTTCGTCGCGGTCGACGTGCACATGAGCGATCTGATCGCCGGCCGGGTCGTGCTCGACGGTTTCGCCGGCCTCGCCGCCTGCGGCGGTTTCAGTTACGGCGACGTGCTCGGCGCCGGTCGCGGCTGGGCCACGTCGATCCTGGAACGCCCGGCGCTGCGCGACGCCTTCGCCGCGTTCTTCGACCGCCCCGAGACCTTCGCCCTCGGCGTCTGCAACGGCTGCCAGATGCTGTCGCAGCTGAAGGACATCATTCCCGGCGCGGAACACTGGCCGCGCTTCCTGCGCAACCGCAGCGAACAGTTCGAGGCCCGTTTCGGCCTGCTCGAAGTCGCCGATTCGCCGTCGCTGTTCTTCCGCGGCATGGCCGGTTCGCGCATTCCGGTGGCGATCGCGCATGGCGAGGGCCGCGCGACCTTCGATCGCGACGCCGATCGCGAGGCCGCGACCATCGCCCTGCGCTACGTCGCCAACGACGGCAGCGCGGCGACGACCTATCCGGCCAATCCCAACGGTTCCGAATCGGCCATCGCCGGCCTCACCAGCCGCGACGGTCGCGCGACCATCCTGATGCCGCATCCGGAACGCACGCCGCGCGCGGTGAACATGAGCTGGCACCCGGCCGAGTGGCCGGAGGCGTCGCCGTGGCTGCGGATGTTCCGCAACGCGCGGGTGGCGGTGGGCTGATCCGCCGGCGACGACGCTACGGCGAGACCCGCGCCAGCCAGCGTTCGATGCCGTCGCGGTCGCGGGCCCGCAGCAGCGTGGCGGCGCGCGCCCGCAGCGCCGAGTGGTCCAGCCTGCGGACCATTCGCCGGACCTCCAGCAGGGTGCCGGGGTGCAGGCTGAATTCCTCCAGCCCCAGCGCCAGCAGCACCGGGGCGAACAGCGGATCGCCGGCGATCTCGCCGCACACCGCCAGCGGTTTGCGCTGGGTGCGCGCGATGCGGATCACGTCGTGCAGCAACCGCAACACCGCCGGATGCAGCGGCGAATACAGATCGCCCAGCGCTTCGTTGGTACGATCGGCGGCGAGCAGGTACTGCACCAGATCGTTGGTGCCGATCGACAGGAAATCGGTGTCGGCGATGAAGGTCTGCAGCGCGATCGCCGCCGAAGGGACTTCGATCATCGCGCCGATCGGCACGTTCTCGGACACCGCCTGGCCCTCTTCGCGCAGTTCGCGCTGCACGTCGCGGACCAGCGCGCGTACCGCCAGCATTTCCTCGCGGCCGCTGACCATCGGCACCAGGATCCGCACCGGCCCGTAGCCGGTGGCGCGCAGGATCGCGCGCAGCTGGGTGCGGAACAGGTCGGTGCGCGACAACGACAGCCGCACGCCGCGCAGACCGAGCGCCGGATTCGGTTCGCCGGTCAGCGCCAGTCCGGTGCCGTCGGCCTTGTCCGCACCGATGTCGAGCGTGCGGATGGTCACCGTGCGTCCGGTCATGCCCAGCACCAGATCGCGATAGGCGCGGAACTGCTCCTCTTCGTCCGGCAGCGTGTGGCGCAACTCCACCGGACGGTGCATGAACAGGAATTCGGTGCGGTACAGGCCGACGCCGGCCGCGCCCAGCGCATGCGCTTCGGCCACGTCCTCGCGCGATTCGGCGTTCGCCCACAATTTGATGTCGACACCGTCGACGGTGCGGGTGGGCTCGCGGCGCAGGCGATGCAGCTGTTTGCGTTCGCGCGCATGGTCCTGCACCCGCGCCCGATGCGCGCGCAGATCCTCGGCGTTCGGTTCGAGGATCACCAGGCCGCTACCGCCGTCCACGGCGAGCACATCGCCGTCGTTGACCTTCTGCAGCGCGTGTGTCGCCCCGATCACCAGCGGGATGTGCAGACTGCGCGCGAGGATCGCGGTGTGCGACAACGGGCTGCCGCCGGTGGTGACCACGGCCATCACGCCCTGCGTATGCAACTGCGCGAGTTCCGACGGTGCGACGGTGTCGGTGACCAGGATGTCCCCGGCGATGCCCTGCAGATCGGCTTCCCGCCTGTGCAGCGCGGCGTGGATCCGGCCGACCACCTGATCGATGTCGTCGATCCGGCTGCGCAGGTAGGCGTCATCCATCCCCGAGAACACCGCCGCGATACGGTCGCGCTGCAGGCGCAGCGCATAGTCGGCGGCGTAGCGACCGGTGCGGATCAGTTCATCCAGCCCGGCCAGCAATTCCGGATCGTCCAGCAGCAGCGCGTGCAGGTCGAGGAATTCGCCGACCTCGTGCGCCAGCGCGCCGTGCAGGCGGTCGCGGAGGATGTGCATCTCGCCGCGCACCACCGCGATCGCCCGGTGCAGGCGTTCGAGTTCGGCTTCGACCTCGTCCGCGCCGATCCGCTCTTCGGCCACGTCCAGCGCATGCGGCAGGCGCACCCGCGCCCGTCCCAGTGCGCTCCCGCGCGACGCGCCGTGACCGGAGAGGTCTTTCCGCATCAGCTGTCCTCGTCGAAACGGCGCTCGAACAGCGCCGCGATCGCATCCATCGCCGCGGCCTCGTCCTCGCCGTCGGTGCGCACCACCACGGTGCTGCCGTGGCCGGCGGCGAGCAGCATCACGCCCATGATGCTCTTGGCGTTGACCTCGCGACCCTTCGCGGCCACGGTCGCGCCGCAGCGGAAAGCGGAGACCGTCTGCACCAGCTTGGCGGTGGCGCGCGCGTGCAGGCCGAGCCGGTTCTGGATGAGGAGTTCGCGTTCGATCATGGCACGGGTCGGCGATGTGGGCGGTGGTCTGGGTGGGAGGGCATGCGGATCATGCGTCGTCGAGGATGGCGCCGTTGCGGGCGCCGGCCGCGGCGACCGCAGGCAGTTGATCCAGGGGCAGTTCGGCGTAATTCATCACCCGCAGCAGCATCGGCAGATTCAGCGAAGACACCCGCCGCACCGGGGTGCCGAGTCGCGCGACCTGCGCGGCGAGATTGCTGGGCGACGCGCCGTAGAGATCGGTGAGGACCAGCACGCCTTCGCCGCCGTCGACCCGGCGCAGCGCGGCGCTGGCCAGGGGGAGCGCCGCGCCCGGATCGGCGTCGAACGCCAGCTCGAACGCCTCGGTTTTCAGCGGCAACTGGCGCAACAGCCGGGTCGCGACCTCGACCAGGGCGCTGCCGATGCCGGGATGGGTGATGAGGAGGATGCCGACGGCCATGCCCCCAACTTAACAGACGGACGTGACGGCCCGGAAGCCGTCGATCGCATTCAATCGGCGTTTTCGTCCAGCACGACATGGAACAGCGTGTTCAGACCGGGCAGTACGGACGGGGGGCGTTCGACATTCGGCTGCATCGTCTCCAGTCGCGCCAGCTGCGTTTCGACGAAGGCATTGATTCTCGGCACCGGATCGCCCATCCAGGTTTCCGGGGCGTTGCGCTTGCGCACCTGCAGGTCGTGGATGTCGGCGACGAGGTCCGCATGATCCTCGATCAGATGCAGCAGCTTTCCGAATTCGATCGGTGCCGGCGTCCCGTAGCGCTCCAGCCACAGTACCGACAGCAGTGGGCGCAGTGCGTAGAAGTATTTCTTCAGCGAGACCTGCGCGTCGCGCAGGTAGGCGCGTTCGGTGTTCTTGCCCGTGCTGCGGTAGTGGTACATGCCGCTCTCGACCGAGTAGGCCTGCGGCAGCAATGCGCGCGCACCGGCGGCGAAACCGCCGCGCTCGATGTAGCGGATCGGCGACTGGATCCATTCGACGAACGCGGGGTTCGATTTCCAGAACAGCCGCAGCGCCTTGCGCAGGTCCCAGCCGTTGAGGTCGATGTCGTCGACGATCGGGTATTCGATGACGTCGCGGCGCTCTTCCAGATCGACCGCCTGGTACCAGCGCGGCGGGTGCGCGTAGATGAAACGCACGTCGTAATCGGAATTCGGCGAGGCGAAGCCCCAGGCGCGGCTGCCGGACTCGACCGCGAGCAGGATGCGGATGCCGTGCTCCTCCTCGGCGTGGGCCAGCCGGCGCAGGATTTCGGCGTGCACGTCGTCGGGGATCGCAGCGTCGTTGGGCGGGGCGAGGTTGGCTTCGGTCATGGGTGCGGATCCGGTGGGGCGTTCAATCTTCGGGCAATTGACCGCGCCGGAGAAAGACCTGCAGAGAACGGTCGGCGGCTTCCATCAACCGCTTCCAGTCGGCGGTCCCGGCCAGCGCTTCGAGCGGGAGATCGGGAACCAGTTCCGCCACATCGTTCCAGACCGCATCGAATTCCGCGATCGCATCGATTTCCGAAGAGGTGAAGACGGCTCCCGCGGCGTAGTGCCTGCGCCAGTCCCGGCCGACGAAATCCTCCCACCGGTTGATGATTTCCGTCGGCAGGTCGACGAAGGGGACCCTGCGTTGGTATTCGCGCTGATCCTCGATGGACGCCGCCAACTCGAGCGATTCCATGATCCGATTGCGGAGTCTCTGCTGGACGATGCGCTCCGATGGTGCGCCGTCGATCACGACGCAGTCCGGAGCGGCGTCGCGAACACCGTGATCTCCTCGCGGTCGTGGTACAGCTGCTTCGCGCGGATCGTCAGCGGCATGCCGGCCTGCGCTTCGAAGCGGTCGAGGCAGAGCCGGGTTTCCTGCCAGCGTTTCTTCATCGGCAGTTTCAGGTTGAAGATCGCGTGCCGGCACCAGCCTTCGCGGAACCATTCGGCCATCCGCGCGGCGACCCGCGACGGTTGTTCGACCATGTCGCAGACCATCCAGTCCAGCGGTTTCGATGGATGCCAGGCGAAGCCGTCGGCGCGCAGATGCTGCACCAGACCGGTGTCCATCACATGTTCGCGCAACGGGCCGTTGTCGATCGCGATCACCTGCAGCTTGTGCCGGGTCAGCACCCAGGTCCAGCCGCCGGGCGCGGCGCCGAGGTCGGCCGCGCGCATGCCTTCGCGCAGGAGGCGTTTGCGCTCGTCCGCGCTCAGCAGCACGAGCAGCGCTTCTTCCAGTTTCAGCGCCGAACGCGAGGGCGCGTCGGCATGCATCTTCAGGCGCGGCACGCCCATCGGCCACGGCGCGCTGTCGCGCGGATCGCTCGTGGCGAGGAAGGCGTGGTCGCCGGCGACGAAGCACACGTGCAGGCGCGGCAGACGATCGTGGTCCTGCGCGGTCAGCACGCCGGCCTTGCGCAGCGCCGGGCGCAGCGCGTTGCCGAAGCTGCGGGCGAGTCCGGCGAGCGGTTTGGCCTCGTCCGAATCGGGATGTTCGACCACCAGCGTGCCGAATGCCGCTCGTGGGAGGGCCGGCAGGCCCGAATCCGACGCCGCTGGCGATTCATCGGGCCTTCCGGCCCTCCCGCAAAGCGCGTCCAGCATCGGCGCGATCCGGTCCTTCGGGTCGAGATCGCGCAGCTCCGCGATCAGCACCAGCTTCTGCCGCGCGAAGATCAGGTCCGCGAAGGGCAGTGCCTGCGACAGCGCGTCGCCGTCGTCGCCGAGGAACAGGGCGTAACCGCTGTTGCGCTCGGTGCGCGCATAGCCGCCATGGCCGGCCCCGGCGGCGCGCTCGGTGAGTTCGGCGGCGAGTTCGGGCTCGAAGCCGCCGCGGCAGTAGCAGAGGAGGCCGTCGGAGGTCATGGGGCAAGGCCCGCCCTGCGCATCAATATTTCGACCCGCCGCCGCTGCCGTACGCGCGCAACACCTCGCATGCGGCTTCGCGTTCGATGTCGCGGGTCACCGCGATCCCGCGTTTCTGCAGCTCACCGATCCAGTCCGCCGGCAGCGGGCCTTCGTCGAATTCGGTCAGGGCCATCACGTCCTCGGCGCGGGCGCCGATCAGCAGCCGGTCGATGCCGGCCCAGATCGTCGCGCCGTAGCACTGGCAGCAGGGCTGCGACGAGGTGGCGAGCACGATCGGGCCGGTCGGCGCGTCGTCGGCATCGCGATTGAGCCGCGCGCGCTGAGTGCGCTGCTGCGCGAGCATGTAGGCCATCATTTCGGCGTGGGCGACCGAGCAGCTGTGCGGCAGCACACGGTTGACGCCGACCGCGACGATGCGATCGTCGGGGCCGAACACCGCGGCGCCGAATGGGCCACCGCTGGCATGTTCGACGTTGCCGCGCGAGAGCGCGATCGCCAGCGCGACCTTCTCGGCATCGGTCGGCCAGGCGCGCGCGGTGTCGACCGCATCGTGCACCCATGCCGGCAGGGTGAGGTGGACCTGGGCGTACAGCATCAGGAAGAAACCCGCATCAGAGAAGATCCTGCATCGGAAGTGCGCATCACATGGCCACCGGTGCGCCGTCGGCGAGGTTCTCGCAGCGGCCCTGCACGCACTGGCAGCCCTTCACTTCCTGGAAACCGCAGATCGAGGAGATGCCGTCCTTCTCGCACTGCGCGCGCACCGCGGCCGGATCGGTCTTCGCATTCTTGTTGACGCACAGCGGAAAGTAGCCGCAGCAACTGCCGACGTTCTTCACCGCGCAGTCCGCGTCGGTGCGGCAGCTGCGATCGGGGTTGGACGGGTCGAAGGCGGGCGCGTGGTCGACGACGACGTCCTTCGCCTGCACCGGCGGTGGCGGGGCGACGGTCTCCGGTGCCGGTGTCGCGACCGGTGCGGGTTCCACCGCCGCCTGCGCCGGCGGCGCGGCGGTGCCGGGCGTTTCCGGTGTCGGCGTGGGCGCGGTGCAGCCGAGCACCGATGCGGCGAGCAGCAGGGTGAAGACGAGAATGATGCGCATGCGGGGCTCCCTGGCGGCGTGTGATCGGGTTTCGAGGCGGACCCGCGTCAACCGCCCGTCGCCCAGGTATCGCGCAGGGTGACGCTGCGGTTGAACACCGGCGCTTCGGACGTGTGGTCGAAACGATCGGCGACGAAATAGCCCATGCGTTCGAACTGGAAGCCCTGTTCCGGCGTGGCGCTCGCCGCGGCCGGTTCGACGTAGCCGCGCACGCTGCGGCGCGATTCGGGATTCAGATAGTCGCGGTAGGTCTTGCCGTCATCGTCGGTGTCCGGGTTGGGAACGGTGAACAACCGATCGTAGAGGCGCACTTCCGCTTCGACGGCGTGCATCGCGCTGACCCAGTGGATCGTGCCCTTGATCTTGCGATCGGCGCCGGCCATGCCGGGGCGCGATTCGGGATCGAGGGTGCCGCGCAGTTCGACGATCTCGCCGGCATCGTTCTTCACCACCTCGTCGCACTTGACGATGCCGGCGCCGCGCAGGCGCACTTCGCCGCCCGGGATCAGACGCTTCCAGCCCTTCGGCGGCACTTCGGCGAAGTCGTCACGTTCGATCCACAGCTCGCGCGAGAACGGCACGTTGCGCTGACCGAAGGAGTCGTCCTTCGGATGATTCGAGAACGTCAGCGCTTCTTCGTGGCCTTCCGGCAGATTGGTCAGCACGAACTTCAGCGGATCGAGCACCGCCATCCGCCGCGGCGCGCGACCGTCGAGATCCTCGCGCAGGGTGTTCTCCAGCACCGAGAAATCGATCAGCGAGTTCTGCTTCGACAGGCCCAGGCGCGAGACGAACAGCTTCAGCGCGTCCGGCGTGTAGCCGCGGCGGCGGATGCCCTGCAGGGTCGGCATGCGCGGATCGCCCCAGCCGTCGACCAGACCTTCATCGACCAGGGTCATCAGCTTGCGCTTGCTCATCACCGTGTAGTTGATGTTCAGGCGAGAGAATTCGATCTGGCGCGGCTTGCTGGCCTCGAACGGCAGGCCCTTGCCGGTCAGTGGCGCCAGCAGTTCGGGATGGTTCGCCGGATCGACCTTGTCCACGCACCAGTCGTACAGCGGGCGATGGTCCTCGAATTCCAGCGTGCACAGCGAATGGGTGATGCCTTCGATCGCGTCGCTGAGCGAATGCGCGTAGTCGTACATCGGATAGATCGGCCAGTCGTTGCCGGTGTTCTGGTGTTCGACGTGCTTGATCCGGTACAGCGCCGGATCGCGCAGGTTGATGTTGCCGCTGGCCATGTCGATCTTCGCGCGCAGGGTGCGCGTGCCGTCCGGGAACTCGCCCGCGCGCATGCGCCGGAACAGGTCCAGATTCTCTTCGACGCCGCGGTCGCGGAACGGCGAAGGGCGGCCCGGCTCGGTCAGGCTGCCGCGATAGGCGCGGACCTCGTCGGCGCTGAGGTCGCAGACGAAGGCGTCGCCCTGGCGGATGAGCTTCTCGGCGGCGAGGTAGAACACTTCGAAATAGTCGGAAGCGTGACGCAGTTCCGCCCACGAATAGCCGAGCCAGCGTACATCGTCCTGAATCGCGCGGACGTATTCCGGATCCTCCTTCGCGGGGTTCGTGTCGTCCAGGCGGAGGTTGCAGCGGCCGCCGAATTCCTCGGCGATGCCGAAGTCGGTCCAGATCGCCCGGGTATGCCCGATGTGCAGATAGCCGTTGGGTTCCGGGGGAAAGCGCGTGCGGATGGCGGCATGACGGCCGCTGGCGAGATCCTCGCGCACGATCTGGCGTATGAAGTCCTGACGGCGCTCGGCAGGGGCGTCGGCGGGCGGGGTGTTCGTGGAGAGGTCCGGAGTCATCGGCGATGCGCGCTGCGAAAACCGTCAGTTTAGAGGGTGCGGACCGCTTTGGGAGGCGTGCCCGCGCGCGCATCGCGGCGATCCCCCGCTCGCGGTCGCGGGCGGCGGCTGACGCCGGTTGCGGACGGATGGTAGTGTGGAAGCCGCAAGGGGGGCGCCACAGGGCTGGACCCGGGCGCAGGCGGCCATGACAGGATCGACAGCAATGGGGCGAGCGATGGGCTTCCGGGCCGGACCGCGCGCGTGTCCTTCACCGGCGGGGCGTCGTGCCAGCGCCGAGGCGGCCTGCTGCTCCGGCACAGGCGGCGGCGTCAGGGAGATCCGGTCATTCGCGAACTCCGGCTGATCATGGCGCTGCCCTCCTGGGACATTCCGCAACAGTGGCTCCGTGCCATCGGCATGGCGGCCCTGCTGTTGCTGGGCCTCTACGCCCTCGCGCCCGGCCATGTCGAGATGCCGGAGGATCGGCCGCTGCGGATGCGGCTGGTGCCGTTGCCCGATGACGAAGGTCGCTTGCCCGCGGTCAGCTCGAATGGTCGCGCGCTGCGGTTGGGCGTGACCGAGGGCACGCGCCATGCCCGGGCCGAACTGCGCTTCGTGCTGCCGCCGCGCACGACCGAATCCTCGCACTGGGTGGTCTGGATTCCGCGGGTTCCGCTGGATTCGGTGCGATTGCGGGTCGACGGCGCCTGGGACAGCGGTGCGCGCGTGTTCATGGCGCCGGAACCGTCCGAGGGGCCGATGCCCGTGGGTTACCTGTTCCGCCTGCCTTCGACCTGGGAAGGCGAAATCCGGCTGGAGTTGATCGCGACCTCGATGCGCAACGCCAGCGTGCAACCTGAAATCGTGTCCGAGGAACTGGCCGACCAGTACGTCCAGAAGGCCACCATCCTGATCAGTCTGGCCTACGCGAGTCTGTTCACGCTCGCCCTGACCACGCTGGCGCTGTTCTTCGCTTCCCGCGACCAGAGCTTCTTCGCCTTCTTCCTGTTCTGCGCCGCTGGCACGCTGCTGCTGGCGACCTACAACGGTCATCTGTGCCGGATCGATCCGATCGGCGCGATCGGTCAACTCGGCGGTGCCGGCCTGCATGCGGTCTCGCTGCTGTTCGTGGTCGCCTCGCTGCGCATCCTGCTGCGTTACTCCGAGATCGCCGAGGCCCATCCGCGGCTGAGTCGCGCCGTCGAGCAGGGAGGCCTGCTGGTGTTGCTGACGGCCGGGGTGATCGTGGCCTGGCGCGAACGGCTCGACCCCCTGACCGCCTGGCTGGTGCCGATCGTCTGGGTGGCCGGTACCGCGGTGGCGGTGTTCATGCTGATCGACGCGCTGCGCCGGCGGATGCCGATCGGCGGCGCGGTGCTCGCGTCGGTGCTGATCATCACCGCGAGCGCGATCGTCTGGGAACTGAGCATGCGCGGGCTGATCCCCATCAGCCTGTGGACGCTCTACGGCTACGAGGCCGCGATCGTGCTCTGCGCGGCGATGGTCAGCGTCGGTCTGATCAGCCGGATCAGCAAGTATCGCGAGCAGCGCGACCGCGAGCAGCGCGCGCGTGCCGATTCCGAGCGCCGGATGTATCGCGAGGCGGTGCGGTCCGAGCTGCTGACCGCGCTGCAGATGGGCCTGCGCGGCGTCGCGGAGGAAGAGATCCAGCCGATGGCGATGCGCCTGCTGCTGGACCATCTGCGCCGGATCGTCCCGGTCGACAGCGTGCTGGCGGTGGTCCGCGGCTATCACGGACGCGACACCCTCGCCGCGCATCCCGGCGGTGCGCTCGATGCGCTGGTGGAGAACGTGATGCCGCGCCTGCCGAACCTGCGCCAGCAGCTGGCGATCAACATCGAGGTGCAGCAGCCGGTGAGCCGCAGCGGCGAGGCCACGCCGGTGGCGATCGAAGCGGCGGTATCGCTGCCGGTGCGCGCGCCGTCCTGGGGCGCGCTGGTGCTGGAGCGCAACGGTGCGACCGTGTTCCATCCCGACGAGCTGTCGATCGTCCGGGAGCTGGCGCGGATCGCGGTGCTGCAGATCGACGAGGCGTTCACCGCGCTGCATCTGCGCCACACCGCCGAGGTCGATTCGCTGACCGGCGCGCTCAATCGCCGCAGCATCGACCAGACCCTCGTCCGGACCTTCCAGCAGGCGCAGCGCACCGGCTTGCCGCTGTCGGTGCTGTTCGTCGACATCGATCATTTCAAGGCGATCAACGACCAGCTCGGCCATGCCTGCGGCGATCATTGCCTGCGCGAGGTCGCCACGCTGATCGGCGCGCAGCTCGGTGACGAGGACGTCTTCGGCCGTTACGGCGGCGAGGAATTCCTGGTGGTGCTGCCCGGCCGCCAGACCGAGATGGCGCGGGCGATCGCCGAGCAGATCCGGATCGCGATCGAAACCGCTGACCTCCGCCATCAGGGGCAGCCCTTGCGGTTGACGGTCAGCATCGGTGTGGCCAACCAGCTGCCCCACGAATCGCAGCCGCAGCCGGCGGTCGAGCGCGCCGACAAGGCGCTGTACGCGGCCAAGCGCGCGGGACGCAACCGGGTCAGCGTGGCGCCAGCGGTGTTCGCATCGCGGTCCGCGACCGTCTGAACTGCGGCCGCCCGAGTCATGCCCGTCCGAGCCGCGCTTCGTCCTGGTGCGGCCCGTCCGGAGGCCCCGGACCGTGCAACCCTTCGTCCGGTGCGTCCCTCCTCTTCCCTGGATCCCCGTGGAGTCTCCCGATGTTCGAACCGCTGACAGGTCTGTTGGGCATCGGCGCCCACAAACAGCGCATGCCGTCGCCGGAACGCGCGCTGCCCGGTCGCGCCGAGGCCCTGCCGCTGCGCAATGTCCATCACGTCCACGGCCGTCCCTTGCGCGGGGTGTTTCCGGGTCTGGCGCGGGTGCAGTTCGGGATGGGCTGCTTCTGGGGCGCGGAGCGCAAGTTCTGGTCGCTGCCCGGGGTGTTCACCACCGCCGTGGGCTATGCCGGCGGCTACACGCCCAACGCGAATTACCGCGAGGTCTGCAGCGGTGAGACCGGCCATGCCGAAGTGGTGCTGGTGGTCCACGATCCTGCGGTGATCGGTTTCGAATCCCTGCTGAAGGTGTTCTGGGAGAGCCACGATCCGACCCAGGGCATGCGTCAGGGCAACGACACCGGCACCCAGTACCGCTCGGTGATCCACTGCGGAACCGCGGCGCAGCATGCGGTGGCGCTGGCCAGTCGCGATGCCTTCCAGGCGCGGTTGACGGCCGCGGGCCTGGGGGCGATCACCACTGAAATCACGCATCCGGCGCCGACGTTCTACTACGCCGAGGACGAGCACCAGCAATACCTGTCGAAGCACCCGGACGGTTACTGCGGGCTGGGCGGCACCGGCGTGAGCTGCCCGATCGGTTTCGGCGACCGGGCGGGGGTCAGCGGGTCGTGACCGCGCAGACGTAGACCAGCTCGCAGGCGCCGCCGCCGTGATCCTCGCGGCTGAGCGAACTGCGCCAGCGCCAGCCGTCGGCGGCGTCGATCCGCACCAGCCAGCCGTCGATGTGCACGTTGTCGCCGGCGGCCACCGTGTCCAGCGCCGCGGCCACCGTCGGCGAAGCGGGGATCAGATGCATGTTCGCGCTGCTGCGCACGATTTCCTCGACCGGCAGCGGCGGCTGGTCGCGCCAGCGGTAGTGGTACCAGCGGTTGCTCTGCGAGATGTCCAGTCGCGACAGCACCGCATCGTCGCGCATCCGCCCCCAGCCCAGCGCCAGATCCAGCGGCGCGTAGCGCGCCTCGCGATCGCCGTCGTAATCGTGTCGCGAGAGCACCCGCGCGGCGATGCTGACACCGGCCAGCGGCCGCGCGCTCGCATCGGCGACCGCGAACGGCGCCGTCGCGTCCGGCGCGTCGCTTTGCACGACGCCGTCGGTGCCGGCGCGTTGCGCAGGCAAGGGGCAGCCCGGCGCGGTATGCGCGACGGTGGCCGCCGGCGCGCGTGCCGGCGTTGAAGGCGTGGCCAGCCACCAGGCGGCCACGGCGATCACGATGAAGAGCAGCAGCCAGCGGAGCATGCGCGTGTTCGGTTCCGTATGCCGCGCCAGTGTAGCGGAGCGGCCGCACCGTCGTCGCCGTCAGTCGAAGTCCCGCAACAGCGCTTCGCGCACCGCGGCCGGCGCTTCGATGCGCAGTGGCATCCGTGGATCGTCGATGCCGAAGGCCAGCGCCGCGCCGGCACGCAGCGCGGCGATCTGCGCCGGCGTGAAGTCGAAGCGCAGGAAATGCACGGCCGCGGTCTTGTCGTGATCGGTGCGGTCCATGTCCTCGTCGGCATGCGTGGTCGCGCGGCCGTGACCGTCGACATCGGCATGGACACGATGTTCGATGCCGCCCAGCCGCGCCAGTGCGATCCGGCGCTCATCGGCGTCCGGATATTCGATGAGCATCGTCGCCTTCAGGTCGCTGCCGCCGGGAATCAGCGGGTTGTAGGCGTCGAGTTCTTCCTGGATCGCATGGGGTTCGAAGATCCGCTCGATCCGCAGCATTTCCTGGATCTGGTACTGGATCGTCAGGCGATCCTCGAACAGCAGGGTCACGTGCTCGCCCAACGCGAGCTTGCGCGTGCGTTTGTGGGCGAGCACGCGTTCGCGGAACGCGGGGCGTTCGACGGCGTAGGTTTCGAGGGTGTAGAGGTCGGTGCGGGTGAGCGCGGTCATGGTGTCAGATTCCGTAGGCCTTGCGCAGCAGGGTTACCGGATGTTCCGCCTGCGTGCCGTCGTCCAGGCCGTGGGCGATGTGCGCGCCAGCCATCACGCAGTCGCTGGTGAAATGCTGCGCTTCGGCCTGTTTGACCCGGTTCTCCACCGGTTTGGCGATCTTGCGCGCCAGCGGGTAGGTCGCTGTCTTCACGCCGTAGGTGCCGTCGTGGCCCGAGCAGCGCTCGATCGCGGTCACCTGCGTGCCGGGCACCAGTTCCAGCACCTGTTTCGTCTTCGGGCCGATGTTCTGCACGCGCTGGTGGCAGGCGGCCTGCCAGGCGACCTTGCCCAGTGCGTTGGGGAATTCGGTGTTGAGCAGGCCGGCGGTCTGGCGGTGCATCAGGTACTCGAACGGGTCGAAGATCGCGCGTTTCACCGCCTGCACCGCGGGGTCGTCCGGATACATCAGCGGCAGTTCCTGTTTGAACATCAGCACGCACGACGGAATCGGCGCGAGGATGTCCCAGCCGTCGTCGACCGCGGCCTGCATCGTCGGCAGGTTGCGCTCCTTGTACGCGGCGACGCTGTCGAGATCGCCGAGTTCGAGCTTGGGCATGCCGCAGCACTGGTTCTGCCGGATCAGTTTCACCGGGATGCCGTTGTGGCGCAGCACCGCGACCAGATCCTCGACCATCCGCGGATGGTTGTGATTGCCGTAGCAGGTGACGAAGATCGCGACCTTGCCGCGGGTCGGCCCGGCGGCGATCGCGCCGTCGCCGCTGTCGTCGCGTTTGAGTTTCCGCAGCGCGGTCGGGCTGTGGTACGCGGGCACCTGGGCATCGCGATGCACGCCCAGCGTCTTCTCCATCGCGCCGCGCAGCGCCGGCTGGCGATTGCCCCAGTTCACCGCTTCGACCACGACGGGAATCGAGGCCAGCCGGCCCACGGTCGTCGTGCTCGACAGCAGTTTCGCCGACAGCGGGGCGCCGTGTTTCCTGAAGTGCACGGCCTTCGCGCGCAGCATCAGGTGCGGAAAATCGATGTTCCACGCATGCGGTGGAATGTAGGGACACTTGGTCTGATAGCACAGATCGCAGAGGTAGCACTGCTCGGCGACCTTGGCGTAATCGGCCTTGGCGACGCCGTCGACCTCCATCGTCGATGAGGCGTCGACCAGATCGAACAGGGTCGGAAAGCTCTGGCACAGGCTGACGCAGCGGCGACAGCCGTGGCACAGATCGAAGACGCGCTCCAGTTCGTGTTCGAGCGCGGCCTCGTCCCAGAATTCGGGGTTGTTCCAGTCCAGCGGATGTCGGGTCGGCGCGTCGAGACTGCCTTCGCGCGCGGTCGCGGGTGGGGCGGGGTTCGGCGGCTGGCTCATGCATCCCTCACGATGGACTCCTGATCGTCGATCCCGCGACGCAGGGTCGCGGTGCGCGCATCCTTGCGGAGAACGCTTCCTTCCGCGCCGGGAGAGGTGCGTGCGCGGAAGAAAGCGGTGGACCGCCCTTCGCCTGTCGGACGGCCCGGGCTCCGGTCAGGCGCCGAGTTCGTTCAGCGCTTTCTGGAAACGGTTGGCGTGCGAGCGTTCGGCCTTCGCGAGTGTCTCGAACCAGTCCGCGATCTCGTCGAAGCCTTCGTCGCGCGCGGACTTGGCCATGCCCGGATACATGTCAGTGTATTCGTGGGTTTCGCCGGCGATCGCCGACTTCAGATTGTTCGCGGTATCGCCGAACGGCAGGCCGGTGGCGGGGTCGCCGCACTGTTCGAGATATTCGAGGTGGCCATGGGCGTGGCCGGTTTCGCCTTCGGCGGTGGAGCGGAACACGGCGGCCACGTCGTTGTAACCCTCGACATCGGCCTTCTGCGCGAAATACAGGTAGCGGCGATTGGCCTGCGATTCGCCCGCGAACGCGGCTTTCAGGTTGTCTTCGGTCTTCGATCCCTTGAGGCTCATGATCCTGATCTCCTGGCTGGTGTGCGGTGGATCGATTCGACGGAACGGGCTGTCTGCGGCGGCGGTCTGCAGCGAGCGATCCGCCGCTGATGACGGATGATGCGGAGAACCGTGCGTACCGGGAATCGAACGATCTGGCGGGGAGCTGCGCCGGCGGCCCGGCACGCTTCGAGCATACGCCTGCCGGATGACAAGGTGCGATCGATTGTTTCGATCGGATCGATCGTCGCGATCAATGCTGCGATGCAGCGCGAATGCGGCCGATCGCGCTCAGGCGCGCGGCCGCGCACGATTGCGGGAACGCGGTGGTGGTGCGTCCGCGCCGGGCAGATGGTCGGTACCGAGCAGATCGGCCGGCAGTTCGCGGAAGACCTCGGCGAGCTTGACCAGGAAATCGGTCATCGCCGAACTGCGGCGCCAGACCATGGCGATGCGCCGGCTCGGCGCCGGGGCTCGGAACGGCAGCAGGTGCAGGTCCGGTGACGCCGCCACCGGCGGTTTCACCGCCAGCACCGGCAGCAGGGTGATGCCGACGTTCGCCGCCACCATCTGCCGCAGGGTTTCCAGCGAGGTGGCGCGGAACCCGCTCTTCTCGCCGGCGCCGGCCATGTGGCAGACATCGAGCGCCTGGTCGCGCAGGCAGTGCCCGTCCTCCAGCAACAACAGACTCTCGTGCGCGAGATCCTGCATCGTCAGCGATGAGCCGGCGGCCAGCGGATGGGTCTCAGGTACCGCCAGCAGGAAGGGTTCCTCGAACAGGAATTCCAGATGCAACTGCTCGTCGTGCAGCGGCAGGGCGAGCACGCCGGCGTCGAGTTTTCCCTCGCGCAGCTGACGCAGGATGGTCTCGGTCTTTTCCTCGATCAGCAGCAGTTCCAGCTGCGGAAAACGCTCGCGCACCCGCGGAATCACATGCGGCAGAAGATAGGGGCCGAGGGTCGGGAAAATGCCCAGACGCACCGCGCCGGCTTCCGGATTCTGGCTGCGCCGCGCGGCCTCGCGCATCTCTTCCACGTCGGCGACGATCCGCCGCGCGCGCTCGGCGGCATCGCGGCCGGCCGGAGTCAGCATCACCCGTCGCGGTGCGCGCTCGACCAGCGCGATGCCGAGCTCCTCCTCCAGCTTGCGGATCTGGGTCGACAGGGTCGGCTGGCTGATGAAGCAGGCCGCCGCGGCTCGCCCGAAATGCTTGTGGTCGGCAAGGGCCACCAGATACTTCAGATCGCGCAGATTCATGCGGATGACCTCATGCGGCCGGAAGGGTCGCGCCGGATCCCTGCCCATCGGCGATGCCATGCGGTGCGATGCAGGCGGGGACGCGTGTGGCGACAACTGTGCGCGACCTCGCCAAGTTACCGCGAATGCACCGGCCGTGGCCGTTCCGGACGCCTGTCTTTTCTGACAGGGGCCGGTTTCCGGCATGGGAGCGTCTTCCGGCATGCGGGCGTCTCACGCTGCCTGCGGCTGTGCGTCCCGGGTCGTTGCCGCCGTGCCGAGGCGGATCAGGTGGTCGAACGCCGACAGCGCCGCCTTCGAGCCCTCGCTCATCGCGATGACGATCTGCTTGTAGGGCACCGTGGTCGCATCGCCGGCCGCGAACACGCCCGGCAGCGAAGTGCGGCAGCGATCGTCGATCTCGATCTCGCCCCGCGGCGACAGCGCGAGCGTGCCCTTCAGCCATTCGCTGTTCGGCAGCAGGCCGATCTGCACGAACACGCCGTCGAGCGCGAGCGCGTGCGATTCCCGGGTCGTGCGGTCCTCGTAGGTCAGGCCGGTGACGCGTGTGCCGTCGCCCAGGACTTCGCTGGTCTGCGCCGAGACGATTACGTCGACGTTCGCCAGACTGCGCAACTTGCGCTGCAGCACTTCGTCCGCGCGCAGCTTGCCATCGAACTCGATCAGGGTGACGTGGGCGACGATGCCGGCCAGATCGATCGCCGCTTCCACGCCCGAGTTGCCGCCGCCGATCACCGCCACGCGCTTGCCCTTGAACAACGGGCCGTCGCAGTGCGGGCAATAGGCCACGCCCTTGTTGCGGTATTCCTGCTCGCCGGGCACGTTCATCTGCCGCCAGCGCGCGCCGGTGGAGAGGATCACGGTCTTCGACTTCAGCGACGCGCCGTTGGCCAGCTTCACTTCGATCAGACCGTCGTCGCCAGCGGGGACCAGCGCTTCGGCGCGCTGCAGATTCATGATGTCGACCTCGTACTCGCGCACGTGGCGTTCCATCGCCGCGGCCAGTTTCGGGCCTTCGGTCTCGGGTACCGAGATGAAATTCTCGATCGCCATCGTGTCCAGCACCTGGCCGCCGAAGCGTTCGGCGACGATGCCGGTGCGGATGCCCTTGCGTGCGGCGTAGATGCCCGCGGCCGCGCCGGCCGGGCCGCCGCCCACGATCAGCACGTCGAATGCGTCCTTCGCGGCGATCTTCGTCGCCTCGCGCGCCTCGGCGCCGGTGTCGAGCTTGGCCAGGATCTCCTCCACGCCCATGCGTCCGGCGGCGAAGACCTCGCCGTTGCGGAAGATCATCGGTACCGACATCACCTGGCGGGCCTCGACTTCGGGCTGGAACAGCGCACCATCGATGGCGACATGACGGATGTTCGGATTGAGCACGGCCATCAGGTTCAGCGCCTGCACCACGTCGGGGCAGTTCTGGCAGCTCAGCGAGAAATAGGTCTCGAAGCGGTGTTCGCCGTCCAGCGCGCGGATCTGTTCGATCGTGTCCTGCGCCAGCTTCGAGGGATGACCGCCCACCTGCAGCAGCGCCAGCACCAGCGAGGTGAATTCGTGGCCCATCGGGATGCCGGCGAAGCGCAGCGAAATCGCGTGGCCGGGGCTGGCGATGGCGAAGGAGGGCACGCGATCGTCGGCATCGCGCGCTTCGCGCAGCGAGACCTTGTCGGACAACTGCGTCAGTTCGACCAGCAGTTCGCGCAGTTCGCGCGAGGGCGCGCCGTCGTCGAGCGCGGCGACCAGTTCGACCGGTCGGGTCAGTTTCTGCAGATAGGCCTGCAACTGGGACTTCAGATCGGTATCGAGCATGGTCGGCACCCGGGAGAAGGAAAGGGAGAGGAGAGAGGCTGCGTTTGCAGCAGCGGCCGGCGCCGGTGGCCGTCGGACCGGGGGGGGGGGACCGGCGGGGGAGGAAGACGATCCGGTGCGGCACAGGCCGCTGCTGCAAACGAAGCGGGAAGCGGAGCCGGAATCCGGCGAGGCGTCGTGCCTCGCCGGGGGCATGCGGAGGTTGCGGTGCGGAGGTTGCGAAGCGATGGAACGTCGAAACGGTTGCGGATGACGCGGTCTTGCCGGGAGCTGCGCGGACGGGCTGCACGGCCCGTCCGCGGGACGGTGTCCGATCAGATCTTGCCGACCAGATCCAGCGACGGCTTCAGGGTCTGCGCGCCTTCCTGCCACTTGGCCGGACAGACCTGGCCGGGGTTGGCGGCGACGAACTGCGCGGCCTTGAGCTTGCGCAGGGTTTCGCTGACGTCGCGGGCGATGGCGTTGTCGTGGATTTCGAGGGTCTTGATCACGCCTTCCGGATTGATGATGAAGGTGCCGCGCAGCGCCAGGCCTTCTTCCTCGATGTGCACGCCGAACGCGCGCGTCAGCTGATGGGTCGGGTCGCCGACCAGCGGGAACTGCGCCTTGCCCACGGCCGGCGAGGTTTCGTGCCACACCTTGTGCGAGAAATGGGTGTCGGTGGTGACGATGTAGACCTCGGCGTTGGCCTTCTGGAACTCGGCGTAGTTGTTCGCCGCGTCCTCGACCTCGGTCGGGCAGTTGAAGGTGAAGGCGGCCGGCATGAAGATCAGGACCGACCACTTGCCCTTGAGGCTTTCGTCCGAGACGGAGACGAACTCGCCGGCGTGGAAAGCGGTGGCCTTGAAGGGTTTGACCGTGGTGTTGATCAGCGACATCGGAATCCTCGATGGTGTGGGTGAAAAGCGGTGGATGGGAAAAGAAAGCATGAATCGGAACGAGGCGCAGGTTAGGCGTTTTCTATCGATCCATCCAATGAATTGATTCGATTGTATTGATAGATAGAGACTATCAAATGGGATTCAAGGGGAGGCCACGGTCTTCGGCTCCCCGCCCGGTCCGGGGTTCCGGGCGGTCGATTCCTTTATGCTTCAGCGCCTTGGGTGGCCGCCGATGCCTGCCCTCCGTTCCGACCGGATGTCCCGCATGCCGTTCCCCGTCTCCGTCCTGCCGCCGCGCCAGACCGCGGCCAGAAGCGCGCATCGATGAGCGCGGCCCCGCGCACCGCGCCGGTCGCCGGCACCGTCCAGGCGCTGCTGCAGGCGTCGGCCGGCGCGCTCGACGCCTTCGAGGCCGAACTGCTGCTCGCGCACGCGCTGGGCAAGTCGCGGGCCTGGCTGTACGCGCATCGCGGCGACCAGGTGCCGGAGGCCGAAGCCGCCCGTTATGAAGCGCTGCGGTCGCGGCGCGAGCAGGGCGAACCGGTCGCGTACCTGCTCGGCCGTCGCGGCTTCTGGGCCTTCGACCTGCTGGTCACGCCGCAGACCCTGATCCCGCGTCCGGAAACCGAACGGCTGGTGGAGCTGGCGCTGGAGCGCGCGCCACCCGAACCCGGATTGCGCATGGCCGATCTGGGCACCGGCAGCGGCGCGATCGCGCTGGCGCTTGCGCATGAACGCCGCGGCGCGCAGGTGATCGCGACCGACATCAGCGAGGGCGCACTCGACGTCGCGCGCACCAACGCGCGGGCGCTCGGGCTGGACAACGTCGCGTTCCGCCACGGCGACTGGTTCGCGCCGCTCGCCGGCGAACGCTTCGCGCTGATCGCCAGCAATCCGCCCTACATCGCCGACGGCGATCCGCATCTGCGACAAGGCGATCTGCGCCACGAACCGGCCCGCGCCCTGTCCTCGGGGCCGGACGGTCTGGACGCGATCGGCGTCATCGTCCGCGACGCGCCGTCGCATCTGCAGCCGGACGGCTGGCTGCTGATCGAACACGGCTGGCGCCAGGGCGAAGCGGTCCGCCGGCTGCTGGAGATGGCGGGGTTCCACACCATCCACACCGACCGCGATCTCGAAGGCCGCGACCGCGTGACCATCGGCCGCTGGCCGGGCTGAAGACCTGGGCTACACTCGACGCCCGAGTTCCCGTCGCGGATTCTTCCCATGCGCACGCTGTATCCCGAGATCGCACCGTACGACACCGGCACGCTCAAGGTCGACGACCGCCATACGCTGTACTACGAACAATGCGGCAACCCGCGGGGCAAGCCGGTGGTGATGCTGCACGGCGGTCCCGGCGCCGGTTGCGGCGACAAGATGCGCCGTTTCCACGACCCGTCGAAATACCGCATCGTGCTGTTCGACCAGCGCGGCGCCGGCCGCTCGGCGCCGCACGCCGATCTGGTCGACAACACCACCTGGGATCTCGTCGCCGACATCGAGAAATTGCGCGAAACGCTCGGCATCGAACGCTGGCAGGTCTTCGGCGGCTCGTGGGGCTCGACGCTGGCGCTCGCCTACGCCGAAACCCATCCGCAGCGCGTGACCGAACTGGTGCTGCGCGGCATCTTCATGCTGCGCCGCTGGGAACTGGAATGGTTCTACCAGGAAGGCGCCTCGCGCCTGTTCCCGGACGCGTGGGAGCACTACCTCGCCGCGATTCCGCCGGTGGAACGCCACGACCTGATCTCCGCCTTCCACCGCCGTCTGACCAGCGACGACGAAGCCACCCGCCTCGCCGCCGCGCGCGCCTGGAGCGTGTGGGAAGGTGCCACCAGCTTCCTGCACATGGACCCGGATTTCGTCGCCGGCCACGAAGACGCCGCGTTCGCGCTCGCCTTCGCCCGCATCGAGAACCACTACTTCGTCAACGGCGGCTTCTTCGAGGTCGAAGACCAGCTGCTGCGCGACGCGCACCGCATCGCCGACATCCCCGGCGTGATCGTCCACGGCCGCTACGACGTGGTCTGCCCGATCCAGAACGCCTGGGACCTGCACAAGGTCTGGCCGAAGGCCGAACTCGTCATCAGCCCCGCGTCCGGGCACTCCGCCTTCGAACCCGAGAATGTCGACGCCCTCGTGCGCGCGACCGACAGGTTCGCCGGCTAAATCGCAATCCGATGCGTAGGATGGCGGTGAGCGCAGCGAACCCCACCATCCACCGTGTCAGAGCGCGAAACACCGTGACGTCAATATGCGTTGGTGGATTCGCTGCGACCGATGCATCGGCGTTTCGTCCATGGTGGGGTTCGCTGCGCTTACCCCGCATTGCGCGTCTTGCGCGCCTCGCTTTACCGCCTCTCTGTTATGTAAAACCTATGCTCTGCGTCTAAAAAAACAACGTAAAAAGTGTTGCTATCAAAAAATCTCTTGGTTCCTCGGTGGGGAGTTCCGTCGAATTTTTTTGGGACTATAAAACCTATGAGTCTTGTTGCAGAGTCCAGCCTAAAGCGCGCCCATTGGGCTTCGAATGGAACGTTTTTGGGATGAGTGAAATCACTTTTTGATGGAAACTGTCCGTAGATAGTGAAAATCCGACCGGACTGCTGCTTCATCCAGTAAGTGAGGCTATTTTTGCTGAAATGCACGAGCTTATCTAAGAGCTCGTGTAGAGCGGGTTCAGGCCATTCGCTGAAATGCTGCCCGGGATGATCTCCTTTAAAATAGGCAAAATTGAATTTGCATAAATCGGTGGTCGGGTCTTCTGTGGATTCTAGGCTTGCTGTAGGAATTGATTCTAGAAAAGATGTTTTCCTTGCGTTTGAGTATTTATGACTCATAGCTTTGGAATTCCTCCGATGCGGCCGTCTTTGTAAAGACGGGATATCGGTCTGTCATTCCTTAGAATTTCGCCTGGTATTTCATCCAGTCTATAGGCGTAGCTTTCATTATTCTCTTTTTGAACAAGATATGTTCTGTATTTTCCCATGAAATCCATAATTGCTGAATTATGGGTTGTGAAGATAATTTGAGCGCCTTTGCTGTTTGATTTTTCGTCAAGAAAAAGATTCAGTATCTTTGGGAGAATATGAGGATGGAGGTGAATGTCGAATTCGTCAGCAACAAGTATTCCGCCAAGGTCGAGCGTTACTTTGTATTTTATCAGCTCCCTAAATAGGGCTCTGGTTCCGCTGGACTCAGTGTGCCATGTAATGGTTTTTTCCATTCCTTCTCCGTGATGGAATGCAGGGAAATACCGTTCTTTTCCGTCATCTTCTTTTTTCTTAGCGATGGTAATGTCTGTAATTCCAACGTCGCATCCAGAGATAAATTGCTTCACGAAATCAGAGAAATCCTTATTTTTGCTAATGATTTCTGAGGCTTCATACTCATCGAAGATTGTTGTCCGTAGGCCGCTGTAAGTTACGTTGGTCAGGATTCCTTCAAAAAAATTCTGTATGGACTCAATTTCATCAAATCCATACTGCTTTGCAGTCGAAATGATGGATGCGTTTTTCCGAAGGAGGATGTTATTGAGGCGATCCCATTCTTTAGTGCATTTTGTTATCTTATTTCTTTTTCTTTCGAGTAAAAGACTTAGTCTTGATCTTCTGCGAGATATTTTCTCTGTCAAAATTTCGTTTTTTGTGACGGAAAGTTCATAGTAAAATCGCTCGCCTTTAGAAATAAATTCAGCAAAAAAATCGATTGGCTCACTGTTTTCAAAATGCGGCGATATTGCAATCTCAGAGTCAGGGTCTTCTCTAAACGATCTCGTGACAAAGTAGCCAAGAAATGAAATGGCTTTAAGAACATGGGTTTTGCCTGAGGCATTCGCGCCTTTTACGCACAGCGCTGCGCTCACCGGTGCTGATGAGCCAATAGCTTTTCTAGCTTGCGCATCCAGCTCGAAGGAGACGACAGCTCCCTCTCGAAAGCTGTAGAAGTTCCGGAATCCAAAACTGAGCAGCATAGAGGTGATCGCTTTTTTGACGAAATTGTCGAAAAATAAGAATAAAGCAGAGGGGATTTGTGTGCAAATCTAAAATTTTGGCAAAAGTGTCCAGAAAAGCTAAGGTTCCTCATTTGTGAAATGCGCTACGGCGGTGCCTCAAACCCCGCCACCTCCTCCTCCACCAGCAACGCCCGCAGTTGCCCCGCCGACGCGCGGCGCATCGGTTTCTCGTCGACGTTCGACAGCGGTGCCTGTCGCAGGGCGGCGTGCGGCAACACCGTGAGGTCGAAGCTCAGGTCTTCGGCGGAGAACAGCCACACCGGGCAGTCGAGGGCGCGTTCGCGGTCGAGGCGCACGCGGCGGTTGCGGGTTTCGGCGGGGATGCGGTGGTCTTCGAGGAAGCGCGGGACCGCTTCGGCGTCGTCGGTGTAGAGGTGCAGGTGCACCGGTGAATTGCCGTCGGCGGTGCCGTCGAGCACCGGGCCGACGAGGCGCGGGTCGAACGGGGCGAAGAAGTCGAGCGCGCGCAGGGCGGCGTCGCGGCGGTGACGGAGCGCGTCGGCCTGGCTGTCGCCCTGGAACAGGCGCTGGTATTCGCGCAGGGCGTCCTCGATCTCGCGGTTGCGCGGCAGCGAGGCGTCGTCGTGGATGCCGAGGCGTTGCGCGGCCTTGAGCTTGGCCTGATGGAAGTCGCGGATGCCGGATTCGGCGATCAGCCGGGCGGCTTCATGGGCCAGGCGTGCGCGGCGCTCGCGGGTCCGGGTTTCGGCGTGCTGGCGGGCGTGGTGCATGGGCATCGTCCCGGCGGGGCCAGGGGATGACTGTATCGGATGCCCGCGAAATCGCAAATCGTCGGAACGATGACGGGTCGGACCTCGGCCCGGCCCGTCATCCCTCGGCGATATTCCTCTGCGATGCCCCCGTCAGAAGATGTCGAACGATTCCTCGCTGGGCAACGCGTCGTCGCTGCCGTAGTCGACGAAGGTCTCCATCTTTTCGAGATCTTCGACCTTCACGTATTCGGTGATGCCGCCGCTGCCGGTGGTCGGCAGCAGCTGGCCGCTGGCGGTGACCGCGACCTTGACCATGCCCGCAGGCGGGTCGTTGGGGGCGACCGGAACATCCTTGAGCGCGACGGCCATGTAGTCGATCCAGATCGGCAGGGCGGCCTTGCCGCCGTATTCGCGATAACCCAGCGAGGTGTTGTCGCTCTTGCCCACCCAGACCGTGGTGATGAGGTTGCCGCCGGTGCCGGAGAACCAGGCGTCGCGGTGGTTGTTGGTGGAGCCGGTCTTGCCGCCGATGTCCTCGCGGCCGAGGCGGCGGGCGTCGGTGGCGGTGCCGCGCAGCACCACGTCGCGCATCATCGAGGTGATCTGGTAGGCGATGCGCTCGTCGATCGCGCGCGGGGCGAGCACGGCGTCGGCGGGCAGGGTCTGGGCCGGTGCGGCCTTGGCGGTGGTGGTCTTCGGCGCGCCCTTCGCCGGTTCGGCCGGTTTGCCGCCGGCGGGGCCGAGGTCGAAGCCGTCGACCACCGACGACGCCGGCGTGGCCGGTTGCCCCGCCGCGCCGGCGCCGCAGCTGCGGCAGGCGACGTTCGGCTTGTGCTTGAACACCGGCTTGCCTTCGCGGTCGCGCACTTCATCGATGAACCACGGGTCGACGCGGAAACCGCCGTTGGCGAAAGCGGCGTAGCCGCGGGCGATCGACAGTGGCGAGAGCGATGGCGTGCCCAGCGAGATCGACAGGTTCGGCGGCAGTTCTTCTTCGTTGAAGCCGAACTGGGTGATGTATTTGCGCGCGTATTCCACGCCGATCGCATCGAGCATGCGCACCGAGACCAGGTTGCGCGATTGCACCAGCGCTTCGCGCACGCGGATCGGGCCGGCGAAGCCGCCGCCGTCGTTCTGCGGGCGCCAGACCTTGCCGGCGCGCATGCGGAACACGACCGGGGCGTCGAGCACGATCGAGGCCGGGTTGTAGCCGCGCTCGAACGCGGCGGCGTAGACGAAGGGCTTGAACGACGACCCCGGCTGGCGGCGCGCCTGCACGGCGTTGTTGAACTTGTTGCCGGCGAAGCTGTAGCCGCCGACCAGGGCGCGGAGGGCGCCGGTGTCGGCATCCAGCGACACCAGCGCGGATTCGGCGCGGGGCAGCTGTTCGAGCTTCCAGGTCGGCGCGCCCGCGGGCGCGGCGGCGGTCGCCTTGGCGTCGCCGGGTTTGGCGTCCGGCGATGCTTTGGGTTCGATCAGGCGCACGCGGGTCACGTCGCCGCGCTTGAGCAGCGCGCCCGGCGGCTTGCCCCAGCGCGAGGCGTCCGCACCGAGGTCCAGTTCGGTGCCGTCGGCCAGCAGGACCCGGGCGTTCGGGCCGTTCGTGCCCAGGACCAGCGCCGCGCGCAGTTCGCCCTGGGTGGGGTAGGCGCGCAGGCGGCCGGCCGAGGTCTTCATGTCCTCGTCCGCCGGCAGGTCCAGAAATGGCATGGCCTTGGGATTCCAGCCGTGGCGGCGGTCGTAGGTGCCCAGCCCGTCGCGCACCGCCGCATCGGCCGCGGCCTGCAGCGCCGGGTCGATGGTGGTGATGACGTGGTAGCCCTTGGTCAGGGCTTCCGGGCCGAACTGCTCGATCATCTGCTGGCGCACCATCTCGGCGACGTAGGGCGCGGAGACCTCGATCGGGCGTTCGTGCGGGGTGGCGTGCATCGGCGCGGCCTGCGCGATCCGCGCCTCGTCCGCCGACAGCATCTTCAGCTCGACCATCCGCTCCAGCACGTAGTCGCGGCGGATCTTGTTGCGCGCCGGGTTGCTGAGCGGATTGCCGCTGGAGGGGAATTTGGGGGTCGACGCCAGCGCGGCCATCTCGTCCAGGGTCAGCTGGTCGAGAGTCTTGCCGTAGTAGAACTCGGCCGCGGCGGTCACGCCGTAGGCGCGATGGCCGAAGAAACTCTTGTTGAGGTACAGCTCGAAGATCTCGTCCTTGGTCAGCTCCCGCTCCATCTTCATCGCGAGCAGCATTTCAGCGAATTTCCGCTTGTAGCTGTACTCGGAGCTGAGGAAGAACATCTTCGCGACCTGCTGGGTGATGGTCGAACCACCCGCCACGCGCTCCTTGTCGGTGGCGACGATCTGCCACACCGCGCGCCCGATGCCGACCGGATCCACGCCCTTGTGCTCGTAGAAGCTGGCGTCCTCGATCGCGATGAAGGCGTCCTTCAAGCGCTTGGGCACCTTCTCGATCTCCACCGGGTAGCGGCGGGTTTCGCCGAACAGGCCCATCAGCCGGCCGTCGCGGGAATAGACGTACAGCGGCTCCTGCAGTTCGATGGTGCGCAGGGTCTGCACATCCGGAAGCCGGGAGGAGACACTGTAATAAAGGATGCCGAAGGCCAGCCCGCCGACCACCAGGCCGAACAGGGACAGCAGGAACGCCCAGCGCAGCAGGCGGCGGAATCGGGACATGGGTAGGGGAATCCTGGTGTCGGAAGGTGTACGGATGTGCGGTGGCGATGTGCACGGCGGCGATTATAGGGGGCGGGTCCCGGGGGCGGGCTCCCGGGACGGGGGCGTTCCGGGGCGGCGATCCGGGCGCGGACCGGTCCGGACCCCGGGTGGCCGCCCCCGGCCGGGGGCCGCGGGGCGGGACGGAGGGCCCTCCGAGGTCGTGACAGAGTTCACTCTCGGGACGATCCGAGGCAAGGGGTAGTTGCCATGGGGGGAAAAGTCCGTTATTTAATGTATTGGGACACGTAACGCGCGTAAGCGCGCGTGGGAAGGGGAAAAAAGTGGGACTGTTCGCCAAAAATCAGTCACCGTTGGTGGGTGTCGACATCAGTTCGACCGCCGTCAAGCTCCTGCAGCTGTCTCGGGCTGGCGACCGCTATCGAGTGGAACATTACGCGGTGGAGCCGTTGCCGCCGAACGCCGTCGCCGAGAAGAACATCGTCGAGGTCGAGGCCGTGGGCGAGGCCATCCGCCGCGCCCTCAACCGTTCCGGCAGCAAGGCCAAGTTCGCCGCGGCGGCCGTGGCCGGGTCAGCGGTGATCACCAAGGTGATCCCGATGCCGTCCGAGCTGGACGAGGACGACATGGAGTCGCAGATCGAGCTGGAGGCGGTGAATTACATCCCGTATCCGATCGAGGAAGTGAATCTGGACTTCGAGGTGCTCGGGCCGATGCCCGGCAACCCGGAGATGGTCCAGGTGCTGCTCGCCGCCTCGCGCTCGGAGAACGTCGAGATGCGCGCCTCGGCGCTGGAGGTCGGCGGCCTGACCGCCAAGGTCGTGGACGTCGAGGCCTTCGCGGTCGAGAACGCCTTCGCCCTGATCGCCGGCAGCCTGAACATCCCGCACGACGGCATCGTCGCGCTGGTCGATGTCGGCGCGACCATGACCACGCTCAGCATCCTGCGCAACGGCCGCAACATCTACAGCCGCGAGCAGGTCTTCGGCGGCAAGCAGCTGACCGACGAAGTCATGCGCCGCTACGGCCTGAGCTACGAAGAGGCGGGTCTGGCCAAGCGCCAGGGTGGTCTCCCGGAAAGCTATGAAATCGAGGTGCTGGAGCCGTTCAAGGAAGCGATGGCGCAGCAGATCGGCCGCCTGCTGCAGTTCTTCTATGCAGGCAGCGAATACAACCGCGTCGACCAGATCGTGCTCGCCGGCGGCTGCGCCTCCATCGCCGGTATCGCCGCGATGGTGGAGGAACAGTTGGGCGTGCAGACCGTGGTCGCCAATCCGCTGGCCCAGATGACTCTCGGCCCCCGCGTGCAGGCCCACGCGCTCGCGCAGGACGCGCCGGCGCTGATGATCGCCTGTGGCCTCGCCCTGAGGAGCTTCGACTGATGGCACGCATCAATCTCCTCCCGTGGCGCGCAGAGCGCCAGAAAGAGCGCAAGAAGCAATTCTTCGTGATGCTCGCGCTCTCGGCGGTCGCCGGTCTCGCGGTGTGGTTCGTGGTGGACAGCTACTACAACGCGCAGATCTCCGGCCAGCAGGCGCGCAACGCCTTCCTTGACCAGGAAATCACCGCGGTCAAGGCCAAGATCACCGAGATCGAGGCGCTGGAGCAGAAGAAGAACAATCTGCTCAACCGCAAGAAGGTGATCGAAGAGCTGCAGGCGAACCGCTCGCAGATGGTTCACCTCTTCGATTCGCTGGTGCGCACGATTCCCGATGGCGTGATCCTCACCGGGATCAACCAGGAAGGCGACAAGCTGACCCTCGAAGGGCGCTCGCAGTCCTACGCGCGGGTCAGTGCCTACATGGACAACCTCGCGGCGTCGGGCTGGATGACCAAGCCTGATCTGTCGGTGATCCAGGCCGAAGGCGACAACACCGGTCTGCCGCACACTTTCAGTCTGTCGGTCACGATGGCGAATCCGAACGCCAAGAAGGAAGGCGAGGAGGGGGCCGCCGATCCGGCCGCCGCCGACACCGGCGCCGCCTCGCAGACGACGTTGCAGCCCCTGATGCCTGCGGGAGGCGCCGCAGCACCGGCACCGGCCCCTGCGGCCGGTACCCCGCCGCCTTCGCCGCCGCCGGGCGCGACCGGACCGGGCAGCACGCACCCCGAGAACGCACCCCAGCAGACGCCGCCGCCGGGAGGAGCAAAGTCGTGAAGAAGAAAATGTCCCTCAAGGAACTGGACTTCAACAATGCCGGTTCCTGGCCGCGGGAATGGCAACTCGGCTTCTGCGTCGCTCTCGCCCTGTTGATCCTGTTCCTGCTGTGGAACTTCCTGACCCGTCCGAAGGGCGCGACGCTCGAAGGGCTGGAGCAGGACGAGATCACCAAGCGTCAGGACTTCGAGAAACTGCAGGGCCAGGCTGCCAATCTGGAGCCGCTGAAGCAGCAGCTCGCGCAGATGGAGCAGCAGCTCCAGCAGATGTTGCGCCAGTTGCCGAGCAAGACCGAAATGCCCGAGCTGATCGTCGACATCTCGCAGACCGCGCTCGCCACCGGCATCACCAACGAGCTGTTCCAGCCCGGCGAAGAAACCGCGCTGGAGTTCTACGCCGAGAAGCCGATCGAACTGAAGATGGTGGGCACCTACCACCAGTTCGGCGCCTTCGTGAGCGGCGTGGCCTCGCTGCCGCGGGTGGTGATCATGACCATGCACGACATCTCGCTGAAACCGCGCGAAAACGTGCAGGGCCCGGTGAACGCGTCCGGCAAGCGCCTGCCGGTCGGCATCGGTCCGAACTCGGTGCTCGAACTCAAGGGCACGGTCAAGACCTATCGCTATCGCGACGAGGAAGAGGTCGCCTCCGGTGGGACGCCGGCCGCCGGCGCTGCGCCGGGCACCCCGGCCGCGCCCGCCGCCGCTCCGGCGCCGAATTCGCCGGCCGCCCAGGCCACCGCCGCCGTGAACCAGACCGCACAGGGAGGCAGCCGCTGATGCGCAGACTTCTCAACAACGGTGCGCGCCTGACGCTGGCGGCGGTCGCGACGCTCGCGATCGCGGGCTGCGGGCGCTCCGTCACCAGTACGCCGGGCGACGCGCCCAATCTCGAGGAGTGGGTCGCCGGCATCAAGGCGAAACCCGCGCCGCCGCTCGACCCGCTGCCGGTGATGCAGCAGTTCGAGACGTTCGAATACTCCGCGCAGACCCTGCGCGATCCGTTCAGCACGGCGTTCGCGCCGGGTTCGTCGGAGTCGGGGCCGCGTCCGGATTCCAACCGGCGCAAACAGGCGCTGGAGCTGTTTCCGCTCGATTCGCTCGACATGGTCGGGACGATCGGCAAGGGCAACGCGCTGGTCGCGCTGGTGATGGGGCCGGACAAGGTCACGCAGCGGGTGTTGCCGGGCAATTACATGGGCCAGTCCGACGGGCGTGTCACGGCCGTGTTCGAGGATCGTATCGAACTCGTCGAACTGGTTCCCGATGGTGCAGGCGGTTGGCTGGAGCGGCCGGCGACGGTCACGCTCGATGACGAATAAGACGAGGGGATAGCGAAATGACCGTACTCAACGCGCATAGCCAGCAGCAGGGCCGTCGCACCAAGCCCGTGAAAGCAGCGCTCTTCGGCGTGGCCGCCGGTCTGCTGTCGGCGCTCAGCGTCGTCGGCGCGACCCCGCCTGCCGTCGACGCGCCCGCAGCGACCGCGGGCACCGCCCAGCAGGCACCCGCCACCGCATCGATCACCAGCATCGACTTCAAGCGCGGCGACGGCGGCTCCGGCAAGCTGATCCTGCACTTCGACCGCGACGGCGCGCTGCCCGACATGCGCGCCACCGACGCGGGGGTGGTGGTCGACATCGGCAACGCCACGATGCCGGCGCACCTGCAGCGCACGTTCAATGTCACCGACTTCGCCACCCCGGCGCAGCAGGTGCAGGCCAACGCCAACGGCGACAAGGCCCAGGTCGCGGTCAGCGCACGCGGAGCCTTCGAGCCGCTCGCCTACCAGACCGGCCGCGACTACATCGTCGAACTGGTGCCGCGCACCGCGGCTGCGAACCGCGCGGTCGGCGCCACCGCCGCGACCGCGGCCACCGGGCAGAAGGCCGCCGCTCCGGCCCGCCCGTTCACCGGTCGCCCGGTGACGTTCAACTTCCAGGACGTGCCGGTGCGCACGGTGCTGCAGCTGATCGCCGAGGAGTCCAACCTCAACGTCGTGGCCAGCGACACCGTCCAGGGCAACGTCACCCTGCGTCTGATCAACGTGCCGTGGGATCAGGCCCTCGACATCGTCCTGCAGGCCAAGCAGCTCGACAAGCGCCGCAGCGGCAACGTCGTGTGGGTCGCGCCGCAGGCGGAAATCGCCAAGTTCGAACAGGACAAGGAAGACGCCCGCATCGCGATCGAGAACCGCGCCGAGACCATCACCGAATACATCCCGGTGAGCTACGGCAACGCCGAGGACATCGCCAAGCTGCTCACCGACGAGAGCAAGGGCAACCAGTCCGGCGCCAGCAGCCAGGGTGGTTCCGGTGGCCAGCAGCAGAGCCGCGGCTTCCTGTCGGCCCGCGGCAGCCTCAGCTTCGACCGCCGCACCAACACCCTGCTGGTGATCGACATTCCGCCGCGTGTCGCCGAGATCCGCCGCCTCGTCTCCCAGCTCGACAAGCCGGTCGATCAGGTGCTGATCGAAGCCAAGATCGTGATCGCCACCGAGGACTTCGCCCGCGAGCTCGGCGCCAAGTTCGGCATCAACGGCGTCAAGGACAACGTCACGTTCGGCAACACCATCGACAACACCAGCGAAACGCAGAACTCGATCATCGAGGCGAACTCGGACTATGCCGAAGCGCTGCGTCAGAACGAGATCGACAACGCCGAACGTCTGGCCCAGGGCCAGCCGCTGCTGCCGCCGCCGCTGCGTCCGCTGCCGACCATCAGCAAGGGTCCGAACGTCGACCTCGCCGCTACCGTCGGTTCGCTGATCACCAGCAACCCGGCCAGCCTCGCCTTCACCATCCTCAACGCCGGCTACTACCTCGACATCGAGCTGTCGGCGATGCAGGAAGAAGGTCGCGGTGAAGTGATCTCCAACCCGCGCGTGGTCACCAGCAATCAGCGCGAAGCGGTGATCAAGCAGGGTCGCGAAATCGGCTACGTCACCACCAGCTCCACCGGCGGCATCGTCACCCAGACCGTCAACTTCAAGGACGTGGTGCTCGAACTGAAGGTCACGCCGACCATCACCAACGACGGTCGCGTGTTCCTGAACATGGCGGTGAAGAAGGACGAACTCGAAGAGTTCATCAGCACGGTCAACGGCTCGGTGCCGCTGATCGCCAAGCGCGAAGTGAACACCGCGGTGCTGGTCGAGGACGGCAACACCGTCGTGATCGGCGGCGTGTACGAGTTCTCCGACCGCAGCCAGGCTTCGAAGGTGCCGTTCCTCGCCGATCTGCCGATCCTCGGCAATCTGTTCAAGAAGAAGGGCCGCGGCAAGACCAAGGCCGAACTGCTGATCTTCGTCACCCCGAAGGTGATGGCGGTGTCGCCGCGCCGCTGAGCGACGTCGACGCCTCGATGGATACGGACACGGGGGCTTCGGCCCCCGTGTCTTTTTGGCACGCCTCTTTTTGGCGCGCCGCGGTGGACGGATGAACATTTCGCCCGGACATCGGTCAAACTGGGGATCGCCGACCCGAACCATGGATGCGCGCAGGCCACGATGGATACTCCCGCACCTTCCCGACTGCATGCCGCGTTCGCGCAGCTGCGCGACCAGCTGTCCGCCGAGATCGTTGGCCAGTCCGCACTGATCGAACGCCTGCTGATTGCATTGCTCGCCGATGGCCATCTCTTGGTCGAGGGCGCACCGGGGCTCGCCAAGACCACCGCGATCCGCGCGCTCGCCGGGCGGCTGGAAGCGGATTTCGCGCGGGTCCAGTTCACGCCCGATCTGTTGCCGGCCGATCTCACCGGCACCGAGGTCTGGCGTCCGCAGGACGGCCATTTCGAATTCCAGCCGGGCCCGATCTTCCACTCGCTGCTGCTCGCCGACGAGATCAACCGCGCGCCGGCCAAGGTGCAGTCCGCGCTGCTCGAAGCGATGGGCGAACGCCAGGTCACGGTCGGTCGTCGTACCTATGCGTTGCCGCGCCTCTTCCTGGTGATGGCGACCCAGAATCCGATCGAGCAGGAAGGCACGTTCCCGCTGCCCGAAGCGCAGCTCGACCGCTTCCTGATGTATGTGCGCATCGGTTATCCCGACGCGTCGGTGGAAAGCGAGATCCTGCGGCTCGCCCGCACGCGCGCCATCGAGAGCGCGGGCGAGGGGGCGCGTGGTGCGCAGGACGCCGCCGAGGCACCCGCACCTCTGCGATTGGCCCAGGCCGACGTGTTCGCCGCCCGCGAGGCGGTGCTCGGGTTGCATCTGGCGCCGCCGGTGGAGCGTTATCTGATCGAACTCGTACTCGCTTCGCGCGATGCCCGTCGCTACGACGCCGCGCTGGCGCGGCGGATCGGCTGGGGCGCCAGTCCGCGCGGTTCGATCGCGCTGGAGCGTTGCGCGCGTGCGCGCGCTTGGCTCGCCGGACGCGATTTCGTCACGCCCGAGGATGTGCGCGCGATCGCGCACGATGTCCTCCGCCATCGCGTGCTGCCGAGCTACGAGGCGGTCGCCGAGGGTTGGGACGGGGACCGTCTGGTCCAGGCGCTGGTCGACAAGGTGCCGCTGCCCTGATCGCCGGCAGGATCGACCCGAGCGCGAGCGCAACGAGATGAGCGACGGCATCGCCCCGAGCCTGGATGAACTGGTCGCGCTGCGGCGCGCGGTGCTGGGCCGGCGTCCGCCGCGCCGCGGGCGCCACGGCCTGAGCGGGCAGGCGCCTTCGCCGGTGCGCGGGCGCGGCATGGAATACGCCGAGTCCCGCGAGTACGCGCAGGGAGACGATGCGCGTCACATCGATTGGCGGCTGACCGCGCGCACCGGTCGTCCGCATACCAAGGTGTTCCAGGCCGAGCGGGAGCGCTTGACGCTGATCGTCGCCGACACCGCGCCCCAGCTGTATTTCGGCACCCGCACGCGATTCAAATCGGTGCAGGCGGCGCGCGCGGGTGCGCTCGCGGCCTGGGCGGCGGTGCGCGACGGCGACCGCCTCGCCGTGCTGCGCGGCAGCGCGCGCGAAGCCCCGGTCGTGCCGGTCGGCGGCCCGCGCGGCGCATTGCGCGTGCTGGACGCGCTGGTGCGCTGGTACGCGCGCCCCCCGCAGGACGATGCCGGGCTCGGCATCGCGCTGGATCATGCCGACCGCCTGCTGCGTCCGGGCTCGCGGCTGGTGCTGCTGGCCGATCCGCTGAGCGTGCTCGCGCAGCCCGCATCGCGGTGGGCGACCCTGGTGCAGCATCGCGAGGTCGTGGCGCTGCTGCTGTGCGATCCGCTCGAGCGCGATCCGCCGCGGGCGATGCTGCCGTTCTTCGTCGGTCCGGCCGCCGATCAGGACGTTGGCCGGGCGCCCGCGTCGGCCTCGCAGCGGATCGAACTCGATCTCGCCATGGAGGCCCAGCGCGAGCGCTGGCGCGCGACCTTCTCGGCGCCGATGGACGAAGCGCTGGCGGTGCTCGCCCGCGGTGGCGTGCGCGCACGCGCGCTGTCCACCGATGCGCCCAGCGACGGTTGGCTCGATCTGCTCGGTGGAGTGCGTGCCGCATGACCGCCCCCGCACCTGCCGATGCCTTGCCGCTGCAGGACGTGCATCTGCCGCCCGCGCCGTCATGGTGGCCGCCGGCGCCGGGCTGGTGGCTGTTGATCGGCGTCGCGCTGCTGGCGCTCGCGGTGTACGGATGGCGTCGTCGGCGCGCACGCTTGCGGCGGCGTGCGTCCGCGCGCTTCTTCGACGAGACGGTCGATGCCGTCGACAGCGCGAGCGCACGCATCGCGATGATGTCGGAACTGCTGCGCCGCGCCGCCCGCCGCTGCGAGCCGGGCGCGGAGCGGCTGACGGGCGCGGCCTGGTTGGCCTTCCTCGACGCCGGCCAGCGCATTCCGGCGTTCTCCGCGGGCGTCGGTCGCGCGCTGCTTGAAGGCGGTTTCCGTCGCGATGCGGGCGAAGACGAAGTGCTTGCGTTGCGCACCGTCGTGCGCGAACGGTTCGTCGAACTGATGGAGCGCGGCATCGCCCGCGAACGCCCGCGCCCGCGCTGGTGGCCCCGGCGTGGAGGCGCGCGATGATCGACACCGCACGCGAGTGGCTGCTCGCCACCTTCGCCTGGCCATGGTGGCTGCTGGCGCTGCCGTTGCCATGGCTGCTGCGTCGCCTGTTGCCGCCGGTGCAGGGCGGTGCGCCGGCGCTGCGCGCGCCGTACGGCGAGCGTCTGCTCGCAATCGGCGCCCGCGTCGGCGCGGCGCGGGCGCGTCCGGTCGGCGTGCTGCCATGGCTGATCTGGGCGCTGCTGTGCCTGGCCGCCGCGCGGCCGCAGCAACTGGGCGACGTGGTGCAGCCGCCGCAGAGCGCGCGCGACCTGATGCTGGCGGTGGATCTGTCCGGCAGCATGGACGAACGCGATATCGAACTCGAAGGCCGCACCGTCACGCGCCTGATCGCGGCGAAGGCGGTGATCGCGGATTTCCTCGAACGCCGCAGCGGCGACCGCGTCGGTCTGATCGTCTTCGGCGAACGCGCCTACGCGCTGACGCCGCTCACCCGCGATCTCGACACGGTGCGCGAACAACTCGCCGGCACCACCACCGGGCTGGCCGGCCGCGCCACCGCGATCGGTGATGCGATCGGTCTCGCCACCAAACGTCTGCAGACGCAGCCGGCCGAACATCGGGTGCTGATCCTGCTCACCGACGGCGTCAACACCGCCGGCGCGCTCGATCCGGCCAAGGCGGCGGAGATCGCGCGCGATGCCGGCGTGCGCATCCACACCATCGCTTTCGGAGGTTACGGGGCCGGCCTGTCGGTGTTCGGCGTGCCGATCCGGATGGCGGGCAGCAGCGACATCACCGACGAGGCAGGGCTCAAGCGGATCGCGACGACCACCGGCGGGCGCGCCTTCGTCGCCCGCGATGTCGAACAGCTCATCGGCATCTACGGCGAGATCGAGCGGCTCGAACCGGTCGAAATGCCCGGTCAGCGCCTGCGTCCGCGGATCGAACGCTACGCCTGGCCGCTGTCGGCGGCGCTCGCCTGCGCGCTGCTGCTGCTCGCGCTGCGTCGCGGAGGTGCGGCATGAGCGCCGATCTCGATGCCGTGGCCACGTCGTTCCGCTTCCTGCGCCCGCTGTGGCTGCTGGGTCTGCTCGCGATCCCGCCGTTGCTGTGGTGGCTGCGACGGCGCCGTGGACGCGGCAACGTCTGGCGCGCTGCGGTCGACGCGCATCTGCTGCCGCATCTGCTGCAGAACGACGCGGGCGGTCGCGGGCGCGGCGCGCTCGCACCGGCGGCGGCGGGGCTGGCCGCGACGCTCGCGCTGCTCGCCATGGCCGGCCCGAGCTGGCGAGAAGTGCCGCAACCGCTGTGGCAGGACCGCAATCCGCTGGTGATCGCGGTCGATCTGTCGTCCGCCACCTTCGCCGACGATGTCCCGCCTTCGCGATTGCTCCAGGCGCGCGCCAAGATCGCGCAGATTCTGCGCACCCGGGGTGGCCAGGTCGCGCTGATCGCGTTCGCCGAGGACGCCTACACGGTGTCCCCACTGACCGACGATGCGGCCAACGTGACGCTGTTCGTCGATGCGCTGTCGCCCGAAGTGATGCCGAACGACGGCAGCCGCGCGGATCGCGCGATCGAGGAATCCGTGCGTCTGCTCGAACGCGCCGGGTTCGCCCGCGGCGACATCCTGCTGATCACCGATCATCCCGGCGGCAGCGCGAACGCCGCGGCGATCGACGCGCGCAGCGAGGGGTATCGCGTATCGGTGCTCGGGCTCGGCGCCGTCACCGGTGGACGCTATCGTGATCGCCGTGGGGCATCGGAGGTCGCACGGCTGGAGGACGGCGCCCTGCGCACGCTCGCCGCGTCCGGTGGCGGCACCTACGCCGCGTTCGCGCCGGGCGATGTCGATCTGCGCGCGCTGGGCGTGCTCGATGCGGACCGCATCGATGTCGCGAGCGCGCAGGACAAACGCGGTGCCGCGCCGCTGGACGAAGGATTCTGGCTGCTGCCGCCGCTGTTGTTGCTCGCGCTGTTCGCCTTCCGTCGCGGTGTGCTCGCGGTGCTGCTGCTGGCGCTGTGGCTGCCGTGGCAACCGGCCACCGCCGCCGACCTCTGGCGTCGCGAAGACCAGCGCCAGCATGCCGCGATGGCGCGTGGCGTCGAGGCGTATCGCGATGGCGATTACGCCGCCGCCGAGGCCGCCTGGCGCGATCTGCCGGGTGCCGATGCCGCCTACAACCGCGGCAATGCCCTGGCGAAGCAGGGGCGCTACGACGACGCCATCGCCGAGTACGATCGCGCGCTGCAACTGCAGCCGCAGATGCCGGACGCCGCCCGCAACCGACAGTTGGTGGACGCGGCGCGTCGTCGGCAACAGGACAAGTCGCAGCAGGACAAGTCGCAACAGGACAAGTCGCAACAGGACAAGGCGCAACAGGACAAGGCGCAGCAGGACAAGGCGCAGCAGGACAAGGCGCAGCAGGACAAGGCGCAGCAGGACAAGGCGCAGCAGGACAAGGCGCAACAGGACAAGGCGCAACAGGACAAGGCGCAGCAGGACAAGCCGCAGCAGGACAAGCCGCAGCAGGACAAGCCGCAGCAGGACAAGCCGCAGCAGGGCAAGCCGCAGCAGGACAAGGCACAGCAGGACAAGGCACAGCAGGACAAGGCGCAGCAGGACAAGGCGCAGCAGGACAAGGCGCAGCAGGACAAGCCGCAAGGGCGTCCGCACGCGCCATCGCCTCCCGGCGATCCGCAGGCGGAGGCGCGCGAACAGCGGGCGGCCGATGCCGCGCTGCGCGAGCGGATGCAGCGTGCGGCGCCCGCCGGCGATCGGCCGCGACTTGATCCTGCCGGCAAACCGGGCGAGACCGCCGCCGAACGCGAACGCCGGATCGCCAACGAAGCCTGGTTGCGCCGCGTGCCCGACGATCCGGGCGGACTGCTGCGCGCGAAGTTCATCCTCGAACAGAAGCGCCGTCGTCGCGAGGGCGATCGCTGATGTCGTCGCTGCCGTTCCCGCGGAGGTTCCGTCGCCGCGACGCGTGCATCGTCCGCTGGTGCTGCGTCGCGCTGCTGTGGCTGTGCGCCGCACCGCTGTGGGCGCAGAGCCGTGCCTGGTTCGATCGCGACAGCGTCGCGCTGGACGAAACCGTGGTGCTGACCTTCGAGGTCTCCGACACCAGCGGGCGCGGTCTGCCGGACATGGCCTCGATCGTGCGCGAATTCGCGATCGTCGATCAGAACGTCGCCACGCGTCTGGCGGTCGACAACGGCGGGATGGGCATGCACATGACCGTGCGCCTGACCCTGCAGCCGCTGCGCGAAGGCGAGATCGAACTGCCGGCGATGCGCTTCGGCCGCGACACCACGCCGCCGCTGCGGTTGACGGTGCTGCCGCCCCGGGTGCCGACGCAGGCGCCACCGTCGCCGCAGTCTTCGCCCGAGGCCGCCATGCCGGCGGTGTTCATCGAGAGCGAACTGGAGACCGCGACGCCGTACGTGCAGCAGTCGGTCGGCTACACCGTGCGCCTGTACTACGAATTCAACACGATGATCGATGGACGTCTCGATCAGGATCCCCCCGACGGCGCGAGCCTGCAGAAACTCAGCGACGACATCCAGCGCACGCGCCAGATCGGACGCACGCTGTACAACGTGGTCGAACGCCGTTTCCTGTTGATCCCCGAACGCGGCGGTCGCGTGGTGGTGCCGGCACCGCGTTTCCTCGGACGCGGGATCGATCCCTTCAGCGGCCCCTTCGGCGGCGTGCGCGGCGACGTGCGCGTGCGCGGACAGCCGTCCGAACTGCAGGTCCGGCCGATTCCGGCCTCCGCCGCGCAGCCGTGGTTGCCGCTGCGCGGATTGCGCCTGCGCTATCTGGAATCGCCGCAGTCCCTGCGCGTGGGCGAGACCGCGCGGGTGACGGTGGAAGCGGTCGCCGAGGGCGCGGTCGCGGCGCAGTTGCCGGCGCTGGAACTGCGGATCGGCGATGGCGCGCAGACGTTCCCGGAGCCGGCGCAATCGCAGGACGATTTCAAGGACGATCGCGCGCGGACCACGGTCGTCCGCCGGTTCGCGGTGTTGCCGACGCGCGACGGGACCCTGCGCATTCCCGGGCCACGGATCGACTGGTGGGATGCCGAAGCCGGCATCGCGCGTACCGCGGCGTTGCCGGATCTGGTGCTGACGGTGGCGCCGGCGGCCGGCGGTGCGCCGACGCGGATCGAAGGCGAAACCGCGGGCGCCCGCACCGGCGCGTTGGCCTGGGCGCCGCGCAATCCCTGGGTGTGGCTGTTGTTGCCGCTCGGCGCGGTCTGGATCGTCGTGCTGGTCTGGGTGTGGCGGATCTGGTGGGTGCGGCGCGCGTCGACACGTACCCGCACCGCGGCATCGCCCGCGGGCGCGTCGCGGCCCGATGCGCAGGCCTGGGCGCGCGTGCTCGCACGCGGCGATCGCGGTGAGATCGCGCGGATGCTGTGCGCGATGGCGCCGACGCCGGTCTCCGATCTCGATGCCGTGCGTCCGCAACTGGACGATCCCGCGCAGCGCGCGGCGGTGGCGTCGCTGCAACGCGCGCGCTGGGGCCGCGGCGATGCGGCCGCGGCAGTCGCGGCGATGCGCAGCGCTTTCGCTGCCGGCCCGCGTTGGCGCCGCGCTCCGGCATCGATTGCTCCGGGACCGCTCGCGCCGCTGTATCCCGGCGGCTGACCGATCGTGCCCGGGCGGGGCGCCGGGGCCATGGTGTACCCTCTGCGATTCGATTTCGCGGAGTCCTCTCATGGCCCATGCCGTCGCCCCCCCATCGCCCGCGAAACCGGGCACGCTGCCGTTGCACATCAAGGTGATGATCGGCTTCATGCTCGGTGCGCTCGTCGGCCTGGTCGCGAACTACGCGCTGCCGCACGTGGAGGGGCTCAACCTGTGGGTCGACGGAGCGATCACCTACGTCGCCAAGCCGTTCGGGCAGATCTTCCTCAATTTGCTGTTCATGATGGTCGTGCCGCTGATGTTTTCCGCCCTCGTGCTCGGTGTGGCCGAACTGGGCGATATCGCCAGTCTCGGCCGGCTCGGATGGAAGACGCTGTTCTACACCGCCACCGTCACCGGCGCCGCCGTGCTGATCGGCCTGGTGATGGTGAATCTGCTGCAGCCCGGCACTCATCTCGAACCCGGTCTGATCGAGCAGGCGATGAACAGCAATCTCGCCAAGGCCGGCGAGATCGCGCAGAAGGGCAGCGAACTGAAATTCATGGATCTGCTGGTCAGCATCGTGCCGAAGAACATCGTCGGCGCGATGGGCGACGACAGCAAGAAACTCGGCATCGTGTTCTTCGCGCTGATGATCGGCATCGGTCTGGTCATGCGGCCGACGCCCGGCACGCAGGCATTCAAGAACGCGCTGCACGGCCTGTTCGAGATCTGCATGCACCTGATCGGCATGTTCATCCGTCTCGCGCCGTATGCCGTCGCCTGTTTCATGTTCACGCTGTGCGCCCAGCTCGGCATCGACGTGCTGATGAGTCTCGCGTGGTTCGTGGTGACGGTGCTGGCGGCGCTGGCGATCCATGGATTCGTGGTCCTGCCGCTGTGGATACGGCTCATGGGCGGCATGTCGCCGCGCACCTTCTTCCGCGGCAGCCAGGAAGCGTTGCTGACCGCGTTCGCGACCGCCTCGTCGACCGCGACCCTGCCGGTGACCCTCCGCGTCGCCGAGGAGAATCTCAAGCTGCCGCGCAAGGTCTCGCGCTTCGTGCTGACGGTCGGCGCGTCCGCGAACCATCACGGCACCGCGCTGTTCGAAGGCATCACCGTGCTGTTCCTCGCGCAGGTCTACGGTATCGACCTGAGCTTCAGTCAGCAGTTGCTGGTGCTGGTGCTGTGCATCCTCGGTGGCATCGGCACCGCGGGCATTCCGTCGGGATCGCTGCCGGTGATCGCGATGATCTGCGGCATCATCGGCATCAAGCCCGAGGGCATCGGCATCATCCTCGGCGTCAACACCTTCCTCGATATGTGCCGGACGTCACTGAATGTCGGCGGCGATCTCGCGACTGCGGTCGTGGTCGCGCATCGCAGCGGCGAGAAGGAGATCGAAGAGGCCGCGTTGCCTGAAAATCTGGACGAGATCGTGCGCTGATGCGCTTGTGACGCTGGCGGCGCGCTGTCAGAATCCGGGCCGATCGCGTCCGTTCGGACGCGACGCATGCACAAGGAGATCAGCGATGCGGAGACTTCTCGGAATCACACTGCTCATGATCGCGGCCGGTACCGCGACGGCAGGCGGCAAGAAGCCCTGCGAAACCAACTACACGCAGGACGGCAAATTCATGACCGGTCGCCGCTTCAGCACCTGGGACGTCGTTCCCGGCGTGTCGGTGGCCACCGCGTTCAAGCGCATCCAGTCCGAAGGCGTGAAGGCCGGCCTGCAGGTCGCGTCCAGCGATGCGAAGTCCGGCACGATCTCGTTCACGCAGCCCAACGCCGGCGCGATCCTCGGCGGCGGCACCGCGAGCCTGCCGTGGAACGTCGTGATCGAGGCCCAGGGCAAGGACGTCAAGGTCACCGTCGTCAAGACCACGCCCGGCGGCTACAACACCAGCGCCGATTTCCAGAAAGCGTCGATGTGCGGCGTGATCGACGCGGCGCGGAATCCGTAAGGGTCCGCATCCGCGTGCATGCACGGCCCGCCGCGATGCGGGCCGGATCGCCGGGGCGTCGTGCCCCGGATGTCGGATTTCGGGCCGGGACAGCCGCCCCCCCGGGATGGGACAATGGGCGGCCCGCAGCCCGCCGGGCGCCGCCGACTCCCACTGCCCCATGCCGACGCCCAGCCGCCGCGATCTCGCCAACGCCATCCGTTTCCTCGCCATCGACGCCGTCCAGGCCGCCAATTCCGGCCATCCGGGCATGCCCATGGGCATGGCCGACATCGCCGAGGTGCTCTGGAACGACTATCTGAGCCACAACCCGGGCAATCCGACGTGGTTCAACCGCGACCGGTTCATCCTCTCGAACGGCCACGGCTCGATGCTGCAGTACGCGCTGCTGCACCTGTCCGGCTATGACCTGCCGATTGAGGAACTGAAGCAGTTCCGCCAGCTCGGCTCGAAGACCGCCGGGCATCCCGAGAACCACATGACCCCGGGCGTGGAGACCACCACCGGTCCGCTGGGGCAGGGGTTCGCCAACGCCGTCGGCTTCGCCCTGGCCGAGAAGCTGCTGGCGCAGCGCTTCAATCGTCCGGAGCTGGCGGTGGTCGATCACCGCACCTGGGTGTTCATGGGCGATGGCTGCCTGATGGAAGGCATCTCGCACGAGGCCGCGTCGCTGGCCGGCACCTGGGGCCTGCACAAGCTGGTCGCGTTCTGGGACGACAACAATATCTCGATCGACGGCCAGGTCCAGGGCTGGTTCACCGACGACACCCCGGCGCGGTTCGAGGCCTATGGCTGGCAGGTGATCCGCGGCGTGAACGGCCATGACGCCGACGAAATCCGCACCGCGATCGATACCGCGCTGAAGTCCAGCGACAAGCCGGTGCTGATCTGCTGCCGCACCACGATCGGTTTCGGCTCGCCGGCGAAGGCGGGCAAGGAGTCCTCGCACGGCGCGCCGCTGGGCAAGGACGAAGTGGCCGCGACCCGCGCCGCACTGGGCTGGGAATACGGTCCGTTCGAAGTGCCGGAGGCGGTCGCCGAGGCCTGGAACGCGCGCAGCGCCGGCCACAACCGCGAAACCCGCTGGAGCCATGTCTACGAAGCCTATGCCGGGCAGTATCCGGAGGAGGCCGCGGAGCTCGAGCGCCGCATCCGCGGCGAGCTGCCGGAGAGCTTCGCCGGCATCGCCGACGCCTACATCGCGAAGCTGCAGGCCGAAGGCCCGGTGGTCGCGTCGCGCAAGGCTTCGCAGATGGCGATCGAAGCCTTCGCGCCGCATCTGCCCGAACTGGTCGGCGGTTCCGCCGATCTCGCGCATTCCAATCTCACGCTGTGGAAGGGCAGCAAGTCGGTCGCCGGCAGCGATCCGGACGCGAACTATGTGTATTACGGCGTGCGCGAATTCGCGATGACCGCGATCAGCAACGGCCTCGCGCTGCATGGCGGTTTCCTGCCGTACGACGCGACCTTCCTGGTGTTCAGCGACTACGCCCGCAACGCGGTGCGGATGAGCGCGCTGATGGGCGCGCAGGCCATCCACGTCTACACCCACGACTCGATCGGCCTCGGCGAGGACGGCCCGACCCATCAGCCGGTCGAACATCTCGCGTCGCTGCGCTACATCCCGGACAACGACGTGTGGCGCCCTTGCGACGCGGTGGAATCCGCGGTGTCGTGGCGCGCCGCGATCGAACGCCGCGACGGCCCGTCGTGCCTGATCTTCTCGCGCCAGAACCTGCCGCACCAGGCGCGCTCCGGGGCGCAGGTCGCCGATATCCGCCGCGGCGGTTACGTGTTGAAGGACAGCGTCGGCGCACCGGAGGTCATCTTCATCGCCACGGGCTCCGAAATCGGACTCGCGATGCAGGCCGCGGAGCAGTTCGGCGACGCGGCCCGCGTGGTGTCGATGCCGTCGACCGACGTCTTCGATCGCCAGGACGCCGCCTACCGTGAATCGGTGCTGCCGAAAGGCTGCCGCAAGCGCGTGGCGATCGAAGCCGGCGTGCGCGATTTCTGGCGCAAGTACGTCGGTCTGGACGGCGCCGTGATCGGTATCGACAGCTACGGGGCTTCGGCGCCGGCCGAGAAGCTCTATCCGCATTTCGGCATCACCGTCGACGCCGCGGTCGCGGCAGCGCGCGCGCTGGATTGATCGGAATCACGCGCGCCGGCCGCGGTCCGGGCCGGTGTCCGTGCGCCGATATGCCGGGCATGCGCTCGCCGGGCGTTTTCGCGGGGATGATGGTGCTCTGCCTGCTGGCGGGGCCCGCGTTCGCGGGCATCGAATCCGTGCCTGCCCGCTGTCGCGCGCCATTGGCGGAGCGTCTGCCCGACGCGCAGGTGCTCTGCCTGCGCCGGGCCGGCGTGCTTGAAGCGGCGACATCGCCCCGTGCCGCGGCGGCCCTGTTCGAGCGCGAGGAGGCCGAGCTGGCCGCCGGCCGTTTCGATCGCGCGCGTGCCGCGCTGTCCTGCGCGGAATCGCTGATCGGCAGCGACGCCGGCCTGCGCTACGAACTGGTCCGCAGGCACGGCATCGTGGCGTTCCGCGAGGAACGCATTCCGCAGGCGTTGGATCATTTCGCATGTGCGGTCGAATGGGCGGAGGCCCGCGGTGATCGCAGCGGGCAGGCGCGCGACCTCAAGAATGTCGGCGCGGCATTGCGCCGGCTCGGCGACTATCGCGGTGCGCTCACCGCGCTGACCACCAGCCTGCGGATGCAGCGCAGCGAGGGCGCGGTCTCCGGTGCGGTCTACAACAATCTGGCCGATGTCTATCGCGAATTGGGTGATGCCGGGTTGTCGATGCGGTATTACGGTGAAGCGCTCGATGCGTTCCGTGCGCATGGCGACGCGATCGAAGCGGCGCACGTGCTGGAATCGATGGCCGAACTGGCGCTCGATTCCGGCGAGCCCGGACGGGCCGAGGGCTGGTTGCGTGAAGCGCTGGCGACCTATCGCGACGAAAGCAACCGGGTGTATGAACTGCGCGCGCACGACGGCCTGACGCGTGCGGCGCTGGCGCAGGGCGACATCGCGCGGGCACGCGAGTGGGCGGCGTCCGCGCAGGCGATCGCGGCGGCCGGCGATCTGCCGATTCCGCCCGCGCTGCAGCTGCAGATCGCACGCACCGAACATCTGTCCGGGCGCTCGGAAGCCGCCATCGCGCGCCTGCGACGCGCGATCACGGGCCTGGCGGAGGACGATCCCGACCGCATCCGTCTGCTCGAAGCCCTGGCCGGCGCGCAGTCGGACGCGGGACAGACGCTCGCCGCCAACGACACGCTGCGCACGCTGCACAAGGCCGCGATCCATGCCGCCGACGCCAAGCACGATCGTCAGCTCGACTGGCTGCGCATCCGTTTCGATGCTGCCGAGCGCGAGCGGATCATCGCCGATCTCGAACACCGCAATCGGGTGCGTACCCTGCAGTTGTGGGGTGCGTTCGTCAGCGCCGTGGCGCTGTTGTTGTGCGTGTGGCTGTTGCTGGAGCGCAGGCGTCAGCGTCAGAAGCTGGAGGCGGAAGCGCGCAGGGTGCGGCTGGAAGAGGAGCTCCAGCGCTACCGCCGCGAAGCGGATGCCCTGGCGGAAGACCGTGCGCTGCTGCAGACGCTGCTCGACAGTCGCGAGGACGCGGCCTGCCTGATCGATGCCGATGGCATCGTGCTTGCGGCGAACGAGGCCGCCGGTCGCCTGATCGGCATCGCCCCGGGCGCGCTGGTGGGCAGCGGGTTCGCGGCGGTGCTGGCGACGCGCGAAGGCGTCGGTTTCGAAGCCCTGCTCGAACGCATGGAAGACAGCGCGACGCAGACGCTGGTGGTCGAAACGCAGGTGGGCGCGCAATTGGCCGCCACGCTGACGCAGTGGTCGGGCGGCTGCGGTCGGCTCGTGCTCGGGTTGGCACCGTGCGACGCCGGGAGCGCTGTGGCGACAGCGGGCGCGGATGCGGTGGATTCCGGCGATGCCCGCGACGCGACATCGCCGTCGCCGGGATCGGAGACCGCTCGCGACGGTTTCCGTTCGGTCCTGGTGGAACTGATGCTGGCGACGATCGAAGCCTGGGAAAGCGCGACCGCCAGCACCCGCATCGAACTTGCGGAGAAGAGCCGCATCTGGCGCGTCAACATCGACGACGGCCGTCTGCGCGCGCGTGCGATGGAACGCTATCTGCATGTCGCCAAACTGCCGCGCAATCCGCGTTGGCGCGATGTGCTGCGGACCGCCTACTTCGTGCTCGGGCAGTGCCCGGGGCTGGATGAGCCGGGGCGGCGACGGCTGCAGCGGCATGTGGATGCCGTCCTGGCCTACACCCGCCGGGACACCATGGTGTGAAGACACCATGGCGTGAACGTTCGGTGTCTCGCCGCAGACGTGGTCGTTGACGGTTAGACGCGGGCTTGATCGAAGCGGGCAGCCATGCGTGCGCATGGTCCGGGCGCACGCAGGCGACCGCTCGATCGTCCATCCATCACCCTACGTGCCGATGTCCGGCGCCTCCCGCATCGGACAGGCCAGGCATGAGCCCTTCAGGCCGTAGCTGATGCGGTACGTCGCGTGGTGGGTGCCGGCGGTGTACGGAGTGCCGCCGGGAATATAGGGCATCGACACATCGTAGCCCTGCACCTGGAACTGATTGCAGTAGAGGGTGATCGCGACGGTGGCCTGGGTCCACTCGTCCGAAGTCCGCAGACTGCTCGCACGCAGACCGGAGCCGGTGAGCAGATCGATGTCGACGATCCCGCACTTGCCGTCGTTGTCCGGGTCCATGTCCAGTCCGGCGTCTTCGGCATCGTTGGCCATCTGGATCGAATCGATCGTCTTGTTGACCAGGACCTGCAACTCGGGGCCGGTGAGGTCGAACTGATGCACCGTGATCGGTCCGCCGCTGTTGGTACCGCACCAGTTCTTGAGGGGGATGCTGTGGGCCGAGGCCGGCGTGATGCCGGAACCGGAGAGGGCAAGCACGGCGATCGCGGCGACAGCGAACGCGGCGGCGGAAGCGAGGCGCATGGGCAGGGGCTCCTGCGATGGGGGTCAGTGCAGCCTACGAGGTCGGCCGGACGCGATCCATGGATTTCCCGGGAATATCGCGGGAATGTATTTTCGCAACGAATTGATTTCAAAGGGGGTGTGATTGCCGTGAGGCTGCGTGCAGGCGATAGAGGGAAGCGCGTGACCCGGCTTCTTCCCGGTATGACCCGGCATCGACCTCGTCGGGAGGCAGGGGCGTGAATAGCGTGATCGGGCCGGGTGATGCCGGGTCCCGGGGCCCGACCGCCGCGGTCCGAAAGATCCGGCATCCCAGGCGCCATGACGTTCCCTACGACGAAGACAAAGGACCACCCATGAAGCTCAAGAAAACCCATTTCGCCATCGCCGCCCTGCTGGCCGGCTCCGTCTACACGCTCGCCGCCATGGCGCTGCCGGGCAATCGGATGACCGTCGATGTGTACACCCAGGGTGGTGAAGTGGTCGGCGAGCGCATCCTGTTCGATCCCTGCGAATACGGCGTCGATGACCCGCGTCCGATCAGCTGGGGCACGTACGTCGGTACCCGTACGCGGACCTTCCGCGACTGCCCCACCTCGTACGAATTCTGATACCCCGGCAGGAAGGCTGCGGGCTCGCGTCCGATCCATCGTGGGCATTCCGGTGCCCCCTGAACTCCGGACCCCGCTCTGCCGGGGAGCCTCCGGAGGCGGATCCACCGCCAGGATTCGCTGGCGCGATCGCTCTGACTCGTCCGCCATGCCTTGATCCGCAGGCATGACCGTGAACGGCCCGCTCCCGTGCAGGGGGCGGGCCGTTTCGCGTCCGCAGCGGGAGACGGCCCGGGCTTCGGTGCTAGCATGCCTTTGGATCGGACATCGGGTCCGGTGCGGAGGAGAGGCGGTCCGGTGGCGCGAGGCAAGTTCGACGGTCGTGCGTGCCGGATCCGGCTGGCGGCGATGCTTCTGGGGGTGGTCGCGGCGGTGGATGCCGCGCCGCCGCCGTCGTGTGGGAACATCGATCCCCGTTCCCTGCCGGAGATCGCCGGTTGCCGGCATCGCTTCGGAGCGACCGACCCGAAAGCGCTGTTCGCCGAGGCGGACGCGCGGATCAAGGCCGGGGATTTCGAGACCGCCGAGATCGCGCTCGATTGCGCTGCGGTCGCGCTGGTGGATCTCGACGACGACGCACTGCGCTATGAATGGGTGCGCCGCCATGGCGTGCTTGCCTATCGGCTCGAACGCATTCCCGACGCGCTGTCGCGATTCGAATGCGCGCTGCAGTTGTCGACCGGACGCGAAGACCGCGTCGCGATCGCCCGCGATCTCAAGAACATCGGCACCGCGTTGCGTCGACTGGGCGATTTCCGCGGCGCGCACCGCGCGGCGACCGAAAGTCTGAAGATGCAGCGCGAAGCCGGTGAGGTCGGCGGCGCGGTGCTCAACAATCTGGCCGACGTCTATCGCGATCTGGGCGAACCCGAGGAGGCGATGCGCTTCTATCGCGACGCGCTGGCCGCGTTCCGCGCCAAGGGCGAGCGCACCGAGGTCGCGCATGTGCTCGAGAGCATGAGCGAGCTGAGTCTCGGTCTGGGCGATGCCGCGCAGGCGACGCGCTGGCTGGAAGAAGCGCTGGCGACCTACCGCGCCGGCGGCAACCGCGCATACGAACTGCGCGCCTACGGCGGGCTGATCCGGGTCGCGCTGGCGACCGGCGAACTCGACGCGGCGCGGCGCTGGGCGGCATCGGCGCAGGCCGTGGCCGCCGCGCGCCGGGGCGGGGAACCGCTGGCGATGCCGGCCTCGCTGCAGTTGCAGGTCGCGCGCACCGAGCGTCTGTCGGGCCATCTCGCTGCGGCCGAGGGGCGGGTGCAGGATGTGCTCGCGGAGCTGTCCGAGACCGATGCCGAGCGTGCGCCGCTGCTGGAGGAACTGGCGGCCGTCCGCGAAGCCGCCGGCGATCGCGGCGGTGCGCTGCGTGCGTTGCGCGATGCGCATGCGCGCGCGCTGGCGGTCGCGCGCGCCCAGAACGATCGTCAGCTCGACTGGCTGCGCACCCGCTTCCAGACCGCGGAACGCGACCGCACGATCGCCGCGCTGGAGGCCGAAAACCGGCTGCGTCGCGCCGAGTTGCGGCAGCGCACCCTGCTGCTGGGACTGACCATCGCGATCGGCATCGTGGTGGTGCTGGCGGTCTGGTTGTTCCAGCAACGGCGACGGCAGCGCGAGCGCCTGCACGAAGAAGCCCGCCGTGTTCGCCAGGAAGAGGAACTGGCGCGGTATCGACGGGAGGCCGATGCCCTGGCCGAAGACCGCAGTCTGTTGCAGGCGTTGTTCGACAGTCGCGAGGATGCCCTCTGTCTGCTCGATGGCGACGGTCAGGTGCTGGCCGCGAATCGCGCCGCCTGCCGCCTGCTCGGCGCTGGCGACGAAGCGCCGGTGGGGCGCCCGATCGCCGAGCATCTGACCGAGACGGATCGCGAGGCGCTGGCCTCGGCGCTGGTGCGGATGGAGGACAGCGCCGCGCAGGAGATCGCCCTGGTCGCGCGCGACGGCACGCCGTTGCTGGCGCGACTGGCGCAGTGGGAACACGGCGATGGACTCATCGTGCTCGGCCTGCATCCGCGGACCGAAGTCGCGGCCGACGCCGAACCCGCGGCCGTGGTCGGCGAAGCCTCCGGCACCGCCATGCGCGAGGAATTCCGTCGGGCGCTGGTCGAGCTGATGCTCGCGGTGGTCGATACCTGGGAGCGCACCACCGGCAGCAGCCGGCTGGAGCTGGCCGAGAAGAGCCGGATCTGGCGGATCACCGTCGACGACGGTCGTCTGCGGGTGCGCGCGATGGAGCGTTATCTCACGCTGTCGAAACTGCCGCACAATCCGCGCTGGCGCGACGTGCTGCGTTCGGCCTACTTCGTGCTGGGGCAGTCCACGATGGAAGCACCGGCGCGCGAGGAACTGCAGCGCCGGGTCGATGCGGTGCTCGCCTACACCCGGCGCAGCGCGCTGGTCTGAGCCGCGCTGGCTTGATCCGCGCGGGGCTGATTGCGCGTCGGATTTCGATCCGGTCTGCTCCGGTGCGGAGGGTCAGCGCGTGCGTATCGCCGTGTCGGGGTCGACCGGTCGCGGGGTCACCGGACAGGCCACGCACACGCCGACCAGATCGCCGTCGGAGAACCGGTATTCCGTGTGGTGGTTGCGGAGGTTGAAGTCCGTCGGCAGATGGATGAACGGCATCGGCGGGTGCGTTTTGGCCTTGCCGCGCGGCAAGGCTGTTTCGAGACCACCGTCGCAATAATCGTGGGCCATGCGATCGGCCCAGTACCAGTCGTCGACGATCCCGCAGGTCTTCAGCGTGTTGCATTGCGTGCCGTCGATCGTTCCGGACTCCTCCTCGTGCGCCTCGCGATAGGCCACCAACTGCGCCTGGGTGAAGCGGAAGCCGCCGGTCGCCACCGGAGACGTGTCGGGCGCCAGGCACCATTCGGCGGGCAGGTTGTCGTGAGCGGATGCGCAGGTCGCGGCGGTCAGGCCGAGCGCAAGAAGAAAGGAACGACGGATTCGCGGCATCGTGTGCGGACCGATCTGGGAGTGCGACCAGTCTAGTCGCGACGCCCCGCCGTCATCCAACCCTTTACGGGGTACAAAACGGGCAGGAATGCGCGCAAGTGATTGATCCTGCGATGCCCGATTCCGGGGCCTGCGATCGCGACCGTCGGATTTCCCGACGTGGCGACGCACTCGCGTTCCCGAATCTTCCCCGGATGAACCCGGCTTCGCACTGTCCCCGGCACGGGGCGGCGCCTAGCGTGACGCTGCTCCGTCGCGGACGGGGACGGCGGGATGGCGACAGGCCTCCGCCGCGCACGATCAACAGAGGAGTTTGCGCATGCATGTTCTTCACACGCTCGGCCTCGGTCTGGGGCTGGCGCTCGCCTCGATCGGTTCCGCCCAGGCGGCGCCCGTCGTCGGCAGCGGTGGCGGCTATTTCGGCACCGCCGACTACGGCAACGGTGCCGGATCGGTGGTCGGTCCCTACACGACCTGGGCCGCATGCAACGCCGCACTGCAGGCCGCGATCAACAACGCGGTCAACAACTTCGGCTACACCGTGACCTCCATCCACCCGTGTTCGTACACCCCGCCGTTCTCCGGGGTCATGCACGTCTGGTTCGAACTGAAGGTGCCCGCGGACACGCCGCGCGAATCCGGCGCCGTGGCCGCCACGCTGCTGGACGAAGTGCGACGCCTCCGCGAGACCCATCGCGCCGATGCCTACGAGTCGATGATCGGTGGGCTCGTCCGCATCGTCGATCCCGACGAGGACGAGGACTTCGACAAGGACGCCAACAGGTAATGCCGATCAGGCGTTCGCCCGGATCGCGCCGATACCGGTGACGCCGACCGATTCATGTTCACCGTTTCATGTTCACCGTGCCCGCGCCACGGTCGGCCACACGGATGCGGCCCGCCGTGCGTCGGGCACGGCCCCGCCTTCCGGCGAATCCTGAAAGACCGTGTCCGCCGACCTCCTCCGTGAAGGCGCGGGCCCGACAGCGTCCTGCACTGGGGCGTCCCCGACGCGCCCGCCATCCCATCCCTCCCATCACCTTCCACTTGCGGAGATGCAATGAAATCCCTGATCGCGACCTGCGCCCTCACCCTGCTGCTCACCGCCACCACCGGAATCGCCCGTGCCGAAAGCGTGCCCCAGGGCGTGCTGGTCTATTACGGCTCCGCCGAATTCGCCGGCAGCTCGGCCGGACTGACCGTCGGTCCCTATACCAACGCCAGCGAATGCGAAACCGCGCTGGATGCGGCCATCGACAACGCGGTGAACAACCAGGGCTACGCGATCGAAAGCGTCGATCCCTGCATGCCGCGCTGGAGCCTGCACGGCGGTGATCTGCCGGAACTGGAAGCGGCGCCGTTCACCGTGGCGGTGCTGGCGGATTCGCCCGGCGAATCGCTGGAGGTCGCCCGCCTGCTGCTGCAGGAAGTTTCCCTCGCCCGCAGGACCTATCGCGCCTCCGAGTTCGAATCGACCCTGCAGGCCATCGCCAAGGCGGCGATCACCGATCCGCTGCGCAAGAAGGACGTCAAGGACAAGCACTGAGCCGCGGCGGCCACAGTTCCAGGAACGATCCTTGCCGCAGGGACGGGGCGCTGCTCCGCTTCCGTACCGCGATGCGGAAGCGGCGAACCGTTGTACCCAGTCGCGTGCTCGCATTCCCGAAATCCAATTCTCCGGAGTCTCCATGAAGTCCCTGTTTGCCACCTGTGCCATGTCCCTGCTGATCGCCGCCGCCTGCGGGCCCGCTTCCGCCGCCAGGATCGGTGCCGGCACGATCGATCCGGTCGGCCCCACGCCCTACGTGCCCGGTGTGTGGCGCGCGAAAGTGAAGTACGTCAATCCGATCAAGCATCCGAACGGCACGGTGTCCACCTTCAGCTACATCGATATCACTGCCGAATCCCAGGACTACTGCGAAGGTCAGCTGAACAGCCTCACCGGTACGCCCGGCGTGTCGGTGGTGACGTATTGCTGGTTCGACGAGTTCTGAGACTTGTCCGGATGGACGAGGGCCGCAGGGATGCGGCCGACTGTCCATCTGTCCACCCATCTGTCCGTTCACACCCGCAATCCTCCTCAGGAGAACCCCCATGAACAGATACCTCGCGTCGGCGCTCGTCGCCGCATGCGCCGCCACCGCGCTGCCCGTGGTCGCGGACACGCCGCAATGGACCGCGCTGATCGCGGTCGACGACGGCGGATTCGATCCGCGGATGGTCCCGATCGTCGCCGACACCGAAACGGAATGCCTCGCGGCGCTGTCTTCGTATCGCGATGCCGTGGTGATCGAACCCTGCCAGCCCGTGCTTGAGCCCTCCGCGATCACCGATCCGAACGATGCCAGTCGTGGACGCAAACTGGGGAAAGCCGAGGAAGGGAAGCTCAGTGGACTCGGCCACGTCGGCGGAGGTTGATCGGAGCGGCAGGTCGCGGTCACGACGACGCGGGCTCGAACCCCGCCGCGGCCGACCGCGCGCGTTGTTTTCACATATCTACCAAGGAGATTCTTGAAGATGCCTGTCATTCGATCGAAGCGCACGGCCCGGGTGCTGATCCCGCTGGTCGCGCTGTTCACCTTCGCCAGTCACGCCACCGCCGCGAACGTCTGGACCGCGGAACTGGACGTGGAGGAGGCGCTGGACGCCTATACCGTCCGGATCGTGGCCGCGAATGAAGAAGATTGCCTCGCGCAGATGTCGATGTACCGTGGCGCGGTGGTGACGCAACCCTGCCATCCGTCGCCGACCGTCTCGGCGATCACCGACGACAAGGACGACAAGCGGACGTCGAAGACGCCGAGGCCGAAAGACCCCATCGATACCAACTGGGGCACCGGCGCAGGCGCAGGCGGAGGCGCGGCCGGCAGTGGCGTCGGCCATGCGGGAAGCGGAGTAGGCGGTGGCGGGTGAGTGTCGGCCCGGCCGTTGCCGGCGCGCGCGTTGTTTTCACATATCCAACAAGGAGATCTTGAGCATGAATGTCATTCGATCGAAGCGCACGGCCCGGTGGCTGATTCCGGTGGTCGCGCTGATCGCCGTCGCCGGTCATGCTGCCGCCGCGAACGTCTGGACCGCGGAACTGGACGTGGAGGAGGCGCTGGAGGCCTATACCGTCAGGATCGTGGCCGCGGACGAAGCGGACTGCCTCGCGCAGATGTCGATGTATCGCGGCGCGGTGGTGACTCAACCCTGTCATCCGGTGCCGACCGTCTCGGCGATCACCGATCCCAATGATGCGAATCGCACATCGAAGACGCCGAAGCCGAAGCAGCCGGACCCCAACTGGGGGGGCGGAGGCAGTGCCGCGGGCAGTGGCGTCGGCCATGCGGGCAGCGGGATGGGCGGCGGCGGATGATCGGTCCCCGCTGAAGACCGCGCGACACCTCGCCGTTCCGGTGGCTTGCCGGAACGGCCGATTCTCCAGATCCCCCTGATCCCCCGATCCCCCTGATCCCCCGATCCCTTCCGACAGGAATTCCGATATGCGCCAGGCATGGCTCCTCCCCGCCGCACTGTCGTTCATGACGGGTGCCGTCTTCGCCGCCGACACGGTCTGGGTCTCGCGCCTGCAGATCGACGACGGTTTCGAGCTTCAGAGCGTTCTGGTCGTCGCCGAGAGCGAGGACGCATGCCTCGCGCAGGTGTCCTCGTATCGCGACGTCGTCGCCTTCGAGCCCTGCGGGCCGATCGCGTCGTCGGCGATCGTCGACGACAACGACCACGGCCGTGGCAGGCGCAACCCGGGCACCGTCCAGCCGGATCCGGGCTCGGGCGGTACCGCCGCAGGGGCGGGGCGCGGGTTGAGCCGTGGGGTCGGCGACATCGGTGGCGGTCACTGACGCCGGTCGGTGGCCGCGGTTTCGCGCAACGCCAGCGTCAGCATCTTCGCGTACAGACGTTCGGTCAGACCCGACGGCGTCGCATAGCCCATTCGCGAAAGCGCCGCGAGATCGTCCGCGGCGCGCGCGGCCGGCACGAACAGCGCGCGGGCGGCGGCCCGCACCATCCCGGCGCGGCTGGCGGTCGCGCCCTTCAGCCAGGTCAACGCCTTCACCAGGCGTTGTTCGACCGGCGTGAAATCGCTGCCCAGCGGGTAGTCGGTCAGGGTGCCGTCGGCCCGGAACGGGGCCAGCGCGTCGCGCAGACGTTCGGGCGTGTTGTGGCGGCCCGCGACGCGCGCCGCCGCCTCGCCGGATTTTCCCGACAGCGCGGCCGTGTCCAGCAGCGCGCGCTGGAAGCGGGCGTCGGCGATCCCGGCCATCGCCGCGATGCAGTCCTCGTCGCAGGCGGTGCGCACGTCGGCGATGCCGTATTCGCTGACGTACAGATCGCGAAGATGGCGCGGAATGGTGCAGTGGCCGTAATTCCAGACCACGCTGGAGATCGCCGGTTGGCCGGGCTCCTCGCGGGTCGCGCGCAGCATCAGCACCGAGCGCGATCCACCCAGCGCATGCGCCATCGCCACGAAGTTGTACTGCCCACCCACACCCGAGACCACGCGCCCGTCGGCGAGGCCGTCCGACACCGCCGCGCCCAGCGCGGTCGCCATCATGCAGGTGTTGAAGAAACGCGAATCGTGGCGCTGCACGCGTTCGAGGCTCTCGCGGCCGCCGTAGAGTTCGTTGACTTCGCTGACCCTGCGCATGCCGATGGCGCGCTGTCCGGCGGCGTCGAGACCGCGCAGCCAGTCGTAGAACTCGTGCGAGCCCAGATAGAACGCGCCGTGCAGGAACTCGCCCTCGCGCGCCACCCGTTCGCGATCGGCTTCGCTGGCGCTGCCGTCGAGGATCCGCCGCATCAGCGCTTCGTCGTCGACCACCTTGCGCCGGATCACGCCGGTCTGCACCAGCCGGCGGAATCCTTCGTTGATCATCTCGCTGCAGCCGTACAGCCCCTGCGCGAACGGATCGAGGCCGCCGCAGGCGAGCACCGCCGGATGGCGTTCGATGTCCGGATCCAGCGCGCGCAGCACGCGCCGGTACGTGGCGTTGTCGGTATGGCGCAGCACCAGCGCATGGCACAGCGCATCGGCCAGCGCGCCGATGCCGATCTGCAGCGTGCCGCCATCGCGGACCAGCGCGCTGGCGTAGAAGCCGATCGCGAATTCGGCATCGGCCACCGGTTGCCGCGGCAGCGCGAACAGTTTCGGATACGGGCCCGGCGGCGCGATCACGATGTCGAAGAAGGAGGCGTCGACCGCGGCGCCGTTCTCCAGCCACGGCAGTTCCGGGTCGATCTCGGCGATCATCAGCGGCCGCGGCCGCCCGAGCGCGAGCACCGCGTCGATCGCGTCGAAGGTCAGGTCGGTGTTCGACGACAGCGACAGCCGTGAGCCGTCGGCGCTGGCCGCGACCTTCTGCACCACGCAGTTGGTGCCGCGCTCCGCGATCGCGCGGGCGACATGGGTGTAGTTGAGGCTGGCGTAGCGCCGCTGCGCCTGGCGCGAGCGCAGCAGCGCGCCGGACTGCAGGTAGAACTCCTCGACCTCGATGTGCGCCGGCAGCGCGTCGCGCTTCATCGCCTCGACGTATTTCAGGCGCGGATAGTCGTCGCCGAAATGACGCGAGACGAACGGCGCGACGAAACGCCGCTGCAGATCGTTCGCCGCGACCGGCGGATCCAGCGACAGCGCCGTGTACAGATGCAGTTCGCGCGACGGGTCGCGTTCGATCCGCGCGTACAGGGTGTTGAGCAGGCGATGCGGTTTGCCGAGGCCCAGTGGCGCGGCCACGTGCAGCGGGCCATCGATGCTGGCGAGGAGGGTCTCGACGGCGTCGTCGAGGCTGTCGAGCCGATGGGGCAGGGTGCGGGCGTGGTCGGTCATGGCGCCATCATCGCGGACTTCACCCGCCGGCGTCCTGCCTCCGCTCAAATGCCGCCTGCACACATCCCGACGAGCGGCGCTTGACATGATCGTTTACAGATGTAATCTGCAATTCAATTACATTCGTAATCATCAGGCGGGCGCGTCGGGACATGCAGATCAGTGAAGCCGAATCGGTGGTGATGGAAGTCCTCTGGCAGCGCAGCCCGCTGGCGGCGGAGGACGTGGTCGCGGCACTGGCCGACCGTCAGGACTGGCAGGAAGCGACCGTGAAGACGCTGCTCAACCGCCTGCTCAACAAGGGCGCGATCGAGGCCGGCAAGGACGGACGCCGCTATCTCTACTCGCCGAAGCTTCGGCGCGAAGACTGGGTGATGGGCGAGAGCGAATCGTTGCTGGCGCGGCTGTTCGACGGCCGCGTCGCGCCGCTGGTCGCGCATTTCAGCCAGCATCGCAAGCTCGGCGCCGAGGATCTCGCCGAGCTGCGGCGGTTGATCGACACTCTGGAGAGCGGCGATGACCAGCGCTGAACTGTTGCAGCGAATGTGGCTGCCGTCGCTTGCGGTCGTCGTCGCGAGCGCCGTCCTGTTGCTGCTGCCGCGTCTGCTGCGCCGCCATTTCGGTGCAGGCGTCGCCTATGCGGCGTGGGGGTTGCTGCCGGTGGCGGTGATCGCGAGTCTGCTGCCCGCGCGCACGGTCGAGATCGCGCCCGTGATGCAGGCGGTGGCGGTGACCGGCCTCGTGCCGCCGATCGTCGCGGTGCCGGCGCCCGAAGCGGATCATTCGCTGGCGTGGCTGCTGCTCTGGGGCGCCGGTGCGCTGTGCATGGCGTGGCGACTGTGGCATCAGCAACGCCGTTTCGAAGCGGCGCTGGGCCGCGTGCGTCGCTGGAATGCGGATGCATGGCAGGCCGAATCGCGATACGGGCTGCCCGCGCTGCTCGGCGCGCTGCGGCCGCGGATCGTACTGCCCGAAGATTTCGAACACCGCTACGACGCGCGCGAACGCGGGCTGATGCTCGCGCACGAGCGGCAGCATCTGCGCCGCGGCGATCACCTGGCCAATCTCGCGGTCGTCGCGGTCCGCTGCGTGTTCTGGTTCAACCCGCTGGTGCATCTGGCGGCCATCCGTTTCCGCCACGATCAGGAGCTCGCCTGCGACCAGGCGGTGATCGCGGCCCATCCCGATTCGCGACGCGCGTACGGCGAAGCGATGCTCAAGACCCTCATGGCTGACCGGCAGGCGCCGCTGGGCTGTCACTGGGGGTTCTCACATCCGATGAAGGAGAGAGTCATGCAATTGAAAACCCCCATGCCCCGTGCGTGGGCGCGGCGGATCGGTGTCGCCTCGGTGGCGACGTTGGCGCTCGGTGCCGGCTTCGCGGTGTGGTCGGCGCAACCGCCGCGCTACATCGGCGCGCCCGGCGACGATGCTCGCGCCGATTCCCGTGCCGATTTCCGTGCCGAGGTGCAACTGCGCATCGACGACGATGCGCCGACCCGCTTCGCGATCGCCAACGACTACGGCAAGCCGTTCTCGTTCGCGCATCGCGGCGAAGCCGGCGAGCGTCTGCAGATCGAAGGCGTCGTGCGCGAAACGACCGATCGCGGCCACGACATCGCACTGGTCCTGAAGCGGGACGGTCGCGAGATCGCGAAACCCCGCCTGATCGCGGCGCACGATGCACCGGCGGTGGTCAGGATCGGTGGTGAAACGCCCTCGGGCGATTTCGACGGTGTCGAGTTGACCCTGGCGATTGCGGCGGAAGAACCGCCGGCGCCCCCGGCCCCGCCCGCGCCGCCGGCACCGCCCTCACCGCCGGATCCGAAGGAAATGCCTGCTCCGCCCGCGCCGCCCGCACCACCGGCACCGCCGGCACCGCCGGCACCGCCCGCGTCGGCGTCGGCGTCGGCGTCGGCTCCCGCGTCACGTGCGCCATCCGTCTTGTCCTCCCGGACGATTCCGATGCCGCGTCTGATGCGGTTGCTGCAGATCGCCGAGGGCGGCAAGCCGGTTCAGGACGATTGCTGATCGACCCGCTGATCGACCCGCGTCGTCCGGTGTGCCGGACGACGCGAGTTGCCGACTGATCGGAACGGGTCGACGATGAAGCGCGTCGACGATCAGGCGCGTCGACGATCATGCGCCGCGCGATCGAGCCGTGCGCGGGCCGGCCCGTCAACCGAGCAGCAACTTTCCCGCCGCGATCAGCAGCACCACGCCCAGCGCGTAGCGCAGGTTGCGCACCGGCAGCCACTTCAAACCCAACTGGGTGCCGATCAGCGCACCCACGGCCACCGCGCCCAGCCACAGCGGCAACATCGCGGGCAGGGTCTGCTCCGACGCCAGCAGTCCGGCCAGGGCGGTCAGCGAATTGATCCACACGAACGCCACCGATGTGCCGCTGGCTTCGCGGGTGGGCATCCAGTGCGCGAACAGCAGCAGCGGTGTGAGGAAGATCGCGCCGCCGGTGCCGGTGAGGCCCGAGAGCGTGCCGATCAGGCCACCGGCGATGAGTCCGGTGGTCCACGGCACGCGTCGACCGGTCGCCTGCGCATCGTCGGCTTCGGCGCGACCGGCCGAGCGGAACACGCCGCCCGCCGCGACCAGCAACACGCCGGCCAGCAGCAGCGAATAGGTCTCCTTCGGCAACGTCGCCTGTGCCGCGAAATACGCTGCCGGCGCCGATGCCAGCACGAACGGCAGGATGTTGCGCCAGCGCACGAAGCCGCCGCGCCAGAAGCGATACAGCCCGATCGCGCCGACCAGCAGGTTCAGCGCCAGCGCGGTCGGTCGCATCTGCTCCGGTGCGAAACCGAGCAGCGCCATCGCCGCGAGATAGCCGCTTGCGCCGGCGTGGCCGACCGAGGAATAGAGCGTGGCCACCAGCAGGAACAGCAACGCCAGCCACAGCGCATCCGGCGTCATCGCGCGGGCTTGCCCTTCAACGCTTCGTTGAGCAGCACCGCCAACCGATGTCCGGCGATGCGCAGCTGCGCATCGGCCGTCGGCCGCCACTGCGCGAAATACGCCGGTCCGATCTTCGGCCGCTTCGGATAGAAGCCGTCGCGCAGCACCACCCGGCAGGAGGCCTCGGCCCATGCGGCGGGATCGTCGGCGCCGGTCCGCGCGGCCGGCGGCAACGGCATGCGCTGCAGATGGCGCAGATACGCCGGCTCGCTCATCTCGGCGGAGGCGATCACTTCGCTGTCCCACAGGCGGTGCAGGTTGCTGCCCTTGCCGCCGACCTGCAGCTGCACGGTGTTGCCGCCCTTGTCGCGCGCATAGCCCGCGTGCAGCGGTTGATGCGCGTCGCCGACGAAATGCACCAGGAATTTCAGGGCCTGCGCGCGCGCCGCGTCGGGCTGGCGGGTGTCGGCCAGGATCTCGCGCTGGCGACGGATCGCCTCGATCACGCAATCACCGTCCGGGCAGTGCGCGACGGCGCGATAGCCGCAGTCGTCTTCGGCCAGATTCACGTAATGCCAGCGCGACGAGCGTTTCCCGAGATCGGGATCGCCGGCGACCGGATGATCGCGCAGTTCATCGGCCCAGTTGGCGACGCCGGCCAGCGTGGGGTCGGCCTCGCCGCGCAGCAGTCGCGCGACTTCGGCGCGGGCCCGCGGATCCAGTTCGGTCGCCGCCAGATGCGCGACGAGCCGGTGGCCGGTGGGCCCCCAGGCGTGAGCGGGAAGGGAGATCGGCAGCAGCGCCGCCAGCAGCAGAAAAGAAAAACGGGTCATGCGGAGGAGAGTAGCCGACATGACCCGCAGGTGCAGCCTGATTGTGCCGCCCCGACCGCTGTGCGGTCGAGGCGGGGTCACGCATGGGAACGCAGGATCGGATCAGAACTGGAAGACGTAGGCGGCGCCGTAGACCAGCGGATCGATGTTGACGGTGCCCAGGCCGGTGCCATTCACTTCGACATCGGTGTCGATGTCGATCCAGCGGGCGTCGACGCGGATCGCGCCCTTCTCGCCGACCTTGAAGTCGATGCCGGCGTGCGCGGCCAGACCGAAGGAATCGTCCAGCTTCAGATCGGTGCCGGCGAGCGCGCCGTTGGTGTCTTCGCTGAAGAACAGGGTGTAGTTCACGCCCAGGCCCACGAACGGCTTCACCTTGCCTTCGCCGAAGTGGTACTGCAGCGAGACGGTCGGCGGCAGGTGCTTGGTGGAGCCGACATTGCCGAGACCGTTGATGTTGATGTCGTGCTGGAACGGCAGCGAGGCCAGCACTTCGATGCCGAGGTTGTCGCGGACGAAGTACTCGGCGGTGATGGTCGGACGGACGTTGCTGTCGACTTCGACATCGAGCGTGCCACCGGCGAGGCTGCCGTTGTCGCTCTTCGGGTTGACCTGATGGGCGCCGACGCTGAAGGTCCACTCACCGGCCTGTTGGGCGAAAGCGGGAGCGGCGAGGCCGCCAAAGGCGAGGGCGAGGGCGAGCGGGGCATAACGACGGATCATTTGAATTGCCTCCTGGGCATTGGATGTGGGATCACCGGGTTGACCGGCAGTATCTCCGCGCCTTTCCGGGCGCCGTTTGAGGATGATCAATTTTTTAACAATTGACCACCCCTCCGATCCGACAGGGGCTGCCCGGGGCCCGCCGGGCGGCCCCCGGATCGCCGGCTGTCGCGCGTCCGTCGCCGTGGGAACGGGGCCCGATCCGCTAAAATGCCGGGCTTCCCCGTCCTCACCCCCTGCTCAGGAGCGACCCGCCCATGGCGATCAAGGTTGGCATCAATGGTTTCGGCCGCATCGGCCGCAATGTCCTGCGTTCCGCGGTCCAGAATTTCGGCGACGAGATCGAGATCGTCGGCATCAACGACCTGCTGGAACCCGACTACCTCGCCTACATGCTCCGCTACGACTCGGTCCACGGCCGCTTCAAGGGCGAGGTCGCGGTCGACGGCCACACCCTGATCGTCAACGGCAAGCGCATCCGCCTGACCCAGGAGCGCGACCCGGCCAACCTGAAGTGGGACGAAGTGGGCGCCGACATCGTCATCGAATCCACCGGCCTGTTCCTCGACAAGGCCACCGCCGAGAAGCATCTCGCCGCTGGCGCGAAGAAAGTGATTCTCTCCGCGCCGTCGAAGGACGACACCCCGATGTTCGTCTACGGCGTGAACCACGCCAAGTACGCCGGCGAAGCGATCATCTCCAACGCCTCGTGCACCACCAACTGCCTCGCGCCGATCGCCAAGGTGCTCAACGACAAGTGGGGCATCAAGCGCGGTCTGATGACCACCGTGCACGCCGCCACCGCCACCCAGAAGACCGTCGACGGCCCGTCCAACAAGGACTGGCGCGGCGGCCGCGGCATCCTCGAGAACATCATCCCGTCCAGCACCGGCGCCGCGAAGGCCGTGGGCGTGGTGATTCCCGAACTCAACAAGAAACTCACCGGCATGTCGTTCCGCGTCCCGACCTCGGACGTCTCGGTCGTCGACCTGACCTGCGAACTCGACAACCCCGCCACCTACGCCGAGATCTGCGCCGAAATGAAGGCCCAGTCCGAAGGCGCGCTGAAGGGCGTGCTCGGCTACACCGAAGACAAGGTCGTCGCCACCGACTTCCGCGGCGACACCCGCACCTCGATCTTCGACGCCGACGCCGGCATCGCCCTCGACGGCACCTTCATCAAGATCGTCTCGTGGTACGACAACGAATGGGGCTACTCCACCAAGTGCCTCGAAATGGTCAAGGTCGTCGCCGGCAAGTAACCGCAGCCGCACCACCGCGACACGGGATCGCGACATGGAACCACGACATGGGACCACGACATGGGACCACGACATGTGACCACGTAGGGTGGCGGTGAGCGCAGCGAACCCCACCATCGCGATTCGATACGATCCACCACGAAAGCGCCTCCGGGCGCTTTCGTGCTTTCGGGTGCTCGACGACGGTTTGGCCGGTCGGCGACCCGCACTCTCACCAATGTAGGAGCGACGCAAGTCGCGACCACACCTCAAAGCCGCCCCGCCCCCGCCGAAACCCCCTGTAGGAGCGCCGGGAGGCGCGAACGCACCCCCACCGCAACATCACTCTCACCGCAAACCCCTGTAGGAGCGACGGCTTTCAACAGTCGAAGACTGGTCAAGTCGCGACGAACCGCGGTAGACGTTTCTGCAACCGGTAGATACGACAACGGATGTGGTGGCTGTCAGATATGGCAGGTGCAATTGATGTGGGGTGAGCGGGGGGGGGAGTTTTTTAAGGGGCTGGTTTCGACCCGAAGCGGACGTTGGAAAATGAATCTGACCCTTTTTTATTGGTCTGTTGATGCATCAATGGCGCCTAGCTCCTATTGCATGATGGGTCATAGCTGCTTGCGCTTTCGGTCTATTGCTGTTTTTTGTGATAATTAGATTATTGGGGTCCTGACCTGATGGGTGGCCGCGAAATGTCTCCCAGTAGGGTGACGCGCTTGTTAATAGCCCATGGCTGATGACAGGTTGGTGAGAGTGTGCGCGAAAGGAGGCGCAACCGGGATTGGAAATCAAGTCGCTTCCAGATATTCCGCAGGGACTGATCGACGCGGCAGCGCGGGGAATTCTTGTTCCGTTCATTGGTGCGGGCGTTTCGCAGCTCGCTGGATGCCCGCGATGGGCAGAGTTCGCCGACAAGGTGCTGGAACAGCTGGTCCAGAAGCGAGTGCTTGGGCCGGCGCAGCGATCGCAGCTTTCCGCGCTGTCACCGAGAGTAAAACTTTCGATCGCCAAGATCGCCGCAAAGAAGGCAGGGGTCGAGATCGATTACGCCACCCTGCTCCACAAGACCACGGACTGGCATGAAAACAAGGATGGTCGCGCGGTTTACGGGCATTTGTCCGCGCTCAGCAGATGGTTCATCACGACGAACTACGACGAATGGCTGGATCGCTTGTTTCCCGGCACCGACTCGAATGAAGAAGAGCAAGCCGAATCGGCGGAACGGCGCGAGCAATTGAAGCGAAACAAGCTATACAGGCCGGAAGACTTCAGAGCGGACGAGTTTCGGAAACCCGACACTGTGCTGCATCTGCATGGAGCGCTCGAGGATCCAGACGGGATGATCCTTTCGACCAGGGACTACATCGAGCGCTACGCCAATGACAGGCACCACGTCGGTGGCGACGGCGAGAACGTTGTGCTCAGCTTTCTTGAGTTCCTGTTTCAACACAGAACGATACTTTTTGTTGGTTATGGGCTCGAGGAGTTGGAGGTCCTGGAGTACGTAATCATGAAGGCGCAGGACAGGAGCGGGCGCAGGAACCGGGAGGCGCGACACTACATGCTTCAAGGATTCTTCACGTTCGAAGAAGGCTCCTGCGATGCGCTGCGGGAGTACTTCCTGCAGCAATGCGGCGTGGAGCTAATTCCTTTCAGCCGAGACGAAGAGGACTGGAGACAACTGATCCACGTGCTTGAGGACTTCGTCGGAAAGCTTCCGAAGAACGATCCGTTGACCGTCCAGGATTTCAGGGAAATGGAGGGCTTGGTCAATGGTTGAGTTGACTGCGTCTCAGAAGGCCCTGATTGGCTACATGGGCAGGAGCGACAAACATGCGGTTCACGGGTTCTCGTTGATCCTCAAGGGCGAGGATCCGAAGAGATTCTTCTCGGAGCTGCGGGCCGCGGGAATGTTCGAACCGGCTGCGAATCCGGGCCCTCATGAAGTGGAAGGTAAGGAAGGGTTCTTCCGTATTCCCATCTGGCCGGCGCTCGAATACCTGGTTCGCATCGCTGGCATCGCAGGCGAAACGGCAGATGTCACGCTCGGTTCGGAACTGATGGGGATTGTCAGGGCGCTCTCGGCTGAAGACCAAGGTCGCGCCCCAGCCGACAACTACCACACCAATGCGGCGTTGGCCGAGATCATCTCTCTCGTGCCGACCGAGTGCGTCAGCCTGGAGGACGTCGATCTGGCGGAGGGGTGGTTGAAGACAAGATGGGGGAATTCAACCATCGTGCCTGAGCTGGACAAGGCAATTGGTCGCTTCCTGGCGGCTGGATCCACGCAAGACCGCGAAAAGGCGGTGCGCCTGTTGTGGCATTGCACCGAACTTGGGGGAGTCCAGGGGCAAGACCGCGATCTTCGTGACCGTCGTCCGGTTGCCGACCCGTACTGGCTCGGGCGGCTGCTCGACCACCGCGCGCGCGATATGGGAAGGATTGCGAAAAATCAGGCCATAGATTGCCTGCTTGCGAGACTTCGTGAAGTCTTCTCCGATGAGTTCATGGCGGACAGCAGTTGGCTGAGCCGACCGGCGATCGAGGAACACGATCAGAACCATTCTTGGGATGATACTGTCAACGCGTACGTGGACGCTGCCAGGGATTCTCTGGACGCTTGGCTGCACGAGGATCTGAAGAGCGCCAAAGTGTATGTGGCGCGAATGCTGTCAGACGATGCGCAGATCGTGCGCCGCTTGGCGATCAATGCCGTGCGCGATCATTGGGACAGCCTGAAGCCCGAGCTCGAAGCTGCGATCTCGCAGCCTCTGTTCGAGATTGGCCATTTGCACGAACTCCACTGGCTACTCCGAGATCACTATCGCGACCTAATGCCTGAAGCGAAGGCGCGCGTGCATGATGTCATCATGTCGCTTGTGGATGGAAAAGATCCCGGCAGCAGAGAAATGGAGCTTGCGCAGCGCAGCCAACGGGACTGGCTCTACGCTATTCAGGGGCTTGGTGATGCTCAGGTGGATGCGACATACGCACGCATTGTCGAAGTTGTGGGCCCGATTCGCGATCACCCCGACTTCCTCGCCTACCACGAAAGTTGGGTCGGAAGCGGGCCGAGTCCCTATACGCCCGAGGAGATTGCCACGTTCGCGGACGATGGCAGCCTCGTCAAACGAATCGACGCATATGTTCCTCCGGTGGACGAACGGCCGGGCTCCCGAAAGAGCCTGATCGACGCGCTCAGCAACGCAGTGGCCGCAAAACCAAGAAGTTTTATCCGGGTGCTGGATACGCAGGAGCAAGTGAGTCGACGTATCCAGTACGGTCTATTGAATGGCTTTCTTTCACTGATCGAGAAGCAGGATAAGGAGGACGCGCCGGAAAACCTGCGCGAGCTGCTTGACGCGTTCCTTCCGTACATGGAAGCCCTCATCCACGATCCGGGCTTCTGGGACGAACCAGCCGAATTTTCCCATGACTTCGAGCCGGACAGGGACTGGATCCCGCCGATCGTTGGTCGGATTTCAAACAAGTTGGCGGCTAGTGATGCAGTGCCATTGTCGGATGGCAACATTAAGCAGTTGACGAATGCAGTGTCATCGATCATGGTTCATGCGCCGGGCATTGCGATGTCTGATGATCCGATGACTGCGGCGATCAACAATGCAAGAGGAATGGCTGTCGATGCATTGCTGCAGATCCTCTTGCGGCGCTGTCGCGATGCCGATAAAGCCAATCAGAACCACCAGGCGGTTTGGGACGAACTGCGGCCGGCCTTCGAGGCTGAGCTTGCAGGATGCATGGACGGCCAGCGCTTGGAGTCTTCGACCCTGTTTGGTACCTATTTCGCCCAGATGCACTACGTGGATATCGCCTGGGTGCGTGCAAATATGGAAAGACTGTTTCCGTTCGATCAGGAAGCCAATCTGTCGTGCGCCATCGTAGGACTGGCTTACGCGAATTTTTCACCGCGCGTGTATGAGTCGTTGAGGGGTTCCGACGTCCCGAGGAAGGCTCTGAGGCTGGCTTCGCTTAGAGCGAGCGCACGTGAGAGGTTGATAGAACGGATCGCGGTCGCATACCTTTGGGGGCAGGAGGATCTGGATTCTCCATGCATTGCCGAAATGTTCTCTCTAGATCACCTAGATGACGTGGTCGAGTTAGTCGCAACGGCTGTCAGATGGTCTCGGAGCAAGTTGAAGGATGAGCATGTCCAGCGGGTCAAGGCACTCGCAAGGAGGAGCGTAGGCTTCGGTATGGAAGATCCGAAGGGGAGGGCGAATCTGCTGGCTATTACCTCGCGTTTCATCCGGTTTGTGGATACACCGGAAGACGAAATTGAATGGCTTATTCCGGTCGCCAAGTGCGCGCATCAATCGCATTGGGACAGCGATTTTCTTGATACGCTTGCGAAGTTCGTAGATCGCGATCCGGAACGAACAAAACAGCTGTTGGATGCGTTCCTGGAAGAGTATCGATTCTCGTATGACTATCGAGATAAGTTGAAGACGGTCATCCGCAAGCTTCATGCAGCCGGTCTGCGCCAAGAGGCCTTGAGGATAGTAAGTTCCGTTGTTGAGAAGGGGGCTGGATCAAGTTGGACGGCGCTTTACAATGAGTTGGTTGAACAATAGCGAGTAGGGTGCATAAGCGAAGCGTCATGCACCATTCTTCATGGTGTTCGCCATGGATGATGGATCATGGCGCATGACGCCTTCGGCTTATGCGCCCTACAGAGCTGTGAATGGATGGAAAGAAATGACAATCTGCAGAACTTAGTAGTCGTGCCCATGGAACTCAGGCCTGTGGGCCTCAGGCATTGACCACTGTTCGCTTCTGGCCGGAAAGCGACGATGTCCATTTTCACGAGGGCGGCGCGCCAGTGGGTCCGAAATTTGTCCCAATCAATGGGGCATCGACAGCCTTGACAATGCCAATAGACTCACGCCACGTTATAGTGAAAAGAGAAGTATGTATCTGCAGTTGTCGATTTTGTCGTTGCTTTTGGAGTTGCTCGTACGAATGAATTTTTCGTCTATTTGTTGAACAGCAGGAGCACTGGATGTTAGTCAAAAGGAAATTCTTTCCCGATCGCACGAAAGTGATTTTTTTCGATCTCGAATACTATGTTCCGCATAAAGATCGCGATCGCTCTGCGCCAAGCGGCATGCGTTTTTCGCCGCATATGGATGGACATAAAGTGTTGGGTGGCAGTTTCTTGACTTATTTTCCGATTGAGGATCGTGTCGGAAAGAGATGTAATTTCTGGGAATGGAATGTCGGCGATGAGCGTGGCGTTCTCGCAGCCATCTATGATCATCTTGAGGCTGAGTGGAAATCTTTTTTGCACCCGGAACAGGCAGGGGCGCTGATGTTGTCGGGCATAGGCATTTCGCACAGCGATATCCCTTGTCTCATGACCCGCATGGCAGCGCATGAGGTCGCTGAGGAGAATCGGTTGTACGACGTCATTTACGGCTGCAGACAGCTCGATTTGAGTGTGGCGACCTTCTGTCAATTTTCCTTCAACAACAGATACTTCTCTTTTCCTAAGAAGAAATCAGAGCTTTATCAAAAATATGTCAATGGAAAGCGAATGGATTCTGGAAAATCCGTGTGGGATGCTTACGAGAACCAAGATTTTTCGGCCATTGAAAGTCGGTGCGCTGAGGAGGTCGACGACGGCCTCGCCATTTACAAGGCAATGTTCGATCTCAAGAAAGCGCAGGATTCGGATCTGAAGCGGCTCAAACGGATGGAAAAGATGGCTCAGTAACGAATCGCAATTACTCCTGATGAAGGGCCGCAAGGTACACAAGCTAAGCGCCGCAGGCTCTTCATACATCGCGATCCGACTTGTTGGATGGTGTCGAATCCTTCGGCTTATGCGTTCTACGGTGTGGCAGGAAGGTCAGGAGAGTTGTTTGGCGACCGTCCGCTCCTGGCCGAAAGCAGTTGTCTGTCAGCCAAGACTAATCCAATAAATTCTACGTGCATGCAGGACAACGCGGCGGGTGCCAGCCAAGCAACCCGATAGGGTGCCGAAGGACCGCAGAATGCCTCATCGCTCCCGCATCATCCCGACATCGAAGCTGGATGCGAAGCGCCTAGCCTACACAGAACGCTCCCGCAGCCCAGCCCTTCTCCAGCCTTCGGTCACCTTCTCCCCGCGTGCGGGGAGAAGGAACGTGTGGCTGCGTTGTGTTTGCGGTGGTCTTCGGAAAAACGGGGCGCCAAGACGCCACCCATGATGCGAATCGCGCCCGCATCCGTTGCCCGCAGGGCTGCACACTGCGTCACCGACCCCGCACCATGCCCACATCGAAGCCGGCCGCGAAGCGCCCAACCTGCGAAGCACGCACCCAATCGACAAAGCCCCTCATCCGCCCTTCGGCCACCTTCTCCCCGCGTGCGGGGAGAAGGAAGGCATCGCGGCGTTGTGTCTGCGGTGACCTCCGGAAAACCGGTGCGTCAGGGCGGCACCGCATCACACGGTTGCGGCCGCAATTGCCGCATCCACACACGCTGCGCGTTCCATTCCGGCGCGTGAATCGCTCGCTTCCATCCTGACCGTGCCCGATGCCATGGTCGTATTCGTTCTACCGTGGTCGAGTGGTCTTGCGCGATCGGTTGCGGGAGGGTCGGGTGAGTGCGTGGCAGGCGCCACGCTGACGTGATTTCCATCGAACGACGTGCCGTCGCGGGTCATCGCCCACAGCCACCGGGCGAATTCGTTGGTCGGTGATGCCGCGGCCTTGCTGGCGCCTCGGCGTTCGGCGACCGCCAGTGCCCAGGCGTGGAAGCGGTCCAGCGGCTGACACCGCGCCGTGGATCAGCAGCGTGCGCAGATACGGATCGCTGCGTCTGGTGATGCTGCGTTCGGAGTCGGAAGCCGACATCGAACGCCGCGGGTGCGGCGGTACGGGCCGGGGGCGAAGCGTCGTGGGCCTGGTGTGGTTGCCAAATGCGATTGATTATCATTTAATAAAGATCCCCTCAATCGCCCGGGCGCTGGTGCCCGCGCATGGAGTGCCGGTCTCTGTCCCTGCGGACAGCGTCCGGGCTGCACGTGCGGTTGCCGCTCCGCCTGGAAATCGCCAAGGCCCTCATGTTCTCCACGCGTTCGTGCCCTCCGTCCGTGTCTCCCGCCCGTTCGACCGGATCGTCCCGCCCAGCCAGGCATGTTCTGCCCAAGGCGATCTGCCTGATCCTTGCCGGACTTTCCGGCGCGGCGCTCGCGCAGAACAGTCCCGGTGATGCGACGACGTCATCCGCCGACGATCTGGACGCGGTGCTGGTCGTGGGCCAGCGTGCAAGCCGCGTCAGCAACGGCGCGACCAACCTGGATCTCGCCATCAAGGACACGCCGCAATCGATCAGCGTGGTCGGCAGCGAGCAGATGCAGCAGTTCGGCACCGACAGCCTGAACGAGGCGCTGCGCCTGGCCACGGGTATCCAGGTCGAGGAATGGGAAACCAACCGCACCAATTTCACGGCGCGCGGATTCGACATCGCGAACACCCAGATCGACGGCGTCGGTCTGCCCAATGGCTGGGGCATCGTGACCGGTGCCCAGGACACCTTCGGCTACGAGAAGCTGGAAGTCATCCGTGGCGCCAATGGCCTGCTGACCGGTGTGGGCAACGCCGCGGGCACGATCAACTATGTGCGGAAGCGTCCGACGAACGCACCAGAGGGCTCGGTCGGCATCAGCTATGGTTCGTGGGGCACCGGCCGTGTCGAGGCCGACTATTCCACGCCATTCACCGACAGTGGTACATGGGCCGGTCGCGTGGTGGCCGCGCACGAGGAAGGCGATTCCTACCTGCGCGGCAAGGATGACCGACGCGACTTCGTCTATGGCGTCGTCGACGGGCAGATCGGCGAGAACGGTACGCTGACGGTCGGTTATTCCTGGCAGGATGCCAGGACCAACGGCAACATGTGGGGCGCGCTGGCCTTCATGTACAGCGACGGCACGCAGGCCGAATGGGATCGTGGTGCGTCCACCACCCAGGACTGGACCTACTGGGACACCACCACCCGGGCGGCGTTCGTCGAATACAGCCACCAGCTCGGCGAGGACTGGCAACTCAAGCTGTCCTACAACCATCGTCGGATCCATAACGACGAGAAACTGTTCTACGCGACCGACTACGCCGGCACGGGCCTGGAGCCGGGCACCAACCTCGGTCTGTACGGTTATCCCTGGGGCGGCAACGACGACCTGAAGGCCGACCTCGGATCCGCCACGCTCAACGGCCGCTTCACGATGCTGGGCCGCGAACAGGAAGTGATGCTGGGCGTTGGACTGTCCAGAAGCGAGAACACCAATCGGCAGTTCGCCGAAGCACTGTGCGGCGCGAACGTGTGCGGTTACCTGGTCATGCCCGGCTTCCCGTGGGCCGGCGACGTGGTGCCGGAACCGGTCTGGGGCGGCGCCTCGGTGTACAGCACGCTGGATGAGCGTCTGAAGCGCGCTTACGGCGCGGCCCGTCTCGCGCTGAGCGACCGCCTGAAGGCCGTGGTCGGTTTCAATCACGCCGAGTATCACCGCGAGGGCGTGAACTACGGTGTCGTGTTCGACCAGACCGAACGCCAGACCAGTCCCTACGCCGGCCTGACGTTCGATTTCAACGAAGACATGCTGGGCTACGTCAGCTATTCGGACATCTACCAGCCGCAAAGCCAGTCCGATGCCGAGGGCCGCTACCTCGACCCCACGAAGGGCTCCAACTACGAGGTCGGTGTGAAGGCCGACTGGCTGGACAAGCGCCTGCTGACCACGCTGGCCGTGTTCCGCGCCGAGCAGGACGGTCTGGCCACCGGTGCCGGTTACAACGACCAGGGGCAGTTCTATTACGAAGGCGTGGACGTCGAGTCGAAAGGCATCGAGTTCGAGGCCAGCGGCCGGCTTGGCGAGCACGCCAACCTGGTGTTCGGTTACACCGCGCTGAAACTGACCGGTCAGGATGGCGACGACACCTATCGCTGGGTGCCGCGCCGTACCGCCAATCTGATGTTCAGCGGACGCCTCCCGGCATACACGGCGCTGTCCTACGGCCTCGGCGGGCGCTGGCAGAGCGACATCGCCAACGTCGAAAGCAACGGCTACACCGTCCGCCAGGGGAGCTATGCCGTTCTCAACGGTTTCGTGGCCTGGGATTTCGTACCGAAGGCCAGCCTGCGCTTGAACATCAACAATATCGGCGACGAAAAGTACATCAACACGTTGCGCTACAGCGGCTACTACGGCGCGCCGCGCAACTACACGCTGAGCCTGAACTGGCGATTCTGATCGCCTCGCCGATCCGCCCATCGCCAAGACACGAGCCATCGCCATGTCCCGTCCGATCGATCCGTCCGTACGCGCGCCGCATTGGCGTCTGGTCGCGCGCATCGCCGCAGCGGTATTCGGCGGCTACGCGTTCGCATGGGGCGTGGTCGTCGCTTGCGCCAGCCTGATGTGCGCCGCAGGCATGAGCTTCCACGACGCCGAATTCCTCGCGAGCCTGATCGGCGTGCTGGCGTTCCTCGCGGTGTTTGTATGGGCGTTCGCGGCGCGGCGCGTGCGGGTGGTCTGGGGTGTGCTCGTGGTGGGCGGCGGCCTGCTGGCCGCGACCGGTTCGTTCGTGCAATCGCTGCTGATCTGAAGGATCGCCATGTTCTCGACCTTCCGGCAATCCATGGCATGGCTGCACACCTGGTTCGGCCTTGTGCTGGGCTTCGTGCTGATGGCGGCATTCTTCTTCGGCTCGCTGTCGGTATTCGATCGCGAAATCGACCGCTGGGCCATCCCGGCGACACGCATCGAGCCGCAACCCATACCTTCGTTCGAGAAGGTGCTGCGGCCGGCCTTCGAGCGCATGCAACCCACGTCGGAGGCCATCGATGCGATGCGTCCGCGCGTCGATGGCGAGATGCCTGCACGTTTCGACGCGGTCGTCAGCTGGAGCGCATACACCACGCATCGCGATCCGGTGCTGCAGTTGTTCGCCGGCTATCAGGTGCCGCACGCCCGCGACCAGGAGGAGGCGATCTGGGCCTACGCCACGATCGATCCGCGCGACGGAAGGCCGTTGCCCGACGACCGGCTGAAGATCGGCAGCGGCTTCTTCTATCCGATGCATTACAGCCTGACGCTGGAATGGAAGAATCTGGGCGTCTGGATCGTCGGCTTTTCCGCGCTGGTGATGTTGGCGGCGCTGGTCAGCGGTGTGGTGATGCACCGCAGGATCTTCCGCGAGTTCTTCACCTTTCGCCCTGACAAGGCCCGGCTCCGCAGTGTGCTCGACCTGCACAACATGACCGGTGTGGTCGCGCTGCCGTTCCATTTCTTCTTCGCCCTCACCGGTCTGCTGATCTTTTCGGCGACGTACTACTTCCCGGTGGGTCACACGCAGTTGCACGCGTTGCACGACCTGCATGCGGAAGTGGAGGCGCGCGAGACCGGGCTGCCGCACGAGCGCGCCGGCATTCCCGCCGGGCTGGCGAACGTCGATGCGATGGTCATCGATGCGCAGCGCCGCTGGACGTCGAAAGGCAAGGCGGGCGATGTCGGTTTTCTGGTCCTGCAGCACGTGGGCGATGCCAATGGCTACGTCAGCGTCTATCGCGCAGGTACCGATCGCATCGCGCTGGTCGGCGACGGCATCCATTACAAGGCATCCACCGGCGCGTTGATCCGCGAGGATCCGCCGGCCACCGCCGTTGGACGGGTCAGCGAGTTCCTCACCGGCCTGCACCTGCAGCACTTCCGCCACTGGCTGCTGCGCTGGCTCTACGTACTTGGCGGGCTGGCGGGCACGGCCTGCATCGCCACCGGTTTCATCTTTTTCGTCGAGAAGCGCAAGCGTCAGCACGCGCAGCAAGGCAGTCAAGGCGCGCGCATCGTCGATGCCCTCGCTGTCACCACGGTCACCGGCATGGTGTTGGCGACGCTGGGCATCCTGGTCGCCAACCGCTTGTTGCCCGAACACCTGCCAGGGCGCGGTGACTGGGAGCGCTACGCTTTCTGGGCGACATGGGCGCTGGCCCTGCTGCATGCCGGCCTGCGCAGCGCGGCGGTCGCGAAGGGCGGGGCTAATCCCGCCTGGCGCGAACAATGCCTCGCCATCGGCGTGCTCGCGGTAACGGCCCTGTCGCTGAATGCGATTACCACCGGTGACCATCTGCTGAAAACGATCGCCACGGGTTATTGGCCAGTGGCAGGCATCGACCTCGTGCTGCTGGCGACGACCGTCATCGCATGGCGCGTCGCACGTCGCTTGAAGCTGGGTGTGCCGATGACCGAGGTGCCCGGCACGCCATCGGAGATCACGCATGGCTGAGCCGATCGTCGCCGTGCTTCTGCTGTCCGCGGCGCTGCTGGCGAGCGTTGCTGGCATGGGCTGGTTGGCGCTGTCCATGCCGGCGCATGCACAGCAGGTGTGGAACGCGGCGCCGTCGCCGCTGCTCGCGCGAGCGCTGCGCTGGCTCGGCGTCGTCGGCCTCGCCGCAGCCCTGGTTCTCTGTATTGGAGCGGATCACCCGTCGATGGCCGTGCTGGTGTGGTGCATGTCGCTGGCTGGGTCGACTTTCGCCATCGCCTTCGCCCTGACGTGGCGGCCACGTTGGTTGCGTGTTCTCGCCCCCTGGGTCCGCGCCCGGGGTGATGCGCTGCTGCGGATCGATAGCGGCACCTGACAGATCGTCAACCGCGCCCCGGGTCGGGCTGACGGTTTCCCGATTCAGCACGATGTGGCCGATGCGGAGACTGGCGGCCACGGGCGATGTCGTCCGCAGCCACCGGGGAACCCGCATGCAACACTGGATCGATACACAGGACGGTCGCGCGCAGCTGATCGTCGTCACCGATGAAGCCGTCTACGCCGACAAGATGACCGGCGATGCGGCCGCACAGGCGGTCGAGGCGCTGGGCGCCGGCCGGTCGCCGGCCATGGTCTTCAGCAAGGACGCCAAGCACGTGGCCTTCCGCGCGATGACCCGCGTGCAGTACAACGAACACGAGACCGATATCGAATTCCACCATCGCGACGGCAAGGACGACAGCGTGATGTCGGTCTTCATCGAGACGCCGGGCCTGCGCGAGCGCGTCTACGGTCATCTGCGCGAACGGCTCGCCGATCAGTTCGGAGCCTACGAAGCGAATTACAGCCGCTGGCGCGCGGCGTTCGGGTCGCTGATGGCCCTGACCGTGTTCACGCTGGGCACCCTGATGCTGCGCGCGGCGGCCGCGGCGGTGCGCGCGGCGGGCGAGATCGAATACGAAGGCCGTCGCCAGGGGACGAAGAAGCTGTTCGTCGGCCTGCTCGATCTGCTGGGGCCGATGGGCGTCAGCGTGATGGGCGGCGTGCTGGTCCTGATCGCCGGACTGGTGCTGTACAGCCGCCTCACCAAGCCCCAGCGGCTGCACATCCTGCAGTCGACGCCGTACGCGCCGCCCAGCGGCATCGTGCTGGGCATGAAGTACGCCGGCCTGGTGCTGGTGTGGCTGGTCGCACTGCGCATCCTGTTCTGACGCCGCTCGATGGCCGCACGGGTTGACATCGCCGGTCCGGGCGCTAGCGTGGACGACCTTCCCGTCGTCCACGTCGGCATGCTCAATCCGCGCTTTTCGCAGCTGTTGTCCGCCCACATGCGCCGCATCCGCGCCAGCGCCGGTGCGGTGGCCGCGGAGATCGGCATGAGCCGGGAGTCGGTCAACAACTGGCGCAACGGCGACGCCATGCCGAGCAGCCGGCATCGCGACCGCGTGGTCGCCTGCGCCGCCTACCTGCGCCTGACCGAGACCGAGACCGACGCATTGCTGGAAGCCGCGGGGTTCGAGGCGGAATATCCGGCGCAGCAGGCGGTGGCGGACGGGTCGCTCTCCGCGACCGTGCGCGACGTGTTCGAGCGCATGGACCGGTCGATGCCGTATCCCATCCTGATGCTGCTGAGTCAGGCGCATTGGGGCCAGCCGCCGTTCCGCGATGCGTTCATCGCCGAGGCCGCGCGTCGCTTCGGGGCTGGCTCGGTGCTGCATCTGCAGCCGCCGTACAGTCTGGCGGTGGAGCCGGAGGCGTATTTCCGCGCCATCGGCGAGCAGTGCGGACTGGCCGGAGTCGATTCCGATCACGCCTTCGAGGCAGCTCTGCGGCGGCGTCTCGCCGACGGCGAACGCCTGTTCTGTCTGGTCAGCCGTTTCGAGCAGGGCGATCCCGCGCTGCGCGAAATCCTGGCCGGCGTGCTGCGCAGCCTGAGCGAGACCCACAGCGGCCGATTGCATCTGCTGCTGTGCGGCGGCGAGGCGCTGGCCGATCTGAAATACCAGGGCGGCGACCTGTCGCTGCTCAACATCGCCGATGTGCAGTCCTGGCCGGAGATGGACGCGGCCACGCTGCGCGCGCTGCTGCGCCACGAGGGCGGCGATGCGCTGGACGATGCGTTCGCCGCGCGGCTGTTGCGGTTGAGCGGCGGCCATCCGGCGCTGCTCGACGCGGCGCATCGTCTGCTGCGGGCGGAGCCCGCGATCGACGACGCGGCCGCGACCGCGCGTCTCGCCGAACATCCGTTGCTGTGGCAGGCGCTGTTGCCGCTGGTCGAACGCGACGACGATCGCGCGCGGCTGCAGGCGCTGCTCGATGCCCCGCGTCTCGGACGGGCGCGGCCCTATCTGATCGATCCGCTGCTGCGGCGGTTGTTCTGGTCGAATGTGCTCGCGCCCCGTGACGAGGCCGACGGTCGCTGGTTGGCCTGGCGTTGCGATGCCGTGCGTCTGGCGGCGCGCAACCTGCTGGTGGATGCGTGACCACGCTGCTGGTCCGGCAGTGGCGTGCGCTGCGCTGGCCGCGACTCCTGCTGATCGCGTCGGCCGCGCTGTTCATCGGCAGCGCCCTGATCGTGCCGCAGTGGAACCCGGTCACCCGTTTCCTGTTCCGGTTCGATCCGGAGGTGTTGGGCGCGGTCGGTCGCGGCTGGAACGAAACCGCCTACGCCAGGAGCGTGCTCGCCGAGAGCGCTGCCGACGACGGCGCCTGGCCCGACCGCCTGCCGCAGGATCCGGTGCTGGACGCCGCCGATGCCGCATTCGCCTTCGATCTCTCCGAACCGGGTGTCCTGAAAGTCTCCACCGCGAGCGGTTTTCCGGCGCGCGCCGGTCTGCGGGGCGAGGTCGTGCGCTATCGCTACGACCCGCGCACGCGGCAATGGGCCTGCGACGGCCGCGAGAGCGTGCTGCCGGCGCGCCTGTTGCCCTACGGTTGCCGCACGTCCGGTGGCTGGGGCCTGACCGAGGGTCTGTTGGCGCTGCTGTCGGTGCTGGTGCTGGGCGCGATCGCGGCGGCGGTGTGGCTGTTCCGGCGCAATCCGATGCTGGCGTCGCTGCAGCGCGATCCCGCGGGACTGGTCGATGTGCCGCTGGACGATCTGCATGCGCTGGATCGTGCGCTCGGCTGGCTGCGCCAGCGCGACGCCATGCTGCGGGCCGCGGGCGTCGCGCCCGATGCATGGCATCAGGCGCTGGGCTTCGATCGCGCGTCGCCGGTGCAGAAGACGGAGATCCTCGCGCTCGCGATCGGCGCGGTCTCGCGTCGCAGCACCGATTGGGATCTGCCCGGGGAGGTGTTCGAGTGGCGCATGCCCGAAGATCTGCCGGTGAATCTCGCGCGCTGTCTGGTGTACGTGCCCGATGTCGCGTGTCCGCCGGCCGAGGTCGTGCGACGGCTGCGCGAGCTGCGCACCGGCCAGGACGTGCTGCTGGTCTTGAGCCCGTCCGCCGATGTCGACCGTCATCTCGCACCCGCGTGCCGCGATGCCGCGAACCTGCTGGTGGCGCTGGATCGCCGCACGCAGACCCGCTGGCTGCTCGCCGCCGAGCCGGTCGATGCGCTGGTGCGCGCGATGGCGCGGCAATTGCAGGTCACGCGCATTTCGCCATATCAGACGCGCGGTGGCGTGTCGCGGCCGTCGTCGTTCTTCGGTCGCGCGCAACTGCTCGCGCAGGTGGTGAACCGGGAGCCCGGCAACTATGTGCTGGTCGGCGGTCGCCAGCTCGGCAAGACCAGTCTGATGAAGGCCGTCCAGCGGCGTTTCGACGCGCATCCGCGGGTGCGTTGCCTGTACCTCGCGCTGCGCGACCACCGCTTGGCGCCGCGCGTCGCCAGCGAAGCGGGCCTCGATCCCGCGGCCGATCTGGATGTCGCACTGAGCGCGCTCGCCGCGCAGTCCGGCGGCCGTGCGCTGCTGTTGCTGATCGACGAGGCCGACCTGTTCCTGCGCCACGACGCGGCGCACGGGTACCCGGAACTCGCGCGCCTGCGCGCGCTCAGCGAGGAGGGTCGCTGCCACTTCATGCTCGCCGGTTTCTGGGACGTCCATCAGGCCGCCACCCAGGACTACCAGTCGCCACTGCGCAATTTCGGCGAGGTTGTCGCCATCGGCGGCCTCGAACCCGCGGCCTGCCGCGCGCTCGCCACGCAGCCGCTGGAACGCCTCGGCATCGCGTTCCAGACGCCCGCGCTGGTCGATGCGCTGGTCTCGGCCAGCGGCGAACGGGCGAACCTCGTCGCCATTCTCTGCCAGGAATGTCTGCAGGCGCTGCCGCCCGGCACCACGCGCATCCGTCACGAACACCTGCAGGCCGCGTTCGCCTCGCAGAGCGTGCAGGACGCGCTCGCCGGCTGGGCGCGACTCACGCAGGACGACATCGCATCGCGATTCGATCGGATCATCGTCTATCGCATCGCCCAGACCGGTGCCCAACGCGTCGCCGACCTCGTCGCGCTGTTCGACGCCCACGGCGTCCGCATCGACATCGAAACCCTGCGCCAATCGTTCGTCCGCCTGCGCCTGGCCTGGGTGCTGCGTCAGGACGGCGACCGCTATCGTTTCGCCGTTCCGTTGTTCGAACGCCAGTTCGATCCGGCCGAACTGGCGCTGTTCCTCGAACGCGAGCTCCGCGCCGCGGCGGCCTGACGGTTTCGCAGGCGTGTTTTCACTGCGCCGCGGCCGGATCCAGTGCCGGTATCGATCGACGATACCGCCGGCCCCCGCCCATGCTACGGCCAGCGCCTGCGGTTGCATTTCGCTGCCGCATGGGGAAGGCTGCGGGGCGTGTCCGTCCGGTCCCGGCCCGTTTCGCGCCGGGGGTGATGGACGAGGGGAATGGCCGCACGAGGGCGGCAGCGGATGAATGACGATCTGGCCGGGTTTCTGATTCTGATCGGACTGGCGGTCCTGTCCGTGCCCCTGCTGCTGGTGGTGGCGCTGGTGAAGATCGCCAATGCCAAGGCCCGCATCGAGGCGCTGGAGCGCGATGTCCAGCGGCTGCAGGCGAAGGTGCTCAGCGTCGAGGCCCGCGCCGCGCAGGCTCCGCCGACCGTACAGGCGTCTTCGACCGCGCAGGCATCGTCGCCGCCGGCCGAAGCGGTCGCGCCGGTCGAGGCGGTCGCGCCGGTCGAGGCGCCGCCTCGTTCGCAGCCCGCCGCCGCACCGCCGCCGCCGAGCGTGGCCGCCGCTGTCGACGTGCCGTCGCCGGTCGCGCCGTCGCCGGAGCAGATCACCGGCCGCGCGCGTTTCGATCTGCCCGACGACGCGCCCGCGCCGCCCGCGCATGGCCCGGTGCCACCGCCGTTGCCGCCGCTGTCGGGCACGCGCCCCCAGCCCGCGACCGCGACCGCGCAGGGCGCCGCGCCCGGCGCGTCCGTGCCGCCGCCGCGCCCGCAGCGTCCAGCACGGCCGCCGTCGGATCCGATCGGCGATGCGCTGGGCGGTGTCCGCCGCTGGTTCACCGAGGGCAATGTACCGGTGAAGATCGGCATGCTGGTGCTGCTCGCCGGCATCGCCGCGCTGCTCAAGTACGCCAACGATCAGGGCTGGGTGCGGGTGCCGATCGAACTGCGCCTCGCCGGCATCGCCTTCGCCGCGATCGGCGGTCTGGTCTTCGCCTGGCGTCAGCGCGAGACGCGGCGCTCGTTCGCGCTGTCCCTGCAGGGCGGCGCCATCGGCGTGCTGATGCTGGTGACGTTCGCCGCGTTCAAGCTCTACGGTCTGATCGAGGCGGGACCGGCGTTCGCGATCACCATCGCCCTTGTCGCCGGTCTCGGGGTGCTCGCGGTATTGCAGAACGCGCTGGCGCTGGCGGTCTTCGGCATCCTCGCCGGGTTCCTCGCGCCGATCTGGCTGTCCACCGGCAGCGGCAATCACGTCGCGCTGTTCTCGTACTACGCGGTGCTCAATCTGGGCATCTTCGGCATCGCCTGGAACCGCCCGTGGCGGTTGCTGAATCTGCTCGGCTTCGTCTTCACCTTCGGCATCGGCACGCTGTGGGGCGTGCTCGATTACCAACCGGAGAAATTCGCCAGCACCGAGCCTTTCCTGCTGCTGTTCTTCGCGCTGTATCTGCTGATTCCGGTGTTCTACGCCCACCGGCGTCACGAACAGGGCCACGACGGCAATCCGCACGGACTGGTCGACGGCACACTGGTGTTCGGCACGCCGCTGGTGGTGTTCGCGCTGCAGGCCGGCCTGTTGCAGGGCGGCGCGTTCGGTGACAGCCGCATGCCGCTGGCGCTGTCGGCGCTGGGCGCGGCCGCGATCTACGCGCTGCTCGCCGCCGCGCTGCGCGGTCGCGAGCGCTTCGCGTCGCTGGTCGACACCTATGCGGTGCTCGCGGTCGGGTTCTCGACGCTGTCAGTGCCGCTGGCGCTGTCCGCGCGCGCCACCGCGAGCGTGTTCGCGCTGGAAGGCGCGGCGCTGGTCTGGCTGGGCGTGCGCCAGGATCGCCGTCTGCCGCAGTTGTCCGGTCTGTTGCTGCAGCTCGCGGCCGCGGCGGCCTATGTCGCCGGGATCGGCGGCATGAGCACCGGGTTCTCGGCGATGGCCGCGGCCACCGCGTCGACGCCGATCGCCAATCCGGCGTTCATGAGCGCATTGCTGATCGCGATCGCCGGTTTCGCCACCGCGTGGAGCTATCGCCGCGAATACGACGGCGGCATCGTCGCGCTGTTCGCGCTCTGGGGATTGGGCTGGTGGACCTTCGCCGGCGCGCAGGAAATCTTCGATCACGTGCCGCACCAGCGACGGGTCGATGCGTTGTTCGCGTTCCTGCTGGCGACCGGCTGGCTCACCGCCGAAGCGCGCCGCCGGCTCGACGACATGCCGGTGTTCGGCGCGACCGCCGCCGCCGCGCTGCTGCTGGGCGTGCCGTTCGCGATGGCGCAATCCGCGGCGCATCAGCATCCCTTCGGCGAGTGGGGTGTCGCGACCTGGGCGCTGTTCGCGGTACTCGGCTGGCGCACCCTGGTCTGTCTGCGCGAGACCGGGACCGCTGTGCGGTTGATGGCGCACGGCGGCTGGCTGTGGTCGTGGGCCGCCGCGCTGGCGCTGGGCGCGTTCCATCTGGTGTATCGCGCCGGCACCGGCAGCGAACTCGATCCGTCCGCGTTCGCGCCGGAGAGGATGGGCGATGGCTGGCACATCGTCGCCCTGGGCCTGCCGGTGCTGGTCCTGGCCGCTGCGCTGCAGCTGCAGCCCGCGCTGCTGGCGCCGCCGCTGGCGGAACGCTTCGACGACTACCGTCGTCCGCTGTGGTGGTCGGCGGTGTGCGTGCTCGGATTCGGCTGGATGGTGTCGCTGTTCTTCCCGGGCGGCAGCGCGCCGTTGCCGTGGGTGGCCCTGGTCAATCCGCTGGAACTGTTCCAGTTGGCGACCCTGGCGCTGCTCGCGCAGCGGGTCTGGTCCGCTCGCGACGAAGGGCGTGCGCCGGGCGGCGTGCCGGTGTTCGCGCTGGCCGCGTTCGTGTGGATCAGCTTCGCCACGCTGCGTGCCGCGCATCACTGGGGCGGCACCACGTGGTCGCCGTCGATGCTCGACGACAACGTGGTGCAGACCGCGCTGACCGTGGTCTGGAGCGTGCTCGGCGTGCTCGGCTGGATCTTCGGCTCGCGGCGCGGCGATCGTCTGCTGTGGGGCGCCGGTGCCGTGCTGATGGCGGTCGTGCTGCTCAAGCTGTTGTTGATCGACCGCAGCCATCTGGGCAATCTGTTCGGCATCGTATCGTTCATCGCCTACGGCCTGCTGTGCACCGCCGTGGGGTATTTCGCGCCGGCGCCGCCGCGTCGCGCCGCCGTCACGGAGACCGCAGTATGAAACGGATGTTCGCGAACGCAGGCCTGATCGCGCTGTTGGGGACGGCGCTGCAGGTGCAGGCCGCGCAACCCGGCGACTACGCCTATCGCTGGCCGCTGAAGACCGACGGCGCCAGCGCCGCCTGGCAGTTCGAACTGACTCCCGAGGTGTACGCCGCGCTGGTCGATCAGGACCTGCGCGACTTCGAGGTGTTCAACGCCGACGGGCAATCGGTGCCGGTGGCCCGGCTCACGGTCGATCCGCAGGCGGTGCCCGGTGTCGCCGAGGTCGCGCTGCCGGTGTTCGCCCTGCCGCGTCGCGTCGAGGGCGGAGATGATCTGTCGCTGCGTCTGGAGCGCGACGACACCGGACGCCTGCATCTGCTGCAACTGGACGCGACCGCGGCCGCCGCCGCGCCGCAGGCGATGGTCGACCACGTGCTGGACGCGGATCTCAACCGCGATCCGAACCGGCCGGCGACGGTCGATCGCCTCGACCTGCGCTGGCCCGAGCGCGGCGATGTGCAGACCCGGTTCGCCGTGGAAGGCAGCGACGATCTCGAACATTGGCAGCCCCTGGTCGATGCCGCGGCGGTGGTCTCGCTGCGGCGCGGCGGGGCGATGCTGCAGCGTCGCGACATCGCGCTGCCGCCGACCGCCTTGCGCTATCTGCGCTTGCGCCAGCTCGACGGCGATGCGCTGCCGTCGCTGCAGGTGACCGCGCGGCGCACCCGGGCCGGCGCCGCCGCACCGCAATGGCGACGACTGCGCGCGGAGTTCGTCGACAGCGCGCAGGACACCTTCGCCAAGGGCGAGCTCTATCGTTACCGGTTGCCCGCGACCCTGCCGGTGTCCCGCCTGGGAATCGCGCTGGGCGCCGACAACGCCACCACCGATGTCATCGTCGATGCCCGTGCCGCCGGCGCGCAGGACGACGCCAATGCCGTCTGGGTGCCGATGGGGCGCACCCTGCTGTTCCGCCTGCGCCAGGGCGATGTGCGGATCGACAACGACGATTACGCTCTGACCGCACCGTACCCGGCGCGCGAATGGCGGGTGCGCAGCACCGTCCCGCTCAATCCGACGCCGCGGTTGGAGGTCGTCTATCTGCCGGCGCGCTTCGTGTTCCTCGCCCAGGGCCGCGGGCCCTACACCCTCGCCGCCGGCAGCCGCGGCGCACGCCGTGAGGCGCAGCCGGTGGAACAGGCGCTGGCGCCGCTGCGCACCCGCCTCGGGCCGGGGTGGACGCCGCCGACGGCCGCGCTCGGCGCGCGCGCCGAGTCCGCGGGCACCCAGGCCTATGCCGACCGGCCCGCACCGCCCGACTGGCGCCGCTGGATGCTGTGGGGCTTCCTAGTGCTGGGGGCCGCGGTGGTGGGCGGTTTCGCGCTGACCCTGCTGCGGACCCGGTCGTCGTCCGCGCAGGGCTGAGCGGGACTGCACCTGCGGGTTTGATGCGGCGCGGGCAGTGCGCGGACAATGGCGGTCTTCCGCCGCATCTTCCGCCTTCCGGAGCCCCGCATGTCCATCGTCCGCATGACCGACCTCGACCTCGCCGGCAAGCGAGTCCTGATCCGCCAGGATCTCAACGTCCCCGTGTCGCACGCGCCCGGCGCGGAGGCCCGGGTCACCTCCGACCAGCGCATCGTCGCTTCGCTGCCCACGCTGAAGCTCGCGCTGGAAAAGGGCGCCGCGGTGATGGTGATGTCGCACCTGGGCCGGCCGAAGGAAGGCGTGTGGAGCGAGGCCGATTCGCTGGCGCCGGTCGCCGCGCGGCTCTCCGAACTGCTGGGCCGCGAGGTGCCGCTGGTGAAGGACTGGGTCGACGGCGTGAACGTCGCGCCGGGGCAGCTCGTGCTGCTGGAGAACTGCCGCATGAACGTCGGCGAGGGCAAGGATGACGAGGCCCTGTCGAAGCAGTACGCCGCGCTGTGCGACGTGTTCGTGATGGACGCGTTCGGCACCGCGCATCGCGCGCAGGCGTCGACCCATGGCGTCATCCGCTTCGCGAAACAGGCTGCGGGCGGTCCGCTGCTGATGGCCGAACTCGATGCGCTGGCCAAGGCGCTGGAGCACCCGGCGCGGCCGTTGCTGGCGATCGTCGCCGGCAGCAAGGTCAGCACCAAGCTCGAACTGCTCTCGTCGCTGGTCGGCAAGGTCGATCAGCTGATCGTCGGCGGCGGCATCGCCAACACCTTCATCGCCGCGATGGGGCATGGCGTCGGCAAGTCGCTGTACGAGGCCGATCTGATCGACACCGCGAAGCAGATCATGGCGGACGCGAAGGCGCGCGGGGCCGATATTCCGGTGCCGAGCGACGTGGTCGTCGCGCCCGCGTTCGCGGCCGACGCGCCGGCGACCGTGAAGGCCGTGGACGCCGTGGGCGCCGACGACATGATTCTCGACATCGGCCCGCAGACCGCCGCGCGCTACGCCGAGCTGATCCGGGCCGCCGGCACCGTGGTCTGGAACGGCCCGGTCGGTGTGTTCGAATTCGACGCTTTCGGCAAGGGCACGGAGACCCTGGCGCGCGCCATCGCCGACAGCGCCGCGTTCTCGATCGCCGGCGGCGGCGATACGCTCGCGGCCGTGGACAAGTACGGCATCGAGAAGGATGTCTCGTACATTTCCACCGGCGGCGGCGCCTTCCTCGAATTCCTCGAAGGCAAGACTCTGCCGGCGGTCGCCGCCCTGCAGGCGCGAGCGAACTGAGACCGGTTGCCGGCTGCCGGTGCGACCGCCTCGACGAAGGCGGTCGCGTGCGGCACTGCAGGATGCGCGGACATTCCGGCTCGTGCTATACCTGCGGTGCCCTGTTGTTCCCCCGACGGCCTCGCGCACGCACGCCATCTCCGCGATGCGCTTCCGATGATGCGAATTCCGATGACCGGCCCTGTTCCGGCCGGTCGAAGCGGGGGCGCGGAGGCTCCCGATCCGATCTCGTTTCGCACATGGAGGAAGTGAAAGTGATGAATCAGAAACAGAAGACCGCTGCGACCCGTCGCGGCAGCATGCTCGCGCTTGCGCTCGTCGCCACGGTCGCCGTCGGCGGCCCGGTCGCCGCCCGTCAGTTCAAGGCGCCGAAGGCCTCGCCCGAAGACAGCGGCCGTCCCGCCGCCGCCGCCGCCGTCCAGTTCAGCACCCCCACCGTCCGCGTCGACGCGCGCGGCAACTGGATGCGCGAGTACGTGCAACTGCGCGTCGCCGAGCGGAACCTGCGTGCTTTCCAGGAATCCGGCATGACCGAAGCCGAGCTGCTCGCGGCGATCCCGCAGAAGATCGTCGGCGGCAGCGTCGCCGGCGCCTCGGACAATCCGTTCCAGGTCGCGCTGCTCACCAAGAGCGTCGCCAACAACTTCGACGCGCAGTTCTGCGGCGGCACCCTGGTGAAGGCCAACGTCATCGTCACCGCGGCGCACTGCAGCGATTTCGTCACCGCCAGCCAGGTCCAGGTGCTGACCGGCACCCGCAATCTCGACGGCACCGGCGTGCGCCGCAATGTCACCAAGATCGCGATCCATCCGAGCTGGAATTCGAACACGATGGATTACGACGTCGCGGTCTGGACGCTCTCCACCTCGACCAGCGGCATTTCGTTCGCTTCGCTCGCCAGCGCCACGCCGGCGACCGGCACCAATCTGCTGGTGACCGGCTGGGGCGCGCTGAGCGAAGGCGGCAGCTTCCCGACCACGCTGCGCAAGGTGACCGTGCCGGTGGTGAGCACCACCAACTGCAACGACGCCAACTCGTACAACGGCCAGATCACCGCGCGCATGATGTGCGCCGGCTTCGATGCGGGCGGCAAGGACAGCTGCCAGGGCGACTCGGGCGGTCCGCTGGCCCAGGGCAGCGTGCTGACCGGCATCGTCAGCTGGGGCGACGGTTGCGCCCGTGCGAACAAGCACGGCATCTACACCCGCGTGTCCAACAGCTCGGTCCGCAGCTTCATCGTCACCCAGGCCGGTCTCTGACCGTCACCGGTACGCTCTCGCGGCGGTCGCTTCGCGCGCCGCCGCTTCGGAAGCCCCGCTCCGGCGGGGCTTTCCGTTGCAGGCATTCGAATTCGCGAAGTCTTCCATGCGCACCTTGTTCTTCGACCTCGATGGCACCCTGATCGACTCCGAGGTCGGCATCACCCGCAGCGTCGCGTACGCGCTCGAACGCATGGGGCACCCGGGCGTGGCCGAGGACGAGCTGCGCGGTTGGATCGGCCCGGCGCTGCGCGTGAGCTTCGGCCGTCTGTTCGAACGTGCCGACGACGTCGAACGCGCGGTCGCGCTCTATCGCGAGCGCTACGACCGTGAAGGCTGGCGCGAGCACACCGTCTATGCCGGGATCGGCGAGACGATCGAGGCCCTGCACGCCGCCGGTCATCGTCTGGCGGTGGTCACCGCCAAGAACGAATCCTACGCACGCCGGATCGTCGGCGCGCTGCCGTTCGGCGTCCGCTTCGAGGACACCGTCGGCGCCACGCCGGACGGTCGCCTCAGCCACAAGCCGGAGCTGATCGCCGAGGCGATGTCGCGTCTGGACCTGCGCGCCGATGCCTGCACGATGATCGGCGATCGCCATCTGGACATCGAGGGCGCGAACCACCACCGCATGCGCGCCATCGGCGTGCTCTGGGGCTTCGGCGACGCACGCGAACTGCATGCCGCCGGGGCCGGCGCACTGGCGCGGACGCCGGCCGAACTGGTCGTGTTGCTGCGATCCTGAGCCCGTCCCTGCGCCGTGGCGGCACGCGGGTTTCGGTGTAGCCTGTCCGCATCGGGGGAACGGGAGTGTGACGTGAAACATTGGATTTCGGCGGCCCTGCTGCTGTTGGCGGCCTTCGCCTCCAGGGCCGCACCGGTCGAGCATGCCCGTGGCGATCTGAAGTTCTCGACCGGGGCGGAGCCGGCGTTCGTGGCCCGGCGTGAATTGCCCGCACGCTGGGACGCGGATGCGCCCGGCGCCGATGATCGCCGCTGGCGCTACTGGCTGTACGACATCCAGTCCGATCGCCGGGCCGGACGCGATCAGGTCTACTACGAGCACGTGTTCGAGCCGAAATCGCCGTCGCTGATCGGCGAGGCCGGCCGCTTCCAGATCGTCTGGAATCCGGAATTCCAGACGATGACCCTGCATCGGGTCGAACTGCTGCGCGATGGCCGCTGGCAGAACCGGCTCGCGCCCGAGACCATCTCGCTGGCGCGGCGCGAGAGCGAATTCGAGCAGGACCTGACCAACGGCAGCGTCACCGCGCTGATCGTGCTCGACGACGTGCGCGTCGACGACGTCATCCGGATCGGCTACAGCATCACCGGCGCGAATCCGGTGCTCGGCGGCCAGGTCGCGGACTGGGCCACGCTGTCGTGGCGCAACCCCACCCTGCGCAGCGGCCTGCGCGTGCTCTACGACCCCGGCACGAAATTCCGCGTGCACCGGGAGAACATCACGATCGAACCGCAGGTCCGGCGTGGTCCCGATGCGGTCGAGGTTCAGGTGCAGGCGCGCGGGTTGCCGGCGACCGTGTTCGAGGACGGTTATCCGGCGTGGTATCAGCCGTATCCGCTGGTGCAGATCGCGCCGGAACGCAGCTGGGCCGATGTGGTCGCCTGGGCGCTGCCGCTGTATCCGCGGCACGACGCGCCGTTCGACGAGGATCTGGAGCGGCGGCTCGCCGAGTGGAAGCGATTGCCCGACGCGAACGCGCGGTTGACCGCGGCGCTGCGCGCGGTGCAGAACGACGTGCGCTATTTCGGCATCGAGATCGGCGACAACAGTCATCGTCCGAATCCGCCGGATGTGGTGTGGCGCCGGCGTTACGGCGATTGCAAGGACAAGGTCTATCTGCTGACCACGCTGCTGCGGCGGATGGACATCGAAGCGGCGCCGGCGCTGGTCACCACCGAGCGCGGCCGCGCCGTGGACCAGTTCGTGCCCAGCGCGTCGAGCTTCAATCACGTGATCGTGCGCGCCAGGATCGGCGGCGACACCGTCTGGGTCGATCCCACCATCGCCCAGCAGGGCGGCGATCCGCGTCGCTTCGACCTCGGCGACTACGGCATGGCCCTGCCGGTGGCGGCGGGCGCGCGGGCGCTGGAAGCGATCGAGCCTCCGCGCGAAGGCAACGCCGGGGTCGAGGTGGTGGAGCGTTTCACGCCCGCCGCCGATGGCCGCGAGGTCGCGTTCGAGGTCGACACCCGCTACACCGGTTCGGCCGCCGACTACCAGCGCCGCAACACGCTCAGCCAGCGCGGCGACGACCTGGTGCGTCGCTACTCCGAGTATTACCGGAAGCGTTACGGCGAACTGGAGATGCTGGGCGAGCCGGTGATCGAGGACGACCCCGAACGCAACGTCGTGCGCATCCGCGAACGCTACCGGCTGAAATCGCCGTTCGACGACAAGGCGCCCAGCGTGCGCGCGCTGGATGTCTATCCCGAAGCGCTGCAGAGCGTCAGCGAACTGCCGTCCTCGCTCGAACGCAGCGGCCCGCTGGACTACGTGCCGCGCGGCCGTTACCGCCACGAGGTCGAGGTGCGTCTGCCCGAACGCTGGAAAGCGAATTTCGTCGCCGAGCGGATCGATCGCAGCTCGCATGCCTTCGGCTTCCGGCGCGAGGTCGCGGTCGGCGAGGATTCGGTCCGGCTGGTCTACGAGATGGACGTCCGCCGCAGCGAACTTCCGCTGGACATGGTCGCCTCGCATCTGCAGGAACTGCGCAAGGTCCACGAGGACCTGTCGGCCCGCCTGAGTTTCACCTTGCCGTCCGGGGTGAGCGCCCAGCAGCGCGAGGCGCGCCTGCGCGATCTGCTGCGCAACGTGATGGACGAGAACAAGCGATGAGCGTGGCCCGTCTGCGTCGCGTCGTGCTCGCCGCCGCGCTCGTTCCGATCTGCGCCGCGGCGGGCGCGGCCGGTCCTGCGTCGCCTGCCGCTTCGCCTCCGCCGGCGGTCATGAAGACCTCCGTCGGTGCGACGCCGGAGGCGGTCGCCGCCGACCCGGCGGGCACCTGGCGGCGTTTCCTGGCGGAGGCCGAGCTCGGTGCCGCCTACAAGCACTTCGACGTCATGGACGACGTGGGATACGCGTTCAGCACGGTCGAGGCGGACCGCTGCCGCGACCATGCCGGCGATCTGCGCGCCGCGGTGGAAGCGGTGCCGGTGAGCATCGCCCTGCATCGGGTCGCGATGATGTGCGCCGAAGCGGTCGGCGATCAGGACGACGCGGAGCGCGAGGCCGCGGCGCTCGCCGCGCTGTCGAAACACGCGCTCGCCGCGCACGGCGACGGCGTGCTGCGACGGCCGATCCTGGTGCTGTCGCCGCGTGATGTCTACGCGTTGATCGCCCTGCTCGGATACGAATTCCGCTACGAGTACTACAAGACCAACGTGCCGCAGCGCTACCTGCCGATGGCGGTGGCCGCCTGGGATCCGGATGCGAAGGTGGAGCGGCATCTGGTGTTCGATTTCGTCGACGCCGCGCACGCCATCGATCGCGACGACATGTACTCGACCTTCCCTTTCCAACGGCATCTGCTGGCGGACGCCTTCACCGAAGCGCAGAAGAAGGGCGGCGAAACCGTCGGTATCGATCGGGCTGCGGTACGCGTCGCGCAGGACCAGTCCGATCCGGGCGAGCGGATGAAGTCCCTGCGTGAAGGCGCCGCAGCGGGTGGCCTGTCGTCGATCATCCACTGGATGGCGTTCTGCGCCGAGCAGAAAACCAGCGGCTGCGCCGATGGTCTGATCGACGCGTTGTTGCCGCTTGCCGAACGCGAGCATGCGGCCCCGATGGCGCTGCTGGCGCTGGCCTACTCGGAGGGCATCGGTATCGCCCGCGATACCCGGGCCGCCGCCGCCCTGCTCGATGCCGCCGATCGTCGCTGGTACCAGCACGGCGCCAGCGTCTTTTACGCCGCTTTGGAGGCCCAGCTCCGCGCGGGCCGCAACAGCGATTTCGCGGTGCGCCGCCTGCAACGCGCGATCGACGCCGGCAATGTCGACGCGGAAGCCTTGATGGTGTTGGTGCGGATCATGCGCAGCCGCAAACCCGTGCTGAGCACGAAGGACATCGAGATCCTGCAGCGGCCATCGAACAACGGCCTCGGCCTCGGTGCCATGCTGGTGGCGGCGTATCACGAGGATCAGGGACACGACACCGAGTTTCGGGCGATGCTGCGCAAGGCCGCGGAAGCGGGCCAGCCCGGATCCCAGCGCGCATACGCACGCCTGCGGATCAAGGCGGGTGCGCCCGAAGCCGACTGGTGGCCCTGGATGGCCGCCGCCGCACAGGGCGGCGACATCGATGCCATGCGGTTCCTGTCCGATCGCGCCGTGGACGCGGGTGAATGGAAGGCCGCGGCGGGCTGGTTGCTGGCTGCGGTGGCGGTCCACGACGTGGCGTCCATCTATGCGCTCGCCGCGCTGTACGAGGAAGAGCATCCCGGGCTCAACGGCGGGCTCGCGGAAGCCATCGACACCTACGAGGCGCTTGCCGAGGATCCGGGCGACAACGGCAGCGAAGCGCGGCGCCGGCTCGCCCTGCTCGCGATCGACGGTCGCGGCATGAAACGCAACTACGCCCGCGCCAAACGTCTGCTGTTGCCCGACGCCGAACGCGGCGATGTCGAATCGCAGGCGCTGCTCGGCGCGATCCAGTTGGAGCAGGACGACGCGGCCGAGTGGGCCGAGGCCGAACGCTGGCTGCAGACGGCGATCGCCGCCGGATCCAACGAGGCTCGCATCGACTATGCGCGTTGGCTGCACAATCGCGCCGAGAGCCGGCCCGAAGATCGCGTCCGCGCGCGGGCGCTGTTGCGCGAGGCCGATCCCGAGGGCGGACAATACGACACCGTACGCAACAATCTGGCCTGGATGCTGTGCGTGTCCCGGCATGACGATACTCGTGACCCGGCTGCCGGGCTGACCCTCGCCCGCGAGATGGAACGGGTCGCCGGTGAGCGCATGCCGCCGCCGGACATCGATACCGTCGCCGCCTGCTACGCCGCGAACGCCGATTACGCCAACGCTGCGCGCTTGCAGCAGAAGGCGATCGACGGCCTGCCGAAAGGCGGAGACGGCAAGCCGCAGGGCGATCCGGGCATGTTCGATCGTCTGACGTTGTACCGGGCCGGCCAGGGCTACATCGAGAGGGACTGAGGGCGGGGCCGCGGGCCGTCGCGGCGCCATCTGCGATCGTTTGCAACCTGTCCGTGTCCGGCAAAGCGGCTGCGGCATGTTAGGGTTGGGCGATCAGGAGAGCCCCCATGACCGAAAAGACCCGGGCCCATCGCGGTCCGACCGAACAGCGCCGCCGGACCAAGATCCTCGCCACCCTCGGCCCCGCCACCGACGCCCCCGGCGTGCTCGACATGTTGCTGCGCGCGGGCGTCGACGTGGTCCGCCTCAACTTCTCCCACGGCGATCCCTCCGGCCAGATCGCACGCGCCGAAGCGGTGCGCGCCGCGGCCGAACGCGTCGGCACCGAAGTCGGCATCCTCGTCGATCTGCCGGGCCCGAAGATCCGCATCGAGACCTTCGCGAACGGCAAGGTGAAACTGCGCGCGGGCGACACCTTCACCCTGATCGCCAGCGACGACGCGCCGCCCGGCGACGAAACCCGGATCGGTGTGAGTTATCTCGGCCTGCCCGGTGACGTCGCCCCCGGCGACGTGCTGCTGCTCGACGACGGCGTGGTGCAGTTGCAGGTGACCGCGGTCGAAGGCGAACGCATCGTCACCACCGTGCTCAACGACAGCGAACTGTCGAACCGCAAGGGCCTGAACAAACTCGGCGGCGGCCTGTCGCTGGGCGCGCTGACCGAACGCGACCGCGAACTCATCACGATCGCCGCGCAGCTTGGCGCCGACTTCATCGCGGTGAGCTTCTGCCGCAACGCCGAGGACATGAACGAGGCCCGCCGCGTCGCCCGCGCCGCCGGCAGCGATGCCTGGCTGGTGGCCAAGGTCGAACGCGCAGAGGCCATCGAGAATCTGGTCGAGATCGTCGACGCCAGCGACGTGGTGATGGTCGCGCGCGGCGATCTCGGCGTGGAGATCGGCGACGCCGAACTGCCCGGCCTGCAGAAGAAGATCATCCGCACCTCGCTGGAGCGCAACAAGATCGTCATCACCGCGACCCAGATGCTGCAGTCGATGGTCTCCAGCCCGATCCCGACCCGCGCCGAAGTCCTCGACGTGGCCAACGCGGTGATCGACGGCACCGACGCGGTGATGCTCTCGCAGGAATCCGCCGCCGGCATGTATCCGGTGAAGGCGGTCGAAGCGATGGCGCGCATCTGCCTCGGCGCCGAACGCCAGTTCGAGCACGACACCGATTTCGAGGACGCGCCGCGCAATCTCGAACGCGCCGATCAGGCCATCGCGATGGCCGCGATGTTCCTCACCGAACACATCGGCGTCGGCGCGATCGTGGCGATGACCGAATCCGGCGGCACCGCGCGCTTCCTCTCGCGCTTCCGCGGCCGCGCCCCGATCTTCGCCTTCGCCCGTCTCGGCAGCGCCCGCCGGCGCATGGCGATGATGCGCGACGTGTTCCCGATGGATTACGACAGCCGCGGCGAAACCCCGCGTCAGGCCGCGCGCGGCAGCATCCGCAAGCTCGTCGACGCCAACCTGCTTGTTCCCGGCGACCGCGTCGTCTTCACCAGCGGCGAGCACATGGAAACCCATGGCGCCACCAATACCCTGCGTTTGCTGCAGGTGGGTGAGGACGGGACGGCGGAGGGATTGGGGGAACTGTGATCAAGGCCGCGCGTACTGCGCGGCCAGACATGGCGTGGCACACTTGCGCAGGATTGCCCGGGACGGTCTTCAAGGATGTCGAACCACTTCAAATGGCTGCACCTGTCCGATTTCCATGTCGGCAAGGACGACTACGCGCAGCGGCGCCTGTTCGACAAGATCCTTCGCCATGTCGATGACGAGAAAGCGACAGGCCAAGTTCCCCACGCGATCTTCATCACCGGCGATGTGGCCAACAGTGGCGACAAGCGCGAGTACGATACGTTCCGCGAGGAGTTTTATGGTCCCTTGCGCTCTGCGCTTCCGGATGCGCGTGTCTTCGCTGTCCCCGGCAATCACGATGTCAGGCGACCGCAGCCCGACGCCCTCAATCGTGCCGCTCTTCTCGAACCAGGCAACGTGTTCTTCGATCCCGATGCGAAGGGAAAACGCGCGCGCGAGCAGGTCACGCCCCGGTTCAAGGCATACAAGCAGAAAATGGCGCTTGACGTTTCGCCGGACTGGGTCGCGCAGGACAAGGGGACTTTCGTCGAAAGAGTCGAGATCGCCGGCCGCAAGATCGGCGTCGTCGGAATCAACACGGCCTGGTTGGCCATGGGCAAGGGGGACGAGGGCGCGTTGACGCCCGGATACAATCTCGTCGAAACCGCGCTCGAAGGATTGCGCGATGTCGATCTGCGGATCGTACTGGGACACCATCCGCTGGACTGGATCGAGAAAGGAGAGGCGGAGCGTCTGCGGGCGTTGTTCGGGCAGCATGCGATCGTATATCTCCACGGTCACCTGCATCAGGCCGATGGCGTGCGCGAACAGGGAGCGGGTTCGGATTTTCTGGTGTTTCAGGCGGGTGCGGCCTTCCAGGCGCGCGATGGCGAGCGTTGGCGCAACGGATTGCTGTGGGGAGAAGCGGATTTCGAGAGTCGCGAACTGCGCCTGTGCCCGCGCTTCTGGAATCCGAAGAATCTGGACTGGCCGGCGGAGACCGGCCGTTTCCCCGAGCGCTTCAAGGTGGCGGGACGCGATGCCTGGGCATGGCGATTGCCCGATGTGCGGCGATCCAGCGTTTCGGGAATCGCCTCCGCGGGCGCCTGGCGGCCGCCCAAAGGCTGGCAATGCTTCGATCTCCGTGCCATGGAGGCCAAGCGCGCGCCGATTTCGGAGGCCGATGCCACTCGATTCTTCGATGGTGCAGAACCGGACTGGGCGCTGGCGATGTGCGAGGACATCCCGCGACGCGGCATCGTATCGACGCTCGCCGAAGAGCTCGTGGTCCGTTCGGGCCGGGACCGGCCTCAAGTGCATCTGTTGATTGGTCCGGGAGGAGAAGGCAAGTCGATGGCGCTGCGTCAGATCGCGGTCCAGGCGCTGGAGCGGGCAGACTCCATGGCCATTCTCTGGCACCACGACCCGCTCGCACCTCTTTCGCCGAAGGATATTCACGCCCTGCCGACGCACTATCGGCACTGGCTCGTCGTATCCGATGCCGCGGATCTGATCGCTGAGCAGCTCCATGCCTGCGCCCTCGCGGTCGCGAATGCAGAGCGGACGGAGGTGCAGTTCTTGTTGGCCGTGCGTGATGTCGACTGGCGTATCGCGGAGGCCGACCGCATTCCGTGGCGGCAAAGCCGGGTCGATCTGCACCGCCATGCGATGAGTGGTGTCGATGAGGCAGATGCCGACGCCATCGTCGGCGCCTGGCTGCGGTTCGAGGCTGAAGGCAACAGCACGATCGGTTCCACGCCCAGGGAGGAGCTCGCTGGCATGCTGTTGTCCACCTCGAAGGATGGGCACTATGACGGGGATGGTGCATTGCTCGGCGGCGCGCTGACCCTGCGTCGTGGCGACGGCTTGCGGGAGCACGTCCGTACGCTGCTGGAGCGGTTGGACGCGGTGTCGATCCCCGGAGGCGAGACGCTTGGAACTGCATTTCGCTGCATGGCTGCGATGCATGCGGAAGGTCTGTACTTTCTCACGCGTCCGGTGCTCGCCGAACTGCTCGGCTGCAAGCCGCAGGAAGTACAAACTTCTGTCGTATCGAGGCTCGGCAAGGAGGCGGGTGGAGGTGGCGGCACGATCCTGCTTACGAGGCACCGGAGGATTGCGGAGATCTTGTTGTCCATCGTCAGCGAAGAGTTGATGGAGGACGTGGACGATCTTTATGTGCGAATGGCGCGCGCGGCAAAGGTGGCACGTCTGGGCGGCACATACGTGCCTGAACTCGGGTTCTGGGATTACGAGCTTGCGGAGCACTTCCGGAGATCGAAGCCTGAACTCGCCCATCGCATCGCGCGCAGCATGCTCCATGAGGATGCACGCAACACGAAACTGCTCGTCAACCTGGCCAGGTTGTATCGGGTCTGCGGTCAGGCGGCCGAAGGAGCGAAGTTGCTCGAAGGACATCCGGTCGCGACGACGTACGACCGTGGTTTCTGGACGGAATGGGCAGCTTGCGCAGGTGTTTCCCAGAACTACGAACTCAATATCGTTCTGGGTGTGCAGGTCTTCGGTACGGATATGAACGTGAGATCCTTGGCCGCGGACGATCTCAAGTACTGCCTGGGCGGCTTGGTGGCGGCGTTCGGAAAGCTTTATCAGACGACTCGTGACCCCGTCTACAACCTGGCTCGGGGCGCCGCGACCCAGTTCGCGTTGTCGATGGGGTTCGACGAAATGGAACTCAACGAGCAATTCCGTCCGGCCTGGCAGGCGGCAGTTGCGGCTGGTGCGAGAATCGTTGAACCGTCGGAGGCGTTGCAATTGCTGTCAGATGGCATATCTCGCGCATGGAACAACTGTATGGATCGAAAGCGCCTGCAGCATCGGCTCACCGTTCCTGAAGCATTGGATCTGCACGTTTTGTTGACACTGACTGCCGGTCGGGCACCCGCGATCCAGCCACTCCCCCGGTGCTGAGTGTTCGCGATGGATGGTGTCTGGCGCGGCGGTCGATGGCGAGCGGCTTCAGAAGATCTGTCGTAGACTCACTCCGCTATCGAAAGGTGACCGGCGCATCGACGCGCCGAGCATGTTGAATATTTGCAGGAACGGATCAGGAGCCATCGGTGTCGACCAACGGAACGGTGTTCATGTTCTCGGGACAGGGGTCCCAGTATTTCCAGATGGGGCGGGAGCTGTTCGAGAAGAACGAGGTCTTCCGTGCCTGGATGCGGCGTTTGGATGAGGCGGCGCGGCCGCAGGTCGGGGCGTCGGTCGTCGATGCGCTGTACGACGGCGCACGCGGCAAGGGCGATGCCTTCGATCGCACGTTGTTCACGCACCCCGCGGTGTACATGGTCGAGATCGCGCTGGCGCGGACGTTGATCGAGGCCGGGCTCAAGCCCGATCTCGTGCTCGGGGCGAGCCTCGGTTCGTTCGCCGCCGCCGCGATCGCCGGCTGCGTCGGGATCGAGGAGGGGCTGTCGGCGGTGATCCGGCAGGCGCAGGCGTTCGAGCGTCATTGTCCGCCGGGCGGCATGATCGCGGTGATGGCCGAGCCGTCGCTGTACGACACGCTGCAGTTGCGCGGGCACTGCACGCTCGCCGCGGTGAATTTCTCCTCGCATTTCACCCTGTCGGGTGCGTCGGCGGATCTCGATGCGATCGAGCGCGAGCTGAAGCAGCGCAATACAACCTACATGCGCCTGCCGGTCTCGTTCGCGTTCCATTCGTCCGGGATCGATGCGGCGCGCGAACCGTATCTCGCCTCGATCGCCGCCATCCCGGTGCGTCCCGCATCGTTGCCGATCGCTTGCTGCGAACGCGCGCAGGTGGTCTCCGCGATTCCCGCGGGCTTCTTCTGGAGCGTCGCGCGTGAGCCGATCCGTTTCCGCGAGATGATCGAAACCCTGGAGCGCGAAGGGCCGAGACGTTACATCGATGTGGGTCCGGCCGGCACCCTGGCGACGTTCCTCAAGTACATCCTGCCGTCCACTTCGGCGTCGACGATGCGGGCGGTGTTGACGCCTTACGGACAGGATCAGCGCAATCTCGACGCGATCCTGGCCGCCGTCGCGGCCTGACGGCCCGGACGATCGCGCATGCGCGTCTTCGCCCTGTCCGATATCCACGTCGACTACGACGCGAACGCGAAGTGGGTCGAGCAGTTGTCGCGGGCCGACTATCGCGACGATCTGCTGATCCTCGCCGGCGACGTGACCGACCGGCTGTCGCTGCTCGGCTGGTGTCTGGACGCGTTCGCGCAGCGCTTCCGCAAGGTGCTGTTCGTGCCGGGCAATCATGACGTTTGGGTGATCCGCGACGAAGGCGTCAAGCATTCGCTGCAGAAATTCGAGGAGGTGCGGACGACGGTCGAAGCCAGCGGCGCCTCGATGCGCACGCATCGCGAACCCGGGCTGACGATCCAACCGCTGCTGGGTTGGTACGACTATTCCTTCGGCGAGCCCGGCGAAGAGCTGCGGGCGATGTGGATGGATTTCCGCGCCTGTCGCTGGCCCGAGAACTATGGGCCGGAGGAGATCGCGGCGCATTTCGATGCGCGCAACCGCATGGATATCGTTGGCGAGCGCGATCCGCTCGACACGGTCATCACCTTCTCGCACTTCCTGCCGCGGATCGATCTGATGCCGTGGTACATCTCCGGCCACAACCGGCTGCTGTATCCGATTCTCGGTTCCGACCGGATCGAAACCCAACTGCGTCGCTGGCGGCCGGACATCCATGTCTACGGCCACAGTCACGTCAATCGCGACGTGACGATCGACGATGTGCGTTACGTCAACAATGCGTTCGGGTATCCCGGCGAGACCTGGATCGCGTCCAAGCGGCTGGTGTGCATCCATGAGCGTTGACGCGGGCGGCTGTCTGCGACTGGATGCGGACGACGTGCATCTGTGGTTGACCGATTACGCCGCGATTGAGGATCCGGCGCTGCACGACGCCTATCGCGCGCTGCTCGCACCGGAAGAGCAGGCACAGGAGCCGAAATTCTTCTTCGCCCGCGACCGCCTGCGCTATCTGGTCACCCGCGCGCTGGTGCGCACCGTGCTCTCGCGCTATTGCGCGGTCGCGCCGCGCGACTGGCGGTTCGCGACGAATGCCTACGGCTGCCCGCATGCGGACAATCCCGAAGCGGTCGAGGCGGGCCTGTCGTTCAATCTCTCGCATACCCACAGCCTGATCGCGCTTGCGGTCTCGCGACGGCGCGCGGTCGGTGTCGATGTCGAGAACTTCCGCGCGCGCGAAATGCCGATCACGATGGCGCATCGCAGTTTCTCGCCGCCCGAGGTCGCCGAACTGCTGGCCGCGCCGGAGCACGAACGTCAGTACCGGTTCTTCGAGTACTGGACCTTCAAGGAGTCGTACATCAAGGCGCGCGGGATGGGGCTGTCGTTGCCGCTGGACGGATTCGCGTTCCGGTATCCCGGGGATGGCCGCGTCGGCATCGATATTTCGCCGGAACTCGCCGATCCGCCGGAACGTTGGCATTTTCGCCAGTTCCGGCCGCGACAGGATTATCTGATGGCCTTGTGCATGGAGCGGACCGGCCCGGTGCCGCCGACCCTTTCGATCCGCGAGGCGGTTCCGCTCGCGGAGGAACGCGCCCTTGCCCTCGAAGTCCTGCGCGCCTCAGAATAACCGTTCGGGCGGCGACGATGGCCGTCACAGGAGAAGGACATGATTGCTTTCGTGTTTCCCGGCCAGGGGTCGCAGAAACGCGGCATGGGTCAGGGCTTGTTCGATGAAGTGCGCGAATACGCCGCCGTCGAGCGCGATGTCGACGCGATCCTCGGTTATTCGATGCGCAAGCTCTGTCTCGAGGACGCCGACGACCGCCTCAAGGAAACCCAGTACACCCAGCCCAGTCTGTACGTGGCGAATGCGCTGCATTACTACAAGGCCATCGCCGACGGTCAGCGCCCCGATTACGTCGCCGGCCATAGCCTCGGCGAATACAACGCGCTGCTCGCCGCCGGCGTGTTCGATTTCCTCACCGGTCTGCGTCTGGTCAAGAAGCGCGGCGAACTCATGGCGCAGGCGAAGAACGGCGGCATGGCCGCGGTGATCGGTCTCGACGCCGACGCGATCGCCAACGTGATCCGCGACAACGGCCTGGACGGCGTCGATGTCGCCAACTTCAATTCGCCGTCGCAGACCGTGGTGTCCGGGCCGGTCGACGAGGTCAAGCGCGCCGGTCCGCTGTTCGAGGCCGCCGGTGCGCGCATGTGCATGCCGCTGCCGGTCAGCGCCGCGTTCCATTCGCGCTACATGGAGGACGCGGCGAAGCAGTTCGCGGACTTCCTGGCGCCGATGACGTTCGCCGCGCCGAAGATCCCGGTGATCGCCAACGTCACCGCGCAGCCGTATCCGGTCGAGGACGCGTCCGAGGCGGCGAAGGCGCTGCTGGTGCAGCAGATCACGCATTCGGTGCAGTGGGTGCGCAGCGTGCGTCATCTGGTGTCGGTGGGCGTCGATCAATTCGCCGAAATGGGTCCGGGCAACGTCCTGACCCGATTGGTGCAGCAGATCCGGCAGAGCGCCTGACGGGCGCACGCAAGCCGCCGCATCGTCGCCGTCGCGCGATCCGCGCGTCGGCGCGGTCTCGGATCGGCGCAGGGCAGGGAAGACGTAAACGATGAGCGATTGGAGCAGGGATATCGAAACGGCGTTGTCGTCCGGAGATCCGGCGCGCATGCAGGATGTGCTGGCGCAGGTGCCGCGTGAGGTGCTGTTGCAGGCCGCGCCGTACCTGCTCGATCACGCGCGGCGCAGCGCGCGCGCGGAGCGCCCGCAGGAGGCGTTGGCCTGTTACGACCGGTTGATCGCGGTCGCGCCCGAGCGCACCGACTGGTTCGCCGAACGCGCTTCGGCGCTGATGGCCTGCGGCCGCTTCGCCGACGCGGCGCGCGACGCCCAGCGGATCATCGCGCTCGCGCCGATGCGGTCGCTCGGCCATCGTCTGCTGGCGGACGCCTGCGAGGCGATGGGCGAGGAGGAGGATGCGCTCGGCGCCCTGCGGCGGGCCCTGCATTGCGAACCGGGCGATCCCGCGCTGAAGACCCGGATCGCCGAAATCGAGGACGCGATCCGCAGGCGCGATGTCCTGCGCGACGCGCTGGGCGCCGCGGCCGTCCCCGGCGCCGAGGCCGCGGAGTCGCTGCGGGTCGAGTTGCCGCCACCGCCGCAGACCCGATTCGATCCGGCCCTGTTCGAGGACCCGTCGATTCCCGCGGAGATCGAACCGTCGATGCTCGACGGTCTGCGTCAGCATCTGCGCCGCTACAGCGGGCAGGAATCCTGCAAGCATGCGCTCGCGCGGCTGGCCGATCCGGTCTGGGTCGATGCCTGGGATCGCGCGCTGGCCGCGACCGCGGGTGCGGATGTCCTGTTCGATGGCAGCGAACTGGGCGTGTTCGCGCTGCGCGCGCTCGACCAGGGTGCGGCCCGCGCCCGGATCGTCGAGACGCATCCGCTGGATGCGCGGATCGCCGGAGGCATCGCCCAGAAGCATTTCCTGCGCGCCTGGCATGCGCGCCACGGCGCCGAGATCGCCGGCTGGTCGGAGGACGAGCGCCGCACCTCGTTCGAGACCTTCGCCGCCGCCGTCGAGGTCGTCGACCCGGAGAGCGAAGCGTTCGGCGGGACGCGCAGCGACGTCTTCGTGTTCCCCGGACTCGATCACACCCTGCTCGGCACCGGATTCGCCGCCGCGCTGCGGCGTTTCCGCGCGCGCGGACTCGCGGCGGACGCCCGCGTGCTGCCGGCGCGGGCGACGGTGTACGCGATGGGCGTGCGTTGGGACGACGCGGTTGCTGGGTTCCGGCTGTCGCCGCTGAACGCGCTGCGCTGGAGCCCGTATCCGCAGCCGCTGGAACTGCCGCCGGACACCCGGATCGCGATGACAGCGCCGGTCATGCTCGGCACGATCGAATTCGCGTCCTTCGCCGAGACCGTCTTCGAGGCCGAACTGCCGGTCGTCGCCGACGGTGACATCGACGCGGTGGTCTTCTGGTACACGCTGGACCTCGGCGTCGCGACGGTCCACAACGCGCCGCCGGAGATCCAGGCCGACGGAGAACGGTTGCGCTGCCTCCGGCCCGCGGTGCAATACACCGACGCGCTGCCGGTGCGCGCGGGCGGATGCCTGCGGGTACGCGCCCATGTCGGCGAGTACGGGCTGCGGATCGCCACGCAGCCGGCCGCCGCCGCGTCGCGCGCGCATGCCGTGCCGGCGTGGTATCTCGCGCGCCAGTTCGATGGTGCCCGCAACGACGTCTACCGCGAAGCGATCGCCGATGCGGTGGCGGAAACGCGCCCCGGCCTCGCGCTGGAACTCGGCGCGGGCTGCGGTCTGCTGTCGATGATGGCGGCGCAGGCCGGCGCCGGACACGTGGTCGCCTGCGAGGCGCATCCGGCGCTGCGCGCCGCGGGCGAGGAGATCGTCGCCCTGAACGGATTCGCCGGGCGGATCGCATTCGCCGGGAAGGACAGCCGGCAGCTCGAGATCCCCGGCGATCTGCCGCAACGCGCGGATCTCGCGCTGTTCGAGATGTTCGATTGCAGTCTGATCGGTGAAGGCGTCCTGCATTTCCTCGCCCATGCGCGCGAGCATCTGCTGGCCGCGGGCGCACGCTGTCTGCCGATGGCGGGCACGATCCGGGCGATGCTGATCGAATGCCGTCTGGACCGCGTCCGCGACGTCGACGTCAATCTGCTCAATCCCTACCGCTTCGCGACCGCGTTCACCAACGTCGACGCGACGAGGCTGGATTACCGCCCGCTGTGCGCGCCGTTCGATGTGTTCGCGTTCGACTTCGCGACCGCCGACCCGACACCGCAGGAGCGGGAATTCGCGCTGCCCGCGCTCGCCGACGGCGCCGCGGGCGCGGTGCTGTTCTGGTTCGATCTGCGTCTCGATGCCGGTCGCACGCTGTCGAACGCGCCGGGCGATGCCGGGGGCGCGCACTGGAAGCAGGGGCTGCAATGGCTGCCGGAGGCGCGGGTCGCCGAGGCCTCGACCCTGCCGCTGGTCGCCAGACACAACGGCAGCAGCCTCAAATTCCAGTGGAAGCAGGACGCACTTCCGGCCGAAGCCTTCTCGAAGCTCCCGCTGTTCGATCCGCGCTGGCTGGCCGCCACCGGCGAACTGGAGCATCGCACCCGCGGTCTGCTGCAGCACTGCATGCAGCATCCGACCGAATACGCCAAGGTCGCCGAAGTGGCCAAGCGCTTCGCGATCGCACCGGCGGCGCACGGCATCGACCCCGCGATCGCCCAGCGCTTCTTCTCGGCGTTCCTCGGCCTGTAGCCGCGGGGCCCCGGACCGGCCGCCGTTCGGCCGAATGCGGCCATGGTTGCGGCCGTGTTGCGCATATCGACCCGGGCCGTTGCCCGGGCACAATCCGGCCACGGTGTCGCAACGGATGAGTCGGCCCCGCGCGAGGATGGCGATGGTGCGTGCGGCCGGTACGGTGCAGTACGGACGCCCTGCGAGCGAGCCGACAACGCGCACCACAACGCGTCCCGGCGGCGGGAACGGCCCTTGACGGGCGCACCACCGGCCGGCAGCATAACTCGGGGCAGGACTTGCCCAGTAGTACTCAGGAGTTGTTTTTTGGAAGCCGTGCTCAAGGTATGCGGAGTCAGTGAGCCCAAGACAACGTGTGACCCCTTGCGGAATTGCCGTTCACGGCACTGACGTCGCAAGGCAGGGGGGCAGGAGTTGTTCGCGCACACGATCAATTCGGCGTCGGCATGCTGCGCGGTTGAACCCGCGGCAGGGCGTCGCCGGACCATGAGCGAGACCGTTCCTTCGGCGTCTTCGGGCGCTGCGGCCGGCGCTCCGGGACCGTACCTGCGGGTTTTTGGGCCGGCGCGCTGTGCGGCCACCCGCCCCTTCCGATGTTGTCGGTGCCTGCGTCCGTCGTCCCGCCGTGTGCGTTTCCGGAAGGACGCGATCCATTTCGCGCGATCCAACGACCGTGAGTGCCCGCCGGCGTTTGTCCCGCACCCTCCGCAGTACCGTTCGCTTCTCCGTCAAGTCGTCGCCCGCCTGGACCGCCGTCCCGGCGTCGCGCGGGCCTTGACCGCGACATCGCATCCCGAGCCGCTCGGTCCGATCGGCGGCTTCGTCGCCGGCACGGTCGTCGGCGCGATCCCGTTCCAGACCGTTTTCCGCTTGGACAGCAGATCGTCACGATCCCGAAGCATGCCGGATGCGAGCCTCTGGCCGCATCCCGTGGCCCACCGGATCGACATCGTTCTCCGCCGCAACGACGCACGACACCCCCACTGAACGAATCCGCGCGATTCGAGACAGGACGTACAGAGGTTCCGCATGACGCACCAGGAATTGCTCCGCGAGTTGACCGAGTCCTATCTCAAGGCATTGATCGCCGATGCGTCGGATTCGCTGGGAGCGGATTTCGACGCTTTCGCGCCTTTCGGCGAGTTGGGCATCAACTCGTTCTACGTCCTGAAGATCATCAAGAAGCTGGAGGCCGATTTCGGCACCCTGCCGAAGAGCCTGCTGTTCGAGAACTTCAACATCAACGATCTCGCCGGCTATTTCGTCGGCCGTCACGCGTCGACCCTGGAAACGATGTTCGCGAAGGAACTGCAGGGCGTCGGTCGCGGTCCGTCCTCGACGCCCGCCGCGTCCGCGGTGCGGATCGCGCCCGAGCCCGTCGTGCCGGCCGCGGTCGCCGTGGCGTCCGTCGCGCCGGTGGCGAAGGTCGCCGCAACGCCCGTCCCGCCCGCGAATGCGCCGCTGCGCATCGCCGAAGCGGAGGCCTATGCCGATCCGGTGCTCGGCGAACGGTTGCGGTCGCTGTTCGCGGAGCACAGGATCGAGGGCTGCGTCTCGCGCGGCACGCGCCGGATCGCGCCGTATCTGTTCATCGGCAGCGAGCGCAGGGGCTTCTTCAATTACAGCCGCAACCGCGATCTGCTGCTGGTCTACGGCTACACCGGGCCGCGCGAGTACCTGCCCACGCTGGTGGGCGAACTGCAGCGCGACTGCGCCGCGCGCGGCCTGCAACTGCATCTGCTCTGCGACGAACCGCTGCCATCGGTGGACGGCGTCGACTACACCGCCACCCCGTTCGGCGTGCTGCAGCGGATCGTCGATCTGCAGCGCTTTTCGCTCGACGGCGGCGCGATGCGGCGGCTGCGCTACCAGGTCGCCAGATTCGCCAAGGCCGGCGATGCGCGGACGGAGGAATGCCGCTGCGGCAGCGATCCCGACACCGACCGCGCGATCGCCGATCTCATCGACCGCTGGTGCGCGCCGCGGACGATGGTCAATCCGCTGATCCACGACGTCCGCGCGGACATCCTGTCCGGCTCGCTCGGTCCCGGCCATCGCCTGTTCATCACCCGTCTCGACGGCGTCCTGCAGAACGCGATCCTGATCACCGAGATGTCGGGCGCGCTCAACGGCCATCTGATGGATCTCGAGTTCTATCCGCCGGAAATGCCGCTGGGCGGGCTCGAATTCGCGATCGTCAACATGATCGGCATCCTCGCCGCGGAAGGCTGCGACATGCTCAGCCTGGGCGGCACCTACGGCTGCAAGCTCGAGGATTCGCCGCACGCGGACCCGCAGATCGACCGGATCCTCGACGAACTGCGCGAGCAGAACATCTTCAACGACGAGGGCAACCTCCAGTTCAAGAACAAGTTCCGTCCGCAGAATCACACGATCTATCTGTGCCGTGCGGCCGGTATCGCCGGTGCCGAGCACGTGATCGACATCATCATGATGATCGCGGATCCGGTGAAGGCGCAGGTCGCCGAGACCTTCGACGCGGTCGTCGCGACGCCCGCGACGACCACGGCGTTCGCGCCGGTCGGCGATGACGCACGCGTCGCCATCGCCGATATGCCGCGCTCACGGCCGCTCGCTCTGGCCGGATTCAATCCGCTGAACCTCGCGCACCAGGAGGTCGAGTTCGACCTCAAGACCGACTCCTGGGCACAACTGGAGACCGCCTCGATCGAGGCCCAGGTCCGTCAGTTGCACGCGCAGTTGCAGCAGCCTGCGCATCTGGAAGACGCGCTGCGCAGCGTGTTCCCGTTCGCGCATTGCCTGATCACCGATTCCGGAAAATCCGCGGAAAACACGTTCTTCCGGGCGTGGCCGAGGCAGGGCGTGGTGCTGCAGAACCTGATGTTCCCGAGCACGATCTTCCATCAGATCGACAAGGGCTTCACCGTCCGCGAGATCCCCTGCGGCGCCGCGCTGCATCCGGAGTCGGACGATCCGTGGAAGGGCGAACTGTCGATCGAGATGCTGCGTGCCGAGCTGGCGCGGGATCCGGATGCGATCGCGATGGTCTGCATCGAGGTCGGCGACAACGCGACCGGCGGCGCGCCGGTCTCGGTCCGCCATCTGCGCGAGGTCCGGGCGCTGCTCGCGGATCGCGCGATCCCGCTGGTGCTCGATGTGACCCGCATCGTCGAGAACGCCCGCCTGGTCGTCGAACAGGAGCCGGAGTTCGCCGGCCGCAGCGTGTGGACGGTGGTGCGCGAGATCCTCTCCTGCGCCGACGTCGCGATCGGCAGTCTGGCCAAGGATTTCTGCGTCAAGAAGGGCGGCATCGTCGCCACCAATGATGCTCGCCTGTTCCGCACTCTGCAGGAGGTGCAGCAGGCCGAGGGCGGCGCGCTGGACGCGATCGACCAGAAGCTGATCGCGCTGTCGCTGCAGAACAGGAACCGGATCGAAGGCCGGGTGCTGCGCCGGATCGACGAAGTGCGTCGGCTCGGACGCGCGCTGCAGGCGCAGGGCGTGCCCGTCGCGCTGCCCATCGGTGGCCATTGCGTGCTGATCGACGTCAAGCGGATCGCGGAATTCCGCGATCTCGCGCATCCGGTGGCGTCCTTCCTCGCCTGGATGTATCTCGAAAGCGGCGTGCGTGCCGGCGCGCACAGTGTCGGCATGCAGCAGCGCACCGCGATCAACGACATGGTCCGGCTCGCGGTGCCGGTCGGCCTGCGCCAGGGGGAAGTCGACGAGCTCATCGATCGACTGGTGCGGATGTTCGAGCGCAAGCGCAACATTCCAGATCTCGCGCCGGAGCCCGGTGCGCAGACGACCGGCAATCTGCAGCTGCGCTATCGGTTGACGGGCTATCGTCATCTGGCCGGCACGCTGACGACGCTGACCAGCGAGATCGATGCCATCGATGCGATCGCGAAACCGGTCGAGGTGGCGTCCGTCGCGGCGGCTGCGGTGGCCACGGCCCCGGCGACGTCTTCGGCGTCGATCGAAGTGGTCCGCCGACCGCAGCGCAGCCAGGATGTCGCCATCGTCGGCATGGCCGGACGCTATCCCAAGGCGCAGAACCAGCCGGAATTCTGGGACAACCTCAGTCGCGGCCGCGATTGCATCGGCGATCTGCCTGCAGACCGGCTCGAACGTCGTCTCCGCCACGAAGATGCGCTGAAGTATCGCGGCGGCTTCATCGACGCCATCGACCGTTTCGATTCGCTGTTCTTCAATATTTCGCCGCGCGAAGCGGAGATGCTCGATCCGCAGGAACGTCTGTTCCTGGAGGTTGCCTGGGAAGCGATCGAGGACGCCGGTTACTATCCTGAACTGCTGGCGCAGGAAGACGCGTCGCGCAACATCGGCGTGTTCGTCGGTGCGGTCTGGGCGATGTATCAGATGCTCGGCGTCGAGGAGCGTCATGCGGGGCAGAAGCTGACCCCGAATTCGTTCCTGTGGAGCGTCGCCAACCGCGTCTCCTACTGGATGAATTTCTCCGGTCCGAGCCTCACGCTCGACACCGCATGCTCGTCCAGCCTCACCGCGGCCTATCTGGCCTGCGAAGCGATCGTCAACGGCGAATGCGCGGGCGCGATCGTCGGCGGCGTCAATCTGGATCTGCACCAGGCCAAGTACGACATCAATTTCAACGGCGGCGCATTGTCCGCCGACGGGCTCTGCCGCAGTTTCGGCAAGGGCGCGAATGGCTATGTGGCCGGCGAAGGCGTCGGGGCGCTGTTCCTGAAGCCGCTGGAGCGCGCGATCGCCGACGGCGACCATATCTACGGCGTCGTCAAGAGCGCGGTGGTCAATCATGGCGGCCGCACCAGCGGCTATACCGTGCCCAATCCGAAGGCGCAGTCGAACCTGATCGCGGCCGCGCTGGACAAGGCCGGCATCGACGCGCGCACCATCGGTTACATCGAGGCGCACGGCACCGGGACCGAACTGGGCGATCCGATCGAGATCACCGGCCTCGACAACGTGTTCAAGGCGCACGGCGTCACGAGCGGCAGCTGCGCGATCGGTTCGGTCAAGAGCAACATCGGCCACCTGGAAGCCGCGGCTGGCGTGGTCGGCATCGCCAAGGTGCTGCTGCAGATGAAGCACGGCAGGCTGGTGCCGTCGCTGCATTCGGCCGAACTCAATGAATTCATCGACTTCGCCGATTCGTCCTTCCGCGTGCAGCAGACCCTGGAAACCTGGTCGCCCAAGGTGGTGGATGGCGTGCGTTACCCGCTGCGCGCGGGCATCAGCTCGTTCGGCGCCGGCGGTGCCAACGCGCATCTGATCATCGAGCATTACGAAGCGCCGTCGCGCGCTGTCGAAGCCGAACCGCGCGAGCATATCTTCCCGTTGTCCGCCCGGACCGAAGACCAGTTGCGCGAGGTCGCCGCGCGTCTGCGCGCGCATCTGGAGCGCGAGTCGCCCGAACTGGTCGATGTCGCGCATACGCTGCGCCTCGGCCGCAAATCGTTCGACCATCGCCTCGCGATCGTGGCCGGCAGCCGCGACGAACTCGTCGCCCGACTCGCCGCCTTCATCGACGGCAGGAAGGCCGAGGATGTCGCGGTCGGACACGCGAAGGGCGCGGATGGCGTGACCCGTCTGCTCAACCGTCGCGAGAAGGAAGAATTCGTGCGGATGCTGTCGCAGCGCCGCGACCCGCGCAAGGTCGCGGAACTGTGGGCGGAAGGGCTGCTGTCCGATTGGCAGGGCTACGCGGGCGAGGCCGAAGGCCGCCGCGTTCCGCTGCCGACCTATCCCTTCGCCGACAAGCGTCACTGGGTCGGCGGCGGCAAGGGGCCGGCGCGGAACAGCGCGCTGCGCACCGTCGGCGTGCACCCGATGGTCGACGCCAACGAGTCGACCTTCGAGCGCCAGATCTTCCGCAAGACCTTCCACGAGCGCGATTTCTTCATCTACGACCATCTGGTCGCGGATATCCCGACGCTGCCCGGCGTCGCGTATCTCGAATTCGCGCGCAAGGCCGGCGAACTGGCGGCCGGCCGCAAGGTGCAGAAGATCCGCAACATCCTGTGGATCAGCCCGATCGCGGTGCAGAACGGCGCGACCCGCGACGTGTACATCGAGCTCAAGCCCAGCGGCGAGAGCGTGCAGTTCGAGGTCTTCAGCTTCGACGACAAGGGCGGCAGGGTGCCGCATTCGCAGGGCCGGCTGGTATATGCGACCCGTCAGGAAATGGACGCGGTGCCCGAGTATATCGACGTGGCCGCGATCCGCGGTCGCGTCGAGCGGGTCATCGACGGCCCCACGGCCTATCCGCTGTTCAAATCGCTGGGTCTGAATCTCGGTCCGAGCTTCCAGGTGCTGCAGGAGGTCTACCGCAACGACGAAGAGACCTTCGGCGTGCTGCGCCTGCCAGAATTCCGCCGCGACGATCTCGGCGACATGCCGTTGCATCCGTCGCTGGTCGACGGCTCGCTGCAGGCGGGCATGGGCGGCCAGCTCGGACAGAAGACCGGCGAAATGTTCGTGCCGTTCTCGATCGGCGAGGTCGAGATCCTGCATCCGCTGGAAACCGACTGCTACAGCTACGTCACCGAGGTGAAGGACGGGCGCAAGGAAGGTTCGCAGGTGCTGAAGACCAATGTCTTCATCACCGACGCGTCCGGCCGGATCCTGGTCAAGATCCGCGAATCCACCGGCGTGCCGCTGCGCGACGTACACAAGAAACCGGCCGTCGAGACCGACGCCGAAGGCTTCTCGCGCCTGTTCTACGAATACGCTTGGAACGTCGCGCCGCTGGCCGACGACGCCGATGCGTTGCCGCCCGGACAGGTGGTGTTCTTCGATCGCGACCCGGCCCTGCGCGATCTCTACGCGCAGCGCTGCGTCGAGGCCGGTGTCGCTTCGGCGCCGGTGCTGATCATGCCCGGAACGAAGTTCGAGCGTCTCGACGAGCGGACCTACCGGGTGGCGCCGGGCGATCGCGAGCACTGCGCGCTGCTGTTCGCGTCGCTGCTGGCCGGCGGTCGCGCCATCGAGGGCGTCTGCTTCGCGTGGCCGCTGGCGCATGTCGTGCCCGGCGACGCGGAGGTGCTCCGCGACGATCTCGCCACCGGCGTCCATGCGTTCCTGGCGGTGTGCCAGGGCCTGATCGAACACAAGCTCGATGCGGTCGCGCAGACGATCTTCCTGCATGCGGCGAAGCCGGGCGAGACGGTGCCGCAGGACGAGGCCGTCGGCGGTTTCATCAAGGCGCTGCAGCTGGAGCATCCGAAATTCCTGGCCAAGACCGTGGAAGTGCGTCATGAGGCGCGCGACGACGGACGTCTGGTGGATGCGCTGACGGCGGAGCTGCGCGCGCGGGTCCAGGATGCGACCGCGGTGCGCTGGCAGGACGGTGTGCGCAGCGTGCGCAAATTGCGCATCTTCGATGGCCCGGTGCCGATCGAAGGCGCGGTCGGTCTGCGCGAGGGTGGAACCTATCTGATCACCGGCGGCGCCGGTGGTCTCGGTCTGTTGTTCGCGGATCATCTGGCCCGCGAATACCGGGCGAAGCTGGTGCTCACCGGTCGTTCGCAGTCGACGCCCGAGCTGGAAGCGAAGCTCGACGCGCTGCGCGATGCCGGCGCCGAGGTGTTGTACGTGGCCGCCGACATCGCGACCCGCGACGGTGCGGACGCGCTGATCGCCGAAAGCCGCGCGCGGTTCGGCGAGATCCACGGCATCCTCCACGCCGCCGGCGTGATCCGCGACTCGTTCGTGCGCAACAAGACCGCCGAGGAAATGACCGCGGTGCTGGCGCCGAAGGTGTTCGGCAGTCTGCATCTGGACGAGGCCAGCCGTGATGAGCCGCTGGACTTTTTCGTCGCGTTCTCGTCCCTCGCGGGCGTGGCCGGCAACGCCGGTCAGTGCGATTACAGCTACGCCAACCATTTCATGGATTCGTTCGCCGCGTTGCGCGAAGCGCGGCGCGTGGAAGGTCAGTGCTCCGGCCGCAGCCTCAGCATCAACTGGTCGCTGTGGGCCGACGGCGGCATGAAGCTGGACGAACAGACCGAGATCTATTTCAAGAAGACCCTCGGCATCAAGCCGCTGGGCACCGTCGCCGGTCTCGATGCGTTCGCGAAGGGCATCGCTTCCGACCTGCATCAGTTCGCGGCGCTCGAAGGCATCCAGGAGAAGGTCGAACTGGCCTGGGGCCTGCGCAGGAAGGCGCCGCCGGCGGCGAAGGCCGCGGCACCGGCCCCCGCCGCGCAGAGTGCGGCCGCGTCCTCGATACCGGCAGCCGCGCCTGCCGCAGGCGGCGATCTCGCCGCGCGCCTGCAGGATGATCTGTCGAAGATCGTGATGGAGTTCCTCAAGCTCGACGCCGCCGACGTGGCGACCGACAAGATCCTGCTGGATCTGGGCTTCGATTCGATCGGTCTGACCACCTTCGCCAACGCGATCAACGACAAGTACGCACTCGACATCACGCCGGTGCTGTTCTTCGACTATCCGTCGCTCGGTGAGATCTCGAAGCATCTCGCCGCCGAGCGCGGCGATGAGCTGGCGGCGTATTTCGGCGGCGGCGCGACGGCGGCACCGGCCGCGGTCGCGACCGTCGCGTCCGCATCCGCCACGGTCGCCGCGGAGTCCACCGCGGTCGAATTCCGCAAGGGTTGGAATCCGGCGGCGCTCGATCGCGACACCGCGCCGCCGTCCGCGGCTGCGGGGTTCGATGCGCGCCACCGCTTCCTCCAGCGTCCCGTCGCGATCGTCGGCATGAGCGGCGTGATGCCGCTGTCGGACGATCTGGACGCGTTCTGGGAGAACCTGAAGAACTCCACCGACATGATCTCGGTGGTGCCGGCCGATCGCTGGCGCTGGGAGGACTACTTCGGCGATCCGCTGAAGGAGGTCAACAAGTCGAACTCCAAGTGGGGCGGCTTCATGAACGCGGTCGACAAGTTCGATCCGTTCTTCTTCGGCATCTCGCCGCGCGAGGCGCAGATGATGGATCCGCAGCAGCGGATCTTCCTCGAAACCGTGTGGAAGGCGGTCGAGGACGCCGGACAGAAGGTGTCCGATCTGTCCGGCACCCGCACCGGCGTGTTCGTCGGCGTGGCGACCAACGATTACATCGATGTGATGAGCGGGCACGACATCCCGCTCGACGGTTATTCGGCATCCGGCAACTCGCATTCGGTGCTGGCCAACCGCATTTCCTTCCTGCTCAACCTGCGCGGCCCCAGCGCGCCGATCGACACCGCCTGCTCCAGCTCGCTGGTGGCGCTGCATCGCGCGGTGGAATCGATCCATACGGAAAGCTGCGACATGGCGATCGTCGGCGGCGTGCACGTGATGCTCAGCCCCGCCGCGTACATCTCGTTCAGCATGGCCGGCATGCTCAGCCCGGACGGTCGCTGCAAGACCTTCGACAAGCGCGCCAACGGTTACGTCCGCGGCGAGGGTTCGGGCGCGATCTTCCTCAAGCCTCTGTCCGCGGCCGAAGCCGACGGCAACCATATCTACGCGGTGATCAAGGCCACCGCCGAGAACCACGGCGGCAAGGTCACCACCCTGACCGCGCCGAATTCGGCGGCGCAGGCCGAACTGCTGGTCGAAGCCTACGACAAGGCCGGGGTCGATCCGACCACGGTCGGCTACATCGAATGCCACGGCACCGGCACCAGTCTCGGCGATCCGATCGAGATCCAGGCGCTGACCAAGGCGTTCGCCGAGCTGTACCGGAAGCGCGGCAAACCCGCGCCGCAGACGCCGCATTGCGGCCTGAGTTCGGTCAAGACCAACATCGGTCACCTCGAGACCGCGGCCGGCATCGCCGGTCTGCTGAAGGTGCTGCTGTCGATCAAGCACAGGCACATTCCGGCGAATCTGCACTTCGAGGAAGTGAATCCGTACATCAACCTCAAGGGCACGCCGTTCTTCATCGCCGACCGGCTCACCCCGTGGGCACCGGCGACTGCGGACGACGGCCGCGCGCTGCCGCGCATCGCCGGCGTCAGCTCGTTCGGTTTCGGCGGCGCCAACGCGCACATCGTGCTGGAAGAGTACCCGGTGCCGGTCCGCGCGCCGGCGGCGGTGTCCGGTCCGCAGTTGATCGTGCTGTCGGCGAAGAACGACGAGCGTCTGCGCGACTACGCGCGCCTGATGCGCGCGCATCTGCAGGCCCACGATACGCCGCTGGACGATTTCGCCCGCACGCTGCAGATCGGTCGCGACGAAATGGCCGAACGTCTGGCGCTGGTGGTCTCGAACACCGACGAGCTGGTCGCGAAATTCGGCACGTTCGCCGAGACCGGGCTCGCCCCGGCCGGCGGGTTCCTCGGCAACATCCGCAGCGAGGAATCCAAGGCGCGGCTGATCGACGAAGCCGCCCTGCGCGCGATGCACGAGCGCCGTGATCTGCCTGCGCTGGCCGAGCAGTGGGCGTCCGGCGCGCGTGTCGACTGGCGCGCGCTGCATGACGATGCGATCCCGCGCCGGCTGTCGCTGCCGACCTATCCCTTCGCCCGCGATCGCTACTGGATGCCGATCGGCGAAGGCAAGAGCGGCGGCAAGCGTCGCGACAGCAAGAGCGCCGTCGGCACCGTGGTCGCGGCCGAGGTCCTGCATCCGCTGGTGCAGCGCAACGTCTCGACCCTGGAAGCACAGACGTTCGCGACCGCGTTCGCCGGCGACGAGTTCTACTTCGAGGATCATCAGGTCCGCACCCGCACCGGGGCGCAGAAGATCCTGCCCGGCGTGGCCTATATCGAAATGGCGCGGATGGCCGGCGAGCTGTCGGCGAACGCGAAGGTCCGGGTCGTGCGCAATCTGACCTGGGAACGGCCGGTGGTCATCGGCGAGGGCGACAACGCGGTCGAGATCGTGCTCGCGCCGGTCAAGAACGAGGTGAAATTCACGGTGCGCTCGGCCGGCGCCGAGCCGCGCGTCACCCATTGCAGCGGCCGGTTGGCCTACGCCGCCGAGAGCAGGGTGCCGGAGCGGCTGGACATCGCCGCGATCCGCGAGCGTTGCCGCGAACAGGTGGTCTCCGGCGAAGAACTGTACGCATTCCTCGACGCCGCCGGCCTGCAGCTCGGTCCGAGCTTCCGGATCGTGCAGTCGATCCACGCCACGGCCGCGGAGTCGCTGTCGGTCCTGCGTCTGCCGGAGCATCTGCGCGACGGCGCGGACGCCTTCTGTCTGCACCCGGCACTGATGGACGGTTCGCTGCACACCGCGATCGGCCTGATGAAGCAGAACGGGATGGAGATCCCGATGAGCGTGCCGTACACGGTCGGCGAAGTGCGGATCCTGCATCCGCTCGACGATCTGCATTACGGCTACGCCACCTGGGCGGTCGAGAATCCGAAGGAACATCGCGGCGCCCTCAAGGTCGACTTCCATCTGCTCGACCGCAACGGCCGCGTGCTGGTGCGGATGAAGGATTTCGTGTCGATGCCGTATCAGGCGGCGGCCGATCGCGGGGCGCCAACGGTCCCGGCACAGTCCGCCGTCGCCGGCGAGGCGATCGCCCCGGGCCTGCAGACCCTGGTGCCGGTCTGGAATCCGCTGCGCGTCGAGACGTCGTCGACCGCGCAGGCGGTGCCGACGCTGCTCGGCGGCGACGATGCGCTGCTCGCGTGGCTGCGCGCCGATCATCCGCAGGCGCAGCGCCTGGCACTGCCCGCCGATGCGGACATCGACGCCATCGCCGCGCCGCTCGCCGCCAACGCGGTGGAGCATCTGCTCTGGATCGCACCGGATGTGGCCGTGTCCGCCGATGCGATCGACACGGCGGAAGCGTTCGACGCCGCCGCGCTGGTCGCGGCGCAGACGCAGGGCACGATCGCGCTGTTCCGCATGGTCAAGGCGTTGCTGCAGGCTGGTTATGCGAACCGCAGATTGCAGTGGACGCTGATCGTCTCGCGCACCCAGCAGGTGACCGCGCGCGATCGGGTGCATCCGGCGCATGCCGGCGTGATCGGCCTGGTCGGCAGTCTTGCGAAGGAATATCCGCAGTGGGAGCTGCGTCTGCTCGATGTCGATGCGCTGGCGTCGGTGTCCGCGCGCGAGTGCCTGGGCGTGCCTGCCGACAAGCAGGGTGACCTGCTGGCCCGTCGTGGTGGCGAATGGTTCCGGCAGACGCTCGCGCTGGCCGGCGATCTGCCCGCGGCCGCACCGGCCTGCCGCGATGAAGGCGTGTACGTGGTGATCGGCGGCGCCGGCGGCGTCGGCGAGGTCTGGAGCCGCGAGATGATCGTCCGCCATCGCGCGAACATCGTCTGGATCGGCCGCCGCGAACGCGACGCCACGATCGACGCGAAGATCGACGCGCTGGCGCAGCTCGGCCCCGCGCCGATGTATCTGTCCGCCGACGCCACCGATCCCGAAGCGCTGGCCGCGGCCGCGCGCACCGTGCTCGAAACCTTCCCGGCGATCCATGGCGTCGTGCATTCGGCGATCGTGCTGCAGGATCAGGGTCTGGCGCGGATGGACGAGACCACGTTCCGCGCGAGCCTCGCGGCGAAGGTCGATGTCTGTGCGGCGATGGATCGCGCGTTCGGCGCGCTGCCCGTGGATTTCATGCTGTTCTTCTCGTCGGTGGTGTCGTTCGTGAAGTCGGCAGGCCAGGCCAACTACGCCGCCGGCTGCACGTTCAAGGACAGTTTCGCGCTGCATCTGGACCAGACCCGCGACTTCGCCGCCAAGACCATCAACTGGGGCTACTGGGGCAGCGTCGGCATCGTCGCCGACGAGTCCTACAACCGGATGATGGAGATGATGGGCATCGGCTCGATCGAGCCGGAAGAGGGCATGGCCTGCCTGCGCACGCTGCTGGATTCGGACACGCAGCAACTGGCGCTGATCAAGACCCGGACCGCGGAAGCGACCGCCGGCCTCGGTCTGGCCGAGACCGTGCGCGCGCTGCCGACGACGTTGCCCGCGCTGCTGCCGCAGATCGAAGGTCCGCTGCTCGACGCGGTCGCCGCCGAATCGATCGCCGATCTCGAAGCGCAGCTGCCGACCGACGAGATGAACGATCTGGTGACCGAACTGCTGGCGTCGGGTCTCATCGCCGCCGGCGTGTTCGCGGGCGGTCTGCACCGGGTAGCGGAACTGGTCCACGTCGGCAAGCCGCCGGCCGCGTATTACGAACGCTGGCTCGACAGCAGTCTCGACCAGCTCCGCCGCCAGGGCTTCCTCGCCGACGATCTGTCGTTCGTGCGCGAGGTCCGCGCTGCGGATGCGCTGTGGGCGCTGTGGACGGAAAAGCGCGCGGTCTGGGGCGGCAATCCCAACCTCAACGCGCAGTTGACCCTGATGGAAGTCTGTCTGCGCGCGCTGCCGGACATCCTCACCGGCCGCCGGCCCGCGACCGACGTGATGTTCCCGAATTCGTCGATGGAACTGGTCGAGGGCATCTATCGCGGCAACGCGATGGCGGATTACTTCAACGAAGTGCTCGGCCGCACCCTGGTCGCCGCGATCGAATGCCTGCTGCGCAGCGATCCCGCGGCGCGCATCCGGATTCTCGAGATCGGCGCCGGCACCGGCGGCACCACCGCACGGCTGCTGCCGATGCTCGAAGGCCTGCCGATCGAGGAGTACTGCTACACCGACGTGTCCCGCGCGTTCCTGATGTACGCGGAGAAGCAGTACAAGCCGAAGCTGCCGGCGCTGACCACGGCGCTGTTCGACGTCACCCGGCCGCTGGCCGGGCAGCCGATCGAGCCCGGCCGCTACGACTTCGCGATCGCGACCAACGTGCTGCACGCCACGCCGAACATCCGCGAGACCCTGCGCAACGGCAAGGCCGCGCTGAAACGCGAAGGCGTGCTGCTGATGAACGAGATCAGCGAGTGGGCGCTGTTCAGCCATCTCACCTTCGGACTGCTCGAAGGCTGGTGGCTGCACGAGGACACCGGCGTGCGCATCCCGGGCAGCCCGGGCCTGTCGCAGGCGGGCTGGTCCGCGGTGCTGGCCGACGAAGGCTACGCCCGCAGCCTGTTCCCGACCGCCCACGCCAGGCGATTGGGGCAGCAGGTGATCGCCGCTTCCAGCGACGGCCGGGTGCGCCAGCGCATCGTCCGTGCCGCCGCGCCGGCGTTGCCGCCGCCTTCGCCGCCGGCGAAACCGCAGACACAGAAGCAGGCACAGAAGCAGGCACAGAAGCAGGCACAGAAGCAGACACCGGCGCGGCCCGCGACCGCATCCGCCCCCGCGGCGGCACGCGCCGTCGAAGCCACGAACGCCGTCGCAGCCAGGAGCACACGGACGATGAAAGGATCATCGCGTTCCGCGATCGTCACCGAACAGATGCAGAGCGATTTCGTCCAGAAGATCGTGGTCGAAACCCTGTCGCAATCGCTGCAGATGGACGCCGGCATGATCCGCGGCGACTATCCGTTCGCCGATTACGGCGTCGATTCGATCGTCGGCGTCAATCTGGTGCGCACGATCAGCGAGACCCTGCAGATCGAGCTGGAAACCACCAGTCTGTTCGAGTACAGCACCGTCCATCAGTTGGCGAAGTACATCCTGTCGCGCTGGTCGAACGAAGTGCTGGCCGCGATGGGGCATACCGGCAGCGCGACGGCCGGCGACACCGAGGATGCGACGGACGCGGACGACGAGGAAACGGTCGTGCAGACCGTCGCCATCGCGTCCGGACGTTTCGCCGTCGGCGGCATCGTCGCCGATGCGGACGATGACGTCGACGACGCGGATTCCGCCGCGGCCGGCAGCATCGAGCCGGTCGCCATCATCGGCATGAGCGGGCGTTTCGCCGAATCCGACACGCTGGAGGCGTTCTGGGAGAACCTTCGCGACGGCCGTCATCTGGTCAAGCCGGTGACGCGCTGGGCCGCCACCGACTGCATCTTCAGCGACACCGGCCAGGACTATTGCAGCGCCGGCAGCTTCATCGATGCGATCGATCGCTTCGATCCGGAGTTCTTCGGCATTTCCGCGGTCGAGGCCGCGTACATGGATCCGCAGCACCGGCTGTTCCTGGAGGAATGCTGGAAGGCGCTGGAAGACGCCGGTCACGGCGGCAGCGGCGTGCACGAGAAGCAGTGCGGCGTGTACGTGGGCTGCGGCAGTTCCAACTACGAATCGCTGTTCGCGGGCAACCCGCCGCCGCAGGCCTTCTGGGGCAATTCCGAAGCCGTGATCCCGGCGCGCATCGCCTATCACCTCAATCTGCAGGGGCCGGCGATCGCGATCGACACCGCCTGTTCCAGCTCGCTGGTCGCGATCCATCTCGCCTGTCAGGGCCTGTGGTCGCGCGAGACCGAGATGGCGCTGGCCGGCGGCGTGTTCCTGCAGGCGACGCCGGGCTTCTATCACGTCGCCAACCGTGCCGGAATGCTCTCGCCGGACGGGGTCTGCCGCAGCTTCGATGCCGACGCCAACGGCTTCGTGCCCGGCGAAGGCGTCGGCGCGGTGGTGCTCAAGCGCCTGCGCGACGCGGTCCGCGACGGCGACCACGTGCATGGCGTGGTGATCGGTACCGGCATCAACCAGGACGGCAGTTCCAACGGTCTGATCGCGCCGAACGCGCGCGCGCAGGAGCGGCTGGAGCGCTCGATCTACGATCGCTTCGGGATCGATCCGTCGACCCTGCAGGTGCTCGAAGCCCACGGTACCGGCACGGTGCTCGGCGATTCGATCGAATACGCCGCGATCAACCGCGCGTTCCGCGAGTACACCGACCGCAAGCAGTTCTGCGCGATCGGCACGGTCAAGACCAACATCGGCCATGCCGCGACCGCCGCCGGCATCGCCGGCGTGATCAAGCTGCTGCTGGCCATGCGCCATCGCCAGATCCCGCCGAGCCTGCATTACCGGCATGGCAATCCGGCGGTCGATTTCGAGTCCGGCCCCTTCTACGTCAACACCGCGCTGAAGGACTGGTCGGTCGAAGCCGGTGCCACGCGCCGCGCCGCGATCAGCGGATTCGGTTTCAGCGGCACCAACGCCCATCTGATCCTGGAGGAGGCGCCCGCGCTCGCGCGCGTCGCTGACGATGCCCAGGGCTATCTGTTCGCACTGTCGGCGCGCACCGCCGAGCAGTTGCGGATGCAGGTGCGCAATCTGCTCGATCATGCGGAGCGGACGCCCGCGCTGCCGATCAACGATCTGTGCTTCAGCCTGCTGGTCGGACGCACGACGTTCGCCCACCGTCTGGCCTGCGCGGTGACCGATCGCGACGATCTGATCCGCAGGCTGTCGCAATGGTTGTCCGCCGGCGTCGCGAGCGATGTGCATGTCGGCGAGGTGCACGAAACCCGGTTCCGTGAGCAGGCGTCGCTGAAGAAGTTCGGCAACTACTGCATCCGCACCTGCGTCGATGCGCCGGATGCGGAGGACTATCTGGAGAACCTGTCCGCGGTCGCCGACCTGTTCGTCCAGGGCTACGCGTTGGCCTACGACACGCTGTTCGCCCGAGGCTCGCGTCGCCTGCCGCTGCCGACCTATCCCTTCGCCGACGGCCGCTACTGGGTCGAATCCGTCGCCTCGCCTTCTGCGCCGGCGCGGACCGCGGTCGAAGCGCGCGTCCATCCGCTGCTGCACGTCAATACGTCGACGTTGGCCGAACAGCGCTACGAGACCATGTTCGATGGCGGCGAGCCGTTCCTGCGCGATCACGTTGCCGCGGATCGCGACGGCGGGAGCGTCCTGCCGCCCGCGATCCTGCTGGAAATGATCCGGGTCGCGCTGGAGAAGGCGCTGCCGAACGCCCGCGAAGCACAGGGCCTGGCGTTGCACGACATCGCCTGGGCGGAACCGCTGCGGATCGATCGTCCGGCGCGTGTGACGACGGCGCTGTTCGCGGTGGACGACGAGCGCATCGACTGCGAGGTGCTCGGTGCCGGCAGCGGCGACGAGGCCGCGCGGGTATGTCTGCAGGCGCGCGCCGTGCAGGCGGTGTTGGCCGCCCCGGTCCATCTCTCGCTGGACACGCTGCGTGCCGACATGCGCCGGGTGCCTCTGGAAGCCGGTGACATCGACGCCGCGTTGTCGCGTGCCGGCGTGAAGATCGGACCGATCTGCCGCGCGATCACCGACATCCACCAGGGCGATCGCCAGTTGCTGGCGCGGCTGGCCGCACCGGCCGATGCCGGCGACGCCCACCTGCGTCTGGCCTGCCTGATGACCGGTGCGCTGCAGGCCTGCGCGCGGCTGTCCGGCGATCCCGACGCCGCGTCGCGGATGCCGTCGACGCTGGCCGCGCTGCGCTTCTTCGCGCCCTGCGGCGAGGACATGTACGCCTGGGTGCGTCATGCCCGCGATGGCGCCGACGATGCCGCAGGTCTGCGCTTCGACATTGATCTCGTCGATGCCGATGGCGGAGTCTGCGTGCAGGCCCATGGCCTCGTCTTCGACGCGAGCGCATCCGTCGCACCCGCGCAGGGCCGTGCGGAATGGTCGTTCGCGTCCGGATCCGACGAAGCCGGCGATGCGGTCGCGGTGCCGATGCCGGCGGACGAGAAGATCGCGCTGTTCATGAAACAGGAGGCCGCGCTGCTGCTGGGTCGACGCATCGACGAGGTGCCGATGACGACCAGCTACTTCGATCTCGGATTCTCGTCGCTGGCGATCGCCAATCTGATCAGGAAGACCAACGCCCTGATCGGCGAGGAGCTCTCGCCGAGCGCGCTGTTCGAGTACAAGGACATCCGCAGTCTGTCGACGCATCTGGCGACGACCTATCCGGCGAAGATCGACGCGCTGCGCGCGATCCGGTGCGCGCCGCAGGCCGAAATGCAGGGCGGTCCGGATCGCGTCCTGACGCCGCTCCCGCGCCGGCATCGTTTCGATGCGCCGCGTGTGGCGACGCCGTCGGCCGACGTGCCGACGACCGGGACGCCGCTCGCCGAAGCGGTTGCCGTCGAACCGATCGCGGACGACAAGGTGATCGACAGGATTCTCTGGCGCGATGTGGCCGCGGACGAGAGCTACGACAAAGTCACGTTCTGATCAGGGATCGACGCATGGATACGGTCATCGAGTTTCTCAACACGCTCGCCAGCCGGGGCATCAAGCTCTCGGTCGAGGAAGGCCGCCTGAACTGCTATGCGCAGAAGGGCATGCTGACCGACGAGATCCGCGGCGGGATCGTCCGCTACAAGCCGGAGATCATCGCGCTGCTCGACCGCGTGGCAGCGTCGCACGCGGGCGGTGGACCCGCGGCGGTGGCCGTCGAATTCCCGCTGTCGGCCGGACAGAAGGGTCTGTACATCGTGCAGAGCCTGCAGCCGGAGATGAGCGCCTACAACGTGCCGCTGTGTTTCCGCATCCGTGGCCAACTCGATGCCACGCTGCTCGCGCGCGCCTGGCAGCGGGTCCTGGACCAGTTTCCGATCCTTGCCGCGCGCATGGTCGAGACCGGCGATGGACTCCGCCACCATATCGACGAGGCCTGCAGGACCGCGCTCGAAACGACCGCCGTGCGTTTCGCCGATGACGCCGATCGCATCGCGTTCCTGCGCGCGCGGGCGAAGGTGCCGTTCGACCTCAACCGCGGGCCGCTGTCGCGCGCGCAGTTGTTCGTATCGGGTCCCGACGAATCGATCCTGCTCATCACGGTCCACCACATCATCTTCGACGGCACGTCCTCGGTCGTGCTGCTGAAGCATCTGCTGACCTTCTATCGGCAGTTGTGTCTGGGCGAGGTGCCGTCGCTGTCGCGCGAGCCGCTGGGCTACGCCGAATTCGTCGCCTGGGAAGAGCAGATGCTCGACTCCGCCGAGGGTCGCAGCCATGCGAACTACTGGCGCCGCCAGCTCGATGGCGAACTGCCGGTGATCGAGCTGCTGCCGCCGGAGCCCCATCAGCGCGCCGGCGGCGGATTCGAGGGCGACACCCTGATCGGGGACCTGCCGGCGGCCCTCGGTCGCTGGGTGCATGACCATTGCCGCAGCCGCGCGCTGCCGCCCTCGGTGCTGTTCCTCGCCGCGTTCCAGCTGATGCTTCGCCGCTACACCGGTCTCGACGACATCATCGTGGGCATGCCGGTGATGGGGCGCGACGGCGAGCGTTTCTCGGCCGACGTCGGCTATTTCATCAACATGGTCCCGCTGCGCACGCACTGCGACGGCACACTCCCGATCGAGGATCACTTCCGTCGCGTGCAGGGGACGATGCTCGATGCGCTGTACCACTCCAGCTATCCGTTCCCGCGCATGCTGGAGGCGCTGCGCTCGAAGCAGCAGGACCAGAAGAATCCGGTCTTCCAGGTCTCCTACGCCTATCAGAACTTCATCCGCGACGACGGCTTCTCCGCGTTGCTGCAGCGCCAGGGCATCCGGGTCGAAGGCGTCCCCGGCATCGTCCAGGAAGGCGATTTCGACTTCGGCCTGGAGGTGTTCGAGAACGAGGACACCTTCACCCTGCACCTGAAATACAACCCCGGACTGTATCCGCGCGACGCGATCGCCCGGTTCTTCGCGCAGTACCGGTTCCTGCTGGAAACGATCGCGCTTGACACGCGACGCACCATCGATGCATTGCCCGCGTTCGACGCGGAAGAAGCGCGCCGGCTGCTCGTCGACTTCAATGCCACCGCGGTCGACTATCGCCGCGACGCCTGTCTGCACACGCTGTTCGAGGAACAGGCCGCCGCGCATCCGGAGCGCATCGCGCTGGTGCAGGGCGAGACATCGCTCGGTTACGGCGAGCTGCTGGCGCGCAGCCATGATCTGGCGTTGTACCTGCAGTCGCAGGGCGTGGGCCCGGGGGCGCTCGTCGGTCTGTGCCTCGACCGTTCGATCGACATGATGGTGGCGCTCCTGGCGATCCTGCGTGCCGGCGCCGCCTATCTGCCGCTCGATCCCTCGTATCCCGACGACCGTCTGGCGTTCATGATCGAGGACAGCGGCACCACGATGGTGCTCACCCGGCGGAATCTGCAGGACGGCCTGCGCGCGCTGGCGCCGGAACGCACGCGTCTGCTCGCGCTGGACGCGGAAGCGGAGACGATCGCGTCGCGCGTCGCCGCGCTCGCGCGCGATGGCGTCGCGCTGCGCCGCGACGTGCGTCCGCAGGATCTCGCCTACGTCATCTACACCTCCGGCTCCACCGGCAAGCCCAAGGGCGTGATGGTCGAGCACGGCGGTGTGGTCAACATGATCGGTTCGCTGCAACGCAGCTACGGGTTGACCGCGGACGACCGCATCCTGCAGTTCGCGGCGATGAGCTTCGACATGTCGGTCGAGGAATATTTCTGCGCGCTGTGCACCGGTGCCGTGCTGGTGCTGCGCACGGACGAATGGCTGGAAGGCGGTGCGAGGTTCTGGGCGCTCTGCCGCGCCGCGAAGCTCACCGTCATGAATCTGCCGACGACCTTCTGGCACCAGCTGGTGATCGACGGCTGCGCCGATATTCCGCGCCATGTGCGTCAGATCAGCATCGGCGGCGAAGGCGTGGGTGCGCAGTTCGTCGAAGCCTGGTTCCGTGGCGAAGGTCATCGTCCGGTGCTCTGGGATGCCTACGGTCCGACCGAGAGCAGCGTCAATGCATCGCTGCACCGTGTCGATTCGGCGGGTGGCAGACCCGGTCTCATCGGTCGCCCGATCGACAACACGCAGATCTACATTCTCGATGCGCAGGGACGTCCGCAACCGATCGGTGTGCCGGGCGAACTGCACATCGGTGGTGAAGGTCTGGCGCGGGGGTATCTCAACCGTCCGGAACTGACGGCGGAGAAGTTCGTGGAGAACCCGTTCGTGCCGGGGACGCGGATGTACCGCACGGGCGATCTGGCGCGCTGGCTGGACGACGGCAACGTGCAGTACCTGGGCCGGATCGACAACCAGGTGAAGATCCGCGGATTCCGGATCGAGACCGGGGAGATCGAAGCGAGGTTGCTCGATCATCCCGGAATCGATGAAGCCGTGGTGATCGCGCAGGATCAGGGCGCGAGCAAGCAACTGGTGGCGTATTACCGTGCCGCGGACGCGACCGTCGAATCGCCGGTTGAATTGCCGGTGGAGACGCTCAAGGCGCATCTGCAGGAGACGCTGCCGGAGTACATGGTGCCGGCCGCCTTCGTGGCGCTGGGCGAGATTCCGTTGACGCCGAACGGCAAGGTGGACCGTCAGGCGCTGTCGAGGATGGACGTGACGATCGCGTCTGGCCGCGCGTACGTGGCGCCGCGGACGGCGACGGAACGGTCGGTGGTGTCGATCTGGTCGCAGGTGCTGGGAGTGCCGGAGGACGGGATCGGCGCGGAGGACAACTTCTTCGAGCTGGGCGGCCACTCGCTGCTGGCGACGCAGGTGATCTCGAAGATCCGCGGTCAGCTGGAAGTGGAGCTGCCGCTGAAGACGCTGTTCGAGTCGCCGGGGGTGGCGCAGCTGTCGCGTGCGATCGACGAGGCGCGCGCAGGCGGTGGTGGCCCGGTGGTGGCGGCGATCGTGCCTGCGGACCGCAGCCGCTATCCGCAGTTGCCGCTGAGCTACGCGCAGGAACGGTTGTGGTTCATCGCGCAGCTGGATCCTGACAGCGCGGGTTACAACATTCCGGGCGCGGTGACGATCCGCGGGGCGCTGGACGTGGATCTGCTGGAGCGTTCGCTGCGTCGGATCGTGTCGCGGCACGAGAACCTGCGGACGGTGTTCCCGACGGTGGACGGGCGTGCGCAGCAGGTGGTGCTGGCGGAGTCGGGGTTCGCGGTGGAGCGCGTGGACCTGAGCGGTCTGAAGTCGCGGAAGGCGCGTGAAGCGAAGGCGCGCGCGCTGTGCCAGCAGGACGCGACGACGCCGTTCGACCTGACGCGAGGCCCGCTGATGCGGGTGAAGGCGATCCGGCTGTCGCCGGAGGAACACGTGCTGCTGCTGAACATGCATCACATCATCAGCGACGGCTGGTCGGAAGGCGTGCTGCTGCGCGAGCTGTCGGCGCTGATGACGGCGGCGGCGGAAGGCCGTGACGCGGATCTGCCGGCGCTGCCGATCCAGTACGCGGACTACGCGGTGTGGCAGCGTGAGCGTCTGGAAGGGACGGACGAGCTGTCGCGGCAGCTGGGGTACTGGCGGGAGAAGCTGTCGGGGTTGCCGGAGAGTCTGGATCTGGCGACGGACTACCCGCGACCTGCGGTGCAGAGCTTCGCGGGTTCGAGTCACGGGTTCGCGCTGGACGCGACGCTGACGTCCGGGCTGCGCGGGCTTGCGGAGCGTGAGGGCGGGACGCTGTACATGGTGCTGCTGGCGGCGTTCAAGGCGCTGCTGTACCGGTACACGGGCCAGGAGGACATCTGCGTGGGCAGTCCGATCGCGAACCGCCAGTACGCGGAGACGGAAGGTCTGATCGGGATGTTCGTGAACACGCTGGCGCTGCGTGACGAGGTGCGTGGCGAGGAGGGGTTCACGGGATTGCTGGGCCGCGTGAAGACGACGTGTCTGGAGGCGTACGCGCACCAGGACACGCCGTTCGAGAAGGTGGTGGAGGCGGTGCAGCCGCAGCGGAACATGGCGATCACGCCGTTGTTCCAGGTGATGCTGATGCTGCAGAACACCGGGGACGACCTGCGCTCGCAGTTCGCGCCGTACCCGCTGGAGATGGGGGTGAGCAAGTTCGACCTGTCGGCGGAGTTCACCGAACGCGACGGCGGGTTGTCGTGCTACTTCGAGTACAGCACGTCGCTGTTCCGCGCGGAGACGATCGCGCGGATGGCGGGCCACTTCGAGGCGCTGTGCCGCGCGATCGTGGCGACGCCGGAAGCGGCGGTACGGGATCTGGGGTATCTGGGCGCGGAGGAACGTCAGCGGTTGCTGGTGGCGTTCAACGACACCGCGGCGGAGTACCCGAAGGACGTGTGCATCCACACGTTCTTCGAACGCCAGGCGACCGAGCACCCGGAGCGGGTGGCGGTGGTCTGCGGGGAGTCGCGCCTGAGCTACGGCGAAGTGCTGTCGCGCAGTCGCGCGCTGGCGCTGTGGCTGCAGTCGCAGGGCGTGGGCCCGGACGTGATCGTGGGCCTGTGCATGGAGCGCAGCAACGATCTGATGGTGGCGATCCTGGGCACGGTGATGGCCGGCGGCGCGTATCTGCCGCTGGATCCGTCGTACCCGGACGACCGCCTGACCTACATGCTGGAAGACAGCGCGGCGACGGTGGTGCTGACCCAGGCACGGTTCGCGTCGCGGATCGCCGCGCTGGCGGAACGGCCGCTGCGGACGGTGGCGCTGGACACGGCGTGGGAGACGGTGGCGAACGGCGCCTCGACGCTGGCCGCGGCGGGGGTGAGCCTGCGCCGCGAGGTCGGCCCGCGCCATCTGGCGTACGTGATCTACACCTCCGGCTCGACCGGCCGTCCGAAGGGCGTGCTGGTGGAACACCAGGCGCTGGTGAACCGGCTGGTGTGGATGCAGCGCTGGTATCCGATCGACGCGCGCGACGTGGTGCTGCAGAAGACGCCGTACAGCTTCGACGTGTCGGTGTGGGAGTTCTTCTGGCCGATGATGATGGGCGCGTCGGTGGTGTTCGCGGCGCCGGAAGGGCACAAGGACGTGGGGTATCTGGAGCGTCTGATCGCGGAGGCGGGCGTGACCACGCTGCACTTCGTGCCGTCGATGCTGTACGCGTATCTGGAAGGGGCGCGCGGCCCGTGCGCCGGGGTGCGGCAGATCTTCTGCAGCGGCGAAGCGCTGGACAAGAAGGGCGTGGACGCGTATCCGGCGCGGTTCCCCGAAGCGGTGCTGCACAACCTGTACGGCCCGACCGAGGCCGCGATCGATGTGACCTACTACGACTGCTCGAAGCTGTCGCATCCGTTCGTGCCGATCGGGATGCCGATCTCGAACATCTCGATCCTGGTGCTGGACGCGCAGAACCGGCTGCAGCCGATCGGCGTGCCGGGCGAACTGCACATCGCGGGCGATGGTCTGGCGCGCGGGTATCTCAACCGTCCGGAGCTGACGGCGGAGAAGTTCGTGGAGAACCCGTTCGTGCCAGGGACGCGGATGTACCGCACGGGCGATCTGGCGCGCTGGCTGGACGACGGCAACGTGCAGTACCTGGGTCGGATCGACAACCAGGTGAAGATCCGCGGATTCCGGATCGAGACCGGGGAGATCGAGGCGAGCCTGAACCAGCATCCGGCGATCCAGGACTGCGCGGTGATCCCGTACGGTCCAGACGCGGCGAAGCAGCTGGTGGCGTTCTACCGGGCGCGCGCGACGGAGGGCGAGACGCTGGCGCAGGTGCCGATCGAAGAACTGCGCGAGTTCCTGTCGCGGACGCTGCCGGACTACATGGTGCCGGCGATGTTCGTGAGCATCGCGGCGATCCCGCTGAGCTCGAACGGCAAGGTGGACCGTCGCGCGCTGTCGAGGATGGACGTGACGATCGCGTCTGGCCGCGCGTACGTGGCGCCGCGGACGGCGACGGAACGGTCGGTGGTGTCGATCTGGTCGCAGGTGCTGGGAGTGCCGGAGGACGGGATCGGCGCGGAGGACAACTTCTTCGAGCTGGGCGGCCACTCGCTGCTGGCGACGCAGGTGATCTCGAAGATCCGCGGTCAGCTGGAAGTGGAGCTGCCGCTGAAGACGCTGTTCGAGTCGCCGGGGGTGGCGCAGCTGTCGCGTGCGATCGACGAGGCGCGCGCAGGCGGTGGTGGCCCGGTGGTGGCGGCGATCGTGCCTGCGGACCGCAGCCGCTATCCGCAGTTGCCGCTGAGCTACGCGCAGGAACGGTTGTGGTTCATCGCGCAGCTGGATCCTGACAGCGCGGGTTACAACATTCCGGGCGCGGTGACGATCCGCGGGGCGCTGGACGTGGATCTGCTGGAGCGTTCGCTGCGTCGGATCGTGTCGCGGCACGAGAACCTGCGGACGGTGTTCCCGACGGTGGACGGGCGTGCGCAGCAGGTGGTGCTGGCGGAGTCGGGGTTCGCGGTGGAGCGCGTGGACCTGAGCGGTCTGAAGTCGCGGAAGGCGCGTGAAGCGAAGGCGCGCGCGCTGTGCCAGCAGGACGCGACGACGCCGTTCGACCTGACGCGAGGCCCGCTGATGCGGGTGAAGGCGATCCGGCTGTCGCCGGAGGAACACGTGCTGCTGCTGAACATGCATCACATCATCAGCGACGGCTGGTCGGAAGGCGTGCTGCTGCGCGAGCTGTCGGCGCTGATGACGGCGGCGGCGGAAGGCCGTGACGCGGATCTGCCGGCGCTGCCGATCCAGTACGCGGACTACGCGGTGTGGCAGCGTGAGCGTCTGGAAGGGACGGACGAGCTGTCGCGGCAGCTGGGGTACTGGCGGGAGAAGCTGTCGGGGTTGCCGGAGAGTCTGGATCTGGCGACGGACTACCCGCGACCTGCGGTGCAGAGCTTCGCGGGTTCGAGTCACGGGTTCGCGCTGGACGCGACGCTGACGTCCGGGCTGCGCGGGCTTGCGGAGCGTGAGGGCGGGACGCTGTACATGGTGCTGCTGGCGGCGTTCAAGGCGCTGCTGTACCGGTACACGGGCCAGGAGGACATCTGCGTGGGCAGTCCGATCGCGAACCGCCAGTACGCGGAGACGGAAGGTCTGATCGGGATGTTCGTGAACACGCTGGCGCTGCGTGACGAGGTGCGTGGCGAGGAGGGGTTCACGGGATTGCTGGGCCGCGTGAAGACGACGTGTCTGGAGGCGTACGCGCACCAGGACACGCCGTTCGAGAAGGTGGTGGAGGCGGTGCAGCCGCAGCGGAACATGGCGATCACGCCGTTGTTCCAGGTGATGCTGATGCTGCAGAACACCGGGGACGACCTGCGCTCGCAGTTCGCGCCGTACCCGCTGGAGATGGGGGTGAGCAAGTTCGACCTGTCGGCGGAGTTCACCGAACGCGACGGCGGGTTGTCGTGCTACTTCGAGTACAGCACGTCGCTGTTCCGCGCGGAGACGATCGCGCGGATGGCGGGTCACTTCGAGGCGCTGTGCCGTGCGATCGTGGCGACGCCGGAGGCGGCGGTACGGGATCTGGGGTATCTGGGCGCGGAGGAGCGCCAGCGGTTGCTGGTGGCGTTCAACGACACCGCGGCGGAGTACCCGAAGGACGTGTGCATCCACACGCTGTTCGAGGTGCGCGCACGCACGCATCCGGAGCGGATCGCCGCGACCTGCGGCACGGAATCGCTGACGTACGCGGAGCTGTCGTCGCGCAGCGAGGCGCTGGCGCTGTGGCTGCAAGCGCAGGGCGTCGGGCCGGATGTGCTGGTCGGCGTCTGCATGGAGCGTTCGCTGTCGATGGTGGTGGCGCTGCTGGGCGTGCTGCGTGCCGGGGGTGCCTACGTGCCGCTCGATCCCGCCTATCCGGAGGAGCGTCTCGCGCACATGATCGAGGACAGCGCGGCGCCGATCGTGCTGTCGCAGCGATCGCTGGAAGCGCGTCTCTCGGCGCTGGCGCCCGCGGACACGCGGGTGGTGGCGCTGGACACCGCGTGGCCGCAGATCGCGGGCGCGAAACCCAAGGGCAAGCGCGCGACGCTGCGTCGCGAGGTCGGGCCGTCGGATCTGGCCTACGTGATCTACACCTCCGGCTCCACCGGAAAACCGAAGGGCGTCGCGATCGAGCATCACAGCGCGGTGACGCTGATCCAGTGGGCAGAGGAGATCTACAGCGAAGACGCGCTGTCGGGCGTGCTGGCCTCGACGTCGATCTGCTTCGATCTGTCGGTGTACGAACTGTTCCTCACGCTCGCCAGCGGTGGCCGCGTGATCGTGGTCCAGAACGCGCTGGGTGTGCTCGAACTGCCGGAAGACGCCGGCGTGACGCTGATCAACACCGTCCCGTCGGCGATGGAGGAACTGGTGCGCCTGAACGCGATTCCGCGCTCGGTGCGGACGGTGAACCTCGCCGGCGAACCGTTGTCCGCGGCGCTGGTCAACAAGATCTACGCCCAGGGTGGCGTCGAGAAGGTGTACGACCTGTACGGGCCGTCGGAAGACACGACCTATTCGACCTTCGTGCTGCGTCAGAGGGATGGCCTGCAGACGATCGGTCGTCCGATCGCGAACACCCGGGTCTACATCCTGGATGCGGCCGGCCGGCCGCAGCCGATCGGCGTGCCGGGCGAACTGCACATCGCGGGCGACGGTCTGGCGCGCGGGTATCTCAACCGCCCCGAGCTGACGGCGGAGAAGTTCGTCGACAATCCGTTCGAGGCCGGCGGTCGCATGTATCGCACCGGCGATCTCGCGCGCTGGCTCGACGACGGCAATCTCCAGTACCTCGGCCGCATCGATACGCAGGTGAAGATCCGCGGGTTCCGGATCGAGACCGGCGAGATCGAAGCGCGGCTGCTCGAACATCCGGAGATCGACGAGGCAGTGGTGATCGCCCAGGGCGAAGGCGCCGGCAAGCGGCTGGTGGCGTTCTACCGGGCGAAGGGCAGCCTGGCGGACGCGGCGGTCGAACTGCCGCAGGACATTCTCGCGGCGCATCTCGGCCAGCGCCTGCCGGAGTACATGGTGCCGGCCGCGTTCGTCGCACTGGCCACGATCCCGCTCAACCCGAACGGCAAGATCGACCGCCGCGCGCTGTCGCGGATGGATGTCGCGTTCGGTTCGCGTCAGGCCTACGTCGCCCCGCGCGACGATGCCGAGCGGGCGCTGGTCGCGATCTGGTCGGACGTGCTGGCGCTCGCGCCGGAAACGATCGGCGTGTACGACAGTTTCTTCGAGCTCGGCGGCCATTCGCTGTCGGCGGTGCGGCTGATGGCGCGGGTCAACCGCGAGTTCGGCCAGTTGCTGCCGCTGGCGACGTTGTTCACCGCGCCGCACGTGGCGGCGCTGGCGCAACGGCTCTCCGGCGACGACGCCTCCGCGTCCGGGATCCTCGTGCCGATCCAGCCGCTGGGTGATCGGCCGCCGCTGTTCGGCATTCCCGGCGTCGGCGGCAACGTCCTGTCGCTGCGTCCGCTGGCGATGGCGCTGGGCGAGGCGCAACCGTTCTACGGCCTGCAGGCCGTCGGTCTGGACGGGCGCGAGACGCCGCTGTCGAGCGTCGAAGAGACCGCTCGCGCGAACATCGAGGCGATGCGCGCGCAGCAGCCGGTGGGTCCCTACCGGCTGGTCGGTCATTCCTACGGTGGCGTGATCGCTTTCGAGATCGCCCGTCAGTTGCAGGCGCAGGGCGAACGGGTCGCATCGCTGACGCTGCTCGACTCGCGTCCGCAGCCCGACGCGACCGAGGGCGGTGGCGGCACCGACGATGCGGAGGATCTGCGCGAGGCCTGCGAGGCGCTCGCGCGCATGCACGGCGCCGATGTCGTCCTCGATGCCGAACGTCTGCGGGTGTCGTCGCGTGGCGAACGGATCGCCGATGTGGTGGAGGCGATCAACGCGCGTGGCATCGACGTGGACGTCCGCCAGTTCTCCGATTTCTACGAGGTCTTCCGCGCCAATCTGCGCAGCTATCGCGCGTACCGGCCGCGGCGGTTGGCGCGGCGGTTGCAGGCGACGCTGTATCGCGCCGTGCAGGCCGGCACGGGCGATGCGTCGCAGGCGGACTATGGCTGGAGCCGGCTGCTGCGTGGTCCGCTGGTCGTCCACGACATCGATGCGGGGCACTTCTCGATGCTCGAAGCGGCGCATGTCGACGTGGTCGCGGACGCACTGGCGGCGGAGGTCGGAGAAGACCATGACTGAGCGATGCAGGAATGCGACCGAGCGCGGCCGGAGTCGCCGCGCACCGATGCCCGGGTCCACCTTCCGCCGTGGGGGCCCGGGCGCCTTCGCGAACCACGAAACACGGATCTGGAGCGTTCAATGTTGACTGCGGAAAGACTCAAGACGATCGCCAAACTCGCGGCGCCGATCACCATCGCCATGAGTTCCACCATGGTCATGTCGCTGATCGATCTGGCGATGGTCGGCACCCTCGGCAGCGCGTCGGTCGCGGCCGTGGGCCTTGCGGGCTTCTGCAGCACGCTGATCTTCGCCTTCATGTACGGACTGGCCCCGGCGGTGCAGGGCTTCGTGGCGCGCAGACGCGGCGAAGGCTCGACCGAGCCGAAATGCATTCCGCTGAACGCGGCGCTGGTGATCGCGGTCGCGGCCGGGATTCCGCTGACCGTGCTGTGCCACTTCACGACCCCGTTCTTTTTCTCGCTGTTGTCCTCCGATCCGGAAGTGACCAGGATCGGCGTCCCTTTCCTGCAGATTCTGTATCTGGCGATCGTGCCGGTGGGCATCATCGGCGCATTCCGCGGATTCTGGTCCGGCATGGAGCGGCCCGCGATCTACATGGGCATCGTGATCTTCATGGACGCCCTCAACATCCTGTTGAACTACATCTTCATCTTCGGCAATTTCGGCGCGCCCGCGCTGGGCGCTTCGGGTGCGGCGATCGGCACCGCGTCGGCGCTGTTCGCAGGCATGCTGATCCATGCCGCGCTCGGATTCATCCGGCTGCGCAAGGAAGGATTCCTCGATTTCGGACCGGCGATGGCGCTGATCGGCCGCGTGTTCAAGCTCGGCCTGCCGGCGACCATGCAGGAATTCTTCTATTCCGCCGGCTACATCGTGTTCTTCTGGATGATCGGCATGGTCGGCACGGTGGAACTGGCCGCGGCGAACGTGCTGGTACGGGTCACCATGATCCTGGTGCTGATCGCGATGTCGCTGGGCAACGCCTCGGCGACGCTGGTGTCGAAGTCGGTCGGCGAGAAGGATCTGGCGGGTGCGGAGCAGTGGGGCTGGGATGTCGCCAAGCTGGGCGTCGTCGGCATCACCCTGCTCGGTTTGCCGTTGCTGATCTGGCCGGAATGGTTCCTGTCGATCTTCGTCAACGATCCGCACACCATCGCGACCGCGGCGGTGCCGCTGCAGATGCTGGCGGCGACGACCGGTCTCGGCAGCCTGATCTACATCCTCGCCTACACCCTGGTCAGCGTCGGCGACGGCAACCGGGTGATGCTGGTGTCGTTCACGACCCAGTGGTTCATTTTCCTGCCCGCGGTGTGGGTGGTCGGTCCGTATCTCAACCATGGCCTGCTCGAAATCTGGATCGTGCAGATGGTCTACGGGTTCTTCGCCACCGCGCTGATCGTCGCGATCTGGATGGATGGGCGATGGAAGAAAGTCACGATTTGAGTCCCCGCGATGCCGGGATCGACAGCATGAATACTCGAGGGAATCAGCGATGAACAAGCGAGGGACGGCGTTCTACCACAAGCTCTTCGGCGAGAAGAAGATGCGGGCCGTGTACCATCCGTCGGATTTTCTCGACTACATGTTCATGGTCGTGGCGACCGCGGGCGTCGTCGTTCTCGCCTATGGCTGGCGCAGTCCGATGGGCATCGCGGGGCTGATCCTGTGCGCGATCTCGTTGTTGAGCTTCGTGCGCCGGCATGGTGTCGAGCTGAAGGTGCCGCTGCTGCTGCGCAGGCCGCAGGAGTTGATCTACACCGTCGCCTACAAGCTGCACAACCTGCGCTGGCACTACGTGGCCGCGCTGGGTCTGCTGCTGCTGCAGTGCTGGCTGGTCAAGCTGACGCCGTCGTGGCCGCATCACCTCGAACTCGCCAGGAAGATCGCCTTCGGCCTCTTCTACCTGCACGTCGCCCTGATGGTCGTCTACCGCACGGTGATCCTGGTCGATCACCTGCGCAAGCGCGAGCTCGTGCGCGAAGTGCTGATGCAGACGGCGTGGAAGAAGGTGGTCAACGAAAACACCAGCGTGACGCTGGAGATCCTGCATGCCTACTGCACGGGTCTGCTCACCCATCTCACCCTGATCGCCCCCTGGTATCTGGTCATCACTCTGGCCGACTTCTCTCTGTTGTTCGCGCCGGTGATGTGCGTGCTCGGGGCGGTGATCCAGATGCGCTGGTTCCGCGTGCACAACTCCTGGTTCTATCGCGACCATTGGCTCGGGCACAACTGCGAATTCGATTTCGTCTATCTGCACGGGCCGCACCATGATGCGATTCCGTCCGGACTCATCGGTGTCGCCGGGAACGGATATCTGGAGGGTGTGCTCCGGCATGTGCTGGCGGTGCCGCAACCGTTCCATCACCCGTTGATCTCGTTCCTGATCAATACCTACGAGGTCAAGAACGACATCGATCTTCACCAGTACATTCCAGGCATTTTTCCGAAGCTGACGAAGCGGATGATTGCGCTCACCCAGCATTCTTCGCATCACTACGGGCGACTTGAACCCTACGGACTGGGGATGAAGGTGGATCAGCCCTGGGTCAGCGACGAGCTGCGTGCGGCGTTCAAGGCGTTTCCCGACGAGGTCACCAATTCGGCCAAGCTCGACGAAGAGCTGACCGGCTTCCAGTGGGACAACCCGACGCACCGGAAGACCATGGAGCTGTACGAGAAGTACCAGGACTGAAAGCAGCAGGTCGACGCGGCACTGCGTCGGCGGATATCGGCAGCAACGGAAGGGCAGGGCATTGGACAGCGTTCGCGACAGCATGGAATACGATGTGATCGTCGTCGGATCGGGCGTCGGCGGCGCGACGGTCGCGCGCGAGCTTTCGCTCCGCGGCCGTCGCGTGCTGGTGCTCGAACGCGGCGTCGATGCCGACATCCGGGAAAATCTGTTCTCGATGGCGAGATCGCTGGCGACGGTTCCGGTCGCCGATGGCCTGGCAGTCGCCAAGGCGGATGTCACGGGCGGCACCACGACCTTCTATTTCGGCGTCGCCGATCCACCGCCGGTGGACACGCTGCGCGGGCTCGGCGTCGACATCGCGTCGGAACTGGAAGAGACCAGGCGCGAGCTGCCGGTCGCCACGCTGAGCGACGCGCTGCTCGGTGCGCGCACGGCGCGGATCCGCGACAGCGCACGCGCGCTGGGCTACGACTGGAAAAAGCGCGAGATGCTGGTCGACGAGGCGAAGGCCGGAGGCCGCTACAGCGCCGACGCGAAGTGGACCGCCCGGGCGTATCTGCGCGAAGCGATCGCCCGGGGCGCGACCCTGGTCGATCGTGCCCGGGTCTTGCGGGTGCTCGTGGACGGAACGCCGGGCGACGGTGGACGTGCGATCGGCGTCGAGTACGAGCGCACGACCGGCAAGGACACGCGGGAGATCCGCCGGGCGCATGGTGCGAAGGTGGTGCTGGCCGCGGGTTCCGCGGTCACGCCGTTGATTCTGCGCGAGAGCGGACTTGGCGATTTCTCGGACAGCGGCTTCTACTGTCATCCCAGCTTCGTGGTGTTCGGTCTGGCCCGTCGAGAGGCGGAGATCGACAACTTCGGCGGCGCCATGGGCGTCGAACTGGAGGAAGGCATCATGCTTGGCGACGCGAATTTCTGCGGGATGCTGCACCGCGCGCTGATGCTCGGCAACGGGAAATTCCTGCGGATGTTCCAGCGCTCGCGAAGCCTCGGCGTCGGCGTGATGGTCCGGGATGCGCTCGGCGGGGGCATCGGGCCCGATGGCAGGTTCCACAAGACCCTGCGGCCCGAGGACAAGGACCGCATGGCCCGCGGCGAAGCGATGGCGCGCGAGATCGTGGCTCACGCCGGCGGCGGACGGATCTTCCGCTCGCAGATGGGGGCCGCCCATCTCGGTGGCGTGGTCAGGATCGGAGAGCACCTGGACGCGGATCTGCGTGCGGGCTGCGACGGGCTGTACGTCTGCGATGGGTCGATCGTCCCGCCGCAGCGCATGGTGTCGCCGACGTTGACACTGGTGTGTCTGGGGAAATACGCGGCAAAACGTCTGGATCAAGGGCTTTGAACCGCAGCGGCGACGCCATCGCGTCGTCGCGTTCGTCTACAACAATGGGGTATCAAAACATGAATGCTGAAATCGCCGTGGCAAAACCGAAGCGCTGGGGCCGCAGGATCGTGAAGTTCCTGCTGTGGACCGTCGTGCTTCTCGTGGTCGCGTACTGGGCCGCGACGCTGGCCTGGAGGTTCTCCGGCTCAAACACGTGGGAGTTCGTGGGTGAGAAGAATGGGGTGAAGGTGTATTCGCTGAAGTCTCCGGGCACCGATACCCTGCAGGTGAAGGGCATCACCCGGGTGCGCTCGACCCTGGCCGGCCTGGTCGCATTCATGCAGGACGCCGAAGTCTGCAGCGAGATCGGCTGCAGCCATTCGCGGATGGTCGAGCGGGTCGACGACCAGTTGCAGTACTACACATTCCGTTACGAGTATCCGCTGCGGTTCAAACCGCGCGATTTCGTGGTCAAGGCCCAGTTCCACCAGGATCCGAAGACCCGCAACGTCCTGCTCCAGTTCGACGCGACCCCGGACAAACTGCCGCTGCAGGATTGCTGCTTCCGCGTGACCGACATGAACAACGTCTGGTGGTTCAAGCCCCTGGGCGATGGCCAGGTCGAGCTCGAATACACGATGAACATGAGCGAAGGCGGCTACATCCCGCACTTCCTGCTGAACAGCTATCGCCCGGAAGTGATGTTCGAAGTGCTGCCGGCGTTGCAGAAGCTGCTGGAACGCGAGAAGTACCAGTCGGCGAAATACGACTTCATCGTCGAGAAATGATCGCATCGTCGCCGCGCCTGGCGCGGTGACGATGCGGTTGCGGTCCGTGCCGGTCGCGGACGTCGCGGCGAAGTCTTCCTGCGGGAAGACGCCGCGGGTGGTCTGGAAACATCCTTCAGCAGGAAAGCGCAATGTCCGTTCGTTCGTCCGCTTATTGCCGTGGTTACGTGGCCTTCCCGATCGTCGAGGCGTTGCGTCGACGCGGGTTCTTCGAACGCGTCGATCACGTCGAATACCGTCGTCGCGATCGTCTCGGCGATGACCTCGGCGCGCACCCCGGACATTTTGAGATCGCGCTGGAGATGCTCGAAGCGCTCGGTTGGCTGGAAAGCCGCGGCGGCGATGCCTATCGCCTGGTCGCCGGAAGCGGTGGACGTCTGCGCCTGGAGATGGGGCCGCTGTACGCGGTCGAACCGCGGCGGTTGTTCGAGGACGAAGCCCGCGCCGAAGCGATCGCCGACCTGATCCGCCAGGTCTGCTTCGAGCGCAAGACCCGCGACAGCGCCGATGCCGCGCTGGCCCGCGGTGCGCTGATGGTGCCGCTGATCCTGGCATTCCGTGCCGATGACGAAGCGGCATCGCTGGCCGCGTTGGATGGGCTGCGCGCGCCGATCCGTGAGGCCGTTTCCGAATTGTTCGTGGCCGAAGGCTGGTTGACCGCAGCGCGCGACGCGCTGACCGATACCGGTCGCGAGTGGCTGCTGCGCCGCGACACGCTGGAGGAGATCGTCGTCTATCGCCAGGCGCTCGCCGACATCGATGCCTGGTTGTTCGGCGATCGCGCGCAGGCGTTCGCCGCGCATCGTGCCGCGGTCGAGGCGGCCGGTTTCGCGGGCGGACTGCTGTACCCGTCTGGTCTCGACGATGCGCTGGAGGCGGAGATCGCCGAACGGTTCGGCCATCCGTCGTCCGCTCGCCGGCCGGCCACGTTGATCGTGCTCGCAGGCGATGACGCGACTCTGCGCGAACGTCTCGGACGGATCGCGCAGCGACCCGTCGATGCGGTCGCGACGCTGGACGCGCTTGCGGATGCGCTGGTCGCATCCGGCGAAGACGGCGAAGCGGTGGTCGTGCACAGCCTCCGTCCCGATGCGGTCGCGCCGGCGGTATCCGGTCCTGCGGACACGACGCTCCCGGTGTTGGCCGCCCGTCACCCGACCCTGTTCCCGGATCGCGATGGCGGACGCCTGGCCGGACTGCCGGTGCTCGCTGCCTGGCGTCGCGCGTTGTGCGATCTCCGCGACCGCGCGCCGCGTGCGCGGCTGCTGTTGCTGCAACCGCATTCGGCGCCGTATCGCGCGGGCGCCGACGACTGCGCCGATGCCGGCGTGGCCTGTCTCGACGCCCTGCGTCGATTGACCTGCGAATTCCCGATCGGCGCCGAGGATTTCATCTGTCTCGCCGCCAGCGTCGGCCTGTTCAACGACAAGCCGGTCGCGCGGCATCCACGCGCGGCCGGTGTCTGCCGCGCGACCCTGCATGCGCTCTCGCGGCGCGAGTACACCATCCGTCATGCCGGTGCCGGCGATCTCGAGCGTCTCTGCGAGCTGGAGAAGCTGTGCTGGCAGCACACCCGCACGCCGAAGAAGCTGATCCGCGCGCGGCTGCAGAAATACCCGGAAGGTCAGTTCGTGCTCGAACGCGACGGCGCGGTGCTCGGCGTGGTCTACAGCCAGCGGATCGCATCGGTCGATGGGCTGGACCGCTGCACCGCAGCCGATGTCCACACCCTGCATGATCCGTCGGGCAGCACGGTGCAACTGCTGGCGGTGAACGTCGATCCGCGCGTGCAGAATCTGAACTACGGCGATCAGCTGCTCGAGTTCATGCTGCAGCGCTGCGCGCTGGTCGACGGCGTCGACCGCGTGGTCGGCGTGACCTTGTGCAAGAGCTATCGCGCCGGCGGCGGCCAGTCGTTCGCGGACTACATCCGCCGTGAGGGCGCCGAGCGCGACCCGGTGCTGGCGTTCCACGATGCCCACGGCGCGGACATCGTCAAGCCGATGCCGGGTTATCGGCCCGAGGACCTCCCGAATCAGGGCAACGGCGTGCTGGTGTCGTACGACATCCTGCGCCGGCAGCCGCGTCGCACCGCGGTCGCGCAGCGCGCAGCGGCCCGGGTCGCCGTCGACGAAGATCGCATCGCCGCCGTTCTGCGCGCGCAGATCGCCGAGCTGCTCGGCGTCGACGCGACGACGGTCGATGCCGATCGACCGGTGATGGAAATGGGTCTGGATTCGGCCGATCTGCTGCAGTTGCAGCAGCGACTGGAAGCGACGCTGGGGCAGCCGCTGGAGTCCGGTTTCTTCTTCGAACACGGCACCCTCCGCAAGGTGCTCGCACACTGCCGCGAGCGTTTCGGCGCGTCGCGGACCGTGGAGAACGCGGAGACTGCGGGCGTTGCGGATTCTGCGCATGTGGAGATCGTCGTCGGGAGTGCGTCGCGTATCGCCGAGTCGCCGCTGCGCTACGACGCGACGCCGGAGGTCGGCGCGATGCGCGACCGCAGCGTCGCGATCGTCGGCATGGCCTGCACGTTGCCGGGCGGGATCGACCATCCGGAACGGTTGTGGGATGCGCTCGTCGCGGGTGAATCGAAGATCGGCGCGTATCCCGCGGCGCGTGGTCCGTGGGCCGATGCCGAGGAACGGCCGGGCATCGATCGCGGCGGATTCGTGCGCGACGCCGATGCCTTCGACGCGGCGTTCTTCCGCATGTCGCCCGCCGAGGCGCTGGTCACCGATCCGCAGCAGCGGATGCTGATGGAACTGGCCTGGGCCTGCGCCGAGGATGCCGGCATCCTGCCGTCGACCCTGCAGGGCACGCGCACCGGCGTGTTCGTCGGTGCCAGCAATGCCGATTACAGTCGCCTGCTGCAGCAGGCCGGGCTGGACGTGGAGGCGCATCACGGCGTCGGCAGTTCGCTCGCGATCCTCGCCAATCGCATCTCGTACTTCTTCGATCTCTCCGGCCCGAGCCTGCTGGTCGACACCGCCTGCTCGTCTTCGCTGGTCGCACTGCACATGGCGGTGCGTTCGCTGCGTTCGGGGGAGTGTCCGTCGGCGTTCGTCGGCGGGGTGAATCTGATTTGCCATCCGGATCTGTCGGTGGCGTACCACAAGGCCGGCATGCTCGCGCCGGACGGTCTGTGCAAGGTGTTCGATGCGCGCGCGAACGGTTATGTCCGTTCCGAAGGCGCGGTCATGCTGTTGCTGAAGCCGCTGGATGCGGCGATCGCCGACGGCGACCGCATCCATGCGGTGATCCGCGGCACCGCGATGAACCACGGCGGTCTCGCCAGCGGTCTGACCGTGCCGAATCCGCAGAAACAGGCGGAATTGCTGTACGACGCGTGGCGCGATGCGGGCATCGCCGCGCAGGATCTGGGCTGTCTCGAGGCCCATGGCACCGGCACCGCGCTCGGCGATCCGATCGAGGTGCAGGGGATGCGCAGCGCCTGGGCGCGCCTCGCCGACGGCGCACCCGCGATCGCCGGGTCCTGCGCGATCGGTTCGCTCAAGAGCAACCTCGGCCATCTCGAATCCGCGGCCGGTCTCGCAGGTCTGCTCAAGGTGGTGCTGTCGATGCAGCATCGTCGCCTGCCCGCCACCCTGCATTTCGAACGGCTCAATCCCAAGATCGCGCTCGACGGCACGCCGTTCCGCGTGCAGGGCGCGCTCGCGGAGTGGCCCGGCGACCGGCCGCGCATCGCCGGGGTCAGCAGCTTCGGTTCCGGCGGTGCGAACGCACATGCGGTGCTGGAGGAATATCCGCAGCCGCCTGCGCGCGATGACGATGCGCCGGGCCTGTTCGTGTTGTCGGCGGCCGATCCCGAGCGTCTGCGCGAGGCCGCGATGCGCGCGCTTGCATGGCTGTCCGATCCGCGCAGCGCGGGACGGCTCGGCGATGCGATCCGCACCTGGCAGCGCGGGCGCACCGCGATGCCGCAGCGGCTCGCGATCGTGCTGCGCGGACGCGCCGGGCTGATCCATGCGCTGCAGCGCTGGCTGGCCGGCGAGACCGACATTCCCGGACTGCACGCCGGACGCGCCGCGATCGACGCGGGCACAGGCCGTACGGATGACGGTGTCCTCGCGGACGCGCTGGCGCGCCACGATCATGCGCGGCTCGCGGCGGCGTGGGTCGCCGGTGCCGCGATCGACTGGCGTCGTCTGCATGCGGACGACCCCGGCGCGACCGTGAGTCTGCCCACCTACCCGTTCGCGCGCGAACGCTTCTGGGCGACCGCACGCACCGCGACGGCGACGCATCCGCTGCTGCAAACCCGGATCCCGTCCGCGCAGGGTCGCCACTATCGCGCGCGTTTCGACGGCGGCGAATTCTTCTTCGCGGATCACCGGGTGCGCGGACATCGCGTGCTGCCCGCAGTCGCCTATCTGGAAATGGCGGTCGCCGCGGCGGTCGAGGCCGGTCTCGATCATCACGGCGCGCTGCAACTGCGCGATCTGGTGTGGACCCGACCGCTGGCCATCGAGGCCGGCGGGGAACCGGCATCGGTGTCGTTCGCGCTCGATACCGGCGTCGATGCCCGCACCGGGCATGGCGCCGAGTTCGAGATCACCAGCGGGACCGGCGATGGTATCGCCGTTCATTGCCGCGGCGCTGTCGTCCGTCCGGATGCCGTGCCGGTCATGCACGATCTCGCCGCGCTTTCGGCGCGGATGACCGACGGCGTGCAGACGCCGGAGCGCTTCTATCCCGCCTGCGCGCGTCTGGGGCTGGACTACGGCCCGCAGTTCCGGGCGATCGCGGAACTGCGTCGCGGTCGTGGCGAACTGTTGGCGCGGCTGCGGCTGCCGGACGCTGCGCGGAAGGGCGACTACCGTCTGCACCCGAGCCTGATGGATGGCGTGCTGCAGGCCGCGCTCGCGCTGATCGCGGTGCGCGACGACCACGATGCGCCCGGCGACGGCACCCCGGTGCCGTTCGCGCTCGATCGTCTGCAGGTGCTGTCCGCCTGCGGCGACGAGATGGTCGCGTGGGTGCGCCCGGCCGACGGCACGCGGGCCGGCGACACGATGTCGCGACTCGATATCGATCTGTGCGCGCCCGATGGCCGGGTCTGCGTGCGTCTGCAGGGGTTCGCGACCCGCACGATGAAGGCGGCCGCGACGGCGGCGCCGGGCGAGCTTGTCGCCTATGCGCCGGTGTGGAGCCCACTGCACGATGCGGTGTCGCCGGCCTCCGCGATCGGCCGCGTGCTGGTGCTCGGCGGCGATGCGTCGCAGCGGGCCTGGCTCGGGGCGAGCGGCCTGGATGTCGACACGATCGATCTGCCGGCCGATGCCGCCATCGCCGACTGGCAGGCCGCACTGCAGGGGCGCGAGATCGCGCATCTGCTGTGGCTCGCGCCCGATGCGAGTCCGGACATCGCGGGCGTCCGCGCAATCCACGATCGTGATGTCGAAGAGCGTGATATCGAAGATCGCGATGTCGAAGACGTGGTGGCGTCGCAGGCGCTGGGCACGGTCGCGGTGTTCCGCATCGTCAAGGCGCTGCTCGCGCTGGGCCATGGCGAACGCGAACTGCGCTGGACCCTGATCACCGCCGCGACCCTCCGCGTGAAACCGGACGACGCGGTGCGTCCCGCGCATGCGGGCGTGTCCGGTCTGGTCGGCAGTCTGGCCAAGGAGTATCCGCACTGGCGGCTGACCCCGCTCGACATGGATACGCTGGCGGCGACGACCGCCGCGGCCTGTCTCGCGCAGCCGCCCGCGCCGCGCGGCGACGCCGTGGCGCGGCGCGACGGCGAGTGGTTCCGCCGTCGCTTCGCACGCATGCCGGCGTTGACCGACACCGGCGACGGTTACCGCGAGGGTGGCGTGTACGTCGTGATCGGCGGCGCCGGCGGTCTGGGCGAGGCCTGGACCCGGTTCATGATCGAACGCCATCGTGCGCAGGTGATCTGGATCGGCCGCGGCGCGCATTCGCCGGCGATCGAGGCGAAATGCGCGGCGTTGGCCGCGTCCGGTCCCGCGCCGGTGTATCTCTCCGTCGATGCCACCGATCCGCAGGCGCTGCGCGACGCGCGCGATGCGATCCTGCGCACGCATGGCGCGATCCACGGCGTCGTGCATTCGGCGTTGGTGCTGCACGATCGCGGACTGGCGCAGATGGAGGAGTCCGGCTTCCGCGCCGCGCTCGCGGCCAAGGTCGATGTCGGCGTCGGCATCGATCGCGCCTTCGGCGATCTGCCGCTGGATTTCGTGCTGTTCTTCTCGTCGATGATGTCCTTCATCAAGCCGCCGGGACAGGCGAACTACACCGCTGGCTGCACCTTCAAGGACGCGTACGCGCTCGCGCTGGGGCAACGTCGTCCGTATCCGGTCAAGGTCGTGCACTGGGGCTTCTGGGGCGGTGTCGGCAGTGTCGCCGACGAGCCCTACCGCCAGAGCATGGCGCGCAACGGCATCGGTTCGATCGATGCCGTGGAAGGCATGGAAGCGCTGCGCGCGTTCATGGCCTCCGGTCTGGATCGCATCGGTCTGATCCGCACCGTCGGCGATCGCGCCATCGAGGACATTCCGTTCACCGAACGCCTGACCCGTTATCCCGCAGGAGCCGGCGAGGTGTTCGCGCATGCGCCGGAGACCGGCGTACCGGTGGACGCGCTCGCCGCGCAGGGTGGAGGGCTGCAGACGCCCGCGCTCGATGCCGAGCTCGCCGAGCTGCTCGCAGCGACCCTCGTTTCGCTCGGTTTCCTCGGCGGCGGCGTCGCGCGGATCGCCGATCTGCCGGTCGCGCGTCCGGTCGCGGGCTATTACGAACGCTGGCTCGACAACAGTCTGCGCTGTCTGCGCGAACGCGGTTGGCTGGATGCCGATGATCGTCTGCTGCGGCAGCCGCGCGCGCTCGATGCGCTGTGGGCGGCGTGGGCCGGTGCGAGGCCCGCCCGATTGGAGAATCCGAACCTGCGCGCCCAGGTCGCGCTGGTCGAAGCCTGTCTCGCCGCGCTGCCGCAGATCCTGCGCGGCGAGCGTCTGGCGACCGAGGTGATGTTCCCCGAATCGTCGATGCGTCTGGTCGAGGGCATCTATCGCGCCAACGCGGTGTCCGATGGCTACAACCGCGCGCTCGGCGAAACCCTCGCGGCCTACGCCGCGCATCGCGTGGCGCAGGGCGCCACGGAGGGGCTGCGCATACTCGAGATCGGCGCCGGCACCGGCGGCACCACCACCGCGCTGATCCCGGTGCTCGAACGTCTCGCGCTCGACGAATATTGCTACACCGACGTCTCGCGCGCGTTCCTCATGTATGCCGAGGAGCACTACCGGCCGCGACTGAACGCGCTGGTCACGGCGATCTTCGACGTGTCGCGGCCGTTGTCGGCGCAGACGATCGCGCCGGACCGTTACGATGTGGTCGTCGCCACCAACGTGCTGCATGCGACGCCGGATATCCGCGAGACCCTGCGCAACGCCAAGGCCGCGCTGAAACGCGGCGGCGTGCTGCTGTTGAACGAGATCAGCAACTGGTCGCTGTTCAGTCATCTCACCTTCGGCCTGCTCGAAGGCTGGTGGCTGCACGCAGACGGCGCGCTGCGCCTGCCCGGCAGCCCCGGCATCGCGCCGGCGCAGTGGGACGCGGTGCTCGCCGAGGAAGGATTCGCGCCGGTGCTGTTCCCGGCGCGGACGCTGCACGGGCTCGGCCAGCAGATCGTCGCGGCGGTCAGCGACGGCTGGGTGCGGCAGCGGATCGAGGCCGCTGCGTCGCAGTCGACAGTCGTGAGCGCTGCCGCGCCGACGGCCTCGCCGTCGACCGATCGCGCATCGGTGCGCGAGCGGGCGCTCGCGTATTTCCGCGACCTGATCGCATCGACCCTCAAACTGCCGGCCGAGCGCATCGAACCGCGCCGTCCGCTCGCGGACTACGGACTGGATTCGATCCTGGTCGGCCAGCTGACGTATCGTCTGCGCAAGGACTTCGCCGACGTTCCGGCGACGCTGTTCTTCGAAGTGCACAGCCTCGATGGACTGGTCGATCACTGCATGGCGCGCTACGGCGACACGCTCGCCGCGTTGCTCGCGCCGGCAGCGCCCACCGCGATCGTCGTGGATGACGACGGGCGTTCCCTGCGCCAACGGGCCACGGCCCATTTCCGCGGCCTGCTCGCGGACACCCTGAAGCTGCCGGCGCAGCGGATCGAACCGCGTCGCCCGCTCGCCGACTACGGGTTGGATTCGATCCTCGTCGGTCAGCTGACCTATCGGCTGCGCAAGGACTTCGCCGACGTGCCGGCGACACTGTTCTTCGAAGTGCCGGATCTCGATGGGCTCGTCGATCACTTCATGGCCCGTCATCGCGACGCGCTGGCGTCGGTGCTGGGCGAAGCGGTCGCATCGTCGCCCGCGGCGTCCGCATCGCGAAGAGACGCGGCAGATGCATCCACGGGCACGACCGTCGCCAACGTCCGCGGCGCGACGGACTCGCCCGGCGGCGTGTTCGACGTGGCGATCGTCGGCCTCGCCGGCCGCTATCCGAAATCCGACGATCTCGATGCGTTCTGGGACAACCTCGCGCATGGCCGCAGTTGCATCGAGGAGATCCCGGCCGATCGCTGGCGCTGGGAGGATTACTACGATCCGGAACGCGGCCGCGAAGGCCGGATGTACACCCGCTGGGGCGGCTTCCTGAGCGGCATCGACCGCTTCGATCCGCTGTTCTTCCGCATTTCGCCGAAGGAAGCGAAGCGCATCGATCCGCAGGAGCGCCTGTTCCTCGAAACCTGCTATCACGCGATCGAGGACGCCGGCTACACCCCGGACAGTCTCGATGCACCGGATCGCGTCGGTGTGTTCGTCGGGGTCATGAACGCGCGCTACACCGCGCAGCCGTCGCATTACTCGATCGCCAACCGGGTGTCCTACGTCTTCGATTTCCGCGGCGCGTCGATGGCGGTGGACACCGCCTGTTCGTCCTCGCTCACCGCGATCCACGTCGCGCTGGAAAGTCTCTACGCCGACACCCTCGGCTGCGCCATCGTCGGCGGTGTGAATCTGGTCGTCGATCCGGTCCACTTCCTGGAGCTGAGCGAGCTGACCATGCTGTCCGCCGGCGATCGCTGCCGCGCGTTCGGCGCGCAGGCCGACGGCTTCGTCGACGCCGAGGGCGTGGGTGCGATCGTGCTCAAGCCGCTGCATCGCGCGCAGGCCGACGGCGACCGCATCCATGGCGTGATCAAGGGCAGCGCGGTCAACGCCGGCGGTCGCACCAACGGCTACACGGTGCCCAATCCGCTCGCGCAGTCGTCGGTGGTCGCGCAGGCGCTGGCGCGTGCGGGCGTGCCGGCCGACCATCTGAGCTGCATCGAGGCGCACGGCACCGGCACCGCGCTCGGCGATCCGATCGAGATCGCGGGCCTGACCCGCGCCTTCGGCGACGCCGGCGAGGGCCGGCCGTTCTGCGCCATCGGCTCGGTGAAATCCAACATCGGTCACTGCGAATCCGCCGCCGGCATCGCCGGCGTGACCAAGGTGCTGCTGCAGATGCGGCATCGCCAGCTGGTGCCCTCGCTGCACGCGGAGGTGCCGAATCCGGAGATCGATTTCGCGCGCACGCCGTTCCGGGTGCAGAAGACGCTCGAGGCCTGGTCGTGTCCGCTGCGCGCGATCGACGGCGTGCTGCAGGAAATTCCGCGGATCGCGGGCGTATCCTCGTTCGGCGCCGGTGGCGCCAATGCTCATGTCGTGCTGCAGGAATACATCGCGCCGATCGAAGCGCCGGTGGTCCACCCGCAGGTCGCGATCGTGCTGTCGGCGCGCACGGCGGAACAGCTCCGGCGCAAGGCCGCGGATCTGCTGGCCTTCGCGCGTGCGCAGGCGCAGTTCGATCTGACCGCGATGGCGTACACGCTGCAGGTCGGTCGCGAGGCGCTGGACGAACGCGCCGGCTTCGTGGTCGATTCGGTCGCGGCGTTGATCGCATCGTTGAGCGCGCTCGCGGCGACCGACCCGGCGAGCGTGCGTGCGGGCGACGCTCCGCACGGGATCGCCCGCGGACATGCCCGACGCGACCGCGCGTCGCTGGCGCGTCACGGCGACGAACACGCCTTGTCCTCGCTGGCCGAAGGCTGGGCCGCCGCCGGCGATCTCGCCCGGCTGGTCGATGCCTGGACCCGTGGTCTCGAATTCGACTGGCGCACGTTGTACCGCGATGCGCGACCGAAGCGGATCGGACTGCCGCTGTATCCGTTCGCGCGCGATCGCTACTGGCGCGAGGACGGTGCGGCCGGTCCGCACGGTGTCGCCGCGGCAATGATCGGGACCGCGCGCCTGCACTCGCTGCTGCACGAGAACGTCTCCGATCTGCAGGGCCAGCGCTACGCCTCGCGTTTCGGCGGCGAAGAACCGCTGTTGCGCGATCACGTCGTCGCGACGGCCGATGGCGCGCGTCGCGCGCTGCCGGCGATGGCGCTGCTGGAAATGGCGCGCGCCGCGGCCGAGCATGCGCAGCCGGCGCGTGCCGAAGGCACGGTGCCGGAATTGCGCGATGCGGTCTGGGCGCAGCCACTGGTCGTCGCGGGCGAGACCCGCGTCGACGTGGGTCTGCAGCCGGGTCGCGATGGCGGTGTCGACTACGAAATCGCCTGCACGCGCGACGGCACGGAGACGATCCATGCCCAGGGTGCCGTGCATGTCGTCGCGGCGCAGGCGTCGATGCTGGATCTCGGCGGACTGCGCGCGCGGATGACGCGCGACGCGCTGTCGTCGGAAGCGGTGTATGCGCAGTGCGAGCGGCTGGGGCTGACGTGTGGTCCGCGCCTGCGGACGGTGTCGGCGCTGCGGCGTGGTACCGGTGAGGCGCTGGTCGAACTGCGCCTGCCCGCGGGCGGCGCGGAGGCCGATCAGACGTTGTCGCCGACGCTGCTGGAAGGCGCGCTGCACGGCGCGCAGGCGTGGCTAGCGGCGGAAGGCCTGCCGGATCGGCTGCCGTTCGCGGTGGCGCGGTTGCGGGTGCTGTCGGCGTGCGGCCCGGAGATGTTCGCGTGGCTGCGCTTTGCCGACGGCGGCGCGCAGGACGCGATGCTCCGGTTGGATGTCGATCTGTGCGATGCGCAGGGTCGCGTCTGCATCGAGCTGCGCGGCTGCGCCTGGCGCGCGATGCCGCGACTCGGCGCCGCCGCTCCGACGGCCGCGGTGCCGGTGGTCGAGAAGACCGCCGCAGCCCCGGCCCTCGTGCCGGCGACAACGCCCGTGCCGCAGACGTCGGTCGCATCCGTGCCGCCGATGCGCACGGCCGTGAAGTCGCGTCCGGCGCCGAAGCCGATCGCGTTCCTCGCCTCGACGACGAGCGCCTCGGTGCAGGGCCGTTCGACCGTGACGCTCGATGCACCGTCGTCGCCGTCGGTCTCGACGGCGGCGAAGACGAAACCGTCGATCACACTGCCCGCACCGGCGGCTCCGGTCCCGGGACCGACAGCGCCGCGAGCGCGCAGCGTCGTGCTGCCGGCGATCGCCGTATCGACGGACGGTGTGTCGGCGAGCGATGTGCCGCAGACGCGTGCCGTCGGAGTGCGGCCGTCGATCGTGCTGGTCCCGCTGGATGCCTTGCCGTCTCCCGTGTTCTCGCCGCGCATGCCGGTGGTGTTGCGGCCACTCTCCGACGTGAAGAGGGTGGGCGATGTCGCGCGTCGGATCGAGCGCGAATCCGCGGTCGAACTGTTCGACTGCGGCGAAGGCCACTACACGATCCGGATCGACGATGGCGCGGGTGACGGCAACCGCCTGTCCGACACGCTGATCGAACACCTGCTGCAGGCGCTCGATCGCGTGCGCACGTCGGAACCGAAGGTCTTGACCCTCGAAGGTGCCGCGCACGGTTTCCTGCGCGGCGGTCGCCGCGAATGCGATCGTGCGATCGAACGCGGGCTGTTCCGCGCGATCGCGGCGTGTCCGTGCCCGACGATCGCGGTGGCGCAGGGCGACGCGCGCGGCGCCGGCCTGCTGGTGGCGCTGCTGTGCGATCTGCTGGTGCTGGGCGAGGACGCGCGTTACGGCTACGTCGACGGTGATCTGTGGCCGGGCGCGGCGGAGCTGTCGCTGTGCGCGGCGCGGTTGGGCACGCCGCTGGCGGAGGATCTGCTGTACGCGACGACGACCGCGAGCGGTGCGGAGCTGCGCGCGCGCGGCTGGACCTGCGCGGTGACATCGGAGACGTCGGCGCACGCGCGGACGTGGGTGGAATCGCTGCTGTCGAAGTCGACGTTGTCGCTGTCGCTGCTCAAGGCGCATCTGTCGCGCGATCTGGCATCGCTGGCGGACGCGCTCGCGCCTGCCGGGTCCGTGCCCGCACAGCCTGCCGAGCGGACGCTCGTGCCGGGCGGGGTGGCGGTGTTGCCGGAAGCGTCCGCCACCGGACTGCAGGTCGCGGATCTCGGTCACGGTGTGATCGAGGTGGGCCTGCGCGTCGCCGGTCTCGCGGTCACCGCCGAAACCCTGTTCGCCGATCTCGACGCACTGCTCGCGCGTCTGCGGGAGGGAAGTGCGTGCCGTGCCGTGGTGCTGTCCAGCGATGGTCCGGAATTCCTGCCCGGATCGCGACTGTCGGCCGACGTGCTGCATGCGTTCCGGCGCACTGTCGCGAACGCACCGATGCCGATCGTGGCCGCGCTGGAAGGCGGTGCCCGCGGCGGTGCCTGGCTCGCGGCGCTTTGCTGCGATGCCGTCGTCCATGCCGAAGCCGGTCGTTTCACCGCCGAAGGCATCGATCGCGGCGAATCCCTGCGGCTCGCCGCCGCGGTGTTCCCGCAGGCGCTGGATCGCGACGCCGGACATGCGTTGCCGATGACCGGCGTCGTGCTCGACGGTGCGGCCCTGCGCGAACGCGCGCCCGCGGTGCGCGCCGTGCCGGCGTCGGACGTGCGGTCGACCGCGCTCGCCCTCGCGACGCACTGGGCGACGTTGCCGGCGGAGACGCTGGGGACCTGGAAGGCGTGGCGCGCGGCGGAGATCGAAGCGCGTCTCGCCGTGCTGCCGAGCTTCGAGACGATGGCCGACCGTCCGGCCGACAGCGCCGTGTCCGGCGCGAGCTCGGCACCGACGCGCATCGCGCTGGCCTCGCCGGTGGTCTCGGTCACCGCGTATCCCGACGGCGTCGTCGTCGTGGAGATGGCGGATCGCGACGCCCGCAACATGTTCTCCGACGCGCTGCGCGCCGGCATGGCCGAGGCCTTCGCGCACATCGTGGCCACACCGGCGTATCGCGCGGTGGTGCTGACCGGTTACGACCGCTATTTCTCTTCCGGCGGTACCCGCGACAACCTGCTCGCGATCCAGAGCGGCGACGCCAGTTTCACCGACTACCGGATCTTCGAGACCGCGCGGCAGTGTCCGTTGCCGGTGATCGCGGCGATGCAGGGGCACGGCATCGGCGCCGGCTGGACGCTCGGCATGCTCGCCGATGCGGTGGTGCTTGGTGCGGAAAGCCGCTACCTCAGCCCGTACATGAATTACGGCTTCACGCCCGGCGCGGGCGCGACCTGGATGCTCGCCGAACGCATGGGACGCGATCTGGCCAACGAGAGCCTGCTCACCGCCGAGCCGACGACGGGCGCGGTGCTGCGTGCACGCGGCCTGCGGTTGCCGGTGCTGCCGGCTGTTGGCGTCATCGACGCGGCGCTGGCCCAGGCGCATGCGATGGCGCGCGCCGGACGCGAGTCCCTGATCGAACGCAAGCGGTTGCTGTCGGCGCATGCGGACGCGGCGCTGGCGGAGACCTACCGTCTCGAGCTGGCGATGCACGAGCGCACGTTCGTCGGCGACGCCGGCACGCTGGCGCGGATCGAGCACGGCTTCGGCAGCGAAGGCGCGACGCCCGTTGTGCCTTCCGCCGTGGAGCCCCCGGCCGTTGCGGCGGTGCCGGAGACGACGCCTCGGACGGATCGCGACGACATCGTCGGAACCCTGCGTCACCTCCTCGCGCAGGCACTCCACATGCCGGAGAGCGAGATCGACGACGACACCCGGTTCGTCGATCTGGGGCTGGACTCGATCAGTGGCGTGACCTGGATCCGTCGGATCAACGCGCACTACGGCACGACGATCGAGGCCACCCGCGTCTACCGCTATCCCACCCTGGCGGAGCTGAGCCGGCACCTTGCGGACCTCGTGTCCGGGGCAGCGCCGGCGCCTGTCGCGTCGCCCGCGCCGGCATCCGTGCCGTCGGCGGCGGCCCCGGTCGCATCCACGCCGGTCGCCGATGCGGCGCCGGTGCGCGCGGTCCTGCGCGGTCTGCTCGCGCACGCGCTGCATCTGGCCGAGGACGAGATCGACGACGATGTGCAGTTCGTCGATCTGGGACTGGACTCGATCAGCGGCGTGACCTGGATCCGCCGGATCAACGCGCATTACGGCACGTCGATCGAGGCGACGCGCGTCTATCGTCATCCGACCCTCGCGCGCTTCGCCGCCCACGTGGCGGAACTGATCGCGCCCGCGACCGATGGGTCGCAGGTGCCGTCATCGCGGAACGAAGCGCCGCCGGCGCCGGTCGTCGCCGTGGCCGTCGAGACGCCGGCGTCGTCCACCACGGGTCAGTCGATGGCGAGTCCGTCGACGGTGGGTCCGTCGATCACGGACATACGTGCGACCCTGCGCGGCATGCTCGGTCATGCGCTGCACCTGGCCGAGGACGAGGTCGACGACGACGCGCAGTTCGTCGATCTGGGACTGGATTCGATCAGCGGCGTGACCTGGATCCGCCGGATCAACGCGCATTACGGCACGTCGATCGAGGCGACGCGCGTCTACCGCTATCCGACGCTCGCGCAGTTCAGCGCGCACGTGGCGACCCTGCTGACGCCGGCAGACATGCCGCCGCCCACGTCGCCGGTGCCGCAGCCCGCGCCCGTCGCGAACGCGACGATCGCCGCACCCGCTCCGGTCGTTCCGGTCGCAGCGACCGGCACCGTCGCCGATCCCGGCGAGGTGCAGGCGATCCTGCGCGCGTCGCTCGCGAGCGCCCTGCATCTGGGCGAACACGAGATCGATCCGGACACGCAGTTCGTCGATCTGGGACTGGATTCGATCAGCGGCGTGACCTGGGTGCGCAGGATCAATCAGCACTACGGCACGTCGATCGAGGCGACCCGCGTCTACCGCTATCCGACGCTGGCGCGATTGAGCCGGCATGTGTGGGAAACCATCGGTGGCGTCGCTGCGGCTTTGCCGCCATCGCCACCACCGTCTCCTGCGGTTCCCGCGCCGCAGCCGCAGGCGATCGTGCCGCGCGTCGTGGACGGCCCGGCGTTGGATCGTTTCGCGGTCGCGCCGCTGGTGTCGCGTCGCGGAAGCGCATCGGCGCGCGGCGCCGCGATCGACGCGCGGTCGCCGATCGCGGTGATCGGCATGGCCGGCCAGTTCCCGCAGGCACGCGATCTGGACGCGTATTGGCGGAATCTCGCCGAAGGTCGGGACTGCATCGTCGAAGTGCCCGCCGAGCGCTGGGACATGGCCGCGCACTATCGCGCCGGGGACCCCGTGCCCGGCAAGGCGAACAGCAAATGGATGGGCGCGCTGGAGGACTACGATCGCTTCGATCCGCTGTTCTTTAGCCTGTCGCCGACCGAAGCCGAGGCGATGGATCCGCAGCAGCGTCTGTTCCTGCAGGCCTGCTGGCAGGGCATCGAGCATGCCGGCTACGACGCGCGGGCGCTGTCCGGAAGCCGTTGCGGCGTGTTCGTCGGTTGCACCGGCGGCGACTATCACCATCTGTCGCGCGGACAGCTGCTCAGCGCCCAGGGCTTCACCGGCGGGGCGATCTCGATCCTCGCCGCGCGCATCGCGTACCTGCTGAACCTGCAGGGGCCGTGCCTGTCGATCGACACCGCATGCTCGTCGTCGTTGGTGGCGCTCGCCACCGCCTGCGACAGCCTCGCCGCGGGCAACAGCGATGTCGCGCTCGCCGGCGGCGTCTACGTCATGGCGACCCCCGAACTGCACATCAAGACCTCGCAGGCGGGCATGCTCTCGACCACCGGGCGCTGCTTCACCTTCGACCAGCGCGCCGACGGATTCGTGCCGGGCGAGGGCGTGGGTGTGGTGATGCTCAAGCGTCTCGCCGACGCCGAGCGCGACGGCGATGTCGTACACGCGGTGATCGAAGGCTGGGGCGTCAACCAGGACGGCAAGACCAACGGCATCACCGCACCGAATCCGGATTCGCAGGCGCGGTTGGAGCAGGAGGTCTACGACCGTTTCGGCATCGACCCGGCGGGCATCCAGCTGATCGAGGCGCACGGCACCGGCACCAAGCTCGGCGATCCGATCGAGGTCGAGGGCCTGAAGCTCGCGTTCGCGAAATACACGCGCGACACCGGCTACTGCGCGCTGGGTTCGGTCAAGAGCAACATCGGCCACTGCGCCACGGCCGCTGGCATCGCCGGCGTGATCAAGCTGGTGCTGGCGATCCGTCATCGTCAGTTGCCGCCGACGATCCACTACGACACCCTCAACGAACACATCGATCTCGCCGGCAGCCCGTTCTACGTCAACGACACGCTGCGGCCGTGGACGCCGGCCAACGGCGCGCGTCGACGCTCCGCGGTCAGTTCGTTCGGCTTCAGCGGCACCAACGCGCATATCGTGATCGCCGAGCCGGTGCCGTCCGTGCCCGCGATCGCGGGCGACGTGCCTGCGGGCGATGCGATCGTGCCGCTGTCCGCGAAGACGCCGGAGCAGTTGCGACAGAAGGCGATCGACCTGGTCGCGTTCCTGCGCGGCGCGGGTGCGGGCGCCGCGCTTGCCGATGTCGCCTACACCCTGCAGATCGGACGCGAGCCGATGGACGAGCGGCTCGGCGTGCTGGCGTCGGGGATCGACGATCTCGTCGCCCGCCTGCAGGACTGGATCGACGGCGGTGCCGGCGCGAAGGTCTGTCATCGCGGTCATGCGCGACAGGGCCGCGACGGCATGAGCGTGCTCGGCCGCGACGAGGAGGTGCAGGAAGCGGTGATCGCGACCTGCCTCGCGTCGCGCAAGCTGTCGGGACTGGTCGATCTGTGGGTCAAGGGCATCGAGTTCGACTGGCACCGGCTGTACGGCGGACGACGACCGCGCCGCATTCCGCTGCCGACCTATCCGTTCGCCCGCGAGCGTTACTGGGTCGAGGCCGATGTCCCCGCACCGGTCGCCGCCCGCTCCGGCGCGACTGCGCTGCATCCGCTGGTGCACGCGAATACGTCGGATCTCGCCGGTCAGCGCTACACCTCCACGTTCGACGGCGACGAATCCTTCCTCGCCGATCATCGCGTCTCGGTCGACGCCGGCGTGCCGCGCCGGGTGTTGCCGGGCGTGGCCTATCTGGAAATGGCCCGCGCGGCGGTGGCTTCCGCGCTGCCGCCGGATCCCGAGCGCGACGATGCGCGGACGCTGCTGGAACTGCGCAACGTGGTCTGGGCGCAGCCGGTGTTGGGCGACGGCGGTACGCGCGTCCACATCGCGCTGTCGACGGAGGATGCGCGCGAGGTCGATTACGAGATCTGCAGTGAAGACGGTATCGTGCATGGCCAGGGCCGTGTGGTGGTCGCATCGCGGCCGGTGCCGACGCGGCTCGATCCCGCGGCGATCGAGGCGCGGATGACCGCGATGCGGATCGAAGCGGACGCGCTGTACGCGCTCTTCGAGGGCATGGGGCTGCATTACGGCCCCGCGCATCGCGGCATCGTCGCGGTGGCGATCGGTCGCGACGAGGTGTTCGCGCGTCTGCATGTGCCCGCGGCCGGGCGCGCGGATCTCGCGCGGTACGCGCTGCATCCGGGGCTCGCCGACAGCGCGTTGCAGGCCTGTGTCGGCCTGATCTGCGATCCGGCGCGGCCGCCGCGGCGGCCGCTGGTGCCGTTCGCGCTCGATGCGCTGCGCGTGTTCGCGCCCTGTACGTCGGAGATGACGGCATGGCTGCGCTATGCGCCCGGCTCGCATGCCGGTGATCGCGTGGTCAAGCTCGACATCGATCTGTGCGATGCGCAGGGCGGCGTCTGCGCCGAATTCCGCGGTTTCGCGGCGCGGGTGATGGACGGCGAGACGCGTGCGGATGAAGCGGCTGTGCAGGACGAGGCGTTCGACAGCGCGTATTACGAACGCCTGATCGCGGACATCGCGAGCCACCGGCTTTCGGTCGACGAGGCCTTGGCATTGGGTTGAATGGAGTGCGCGCCCGCGGCATCGGCGAATCCGCGGGCGCTGATCAGAACACTGGAGCAGGTTTCGTGACATCGAAGAAGCAGGATTTGAGGCAGATCTACGATGCGCTCTCGAGCGGTCGGCTCGATCGCGACGAGGCGTTGGCGCGGATCCGCGCGCTCGGGCAGGGCGAGGATGCCGGCGATGGCGAGCCGCTGCTGGCCGTGGAGGGATGGGCGCCGGCGGCGCTCGTCTCCGACAGCGGCGAATCGGACGATCCCGCCGCGACGTATGCCATGCGCCGCGTCGTGCTCTGCGAACTGCCCGACATCGATACGGACACGCTGTCGCGTCTGCTCCCGGGCGCGGTCTGCACGGTGTTGCGTGCGGCGCCGGGGCAGGCGGTGCATCGCCGCTTCCTCGCACATGCGCTCACCTGCTTCGAACAGGTGAAGACGATGCTCGCCGCGCGCGCGCAGGGTCGGATGCTGCTGCAGATCGTCATTCCGGAGGACGGTTCCGGCCGCGGCGAGACGATGCTGTTCGACGGACTCTCCGGTCTGCTGCGGACCGCGGCGCTGGAGAATCCCCACTTCGTCGGCCAGCTGATCCGGGTGCCGGCGACCCTGCCCGCCGCAACGCTCGCCGACTGTCTGCGCAGCGAAGCGACACAGGCGGGGGCGGTACTGCGGGTGCGCCATGGCGATCGCGGTCGCGAGCTGCCGCGCTGGCAGGAAGTGCCGCACGCAGCGGCCGACGTGCCGCAGGCGTGGCGCGACGGCGCTGTGTATCTGATCACCGGCGGGCTCGGTGGACTCGGTCGTCTGTTCGCGCAGGACATCCTGCGCCGCGCGCACGGCGCGACCGTGGTGCTGACCGGGCGCGGCGCGCTGGATGCGCAGCGCGAGGCCGCACTGCGGGCGTTCGCGATCGGCGACGGGCGCGTGGTCTATCGTCAGGTCGATCTCGAAGATGCCGCATCGGTCGATGCGTTGATCGCGTCGATCACCGGCGAATTCGGCCGTCTCGACGGCATCCTGCATGGCGCCGGCGCCATCGCCGACAATTTCCTGCTGAAGAAGAGCGCCGACGAGTTCGCGCGCGTGCTCGGGCCGAAAGTGCTCGGGACCTGGCATCTGGATGCGGCGACGCGCGCGTTGCCGCTGGACCTTTTCGCGCTGTTCTCCTCGATCGCCAGCGCCTTCGGCAACGTCGGTCAGGCCGACTACGCGGCGGCGAACGCGTTCATGGATGCGTTCGCCGCGCATCGCAACGCACGGGTCGCCGCCGGCGAACGTCGCGGACGCACGGTCGCGATCGACTGGTCGCTGTGGCGGGACGGCGGCATGACCATCGATGCGTCGACCCTCGACGGCATCGTCCGCAGCACCGGCATGCGCCCGATGCGCACGGAGACCGGTCTGGCGGCGTTCCACCGCAGCGTGGCGCTGAATGCCGACCGCACCATCGCGATGGCAGGCGATCTCGCGCGGATGCGTGCGTTGCTCGCCGGCGGGACGTTTCCGCGCACGGATGCGTCGACGGCGTCCGCGCCGGCGCACGCGTCCGTGGTGTCGTCCGCGCCGGTCGAGGCCGGCGATCTCGCGCGCCGTGCCGAGGACTGGCTGCGTCGTGAGCTGGCGGGCGTGCTGAAGTTGCCCGCCGAGCGGATCGATCCGCAGGCCGGGCTGGAACGCTACGGCATCGATTCGATCCTGGCGATGCAGTTGACCAATCGCCTCGAACAGACCTTCGGTTCGCTGTCGAAGACGCTGTTCTTCGAATACCAGACGCTGCGCGAACTGGCCGGTCACTTCGCCGAACAGCATGCGCCGCGGCTGCAGACCCTGTTCGCGACCTCGGCGCCCGCCGACGCGTCAACGCCAGCGCCCGCATCGCTGCCGGCCCGGGCCACGGAGCCGGTCGTACCGTCCTCCACGCGCGGAGGGCTTCGCGGTCGTCTGCGCAGGACCTCCACGTCCGGCGCGATGCCGACCGCGACCGCGCCGGAACGGATCGCGACGCGACGTGCGCCGACCGATCCCGCCGATCCGATCGCGATCGTCGGTCTCAGCGGCCGCTATCCCGAGGCGATCGACATCGAGGCCTACTGGCGCAATCTGCGCGAGGGCCGCGACTGCATCGTCGAGGTGCCCGAGGATCGCTGGGACTGGCGCCGTTACTACAGCGAGGATCGCACCGCGTCCGGCCGCCACTTCAGCAAGTGGGGCGGTTTCATCGCCGGCGTCGACGAATTCGATCCGCAGTTCTTCAATATTTCCCCGAAGGAAGCCAAGCTGATCGATCCGCAGGAGCGGTTGTTCCTGCAGCACGCGTGGATGGCGATCGAGGACGCCGGTTACACCCGCGAGGGGCTGCAGTTCGCGGAGGAGGGCGATCAGCCCGGCCAGGTCGGCGTCTATGCCGGCCTCATGTTCACCGAGTACCAGTTGTTCGGTGCCGAAGCCAGTCTGCGCGGAACGCCGCTCGGCGTTCCGGTGAGCGCGGCCAGCATCGCCAATCGCGTCTCGTATGCGCTGAACCTGCACGGTCCGAGCATGACCGTGGACACGATGTGCTCGTCCTCGCTGACCGCGATCCATCTCGCCTGCCAGGACCTGCAGTCCGGCCGCATCCGCATGGCGCTCGCCGGCGGCGTCAACGTCAGCATCCATCCGAACAAATATCTGGTGCTGAGCGCGGGCCAGTTCATCTCCAGCGACGGCCACTGCCAGAGCTTCGGCGAAGGCGGCGACGGCTACATTCCGGGCGAAGGCGTGGGCGTGGTGGTGCTCAAGCGCCTGTCCGACGCCGAGCGCGACGGCGATCAGGTCTACGGCCTGATCCGCGGCAGCGCGCTGAACCACGGCGGCAAGACCAACGGCTACACGGTGCCCAATCCGCAGGCGCAGGCGGCGGTGATCGGCCGGGCGCTGGCGGATTCGGGAATCGACGCGCGCCGGATCGGTTACATCGAGGCGCACGGCACGGGGACGAAGCTGGGCGACCCGATCGAGATCGCGGCGCTGGGCAAGGCGTTCGCGAAGTACACGCAGGAGACGGGGTTCTGCCTGATCGGTTCGGCGAAGTCGAACATCGGTCATTGCGAGTCGGCGGCGGGGATCGCGGGTCTGACCAAGGTGCTGCTGCAGCTGAAGCACCGCCAGATCGTGCCGTCGCTGCACTCGTCGCGCCTGAACCCGCACATCGACTTCGCGAAGACGCCGTTCGTGGTGAACCAGACGCTGCGCGAATGGCCGGCGCCGGAGGTGGACGGTCGGGTGTGGCCGCGACTGGCGGGACTGTCGTCGTTCGGGGCGGGCGGATCGAACGCGCATCTGCTGGTGGAGGAATACGTGGCGCCGGAGACGGCGCCGGTGGTGCATGCGCAGGTGGCGGTGGTGCTGTCGGCGCGGACGGCGGAGCAGCTGCGGCAGAAGGCGGTGGACCTGCTGGCGTTCGTGCGTGACCGGGAGCACGTCGATCTGACGGCGCTGGCGTACACGCTGCAGATCGGCCGCGAGGCGATGGACGAGCGGGTGGGCGTGGTGGTGTCGACGGAGGCGCAGCTGACGTCGGTGCTGGAGGCGTTCGTGTCGGGCGAGGAGGTGCTGGAAGGCGGCCATCGCGGGCAGGCGCGTCGGAACCGGGAGGCGCTGTCGTTGTTCGGCAGCGACGGCGATCTGCGGCAGGCGGTGGAGAAGTGGATCGCGGGCGGGAAGCTGGATCGTCTGGTGGAGCTGTGGACGAAGGGGTTGGAGGTGGACTGGCGGGCGCTGTATGGCGCGGCGCGTCCGCGGCGGATGTCGCTGCCGACGTATCCGTTCGCGAAGGAGCGCTACTGGATCGACGCGACCCTCGTCGCGCAGGCGTCGGCGCCGGGCGGGACTGCGCGCCTGCACTCGCTGCTGCACGAGAACGTCTCCGATCTGCAGGGCCAGCGCTACGCCTCGCGTTTCGGCGGCGAAGAACCGCTGTTGCGCGATCACGTCGTCGCGACGGCCGATGGCGCGCGTCGCGCGCTGCCGGCGATGGCGCTGCTGGAAATGGCGCGCGCCGCGGCCGAGCATGCGCAGCCGGCGCGTGCCGAAGGCACGGTGCCGGAATTGCGCGATGCGGTCTGGGCGCAGCCGCTGGTCGTCGCGGGCGAGACCCGCGTCGACGTGGGTCTGCAGCCGGGTCGCGATGGCGGTGTCGACTACGAAATCGCCTGCACGCGCGACGGCACGGAGACGATCCATGCCCAGGGCGCCGTGCATGTCGTCGCGGCGCAGGCGCGGATGCTGGATCTCGGCGGACTGCGCGCGCGGATGACGCGCGACGCGCTGTCGTCGGAAGCGGTGTATGCGCAGTGCGAGCGGCTGGGGCTGACGTGTGGTCCGCGCCTGCGGACGGTGTCTGCACTGCGGCGCGGTGTCGGCGAGGCGCTGGTCGAACTGCGTCTGCCGGCGGGCGGCGCGGAGGCCGATCAGACGTTGTCGCCGACGCTGCTGGAAGGCGCGCTGCACGGCGCGCAGGCGTGGCTGGCGGCGGAAGGCCTGCAGGATCGGCTGCCGTTCGCGGTGGCGCGGTTGCGGGTGCTGTCGGCGTGCGGTCCGGAGATGTTCGCGTGGCTGCGTTTTGCCGACGGTGCGGACATGCAGGACGCGACGCTCCGGCTGGATGTCGATCTGTGCGATGCGCAGGGTCGCGTCTGCATCGAGCTGCGCGGCTGCGTCTGGTCGCCGGTGACGATGTCGGCACCGGCACCGGAAATGCCGATGCCGCCCGTCCACCTCGCGCCGTCCATGCCTGCGTCCGTCGTATCGTCGGTGGAGGAGGTCACCGGAACGATCAAGGCACCGGCGGCGCCGAAACGCATCGCCTTCCTCGCGCCGGCGGCGACGCTGGTCGCGGCCGCCGATGTCGGCGTCGATGTCGTTCCTGTCGAACGCATGAAGCCGACTTCGATCGCGCTCGCGGACGTGGAGGCCCTGCCGTCGACGAACACGCCGGCCGCACGCGTGTCCGTCGCGCTGTCCGTGCTGACGGACACGACGGGTATGGCGGACATGCCTGGGGGGGACGCGACGACCGAATCCGCGGTCGAACTGTTCGACTGCGGCGAAGGCCATTACACGATCCGGATCGACGATGGCGCAGGTGACGGCAACCGCCTGTCCGACACGCTGATCGAACATCTGCTGCAGGCGCTCGATCGGGTGCGCAGTGCGGAACCGAAGGTGTTGACCCTCGAAGGCGCCGCGTACGGTTTCCTGCGCGGCGGTCGTCGCGAATGCGATCGTGCGATCGAACGCGGGCTGTTCCGCGCGATCGCGGCGTGTCCGTGCCCGACGATCGCGGTGGCGCAGGGCGACGCGCGCGGCGCGGGCCTGCTGGTGGCGCTGCTGTGCGATCTGCTGGTGCTGGGCGAGGATGCGCGTTACGGCTACGTCGACGGTGACCTGTGGCCGGGCGCGGCGGAGCTGTCGCTGTGTGCGGCGCGGTTGGGAACGCCGCTGGCGGAGGATCTGCTGTACGCGACGACGACCGCGAGCGGTGCGGAGCTGCGCGCGCGCGGCTGGACCTGCGCGGTGACATCGGAGGCGTCGGCGCAGGCGCGGACGTGGGTGGAATCGCTGCTGTCGAAGTCGACGTTGTCGCTGTCGCTGCTCAAGGCGCATCTGTCGCGCGATCCGGCGTCGCTGGCCGCGGCATTGACGCCGGCCAGCGCGGCGATCGATGCGAAGACCGCGATCGGCGCGAAGCGCGTCGCCAAGGCGCTGCCGTCGTCCCGGCATCTGCAGGTCGGCACGGCCGGCGAGGGCGTGCTCTCGATCCGGCTGCGCGCGGTGCAGCGCAAACCGGCGGCGAAGGAACTGCTCGCCGATCTCGATACGCTGTTCGACCGACTGGGGAACGGCAGCGCGCATCAGGGCGCGGCGCATCGTGCAGTGGTGCTGTCCAGCGAGGATCCGGCGTTCCTGCCGGCCGCCGTTGCCGCATTGCCCGAAAGCGCACTGCTTCGCCTGTGCGAGCGGATCGTGGCCCTGCGCGTACCGGTGGTGGCGGCGCTGGAAGGCGATGCCCGCGGTCCTGCCTGGTGGCTGGCCGCGGTCTGCGACGCCGCCGTGCATGCGGACGAAGGTCGTTATGCGAGCGCCGGCATCGAGAGCGTACCGGCACTGCGCATGGCGTTGTCGGTGTCCGTGCCGCGCTTCGGCGACGAAGCGGCGCGCGATCTGTTGCTGAGCGGCGAGGATGCGACCGGCGCCGCGTTGCGCGCCCGCGCGCCCGCGCTGCGCACGGCGCCGGCCCGCGACGTGCTCGCGACCGCGACCGCGCTCGCCGCGCACTGGGCCACGGCGCCGGCGCAGACGCTCACGGCGTGGAAGACGGCCCGCGCGGCGGAGATCGAGGCGCGGATCGCGTCGCTGTCGGCGATGCCCTTCGACAGCGCGATCGACCGTGCGGAGGTCGGCCCCGCTGGGCCGGCCGCCGGACCGGTCCCGCTTCCGCTGGCGTCGTCCGTGGTGTCGGCCACGGCGTATCCCGATGGCGTCGTCGTGGTGGCGATGGCCGACCGGGAGGCCCGGAACATGTTTTCCGACGCCTTCATGGCCGGCGTCGAGGAAGCGTTCGCGCGGATCGAGGCCTCGCCGGCTCATCGGGTGGTGGTGCTGACCGGCTACGATCGTTACTTCTCGTCGGGCGGGACCCGCGAGAATCTGCTTGCGATCCAGCGCGGCGACACGACCTTCGCCGATCATCGCGTGTTCGAGGCGGCGGCGCGCTGCTCGCTGCCGGTGATCGCGGCGATGCAGGGGCATGGCATCGGCGCGGGCTGGACGCTCGGCATGTTCGCCGATGTCGCGCTGCTCGGTGAAGACGGCCGTTACCTCAGTCCGTACATGAATTACGGGTTCACGCCCGGCGCAGGCGCGACCTGGGTGCTCGCCGCGCGCATGGGTCGCGATCTCGCGAACGAAGGCCTGCTGACGGCGCAGCCGCTCACGGGTGCCGAGATGCGCGCGCGCGGTCTGCGCATGCGCGTGCTGCCGCGTGCCGACATCCTCGACGCGGCGCTGTCGCTCGCGCGGGCGATCGCGCGCGCGCCGCAGCCGCGGTCGCGCCTGCTGAAGCATTGGTGGACCGGGCTGCAGCGCGAGGCGCGCGAGGCGACCTACCGCGCCGAGCTGGTGATGCACGAGCGCACCTTCGTCGGCCAGGCCGACACGCTGGCGCGGATCGAGCGCGAGTTCCATGCCGATGTCGAATCCGCGGCCGCGCAGACGGTCTCCGCGCCGGCTGTCGAGGCGGCCGTCATGCCTGCGATCGTATCCACACCGGTGTCGGCGCCGGTGTCGTCGACCGCGGTCTCATCTTCTTCAGTCGAGGTCGCGCTGGACGCGATCGTGTCGACACTGCGGACGTTGCTGTCGCAGGAATTGCAGCTCGACGAAAGCGGCATCGACGAGCATGCGCAGTTCATCGATCTCGGTCTGGATTCGATCAGCGGCGTGACCTGGATCCGGAAAATCAACGCGCATTACGGCACCTCGATCGAAGCGACCAAGGTCTACGCGCATCCGACCCTGGCGGGTCTCGGTCGTCATCTCCGCGATGTCCTGCAGCCCGCGACGTTGCCGTCGCCGCCCGTGCCGGTCGAAACGACGCCCGCTGCGGCATCGACGGCGTCCGCACCGACAGTATCCGCCTCCGCAATCGGCGCTGCCGTCAACGAGGTCGTGGCGGTCCTGCGCACGCTGCTGTCGCAGGAGTTGCAGCTCGACGAGAGCGGCATCGACGAGCATGCGCAGTTCATCGATCTGGGACTGGATTCGATCAGCGGCGTGACCTGGATCCGCCGGATCAACGCGCATTACGACACCGCGATCGAAGCGACCAAGGTCTACGCGCATCCGACCCTGTTCCAGCTCGCCCGCCATGTCGCGGATGCACTGGCGCAGCGCGCGGGGACATCGCCGGCGCAGGTCGCGATGGCGGTCGTCGCGGCGGTGGATGCCGTCGCGGCGGCGCCCGCGATGCCCGTACCGCAGCCCGCTCCGGCCACGGCTCCGGCCGCGGCTCGGGGAACCGCGGCGATCCATCCGGCGTTCGCCGTCGCGCCGCTGGTGTCGCGACACCGGCGTGCCGGCGCGCGCGTGACTGCGGCGGCATCGCAGGCGGCGATCGCGGTGATCGGCATGGCCGGGCAGTTCCCGCAGTCGGCCGATGTCGACGCGTTCTGGCGCAACATCGCCGAAGGCCGCGACTGCATGTCGCCGGTCGCCCCGGAACGCTGGGATCCCGAGCGCTACTACCGTCCCGGCGCGCCGACGCCGGGCAAGACCTACTGTCGCTGGCTCGGCGCGCTGGAGGACTACGATCGTTTCGACCCGCTGTTCTTCGGCATTTCGCCGCGCGAAGCCGAGAGCATGGACCCGCAGCAGCGTCTGTTCCTGCAGGCCTGCTGGCACACCATCGAGCATGCCGGATACGACGCCCGCGCGCTGTCCGGCAGCCGTTGCGGCGTGTTCGTGGGCTGCGCCGCAGGCGATTACCGTCTGTTGTCGCGCGAGCAGCAGATCAGCGCGCTGGGATTCACCGGCGACGCCTCGTCCATCCTCGCCGCGCGCATCGCCTATTTCCTCGATCTGCAGGGCCCATGCGTTTCGATCGACACCGCCTGCTCGTCGTCGCTGGTGGCGATCGCCAGCGCCTGCGACAGCCTGGTCTCCGGCGCCAGCGATCTCGCCCTCGCGGGTGGCGTCTACGTCATGGCCGGCCCGGACATGCACATCAAGACCTGCCAGGGCGGCATGCTGTCGCCCGAAGGCCGCTGTTTCAGCTTCGATCACCGCGCCGATGGCTTCGCCCTCGGCGAGGGCGTGGGCGCGATCCTGCTCAAGCGGCTGGACGACGCCGAACGCGACGAGGACACCATCCTCGGCGTGATCGAAGGTTGGGGCGTCAATCAGGATGGCCGCACCAACGGCATCACCGCGCCGAATCCGGAATCGCAGACGCGACTCGAACGCGAGGTCTACGCGCGTTTCGGCATCGATCCTGCGGGCATCCAGCTGATCGAGGCCCACGGCACCGGCACCGCGCTCGGCGACCCGATCGAGGTCGAGGCGCTGAAGCAGGCATTCGCGCACCACACCCGCGAGGTCGGCTACTGCGCGCTCGGTTCGGTCAAGAGCAACATCGGCCATTGTCTGACCGCCGCCGGTGTCGCCGGCACGATCAAGCTGCTGCTGGCGATCCGTCATCGCCAACTGCCGCCGACGATCCACTTCGAGGCCCTGAACGAGCACATCCGGCTCGACGGCAGCCCGTTCTACATCAACGATCGCCTGCAGCCATGGCAGCCCGGGAACGGCGCACGACGCCGCGCGGCGGTGAGTTCGTTCGGTTTCAGCGGCACCAACGCGCATCTGGTGATCGCCGAGCCCGCATCGCCGACGCGCGCACGGTCGCCGGTGTCGGCGCTGACCGAAGCCGGCAAGGTCGCGGTGCCGCTCTCGGCGAAGACGCCGGAACGCCTGCGCGACATGGCGCGGAACCTGCTCGCCTTCCTCCGCGGCGACGGCGCGGAACTCGATCCGCTGGAGATCGCCTACACCCTGCAGGTCGGCCGCGAGCCGATGGAGGAGCGCGTCGCGTTCCTCGTCGATTCGGTCGCGCAGTTGTGCGAACGCCTGCAGGCGTGGATCGACGGCGACGCGCGGATCGAGGACTGCCACCAGGGCCAGACCCGGCGCAGTCGCGAAAGCATCAGTCTGCTCAGTCGCGACGAGGAGATGAAGTTGGCGATCGTCGACAAGTATCTGGCCCAGCGCAGGCTGGGCAGGCTGCTCGAACTGTGGGTGCGCGGCCTCGAATTCGATTGGCGCCGTCTCTATGGGGCGACGCGGCCGCAACGGATCGCACTGCCCGGCTATCCGTTCGCGCGCGAGCGGTATTGGATCGAGGCGGGTGCGGAGGCCGATGCCGATGCGCGCGATCGGTCCTCGCCGCACGCCGCGGTGCTGCATCCGCTGTTGCATGCCAACGTGTCCGATTTCGATCGGCAGCGCTATCGCTCGGTGTTCGCCGGCGATGCGTCGGTGCTGGATGAACACGGTGGCCTGCGGACGTTGTCGGCGATGGCCTGTGCGGCCATGGCCCGCGCGGCGGTCGCGCACGCCTGTGCCGACCGGTTGGCGGAAGATCGCGGTACCGTGCTCGAACTGCAGGCGCTGCGCTGGGCGCCGTCGCAGATCCCGGCGACCGGTGAGCCCGGTATCGAGATCCGGCTGTCGCGCGACAGCGATGGTGGCGTCGAATTCGACATCGTCCGCGGTGGCGACGAAGCCGCGCCGGTGCTGTGCCAGGGCCGGGTCGCATTCGTCGCCGATGCATCGCCCACGCTGCTCGACCTCGCCGCTTCGCGTGCTGCGATGAGTGAGGTCGCGCTCGACGCGGACGCGTCGAAGACGCTGCGGTCGCTGCATCTCGGCGAGGGGCGCGCGCTGGCGATGCTGCGGGCGACCGCGGAGGCGTCGTCAACGGCGGACGGCTTCGATCCGACACGGTTGCAGACGGCGCTGGCGGTGGTTTCGCGACTGACGGGCGCACCCGTGCAGCCGGCGATGCTGGCATCGCTGCGCGTGTCGGCGTCGTGGCCGAATGAGGGTGTGGTCTCCGTGCGTCAAGCACGCGAGGACGGCACGTTCGATCTCGATCTCTGCGATGTCGACGGACGCGTCTGCGTCGCGCTGCGCGGATTGGCCTTGTCCGCAGCGACCGTGGTGCAGGAGAACGTCGTTCGCGTGGTCGACCAGACTGTCGCCGCGGACGATGCGGACCGCCTGCTCGCGGTGCCCGCGTGGCAGCCGCGCGCGATCGCGCCGGTCGCGGACAGTGCCGATGCCGCGTTCGCGACGCATCATGTCTTGCTCTGCGAAATGACGGAGCTCGATGCCGCGGCATTGCAGGCCGCGCTGCCGAACACTGTGTGCGTGAGTGCGACAGGCGATCCCTCGGCGCCGATCGCGGCGCGTTACGCCGCGCACGCGCTCGACGCGTTCGCGCAGGTCCAGGCGTTGCAGAGCGCGATGGCGCAGGCCGACGCGACGCGGGGCCGCGCGCTGCTGCAGATCGTGGTGCCGGATGCGGGCGAACAGACGCTGTTCGCGGGGCTGTCGGGTCTGTTGCGTTCGGCGATGCTGGAGACGCCGAACCTCACCGCTCAGCTGATCCTGGTGCCGCCGCAGACCGGCATCGCAACGCTCGCCGGACATCTGCGGGCGGAGCGCGTGGCCGGTGCGCACGAACCGCTGTTGCGGCAGGGCGAGGCCGGGCGCGCAGTGCCGCGCTGGGCGCGGGTCGGCCCTGCGGATCCGTCGCCGCCCGCGTTCCGCGACGGCGGCGTGTATCTGATCACCGGCGGTCTCGGCGGCCTCGGTCTGTTGTTCGCGCGCGAAATCCTGGCGCGGACCGCGGATGCGCGGGTCGTGCTCACCGGTCGCGGCGAGATCGACGCGACGCAGGCCGGGCGGCTCGAAGCGCTCGCCGCGCATGGCGGCGTCGCGACGTATCGACGCATGGATCCGGCGGACGCGGCGCAGACCCGCGACACCATCGCCGCGGTGCGTGCGGAGTTCGGTCGCCTCGACGGCATCCTGCACAGCGCCGGCATGATCGCGGACAATCTCGTGAGCCGGAAATCGGCGGAGGAATTCGCGCGCGTGCTGGCGCCGAAGGTCGCCGGGACCGTGCATCTGGACGATGCGACCCGCGACCTCGATCTCGACTGGTTCGTGCTGTTCTCGTCGATCGCGGCGACCATGGGCTTCGTCGGTCAGACCGACTACGCGGCGGCGAACGGATTCATGGACGCGTTCGCGGCGCATCGCAACCGCCTCGTCGCGTCCGGGCAACGCAAGGGGCGCACGCGCTCGATCGCGTGGCCGCTGTGGCGCGATGGTGGCATGGCGGTCGATGCCGCGAAGATCGAACTGGTCGCCCAGACCACCGGCATGCGACCGATCGACGCCGCCGCCGGCTTCGACGCTTTTCATCGCAGCCTCGCGTTGGACGCGGACCGGACGCTGGTACTCGCCGGCGATGCGCGCCTGCTGCGCGCGCATCTCGAACGCGCGCGGCTGTTCGACGCGGAAACGATGGCGGTGGCCGCGTCGACAGGGGCCGCTTCGACAGGGGCCGCTTCGACAGCGGCCGCGTCGATGGCGGCGGTGGACGAAGCCGCATTGCAGCAGGCCTTGAAGACGCGGTTGTCGGCGGTGCTGCGGATCGATCCCGCCCGGATCGATCTGGACCAGTCGTTCTCCGAGATCGGGCTGGACTCCTTCCTCGGGGTCGAACTGATCGTCGCGATCAACCGCGACTACGGGATCGCGTTGTCGAATTCCCGCGTCTACGACTATCCGACCGTGCGCGCGCTGGCCGCGCTGCTGGCGCAGGAGATCGCGGCGAGCCGTCCGGCCGTGGCGGTGTCCGTGCCCGCATCCGTGGCCGAGCCGGTGGTGCCGACGATGCCGACGGCGCAGGGCCAGGTCGCCGCGCTGTCGCCGCGGACGCATCGCAAGGGCCTCGTGTCCGCCGCGTTCTCCGCGCCCGCGGGCGATGAGCGCATCGCCATCGTGGGCATGGCCGGACGTTATCCGCAGGCCGACGATCTCGACGCGTTCTGGACGAATCTGGTGGCGAGCCGCAACGCGGTGGTCGAAGTGCCCGCTTCGCGCTGGGATGTCGGCCGCTATTACGACCCCGACCCGACGAAGCCCGGACGCACCGTGTCGAAATGGCTGGGCGCGATCGACGACGTCGACTGCTTCGATCCGCTGTTCTTCCGGATCTCGCCGCAGGAAGCCGAGCGGATGGATCCGCAGCATCGTCTGTTCCTGCAGGAGGCGTATCGCGCGTTCGAGGATGCGGGTTACGCGGGGCAGTCGCTGAGCAATCGCCGCTGCGGCGTGTATCTGGGCATGTCGACGAACGAATACGCGCTGCTGCTGGCGCGGCACGGGGCGCTGTCCTCGGCCACGGTCACCAGCAACAGCGACGCCATCGGCGCGGCGCGCATCGCCTATTACCTCAACCTCAAGGGGCCGGCGATCAGCGTCGACACCGCCTGTTCGTCGTCGCTGGTCGCGGTGCATCTGGCCTGCCAGGGCCTGCTGCGCGGCGAGACCGATCTGGCCCTGGCCGGCGGCGCGACCCTGTGGCTGGTGCCGGACTCGTATCTGGCGATGAGCGCGGCCGGGATGTTCTCGCTCGGCGGCCAGTGCCGGACCTTCTCCGAGGGCGCCGACGGCATCGTCAACGGCGATGGCGTGGGTGCGCTGGTGCTCAAGCGTCTGGCCGATGCCGAGCGCGACGGCGACCACATCCACGGCGTGATTCTCGGCAGCGGGATCAATCAGGACGGCAAGACCAACGGCATCACCGCACCCAGCGTGAACAGCCAGATCGAGCTCGAGCGTTCGGTGTACGCGCGCTGCGGCATCGACCCGGCCACGATCGGTTATGTCGAGGCCCACGGCACCGGTACCCGGCTCGGCGATCCGATCGAACTCGAAGCGCTGGCGACGGTGTTCCGCGAGAGCACGGACCGCAAGGGCTTCTGCGCGATCGGTTCGGTCAAGAGCAATCTCGGCCACACCACGTCGGCCGCAGGCGTGGCCGGCGTGCAGAAGGTACTGCTGTCGATGCGCCATCGCACCCTGGTGCCGACCCTGCATGCCGACACGCCGACCTCGCGGTTCGACTTCGCGGATTCGCCGTTCGTGCTCTCGCGCGAAACCCGCGAATGGACGGTGGCTCCGGGCGCGCGGCGTCGCGCCGCGGTCAGCTCGTTCGGCTTCAGCGGCACCAACGCGCATCTGGTGATCGAGGAATATCCGGTCGAGGCAGCGCCGGCGCGGGCCGCGACCCCGCCGGGGACGTCGTTCGCGATGCCGTTGTCCGCCCGGACCGAGGCCCAGTTGCGGCGCAAGGCGGCCGATCTGGCCGCGTTCCTGCGCGGTCCCGGCGCGACGGCCGATCCGGCCGAAGTCGCCTACACCCTGCAGGTCGGTCGCGACGCGATGGAGGAACGCCTGGGCCTGGTGGCGGGATCGGTCGCGGAACTCGCCGAAGCGCTGGAAGCCTGGCTGCGGGACGGCAACAATAGCGCGACCGCCGCGCGCGGCCGCGTCGAACGCGGCCAGGAAGGTCTGGCGCTGATCGACCGGGACGAGGACATGCAGGAAGCGATCGACAAGTGGGTGTCCCGCAACAAGTCCGGAAAACTCCTGGCGCTGTGGGTCAAGGGTCTGTCCTTCGACTGGACCCGCCTGCATCGTGGCCGCACGCCGCGACGCACGTCGCTGCCGGGATATCCCTTCGCCCGCGAACGCTACTGGGTGCCGGCCGCCGACGATCCGGCACCGGCGTCGGCGGCGCACGTCGCCGTGCCCGGCGGCGAGCGCGAGGCGGATGCGCATGCGCATGCGATCGAGGACATCGTCGAGCGGCTGGAAAGCGACGCGATCGGCACGGCGCAGGCCGTGCGCATGTTGAGGATGCTGGTGTGACGGGTCCGGAATCCGGCGCCCGGGCGATCGCCCGGGCCCGGTTTTGCAGTCGTTGCGGTGAATTGGAAATGCGGGACGTTTGGCAGGTCATCTGGAGCAGTCAATGATCGATTTCATCGAATACGTGGTCGCGGAGCTGAAGAGCAAGCGGCTGTCGAAGGACCATGCCGTGGCGCTGGTCCGGCAGTTCTCGCGCCGTGGCCCGGGTTCCGCCACCGGATCGATCCTGCATCCGCTGCTGCACGCCAACACGTCGGATCTCGGCGAGCAGCGCTACACCGCGACCTTCGGCGGCGACGAGTTCTTCCTCGCCGATCATCGCGTCCGCAGCGGCGAGGGCGAACTTCGGGTGCTGCCCGGCGTGGCCTGTCTGGAAATGGCGCGGGCCGCGCTGGAACAGGCCCTGCCCGAGCGACCGGACGGACGCGTGCCGGAACTGCGCAACACGGTCTGGGCGCAGCCGGTGGTGGCGAACGGCGCGACCCGGGTGCACATCGCGCTGATTCCCGGCGACGGCGATGCGGTCGATTTCGAGATCTACAGCGGCGTCGGCGAGTCCGAGCGCATCCACTGCCAGGGCGTCGCGGCGTTCGTCGCGGCGGACGCGGCGCGTCTCGATCCCGAGGCGTTGCGCGCCCGCATGGGCGGCGATGCGCTCGCGGCGGACGCGCTGTACGCGCGCTGCGCGCGCATGGGGCTGCTCTACGGTCCGCGCTTCCGTGCGGTGACCGCGATCAATCGCGGCGAGGGCGAACTGCTGGCCCGGCTGTCGCGGCCTGTCGACGCCGATGCGGACGGCTACGTGCTGCATCCGAGCCTGATGGACGGCGCGCTGCAGGCGGCGGCGGGACTGCTCGACGACGCCGGCGACACGCCGTGGCTGCCGTTCGCGCTGGAGCGGCTGCGCGTGCTCGCGCCGTGCGCGTCCGAGCTGTTCGCCTGGGTGCGCTACGCGCCGGGCAGCCGCGCCGGCGATCGCGTGGTCAAGCTCGACATCGATCTGTGCGATGCGGGCGGTGCGGTCTGCGTGCAGTTCCGCGGATTCTCCTCGCGCGCGCTGGTGCGCGAGCGCCCGGCGATGCCCGCGACCGCGGCGGAAGCGCCGTCGGTGTCCGCGCCGCTGTCCACCACGGTCTCCGCAACGGCATCGACACCGGCATCGACACCGACGGCGGTCGTCGAGGACGACGGCGTGCTGTTGGCGGCGCCGTCGTGGGTCGATGTCGCGGTGACCGACGCCGATGTGGCGCCGGTCTGGGCGGCGCATCAGATCGTGCTTTGCGAACTGCCGGAGGCCGATGCCGGTGCGCTCGCCGAGGCGCTGGACGGTGCGGCGTGCGAGGCGCTGCCGATGGCCGGCGGCGATGTCGCCTGGCGCTATCGCGCGCTGGCGCTGGCCTGCTTCGACCGGGTGAAGGCGTTGCTCGCGTCGCGGCCGCAGGGCCGGATGCTGTTCCAGATCGTCATTCCCGAGGACGGTGGCGATCGCGGGGAGACTGCGCTGTTCGCCGGTCTGTCCGGTCTGCTGAAGACCGCGGCGCTGGAGAACCCGAACTTCGTCGGCCAGTTGATCCGGGTGCCGGCGCGGATCGCGACCGGCGAGCTGGCGACCCTGCTCGCGCGGGACGCGCGTCGTCCCGGCGATGCCGACATCCGTCATGCCGATGTCACGGGGATCGACCAGGCGCGCACGGTCGCGCGCTGGCAGGAGATCGCGCCGTTGGCGGCGCCCGCGCCGATGGCGTGGCGCGACGGCGGCGTGTATCTGATCACCGGCGGTCTCGGTGGTTTGGGTCGTCTGTTCGCGCAGGACGTCCTGCGTCGCGCGCGCGGTGCGACCGTGGTGCTGGCCGGTCGCGGTGCGCTGGATCCGCAGCGCGGATCTGCCTTGCAGGCGCTGTCCACCGGCGACGGACGGGTGGTCTACCGCGCGGTCGATCTCGAGGACGCGGCATCGGTCGATGCGCTGGTCGGGTCGATCCTGGCCGAATGCGGTCGCCTCGACGGCGTGCTGCACGCGGCCGGCACGATCGCCGACAGCTTCCTGCTGAAGAAGACCGGCGACGAATTCGCGCGCGTGCTCGGGCCGAAGGTGCTCGGCACCCGCCATCTGGATCATGCCACCCGCGCCGTCGAACTCGATGTCTTCGTCCTGTTCTCGGCGGTCGCCGGCGCGATGGGCAATCTCGGCCAGGCCGACTACGCCGCCGCCAATGCGTTCATGGACGCCTACGCGACGTATCGCAACGCGCGGGTCGCCGCCGGCGAACGTCGCGGGCGCACGGTCGCGATCGACTGGCCGCTGTGGGAAGAAGGCGGCATGGCGGTCGATGCCGCCGCCCGGGACTGGCTGCGCGATCTCGCGGGCATGCGCCCGATGCGCAGCCGTACCGGCCTGGAAGCCTTGGATGTCGCGCTGGCCCGCGCGAACGACGCGATGCGGACACCGGACGCTGGACAGTTGCTGGTCATGGAGGGTGTCCCGTCGCGGATGCGCGCGACGTTCCTCGGCATCACCGTCGATGACGATGTCATGCCGGCGGCGTCCGCATCTCTGGACGATGCCGCAGACGCGACCGCCGCCGCCGATGCCGCCGTCCCCGCGGTGGAGGTGCTGAATGCCGACGATCTCGCCGCACGTACCCGCGACTGGCTGCGCCGCGAATTCGCCGCGCTGCTCAAGCTGCCGGTGCAGCGCATCGAATCGCGTGCCGCGCTGGAGGAGTACGGGATCGATTCGATCCTGGTGATGCGGCTGACCAACCGGCTCGAACAGACCTTCGGTTCGCTGCCGAAGACGTTGTTCTTCGAATACCAGACGCTGCACGATCTCGCCGACTACTTCGTCGCGCAGCACGAGACCGCACTGCGGCGATTGTTTGCCGAGCGCGCGACGGTGGCATCGGCACCGGCGACTTCGCCGGTGTCTTCGACCGCGCCGATCGCTCCGGCCCTGACCGCGTCGTCGACCACGCCATCGTCCGGCGCGCGCAGCCGGCGTTCGCGTCGCCGCTTCGGCGGTCCCGCCGGCGGTTCGTCCGAGACACCGGCCACGTCGGGTGTCGCCGATCCGGTCGCGATCGTCGGTCTCAGCGGCCGCTATCCCGAAGCGATCGATATCGAAGCCTATTGGCGCAATCTGCGCGAGGGCCGCGACTGCATCGTCGAGGTGCCCGAGGACCGCTGGGACTGGCGCCGTTACTACAGCGAGGACCGCACCGCCTCCGGCCGCCACTTCAGCAAGTGGGGTGGTTTCATCGCCGGTGTCGACGAATTCGATCCGCTGTTCTTCAACATCTCGCCGCGCGAGGCCGAACTGATCGATCCGCAGGAGCGGTTGTTCCTGCAGCACGCGTGGATGGCGGTCGAGGATGCCGGCTACACGCGCGACACCCTGCGCGTGCCGGAAGAACACGATCTGCCCGGTCAGGTCGGCGTCTACGTCGGTCTGATGTACACCGAATACCAGTTGTTCGGCCCGGAACTCACCGCGCGCGGCGAGCCGACCGGCATCGCGGTGAGCGCGTCGAGCATCGCCAACCGCGTGTCCTATGCGCTGAATCTGCACGGTCCGAGCATGACCGTGGACACGATGTGCTCGTCCTCGCTGACCGCGATCCATCTCGCCTGCCAGGACCTGCAGTCGGGCCGCATCCGCTTCGCGATCGCGGGCGGCGTCAACGTCAGCATCCACCCCAGCAAATATCTCATCCTCAGCGCGGGCCAGTTCATCTCCAGCGATGGCCACTGCCAGAGCTTCGGCGAAGGCGGCGACGGCTACATTCCGGGTGAAGGCGTGGGCGTGGTGGTGCTCAAGCGCCTGTCCGACGCCGAGCGCGACGGCGATCAGGTCTACGGCCTGATCCGCGGCAGCGCGCTGAACCACGGCGGCAAGACCAACGGCTACACGGTGCCCAATCCGCAGGCGCAGGCGGCGGTGATCGGCCGGGCGCTGGCGGATTCGGGAATCGACGCGCGCCGGATCGGTTACATCGAGGCGCACGGCACGGGGACGAAGCTGGGCGACCCGATCGAGATCGCGGCGCTGGGCAAGGCGTTCGCGAAGTACACGCAGGAGACGGGGTTCTGCCTGATCGGTTCGGCGAAGTCGAACATCGGTCATTGCGAGTCGGCGGCGGGGATCGCGGGTCTGACCAAGGTGCTGCTGCAGCTGAAGCACCGCCAGATCGTGCCGTCGCTGCACTCGTCGCGCCTGAACCCGCACATCGACTTCGCGAAGACGCCGTTCGTGGTGAACCAGACGCTGCGCGAATGGCCGGCGCCGGAGGTGGACGGTCGGGTGTGGCCGCGACTGGCGGGACTGTCGTCGTTCGGGGCGGGCGGATCGAACGCGCATCTGCTGGTGGAGGAATACGTGGCGCCGGAGACGGCGCCGGTGGTGCATGCGCAGGTGGCGGTGGTGCTGTCGGCGCGGACGGCGGAGCAGCTGCGGCAGAAGGCGGTGGACCTGCTGGCGTTCGTGCGTGACCGGGAGCACGTCGATCTGACGGCGCTGGCGTACACGCTGCAGATCGGCCGCGAGGCGATGGACGAGCGGGTGGGCGTGGTGGTGTCGACGGAGGCGCAGCTGACGTCGGTGCTGGAGGCGTTCGTGTCGGGCGAGGAGGTGCTGGAAGGCGGCCATCGCGGGCAGGCGCGTCGGAACCGGGAGGCGCTGTCGTTGTTCGGCAGCGACGGCGATCTGCGGCAGGCGGTGGAGAAGTGGATCGCGGGCGGGAAGCTGGATCGTCTGGTGGAGCTGTGGACGAAGGGGTTGGAGGTGGACTGGCGGGCGCTGTACGTCGCGGCGCGTCCGCGGCGGATGTCTCTGCCGACGTATCCGTTCGCGAAGGAGCGCTACTGGATCGACCTCTCGGCGCTGCGCGGGGACGGAGTGGCGCAGGGCCGGCGCGCGGCGACGCTGCATCCGCTGCTGCACGAGAACACCTCCGATCTGAGCGAACAGCGCTACACCGCGACCTTCGAGGGCGAGGAATTCTTCCTGGCCGATCACCGGGTCCAGCGCGCCGACGGCACGAGCGCGAAGATCCTGCCCGGCGTCGCCTGTCTGGAGATGGCGCGCGCCGCGGTGGAACACGCGTTGCCGCAGCGCCCGCCGCAGGCGGTGATGGAACTGCGCAACACGGTCTGGGCGCAGCCGGTGGTGGCGGACGGCCGGGTACGCGTGCACATCGCGCTGTCGCCGACCGATGACGGCGGGATCGATTACGAGATCCACGGCGATGGCGCCCGCGATGACGCCCGCGACGATGTGGTCGTCCATTGTCAGGGCGCGGTGCGTTTCGACGACGCCCTGCCCGAACGGCTCGACCCCGATGCGCTGCAGGCGCGGATGCGTCGCGGCCGCGTCGCCGCGGAGACGCATTACGCGACCTGCGCGGGGATGGGGCTGCTCTACGGGCCGGCGTTCCGCGGCGTGGTCGCGCTGCATCGCGGCGAAGGGGAGGTGCTGGCCGAGCTGCGCTTGCCCGCCGGAGCCGTCACCGATGGCTACGTCCTGCATCCCGCGCTGATGGACAGCGCGCTGCAGTCGGCGGTCGGCCTGATGGAGGACGACAGCGCGCAGGCGCGCCTGCCGTTCGCGCTCGAACGTCTGCGCGTGGTCTCGCCCTGCGTGCGCGAGATGCTGGTCTGGGTGCGTTACGCCGCCGGCAGTGGTCCGCAGGATGCGGTGGTCAAGCTCGACCTCGACCTGTGCGATCTGCACGGCAATGTCTGCGTGCAGATGCGCGGGTTCTCGTGGCGCGCGCTCGGGCGCGAGCTCGCCGCGCCGGCGGCCCGCAACGACCGCGACGATACGGGTATCCTGCTGGCGGTGCCGGCCTGGGAACCGGTGGCCGCGGCCTCCGCGACGTCATCGGCGACGGTCTACGCGCAGCGCCACGTGCTGCTGTGCGAGCTGCCGAAGGCCGATCCGCGCCGGTTGTCGACGGCCCTGGGCGGTGACGCCTGCGCCGCGCTGTCGCCGGTCTCCGCCGCGTCGGCGGCGGAACGCTTCCGCGCCCATGCGCTGGCCTGTTTCGAGCGGATCAGGACCTTGCTGGAACAACGTCCGGAAGGCCGCGTGCTGTTCCGGATCGTGGTCCAGGACGATGGCGAGCCGGGACTCTTCGCCGGTCTGTCCGGGCTGCTGAAGACCGCGGCGCTGGAGAATCCGTCGTTCGTCGGACAGCTGATCCGGGTGCCGGCGCAGATCGCGACGAAACCGCTGGCCGGCGTCCTGCAGCAGGCGGCGCTGCTGGCGCACGAGCCGGTGCTGCGCAGTCGCGGCGATCGGCTCGAAGCCTCGCGCTGGCACGAAGTGCCCGCGGACGCGGAGACGCCGCCGACCTACGTCGACGGCGGCGTGTATCTGATCACCGGCGGGCTCGGCGCGCTCGGTCTGCTGTTCGCGCGCGACATCCTCGACCGCACGCGCGGTGCGCGCGTGGTGCTCGCCGGACGCTCGGTGCTGAGCGAGGAACGGCGCTCGCTGCTCGATGTCCTGGCCGGCGAAGAAGGCCGCGCCGAGTATCGGCAGGTGGATCTGGAAGAGGCCGCCGATGTCGCGCGCCTGATCGACGCGATCCGCGCCGCGCATGGCCGTCTCGATGGCGTGCTGCACAGCGCCGGCATGATCGCCGACAACTTCATCCTCCGGAAAAGCCCTGAGGAGTTCGCCCGCGTGCTCGGTCCGAAGGTGCTCGGCACCGCGCATCTGGATGCGGCGACGCGCGATCTGGAGCTGGCGTTCTTCGCGCTGTTCGCGTCGATGGCCGGGCCGCTGGGCAATCCCGGCCAGGCCGACTATGCGACCGCGAACGCGTTCCTCGACGCGTTCGCCGAACACCGCAACGCGCAGGTCGCGGCCGGTGAACGCCGCGGACGCACGGTGGCGATCGACTGGCCGCTGTGGCAATCGGGCGGCATGGCGATCGAGCGCGTCGCGCAGGAACTGCTGCAGACCACCACCGGTATGCGCCCGATGCGCAGCGCGACCGGACTGCGCGCGTTCCGGCGCATCCTGGCGCTGGACGCGGCGAGCGCGATGGTGATCGAGGGCGATGTGGCGCGGATGCGCCGCGCGCTGCTCGGCGCCCCGATGCCGGTCGCGGCCGCATCCACGGCCTCGTCCGCGAGCGTGTCCGGCGGCGACACCGGGGCGCAGGAACGTCTGCTCGAACGCGCGCGGGATTACCTCCGCGAAGAATTCTCCGGGATTCTCAAGCTCGCGGCGCACCGGATCGATCCCGACGCGCCGCTGGAGCAGTACGGTATCGACTCGGTCCTGGCGATGCGGCTGACCAATCAGCTGGAGCGGACCTTCGGATCGCTGTCGAAGACGCTGTTCTTCGAATACCAGACGATCGCGGCGCTCGCCGCGTATCTGGTCAAGGCGCATCCGGATGCGCTGCGACGTCGGCTCGGCCTCGACGACGACCAAGGCGATGCCCCGCGGATGGCGGCGGCCGAGCCCGAACCGATGCGACCCGCGCCCGCACGGGCGCGCGGACGCTTCGCCGTCGGTCGCGTGCCGGCGTTGCGCGAGGTCGCGATCGTCGGTCTCGCCGGCCGCTATCCGCAGGCCGAGAACGTCGACGAGTTCTGGCGCAACCTCCGGCTCGGCCGCGACTGCATCACCGAAGTGCCGGCCGATCGTTGGGATCATGCGCATTACTTCGATCCCGACCCGAACAAGCCGGGCAAGACCTACAGCAAGTGGGGCGGCTTCCTCGACGGCATCGATCAGTTCGACCCGCTGTTCTTCAACATCTCGCCGAAGGAAGCGGAGCTGACCGATCCGCAGGAGCGGTTGTTCCTCGAAACCGTCTGGGAAGCGATCGAAGACGCGGGCTACAGCCGCGATGGCATCGCCTCGCGTCGGGTCGGCGTGTTCGTCGGCGTGATGTGGGGCCAGTACGAACTGTACGGCGCCGAGTCGGTGATGCGCGGCAACACCGCGGTACCGACCTCGTCGCACGCCTCGATCGCGAACCGCATTTCCTATTATTTCGATTTCCGCGGCCCGAGCCTGGCGATCGACACGATGTGTTCGTCGTCGCTGACCGCGATCCACCTGGCCTGCGAGGAGCTGCGTCGCGGCGAGATCGAGGCCGCCATCGCCGGCGGCGTCAATCTCACCGCGCATCCCTACAAATACCTCACGCTCAGCCAGGGCAAGTTCATGGCCAGCGACGGCCGCTGCCGCAGTTTCGGTCGTGGTGGCGACGGCTACGTCCCGGGCGAGGGCGTGGGCGCGATCGTGCTCAAGCCGCTGGAACAGGCGCTGCGCGACGGCGATCAGGTCTACGCCGTGGTTCGTGCGACCGCGATCAATCACGGCGGCAAGACCAACGGCTACTCGGTGCCGAATCCGAACGCCCAGGCCGAACTCATCGCCGAGGCCTGCCGCAAGGGCGGTGTCGATCCGAAGACGCTCGGTTACATCGAGACCCATGGCACCGGCACCGCGCTCGGCGATCCGATCGAGATCACCGGCCTGAGCAAGGCGTTCGAGGGATCGACCGACGAGAAGCAGTTCTGCCCGATCGGTTCGGTGAAGTCGAACATCGGTCATCTCGAAGCCGCCGCGGGCATCGCCGCGGTGACCAAGGCCCTGTTGCAGATCAAGCACCGGCAGCTGGTGCCGTCGCTGCACGCCGATCCGCTGAATCCGAACATCAGCTTCGAGACCAGCCCGTTCCGGGTGCAGACCGAACTCGCGGACTGGAAGCGCATCGCGGACCAGCCGCGCCGGATCGGCGTGAGTTCGTTCGGGGCGGGCGGCGCCAACGGACACGTGATCCTGGAGGAATACGACGCCGCGGACCGCATCGCGCACGAGATCGCGCCGTCGGTCTCGCCGGAGGCCTTCCTGTTGTCGGCGCGCGATCACGACGCCCTGCGCCGTTACGCCGCGCGGATGCTCGCGCGCCTGCGCGAGCCCTCGGGCTTGGCGCTGGCGAATGTCGCCTACACCTCGCAGGTCGGGCGCACGCCGATGCCGGTGCGTCTGGTCGTCGTCGCCGACAGCCTGGACGCGCTCGCGGACAAGCTGTCGCAGTGGCTGGCGCTGCATCCGGCCGGCGAAGCGCGTGGCGGTGCCGGCGCGCACGACATCGCCGATGTCTATCACGGCAGCATCCGCGAGTTCCATTATGGTGCCGGCGATCTGATCGATGGCCGTGCCGGCGGTGCGTTCCTGGACGAACTGCTGTCCTCGCGCGATCTGCCGAAACTCGCGCGACTGTGGATCATGGGCGTGGACATCGACTGGTCGCGCCTGCGCCGCGGCGCGCGTGCGAAGCGGGTCTCGCTGCCCACCTATCCCTTCGCCCGCGAGCGCTACTGGATCGAACGGGAGCTGCCGCAGGCGTCGTCGCGCTCCGTGGACACGCGCAGGATGGACGCGCGCAGACCGGCGAAGACGGCGTCGGCCGCGGCCGAGGACCGGCAGCGGATGTACTGCCGGCCGTACTGGGCACCGACACCGCTGGAGGTACCGGCGTTGCCGGAAATCGCCGGCCCGATCCTGGTGCTGGACACCTCCGACGCCTTGTTCCTCGCGTTGCGCGCGCAGCTCGGCGAAGCCGCGGCGGCGCGGATGGTGCTGGTGATGCCGGGCGAGGACTTCGCGCGGACCGCGGCGGATGCCTACACGGTGCATCCACGCCGCGAAGCGGATTTCCACACGCTGGTCGAACGGCTCGCCGCCGATCGCCTGCTGCCGGCGATGGTCGTGCATCGCGGACGCGATGCGGCGATGCAGGACGACCACGACGGCATCGAGCGTGGACTCGATGCCGGGGTCTACGCGCTGTTCCATCTGTGCAAGGCACTGATGAAGCAGAAGCAGGCGGCCTCGCTCAAGCTGCTGTCGGCCTATCCGGCCACGAGCGCGGACGCGGCGCCGCTGGCACCGGCGATCGCAGGCTTCATGAAGACGGTGAGTCTGGAGAATCCGGCGTATCTGACCAAGACCGTCGAGATCGCCGGCGATGACGATCCGTCGGATGACGCGACGCTCGCTGCGCTGATCCTGCGCGAACTGCACGAGCGTGCATGGACCGCGAACGAGGTGCGTTACGTGCGCGAGTCCGGCACCGCCGACGAGCCGCCGGTGCGCCTTACCGGCGAACTGGTGCCGTTCGTGCCCGCGGTGCCCGGCGGCGGTGCGTTGCCGCTGCGCGATGGTGCCACCTATCTGATCACCGGCGGGCTGGGCGGTCTCGGTCTGATCTTCGCGGAACATCTGGCCCGGCGGCATCGCGCGAAGCTGGTGCTGACCGGACGTTCCGCACCGGGACCGAAACAGCTGGAGGCGATCGCGCGGCTCGAAAGTCACGGCGCCGAAGTGCTGTGCCTGCAGGGCGATGTGTCCAAGGCCGAGGACATGACCCGGGTCGTGCGCGAAGCCAGGGCCCGCTTCGGCGCGATCCACGGCGTGATCCACAGTGCCGGCACCCATCGCGACGCCTTCCTGCTCAAGAAGGATGCGCAGGAGATGACGGCGGTGCTGGGGCCGAAGGTGCACGGCACGCTGCAACTGGATCGCGCGACCCGCGACGAGCCGCTGGAACTGTTCGTGCTGTTCGCCTCGGTGGCGGGCGCGATCGGCAATCCCGGTCAGTGCGATTACGCCTACGGCAATCATTTCCTCGATGCCTTCGCCCAGCGTCGCGAGGCCTTGCGGCGCGCCGGTCGTCGCGCGGGCCGCACCGTGTCGATCGACTGGCCGCTGTGGGAAGAAGGCGGCATGGGCCTGTCGCGCGAGGACATCCGCCGCCAGGAAGCGCAGGTCGGCACGTCGCCGTTGCCCACCGCGGAAGGGTTGCGCTGCTGGGAAGACGCGCTGCGCGGCGATGCCGCGCAGATCGTGGTGCTCTACGGCATTCCCTCGCGGATGAGCGCATCGATCGCGCGCAAGTCCGCGAAGGGCGGCGCCGGTGCCGCGGCGCGGGTCGCGGACGTCGATCCGGCGGTGCTGTTCGCCAGGACCGAGGACTACCTCAAGGCGCTGGTCGGCGAGGAGATCCGGCTCGCGCCGGAACGCATCGCCTCGACCGAACGCTTCGAATCCTTCGGCATCGATTCGGTGATGATCGGCAAGTTCAACGCCGATCTCGAACGCGATCTCGGCGTGCTGCCCAAGACCCTTTTCTACGAATACGAAACGATCGAGGACCTGTCGAAGTATCTGCTGCAGTACGCCCGCGACGGTCTGGTCGCGCTGTTCGGCCTCGCCGGCGGTGCCGGCGAGACGCCGTCGCCGGCGCGCGAGGATGCGATCGAGGCGCACGACGAGGAGGTCGTCGAGGACGACGTGCACGGCGAGCCCGAACAGTTCGCGATCATCGGCGTGCACGGCCGTTATCCGGATGCGGCCAATCTCGACGAATACTGGGAGAACCTGCGGCTCGGACGCGATACGACCGGTCTGGTGCCGGCCGCGCGCTGGGATTGCGAAGCCTTCTTCGATGCCGATCCCGCAGCGTCCGCGGAAGGTCGGATCTACTGCAAATGGGGCGGTTTCCTCGACGACGTGGATCGGTTCGACGCCGATTTCTTCAACATCCCGGCGGAGGAGGCGAAGATCGCCGACCCGCAGGAACGCCTGTTCCTCGAATCGGTGTGGGCGGCCGTCGAGGACGCCGGCTACACCCGCGAAGGCATGCGCCGGATGTTCCCCAAGGGCAAGGGCGCGGATGTCGGCGTGTTCGTCGGCGTGACCACCAACTCCTACCATCTGCTGGCGGCGCAGGCGCTCGGTCACGGGGCCGCGGTCCACGCCAGCGCGATGCCGTGGTCGATCGCGAACCGGGTGTCCTACGTGTTCGACTTCAACGGCCCGAGCCTGCCGATCGACACCGCCTGCTCGTCGTCGCTGGTCGCCGTGCACCTCGCCTGCGAGAGCCTGAAACAGCGCGAATGCCAGCTCGCGATCGCCGGCGGCGTCAATCTGTACCTGCATCCGGCGAAGTACCAGTCGCTGTGCCACCGGCGCATGCTCGCGCTCGACGGCAAATGCCGCAGCTACGGCGCCGGCGACGACGGCTTCGTGCCCGGCGAGGGCGTCGGGTCGGTGGTGCTCAAGCCGCTGGCACGGGCGATCGCCGACCAGGACCGCATCTACGCGGTGGTGTCCGGCAGCGCCTACGACCACAGCGGCCGCTCCAACGGCTATTCCGCGCCGAGCCCGAACGCCCAGGCGCAGCTGATCGCGAACGCGCTGCGCAAGGCGCGGATCCATCCGGAATCGATCAGCTACATCGAAGGACACGGCACCGGCACCCGGCTGGGCGACAGTCTGGAAGTCGCGGCCATGACCCAGGCGTTCCGCAGGCAGACCGACAAGAAGCATTACTGTCCGATGGGATCGGTCAAGGCCAACATCGGTCATTCCGAATCGGCAGCGGGCATGGCCGGTCTGGCCAAGGTCCTGCTGCAGATCCGCCATCGCCAGCTGGCGCCGACGGTCCACAGCGATCCGGTGAATCCGGACATCGATTTCGCCGATTCGCCGTTCTATCTGCAACGCACGCTGTCGGAGTGGAATCACCTGCCGATGTATCCGCGCCGCGCGCTGATCAACTCCTTCGGCGCCGGCGGGGTCAATGCCTGCGTGATCGTCGAGGAATACGAGAAGCCGCTGTTCGCGGAGGACGCGCGCCTGCCCGGGCCGTATCTGTTCGTGCTGTCGGCGAGGAACGAGCGTCGCCTGCGCGAATACGTGGAACGCCTGCTCGTGCGCCTGCGTCGGGAGCAGGCGATCGACGTCTCGGACCTGTGCTACACCCTGCAGATCGGCCGCGAAGCGATGGAGGAGCGGTTGTCGGCGGTGGTCGCCGACGTGGCCGATCTGATCGACCGGCTCGAAGCCTGGATCCGCCGCGGCGATGCCGCCGGCGTGCATCGCGGCAGCGCCGGTCCGCGTCGCGGCGGCAAACGTCCGCTCCGGCTGGCGATGGGCGAACGCGACCTGTCCGAGCTGGCGCTGATGTGGGCGGCCGGCGAAGAAGTCGATTGGGACAGCCTGTATCCGGCGGGCGCACCGCATCGCATCGGTCTGCCGACGTATCCGTTCGCGCGCGATCGGCACTGGGTCGCCGAGCCTGCGGAAGCCTCCGCGCCGCAGCCGGTGTCCACGGGCGTCGCGCAGTTGCACCCGCTGATCGGCTACAACGCCTCGACGCTGCGCGAGACCGGCTTCGCCTCGGTGCTCTCGGACGGCGCGTTCTACGCCCGCGACCATGCCGTCGGCGGCGAGCGCATCTTCCCCGGCGCCGGCTTCCTGGAAATGGCCTGCATCGCCGGCACCATCGCCGGCGAGCGCCGCGTGCGCAGCGTCCGCGACATCGTCTGGGCGCAGCCGCTGAGTTTCCGCCGCGGCCCGCAGAACGTCCGCACTTCGCTCAAGCCGATCGGCGACACGGTCGAGTTCTCGGTCGTGTCCTTCGACGACGAGCACGAGACCATCGTGCATTCGGAGGGCCGGCTCGCTTTCCGCGAAGGTTGGGCGGCGCCCGCGGTCGTGCCCGAGCGCGTGTCGCTGCAGGCGCTGCGCGCGCGCGCGACCCGCCGCGAGGCGGGGACGGACTGGTACCAACGGTTCCGCGAACACGGCTTCGAATACGGGCCCGCGTTCCGGACCATCCAGGAGCTTCTCGTCGGCGACGGTTTCGCGCTCTCGCGGTTGCGGATCGACGATCGCATGAAGGCCGACTACGGGCAGTTCGTCCTGCATCCGAGCATGATCGACGGCGCGCTGCAGACCGTCGCCGGGCTTGCCGGCGGCGTCGATGCGGTCGCGCCGCACGTGCCGTTCGCGCTCGACGAGGTCGAGATCGTCCATCCGATCCCGCAGCAGTGCCACGCGCTCGCGACCTTCGCCGAGGGCGGCGAATCCAGCCGCGCGGGGATCCGGAAGTTCGACATCAGCCTGATCAACGAGGATGGCGACGTTCTGGTCGCGCTGCGCAATCTCTACGTGCGTGCGCTGGTCCGGCCGTCGTCGGACCAGCGCTCCCCGGCGTTGGCCTGATCCGGAGAGGCGCTCTGCGGGACGGCATGCGTCATCGGTCGGCGCCCGTGCGGGCGCCGGCCCACACTCACGGCGGACGCGACCGGCCACGGCCGGTCGGTCCGCACAGCGGCAAGACAGCACAGCAAAGGAAAACGGTATGACTCAGGTGGGAATCGAGGCGATGAATGCGTTCGCGGGCTGCGCCTATCTCGATGTGGCCAGACTCGCGGCGCATCGCGGCCTGGACACGACGCGGTTCGCGAATCTGTTGATGAAGGAGAAGACGGTCGCGCTGCCGTACGAAGACCCGATCACCTTCGGCGTGAATGCGGCCAAGCCGCTGATCGACGCGATGTCGCCGGAAGAGCGCGACCGGATCGAGCTGGTCATCACCTGCACCGAGTCGGCGTTCGACTTCGGCAAGTCGATGAGCACCTACTTCCATCGGCTGCTCGGGCTCAATCGCAACTGCCGCCTGTTCGAGCTGAAGAACGCCTGTTACTCGGGCGTCGCCGGGCTGCAGATGGCGTTCGGCTTCGTGTTGTCGCAGGCCTCGCCCGGGGCGAAGGCCCTGGTCATCGCCACCGACATTTCGCGTTTCCTCACCGAGGACGGCGGCGATGCGCTGACCCAGGACTGGTCGTTCTTCGAACCCACCGCCGGTGCCGGTGCGGTGGCGATGATCATCGGCGAGGATCCGCAGGTGTTCCGGATGGATGTCGGCGCGAACGGCTACTACGGTTACGAAGTGATGGACACCTGTCGACCGCTGCCCGACAGCGAGGCCGGCAACGCCGATCTTTCGCTGCTGTCGTACCTGGACTGCTGCGAGAGCGCGTATCGCGAATACGCCAAGCGCGTGCAGGACGCGGATTACGCCACCACCTTCGGTTATCTCGCGATGCACACGCCCTTTGGCGGCATGATCAAGGGCGCGCATCGCGACATGATGCGCAAGTTCGCCAAGGCCAAGCCCAAGGAGATCGAGGCCGATTTCCAGCGCCGCGTGGTGCCGGGCATGACCCATTGCCAGCGCGTCGGCAACATCATGGGCGCGACCACCATGCTGTCGCTGGCGAGCACCCTGGAACATGGTGATTTCTCCTCGCCGCAGCGGATCGGCGTGTTCTCCTATGGCTCCGGCTGCTGTTCGGAATTCTTCAGCGGCGTGGGCACGCAGGAAGGCCAGGCGCGGGTGCGCGCGCAGCGCATCGGCGAACAGCTCGATCGCCGCTACGAACTGTCGATGGACGAATACGAAAGTCTGCTGATCAACAGTCGTGCGGTGAAGTTCGGCACCCGCAACGTCGAGCTGGACACGGATTTCATTCCGCAGGCGCGCAACGCGCACGGCCCGGGCACGCTGGTGCTCACCGGGATCCGGGAGTTCCAGCGCCAGTACGACTGGGTCGCCTGAAGCCCGGCCGGGTGCGCTGCCCCGGCCCTGCGATTGGACGCCGGTCCGGCCCGTGGTGGGGCCGGCGCCGTCGCGGCGGGGGAGATGGCGCGACGGCGATCCGCAGGCGGGTCGACGAGGATCGATGAATTCGTATGCAATACCCGGTCCGGATCGGCTCTGGTTTGGTGCAAGTGATTGATTTGCAATGCACTTCCGGTTCCGGCGAGCAGGTATAATGGCGGACTTCACGCTGCCCTCCAGCGCCGCCCCTCCGCCTCACTCCAGGACCCTCCCATGAGCATCGAACAGCTTGCCGACATCGCCCGCGCCATGGTCGCGCCGGGCAAGGGCATCATCGCCATCGACGAATCCAATGCCACCATCGCCAAGCGTTTCGAGGGTGTGGGCATCCCCAACAGCGAAGAGAACCGTCGCGCCTATCGCGAGCTGCTGCTGACCACGCCGAAGCTCAACGAGCACATCTCCGGCGCGATCCTGTACGACGAAACCATCCGCCAGTCGACCAAGGCCGGCGTGCCGTTCACCAAGGTGATGATGGACAACGGCATCATCCCGGGCATCAAGGTCGACAAGGGCACCCATGCGCTGGCCGGCTGCCCGGGCGAAGTCGTCACCGAGGGGCTCGACGGTCTGCGCGAGCGCTTGAAGGAATACGCCGCGCTCGGCGCGAAGTTCGCCAAGTGGCGCGCGGTGATCAACATCGACGTCGACAACGGCACCCCGACCAACGCCAGCATCGACGCCAACGCCCACGCCCTCGCGCGCTACGCCGCGTTGTGCCAGGAGCAGGGTCTGGTGCCGATGGTGGAGCCGGAAGTGCTGATGGACGGCAACCACGATCTCGACGAGTGCTACAACGTCACCGACGCCGTGCTGCGCGCGGTGTTCGACGCGCTGTACCTCCATGGCGTGGAACTGGACGGCACGATCCTCAAGGCGTCGATGGTGATCTCGGGCAAGGGCTGCGAGGAGCAGGCGTCGGTCGAGGAAGTCGCCGAAGCCACCCTGCGCTGCCTGAAGTCGACGGTGCCGGCGATCCTGCCGGGCATCGTGTTCCTCTCGGGCGGCCAGAGCGACGAGGACGCCACCGCGCACCTCAACGCCATGAACCAGATGGGCCCCAATCCGTGGCCGCTGTCGTTCTCCTACGGCCGCGCGATGCAGTCCGCGGCGCTGAAGATCTGGTCGCAGGATCTGGTGAACAACGTCGCCAAGGCGCAGGAAACGGTCTACGCCCGTGCCCGCGACAACGGCCTCGCCGCGCTCGGTCGCTGGAACGGTTGACCGCACGCGCCACGGCGCGGTCCACGATGCGCACGAACGCCGGCCTCGCGCCGGCGTTCGTGTTTCCGGCGCATGCGATCCATGCATAGGTCGAAGGTCATTAGGCCGAACGTCATGGTTTTGCGTGAAAATCGGGCATTCCGCAACGTAGAGTGCTTTTCGTGCAGCCCGGGCGTCGCAAACGGGCGGTTACAATCCGGGCCATGCGCACCACCGGTCCCGCCCCCTTGCGATCCTCTTTCCGGTCTCCGTTCCCGTCTCCGTTCCGTTCCGTCCGCCGCCATGCGCTGTCGTCCTGCGCGTTCGCGGCGCTGCTCGCGCTGAGCGCCTGCGGCGGCGACGCCTCCGCGCCGGGCGGTGCGGGCAGCGGACCGCCCGGCGCCGGGCAGGGCGGCGATCGGCCGACACCGGTCACGATCGTGCGGCTGCAGCCGGAGACCTATGCCGAAAGCATCTCCGCGATCGGTACGGTCAAGGCCCGCGAATCCATCACCGTCACCGCCAAGGTCAGCGAACTGGTGCAGGCGGTGCATTTCGAGAGCGGCGATGAAGTGCGCGCGGGCGCGCCGCTGGTCACGCTCTCCGATCGCCAGCAGCAGGCCGCGCTGGTCGAAGCCCAGGCCACCGCCGACGAGGCCGAGCGACTGTATCGCCGGCAGAGCGAACTGGCGGCGCAGCAACTCATCGCGCGCTCCCAGCTCGACAACCAGCGCGCCGCGCGCGACACCGCCAACGCGCGGGTCGCGCAGATCCGCGCCCAGCTCGCCGATCGCGTGATCCGCGCGCCGTTCGCCGGCGTGCTCGGTCTGCGTCAGGTCAGCCCCGGCGCGCTGGTCACACCGGGCACCGCGGTCGCGACGCTCGACGATCTCGCCCGCGTCTACGTCGATTTCCCGATCCCCGAGGCCCAGTTGTCGCTGGCGTCGCCCGGGCGCGCGATCGGCGGCAGCGCCGCGGCCTGGCCGGGCCGCCGTTTCGACGGCGTCGTCGCCACCATCGACGCCCGCGTCGATCCGTCGACGCGCGCGATCACGGTGCGCGCCGATCTGCCCAATCCCGAACGCCTGCTGCGTCCGGGCATGCTGATCAACGTGAGTCTGCCCGGCGCCGCACGCGAAGCCCTCCGCGTGCCGGAGATCGCGGTGGTGCAGGTCGGACGCGACAGTTTCCTGTACCGGGTGAAGGACGACGGCAGCGTCGAGCGCATCGACGTGGTCGTCGGTGCGCGCACCGACGGCAAGGCGGAGATCGTCGACGGCGCGAAGGCCGGCGATCGCATCGTCGTCGACGGCACCGGCAAGTTGCGTCCCGGGGCGAAAGTGGTCGAAGCGCCGGCCACCGCGGCGCAACCGTCCGTCGCATCGCCGCCCGCCGCGCCGCAGCCCGCCGCATCCGGAGGCTGATCCGTGCGCCTGTCCGACGTCTCGATCGAACGTCCGGTCTTCGCGACCGTGCTCAGCCTGCTGCTGATCGTGCTCGGGCTGCTCTCGTACTCGCGATTGACCCTGCGCGAACTGCCGGCGATCGACCCGCCGGTGGTGTCGGTGGACGTGGGCTATCCCGGCGCCTCCGCCGGCGTGGTCGAGACCCGCATCACCCAGGTGCTGGAAGACGCGCTGGCCGGCATCGAAGGCATCGAGACCCTGCAGTCGCGCAGCGTCAACGGGCGTTCGTCGGTCACCATCGAGTTCACCCTCGAACGCGACATCGAGGCCGCCGCCAACGACGTGCGCGACGCGGTCAGCCGCGTTTCCGGGCGCATGCCCGAGGAAGCCGATCCGCCGGAAGTGCAGAAGGCCGACAGCGACTCCGAAGTGATCCTGTGGCTGAACATGAGTTCGGAGCGCATGGACACGCTGCAGCTGACCGATTACGCCGACCGTTACGTGGTCGATCGGCTGTCGGCGCTGAGCGGCGTGTCGCAGGTGCGCGTCGGTGGCCAGCAGCGTTACGCGATGCGGATCTGGCTCGATCGCGATGCGCTCGCCGCGCGCGGGCTCACCGCCGGCGACGTCGAGAGCGCGCTGCGTGCCGAGAACATCGAACTGCCGGCCGGACGGATCGAATCGGCCGATCGCGATTTCACGCTGCGCGTCGAACGCGGCTATCGCAAGCCGGCGGATTTCGCGCAGATTCCGCTGGGCAAGGGCGCCGACGGCTACGTCGTGCGCCTGGGCGATGTCGCCCGTACCGAACTGGCGTCGTCCGAGCGTCGCGCCTACTTCCGCAGCAACGGCGTGCCGAACGTCGGTCTGGGCATCGTCAAGACTTCGACCGCCAACAGCCTCGACGTGGCCCGCGCCGCGCGCGCCGAAGCCGAGCGCATCCAGAAGGGCCTGCCCGAAGGCACGCGCATCTTCGTCGCCTTCGACAGCACCGTGTTCATCGAGGCCGCGGTCGAGCGCGTCTGGTCGACGCTGTTCGAGGCGATCGTGCTGGTGCTGCTGGTGATCTGGCTGTTCCTCGGCAGCGCGCGCGCCGCGCTGATTCCGGCGGTCACCGTGCCGGTGTGCCTGATCGCCGCGTTCATCGCGCTCTACGCCTTCGGTTTCTCGATCAATCTGCTGACCCTGCTCGCGCTGGTGCTGTGCATCGGCCTGGTGGTGGATGACGCAATCGTCGTGCTCGAGAACATCCAGCGCCGCGCCGACCTCGGCGAACCGGCGCTGGTCGCGGCCAAGCGCGGCACGAAGCAGGTCGCGTTCGCGGTGATCTCCACCACCGCGGTGCTGGTCGCCGTGTTCCTGCCGATCGGATTCCTCGAAGGCAACACCGGCCGGCTGTTCCGCGAACTGTCGGTCGCGCTGGCGGCGGCGGTCGCGATCTCGGCGCTGGTCGCGCTGACGCTGACGCCGATGATGTCGTCGAAGCTGGTGCGTCCGCACGCCGCCGACCGTCCCAACCGCTTCCACGCCGGCATCGCGCGCGCGCTCGATGCGTTGTCGCGCGGCTACCGGCGGTTGCTCGAACGCAGCATCGATCGGATCTGGTTGTTCGGCGCGCTGACGGTGGCCGCGGTGGTCGCGAGCGGCGTGCTGTTCAAACTGGTGCCGAGCGAACTGGCGCCGCCGGAGGATCGCGGCGTGTTCTTCGCCTCGGTGGTCGGTCCCGAAGGCGCGGGTTTCGATTACACCGTCGGTCAGGTCAAGCAGGTCGAGAACCTGCTGTTGAAGCAGGTGGGCGATGGCAAGCCGTTGCAGCGGGTGAACACCCGCGTGCCCGGCGGCTTCGGCGTCAGCGAGGAGATGCACACCGGTCAGGCGATCGTGTTCCTGCAGGACTGGAACAAGCGCGAGGCGACCACCGACGATGTCGTGTCGCAGGTGCGCAAGGAACTGGGCGCGTTGCCGGGCGTGCGCGTGAATCCGCAGGTGCGCACCGGACTCACCCGCGGTGGCGGTCAACCGTTCCAGATCGTGCTCGGTGGCCCGGACTACGCCGAGCTCGCGCAATGGCGCGACCGCGTGCTCGCGCGGATCGAGAAGAATCCGGACTTCTTCGCCGCCGATTCCGACTACAAGGAAACGCGCCCGCAGATGCGGGTGTCGATCGATCGCGCGCGCGCGGCGGATCTCGGCGTGTCGGTGACCGAGATCGGACGCACGCTGGAAACGATGATGGGCAGCCGTCGCGTCACCACCTTCGTCGACAACGGCGAGGAGTACGACGTGATCCTGCAGGCCGATCGCGTCGCGCGCGCCACGCCGGCGGATCTGGCCGCGATCCAGGTGCGCGGCAACGACGGCGCCCTGGTGCCGCTGTCGAATCTGGTGACCATCGGCGAGCTGGCCGAAGCCGGCAGCCTCAACCGCTTCAATCGCCTGCGCGCGATCACCATTTCCGCCGGTCTCGCGCCCGGCTATCGCATGGGCGATGCCGTGGCCTGGGCCGAGCAGGTGGTGCGCGAAGAACTCCCGGATACGGCGCAGATCGACTGGAAGGGCGAGTCCCGTGAATTCCGCAAGGCCGGCGGCGCGGTGCTGATCACCTTCGCGCTGGCCCTGCTGGTCGTCTATCTGGTGCTCGCCGCGCAGTTCGAGAGCTTCATCCATCCGCTGGTGATCATGCTCACCGTGCCGCTGGGCGTGCTCGGTGCGCTGCTCGGTCTGTGGATGGCGGGCAGCACGCTGAACCTGTTCAGCCAGATCGGCATCGTGATGCTGGTCGGACTCGCGGCGAAGAACGGCATCCTCATCGTCGAATTCGCCAACCAGCTGCGCGACGAGGGCCGCAGCGTGCGCGAGGCGATCCTCGAGGCCTGCGCGGTGCGTCTGCGCCCGATCCTGATGACGTCGGTCGCGACCATCGTCGGTGCGGTGCCGCTGGTCGTCGCCGGTGGTCCGGGCTCGGCCAGTCGCTTCACCATCGGCATCGTGGTGATCTTCGGCGTGGCGTTCTCGACGCTGCTGTCGCTGTTCGTGGTGCCCGCGTTCTATCGCCTGCTGGCGCCGTACACGCGCTCGCCGGAAGCGGTGAAGCACGCGTTGGAGAAGCTGGAGGCGGAGACGCCGGCGGTGGGCGGGCATTGATCATGGGGATTGGGTGCGCCGAGGCGCACCCTTTGTTGTCAGTGCGCTGCGGTAGCGCTCCGCCATCGCCGCGTCGAATGCGCAGAACATCACGTGCATATCGTTCCCCGCATGCGCGCGCACGCTGCGCACTGCGATATCGACCGCCTGCTCCGGTGGATAGCCGAAGACGCCGCAGCCGATCGCCGGGAACGCGATCGTGCCGAGGTCGTGTTCCGCCGCGAGACGCAGGCTCTCGCGATAGCAGCTCGCCAGCAGTTCCGGTTCGCCCTCGCGTCCGCCGCGCCAGACCGGGCCGACGGTATGGATGATCCAGTGCGCGGAGAGGCGGAACCCCGGAGTGATCCGTGCCTCGCCGGCCGGGCAGCGCACGAACGGGCGCACCATCGGAATGCATTTGCAGGCCTGCGACAGTTCCGGTCCGGCCGCGCGGTGGATCGCGCCATCGACGCCGCCGCCGCCGCTCAGGGCCTCGTTCGCGGCGTTGACGATGGCGTCCACCGCCAGGGTGGTGATGTCGGTCTGGAGGATGTCCCATCGCATCCGGGCAGCATACCCCCCGCCGCGCTATGCTGGGGCCGTGTTTGGGGCGAGGGGAGCGGTCGATGAGCATCCAGAAGGAAGTCCCGCAGGCGGTGATCGACGCGCTGTCGCGCGGCGACAAGATGACCGCGATCAAGCTCCTGCGCGAGGCGTCCGGTGGCGACCTGAAATCGGCGATGGAGATGGTGCAGCAGGTCGCGGCGCAGGTGCAGTCGCTGAAACAGGGCCACAGCGGTCCGCATCAGGTGCCGGAGACCAAGGGACAGCGCGAGAGCCGCGAGCACACCCAGGAGGTCATGGCCGGCCGTCGCGTGCCGACGGTGATGCCCGGCGACAAGGGAGGGCGTGGACTGATCTGGCTGCTGCTGATCGTGCTCATCGCCGGCTGGTTCTTCCTGGGGCGCGGATGATCCGGCGCGGGGCATCGCGCCGTCGGGCGTAGAATGCCGGCATGTCCGAGAATTCTCCCTACGGCCGCGCCGTCCCGCCCCCGGGCGACGCCGCGCGCCAGCGTCGCGATGCCGAACTCCGCATCTACGGATTGAACGCGGTGCGCGCGGTGTTCGCGCGACGTCCGCAATCCATCCGCAAACTCTATCTGGCCGAAGCCCGTATCCCGCAGTTGCAGCCGCTGCTGAAGTGGTGCGTCGCCAACCGCGTGGGCTATCGCGTGGTCGATCCGGCCGATCTGCAGAAACTCGCCGCCAGCGCGCACCACGAAGGCGTGGTCGCCGAGGTGCTGCGCGACGAGCCGCAGTCGCTCACGGTCTGGCTGCGCGAACTGCCGCCCGGTCCGTGCTGCGCGCTGTGGCTGGACGGCGTCGGCAATCCGCACAACCTCGGGGCGATCCTGCGCTCCGCGGCGCATTTCGGCATCGCCGCGGTGTTGTTGCCGAAGCATTCGCCGCTGGCGCTGTCCGGCGCCGCGGCGCGCGTGGCCGAAGGCGGCGCCGAGGCGGTGCCGTTCGTGCGCCTGGGCCGCGAGGACAATGCCATCGCGCAGTTGCGCGGCGCCGGTTTCGCGCTTGCCGCCACCGTGGTCCGCGGTGGCGGCGACCTGTTCGTCACGAAGCTGCCGCAGCGCCTGGTCTACGTGCTCGGCGCCGAAGGCGAGGGCATGGACGCGGATCTCGCGAAAGCCTGCGATCTGCGTCTGTCGATTCCCGGCAGCGGCGCGGTCGAAAGCCTCAACGTCGCCGCGGCGACCGCGGTGCTGCTGGCGGAGTGGTCGCGCGCGCACCGCCGATAGCGTATCGACATCGCGGGTCCGGCCGTGCGGGCCCGCTGCCCTCGTTGCCGAAACGACCGCGCGGTGTCACGCCGCCTGCTTGATCGCCTGCAGCACGGTGTCGTAGTCCTTCGCTTTCTCGGGCTGGCGGATCATCAATGCCAGGACGGCCGCGAGCGCGGCTTCCTCGATCGTCCTGACCAGATTCGCGTGACTCACGCGGTTGATCTCGTCGATCGCATGGGCGAGCGCATCGGCCGCTTCCTTCACGCCCGCGACGACAGCGTGGCCGTGGCCCAGCACGGTGTCGTTCGAAAAATGCACGGCGCTCCGGATCGCTTCCGCGACACCCTCGTGGTGGTGGTCGGACGCGGTCGCGTCGGTCTTCGCGGTGTCGGCCTGCGGCGTGGCGTCGGCAGCGACGGTCTCCGGCGCGCTCGCGACCGCTTTCGGAGCAGGCGTCGGGTTGCGCATGGCGTTCAGCACCGTCAACAGACTGGTGAGATTGTCGGCGACGCCGGTCTGCGCGACCTTGTCGGTCGCGCCGGCCGCGGCGGTGGTATCGAGCGAATAGATCTGCATGATCCCCTGATTCGTGGCCGCCATCGCCAGTGTGTTCTGCTGTTGCTGCGCCGCGACCGCGTTCTCGAACAGGATGCCGGTCGAGTGGGCGAGCGACTGGTAGATCGAACTCATCGCGAACGCGGGAGATTCGGCGATCACCTTGACGTTGCTCTGGGTGACGGAATCGGTGATCTGATCGTTGACGGCGGTCGGGAATGCCATGGTTCTCTCCTTGATCCTGCGGGGGATTGCGTGGTGCGGAATGTACGGCGTCGTGGTTCAGGGCGCGGCGGCCGCGGGCTTCGGCGCGCTGCCGAAACCGCCCTCGGCCGAGGCCGCGAGGTACGCGAACACGGCATAGGCGGCGGTGTTCTGCGCCAGCGCCGCGGGATCGATCTTGTCGAGGGTGTCGTCGGGCGTGTGGTGCAGATCGAAGTAGTCGTTGCCGTCCTGGCCCAGCCAGGCCCAGGCCGCGCCTTCGGCGGCGATCGGGCCCACGTCCGGGCCGGCGCCGCCCTTGGCCATGGCCTCGATGCCCAGCGGTTTCAGCGCTTCGGCGATCTGCGCCGCCGCGGCCTGCGCATGCGGTGCGGCATTGGTGTTGAAACCGTAGATGCGGCCGGCACCGAAATCGCTTTCGGCAACCAGCTGATGCCGCGCGACCACGGCCTTGTGCGCCTCGGCGTAGGTCTTGCCGCCGTAGAGGCCCTGTTCCTCGTTGGCGAAGGCGATCACGCGGATCGTGCGCGCCGGGCGCTGCGCCTTCGGCAACTGCGCGATGAGATGGCCCGCGCCCATGGTGATGGCGACGCCGGCACCGTCGTCGACCGCACCGGTGCCGAGGTCCCAGGAATCGAGATGGCCACCGATCACGACGACCTCTTCGCGCAGTGTGCGATCGCGACCGGTGATCTCGCCGATCACGTTGAAGGATTGCGCGGTGCCGTCCCAGCCGCAGTCCAGCGCGATGCGGATCCGGATCGGTTTGCCGAGGGCGAGCAGCCGGGTCAGCTGTTCGGCGTCGGGCAGGGCCAGCGCCGCCGACGGAATCGGGGTCAGCCCCTCGTCGAAACGGGTGATGCCGGTATGCGCATAACGATGCTGCTCGGTGCCGGCGGAGCGCATCACGTAACCGATCGCGCCGGCGCGGAGCGCGGCGCTCGGCCCGCGGCTGCGGATGCGGCTCGCCGGGCCGTAGCCGTTGCCGTCGCGGGCGCGCTGCATGGTGTAGTCGACGAAAGCGATCTTGCCCGCCAGCGAGCCGGCGGGCGTGGCCTCGAGCGCGGCCAGATCGGCGAAACGCACGATCTCGCCTTCGACCGTACCGCCCGGGCTGCCGCCCAGCGCAGTCAGATGCAGCGGTTGCGCGTTGTCGCCCAGCACTGCGCCGCGTTCGCCGCGACGCACCCATTTCGGGAAGCTCACCGGCTGCAGCCAGACCCTGTCGTAACCCAGGGCCTTGAACTTCGCTTCGGCCCAGCGCACGGCGCGGGCGTCGGCCTCGCTGCCGGCCAGACGCGGGCCGATTTCCGTCGTCAGCGATTCCACCACCTGCCAGGACGTGCGGTCCTGAAGCGCGCGTTCGCGCAGTTGCGCGGCGGTGTCGAGCGCGGCCGCGGGAATGCGGGTGTCGCCGGGCGGCGCGGCCAGGGCGACCGCGGTCGCCATGGTCGCGGCCAGAGTGGCGAGGCGGGTCAGACTCGAACGCATTCCGAATTCTCCGGCCGAAAACAGCGAAGCCGCGAGCGTAGCAGCCCGCGGCTTCGTCCGGCCCTGCCGTCGGTCACGCCCGGCGCGACCGCGGCGGGACTCACTTTTTCATCATGTCGCGGATCTCGCGCAGCAGCAGCACGTCTTCCGGCGGTTCGGCGGGGGCGGCCGGCGCGGCGGCTTCGGCCTTCTTCAGACGGTTCATGACCTTGATGACCATGAACAGCACGAAGGCGATGATCGTGAAATCGATGATGGTCTGGGCGAAGGCGCCGTACTTGATCGCGACCGCGGCCGCGGTTTCCTTGCCGTCGGGGCCGATCACGGCGTCCTGCAGCACATAGGCGGCGGTGCTGAAATCGACGCCGCCGGTGAGTTTGCCGATGATCGGCATGATCACGCCGTCGACCAGCGCGCTGACGATCTTGCCGAAGGCCGCGCCGATGATCACGCCGATCGCCAGATCGACGACATTGCCCTTCATCGCGAACTCTTTGAACTCCGACATCATGCCCATGGACCGCGCTCCCGGAAGTGGATGGTGGGCAGAGTCTAGAGCGTGGCGTCGGGGCTTGGGGCGCTCGTCGGGGTTTTATTTCAGCGCGGCGCGGCGATGCGGCAGTCGAGGCGGATCAGATCGTCCAGAGCGCCTTCGCAGACGTCTCCCGGCTGCAGCGCGGCCACGCCGGCCGGGGTGCCCATGAAGATCAGATCTCCGGCGCGCAGGGCGTAGAGCTTCGACAGTTCGTGCAGGATGTCCGGCACGTCCCAGATCAGCTGATCCAGCCGCGATTGTTGGCGCAGGGTGCCATTGACCCGCAGCGACAGCGTGCGCGGCGCGAGCGCGCCGACCTCCACCGCGGGCACCAGGGCGCTGATCGGCGCCGATTGATCGAAGGCCTTGCCGGTGTCCCAGGGCAGACCCTTGGCCTTGGCCGCGGCCTGCAGATCGCGGCGGGTCAGATCGAGGCCGATGCCGTAGCCGAAGATCAGCGCGTCGATATCGGCGGGATCGAGCACGCCCGCGGGTGCGTCGGCGCCGAGCGCGACGACCAGTTCGATCTCGTGATGCAGATCCTGCGTACCCGGCGGATAGCTGGCGACACCATCGATGACCAGGGCGTCCGCGGGCTTCAGGAAGAACACGGGCGTGCCGCGTTCGGCCTTCGAGGCCGGGGCGGCGGCGCCCATTTCGCGGGCGTGGTCGGCGAAGTTGCGACCGACACAGTAGATGCGACGTACCGGAAAGCGGCCGGCAATGTCGCGCCCACGCACGGGCACGTGCGGCTGGACGGGCGGGGGGATCAGATCGGGCCCGGAATCATGTCCGGCAGCGTGGTCGATGGCGTTCATGCGCGCATGATGGCGCGCGCGCGGCGGCGACGTCGAGTGCGTCGACGTGGTTTCAGCGGCCGGCGGTGAGCGCCGGCTTGCGCAGGATGCGGTATTCGCCGTCGAGGGTCCTGGCGTCCGCGGCGAGCGGTTTGCCGCGGCGGCGCCACAGCCGGTAAAGCAGGCCCGCGCCCAGCATCGCCGCGCCGATCGCCAGCCCCATCACCAGCAGCACCGCCAGCACCGCGACCCCGAACAGGGCGAGCACGACCCGCAGCAGGCGATGGCGCGGCTTGCGCGGCGCGAAGAAGCCGCGGATGCGATGACGGTGACGGTGGAACACGGAAGAGGCGAACATGACGACGTGTCGTGACACACTGGAGGGCCGGCGGCCGGTCGCCGCAGTATCGGACGCCCGATGACCGAAGGTGTGAGAAGTTCGTTAAGCCCTGGAGCGGCTCCGCCGCTCGTCGCCCTGGTCGATCTGGCCGAGGGTGTTCCGGTCGAATGCGAGGCCGCGATCGACGGTGCCACGGAATCGCTCATCCTGCTCCGCGACGGCGATGCGGTGCGTGCCTGGCTCAACATCTGCCCGCACGCCGGGCGTCGACTGGACTGGGCCCCCGGCAAGTTCCTGCTGTCGAAGTCCGGCCAACTGGTCTGTGCCGCCCACGGCGCGACCTTCGAACTGGCCGCCGGCGAATGCGTGGCGGGACCCTGCCGCGGCCAGTCCCTGCGTGCCGTGGCGGTCACTGCACTGGACGGTGTGGTGAGGTTGGCGCAAGAATCGGAGCAGACCGGTTCCGGTTGACCCTTGGGAGCGCACCCGCATGATGCTTCGCACGTCCCTCATCGCCGCCGCCGTCGCCCTGTGCGGCCTGCCGGCTTCCGCCACGCCGCCGACCTCGTCCGCGGGCGCCGAATGTTTCGATGCCGGCGAGGTGCGCGAAGCGCGCCAGAGCGACGCCCGGACCGTCGCGCTGCGTCTGAACGACCAGTCGCGCTATCGCCTCGATCTGTCGGAAGACTGCCCCGATGCGCTGCAGGGCGAACGGCCGATGATCGTCAGCCCCGGCGGCAAGGTCTGCGCGCGTCCGGAGGCGTATCTCGATCTCGGCGATCGTCGTTGCGCGGTCGCCGCCGCCACCCGGATCGACGCCCGCGAATACGCCGATCTCGCCCTGCGCAGCCAGCGCCGCGCGCCGCGCGACAAGGACACGCTGGAGACGGTCGAGGTCCGCACGCAGCGCAAGCGCGGTTTCGCCGGCACCACGGCGTACTGTCTCGACGCCCGCCACATGCGCGGCTGGAGCGAGGACGGCAACGACATCGTCGTCGAAGTCGCGCCCACGCGCAGCGGCGGCAACCGCTATTACAAGGTCGAGTTCGGCGGACAGTGCCCGCAGCTGGCTTCGACCAGCGGCCTGCGCCTCGAATCGGCGATCGGCGGCAATGCGATCTGCGGCAACGCCGGTGATCGCGCGGTGTTCTTCCGCAACCACGGCGATGCCCGCGACCGCTCGCTGCCCGAGCGTTACGGCTGCAACGTCAGTCTGGTCTATCCGCTGCTGCCCGAAGAACGCAGGACGGCGCTTCGCGACCGCTGAGCGCGCGCCCGCATCGGCACGGAGCGAGCGTCGAAGACATGGCCGGGGTGAACGGCCATGTCCGTTTCGGAAGCGGCAGCCGTCTCGCGGCCCCCGGCCGTCTCAATCCCGCATCAGGGTCGATTTGCCGAACAGGCTTTCCACCAGATCCACCGCGAGTTCGGCGGTGGCGTTGTGGTTGTCCAGCGCCGGGTTGAGTTCGACGATGTCCAGCGATCCCATGCGCCCGGTGTCGGCGATCATTTCCATCACCAGCTGCGCCTCGCGGTAGTTCGGGCCACCGGGCACGGTGGTGCCGACGCCCGGCGCGATGCTGGGATCGAGGAAGTCGACGTCGAAGCTGACGTGGAGGTGGGTGTCGTCGTCGACGTCCTCCAGCGCTTCCTCCAGCGCGCGCTTGATCCCGACCTCGTCGATGTAGCGCATGTCGTAGATGTCGAGACCGTAGTCCTTCACCAGCCGCTTCTCTTCCGGATCGACCGAGCGGATGCCGATCTGGCGGATCTCGTCCGGACGCATCGCCGGGGCGCTGCCGCCGAGGCGGACGAGGGCGTCGGGACCGAGGCCGCAGAGGCAGGCGACCGGCATGCCGTGGACGTTGCCCGATGGCGTGACGTCGCTGGTGTTGAAATCGGCGTGAGCGTCGAGCCAGAGCACGCGCAGCTTCCTGCCGGTCTCGCGGCAATGGCGGGCGACCGCGGTGATCGAACCGACGCCGAGGCAATGATCGCCGCCGAGCACGATCGGCAGGCGGCCGGCGCGCAGTTCGGCGCCGACGGCGTCCATCAGCGCCCGGTTCCAGGCCACGACTTCGTCCAGGTGGCGGTAGCCGTCGGTCGGCGGCAGCCAGGGATTGTCGGGGCCGGCAAGATTGCCGCGATCGGCGACATCCACGCCGCGCGCGGCCAGCGCTTCGCCCAGACCGGCGATGCGCAGCGCGTCCGGTCCCATCCTCGCTCCGCGGTGGCCGGCGCCGATGTCGGTGGGTGCGCCGATCAGGGAGACGGGCGGGAAGCTTCGCTGCATGAAGAACGTCCTGGGGGTGGTGCCGACAGTCCGACTCGAACGGACGACCTACCGCTTACAAGGCGGTTGCTCTACCAACTGAGCTATGCCGGCGATCTGCGCGGGGAGCGGGCCCCGGCCCGGCCTGAGGCCATGGGAGGCCGATTCTAGCAGCATGGTTTCCGGCGGGGCTTCCCGCCGGACCTCTGCGGCGGGTGTGAGGGCGGTCAGCGCAAGCCGGCGCAGTCGATGCCGCGCGCCTGGCCGGCGCCGCCGGCGCGGCGCAGGCCGGCAAGGTCCGCCTCGCCGGTCACGGCCAGATCGACCCAGTGCGTGATCCGTGTCTCGCCCAGCGGCTGTGCCTGGGCCGGGAATCCCGCCTTCAACAGCGTTTCGACATGCTGGCGGGCGCGGGCCTCGGTGCTGAACCGGCCCAGCGCGATGCTGTTGGCTTCGGTGCCGTTGGCCACCACCAGCAGATCGCTGAAACCGGCGGCGCGCAGGCGGGTGGCGATGGCGTCGGCGGCGGGCCGATCGGCCGCCGCGGGGAGGAACACGCGCCAGCCGCGGCCATCGCCTTCGCGCTGCTCGCGTACCCGCAGTCGGCGGGCGAGCGGCCGCAGCGCGGTCTGCGCGTTCGCCGCGGCGGCGGCATCGGCGTACGGGCCGAGACGGACGCAGGATTCGCGATCGGCCGCCTGCGCGGCGGTGGCTTCCGGAGAGGCGGCTTGTGCGGGCGGGGTCGTGGCGACGGCCTCGGCGGCCGATGCCTCTGTCGCAGGGTTCGCCGACGCGGACGGACGGGATTCGCCCGGGCGTTCGTCGGCCAGTTGCAGCCGGGCGATGCCGGACGGCGCGTCCTCGCTCACCGCGGGCGCGACTTCGGGCCGGGACAGCCACCACGCGGCGACGCCCAGATTCAGCACCGCCAGCAACACGATCAGTCCGCGCATCGTCATGCCCGCATTCTCGCCCACGCCGCGAGCCCTTCCAAGACGAGCGCCGGTGCGTGCACGGCGTCGTTCGGCAATTCCGACTGCAGCGCATCGACGCCGCCGCCGTGCAGCAGCAGCGCGGGCGGCGCGTCGAGCTGCGCGCCGGCGTCGCGTCTGGCCTGTCCGATCAGCGCCAGAGCCGCGCCGTCGCAACCACTGCGCAGGGCGTCGGCGGTGTTGTCGGCGAACGCGACGAGCGCGCCGCCGTGTTCCGGCAACTGCGCCGCGCGCGCGTGCAGCGCCTCGCGCATCAGTGCGGGCGAAGGCGCGATGCGACCGCCGCGATGGCGACCGTCGCCGTCGATCAGATCGATCGTGATCGCGGTTCCGATCCCGACCACCAGCCACGGTGCGCGGCCGCGCGCGCGCGCGCCGAGCATCGCCAGGAAGCGGTCGGTGCCCAGCGCCTCCGGTTGCGGGTAGGCGATGCGCAGTTCGCCGCAGCGGGCGGTGGTGCGTGCGATCGAGATCCGCGCGCAGCGTCGGGTCAGCGCATCGAGCAGGGCGACCCGCAGTGCCGGCGCGGCCACGCTGGTCACGATGGCGGTTTCGAATCGTGCCGGCAGTGCCGCATCCCAGCCCGCGGGCAACGCGCCGCCGTCGTGGGCGATCGCGACCGGTTCCCCCGCGCCACCGTCCGCGCGCAGCGGCGCGAATTTCAGCCGGGTGTTGCCGAGGTCGAACAGGACAGTGGCGGTCATGCGCGCATCATGCCTCTGCGGGTGCGCGTCTGCGCACCCGCACTTCGCCCGCGTGCACCGCGATCTCGCCGTCGTCCGTGCGCAGCCGCAGCGCGCCGTCGTCGGTCGGGCCGAGCACGATGCCTTCGACATCGCGTCCGTCGATCGTCGCCGACACCCGGGCGCCGCGCAGCGCATCGACCGCGGCGAAACGCGGCAGGAACGGCGACAGACCATCGGCATCGAAACGATCGAGCGCATCGGCGAGTGCGGCGAGCAGGGCGCCCGCCACCCGGTTCCGCGAGGGCGTCGCATCGCCGAGCAGCGCGCGCAGATCGGTCCAGGGTTGGTCGATCGCCGCGCTGGCCGCCTCCGGCATGCGCAGATTGAGGCCGAGGCCGACGATCGCGCGCGGATGTCCGTCCTGCACGCCGCCCTCGATCAGCACGCCGCCGAGCTTGCGCAGGGCATGACCGTCGTCGATCACCAGATCGTTCGGCCATTTCACGCGCACGCCGTCGGCGCCCAGCGCCTGCAGCGCTTCGGCCGCGGCGACGCCCACGGCCAGACTCAATCCGCCGAGACGGGCGAGACCGCCGTCGAACCGGCGTGCGAGCGAGACGTACAGATTCGCGCCCGGCGGCGAGGCCCAGGTCCGGCCCAGGCGTCCGCGTCCGCCGCTCTGGCTGTCCGCGAACAGCGCGACGATGCCGCTCGCGGGCGTGCGCCGCCGCAGCAGTTCGCTGTTGGTCGAATCGATCGTGCCGACCACCTCGATCGCGGCGAAGCGGGACGACACGGTCGCCGCCAGCCCGGCGCGCAGCGCCTGCGCATCGAGCGTGTCGTCGGGCGATGCCGTCGTCATCCGCGTCGCGCCCACCGGTGCAGCAATCGCGCCTTCTCGAAGCGCGACTCGGTGCCGGCGCGGAGCCGGGCGAGATTCGCGCGATGGGTGAAGACCAGCAACAGCGCGATCGCGAGCGCGAACGCGAGCCGTGGCGCGGCCGCGTCGGTCGCGATCGCCAGCGCGGCGGCGGTGCCGCCGGCGAGCATCGTGCTCAGGCCGACGTAGCCCGTGAGGATCAGCGACAACAGCCAGACCGCGAGCAGCAGCGGGATCGCCGCCGGCCACAGCACCGCGATGCCGCCGACCATCGTCGCCGCGCCCTTGCCGCCACGAAAGCCGTGCCACACCGGCCAGACATGGCCAAGCGCCGCCGCGAACGCGGTCGCGTAGGGCAGCCAGGCCGCGTGCGGCGCTTCCGCGAAGCGCAGGCCGAGCCATGTCGCCAGCGCACCCTTGCCGATGTCGATGATCACCACGCCGAGCGCGAATTTCGCGCCCTGGGTGCGGAACGCATTGGTGCCGCCGGCGTTGCCGCTGCCCTGGGTGCGGATGTCGATGCCGCGCAGCCTGCCCAGCAGCAGACTGCCCGAGAACGAGCCGATCAGGTAGGCGGCGAGGATGACGGCGGCGGAGACGAGCGCGGCGTTCACGGCGCCACCGCCACGCAGCGGTCGTGGATCGTGTTCGGTCCGATCCAGCGGTTGATGTAGCCGCGGTTGTTGCCGATCCGGGAGCGATGCCCCTGGATCGCCTTTACGAGGTGCAGGAATTCCGCGCCCTTGACCCGGCACGGCATGATGTCGTCGACCTGCAGCGTCGATGGATCGGCGACAGGCTCGACCATGCACAACTGCCCGGATTCGATCCGACCGGTCATGGATCCGCCGCGCGGACGGAACGCGACCGTTTCGCCGCGTTGAAGTCGTTCGATCTGTTCCGTCGCCCAGCCCATGCCGCGTTCGTCGCTCCGATTGCCGTCGACGGATTATCGCCCGGCCGACGCACGGACGGCGGATCGTCGCGCGCGTACCGCACGCACGATGCCGCCCGCGATCGCCGCCGCCAGCGGAAACATCAGCAGCGTCAGCGACGAGAACAGCAGAAGGACGATCCATGCCCGGGTCTCGCTGCCTCCGGCGAGGTAGGCATAGGTATTCATGCCGACCCAGACGCCGGCGAGACAGACGAAGGCACACAGCACGCCGGCGCGCAGACCGGCCACGAACAGCGCCAGTACGAGCACGCTCTGGCAGGCGAAAAAGCCGGTGGTATTGTCGAAGGGTTCGAACGTCCAGGAGAGCGCGTACGCCGCCGCCCAGCTGAGCGGGCCGAGGATCAGGCCGAGCGCGAACAGCGCGAGCGCACGCATGCCGCGATCACTCCGGCGCCGGTTGCAGCGATGTCACCAGCGTGCCGCGGCCGGCGTGGGCGCCGATCGCCGGGCCGGTCTCGACCAGATGCCCCTCGACGATGTCCAGCCGCGCGCCCAGCGCCGCGAGCAGGCGTTCGCCGTCGTCGCGCGCATCGCAGTGACCGACGATCAGGCGCAGCCGGGTCGTCGCGCCCAATGTCTTCCGCGCCCGTTTCGCGACGTAGGCGGCGAACGCTTCCGGCGCCTTCGTCTTCGCGATCAGACCGCCGGCCACGCCCAGCCTGCCGTCGGCTTTCATCCTCGCCACCGGGGTCAGCCCGGTGAACCGCACCGCCGGTTCGGCCCAGGCCGGAATACGGCCGCCGCGCACGGCGTGGCGGATGTCGCGGGCCATCGCCCAGGTCAGCGTCAGCGGACGCAGACGTTCCAGCTCGCGCAGGATGGTTTCGGCATCCGCACCGGCATCGGCGAGCTCGGCCGCGCGCCAGGTCAGCAACCCCTGGCCGCCGGCGACGTTGATGCTGTCGAAGACCCGCACCTTGTCGCCGTCGCCGCGCGCCGCGGCGTGTTCGGCCGACTGCAGCGTGCCGGAGATCGCGCGCGACAGGCCGATATAGACCACCGTCGGGTGATGCGCGGCGAGGAATTCGAAACTGCGCCGGAAATCGCCCGGCGGCGGCTGGCTGGTCCGCGGCAGCTGCTGCGAGGTGGTCATGCGCCGGTAGAACTCGGCGGTGGCCAGTCCGATCTTGTCGAGATAGTCGCGGCCGTCGAGATTCACCCGCACCGGCACCACATGCACGGCGTAGGCGTCGGCGATCGCTTCGGGCAGGTCGGTGGCGCTGTCGGTGACCACCGCCACCCGTGCCGTCCGTTCCGGACTGCGCGACTGCAGCAGCATGTCGTCGGCCTTCATGCCTTCGACCGTGGCGAACGCGGCGCAGGCGTCGAACAACTGCTGCGGCGTGCCCACGTGCGCGTGCACGCGCATCCGCGTGCCGCCGCCGGCCAGCACCATCGAATCGGCGCCGATCGCCTCCAGCGCCGCGCGCAGGGTCTCGCGATCGATCGTCCGGCCGCTGCCGCCGTCCACGAACAACAGGCATTCGGTGCACCAGCGCCGTTCGGGATCGACTGCGTCGTGCGCCGGATGCGCCTCGTGATCGTGGCCGACGGCATCGTTCGCAGCGGCCAGCCCCGCGCGCACGCGCAGCGCCCGTGGCCCGCCCTCGACGAATTCGGCGATGCCTTCGAGCAGGTCGACGAAGCCCTGGGCGCCGGCGTCGACCACGCCCGCCTTCTGCAGCAGCGCCATCTGCTGCGGGGTGCGCGCGAGCGCGGTGCGCGCCTGCGCCAGCGCGCGGGCGAAGCTGCCGCGCGGGTCCCCGCGCAGTTGCGCGGCGGACTCCTGCATCGCGTCGGCGAAACTGTCGATCACGCTGAGGATGGTGCCTTCCACCGGATGGGCCAGCGCGCCGCGGGCGCTGTCCGCGCCGTGGCGCACCGCGTCCGCCAGCGTCTGCGCGTCGAGCACGGGCCGGGTACGGGCGTGCTCGGCCACGCCGTGCAGAAACTGGGCGAGAATCGCGCCGGAATTGCCGCGCGCGCCGTCGATGGCATCGTCGCCGATCCGGCGCAGCAGTTCGCCGATGTGGCGGCTGCGCCGGCTCAGCGCGCCGTTGAGCAGGCTGCCGAGGGTGAAGGCGAGGTTGTTGCCGGTGTCGCCGTCGGCGACCGGGAAGACGTTGATCCGGTTGAGCCCGTCGCGGGCGGCGATGACCCGGCGCGCCCCGGCGATGAGCGCCCGCCGCAGGGTCGCGGCGGTCAGGGTCTGCGCGGGGGCGGTCGTTCCGGGGGGCGTCGGCTCGGCGCTGGCGTCTGCTGGCGGAGTCTGGGCGGGCGTGTTCACGGGGCGAGTCTGCCGCAAGTCCGGGGGCGATGGCTGTTGCATCGCAGCAAGCCGCCGTTCATCCAGCGGTCGGCCCGCGGCGGTCACATCCGCGCTATAGTCGGGGTCTTGCCCGGGGACTGCTCCCCACGCCTTTGGACGACGTCATGCGCCGCTCCCGCCACGCCCTGTCCGTGCTCGTCCTGATCGGCTTGTCGATCAGTCTGCCGGCCGTCGCGCGCACCGGCGCGATGATGAACGCCAACAGCGACGCCGCGGAATGCCCGGACGTCGCCGCCGCCGTCGACGACGAGGCCACGGGCGGCGCGACGGCTTCCAAGCCCGCCGCCGCCAAGCGCGGCGCGGCACCCGCGCAGAACCGGGCCCGCCCGGGCGCCCGCGACGCCAATGCCGGCGCCCCGGTCCGCGGTCCGCGCTGGCACCGGTTCCTGCCGGGCATGTTCCGCTGATCGTCGCCGACGTTTGCGCTGGCTCCGCGGGCTGTTCGCCCGACCTTCCGATCCGCTTCCCGACCCCGCGCTGTGGCAGCGCGTGCGGACCGATGTGCCCTGGGTCGCCGCGCTCGATGTCGATCGCGATGCCCGTCTCGCCACGCTGAGCGCGCGCTTCCTCGAACGCAAGACGATCACGCCGGTCGACGGTCTGGTCCTCGACGATGCCCGGCGCTGCACGCTCGCCGCGCTGTGCTGTCTGCCGCTGCTCGAATTCGGCGCCGAGGGGTTGCACGGCTGGTCCGAGCTGATCGTCTATCCCGGTGCGTTCCGCACCCGCCGCGAACACGTCGACGCCGCGGGAGTCATGCATGCCTGGGACGACGAGCTGATCGGCGAAGCCTGGGATGCGGGGCCGCTGATCCTGTCCTGGGCCGATGTCGAAGCCGATCTGGCCGAACCCGACGCCGGCTTCTGCGTGGCGGTGCACGAGATGGCGCACAAGCTCGATGCGCTCGACGGTGCGCTCGATGGCACGCCGCCGCTGCCCCGCGACTGGCAGCGCGAATGGGCGCGTGATTTCCAGCGCGCCTACGACGGTTTCGTCGACACCGTCGATGCCCGCCGCCGCACCGCGATCGATGCCTATGCCGCCGAGGCGCCAGAGGAATTCTTCGCCGTCTGCAGCGAGTACCACTTCAGCGCGCCGGCGCTGCTGCGCCGCGAATTGCCCACGGTGGCGGCGCACCTCGCACGCTTCTACGGCGAGAGCCCGCTCGATCGCCTGCAAGATCGCCTGCAAGATGGCGGGCAGACGTAGGCCGGGCTCGGCCTACAGTCCCGGCGGCAGCGCCACCTCGAAACGTGCGCCGCCGAGTTCCGTGGAATCGCCGACCAGCAGTTCGCCGCGGTAACTGCGCACGATGTCCTGCACGATCGCCAGGCCGATGCCGTGGCCCTGCACGCGCTCGTCGCCGCGCACGCCGCGTTGCAGCACCAGCGCGATCTTCTCCTCCGGAATGCCGGGGCCGTCGTCCTCCACCATCAGCAGCAGACCGGGACGACGGTTGGGCGCGGTCGCGCCGGCCTTCGCGGTCAGCAGCACCCGCGACTTCGCCCACTTGAACGCGTTCTCCAGCAGGTTGCCGAGCAACTCCTGCAGGTCGCCCTTTTCGCCGTAGAAACGGGCCTCGGCGTCGATCTCGAATTCGCAGAACACGCCCTTCGACGCGTACACCTTCTCCAGGCCGCGCACGATTTCCTCGGCGTTCGGCTCGATCGCCAGCGGCGCCGCGAACAGTTTGTGGCCGCCGGACGCGGCGCGACTGAGCTGGTAGCCGACCAGATCGTTCATGCGCTTGAGCTGCTCGTCGAGTTCGGTGCGCAGTTCCTGTCCGTCGGTGCCGCTGTCGAGACGCGTGCGCAGCACGGCCAGCGGCGTTTTCAGACTGTGCGCGAGATCGGCGAGGATGTTGCGCTGGCGTTCGAGGTTCTCGCGTTCGCTCTCGATGAACGCGTTGATGCTTTCGGTGAGCGGTTCGAGTTCGCGCGGATGGCGCTCGCTCATGCGCGAGGTGGTGCCGCGCTGCACGCGCTTGAGTTCCTCGATCACCCGCCGCAGCGGCCACAGGCTCCAGCGCAGCACCAGCACCTGCAGCAACAGCAGCAGCACGCCGACCGCGCCCAGATAGCCCCACAACGCGCGCCGGAACACCACGAGCTGGCTCTGCAGCCGTGCGGTGTCCTCGACGACGTAGATGGTGTACGGCACTTCGTCGGAGAGATCGTCGCCGGGCCAGGCCAGACCGAAGCCGTAGCGGTAGGCGCGGGCGCGGGTGCCGTCGGAACGGACGATCTCCAGTGGCCCCTCGAAGATCTGCTGCTTCGGCGCCAGCATCTTCACGTCGGGCAGTTCCGGGCCCTGGGCGGAATCCGATTCCCAGACCGCGAACGGCAGCACGATCTGCGCATACAGGCCGCTGCCGGGACGTTTCAGGCGCGGATCGGGCAGCTGGCTTTCCATCGGCGGGACCAGGTCGCCGCCGCGGAGGAATTCGGTCTTGCCGGCGAAATCGAGCGCGTAGTCGCGCAGGCGCTCGCGCATGATGTTCTCGGCGGTGTTGAGGAACGCGCGGTCCAGCGCGTAGCCCGCCAGCGCGAGAAACGCGACCAGCCCGAGGCTCGCCGCCAGCAACTGTCGCGTCTGCAGCGAACGCGGACGCCAGTGGTAGAAGAGCCGCTCACGCTTGGGCACGACGGCGATTCCGGAGGGCGGACGCGACGACGCCGCGCCTCATCGGCGCGGCGTCGGGGGCGGGGCGAGCGCGGGCGTTCAAGCCTCTCCGGTACGGGCGATGGCGAAACGGTAGCCGCGTCCGCGGACCGTCTCGATCGGCTTGAGCGTGCCTTCAGGATCGAGCTTCTTGCGCAGGCGGCCGATGAAGACTTCGAGCACGTTGGAATCGCGGTCGAAATCCTGCTGGTAGATGTGCTCGGTCAGATCGGCCTTCGAGACCAGTTCGCCAGCGTGCATCATGAGGTATTCCAGCACCTTGTACTCGTAGCTGGTCAGGTCGACGTTGGTGCCGCTGACGCTGACCGTCTGTGCGGCCAGATCCAGGGTGACCGGACCGCATTCGAGCGAGGGCTTGCTCCAGCCGGCGGCGCGACGGACCAGCGCGTTGATCCGCGCCAGCAGCTCCTCGACGTGGAAGGGCTTGACCAGATAATCGTCGGCGCCCTGTTTCAGACCTTCGACCTTGTCCTGCCAGCTCGACCGTGCGGTCAGGATCAGGACCGGGAACTGTTTGCCTTCCGCGCGCAGGGCCTGGATCAGTTCCATGCCCGACATCTTCGGCAGGCCGAGATCGATGATCGCGAGGTCGAAGGGCACTTCGCGGCCCATGTACAGGCCTTCCTCGCCGTCCTGGGCGGTGTCCACCGCGAATCCCTCGCGCTTGAGCCGGGCGGCCAGGGTTTCGCGGAGGGGGGCTTCGTCTTCGACGAGGAGAATGCGCATCGATCGCTCCATGCCGGCGGGCCGGCGTTTCGTTCAGGGTCGGAGCATAGCCGTGCGGGCCCGGGACCGAGCGCCCACGGGGAGGCCTGTTCAGATTTCGCTTAGGAGGGGGCGGTGGCGTGGCGCGGGATCCGCGAAGACTCAGTCTTCGCGGCCCCGGGGCGGTCTGCCATCGCGGGCAGGCGGGCGGCGCGGCGCGTTGGCCGGCTGCGGGTCGTCCATGTAGATGCGGACGCGACCTTCGTCGTCGACGACCTTGATGCGGGTGACGTCGCGGCCGTCGTACTGCATGCGTTCGGCGCTGAGCACCTGGCCGCGGTTTGCGCGTTCGATCCGGCGGACGGCGTCGGAGACCGTGTCGTCCTGGCGGTTGCGCTGGGGCTCCGGAGGCGGGAGGTCGTCCTGACGACCGCCGCGGCCCTGCTGTGCGAAGGCCGGCAGCGCTGCGCCGGCGAGGGAGGCGGTCAGGAGGACGAGCGGCAGGCGACGGAGCGGCATCGGCGGGACTCTGGGGCGGGATGGGCGACGCGGGTGGAACATAGCATCGCGCCTTGGACGGGCATTCTCGAAAGCAGGCGGTGAATCCGTCCTTAACTTTTTCTTACGGTGTGTCCGGGACCCGGGCGGCATTCAGCCCGGGCCGCTCAGAAAATCTCTCCGACGCAGCAGCGCAGCGAGCCGCCGGCGGCCTCGATCGCGTCCAACGGGAGGCTGCGCACCGCGAAACCGGCCGCTTCCAGCGCGCCGCGCGCTGCCGGGCCCAGTCCGCGGTCGGCGGTTTCGCTCATCCACACCGCGTCCGGCGACAGCGCGATGGCATTGCCGGCGTAACCGGCCCGTTCCGCGGGCGAGAGCAGGATCGCGTGCGGCGCATAGACCGCGGCGATGGCGTCGACCACGGCCGGGTCGGCGAACCCGTCCGGACAGAGCAGGGCCGCGCGTCCGGCGAGGACGGCCAGCACCACGTTGGTGTGGTACTCGCCCGGCGCGAGCTCGAACATCAGGGTCGCGCGCAGGCCGAAGGCTTCGTGCATCAGCGCCGCGCCGACCGTGTCGCAGCGTTCGGACAGACCGCAGTAGCCGAGACCACGGGCGCGGTCGATCACCAGCGAACCGGTCAGCTCGCAGGCGTGCGGCTGCGCCGACAGGTCCATTTCGACGTACCCCAGCGCGCCGCAGAAGAACTGGCGGATGTCGGCGCGGGTGGCTTCGCGCTGGCGGACCGGGTGGCGCATGCGGCCGATCACCAACCGTCCCGGCGCGGTCGCGAAGACGTTGTTGGGGAACACCGCGTCGGGCGTCAGCGGGTCGCCGGCGAAGCAGATGGTCGGCAGCTCGCCGGACAGCGCGCGCTGGAGTTCGCGGTGCTGCTGCGAGGCGCGGGCGGGGTCGAAGGCGCCGACATCGGACATGTAGCGGTTGTCGCTGGCGGATTCGACCGCGAGGCCGAAGCCGTCGGGGGCGACGAGAAAGGCGGCATTGGCGGTGTCGGGGCCGAAATCCGGAGCGCAACCCCGGGCGATGGCGAGAAAGGCGTCGATGTCGCGGGTGATCATGCGCGGGAGTCGGGGGAGAAGATGGGGTCAGGCGGCGAGCGCGTCGTCGCCGGTGGCGGCCAGCGCGTGTTCGATCAGCGCCCAGCCTGCGCCGGGGCGATGCGCGCCTTCGCTGAGGATCTGCCGGAACGCGCGGCCGCCGCGTTCGCCATGGAACAGGCCGAGAATATGGCGGGTCATGTGCTTGAGCGCCGTGCCGCGCGCGAGCTTCGCCTCGATGTAGGGTCGCCACGCGCGCAGCAGCGCGCCGCGGCCGCGCACCGGTGTGCCGAACCATGCGGCGTCGAGGCGATGCAGCAGGTAGGGGTCGTGATAGGCGGCGCGTCCGAGCATCGCGCCGTCGACGTGCGCCAGATGCGCGCCGGCGCCGACGGGATCGGCGATGCCGCCGTTGACGATCACCTGCAGCGCCGGGCGTTCGTGCTTGAGCCGGTAGGCCCAGTCGTAGCGCAGCGGCGGGACCTCGCGGTTCTCCTTCGGCGACAGCCCCTGCAGCCAGGCGTTGCGGGCGTGGATGACGAACATCCCGCAGCCGGCGGCGGCGATCGTGTCGATGAACCCGAGGAAGCGCTCCCACTCGTGGTCGTCGTCGACGCCGAGCCGGCATTTGACCGTGATCGGCGTCGATGGCGCCGCCGCGATCATCGCCGCCACGCCGTCGGCGACCAGTGCCGGCTCGCGCATCAGGCAGGCGCCGAAGCGCCCCGCCTGCACGCGGTCGGAGGGGCAGCCGCAGTTGAGATTGATCTCGTCGAAACCATGATCCGCACCGATGCGCGCGGCCTGCGCCAGCAGCGACGGTTCGCTGCCGCCGAGCTGCAGCGCGACCGGATGTTGGGTCTCGTCCTTCGCCAGCAGTTTCGCGCGGCCTTCCTCGGTGCGGCTGCCATGGATCACCGCGTTCGCGTGCACCATCTCGGTGTAGAGCCGCGCATTCGGCGCGAGCACGCGGTGGAAGTTGCGGCAATGCGTATCGGTCCAGTCCATCATCGGGGCGACGGACAGGCGCAGTCGTTCGGCGGGAATGCTGGCGGAGCGGGCGGGCATCCGGGCATTCTAGGCCAACACCGGGCGTTTCCCTTGCGGATCCGTCCGGGAACTGCGGATCCGGCGACGCGGACGCGATCGCACGATAGAGCGAGCACGAGGGAAAAACACGCATGGCCGAGCCCGATTACAGCAGCATCCGACGATGGCTCATCGACCAGATCCGCGCCGGGCAATCGTCGGCCGCGTTGCTGCAGTCGATGAGCGAACGCGGCTGGGGACGCGATGTCGCCATGGGCCTGATCGCGCAGGCGATGGGCGAGCGTTCTGCGGGGCAGATGGCCGTGACGCCGACGTCGATCGAACGCCTGCCGTCCGCCGATCCGGCGCGAGCGTCCGCGGCGTCCCCGGGCGATGCCGGTGCCGCCGGCATGCGCCGCCCGGCGCCGGCGCTCGACGGTGCGCCGATGTATCTGGATGCCGGCGACCGCAAGGTGCCGGTGTTGATGTCGCTGCCCGATCCGCAGATCGTGCTGTTCGGCGATTTCCTCAGCCGGAACGAATGCGATCGACTGGTCGAAACGGCGCGGCCGCGCATGCAGCGTTCGATGACCGCCGATCTGCAGACCGGCGAGCATCGGGTGGACGCCGTGCGCACCAGCCGCGGCATGTTCTTCCTGCGCGATGAAAGTCCGCTGGTGCGCACGATCGAGGCGCGGATCGCGCGGCTGCTCGCCTGGCCGGTGACGCACGGCGAACACCTGCAGGTGCTGCAGTACCGCCCGGGCGACCGTTACGAGCCGCACTACGATTATTTCGATCCCGCGCAGCCGGGCACCGCGCCGCTGCTGGCCCGCGGCGGGCAGCGGCTCGCGACCTTCCTGATCTATCTGCGCGAGCCCGAGCGCGGCGGCGAAACGACCTTCCCGGATCTCGGTCTGCGTTTCGCCCCGAAGCGCGGCTGCGCGCTGTTCTTCGGCTACGACCGCCCGGACCCTTCCACCCGTACCCTGCACGGCGGCGCGCCGGTGACCGCGGGCGAGAAATGGGTCGCGACCAAATGGTTGCGCGAGGGCGTGTTCGCGTAGGCAGTGCCACGGCCGCGCCCGCAGGCGGAACGTCGCCTGCGGGCACTGTTCGCGATGCCGGTACCTGCGACGCCGGCGCCTGCGATGTCAGCGCTTGAGCGCGCGCAGCGCGTCGGCCATCGCGGTGTTCGCGGGCGGGGCCGTGTTCCCCGGGCGCGGCTTCTGCGAAGCGCCGCGCTGCGATGCGCCGCGCGGTTCGCGCGGGCCCTGGCGCGGCCCGGCATGGCGATCGTCTTCGCGCTTGCCGCCGCGCGATTCGCCCGGCGTGTCGTCCAGACGGCGGGTCAGGGCGATGCGTTTCCGCGGCACATCCACTTCCATCACCTTCACTTTCACGACATCGCCGACCTTCACCACATCGCGCGGATCCTTGACGAACTTGTCGGCCAGCGCGGAGATGTGGACCAGACCGTCCTGATGCACGCCGATGTCGACGAAGGCGCCGAAGGCGGCGACGTTGGTCACCACGCCTTCCAGCACCATCCCGGGACGCAGGTCGGCGATGCGCTCGATGCCTTCGGCGAAGCGCGCCGCCTTGAATTCGGGACGCGGGTCGCGACCGGGTTTTTCCAGTTCCCTGACGATGTCGCGCACGGTCGGCAGACCGAAGCGCTCATCCGTGAACCGTTCGGGTTTCAGACCGCGCAAGGTCGCGGCATCGCCGATCAGTTGCGCGATCGGGCGGCCGCAGGCCTGCACGATGCGTTCGACCACCGGATAGGCCTCCGGATGCACCGACGAGGCATCCAGCGGCTGGTCGCCATCGGCGATGCGCAGGAAGCCCGCGCACTGCTCGAAGGTCTTCTCGCCGAGCCGCGGCACCTTCAGCAGCTCGCGACGCGACTTGAACGCGCCGTGCTGATCGCGGAACGCGACGATGTTTTCCGCGACCGACGACGACAGGCCCGATACCCGTGCCAGCAGCGGCGCCGAGGCGGTGTTCACGAACACGCCGACCGCGTTGACGCAGTCCTCGACCTTCGCGTCGAGCGAGCGCGCCAGCGCATAGGGATTCACGTCGTGCTGATACTGGCCGACGCCGATCGCCTTGGGTTCGATCTTCACCAGTTCCGCCAGGGGGTCCTGCAGGCGGCGCGCGATCGACACCGCGCCGCGCAGACTGACGTCGAGGTTCGGGAATTCGCGCGCGGCCAGTTCCGACGCGGAGTACACCGACGCGCCGGCCTCGCTCACGACGACCTTGGTGAGCTTCAGCTCCGGATGCTTCGACATCAGTTCGCCGGCGAGCTTGTCGGTCTCGCGCGAGGCGGTGCCGTTGCCGATCGCGATCAGCTCGACCGCGTGCTCGGCGCAGAGTCGCTTCAGGGCCGCGATCGAACCGTCCCACTGGCGCTTGGGTTCATGCGGATAGATCGTGTCGGTGGCGACGAGTTTGCCGGTGCGGTCGACCACCGCGACCTTCACGCCGGTGCGCAGGCCGGGATCGAGCCCCATGACCACCCGCGGACCCGCCGGTGCGGCGAGCAGCAGATCCTTGAGATTGTCGCCGAACACCGCGATCGCTTCGGCTTCGGCCTTCTCGCGCGCGGCGGCGACGAGCTCCAGCGAGAGCGTGGTCAGCAGACGTCCGCGCCAGGCGAGGCGGCAGGTGTCGGTGAGCCAACGATCGGCGGGGCGTCCGCGCGCGGCGATGCCCGCGGCCAGCGCGACGCGGCCTTCGGCATAGGCGTGGCCCTGTTCGATGTCGGTCGTGGGTTCGAGATCCAGCGACAGCATTTCCTCGCGCCGACCACGCAGCAGCGCGAGCATGCGATGCGAGGGTATGCCGGCCAGCGATTCGCCGTGATCGAAGTAGTCGCGGAACTTCTCGCCCGCCGTTTCCTTGCCCGGCAGCACCTTCGCGCGCAGCACGCCTTTCTGCTGCAGCCAGATGCGCAGTTCGCCGACCAGCGCCGCGTCCTCGCCGAAGCGTTCGATCAGGATCGCGCGCGCGCCGTCGAGTGCGGCGGCGGCATCGGCCACGCCCTTGTCGGCGTCGACGAAACCCTGCGCGCGTTCGGTCGGGTCGACGGCGGGATCGGCCAGGATCGCATCGGCGAGCGGTTCCAGCCCGGCCTCGCGCGCGATCTGTGCCTTGGTGCGGCGCTTCGGTTTGTACGGCAGATACAGATCTTCCAGCCGCGATTTGCTGTCGGCCGCGAGCAGATCGTCCAGCAGCGGCTTCGTCAGCTTGCCCTGTTCGGCGATCGACGCGAGGATCGCGTCGCGCCGCTCTTCCAGTTCGCGCAGATAGCCCAGCCGCGTTTCCAGATCGCGCAACTGCGTATCGTCCAGTCCGCCGGTGACTTCCTTGCGATAGCGCGCGATGAACGGCACGGTCGCGCCTTCGTCCAGCAGTTCGACCGCGGCGCGCACCTGTGCCGGTTGCGCCACGATCTCGGTCGCGATGGTCTGGGCGATGGACGCCGCGATGGCGGAAGCGGCGCGTACGGGAGCGGAGAGATTGTCGGGCGTTGCGGCGGTGCTGGACATCGGGACTTCGTGGTTGAACGACGAGGGCCGATTGTCGCCCCCACGAGTCCCCGGAACCAGACTGGCGCCGGGGCGGGGGATGTGTCAGGGCGATCCGCTTCCGTCATCCCTCGCTGCGCTCGGGATGACAAAAACGAACACGGGCCGCATGCGCGACCCGTGTCGATGAGGCATGGTGCGCCGTGAAAGCGAATCAATCGCCCAGCGTCAGCAGCGACGCATTGCCACCCGCGGCGGTCGTGTTCACGGTGACCGTCTTCTCGGTCGCGAAGCGCGGCAGGTAGTGCGGGCCGCCGGCCTTGGGGCCGGTGCCGGAGAGGTTCTGGCCGCCGAAGGGCTGCACGCCGACCACCGCGCCGATCTGGTTGCGGTTGACGTAGATGTTGCCGACCTTCGCGCGCTGCACAATGCGGTCGATGGTTTCGTCGATGCGCGAGTGGATGCCGAGGGTCAGTCCGAAACCGGTGGCGTTGATGGTGTCGACGACCTGATCGATCTGGTCGGCCTTCCAGCGGATCACGTGCAGCACCGGACCGAAGTTCTCGCGTGTCAGCTGCGACAGCGAGGTCAGTTCCCAGGCGCGCGGGGCGAAGAAGGTGCCGTGCGCGATGCTGTCGTCGGTGGTCGCGGTGGCGATGGGTTTCGCCGTCGACGCCATCTTCGCGGCATGGTCTTCCAGCAGCGCGAGCGCGTCGGCGTCGATCACCGGGCCGACGTCGGTGGAGAGCAGGCCCGGATCGCCGACCTTCAGTTCGGCCATCGCGCCGGCGATCATCTGGATCACCTTGTCGGCGATGTCCTCCTGCACGAACAGCACGCGCGCGGCCGAGCAGCGCTGGCCGGCGGAGGTGAACGCGGACGACAGCGCGTCCTTCACCAGTTGCTCGGGCAGCGACGAGGAGTCCGCGATCAACGCGTTCTGGCCGCCGGTTTCGGCGATCAGGACGGCGATGGCGCCGGATTCGCGTCCGGCGAGCGCGCGGTTGATCGCGCGGGCGGTGTCGGTGGAGCCGGTGAAGGCCACGCCGGCGACGCGCGGGTCGCGGGTCAGCGCCGCGCCGACGGTGGCGCCGTCGCCGGGCAGGAACTGCAGCACGGCGTCGGGGATGCCGGCTTCGTGCAGCAGTTTCACCGCGGCATGACCGATGAGGTTGGTCTGTTCGGCGGGCTTGGCGATCACGCTGTTGCCGGCGGCCAGCGCTGCGGCCACCTGGCCCATGAAGATCGCCAGCGGGAAGTTCCATGGCGAGATGCACACGAACACCCCGCGGCCGGCGAGCTGCAGCGTGTTCGATTCGCCGGTCGGGCCGGGCAGGGCCTCGACCGCGAAGTGCTTGCGCGCCTGGGCGGCGTAATAGCGCAGGAAATCCACGGCCTCGCGCACTTCGGCGATGCCGTCGGGAATGGTCTTGCCGGCTTCCTTGGTGCACATCGCGATGTACGGCCCCATGCGCTGTTCGAGCAGGGTCGCGGCGTGTTCGAGGATCGCGGCGCGGCTGGCGGCGGGCGTGGCGTCCCATGCGGGCTGCGCGGCGACGGCGTTCTGCAGGGCCTTCTCGACGGTCGCGCCGTCGGCGGGCTGCCAGTGACCCACGGTTTCGCGGCGATCGGCGGGATTGGTCACTGCGATGCGGTCGCCGGCCGGACTCGCGCCCGGCACCAGCGGAGCCGCGGTCCAGGTGCCGGCGCCGGCGGCGTTGACCTGCGCGGCGAGCGCCTGCAGCTGCGAATCGTTGGCGAGGTTGATGCCCATGGAATTGTCTCGGTCGTGTCCGAAGCTGCGGTAGAGATCGACCGGCAGCGGGATGCGCGGATGCGGGATGTGCTCGAACGCGGACACGGTTTCCACCGGGTCGCGGATGAGCTCGTCGATCGCCACGGTCTCGTCGGTGATGCGGTTGACGAAGCTGGAATTCGCGCCGTTCTCCAGCAGGCGGCGCACCAGATACGGCAGCAGGTCCTCGTGCGAACCCACCGGCGCATAGACGCGGCAGGGCACGTTCAGGCGCTCGGCCGGCACGACCTCGGCGTACAGGTCGTCCCCCATGCCGTGCAGCTTCTGGAACTCGTATAGCGACGCCGGGCCGGCCGCCGCGTCGTCGCCCAGCACGGTCCGCGCCATGCGGTGGATCGCGGCGATGGTCTGCGCGTTGTGGGTGGCGAACATCGGGTAGACCGCGTCTGCCGCCTGCAGCAGGCGCCGCGCGCAGGCCTGATAGGACACGTCGGTGTTCGGTTTGCGGGTGAACACCGGGTAGCCGGCCTGGCCGTCGACCTGGGCGCGCTTGACCTCGCTGTCCCAGTACGCGCCCTTGACCAGACGCACCGGAATCCGCCGGCCGAGCGTGCGGGCCTGTTCGGCGATGTGGTCGATCACGAACGGCGCGCGCTTCTGATAGGCCTGCACGACGATGCCGAAGCCGTGCCAGCCCTGCAGCGAGGCATCGGACAGCACCTGGAAGATCAGGTCCAGCGACAGTTCGAGGCGGTCGGTTTCCTCGGCGTCGATGGTCAGGCCGATGCCGTACTGTTTCGCCAGCTGCGACAGTTCCAGCAGGCGCGGACCCAGCTCGGCCAGTACGCGGGCGCGCTTGGCGTGTTCGTAGCGCGGGTGCAGGGCCGAGAGCTTGACCGAGATGCTCGGCGCGGCGAACACGTCGGCGTCGAGGAAATGACCGGCGTCTCCGCTGCGGCCGATGGCATGGATCGCCATCCGGTAGGCATCGAGATAGCGCAGCGCGTCCCGGGTGGTCAGCGCGCCTTCGCCCAGCATGTCGAAGGAATAACGATAGGCCGCGTTCTCACCCTTGCGGCTGCGGGACAGGGCTTCCTCGATCGTGCGGCCCATCACGAACTGATGGCCCATGATCCGCATCGCCTGGCGCACCGCGAGCCGGATCACCGGTTCGCCGACCCGGCCGATCAGGCGTTTGAAGGCGTTGTGGACATCGCGCTTGGTGTCGTCGGCCAGATCCACCAGCTTGCCGGTGAGCATCAGGCCCCAGGTCGAGGCATTGACCAGGACCGAGTCGGACTGGCCCAGATGCCGCTTCCAGTCGGCATCGCCGAGCTTGTCGCGGATCAGTTTGTCGGCGGTGTCCTGGTCCGGAATCCGCAGCAGGGCCTCGGCCACGCACATCAGCAGCACGCCTTCCTCGCTGCCGAGGTCGTACTGGCGCATGAAGGCTTCGATGGCGCCCTGGTCCTGGGCCCGGGTCCGGACCCGGCGGACGAGGTCGGCGGCGGTGGCCTGGATCTCGGCCCGGTCGGTCTCGGGCTGGCGGGCGGCGGTCAGCAGTTCGCGGACGTGCTCGGCTTCGTCGCGGACCCAGCCCGCGGTGATCGCGGCCCGGAGCGGGGCGGGCGCGGGCGGCAGTTCGGGGGTCAGCAGAGCGTTCACGGCGGTCCGAGCGGCAGCGAGGCGCGGATACTAGCAGTGGCGGAGGCCCGATTTGTACCCCCTGTCGGCCGGGCCTCCGCGGTGGCCTCGGCTTGCCCCTTCCGCCGGCGAACGGATACCATTCTCAGGTTTCCCGGGAACCGATTCGCGGCCCGGCAGGCGTCGAAACCTGCTGCTGTCGCCCGGCTCCCTACGTGATTTCCAAATGAATCGACTCGATCGGGTCGCGACTTCGGGGTGTTGGGCCATGGTGCAAGCGCGTGCGTGTGGGACGAAGTGGAACCGGATGCTGACAGCCGGGGCGGCGTTCGCGTCGACCGCGTTGCTGGCGCCGGTGGCGGCCATGGCCCAGTCGGCCGATCCGAAACGCTGGCAGCTCAACATGGGCGAAGGCGTGACCGAATCCGCCCAGCATGCCTACGACGCGCACATGCTGGCGTTCTGGATCTGCCTCGGCATCGGCCTCGTCGTGTTCGGCGCCATGGCCGTGGCCATGTTCAAGTTCCGCAAGTCGAAGGGCGCCAAGCCCGACGTGAACTTCACCCACAGCACCCGGCTGGAGATCGTCTGGACCGTGGTGCCGGTGTTGCTGCTGGTGGTGATGGCGGTGCCGGCCACCAGCAAGCTGATCGCGATGTACGACACCCGCGACGCCGCGATGACCATCAAGATCACCGGCTACCAGTGGCTCTGGAAGTACGAATACCCGGGCGACAAGCCGGGCGAGGCCTTCGCCTTCACCAGCCGCCTCGATCGCAAGAGCGACGAGATCCGCCAGAGCGGCGTCGACGCGCGCCTGGCGAACCATCCTTCCTATCTGCTCGATGTCGACAACGTCCTCGTCGTTCCGGTCGATACCAAGATCCATTTCCTGATCACCGCCGACGACGTGATCCACTCCTGGTGGGTGCCGGCCCTGGGCTGGAAGCAGGACGCCATTCCCGGTCTGGTCAACGAGGCTTGGACCGAGATCAAGACCCCGGGCATCTATCGTGGCCAGTGCGCCGAGCTGTGCGGCAAGGATCATGGCTTCATGCCGATCGTCGTGAAGGCGGTGTCGAAGGCCGAGTTCGCGCAGTGGCAGTCCGAGCAGCGCGCTAAGAACGCGCCGCCGGTCGCCGCGCCGGCCGAGGCCGCGCCTGCGGACGCTCCCGCCGAAGCCGCGCCCGTCGCCGAGGCTGCCGCTCCGGCCGCCGAACAGAACGCCCCCGAAGCCGCCAAGACCGCCGGCTGATCGCATCCTTTTGAGGTAGACCGACCATGGCCACCACGCACGCCGACCACCACGACACGCACGAGCACAAGCAGAGCTTCGTGGAGCGCTGGTTCTTCTCGACCAATCACAAGGACATCGGCACCCTGTACCTGGTGTTCTCGTTCGTGATGTTCATCATCGGCGCGGGCATGTCGGTGTACATCCGCTACGAGCTGATGGCCCCGGGTCTGCAGGGCATCAGCCCCGAGTTCTTCAACTCGATGACGACCATGCATGCGCTGGTCATGATCTTCGGCGGCGTGATGCCGGCCTTCGTCGGTCTGGCCAACTGGATGGTGCCGCTGCAGATCGGCGCGCCGGACATGGCGCTGCCGCGCATGAACAACTGGTCCTTCTGGATCATGCCGTTCGCCTTCGCGCTGCTGCTGCTCACCTTCTTCCTGCCCGGCGGCGCGCCCGCCGGCGGCTGGACGCTGTATCCGCCGCTGTCGCTGCAGGGCGGTTACAACCTGTCGTTCGCGATCTTCGCCATCCACATGATGGGCATCAGCTCGATCATGGGCGCGATCAACATCATCGCCACCATCCTCAACATGCGCGCTCCGGGCGTCGACCTGCTGAAGATGCCGATCTTCTGCTGGACCTGGCTGATCACCGCCTTCCTGCTGATCGCGGTGATGCCGGTGCTGGCCGGCGCGGTGACCATGCTGCTCACCGACAAGTTCTTCCTGACCAGCTTCTTCAGCGCCAAGGGCGGCGGCGACCCGGTGATGTTCCAGCACATCTTCTGGTTCTTCGGCCATCCCGAGGTTTACATCATGATCCTGCCGGCGTTCGGCGTGGTCTCGGAGATCATCCCGACCTTCAGCCGCAAGCCGCTGTTCGGTTACCAGGCGATGGTGTACGCGACCGCCGCGATCGCCTTCCTCTCGTTCATCGTGTGGGCGCACCACATGTTCACCGTCGGCATGCCGCTCGGTGGCGAGATCTACTTCATGTTCGCCACCATGCTGATTTCGGTGCCGACCGGCGTGAAGGTCTTCAACTGGGTCACCACGATGTGGGGCGGCTCGATGACGTTCGAGGCGCCGATGCTGTGGGCGATCGCGTTCGTGATCCTGTTCACGATCGGCGGCTTCTCCGGTCTGATGCTGGCGGTGCCGGCGGCCGACTTCCAGTATCACGACACCTACTTCGTCGTCGCGCACTTCCACTACGTGCTGGTGACCGGCGCGCTGTTCGCGATCATCGCCGCGGTGTACTACTGGTGGCCGAAGTGGACCGGCCGGATGTACAACGAGACGTTCGCCAAGATCCACTTCTGGTGGTCGGTGATCTTCGTCAACCTGCTGTTCTTCCCGCAGCACTTCCTGGGTCTGGCCGGCATGCCGCGCCGCATCCCGGACTACAACGTGGTCTTCGCCGACTGGAATCTGGTGAGCTCGATCGGCGCCTTCGGCATGTTCGCCACGCCGTTCATCATGGCCTTCGTGCTGTGGCACTCGCTGAAGCACGGTGCCAAGGCCGAGGCGCGCGCCTGGGAAGGCGCGAAGGGCCTGGAGTGGACCGTGCCGTCGCCGGCGCCGCACCACACCTTCAGCACGCCGCCGGTGATCCGCGAAGGCGATCTCGCCCACGGCGACATCACCCACTGACGCACCGCACAGCGACGCCCGCACCGACCTCGTCATGACCACCGAGCCGACCCTCACGCAGGACCCGATGACCGCCCGCCGCGCTTCCGCGCGGCGCACGGCGCTGGTCTTCGCCGGCATCGCGTTCGCGGTGTACGTCGGGTTCATGGTGCTCAACGTGGTGGCGAAATGAGCGGCGACGCGCCCGCCGCGCGCCAGCGGCGCTTCGGCGTCGGCGGCATGGTCGCCATCTCGCTGTTCGCGTTCGGTTTCAGTTTCGCGCTGGTGCCGCTTTACCGCATCGCCTGCGAGAAGGTGTTCGGCATCCGCCTCGAACGCGAAGCCGCGGGGACCGACGCCGCGAACGGCCAGGCGCGCAGCGATCGCACGGTCACGGTGCGTTTCGACGGCGGCGTGAATTCGAAACTGCCGTGGGCGTTCGCGCCGAAGCAGTTGAGCATGCAGGTGCGCCCCGGCGAGTTGTACGAGACCGCCTACGTCGCGCGCAACACCAGCGAACGCGACATCGTCGGCAGCGCCACGCCCTCGGTGGCGCCGGCGCGCGGCTCGAAGTACTTCAACAAGACCGAATGCTTCTGCTTCACCGCGCAGACCCTCGCCGCCGGCGAGACGCGCGAGATGCCGGTGCGCTTCATCGTCGATCCGGATCTGCCGGAGGACGTGCGCACCCTCACCCTGTCCTACACCTTCTTCAAGAACGACGTGCTCACCGCGAAACTGGCCGAACGGCCGGCCGGCGCGTCCGCCGACGCGCAGCGCAGCGCGCCCTGAAGCCCACCCGATCCATCTACGCGAGACGACCGCCATGGCCCAAGCTCACGCCCACCACGATCCGAACGTCTACTTCGTGCCGCACGGCAGCAAGTGGCCGGTGTTCGCGTCGGTGTTCCTCTTCGTCACCATGGTCGGGCTGGCCAGCTGGCTGAACCACATCGGCTGGGGCAAGACGGTGTTCCTCGTCGGTCTGCTCGGCCTGCTCGCGATCCTGTTCAAGTGGTTCGCCGACGTGATCCTGGAATCGGTCAGCGGCTTCTACAACAAGCAGGTCGACGTGTCCTTCCGCATGGGCATGGTCTGGTTCATCTTCTCCGAAGTGATGTTCTTCGCCGCGTTCTTCGGCGCGCTGTTCTATGCCCGCCAGTTCGCGCTGCCGTGGCTGGGCGGCGAAGGCGATGGCGCGATGACCAACGCCAACCTGTGGCCGACCTTCTCTTCGGCCTGGCCGAGCAGCGGCCCGGGCAACGTCGGTGGCGCGTTCCAGACCATTCCGGCCTGGGGGCTGCCGCTGCTCAACACGCTGATCCTGCTGACCTCGGGCGTGACCGTCACGCTCGCGCACCACGCGCTGAAGGCCGCGCACCGCAAGGCGCTGCTGTTCTGGCTGGGCGCGACCGTCGCCCTGGGCTGCCTGTTCCTGTTCTTCCAGGCGGAGGAATACATCCACGCCTACAAGGAACTGAACCTGACCCTGGGTTCGGGCATCTACGGTTCCACCTTCTTCATGCTCACCGGCTTCCACGGTGCGCACGTGACCCTCGGCACCCTGATGCTGGCGATCATGTGGCTGCGCTGCGCCAAGGGCCATTTCACCAAGGAAAACCACTTCGCGTTCGAAGCGGTGGCCTGGTATTGGCACTTCGTCGACGTGGTCTGGCTGGGTCTGTTCCTGTTCGTCTACGTGCTGTAACGCGCGTCGGATCGACATCAAAGCGAAGGCCGGCATTGCGCCGGCCTTCGTTGTCTGACGGGTTGCAGGTTCGCGCCGGAGAGGCTCGGTGACGCGGTCTTCGCGCCGCTGTCGTTCGACCGGATCGGTGTCATCGGATGCGGTACGGCGGCCCGGAAGCCGCGACGCCGCGAGAGATCAACCGGCCGGGTTCCTGCCGATGCCGTGCGGCTCGATCCACCCCATCCAGATCGCCAGGACGAGCAGCAGGATCAGCGCCACGGACAGCGCGATGCGTTTGGTCAGGGCGTTGACGGTGCGTTTGGTCTGCCCTTTGTCCACGAGCATGTAGTACAGGCCCGCGCCCAGATTCCACACGATCAGGATCAGAAAGCCGACGATGAGCAGCGTCTTCAACGAATCGCTCATGATGCACTCCGACGGCGCGCACGATCGCGCGGTTCGCGGGTCATTATCGCAGGCGCCGGGCGCTTCAGGATGAGTCGCTCCCGTCGGCCGCTGCTGCTGTGGTGTTTCGCGTTGTTGACGATGGCGCTGTTCGCGCGCCTCGGGTTCTGGCAGCTGGAGCGCTCGCACGAAAAGCGCACGATGCTGACGCGCGCCGATGCCGCGCTGGCGTCGCGCCGGCCGCAGCCCTGGTCCGTGATCGCCGATCCGCGCCGGGCGAGGGACTACGATTGGGTCGAGGTCCGCGGGCGTTTCGTCGATGCGCCGGCGGTGCTGCTCGACAATCAGCAGCATGCGGGACGTGTCGGTGTGCGCGCGTATCGTCTGTTCGTGGTGGAGGGCGGACAGCCATTGCTGGTCGATCTGGGGTGGGTCGCGGTGCCGGCCCGGCGGACGATGCCGGCGGTGCCGATCGCATCCACGCGGACGATGCTGCTTGGATTGATGATGCCGCCGCCGGGCGCGGGACTGGCGGTGGGGCCGCCGGCCACGCTCGCCGACGGCACCCTGCTGGCGACCACGCTCGACCCGGGTGCGCTGCGTGCGACGCTGCGCGCGCCGACGCTGGCGCCGCGGGTGTTGCGGCCTGTGCCGGAGCCGGGATTCGGCTTCCGGCGCGAGTTCGAGATCCTGCCCAATACGCTGCCGCCCGAGCGGCACGTGGGCTACGCGGTGCAGTGGTTCGCGCTGGCCTTCGCCGTGCTGATCACCGCGCTGCTGCTGACCTGGCGCGCCCGTCGCGCCGCGCGACGACTCCGGAGTTCCACCTCATGAACGCATCCTCCGTTCCACCCGACCACCGCCAGCGGAATCGCAACCGGTTCATGCTGATCGCGATCTTCGCGATCTTCTTCGGCGCCTTCGCGCTGGCCGGCGTGCTGCGATTCTCCGGTTGGCGTCCGGCCGGCCTGAAGAATCATGGCGAACTGCTGCAACCGCCGGCGGATCTGCGCCGGGTGGTCCCGCGGCTCGCCACGGGCGGCGACTACGCCTGGAATCCGGAACAGCGACGCTGGCGCATCCTGGTCGCGGCGCCGTCGCAATGCGACGCCCCCTGCGTCGAGCTGTCGCGACAGCTCGACGTGGTCTGGAAACTGTTCGGTCGCGATGCGTCGCGGGTGGATCTGCTGTGGGTCGGCGCGCCGTCCGCCGGGGTGCTGCGCGGGCCCGAGTTCCGCGAACTGCGCGACGATCCGGCGCTGCGCGCCGGGTTGCCGCGCGTCGACGACCCCAAGGGCGTGCCGGTCTATGTCATCGACCCGAACGGTTTCGTGGTTCTGCGCTACGCTCCGGGATTCGATCCGGCCCATCTTCGCCAGGACATGTCCCGGCTGCTCAAGCTGAAATAAGTCAGACCCCCATGTCGAACGATTCCGTGTCCTCCGATGCCCGCGCCGTCGCGTCCCGCGCGCCGCTGTACCGGCATTTCCATCGCATCGCCTGGTTGGCGGTGGCGCTGGCGTTCTGCGTCATCGTGTTCGGCGCCTTCGTGCGGTTGTCCAACGCCGGCCTGAGCTGTCCGGACTGGCCGACGTGCTATGGCCGCGCCACCTGGCCGCAGGCGATCTCCGAAGCGGCCGAGCATGTGGCCAGCGACATCCGCCCGTTCGAGACCCACAAGGCCTGGCGCGAGCAGGTGCATCGTCATGCCGCGGCGATCCTCGGCACGCTGGTGCTGATCCTCGCGCTGCTCGCCGCGCGGCGGCGCCGTTTCGGCATCGCCCAGATCCTGATCGCGGCCGGTCTGGTCGCGATGGGCATTCCGCTGTACATGCAGGGCCACACCACCGCCGCCCTGGCGGTGGCCGCGCTCGGCGAAGCGCTGCTGCTGTTCGCGGCCCTGCGCTGGAACAACGACGATCTCGCCCGTGTCGCCACGTTCACGCTGATGCTGATCGTGTTCCAGGCGCTGCTCGGCAAATGGACGGTGACGCTGCTGCTCAAGCCGGTCATCGTGATGGGACATCTGCTCGGCGGCATGACGACGTTCGCGCTGCTCACCTGGATGGCCTGGCGCGCGACCGACAGTCCGGTGCGGATCGCCGGCGCGGCGACGATGCGCCGCTGGTTGATCGGCGCGCTGGTCGTGCTCGGCGTCCAGGTCGCGCTCGGTGGCTGGGTCAGCGCCAACTACGCCGCGCTTGCCTGCGGCAACGATTTCCCCACGTGCGTCGGCCAATGGATTCCGCCGGCCGACTTCCGCGAAGGCTTCGTGCTGTGGCGCGGAATCGGGGTGGATTACGAGGGTGGCGTGCTCGATGGCGCGTCGCGGATCGCGATCCAGCTCGCGCATCGCGGCATGGCGGTGGTGGTTTTCCTCTACCTGCTGACCCTGGCCTTCAAATTGATCCGCACGCCGGGGCTGTGGCTCGCGGGCGTGGTCCTCGGCCTGCTGACGCTGGCCCAGGTCGCCCTCGGCATCGGCAACGTGGCGATGGGCCTGCCGCTGTGGGTGGCGACCCTGCACAACGCCGGCGCCGCTCTGCTGCTGTTCCTGCTGGTCGGTCTGCTCGCGCGTCTGCGCCCGCCGACGGACTGAGCGCCCACGATGGCCTTCCCGATGCGCGAATACTGGGCGCTGACCAAACCGAGGGTCGTGGCCCTGATCGTGTTCACCGCTCTGGTGGGCATGTTCCTGGCCGTGCCCGGACTGCCGCCGCTGCGTGAGAGCCTGTTCGGCTTCGTCGGCATCTGGCTCGCGGCGTCCAGCGCCGCGGCGATCAACCATCTGATCGATCAGCGCATCGATCGGGTGATGGCGCGCACCGCGCACCGTCCACTGGCCACCGGTGCGCTGAAGCCGGCGCAGGTGCTGGCGTTCGCGGTGTTCCTGGGCGCGCTGTCGATGGCGATGCTGATCTCGATGGTCAACCGGATCACCGCGCTGCTGACCTTCGCATCGCTGATCGGCTACGCCATCGTTTACACCGCCTGGCTCAAGCGCGCCACGCCGCAGAACATCGTCATCGGCGGGATCGCCGGCGCCGCGCCGCCGCTGCTGGGCTGGGCCTCGGTCACCGGCATGCAGAACCAGTGGGACTGGGCGCACGCGCTGCTGCTGGTGCTGATCATCTTCGTGTGGACGCCGCCGCATTTCTGGGCGCTGGCGATCTTCCGCCGCGAAGACTACGCCCGCGCGCTGGTGCCGATGCTGCCGGTCACCCACGGCGTCGAGTACACGCGCTGGCAGATCCTGTTGTACACGGTGCTGCTGGTCGCGATCACGGTGATGCCGTGGGCGGTCGGCATGAGCGGTCTGTTCTATCTCGGCGGCGCGCTGGTGCTCGGAGCGGTGTTCCTGTGGTACGCGTGGAAGATGCTCGATCCGCCCGACGAATTCTTCGCGATGCGCACGTTCAATTATTCGGTGGTCTACCTGATGGCGCTGTTCGCCTTCCTGCTGGTCGATCACTGGCTGCTGCCCTGGTTGACGCCGGCGCCGGCGATCCAGTTCCAGCCGGTGGGGTGAGCGGTCTGCGACATCCGTCGCATCCGGCGTCCTCCGCTTCGGACACCCACGACTTTCGGCCTGCTCGACCGGGCCCGGCCCACCGCGTACGCTTGGCGGCACCATCGATGAGGGTCCGCGCATGCGTCGTTCGCGTCTGTTGCCGTTGTCCTGTGGGCTGGTCTTCGCCCTTGCCGCCGCCGCGGTCTCCGGCGGAGAGACGCCCGTTCCGGGCCAGGGCGGACCGTCGGTGGTCGCGGCCGCACGCATGCTCGACGTCCGCAGCGGACGCATGCTCGAGAACGTGCAGGTGCTGATCGAGAACGGTCGCATCGTGCGCGTCGCGCACGGCGGCACGACCATCGACGCACCGCAGGCGCGCCGCTACAACCTCGGCGACGCGACCCTGCTGCCCGGCCTGATCGACATGCACGTGCACATCGACAGCGATCCGACCTACAGCGGCTACTCCTATCTGCAGTTCAGCGACCGGTTCTGGTCCGCGGTATCGGTGACCCACGCGCAGAAGACGCTGATGGCCGGCTTCACCACCATCCGCAATCTCGGTTCAGAGGACTGGAACGATGTCGGCCTGCAACAGGCCATCGACGAAGGCCGCGTCGTCGGCCCGCGGATCGTCCCGGCCGGCTATGCCTTCGGCGCGACCGGCGGGCATTGCGATTCGACCTATTTCCCGCCGTCGATGCACGACGCCAATCCCTACAACGCCGACACGCCGGACGAAGCCCGCAAATCGGTCCGCGCGGTGCGCAAATACGGCGCGCAGGTCATCAAGATCTGCGCCACCGGCGGCGTGTTCTCGCGCAACACCGAGTCCGGCCAGCAGCAGATGACCTACGAGGAAATGAAGGCCACGGTCGACGAAGCGCGCATGTGGGGCGTCCGCGTCGCCGCCCACGCCCATGGCGCCAGCGGCATCCGCGATGCGATCCGCGCCGGCGTGACCACGATCGAACATGCCAGCCTGCTCGACGACGAAGGCATCCGCCTCGCGAAACAGCACGGCGCGTGGTTGTCGATGGACATCTACAACACCGACTACACCCAGTCCGAAGGCGCGAAGAACGGCGTGCTCGAGGACAACCTGCGCAAGGACCGCGAACTCGGCGAAGTCCAGCGCGAGAACTTCCGCCGCGCGCACCAGGCCGGCGTGAAGATGGTCTACGGTACCGACGCCGGCATCTACCCGCACGGCGACAACGCGAAGCAGTTCGCGGTGATGGTGCGCTACGGCATGACCCCGGCCCAGGCGATCCAGTCCGCCACCATCAACGCGGCCGATGCGCTTGGCCGCAACGACCTCGGCGCCGTCGAAGCCGGCCGCCACGCCGATCTCATCGCCGTCCCGGGCAACCCCCTGCAGGACGTGACCGCGCTCGAACATGTCGCGTTCGTGATGAAGGGCGGGGTGGTGGTGAAGTCGCGCGAGTCGTCCCGCGAGTAGTTCCGGGCCTCGCGGAGACATGGCGGCGGCGATGATCCGATCCGCCGCGGCGTTACGCTACTCTTCTGGAACCCCAGAATGGAAAGCGAACGATGCCGCCGCTCACGAGACTCTCCATATGCGTCGCATTGCTGCTCGGCGCAGCATGCACCGAGGCCTATTCGCCCGTTCCTCAAGGCGTGACGCCGCCGGCCCCCAAGGTGGCCATTCCCGACTGTCGGCCGACGCACGCGCTGGATGAGGAGGGATTCGCCTTCATCGTCGAGATCCTGCGACGCAATGGTGAAGTAGCGCGGGCCGGTGCTTATTACGCGGGGATCCGGGAAGCGGTCGAGGCCCGCCTTGCGGAGGACGATCCGGGCGCACCGGCGCGGCTGAAACCGGCGCTGGACGCGTTCTTTTCCGGTGCCGAACTCGAAAAGCGCGCGGTCTGCGCGTTCGTCCGCTACGACCGCGCGCAACCGGAAGCCGAAGCCTGGGATGCCTGGTCGCTCGACGCGAACATGCGCGAGATCCACGGGCGCATTCTCGGCGCGAGCCAGTTCCTCGGGCGCTCGGCGAAGCCTGTCGACGGCCCGCGTCGCGAACTGATCGTCCGGATCCTCAATGCGACCGATCTGCGCAACCTGATCTATGTGCAGATGACCACCATGCTGCGGGCGCAGGCCGTCGCGGAAACCGCGATCGATCCGACGTCCTCGGCGCTGCAGGACATGTCGCTCAACGGCCCGCGGATCGAGCCGCCGAGCGAGGCGCAGATCGTCGACGACGCGCTGGCCCCCGCGCTCGAGGGCGTGTCCGACGCCGACCTCCGCACGTTTCTCGCGTTCGCGGAATCGCGCGAAGGCCGGGTCTACTACCAGACCCTCTTCGAAGGCGTCGGACTCGCGGCACGCGAGTGGTTTCCCCAACTCGGAACGGTGCTGAAGGGTGGCGTCAGACCTGCCGAGGTCGCGCGGGACCCGAAGCTCGCCGCGGAAATGACGGAAGAAGCGCGGCGGCTGTTGGACGAAGTCGGGACGCGCGTGATCGTCGATGAAGCCCGTACCCTGCTGCTGCGTGCGGAAAGACACGATCCCGCGAATGCGCAGACGCAGACCCTGCTGGGGCGGGTGACGCTGAGTCTGTCGTCGAACGGGATCCCCTATGAAGAAGGAGAGATCCGCGATCGCATCGACAAGATGCACCCGGCCCGCCCGGAGCAGTATGCGAGCGCCGAACGTTATCTGCGCAAGGCGCTTGAGCTGGATCCCAAGAACGCGCAGGCGCATTTCTATCTGGGACGCATCCATTACCTGTTGTCGCAGGATGCCGATGCGGCGCGCGAAATCGCGATGGTGCGCAAGCTCGATCCGAACGCTCGCGGGCTGGCGATCTTCGAGGCCGACATGGCCTACGTCGGCGGCGACTACGCGAAGGCCGAGCGGCTGTACCGGGGCGTGCTGGCGGTGCCGGAGCGCCGGGCGTTCGATCATCACTTCGCCCTGGAGCGGCTGCGCTTCGCATTGACGAAGCAGGGGCGCGAACGCGAATTCCGCAAGGACGCGCAGGCCCAGCTGAAGCGGACGCCCGACCTGTGGGATTTCCGGCTCCAGCACGCCGAGCGTCTGCTGTCGACCGACGGGACCGTCGAGGAAGTCGCCGCGCTGGTCGAACCCGTGCCCGATCGCTGGTTGCCGGAGCGCAAGCGCGGCGTGCTGGTGCGTCTGCAGTTGTTGCGCGCGGGGTTGGCCGCGCCGGCCGAGCGTCCCGCGGCCATCAAGCGCGCGTTCGAACTCGCGGAGACGCCGTTCGAACTGGTCGATGCGACCTGCCTGTCGCGGCATCGCGCTGTGCTGGCGCCGCTGGTCGCCCGCGCCAGCGGCATGCAGGACCGCTTCGCGGACCACCTGCTGGCGTGTTCGATGTGGCGGCACGACGTGGCTTCGATCGACGCGATCCTGCCTCTGGTCGAGCGCATCGATGGTCCGAACGAGGCCATGGGCGGCGGTCCGCCGTTGTGCAGCGCGGCGGTCCTCATGGATCCGGCGATCTTCGAGCGTCTGCTCAAGGCCAAGGCCGATCCGGCCCGACGCTGCGGCGACGGCAAGGTCGTGCGCGACATGTTGACCGAGCGGGCGATGCGGGCCGGTGCCGAGCCGGAATTCAACGCATCGAATCGCGCCCTGCTGGAGATTCTGCAGCGCTACGACCGCAAGCGGTGACCGGATCTTCACCGTGCCGACATCCTGTCCAGGAGTACTCATGCATCGCAGCAGCATTCATGCCGCCCTCGCGCTCGCGCTGATCGTCGGTTGCACCGATACCGCCTCGTCCGCCGCGGCCGGCGCGGATGGACGCACACCGGCGTCCACGTTGATCAACCCGGCCGCCATCGCGCGCAATTGCCGTGCGGAGATGGGCATCGAGTATCCCGTCTACGCGCGCACCATCGACATTCTCGAGCGCAGCGGCGAGATCCGGCGCGCCAGCGCGCATTTCGCCGCGACCCGGGCCTCACTGCAGGAGATGCTGCTGGCGCGCAATCCCGCGGCGGCCAACGATCTCGCGCTGGTGTTCGATCCGATCTTCTCCACGTCGTCCGTCCGCAAACGCGCGGTATGCGATTTCACCCGGTATTCCCGCGACAAGGCGGTGATCGACGCCTGGGACGCGTGGGTGTCCGATGCGAAGCTCCGCGACATCCACGCGCGGATCGTCGATGATGCGCAGCCCGGGCCGCAGGCCGCCCCGTCCATCCCGGCCGCGCGCCGGGCGTTGCTGCAGCGGTTGTGGGTCGCGACCGCCCGGTTCGATTTCCCCGCGTCCCGGACGATCTCGCGGGCGCATGTGCGGATGCTGGTCGAACACGCGCTCGATCCCGCGGTTCGCGACATGCCGACCTATCAGGTGGCCGCGCCCGCACCGGAGACCGAAGCGGCGGGCATCGAACGTCTCGGCGCCAGGCTCGCGCGGATTTCCGACCGGGATCTCGAACGCTTCCTCGCGTTCGCCGAATCCGAGCCGGGCCGGGCGTTCTACCGGTCGCTGGCCGAAACCTACACCGGCGCCATGATCGACTGGTACGGCCACGTCTCCGCCGAGACGCGCACCAAGATCGCGCCGCGCGTGGTCGCGATGGATGCGAATGCGCTGGCCGGACAACTCGCGGACATCCGCGGCACGCTCGATACGGTTCGCGATTTCCAGAAGCTCTACGCGGTTCGCGACAAGCTCGAGAATCTCGAACTGCGCGATCGCGACAACGCCGAACTGCTGACGTTGCGCGGGCGCGTGGAACTCACGTTGACCGCGCATCTCGACCAGTTCAACCCGCCGCGCGACAAGGGACAGATCCGGGAGGCCGCGGGGCAGGAAAGCCCTTACGCGTCGGTCTACGACCGGCCTGAACCGTTCCTGGAATCCGCCATCAAACGCGCCCCGGATCGGGCCGAGCCACGCGTGTTCCTCGGCCTGCTGCGGTTCCTGCAGCATCGCGACGCCGAAGCGGCCGCGTTGTTCGCCGAAGCGCGCCGTCTCGATGCGGACGATCCCTATCTCGCTGCGTTCGAGGGCGATCTCGCCTATGCCGGCGGAAAATACGCCGAGGCCGAACGTCGTTACCGCACCGCGCTGGACAAGGCGGGCGCGCGTGCCGTCCTGCGCGATCGGGTGGTACGCCACCTCGGCTATGCGCTCGAGGCCCAGGGGCGGGGTGGCGAGTACGCCGCGATCGCCGCAGAAGCGCTGCGGCAGCAGCCGGATCTGTGGGAATTGCGCCTGGATCTCGCCGACGATCTGATGGATCGGCGCGGTACCGCGGTGGAAGCGGAGGCCGTATTGGCGCCGATTCCCGCGTCGTGGGAGCCCGATCGCGTCGCACCGCTCCGCAGCCGTCTGCTGGTGCAGCGGCTGATCGATGCCGCTCCCGCGCAGCGGGTGGAGATCGCCAAGGCGCAGTGGAAGACCGCGATTTACGACTCCGAAGCGATCGGCAAGGCCTTGTGCCGCGCGCGCGATCGCAGCGTGCTGCCGGCGGTGCTCGCCGCGCGCGAAGGCACCGACATGCAGCCGCACATCGGTCGCGCGATGCTGGGTTGCGCGGTGCTGTTGCGCCGAGCGGACGCCGTCGCCGACGCGCTGCCGTTGATGGCCGACGTGAACGAACCGCTCAACGCGCTCTGGCAGGACACGGCGCTGTGCGGCGCGGCCGCGCGCAGCGACGTGCGCATGTTGACCGTGCTGCTCAAGGCGAAGGCCGATCCCGAGCGTCGCTGCACCGGCGGCAAGACCGCGGGCGAACGCCTCGCGGAACGCGCGGCCCAGGGCGACGCGGCCGCGCGCGAAGCGCTGAAGACCTTCGAACGACTGGTCGGCAAACGATGAGCCGATATCAGGCGATCGTGTGAGGTGCCCGCGCTGCCGTTGCGCGGGAGCGCGGATCGCATGCCGGTCGCGATGAGGCCGGATGAGGCCGGATGAGGCCGGCGATCGGCTTGTTGCAGCGGCGGCGGCTTCGCGGGCCAGCCGCGCCGATCGTCTCGCGACGGCATCGCAGGGATGCCTTTCCGGGATGACTTCGTGCGTTCGCTTCTCTTCCGGCTTGACCCATCTCCACCGGCGCTGCAGGCTTCGAAGCCAGCGCACGCAGGAGCATTGTCATGGAGACGCCGAAGCTTCCCGTTCCACCGCCGGTGTCGTGGTTCTGGCGTGCGCTGGATGCGGTGCGACGGCGGTTGCTGCGGTGGCGTGAGCGTTTCGAGCTGGTGTCGACGACGGTCGCGGTGACGCGGCGGATGCGGTTTTCGCTGCTGTTCGCGTTCGCGGCCTGCGTGGCGTTGTTGACCGCGCAGGGCCGGGAGATCCTTGCCAACAGTTTCGCGACGTCATGGCAAGGCGCGTCGTTCGTCGGCGCCTGTCTGCTCGCCGCGATCAGCGTCTGGTACACCTCGCGCCTGCTGTTCTACACGTGGAAGAGCGACGCGCGTCGATCGCCGTGCGCGCGGGTGTGGGAAATCCGGCTCGTGGCGTGGTTGCCGCGATTGCTCGGCGCCTCGGTGATGCTGATTCCGGCGATCGCGATCTGGCCGGTGAGCGTGCGTCTGCCGGCCGCGATGGCCGGCACCGCGCGCGGGTATTCGCTGCTGCTGTTGGCGCTGAGCGCCTTGTTCCTGATCGTGCTGTGGCGTCGCCGCAACACCCTCCGCCATCCGCCGGAGCAGACCGGGCTCGACTATCGTCAACTGAGCCCCTGGACGACCCGGTTCTTCGTCGGGATGCTGGTGCTGAACGGCATCGCGATGCTGGTGTTCGCGCTGGCGCCGCTGTGGCCGCTGCATCTGGGCATCGGTCCCGGCACGGTGGTGATGCTGGCGACCGGTCTGGCCATCGTCGTCGGCAGTCTGCTCGCGCATCTCGCCGACGAGACCCGCCTGCCGCTGCTCGGTGGCCTGTTGCTGGCGATGGCGGTGTTTTCGCTGTGGAACGACAACCACGAGATCCGTCTGATCGCCCCGCCGCGCGAGCAGCCGGCGCCGACGCCGCCGACCCTCGATGCATATCTCGAAGCGCGGCTGATGCCGCGCATCCAGGCGCGCGAACAGGCCTGCGCGCAGGTCGCCGGCTGCGATCCGCGGGTGCCGTTCGTGGTGGTGGCCGCGGAAGGCGGTGGCGTGCGCGCGGCGGCCTGGACGGCGCTGGTGCTGACGCAGATCGACGACGCGCTGGCGCGGACGCCGCAGGCGGAACCGTTCGCCGAACAACTGGTGGCGATCAGCGGCGTGTCCGGCGGCACGCTGGGCGGCGCGCTGTATCTGGCGTCGCTGCGCGACGGGCGCGATGCGCTCTGGCCGCGCCAGCGCCGGTTCTTCGAGACCGATCTGCTGACGCCGATGCTCGGCAACATGCTGTTCGTGGACACGCCGCAGCGCTTGCTGCCGTATCCGGTCGGACGCGGACGCATTCCGGATCGCGGGCAGACGTTCGAACATGCGATCGAACTGGCCTGGGGCCGGGCTGCCGGAATGCCGCCCGAACGCACGCCGTTCGCACAGCCGTTCGAGGCGATGTGGCGTCCGCCGCACGACCGTCTTCCGCTGCTGCTGGCGAACACGACGCTGGCCGCGACCGGCGAACGTCTGGTGCAGGCGCCGGTGCTGCTGAATCCCGCGGCCGCGTCCACGGGCGCGCTGCGCAGCAGGCTCGCGGTGAGCGCGGCCGTCGCGCAGACGGCCGGGCGGGCGACCGGACAGACGGTCGAGCAGGCGGCCGGGCAGATACCCTCGACCGAAATCGGCGACGTGCCGCTCGATGCCGAGATCGAACGCGTCGACGGTGCCTTCCTGGGCGCCTACGACGGCAACGAATGCCTGTTGCCGAGCGACCGGGACGGCGCGGATGTCGCCCGCTACAGCGCTCCGTTGTCGGGCGTGGTCCACAACAGCGCGCGCTTCACCTGGTTGAGTCCGGCCGGTCGTTACGGCCGGCGGAGCGCCTGCCGGGGGGTGCGTCTGGTCGATGGCGGATACTTCGACAATGCCGGCACCGCTTCCGCGGACGACATCGTCTGGGCGGTGAACCGCAACCGGAATTTCGCGGGCAAGGTCAGGACGATCGTCGTGCAGATCCGCAACGATCCGATCCGCGAAACGGATTTCCGCTTCGATTGCCGCAACTCGCCGGCGACGCGTCCCGATCGCCGCGCCGCGCGGCCGTTCGTGCTGGGCGAAGCGCTGGATCCGCTGGTCGCGCTGTACAAGGGCCGCGAGGCGCGCGCCGATCAGGCCAAGCTCGGTCTGAAACGGCGTGTCTGCCAGGCGCCGGGCAAGTCGGGCGCCTACGTCGAGTTCGCGCTGTTCGTGGACGCGAACGCGAATTTCCCGCTGCACTGGGCGATCGCCGAAGACACGCTGCGGGCGATGGAAGCGCAGTTCGATGCGCCGACGGATACCAACCGGCAGGCGCTCGCGGCGTTGTTGCGCGAGTTGTCGCCTCAGCCCGCCGCCAGCGTGCGGTAAAGCGCGTCCAGCGCCGCGACATGGCGCTGGAGGTCGTCGAGCGATCCGCTGTTGACGATCACGTCGTCGGCGAGGGCGAGGCGCTGTTCCCGCGTCGCCTGCGCGGCGATCATGCGGTCGGCGAGGTCGGCCTCGATGCCGTCGCGTTCCTGGAGGCGTGCGCGCTGCGTCTCCACCGGCACGTCGACGACGAGCATGCGGTCCAGCCAGGGATAGGCCGCGCGACCGCCGACCTCGGCCAGCAGCGGAATCGCGGCGATCGCGTACGGTCCCGGCGCGTCCGCGCACTGGCGGGCGAGGGTCTCGCGGACGCGGGGGTGCACGATGCCTTCGAGCCGTTTCCGTGCGTCGTCGTCGCCGAAGATCCGGCGGCGCATCGCGGCGCGGTCGAGACCGCCGTCGACGGCGAGGACTTCGGCGCCGAACGCGGCGATCACTTCGGCCAGCCCGGCGCTGCCGATCGCCACCGCCTCGCGCGCGGCGAGATCGGCGTCGGCGACGACGATGCCGAGGGATTCGAAGGCGCGGCCGACCGCGGTCTTGCCCGAGGCGATGCCGCCGGTCAATCCGATGCGGTACGCGGCCATGCGGCGATCACTGCGGGAACAGACCCATGTACGCGCCGATCATGTCGTCGCCGAACAGGAACACGATCCAGCCGGCGATGGCGAGATAGGGGCCGAACGGGATGTAGGTGTCCTGGCTGCGGCGGGTGAGCCGGAGGAAGATCGTGCCGAGGATCGCGCCGACCAGCGAGGAGATCAGCAGGATCGGCAGCAACGCCTTGTACCCGGCCCACGCACCGAGCGCTGCGAGCAGCTTGAAGTCGCCCTGGGCCATGCCGGTCTTGCCGCGGATCTGCTTGAACACCCAGTTGACGCTCCACAGCGACAGATAGCCCAGCACCGCGCCGGCGATCGCGGCCTTGGCCGGGACGAACAGGTTGTCGACGCTGGCGACGAGACCGAGCCACAGCAGGATCAGCGTGATCTGGTCCGGCAACAGCTTCTCGCGCAGGTCCATCCCCGCGCCGGCGACGAGATAACAGCTCAACAGCGAGGCGCCGAATCCCTGCCAGCCGAAGCCGAAGCGCCAGACGCTGGCCAGCACCAGCAGCATCGTCAGCAGTTCCACCGCCGGGTACTGGATCGAGATCGGCGTCTTGCAGTTGCGGCAGCGGCCGCGCAGGGCGAGCCAGCTCAGGACCGGGATGTTCTCGTACCACGACAGCCGGTGCTGGCAGTGCGGGCAATGCGAGGGCTCGACCACGATGCCGGGCGGCGGCGGGTCGTAGAGCTCGGGCTGGCCGAGCTCCTCCTGCGCGTCGCGTTTCCACTCCCATTCCAGCCGTTTCGGCAGGCGCAGGATCACCACGTTGAGGAAACTGCCGACGAGCAGGCCCAACCCGGCCGCGATCGGATACCCGAGGGCCGGGTTCTGGTCGAGGAACGCCATCGATGCGTGCGTCCCGCGATCAGCCGCCGACCGCTGCGGCCAGCTTGAAGATCGGCAGGTACATGCCGACGACCATGCTGCCCACCAGCGCGCCGATGATGACCATGATCATCGGTTCGAGCAGGCTGGTCAGCGCGTCCACCGCGTTGTTGACTTCCTGCTCGTAGAACTCGGCGACCTTGAACAGCATGGTGTCGAGCGCACCGGCCTCTTCGCCGATCGCCGACATCTGGATGACCATGTGCGGGAACAGGTTCACCTGCTTCATCGCCATGTTCACCGGATAGCCCACCGACACGTCGTCGCGGATGCGCCAGACCGCCTTCTCGTAGACCGCGTTGCCGGTCGCGCCGGCCACGCTCTCCAGCGCTTCCACCAGCGGCACGCCGGCCTTGAAGGTGGTCGCGAGGGTGCGCGAGAAGCGCGCGATCGCCGAGTTGTGCATGATCTGGCCGATCACCGGCACTTTCAGGATCACGCGGTCGAGGAAATGCTGGAACGATGGAGATCGCTTGTAGGCGAAGATGAAGGACACCACGGTGCCGACCACCGCGAACAACATGATCCACCAGTAGGACACGAGGAAGCGCGAGAAGCTGACGATCAGCTGGGTGAAGGCCGGCAACTCGGCGCCGAAGTTCTTGAACACGTCCTCGAACTGCGGCACCACGTAGATCAGCATGATCGAGCTGACCAGGATCGCGACCACGATGACCATGGCCGGATAGAACAGCGCCTTCTTGATCTTGCCCTTCAGGGTCTCGATGTTTTCCTTGTAGGTGGCGATCGTGTCGAGCACGGTCTCGAGCACACCGGCGGATTCGCCGGCGCGCACGAGGTTGCGGTACAGCTCGTCGAAATAGATCGGGTGCTTGCTCATCGCCTCGTAGATCGACGAGCCGCCCTCGATGTCCATGCGCACCGCATCGACCAGGTTCTTCATGCGCAGATTCTTCTGGCCGTTGCCGATGATTTCCAGCGACTGCACCAGCGGCACGCCGGATTTCATCATCGTCGCGATCTGGCGACTGAAGATCGCGATGTCCTTGGCGGTGACCTTCTTGCCCGCGGCGCCGAACAGCGGCTTGGGCTTGGGTTTCACCACCGTGGGCGTGATGCCCTGGCGTCGCAGTTCGGCGCGCAGCAGGTTGGTGTTCTTGGCCTGCTGTTCGCCCTTCATCTTGATGCCGCGTTTGTCTGTGCCCTCCCAGACGTACATCGGCATCGTGTTGCCGGCGCGTTCGGTCGGGGCGTTCTTGGCGGCGGTGCGGGTTGCTGCCATGGCTTAATCCTTGGTGACGCGGTTGATTTCAGCGAGGCTGGTGATGCCGTTCTTGGCCTTCAACAGCGCGGATTGACGCAGATTGTTGACGCCTGAAGCCTGCGCGGCCTCGGCGATCTGCATCGAATTTCCCCCCTGCAGAACGATGGCCTGGATCTTGTCGGTCATCGGCATCACTTCGTAGATGCCGGTCCGGCCCTTGTACCCCCCGGTGCACTCGCTGCAACCCACCGCTTCGTAGAGGGTGATGCCGGCGCGGACTTCGTCGGTGCTGTAGCCCTCGGCCAGCAGCGCGTGTTCCGGCAGGTGCGCTTCGCGCTTGCAACTGCTGCAGAGCCGGCGCGCGAGACGCTGGGCGATCACCAGACTCACCGAGGAGACGATGTTGAACGGCGCGATGCCCATGTTCATCAGGCGCGAAATGGTCTGCGGCGCGTCGTTGGTGTGCAGGGTCGAGAGCACCATGTGGCCGGTCTGCGCGGCCTTCACCGCGATCTCGGCGGTCTCCAGGTCACGGATTTCGCCGACCATGATCACGTCGGGATCCTGGCGGAGGAAGCTGCGCAGCGCGGCGGCGAAGGTCATGCCGCGCTTCTGGTTCTGCTGCACCTGGTTGATGCCGGGCAGACGGATTTCCACCGGGTCTTCGACCGTGGAGATGTTGCGTTCTTCCTCGTTGAGGATGCCGAGCGCGGTGTACAGCGACACGGTCTTGCCCGAGCCGGTCGGACCGGTGACCAGCACCATGCCGTAGGGTTTCTTGATCGCGTCGAGGAACAGCGTCTGCTGGTCGGGCTCGTAGCCCAGTTTCTCGATGCCGAGCTTCGCGGCGCTGCCGTCGAGGATACGCAGCACCACTTTCTCGCCGAACAGCGTGGGCAGGGTGCTGACGCGGAAGTCGATCTGCCGGGTCTTGGACAGATTGAGCTTGATGCGACCGTCCTGCGGGACGCGTTTCTCGGCGATGTCGAGCTGCGACATCACCTTCAGACGTGCCGCGATGCGCTGGTTGAGCTTGACCGGCGCCTTGGCGACCTGCTTGAGAATGCCGTCAATGCGCAGGCGCACGCGGTAGTCGGTTTCGTAGGGTTCGAAGTGGATGTCCGAAGCGCCGCGCTTGATCGCGTCCACCAGGACCTTGTTGACGAACTTCACCACCGGCGTGTCGTCGGTCTTGGCGTCGATACCGCCGTCGCCGCCGACATCATCGTCGCCGCCGGAGACATCGAGGCTGTCCAGACCTTCGGCATCGTCCATGCTGCCGAACGAATCGTTCGAGTCCAGCCACAGCTGCATGGTGCGCTGGATGGTGTCCTCATCGACCAGGATCGGTTCCACCAGGAGATTGGTGTGGAACTTCACCTCGTCCAGCGCGGCCGTGTTGGTGGGGTCGGAGACACCCACGAACAGACGTCCGCCACGCTTGAACAGGGGCAGGACGTGATGCTTGTGCAGCAATTCGTCCTTGACCAGGCGGATCGCGCTCTGGCTCGGATCCATCACCGTGGGGTCGAACAGCGGCATGCCGAACTCGATCGAGTTGGCGGCGGCCATCTGCGAGGGCGTGACCAGCTTCTGCTCGCGCAGGTAATTGGCGATCGGTTTCTTTTCGCGGGTGGCGGCGTCCAGGGCTTCGCGGGCGGCGGCCTCGTCCAGGGCGCCGTCCAGCACGAGTCGCCGGGCGATGCCGGTGATTCCGATCAGATTGGAAGTGTGAGCAACGTTCACTCGCTGACCCCTCGCCCCGCAGACCCCAGACGGATCATGCACTCCCGACGATAACATCGAAACGGCATGAAGTTTCGGGCAATAGTACCGTTTCGGCCCGGTCCCGGGAAAAGGTGGACCGGCCGCCGACGGGCGCGGGTGCGGAGCGACCCGTCGCCCGCCCGATTCTGACCCCGGGGGCGGTGAAAAAAAAGTGGCCCGGAGTCGTCGTCGGACGGTCTCCGGGCCATCAACGGCGAAGGGGCGCCGAAGCGCCCCTTCCTCGAACCACATCGCGGACGCGATCAGCAGCCGTTCGGCTGGTGGTTGACGTTGGCGATGCTGGTGGTGCACGGCCACTGGCCCTGGGCGTTGCGGGTGAGGGTCACGGTCTGGCCGTTCACGCTCGGGTTGCCGGTCAGGGTGCACTGGATCGACTGGCCGTTGGCCGCGTTCCAGTTGCCGGCGACGGTGACGGCGCTGCAGCGCGGGGTGGTGGCGGCCAGGCCGACGTCGGCGTTGGTGGCGGCGACGGCGCCGCGCTCACCGCTCTGGATGCCTTCTTCGAACGCGGTCACGCCGCCACGGATGTCGGCGAGGCCGGCGGTGGCCTGCGACTTGGCGACGTAGTTCTGGTAGGCCGGCAGGGCGATGGCGGCGAGGATGGCGATGATGGCGACGACGATCATCAGTTCGATCAGGGTGAAACCTTGCTGCTTCTTCATGATGGATCCCTCGGGAGTGGTGTGACGAAACGTTTCTTATCACGTGCCCCGTTGCCGGCGGAGGACCGGTTCCGTTGGCGTCCGTGCGGCATGGCACATGCGGATGAGGACATCGCATGACTCATGCCAACTTCGGTGCATCGCGCGGGCTTCTCACGATGGATATGCCGGAATGCGATGCCCGGCAGATTTCCGGCGTGCATCGGTCCAATGTGACGATCAGGGGCCGCAACCGTTCGGACGATGATTGGCGGTGGCGATGCCGGTGGTGCAGGGCCATTGTCCCTGCAGGCTGCGCGTCAGCGTCACAGTCTGACCCGCGATGTCGGGACTGCCCGCGAGCGTGCAGCGGATGATCTGCCCCGCTGTGTCGCCCCGGCGGTCGCATGGGATTTCGCGACGTAGTTGAAACAGGCCGGCAGCGCGATCACGGCGAGGATGTCGATGATCGTGACGACGATCATCGGTTCGATCAGGATGAAGCCGCGGTCGGGGCGATGGACCCTGCGCATATCGACGGGGCCTCACAAGGCGAGGGTGTGGTGGAGACGGTGGGTGTCCGGTCCGACGTCCGGTCTGGCGCGGCGATTGCGATCCTCCGAAACGAGAAAGGGGCGCCGAAGCACCCCTTTCGCGAAGAGCGATCGCCCGGCGTCGATCAGCAGCCGTTCGGCTGGTGGTTGACGTTGGCGATGCTGGTGGTGCACGGCCACTGGCCCTGGGCGTTGCGGGTCAGGGTCACGGTCTGGCCGTTGACGCTCGGATTGCCGGTCAGGGTGCACTGGATCGACTGGCCGTTGGCCGCGTTCCAGTTGCCGGCGACGGCGACGACGCTGCAGCGCGGGGTGGTGGCGGCCAGGCCGACGTCGGCGTTGGTGGCGGCGACGGGGCCGCGCTCACCGCTCTGGATGCCTTCTTCGAATGCGGTCACGCCGCCACGGATGTCGGCGAGGCCGGCGGTGGCCTGCGACTTGGCGACGTAGTTCTGGTAGGCCGGCAGGGCGATGGCGGCGAGGATGGCGATGATGGCGACGACGATCATCAGTTCGATCAGGGTGAAACCTTGCTGCTTCTTCTTCATGACGGATCCTTCCGGAGTGGTGATGTGACGGGACGTTTCTTCACGTGCCCGGTTGCCGGTGGCGTGCCGGTTCCGACGGCGCCCGTGCGGCAGGGCACGTGGGAGTGATCCAATGCATGGCCCATGCCAGCTTCGGCGCGCCGCGCGCGCTTCTCGCGATGGATGTGCCGGAATGCGATGTCGGACAAATCTTCCGCGTGCATCGGTCAAACAGAGCGATCAGGGACCGCAGCCGTTCGGACGATGATTGGCGTTGGCGATGCTGGTGGTGCAGGGCCATTGTCCCTGCAGGCTGCGCGTCAGCGTTACGGTCTGACCCGCGATGTCGGGACTGCCCGCGAGCGTGCAGCGGATGATCTGTCCCGATGCGTCGCCCCAATTGCCGGCGACGGTGATGGTGCTGCAACGGTCGGTGTTGGCTGCCAGACCGATGTCGGCCGGGCCCGCGGGTGCGCCGACGGCGTTGCCTTCGACGTTCTGGACGCGTTCTTCGAACACCACGACGCCGCCGCGGATGTCGGTCAGGCCGGCGGTCGCCTGGGATTTCGCGACGTAGTTGAAGTAGGCCGGCAGCGCGATCACGGCGAGGATGGCGATGATCGCGACGACGATCATCAGTTCGATCAGGGTGAAGCCGCGATCGGAGCGATGGGCTGTGCGCATGTCGAGGGTCCTCGCGAAGCGGGGGGGTAGGGACGCTGGGTGTCCGGTCTCTGAGACAGCGGTCGTGATCCTCCGAAACGAGAAAGGGGTGCCGAAGCACCCCTTTCGCGGAGAACGATCATCCGGCGTCGATCAGCAGCCGTTCGGCTGGTGGTTGACGTTGGCGATGCTGGTGGTGCACGGCCACTGGCCCTGGGCGTCACGGGTCAGGGTGACGGTCTGGCCGTTGACGCTCGGGTTGCCGGTCAGGGTGCACTGGATCGACTGGCCGTTGGCCGCGTTCCAGTTGCCGGCGACGGTGATGGCGCTGCAGCGCGGGGTGGTGGCGGACAGGCCGACGTCGGCATTGGTGGCGGCGACGGCGCCGCGCTCACCGCTCTGGATGCCTTCTTCGAACGCGGTCACGCCGCCACGGATGTCGGCGAGGCCGGCGGTGGCCTGCGACTTGGCGACGTAGTTCTGGTAGGCCGGCAGGGCGATGGCGGCGAGGATGGCGATGATGGCGACGACGATCATCAGTTCGATCAGGGTGAAACCTTGCTGCTTCTTCATGATGGATCCCTCGGGAGTGGTGTGACGAAACGTTTCTTATCACGTGCCCCGTTGCCGGCGGAGGACCGGTTCCGTTGGCGCCCGTGCGGCAGAGCACGTGCGAGAAGATCATACGCACGATGCATGCCAACTTCCGTGACCGGACCCTCGTCTCGAATGCATCCGTATCGTTGTCGACTGGATCACGGTCCTGTCACGGCAGGAAGTGACGCATTGCGTCAGGGTCGTTCATCTTTGCCCCGGACCGTCAATTCCCGCCGGGAAAAATCAGCATTCCGTCTCAGAAGAGGCCGAGCGCTGCGGTCTCATCTGGATGTCGCGGGCTTCCGTGCTTCGAGCGCGTCGACGATGGGCCAGGGATCCATGCGCGAGTAACCCAGGATGCGGCCGTCGGAGGCCTGCATCAGCACGGTGGCGCTGCCGCGCGAGGACTGCAGGGGCATGATCGCCAGCGGGCCGGTTTCGGAATGACGGGCGAACGCGCGCTCCCAGTCCGCCCGGGTGGTTTCGGGCGCCAACTGGAGAACGGTGCGCGCCGGGACGGCACGGGCGAGGAAAGCGGGATCGCGTGGCGGGTACGGTGTGAAGAAATCGGGGCGCTGGGAGATGTCGAGGCCAGAGAAGCCGGCCACCATCACTTCCAGTCGCACTTTCGCGTCCTCCGGCAGGGGAGCGGCGACCGTGTCCGCTCCCCAGGCCGGGAGGTGCCTGAATCCGGCCTTGGCGCGGGCCGCGCTTGGCGGGTCGATTTCGTTGGCGAAGACCATCCGGAAGCGGTCGGAGACGGCGACGATGTAGACCGGCCGCGATTGCCAGACCGTATGCAGACCGAACGCCATCGCCGCGACCTGCAGCAGGGCGATGACCGCGAGGTCGAATTTGAGCGATTTCTTGCCCGGCGCGTAGACCAGCAGGGTGAGCAATGGGCCGAGCACGAGGTCGACGCCGGCCAACAACGACAGCAGGGGGCCGGCCTTGGCCATGCCGAACAGTTCCGGCGGGTACCAGCGCCACACGACGGCGACGACGATGGCGGCGAGAAGGACGAGGCTGATCGCGAAATGGATCGCGGAGGCTTTCCAGCGGGTCATGGCGGCGCGCGGCGGGGAGACGACCGGCGATTATGCTCGGCGGTACTGTCGGCGCAAGCCGGGGTGCCCTGTCGCGGCTGGCGCGACAGGGCGGGCGCTTATTCGATGCCGAGCTTCTTGAGCTTGTAGCGCAGGGCGCGGAAGGTGATGCCCAGGGCGGCCGCGGTCTTGGTCTTGTTGTAGCGGTGTTCCTGCAGGGCCTGCTGGATCGCGTTGCGCTCGATTTCCTCGATGAAGGACGGCAGGGCGCTGGTGCCGGTATCGCGGGCATTGAGGTTGCGCGGGTCGGCGGCCACGGGCGGGGCGGGCGGCAGGATGCCCATGGCGGCTCCGATCGGTCCGGGGGCGGCGACGGGGGGCGCGACGTGCGGCGCGGGCGCGACGGTGGGCGTGGGCGCGTTCGGCAGCCGCAGGTCGCGGGCGTCGATCGTTTCGCCGTCGGCCATGGCCAGCGCGCGTTCGAGGATGTTTTCCAGTTCGCGGACGTTGCCGGGGAAGGGGTAGACCTCCAGCGCGGCGACCGCTTCCGGCGACAGGTTCGGCGCACGCCGTTTCATGGCATAGGCCAGCCGCTTCAGGATGGCCTCGGACAGCAGCGGCAGATCGCCGGTGCGCTCGCGCAGCGGCGGCACGTCCAGCTCGATCACGTTGATGCGGTAGAACAGGTCGTGGCGGAACTTGCCGTCGGCGACCAGCTGGTCGAGATCCTTGTGGGTCGCCGACAGGATGCGCACGTCGACCGGGACTTCGGCGTTGGCGCCGACCGGACGCACGGTTTTTTCCTGGATCGCGCGCAGCAGCTTCACCTGCATCGGCAGCGGCAGTTCGGCCACTTCGTCGAGGAACAGGGTGCCGCCGTCGGCGACCTGGAACAGGCCCAGTTTGTCGGTGTGGGCGCCGGTGAAGCTGCCCTTCTTGTGGCCGAAGAACTCGCTTTCCATGAGTTCGGAGGGGATCGCGCCGCAGTTGACCGGGATGAACGGCCCGGCCGCGCGCGAGCCCTGGGCGTGGATGGTGCGGGCGACCAGTTCCTTGCCGGTACCGGATTCGCCGCTGATATGGACCGGTGCCTGGCTGCGGGCGACCTTGGTGATCGTCTCGCGCAGGCCGACCATCGCCGGCGAATCGCCGAGCAGCAGCGTCGAGCCTTCGGGGTTGGCCTGGCGGCGGGTGTTGAGATCGAGCGCCTGCCGGACCAGTCCGCGCAGAACGGTGAGGTCGACCGGCTTGGTGACGAAATCGAAGGCGCCGCTCTTGAGCGCTTCGACCGCGGCTTCGACATTGCCGTAGGCGGTGATGACCGCCACCGGGGTGGTCGGGAAGCGGGTGGCGATCTCCGCCACCAGTTCCAGGCCCGAGCCGTCGGGCAGGCGCATGTCGGTCAGGCACAGGTCGTAGGCGACCGTGCTCAGCATTTCCCGGGCGACAGCCAGATTGGGCGCGGTGTCGGTGCGCAGGCCCATTCGTCCCAATGTCACCACCAGAAGCTCGCGGATGTCGTGTTCGTCGTCGACAATCAGCGCGCTGCGTTGCTCGGCCATGGTGCCCTCCTGCGTCAACTTTAGCCCATTTGCGGCAGCAGCGACAGCCGCATATCGGCTTGTCGATCAGGTGGTACGGCTCAGGCCGGCAGCAGCGTGTGCTGGCCCGGCATCGTGATCCTGAAGCAACAGCCGCCGCCGGGGAGGGGGACGTAGTCCAGGGAGGCGCCGTTCGCCCGGCACAGTTCGCGGGCGATATACAGACCCAGCCCGGTGCCGTGTTCGGACGTGGTGAAGAACGGTCGGAACAACTGCGCCACCACCGCTTCCGGGATGCCCGGGCCGCGATCGATCACGTCGATCACCGGCGCGTCGTCCAGACGATAGGCATGCAGCGTGATCCGCGCCGGTTCGCCGGGCAGATGACCGTGCCGGCGCGCGTTCTGCACCATCGCGGTCACGATCTGGTGCAGATGCTTGGGGTCGATCAGCGCGGGGACCAGCGGCTGCGGCGCGGCGAGGGTGATGTTGTCGGTCTCGTCGGGCACGCTCTGCTTGAATTCCTCGATGAAATTGCGCAGGAATCCGACCAGTTCGACATGCTCGGCGGTGGCGCGCTCGCGTCGCGCGAGCCCCAGCACGCTCTCGACGATGCTGTTGGTGCGCATGCATTGCTGATGGATGATCTGGACCATGCGCCGGTCGCCGTCTGGCAGATCGCGCGATTCCTCCAGCAACTGTGCGGCGTAGCTGATCGCGGCCAGCGGGTTGCGGATTTCGTGGGCGAGACTGGCCGAGAAGCGGCCCATCGCGGCCAGGGTGAGCGATTCGGCGCGGCGCGAGACCAGCGAGGTGTCGTCGAGGAAGATCAGGGTGTTGTCGCTGTTGGCCAGCAGCCGGGCGAAGCGCGGCACCACTTCGAACTGGTCGCCGCCCAGACGCAGCGGGGTTTCATTCGGCAGGCCGTTGCGCAGCCATTCGCTGAGCCGCAACGCCAGTTCCGGTGCGGCTTCGACCAGGCGGCGGGTGCCGGCGGCGCCTTCGCCCAGCAGCAGCATCGCCGCCTCGTTGGCGAGCCGGATGTGCGCCTCGCGGTCGACCAGCAGCACCCCGGTGCGCATGCGACGGATGATCAGTTCGTTGATCTCGGCCAGACGTACCGCTTCCGCGCCGCGGCGTTCGGCCAGGGCTTCGGTCGCGCGCATCTGCACGCGCAGCTGGTGGGTCAGGGTCGCGATGGCCAGGAAACTCACCGTGAACATCATCAACTCGGCCATCGGCCGGGTCGGTTGCTGTTCCAGAAGCAGGGTCCACAGATAAGCCGTGGCCAGCCCGACCGAGGCCAGGACCGCCACGCCCAGCCCCATGCGCAGCGACAGCAGCAGGGAGGCCGAGCCGACGTTGAACATCAGCATCAGCGCCACGCCCGAGGCGGCGGTGGGGACCGCGTGCGCGATCAGCGCGGCCACCAGGATGTCGATGGCGACCCCGACCAGGGTGGGCGTCGCGACGGTCTTCGCGCGGCGCGCATGGAACAGCAGCACGAACGCGGCGGCGACATAGGCTGCCGCGACCGCGTACACCAGGGTGTGATGCCCTTCCTGCGGCTGTAGGGGGGCGACCGGGCCGAACACCAGCAGCGCCAGCAGTCCGGCTTCCAGCACCCGGTAGAGCGCGAACAGATAGAGTTCGCGCCGCTGGTAGTCCTGCGCCGGCTGGGCGGAAGCGTTGGCGGGGGGCGAGACCTGGGTCCGGGGCGGCATGGCGGGAGTATAGGCGCCCCGCGCGACGCGCGCGCCGGCTTCGACGATGGTCCGGGCTGGCCCGCGCCCGGCGCTTCGGCGAGAATAGCGGCCTGTCCGCACCGGTCCGGTCACTTTCCGGGCGATGCCGGCCCTCGGCTCCCCGCACCCGCGGGCGGTACGTCTTCCCCGCATGGAACCCACATGAACTTCCACGAATATCAGGCGAAGCAGTTGTTTGCCGAATACGGCATCGCAGTCCCGGCCGGGCGCGTCGCGCGCACGCCGGAGGAGGCCGTCGACGCGGCCAAGGCCATCGGCGGCGATTTCTGGGTGGTGAAGGCCCAGATCCACGCAGGCGGCCGCGGCAAGGCCGGCGGCGTCAAGCTGGCCAAGACCTACGACGACGTGCGCGAATACGCCAAGGGCATGCTCGGCACGAAGATGGCCACCTACCAGTCCGCCGGCGTCGCCCTGCCGGTCGACAGCGTGCTGGTGACCCAAGCCACCGACATCGCCCAGGAACTGTATCTGTCGGTGCTGGTCGACCGCTCCACCAAGGCCGTCACCTTCATCGCCTCCGCCGACGGCGGCGTCGAGATCGAGAAGACCGCGGTCGAGAATCCCGATGCCATCAAGACCCTGCACGTGAACTACGTCCAGGGGCTGCAGGCCTACCAGTGCCGCGACATGGGCTTCGCGCTGGGCCTCAACGCCAAGCAGGTCGGCCAGCTCACGAAGATCATGCTCGGCCTGTACAAGCTGTTCAACGAAAAGGACCTGGCGCTGGTCGAACTGAACCCGCTTGCGATCCTCACCAACGGCGACCTCGCCGTGCTCGACGGCAAGATCAATTCCGACGACAACGCGACCTTCCGTCATCCGGAACTGGCCGCGATGCGCGACATCCGCCAGGAAGACGAGACCGAAGTGCTGGCCAGCCAGCACGATCTGAATTACGTCACGATGGACGGCAACATCGGCTGCATGGTCAACGGCGCCGGTCTCGCCATGGCGACGATGGACGTGATCAAGCTCAACGGCGGCGAGCCGGCGAACTTCCTCGACGTCGGTGGCGGCGCCAACAAGGAGCGCGTGACCGAAGCGTTCAAGCTGATCCTGCGCGATCCCGACGTGAAGGCGATCTTCGTCAACATCTTCGGCGGCATCGTCCGCTGCGACATGATCGCCGAGGGCATCATCGCCGCGGTGAAGGAAGTCGACGTGAAGGTGCCGGTGATCGTGCGTCTGGAAGGCACCAACGTGGACGCCGGCAAGGCGCTGCTGAAGTCTTCCGGCCTCGCCATCATCCCCGCCGATGACATCAACGACGGCGCCAAGAAGGCCGTCGCGGCCGTCGCCGCCTGATCCGAAGATTTTGTAGGGCGGGTCTCGACCCGCCTCCAACGCATACAGGAAGGGTGGGTCGAGACCCGCCTTACGGGGTAAAAACGCAATGTCCGTTCTCGTCAACAAGAACACCAAAGTCATCGTCCAGGGCTTCACCGGCCAGCAGGGCACCTTCCACGCGCAGCAGATGCTCGACTACGGCACGAAAGTGGTCGGCGGCGTCACGCCGGGCAAGGGCGGTACCGAGCACATCGGCCTGCCGGTGTTCAACACCGTCGCCGATGCCGTGAAGACCACGGGCGCCGATGCCTCGGTCATCTACGTGCCGCCGCCGTTCGCGGCCGATGCCATCCTCGAAGCGGCGGACGCCGGCATCAAGGTCATCGTCTGCATCACCGAGGGCATCCCGGTGCTCGACATGCTGCGCGTGAAGAACACGCTGAAGGGCTATCCGGAGGCCGTGCTGATTGGTCCGAACTGCCCCGGCGTGATCACCCCGGGCGAATGCAAGATCGGCATCATGCCGGGCCACATCCACCTGCCGGGCAAGATCGGCATCGTCTCGCGCTCGGGCACGCTGACCTATGAAGCCGTGAAGCAGACCACCGACGCCGGCCTCGGCCAGTCGACCTGCATCGGCATCGGCGGCGATCCGATCAACGGCACCAACTTCATCGACGCGCTGAAGCTGTTCCAGAACGATCCGCAGACCGAGGGCATCATCATGGTCGGCGAGATCGGCGGCAGCGCCGAGGAAGAAGCCGCCGAATTCATCGCGCAGCATGTCACCAAGCCGGTGGTCGGCTTCATCGCCGGCGCCTCGGCCCCGGCCGGCAAGCGCATGGGCCACGCCGGCGCGATCGCGTCGGGCGGCAAGGGCACCGCCGAAGGCAAGTTCGCGGCGATGGAAAAGGCCGGCATCACCACCGTGCGTTCGCCGGGCGACCTCGGCGCCGCCATCGCGAAGCGCCTCGCGAAGTAAGTCTTTCGCCACGTTCGCGCGGTTCGATCGCGCAGTTCGACGCAGGCCGCCTCCGGGCGGCCTTCGTTTTGTCCGCATGAAACAAGGCGTACGACATTTTGTGTTGACCCTCGATCGCCGGCCCACTATGTTGTGCCCGTCGAAGGTGCCGACCCCGCCCCGGGTCGGCTGAAATGGGAACCCGGTGAGCGCCATCGCGCGCGATTCCGGGGCTGCCCCGCAGCGGTAATCAGGAACGACCCGCGTCAATGGCACTGGCCTTGTCCCGCAACGGGACGCACGGCTGGGAAGCGACGCGCAGTAGGAGCGACCGGTCCGGTCGCGCGCCTGTAAGCCCGAAGACCTGCCTCGACCGGCGCCCGACAGGCGTCGTCTGGCCACCGTCTCCGCGGGGAGCGTCGGTCGAAGTCGCGCATGGGCAGGAGGCCCGTGCCGCATCGTGTCCGATGCATCGCTTCGATCCGCAATCCGCGCAGACGCAGGCTCGCCCGAGGGGGCGAGGGCCGGTGTCCGTGCGCATCGGTCGCGACCGCCGTCGTGGCGCCCGATCCGTCCCGCAGCGGGACGCGCGCGTCCGCCGCTTTCGCTTCTTCTCCATTGCGCAACGGAGAGGACCGATGACCACCGCGACACCCACCAGAACCACCGATCCGGCCGCGACCGCACCGATCGCGGGCCCGCAGCGCGATTTCGCGCTGGCGCCGCCGCACGCGGCCATCACCATGACCATCACCAAGCGCGACGGCCGCCGCGAGCCGGTCGATGTCGGCAAGATCGTCCGCGCCGTGCAGCGCTGCTGCGACGGCCTGGACGACATCGACCCGATGCGGGTCGCGCTGAAGACCATCGCCGGCATCTACGACGGCGCCACGACGCGCGAGCTGGACGAACTGTCGATCCGCACCGCCGCGGCGTTCACCGCCGACGAGCCGCAATACGCCCGTCTCGCCGCGCGCCTGCTGTCGGGCTACATCGACAAGGAGGTGGCCGGGCAGGGCGTGCATTCGTTCTCGCAGTCGATCGCGCTGGGACATGCACTGGGCCTGATCAACGATCGCGTGCGCGGCGTGGTCGAGATCCACGCGCGCAAGTTCAACGATGCGATCGACATCGCCCGCACCCGCCATTTCGAGTACTTCGGTCTGCGCACGCTCTACGACCGTTACCTGCTCCGGCATCCGCAGCGACGGACGGTGATCGAGACGCCGCAGCAGTTCTTCATGCGCATCGCGGTGGCGCTGACCGAAAGCGCGGGCGCGGCGCTGGAGCTGTACGCGCTGATGTCCTCGCTGGACTACATCCCGAGTTCGCCGACGCTGTTCAATGCCGGCACCTGCCACGAACAGCTGTCGTCGTGCTTCCTGCTCGATTCGCCGAAGGATGCGCTGGCCGACATCTACGCCCGTTATGGCGACGTGGCGCAGTTGTCGAAGTTCTCCGGCGGCATCGGCCAGTCGTATTCGCGGATCCGCTCGCGCGGCGCGCTGATCCGTTCCACCAACGGACGCAGCAACGGCATCGTGCCGTGGCTGAAGACCCTGGATGCCTCGGTCGCGGCGGTCAACCAGGGCGGCAAGCGCAAGGGCGCGGCCTGCATCTATCTGGAAACCTGGCATGCGGACATCGAGGAGTTCCTCGAACTGCGCGACAACACCGGCGACGAGATGCGTCGCACCCACAATCTCAACCTCGCGAACTGGGTGCCGGACCTGTTCATGCAGCGGGTCGAGCGCGACGGCGACTGGTCGCTGTTCGATCCGAACACGGTGCCGGAATTCGTCGATCTGTGGGGCGAAGCCTTCGAGCGTGCGTATCTGCAGGCCGAGCATCAGGGGCTCGCCGCGAAAACCATCAAGGCCCGCGACCTCTACGCGCGGATGATGAAGGTGCTGGGCGAAACCGGCAACGGCTGGATGACGTTCAAGGACGCGTCGAACCGCACCTGCAACCAGGTCGGCCCCGGACGTACGGTGCATCTGTCGAATCTGTGCACCGAGATCCTGGAAGTCACGTCGGCCGAGGAAACCGCGGTCTGTAACCTCGGCTCGATCAACCTCGCCCGGCATGTCGCGGTCGACGAGCGCGGCACGCCGCATTTCGATTTCGAGAAGCTCGCCGAAACCGTGCGCGTGGCCGTGCGTCAGCTCGACCGCGTGATCGATCTGAATTTCTACCCGATCGAATCCACGCGTCGATCGAACCTGCGCTGGCGTCCGGTCGGTCTGGGCGTGATGGGCCTGCAGGACGTGTTCTTCCGGCTGCGGCTGTCGTTCGATTCGGCCGAAGCGCTGGCGCTGTCCACGCGCATCGCCGAGCGTATCTACCTGCACGCGATCGAGACCTCGTGCGAGCTTGCCGAAGCGCACGGCGCGCATCCGGCGTTCGTCGAGACCCGCGCCGCCGCCGGGACCCTGCAGTTCGATCTGTGGGATGCCGAGCCGGCCGAACGCGACGCGTGGGAGGCGCTGAAGCCGCGGATCGCCGCGCACGGCCTGCGCAATTCGCTGCTGATCGCGATCGCGCCGACCGCGACCATCGCGTCGATCGCTGGCTGCTACGAATGCATCGAGCCGCAGGTCAGCAATCTGTTCAAGCGCGAAACCCTGTCCGGCGATTTCCTGCAGATCAATCGCCATCTGGTCGACGAACTCAAACGCCTCGGCCTGTGGACCGAAGCCACGCGCGATGCGATCAAGCTCGCCGAGGGCTCGGTGCAGGGCATCGACGGCATTCCGGAAGCGTTGAGGTCGATCTATCGCACCGCCTGGGAACTGCCGCAGAAGGCGCTGATCGATCTGGCCGCCGCGCGTGGGCCGTACATCGATCAGTCGCAGTCGCTCAACCTGTTCATGGAAAGCCCGAACATCGGCCGGCTGTCGTCGATGTACATGTACGCCTGGAAGGCCGGCCTGAAGACGACCTATTACCTGCGCTCGCGGCCGGCGACGCGGATCGCGAAGGCGACGGTGACGCAGACCTACACGCCGCAGGAAGCGCTGGCGTGCTCGCTCGAGAATCCCGAAGCCTGCGAGGCCTGCCAATGACCGCGCCCCACCTGCTCGATCCCGGCTTCGCGCTCACCCTGCGGCCGATGCGTTATCCGACGTTCTACGAGATGTACCGCGACGCCATCCGCAATACCTGGACGGTGGAAGAGGTCGATTTTGGCATCGACCTCAACGATCTCCAGCACAAACTGGCGCCGGCGGATCGGCATCTGATCGAACGTCTGGTCGCGTTCTTCGCCACCGGCGACAGCATCGTCGCCAACAATCTCGTGCTGAATCTCTACAAACACATCAACGCGCCGGAAGCGCGGATGTACCTGTCGCGACAGCTGTACGAGGAAGCGCTGCACGTGCAGTTCTACCTGACCCTGCTCGATACCTACATCCCCGATCCGGCGCGGCGCGCCGACGCCTTCGCGGCGGTGGAGAACATCCCGTCGATCCGCGCCAAGGCCGATTTCTGTTTCCGCTGGATGGACTCGGTGCAGTCGCTGGAACGGCTGGAGACGCGCGAACAACGCCGGCAGTTCCTGCTCAACCTGATCTGTTTCGCCTGCTGCATCGAAGGCCTGTTCTTCTTCGCCGCCTTCGCCTACGTCTGGTTCCTGCGTTCGCGCGGATTGCTGCCTGGGCTGGCGGCGGGCACCAACTGGGTGTTCCGCGACGAGTCCGGGCACATGGCCTTCGCGTTCGAGGTCATCCGCACCGCGCGGCAGGAGGATCCGGCGCTGTTCGACGAGGCCATGGCGCAGGATGTCCGCCGGATGCTGCACGAAGCGGTCGAGGTCGAAGCCGCGTTCGCCGACGATGTGCTGTCACAGGGCGTGAACGGGTTGTCGCCGGGCGAGATGCGCCAGTATCTGCGCTACGTCGCCGACCAGCGCCTCGCCGCGCTGGGTCTTGCGCCGGAATTCGGCGCGAAGAATCCGTTCCCCTTCCTCGATCTGCAGGACGTGCAGGAACTGGCGAACTTCTTCGAGCGCCGGGTTTCGGCCTATCAGGTCGGCATCAGCGGGGCGGTGGCGTTCGACGATGCGTTCTGATCCGCCGGTCGTCGATGCGGAGGCCTCCCGGCCGCGGGAATCGCGGATGTGGGAGATCGTGTTCCCGGATCACGCCAATCATCTCGGCACCCTGTTCGGCGGACAGGCGTTGGCGTGGATGGACAAGGCGGCCTTCGTGGCCGCCACCCGGTTCGCCCGCCGCACCGTGGTGACGGCGCGCTCGGAGCGGGTCGATTTCCACGTCCCGGTGCGGCAGGGGCAACTGGTGGAACTGGTGGCGCGGGTCGTGGAGACCGGCCGCAGTTCCATTCATGTCGAAGTCGAACTGCATGCGGAAGACGCACTGGCTGGCACCCGCCGGCTGTGCACCCGCGGATGCTTCACGATGATCGCGCTGGACGGGGAAGGGCGCCCGGTGACGGTCTTCGTTTAGCGTCGCCGGCGCTACACTGTGCGTCATCGGACAGTGGAGCTCAGCATGACCCTGCGCATCGCCCTCGCCCAATTCGATTTCCCGGTCGGTGCGGTCGCCGCCAACGCCGAACGCATCGCGGCGATGATCGCGGAAGCGCGCGACGAGTACGGTGCCGATGTCGTGCTGTTCCCGGAGCTGACGCTCTCGGGATATCCGCCGGAAGATCTGCTGATGCGTCCCGGGTTCCTGCGCGACTGCGCGCTTGCGATCGAAACGGTCGCGGCGGGCGTGAGCGGCATCGTTGCGATCGTCGGCTGGCCGCAGGCCGCCGGCAGCGTCGTTTACAACGCCGCCAGCGTGCTGCGCGACGGCAGGATCGAGCGCACCTACCGCAAGCGCGAACTGCCGAACTACGCGGTGTTCGACGAGCGCCGCTATTTCGATGTCGATCCGGACCGCGAGGACTGCGTGTTCGAGGTGAAGGGCGTGCCGGTCGGACTCATCATCTGCGAAGACCTCTGGTTCGCCGAACCGATCGCCAGCACCGTGCGCAGCGGCGCGCGACTCGTGCTGGTGCCGAACGCTTCGCCGTTCGAACGCGACAAGCATGCGCAACGCGACACGCTGCTGACCCGGCGCGCGCAGGAAACCGGCGTGGCGATCGCCTATCTGAATCTGGTCGGCGGCCAGGACGCGCTGGTGTTCGACGGCGCCTCGGTGGTCGCGGACGGCGATGGCACGGTGCATCCGGCCGCCGCCGCGTTCACCGACCAGTGGCTGGTGGTGGACCACGACGCGGAAACGCGCGCGTTCCTGCCGGTGCAGTGGATCGACGAAGGCGACGAGAGCCGCGACGCTCTGGCGTGGCGGGCGATCGTGCGCGGCATCCAGGACTATTGCCGCAAGAACGGTTTCGAGAAGGTCTGGCTCGGGCTGTCCGGCGGCATCGATTCGTCGATGGTGCTGGCGCTCGCCGTCGACGCGCTCGGTGCCGGGAACGTCACCGCCGTGCGGATGCCTTCGCGCTACACCGCGGAGCTGTCGAACGACCTGGCCGAGGAGCAGTGCCGCGCGCTCGGCGTGACGATGCTGACGGTGCCGATCGAAAAGCCGTTCCAGGGATATCTCGATGCGCTGTCGGACGCGTTCGCCGGCAAGGCGGTCGACGTGACCGAGGAGAACCTGCAGTCGCGCACCCGCGGCGCGATCCTGATGGCGCTGTCGAACAAGCACGGCGGTCTGCTGCTGACCACCGGCAACAAGAGCGAATACGCGGTCGGGTACGCCACGATCTACGGCGACATGTGCGGCGGCTACGCGCCGATCAAGGACCTGTACAAGACCGAGGTCTTCGCGCTGTGCCGCTGGCGCAACACCGTCGGCGGCGCGCCGGCGGGCTCGCCGGGCGGCGTGATTCCGCCCGCGGTGATCTCGCGTCCGCCCACCGCCGAACTGCGCGAGAACCAGAAGGACGAGGATTCGCTGCCGCCGTACGACGTGCTCGATGCGATCCTGCTGCGTCATGTCGATCAGGAGCAGTCGCGGGACGAGATCGTGCGCGCGGGGTTCGATGCCGGCACCGTCGATCGCGTGCTGAAACTGGTGCGGATCGCCGAATGGAAACGGCATCAGGCGGCACCCGGGCCGAAGGTCTCGCGGCGCGCGTTCGGGCGCGAGCGGCGCTATCCGATCACCAACGGCTATCGGACATGAGCGCGGCGTGAGCGGCTTCCGCGATCGCTGGTACACCGCGGATTTCGATCAGCTCGGCTGGCACGACGTCCACGTGCACGGCTTCCGCATCGTGGAAGGCACGCACGGTTGCGCCGAACTCCAGCTCGATATCGATTTCATCCTCGCCCGGCTCCGTGCCGGCGATGCGGGCGCGGGGCGCGCCGGATTCCGCGTCGCCCAGGCCATGCTCCAGTTCCATGAGGTTTCCGGTCTGCGGTTCTCGCTGGATTACGTGGCCTGCAGCGCGGGCATGAGCGCGTTCTCGATCGGCACCATCGCGCGTTGGCCGCTGCGCGCGGACGGAGCGGACGGGATCGCGGGTGCGGTCGGGCTTCCGGACGAGCCTGCGCTCGCGGATCACGGGCCGTGGCGCTGGCGGATCGACGTGAACTGGCCCGAGGGGGCGCTCGAATTCGAGGCGTCGGGCTTCAGCCAATGGCTGGTGGGCGAGCCGATCGAACAGGACATGCCCTCGCTGGCGGCCGCGGACCGGCTCTGAAGCGCTGGCGGTCGAGCCGCCGGTCACTGGGGTGCGGCAAGAAAAAAGCCGCCGGGAACACCGGCGGCTTTTTCGTCGCGCAAACAACGTGGCGCTCAGTCCTCGTCGCGATTGCCCACCGTGGATTTCTCGCTGGCGAGCGGGTTGAGCTTGCGGAAAATCGACGGGTAGTCCGGCCAGTCGCCGTCGCCCTTCAGCCAGGGGTGGCTGGGGTCGCGCTGCTGCAACTGGCGGCGGGCGCCGTCGGCGAGCGCGGTGTTGCCCAGATGGGTATAGGCCTCGGCCATCACCGCGATGGCATCGTTGTCGAACGCGCTGTCCGGGTAGGTGTCGCGCATGTATTCGGCGCGTTCGATCGCCGCCACCCAGGCGGTACGGCGCAGGTAGTACAGCGCGGTCTCGATCTCGTGACGCGCGAACAGGTCGCGCAGTTCGGCCATGCGCTTGGCGGCTTCGCCGGCGTAGCGGGAGTTCGGATAGCGTTCGGTGACGATCTTGAAGTCGTTGTAGGCCTGCTGCGGCGTGGCCAGATCGCGACGGCTCGCGTCGAGCTTCCAGACGCGCTGCAGGAACACGGTGTCGCGGCTGGAGTTGACCAGTCCGCGCAGGTAGTAGAGATAGGCCGCGTTGCGGTGGGTCGGATAGGTGCGCAGGAAGCGGTCGATGGTCGCGATCGCGTCCTCGTTGGCGCCCATCTTGAACTGCGCGTAGGCGGTCTCGATCAGCGACTGTTCGGTGTAGGGGCCGTAGGGGTACTGCGCGATCAGGCGCTTGAAGGTCAGCACCGCGGAGTCGTAGTTGCCGTTGCGGATCGAACGCTGGCCCTTCTGGTACAGCTCGGCCACCGGCACGCCTTCGTTTTCCTTCTCGTCCTTGAACGCGCCCTTGATCCGGGCGCATCCGGAGGCGCCGAAGGCGAGGATCAGGACCAGGGTCACGGCCGGCAGCAGGGAGGGGCGCAGAAGAGCGGAGGGCGAGAGGCGGCGAAGGGGCATGCGGGCTGCTGCGGGACGGGTGAGCGGGCGATAATAGCAGTCCGGGCCGGCTGGCCCCCTTAACCGCGCGAAACCGCGCCGCCTCCCTGGAGCCCCCCGGATGCCGTCCTCCGCGCCTTCCCCGTCCACCCCGGACATCGCCCCGCGCACGGCGGCGGTGCCCGATCAGGCCTCCGGCCGCCGTTTCGATGCGGTCCTGGCCGAACTCTTCCCGGAATATTCGCGTTCGCGGCTGGCCGAGTGGATCAAGTCCGGCGATGCGTTGCTCGATGGCCGCCAGGCGCGGCCCCGCGATCCGGTCCGTGGCGGCGAGACGCTCACCCTGATCGCGGCGCAGGAGATCCAGACCCGCTCCGAGCCCGAGGACATCGCGCTCGACATCCTGCACGAGGACGCCGACGTCTTCGTGCTGAACAAGCCGGCCGGGCTGGTGGTGCACCCGGGGGCGGGCAATCCCGCCGGCACCCTGGTCAACGCGCTGCTGCACCGCGACCCGGCGCTGGCGATGCTGCCGCGGGCGGGCATCGTCCACCGCCTCGACAAGGACACCTCCGGGGTGATGGTGGTGGCGCGCACTCTGCCGGCGCACACCGCGCTGGTCGAGCAGCTTTCGGCGCGCGAGGTGCATCGCCAGTACCTCGCCGTGGTCGTGGGGGCGCTGGTCTCCGGTGGCACGGTGAATGCGCCGATCGATCGTCATCCGCGCGATCGTCTGCGCCAGGCGGTGCGCGAGGACGGGCGCGAGGCGGTGACCCATTACCGTCTGCGCGAACGTTTCCGCGCCCACACCCTGCTCGAATGCCGGCTCGAGACCGGGCGCACGCATCAGATCCGCGTGCACATGGCGCACATCAAGCACCCGATCGTGGGCGATCCGCTCTACGGCGGCCCGTTGAAGCTGCCGAAGGGCGCGACCGCCGAACTGATCGAGGCCCTGCGCGGTTTCCGCCGCCAGGCGCTGCACGCGGAGACGCTGGAATTCGCCCATCCCGCGAGCGGCGAACCGATCCGCTGTTCGGCACCGGTCCCGGCCGACATGCTGGCGTTGGTCGCGTCCCTGCGCGAAGACAGCCGCGAGGCCGAGGAGCGCGCGCGGTGAGCGCGACGGGCCCGTTCCTGCACGCGGATTGGCCGACGCCGCCGGGCGTGCATGCGTTCACGACGCTGCGCCACGGTGCGGGCGCCTCGCCGGCGCCGTTCGACCACTTCAACCTCGGCAACCGCTATGCCGCCGACGGCGACGACCCGGCGGTCGTCGAGCGCAACCGGGCCGAGCTGATCGCCCTCGCCGGTCTGCCGGCCGCGCCGCACTGGCTGCGACAGGTGCACGGCATCGGGGTGGTGCGGGTGGACGGTTCGGGCGCAGGTGCCGAACCGGAGGCGGACGCGTCGGTCACTTCGACGCCCGGGACCGTGCTCGCCATCCTCACCGCCGACTGCCTGCCGGTCGTGTTCGCTTCGACGGCCAGCGATGAGGTCGGCGCGGCCCATGCCGGCTGGCGTGGACTCGCCGCCGGCGTGCTGGAGGCCACGGTTGCCGCGATGCGGACACCGGCCGATCGTCTGATCGCCTGGCTCGGGCCCGCCGCGGGACCGCAGGCCTACGAGATCGGCGAGGAGGTGTTCCGCGCCTTCACCGATGGCGATGCCGCCGCGACCGCCGCCTTCGTCGCCACCCGGCCCGGGCACTGGCGTGTCGATCTGTACGCGCTGGCCCGTCAGCGGCTCGCCCGGGCCGGCCTGCGCCATGTCTCCGGCGGCGGCCTGTGCACGATCTCCGATCCGCAGCGGTTCTTCTCCCACCGCCGCGATGCCCGCACCGGGCGCATGGCCACCGCGGTCTGGATCGACGGGTGAGCGACACGGTCGCCACGCCGCTGTTCCGTCGCGTGCTGGGCGGCTTCCTCGATCAGACGCCGGCCTGCGTGCGTCGCCTCCACGGCGGTGCGGCGCTGGCGCGCTGGCGCGGCGAGGTCGACGTCGTGCGCGGCGACGGCCGGCTCGCCCGGGCGCTGGCCCGGCTCACGTCGCTGCCGCCTGCGGGGCGTGGTCCGGTCGAGGTCGAGATACTCGCGCGCGGAGCGGGCGAGCGCTGGATCCGCCGCATCGGTGGCCGCGAGATGCGTTCGCGGCTGTGGGCGTTTTCCGGGAGCTGGCGGCTGTGGGAATGGCTGGGGCCGGTGGTGTTCGGATTCGGCCTGCGCGTGGAGGCCGGCGCGATCCTCTGGCGGATCGAATCGGTGCGCGTGTTCGGCCTGCTGCCGCTGCCGTCGCGCTGGTTCCGCGGGGTGCACTGTCGCGAATCCGGCGAAGGCGACCGCTACCGCTTCGATGTGCGCGCGGAACTGCCGGTCATCGGTCTGCTGGTGCATTACCGCGGCTGGCTGGAGGCGGCATGAGTGCCGTGGACCCGCCCGATGCCGCGATGCGCGAGGGGGCCGGCGCGACCATCGTCTTCGATGGCGTCTGCGTGCTGTGCAATGGTTGGGTGCGTTTCCTGCTGCGCCACGATCGACGCCAGCGCTACCGTTTCGCTGCGATGCAGGGCGATGCCGGACGGCGACTGCTCGTCGACCACGGGCTCGATCCCGACGATCCGGTGTCGTTCCTGCTCGTCGAATACGACCGCGGCCCCGAACCGCGCATCGCCACCGACACCGTCGCGATCCGCCGGGTGCTGGCGGGACTCGGCGGTGTCTGGCGTCTGGCGTTGCTCTCGGCGGTGCTGCCGCCGTTCCTGCGCGATCCCCTCTATCGCTGGCTCGCGCGACATCGCTATCGCTGGTTCGGCCGTCACGACGCCTGCGCGGTGCCGGATCCGGCGCAGGCGCACCGCTTCCTCTGACTCCGTTCCCATGCGCACCCTGCGCGGGCATCCTCCCGGACGCATCGCGGGCCCGGCCGCGTCCGGCTGAACGGCGGCCCCGCGCGAGGTCGAGGGCGCCCCGCGACAGGCGGGCGCGCGCGGATCGTCTTGCTATCGTCCGGCCACCCTCCCCTGGACCCGACCCATGATCCGATCGTTCGCACCGCTCCTGCTCTGTGGCGCCCTCGCCGCCATGCCCGTCGCCTCCGCGCAGTCGCTTCCGGACGTGCGTGCCCTGGTGGAGTCGCGCGCGCCGAACGCGCTGGCCGCAGCCGAAGCGCTGGTCAAGGCCGAACCGAAGAACGGGGCCGCCTGGGTGATGCTGACCCGCGCGCGGGTCCATGCGCGGCGTTACGAGAAGGCGGTGGAAGCCGGCGAACGCGCGACCGCGCTGGCGCCCGACGACGCCCAGGCTTTTCTCTGGCTGGGCAATGCCCTCGGCAATCGCATCGGCGAAGTCGGCATGATCTCGAAGATGGCGCTGGCGCCGGATCTCCGCGATGCCTTCGAGCGGGCGATCAAACTCGATCCTTCGCTGGTCGAGGCGCGCTCGGCGCTGATCGAGTTCTATCTGCAGGCGCCGGGCGCGATGGGCGGCGGTATCGACAAGGCCCGCGTCCAGGTCGCGGCCATCGCGAAATACGACCGTGCCCGCGGCCATCTCGCGCAGGCGCGCATCGCCCTGCACGAAAAGAAGCCCGCGGAAGCGCTGAAGGCCTACGAACAGGCCTACGCCCTGAAACCGAAGGACGAACAGATCCGGCTGGCGGTGATCGTGGGCTATCAGGAGGCCAAACGCTGGCCCGACGCCCACGCCGCGATCAAGCGCTGGATCGCCGACGAACCCGGCTCCAACAACGCGCACTATCAACTCGGGCGACTGGCCGCGGTGTCCGGCCGGTTCCTGGACGAGGGCGAGGCCGCGTTGCGCCGTTATCTGGCGATGCCGCGCGGCAAGGACGATCCGGAACCGAAGAATGCGCAATACCGGCTCGGTCAGGTGCTCGCCCACGCCGGACGCAGGGACGAAGCGCGCGTCGCGTATCAGGCGGCGCTCAAACTGGACCCGAAGATGAAGGAAGCGAAGGACGCGCTGGCGGCGCTGTGATCGCGACCGTGGGCGGCATTTGATCGCGGTCAAGGTCCGCGCGCGCCGCGGACCTTGGAATCGCGCGGGTGGCCCCTATGTCAGGGCTATCGCGGCACGGCCGCCCATTTCTTCGTGGAGTCCCGCCCATGCGCATGGACAAACTCACCTCGCGGTTCCAGCAGGCCATCGCCGACGCGCAGTCGCTGGCGGTCGGACGCGATCACAACGTCATCGAACCCGCGCATCTGCTGGTCGCGCTGCTGGATCAGCAGGGCGGCGGCACCCGGCCGCTGCTGGCCCAGGCCGGCGTCAACGTGCCGCTGCTGCGCGAGCGGTTGGGCGAAACGCTCGAAAAACTGCCGAAAGTCTCCGGACAGGCCGGCAGCGTCAACGTCGGCAACGATCTCGCGCGCCTGCTCAACGTCACCGACAAGCTCGCCCAGCAGCGCGGCGATGCGTTCATCGCCAGCGAACTGTTCGTGCTCGCGACCCTCGACGACGGCGGCGAGACCGGGCGCGCGCTCAAGGCGGCCGGCGCGAACAAGCAGAAACTCGAAGCCGCGATCGATGCGATGCGCGGCGGCGAGAAGGTGCAGAGCGAGAACGCCGAGGACCAGCGTCAGGCGCTGGAGAAATACTGCATCGATCTGACCGCGCGCGCCGAATCCGGCAAGCTCGATCCGGTGATCGGCCGCGACGAGGAGATCCGCCGCACCGTCCAGGTGCTGCAGCGCCGGACCAAGAACAACCCGGTGTTGATCGGCGAGCCCGGCGTGGGCAAGACCGCGATCGTCGAAGGCCTGGCCCAGCGCATCGTCAACGGCGAAGTGCCCGAGGGGCTGCGCGGCAAGCGCGTGCTCTCGCTCGACATGGGCGCGCTGATCGCCGGCGCGAAATACCGCGGCGAATTCGAGGAGCGGTTGAAGGCCGTGCTGAACGATCTGGCCAAGAACGAAGGCCAGATCATCCTGTTCATCGATGAACTGCACACGATGGTCGGTGCCGGCAAGGCGGAAGGCTCGATGGACGCCGGCAACATGCTCAAGCCCGCGCTGGCGCGCGGCGAGCTGCACTGCATCGGCGCGACCACGCTGGACGAGTACCGCAAGTACGTCGAGAAGGACGCGGCGCTGGAAAGAAGGTTCCAGAAGGTCTTCGTCGGCGAGCCGAGCGTCGAGGACACGATCGCCATCCTGCGCGGGCTGAAGGAAAAATACGCAGTGCATCATGGTGTCGAGATCACCGACCCGGCGATCGTCGCCGCGGCCACGCTCTCGCATCGCTACATCGCGGACCGGCAACTGCCCGACAAGGCCATCGACCTGATGGACGAAGCCGCATCGCGCATCCGCATGGAGATCGACAGCAAGCCCGAAGAACTCGATCGCAAGGAGCGTCGTCTCATCCAGCTCAAGATCCAGCGCGAGGCGCTGAAGAAGGAGAAGGACGAGGCGAGCAAGCAGCGGTTGGCCGATCTCGAAGGCGAAATCGCGAAACTCGAACGCGAGTTCAACGATCTGGAAGAAATCTGGAAGGCCGAGAAGGCGGCAGTGCAGGGCACCACCCGGGTGAAGGAACAGATCGAAGCCGCGAAACTCGAACTCGAAGCCGCGCAGCGCCGGCAGGATTACGCGAAGATGAGCGAAATCCAGTACGGCCGCATTCCGGAGCTGGAGAAGCAGTTGCAGGCCGCGCAGGCGGCGGAGACGCAGGGCTTCCAGTTGTTGCAGGACAAGGTCACCGACGAGGAGATCGCCGAGGTCGTCTCGCGCTGGACCGGTATTCCGGTCAGCAAGATGCTCGAGGGCGAGCGCGACAAACTGCTGAAGATGGAAGCCGCGCTGCACGGACGGGTGGTCGGGCAGGAAGAGGCGATCAAGGTCGTCTCCGACGCCGTGCGCCGCTCGCGCGCGGGCCTGAGCGATCCCGACCGCCCGAGCGGTTCGTTCCTGTTCCTGGGCCCGACCGGCGTGGGCAAGACCGAGCTGTGCAAGGCGCTGGCCGAATTCCTGTTCGACAGCCAGGATGCGATGGTGCGCATCGACATGAGCGAATTCATGGAGAAGCACGCGGTCAGCCGTCTGGTCGGCGCGCCTCCGGGCTACGTCGGCTACGAAGAAGGCGGTTACCTGACCGAAGCCGTGCGCCGGCGTCCCTACAGCGTGATCCTGCTCGACGAAGTCGAGAAGGCGCATCCGGATGTGTTCAACATCCTGCTGCAGGTGCTCGACGACGGTCGCCTCACCGATGGTCAGGGCCGCACCGTGGATTTCCGCAACACCGTGATCGTGATGACCTCGAACCTCGGTTCGCAGCTGATCCAGGAGCTGTCGTCGGACGATTCTCCCGAGAGTTACACCAAGATGAAGGCGATGGTGATGGGCGTGGTGCAGGCGCATTTCCGGCCGGAGTTCATCAATCGCCTCGACGACATCGTCGTCTTCCACCCGCTGGACAAGGCGCAGATCCGCGAGATCGCGAAGATCCAGCTGCGCGGTCTCGAAAAGCGGCTCGGCGAACGCGGCATCCGTCTCGAACTGGCGGACGCCGCGCTGGATTTCCTCGGCAACATCGGCTTCGATCCGGTCTATGGCGCGCGTCCGCTCAAACGCGCGATCCAGCAGCAGATCGAGAACCCGCTGGCGCAGAAGATCCTGTCCGGCGACTATGCGCACGGCGACGTCGTGCGCGTCGACGCCGAGGGCGGTCGACTGGTGTTCGGCAAGGGTTGATCCGCCGCGCCGTACCGATGCGATGCGGGGTGTCGCCCGCGTCGCCCCTGCGGCCGGACGATGCGGGATGCGTGTTGTTCACTCACCGGAGGAGAGCGGGTTGGAAGAGCGGCAGGCGGTGCGGATCCTGATGATCCACGGGCGATCGCAGGGCGGGCAGGACCCGGTGCGGTTGGAACAGACATGGATCGACACGCTGCGCCGCGGCTACACGCGCGCCGGACGGCCCTGGCCGACGCGGGTGACGTTCGGTTTTCCCTACTACGGCGATGCGCTCGACCGCAGCGTCGGCGCCTCGCGTTCGATGGCGGCGGGCGCCCCGGCGGACCCCGCATACGATGCTTTCCTGCGCGCCGCGCTGGAGGAAATCCGCATCGGCGCCGGCATCGCGGACGCGGAGATCGAAGCGCGGATCGCGCCCGGCACACCGCAGCGGCATGGCCTGCAGAACTGGTGGTGGGTGCGCGCCATCGCCCGCGCGATCGACGGTCGGCTCACGCCGATGGCGGAGTTCACGATCGAGGCCTTCCTGCGCGATGTGTATTTCTATCTGCACGACCCGCGCATCGCGGCCGTCGTCGATGACCTCGTCGACGCGGTCGTCGACGCGGACCGCGAGGTGTCGACGCTGGTGATCGGTCATTCGCTGGGCAGCGTGGTCGCCTACCGGCTGCTGCGGCGGCGACGCGACCTGCGCCTCGCCGGCTTCGTCACCGTCGGCTCGCCGCTGGGGCTGCGTGCGGTGGCGGGCAAGCTCGGTGTTCCCGAGAATCCCGCAGGCCGCGACGGTTGGTTCAACGCCTACGACCGGCGCGACATCGTCGCGCTCAATCCGCTGGACGATGCGCACTTCCCGGTCGATCCCGACATCGTCAACCACGGTGACGTCGACAACCCGACCGGGAACCGCCATGGCATCGTCGGTTACCTCGACGACCCGCTGGTCGCCGCGCGCGTCGCGGATGCGATGGCCCGGATGCGTCCGCCCGGGGGCTGAGCGCCGCCGGCGATGCCGCCGCATCCGGACAACGATCACACCGGAATGCGCGCTTGAGCGGCGCGGGGGGCGCTGCTACATTCGGGGAAAACGCAGGTCCGGAACATGCTGCAGGAAATGGAAGTCGCTTCGCCGGCGCATGCGCCGACACCGCCCCTGATCTGGACGTTGCCCGATGGCGGCGCCAGCAACGACTGGGATCTGTATCAGCGACGGCTCGTGGCCGCAGCCGAACGGCGCGGGTTCCGGCAAGAATCCCTGGGCGACGCGTTCGGGCGGCCGCTGTGGCTGCTGACGCCGGATCGTCCCGCCGGATCGCGCCGTCTCCTGATCGCGTCCGGCTTCCATGGCGAGGAGGCCGCCGGGCCCTGGGCGCTGCTGCAGGTGCTCGAACACGGCGATCCGGCCCTGTTCGCGATGGCCGATGTCGCCTTCCTGCCGCTGGTCAACGCGAGCGGGTTCTCGGTCGGGCGTCGCTTCAACGATGCCGGCGAGAACCCCAATCGCGGTTTCCGTCCCGAGATCGACGGCGCCGCGCCGAGCGTCGAAGGTCGCCTGCTGCTCGCGCAGTCCGCGCGGATCGCCGCGCTCGGCAGCGATGGCGTGCTGTCGTGCCATGAGGATGTCGACGTCGCGGGCGGTTACGTCTACGCCTACGAGGATGGAGCGGCGCCCGGCCGTTTCGGCACCGCGCTGCGCGACGCCAACGCGGCGGTCATTCCCTGTCATCCCGACGGCGTCGTCGATGGCTGCACCGTGCGCGACGGCATCGTGTTCAACCACTACGACAGTTCGTTCGAGTCCTGGGCGATGGCGCTCGGTGCAGCCTGTGCGGCCTGCACCGAAACACCGGGACTGCAGCCGATCGGAACCCGGATCCGCGCGCACGTCGCGATGATCGAAGCGTTCGTGCATCACGCCGGCCGCTGATCGTCGCGGGGCTCAATCCTCGGTGGCGCGTCCGGCTTCGAGCGCTGCCACCCGCGCTTCCAGCGCTTCGATCCGCGCCATCAGCGCTTCGGCCGCGCCCTCGTCGTGGACGCGCGGTGCCGCGCTTTCCGCGCCGCGTTCGGGCAGGACCGGTTCGCCGCTGAGCAGGTGCGCGTAGCGGTCTTCGCGCTGGCCCGGGCCGCGCGGCAGCCGGCGCACCAGTGGCGCGCTGCGTTCGGCCAGCCGTTCCAGTGCGTGCATCACGTCTTCGACATTGGCGAAACGATGCTGGCGCTCGCTGCGGGCGAGCAGCTCATGCAGCGTCTGCGGGCCACGCAGCAGCAGCAGCGAGAGCAGGCAGGTCTGCGCGGGCGTGAGGTCGTAGACGCGATCCAGACGATAGAGATAACGCTCGCTGCGCGCGCCGTATTCGGACTTCACCAGCCCGCGCGGTTCGAGCTGCCGCAGCGCATGCCCGACTTCGCCGGCCGAGAGCGTCATCATCGGTTCGCGCGCGGTTTTCTGGTTGCAGGCCAGCACGATGTTGTTGAGCGTCAGCGGATACACGTCCGGGGTCGTCGCGGCCTTTTCGACGAGACTGCCGAGAATTCGGGCCTCGATCGGACCGAGCTGCGGCGGGGCGGCGGGGGTGTCGTGGGAGGTGTCCATGCGGGTCAGCGGCCGGTCTGCGGTGAATCGCACGATTCTAGCGATATCCTGCACGATGGCGGGCCCGCTGCCGCGGATGGCCCGATATTCATGGTCGGCGGCGCAGGCTGTGCGTCGATCCCCCTCCCAGGAGTCCCCGATGCGTACCTCCCTTTTCCGTGGCCTGGCCCTGACACTGGCGTTGATCGCGGCGCCGACGGCGATGGCCGGCGATCTCACCTGCAAGATCACCTACGACATTTCCGGCTGGTCCGCGTTCTACAAGACCGCCAGCGGCACCGGCGACATCCAATGCAGCAACGGCCAGCGCATGTCGGTGCGCATCGAGACCAAGGGCGGCGGTCTGACCTTCGGCAAGTACAGGATCAGGAATGGCTTCGACGAGTTCGCGAACGTCGACGACATCCGCGATGTCCTCGGCAGCTATGCGGCGGCCGAAGCCCACGCCGCAGCCGAGAAAAGCGCCTCGGGCCAGGCGATGACCAACGGCAAGGTGTCGCTGGCGCTGGCGGGCAAGGGCAAGGGCTGGTCGCTCGGCGTGGCGTTCAGCAGGTTCACGATCAGCGCGCGCTGATCGTCCGCGTCAGGTCGCCGGCCGCAGCGGACCGCTGCGGTATTGCGGCATCGCCGTGATCATTTCGCCCAGCGAGTGCGCGAGCGCGTGTTCTGCCAGCAACGCGGCGTCGGCGCCGCGTTGCAGCAGGTGCTTCACCGCCTCGTCGCTGTGCGCGCGGGCGAGCACCGGGATGGGCGTCGCCCCCTGTTTCAGCCGCTGCGCGACCTTGCCCGCTTCCAGCGGATCCGGGATGGTCAGCACCGCGAGCGCGGCCTCGCCGGGCATCGCTTCGGCGAGCACCTCGTCGTCGGCGGCGTTGCCGCGGATCGCGGTGTATCCCGCGGCGCGCGCGTTGATCACCCTGTCGCCGTCGGTGTCGATGACCATGAATGGCACGTTCGCGCGCTGCAGCACCTCGGCCAGCTTCACGCCGACGCGGCCGTAGCCGATCAGCAGGACATGCCCTTTCGGCGGGCGCATGGCGGTCGGCGCTGTTTCGGGTTTGCGGGTGCGGCGCGCCATCAATGCGAACAGCGGCGGATTGATCAGGATCGAGAGGATCGCACCGGCGAGGATGAGATCCCGCGATTCGTCCGAGATCACGCCCAGCGAGGCGCCCAGCCCGATCAGGATGAACGAGAACTCGCCGATCTGCGCGAGGCTGGCGGCGATCGTCAGCGCGATGTCGTTGCTCTTGCCGAGCATCCGCACCACCGCCCAGGCCGCGAGCGACTTGCCGATCACGATGATGCCCAGCGTCTCCAGTACCATCAGCGGATGGCGCATCAGGACCATCGGGTCGAACAGCATGCCCACCGACACGAAGAACAGCACAGCGAAGGCATCGCGCAGCGGCAGCGAATCTTCCGCGGCCTTGTGCCCGAACGGCGATTCGTTGAGCAGCATGCCGGCGAAGAACGCGCCGAGCGCGAACGAGACGCCGAACAGCTCGGTCGCACCGAACGCGATGCCCATCGCGCAGGCCAGCACGAACAGCGTGAACAGTTCGCGCGAGCCGGTGCCGGCGACGCGTTCCAGCAACCATGGCAGCACGCGCCGGCCGACGAGCAGCATCAGCGCGACGAAACCGCCGACCTTCAGCAGGGTCGTGAGCAGCGCGATGCCGAGGCCGTCGCCCTTGCCGGCGTCGCCGTTCATGGCGAGCGCAGGGACCAGTACCAGCGCGAGCACCATCGCCAGATCCTCGACGATGAGCCAACCGATCGCGATCCGGCCGCGTTCGCTGTCCAGCAGTCGCGCGGTCTCCAGTGCGCGCAGCAGCACCACGGTGCTCGCCACCGACAGCGACAGGCCGAAGATCAGGCTCTCCGCGTTCGACCAGCCCAGGCGCGTGCCGAGGAACCAGCCCATGGCGGTGGCCGCGGCCATCTGCACGATCGCGCCCGGCACCGCGATCCGGCGCACGTCCATCAGATCGCGCATCGAGAAGTGCAGGCCGACGCCGAACATCAGCAGGATCACGCCGATCTCCGCGAGCTGCGGGGCGAGGGTTTCGTCGCCGACGAAGCCCGGTGTGTAAGGGCCCACCAGCACGCCCGCGAGCAGGTAGCCGACGATCGGCGAGACGCGCAGACGATGCGCAAGCAGGCCGAGGGCGAAGGCCAGCACGAATCCGATGCAGAGCATCGCGATGAGCGAGGTGTGGTGCGGCATGTCCGCACTATAGATGAAGCCGCGTCGGCTCCCTGTCCACGCGTTCATGTTCGGGGGCATGCACGGTGCGCCCGCCTGCAACGAAGAAGCCCCCGGCGGGCGGGGGCTTCCAGGGCCTTGCGCATGCGTGAGCGTTGATGAGTGCTCACGCACGCGGATCAGCGTCGTGCGATCACCACTTGTAGCCGATCCGTCCGTACACGTAGGCGCCGTTGAAGCCGTTCGGCGACGAGGCGCTGTACGGCAACTGGCCGTTGGTGGAATTGGCGAACAACACCTCGTCCGGATACGCGTCGAGCACGTTGTCGGCGCCGAGCGTGAATTCCCAGCTGCGCAGACGCCAGCTGCCGGAGAGATCGAGCGTCCACTGCGGGTCGAAGGTCTGATCGCGCGAGGTGTCGGCGGGGTTGTTGCCGAACAGCACGCTGAACTCGCCGTAGCGGGTGAGGTTGGCGCCGAATTTCCAGTTGCCCAGGGTGTACGTGCCGCCGAGCTGGAATTTGTCGCGCGGCGCGCCGACGGTGAGCCGGCCCACTTCGACCCGGCCGATACGCACCGCGGCGGGATCGATCGTGGTCAGCGCCGCGGGGTTCGGCGCGATCCGTTCGACCGTGGTCTTGTTCCAGTTGTAGCCGGCGGTGAGATCGAGACTGCCGTCGCCGAGCAGCCAGCGGTAGGTGGCGATTGCGTCGACGCCGCGGGTTTTCGTATCGATGGCGTTGGTGAAGTAGCGGCCACCGCCCAGCGAGGGATCCACATTCAGATTGAGGAACTGGCGGACGAGGGTCGAGGTCAGGTTCTCCGACAGCATGATCCGGTCGTCGATGTCGATGCGGTAGGCGTCGACGGTGATGTAGAGATTCTCGACCGGCTGCAACACCAGTCCCAGGCTGAGATTCTTCGATTCCTCGGCCTTCAGCGGCTCGGCGCCGAGCGCGATCGCGGCCGGATCGTTGACCCGGAAGGTGCGGATGTCGAACGGCACGCCACCGATGAAGTTGGTGGCGGTGGAGCGGAAGAACTGCTGCTGCAGCGACGGCGCGCGGAAGCCGGTCGAGACGGTGCCGCGCAGCGCCACCCCTTCGCTGAATTCGTAGCGCGCCGAGAGTTTTCCGGAGGTGGTGCTGCCGAAGTCGCTGTATTCCTCGGTACGGACGGCGAAGCCGAGGTTGAAGGCGTCGGTGACGTCCGCTTCGAGATCGAGATAGGCCGAGTAGCTTTCGCGGCTGAAGTCGCCGGCGTCGTCGGGACGGAAACCGGGGAACACCTGGGAGCCGGAGGGTGCGGGCGTGCCGCCCGGCAGCAGCACTCCGCCGTTGCGGTAGGAATCCGGTTCGCCCGCGCTCTGGCGGAAGCCTTCGCCGCGCCATTCCAGGCCCCAGGCGACGTTGAGCGGCGAGACCAGCCAGTCGACATCGAACGCGCGGGTCGCGTCCAGATTCAGCACGTGCTGGCGGATGTGCAGCGCGCCGGCGTAGAAGTCGGTGGGCGAGGTCGGGCCGAGACTGCGGTTGAGGCTGTTCTCGACGTCGAAACTCAGATCGTTGCGGCCGTGGTTGTAGCTCAGGTCGATGTCCCATCCGAGTGCGGTCAGCCCGCGCAGACCGACCACGAACGCGCGATCCTCGGCGATGTTGCGGATCTGCGGCAGGAAACCGTCGGGATAGATCGCCGGGATGTTGCGGGTGTCGAGCGCGGTCCGATAGAAACCGTTCGACAGCGCATCGCGGCGGCTGGCGCTGGCGAAGGCGTAGAACGCCGCGTCGCCCGAGATCGGGAGTTCCGCATTCGCGGAAAAAGCGTACTGGCGGATCTCCGGGTCGCCGTAGCGCTGCACCACCACGCCCGGCGGCGGTGCGGTGGCCGGGCGCACGATCACGCCCGGCGCCAGCACGTAGGGACGCGCGCGATCGGTCTGGTCCTCGTCGCTGATTTCACCGGCCAGATGCAGCGCGCCTTCGGCGCCGAGCCGGAAGCCGGCATCGGCCTGCAACTGGGCGCTGCGGCCGTCGCCGGCGCTGTACTGGCCGAAGTTGGCGGCGATGCTGCCGCCTTCTTCGCTGCCCTTGAGCACGACGTTGATGACGCCGGCGATGGCGTCGGAGCCGTACTGCGCCGAAGCGCCGTCGCGCAGCACTTCGATGCGCTGGATCGCGGACATCGGGATCGCGTTGAGATCGACCGGGGAGGCGCCGCGGCCCTGGCTGCCGTTGAGGTTGATCAGCGCGGTGGTGTGGCGGCGTTTGCCGTTGACCAACACCAGCACCTGATCCGGCGCGAGCCCGCGCAGCTGCGCCGGCCGTACCGCGTCGGTGCCGTCGGTGATCGCCGGGCGCGGGAAGTTCAGCGAGGGCAGGGCGCGCGAGAGCGCGGTCGCCAGTTCGGTCGTGCCGGTGGCCTCCAGCGCCGTCGGGGTGATCACGTCGATCGGCGAGGGCGAGGACGCCACGGTCCGGGTCGAAGTGCGGGTGCCGGTCACGACCACGGTTTCGAGGCTGTCCTCGGTCTGCGCTTCCTCGGTCTCGTCCGGGCTCTGGGCGAAGGCGGGGGCGGCGAGAACGGGCGCGGCGAGGGCCAGCAGCAGGCCGAACGCGAGCGGGTGTCGCTTCATGGTGCACTCCTTGTGTGGGGGAAATCGGGGGTTTTCTCGGTCCTTTTTCGTGATGTAGCACGCCCCCCCCGGGGGGGTCAATCGCGTCCGTGGCCGAGGCCGACGCCGGGATTCGCCCCGCGATCGGGCCGGCCGGCGTAAAATCGCCGCCCGGCCGGCCTGTCCCGCGCCTCCCGAGTCCGTCCTGCCCATGATCGCTTTCCGCAATTTCGCCCTCCGCCGGGGCGAGCGTCTGCTGTTGTCCGATGTCGACCTGACCCTGCACGCCGGCTGGCGGGTGGGCGTGGTCGGCCGCAACGGCACCGGCAAATCGTCGTTGTTCGCTGCGCTGATGCGCGAACTGGAGCCGGACAAGGGCGATCTCGACCTGCCGGGCAAGGCGCGGATCGCCAGCGTCGCCCAGGAAACGCCATCGCTGCCGGATCCGGCGCTGGACTTCGTGCTCAGCGGCGACGCCGCGGTGCACGCGGCGGTGCAGGCCGAAGCCAATGCCTTCGCCGCCGAGGATTGGGAAGCGGTGGCCGAGGCGCACCATCGTCTCGAAGAGTTGAACGGCTACGACGCCAGCGCGCGGGCCGGGAAATTGCTGTATGGGCTCGGATTTCCGGCCGATACGCATCCGAAATCGGTCGGCGACTTCTCCGGCGGCTGGCGCGTCCGGCTCAACGTCGCCCGCGCCCTGATGACGCCCAGCGATCTGCTGCTGCTCGACGAGCCGACCAATCACCTCGATCTTGACGCCGTGGTCTGGCTGGAAGAATGGCTGCGGCGTTATGCCGGCACGCTGCTGGTGATCTCGCACGATCGCGAGTTCCTCGACAACGTCATCACCCACACGCTGCACCTGCACGACGGCAAGGCCAAACTCTACACCGGCAACTACACCCAGTTCGAACGTCAGCGCTCCGAGCACCTGCGCCAGCAGCAGATCGCGTTCGAGAAGGAGCAGACCGAGCGCGCGCACCTGCAGAAATTCATCGATCGCTTCAAGGCCAAGGCCAGCAAGGCCAAGCAGGCGCAGTCGCGGATGAAGCGCCTGGAGAAACTGGCCGGCACCGAGGCGGTGCGCGCCGAGCGCGAATTCCGCATCGAGTTCCCGGCACCGGCGCGGATGCCGTTCGCGCTGATGCGGTTGAACGATGCCGACTGCGGCTACGGTGCCGACGCGACGATCCTCCACGATGTCGGCTTCGGCCTGGAAGCGGGCGACCGCATCGGTCTGCTCGGTCCGAACGGCGCCGGCAAATCGACCCTGGTCAAATCGCTGGTCGGCGATCTGCCGCTGCTGTCGGGCGAGCGCTACGCGCATCCGGATCTGCGTATCGGTTACTTCGCCCAGCACACGGTCGAATCATTGATCGCAGGCGCGTCGCCGATCGATCATCTGCGCGAGCTGTCGCCGGACACGCCCACCCAGGCCTTCCGCGACTTCCTCGGCAAGTGGTATTTCCCCGGTGATCGCGCGTTCGAGAGCATCGACGGCTTCTCCGGCGGCGAGAAGGCGCGCCTGGCGCTGGCCTTGATCGCGTGGCGACAGCCGAACGTGCTGCTGCTCGACGAGCCGACCAACCATCTCGACCTCGACATGCGCGAGGCGCTGGCCGAAGCGCTCAGCGATTTCGACGGCGCGATCGTGATGGTCTCGCACGACCGCCATCTGATCGGTCTGGTCTGCGACAAGTTCGTGCGTGTCGCAGACGGCGTGGTCGAACCCTTCGATGGCGATCTCGACGAATACGCCGCATGGTTGCGCACGCGCGCCGGCAGCGAGCAAAAGAAGTCGGAACCGAAAGCGACGAAGTCCGCGTCGACTGTTGCCGAAACGAAGCCGGCGGTGCCGGCGCCGCCGGCCGCACCGGCGAAGAAGATCAATCCGCACAAACTCGCCAAGGCCGAAGCGCGCGTGGGCGAGTTGGAAGCGCGGTTGGCGCAGATCGAAGCCGAACTGGCCGATCCCGCGGCGTGGAGCGATGGCGGCAGGCGCGCCGCCGATCTGGGCCGCGAGCAGCAGACGCTGCGCGGACAACTGGAAACGGCAGAAGCGGAACTGCTGGCGCTGTACGAGTGAGCGCGAACGCGACGGGTTATCCCGTCGCGCAGACCACGCACAGCGAGGATCCGTCGTTGCTCCGCTGTGCCTTGCTTGTCGTGCGATGCTGCGGCTGGTACAGCGCGTAGAGCGACGTCTCTTCCAGCTCGATCCGCTCGGCCAGCAGCGAGGTGATCACGTCCAGGTCGCGCGAGAACGCGTCGCGGTTCAACAACGTCACGCCGATCTCGGTGTAGTGCCGCGTGAACAGCAGGGCGAGCCGTGCGATGCCCGCCATCTTGGCGCAGGTGCGCTCCAGATGTTCCCGGGCGTCGTGATCGTTCGCGGCGTTCCGGGACACGTAAGCGTAGAAGTGTTCGTTCTCTTCCTCGATGTGGCGCATCAAATCTTCGCGCAGCCGCGCGAGCGTGCCGGGAATCTTCGCGAACTGGCGATGCCGCGCGTGGTCGTCGAGGCGGGCAAGCAGGTCGCGCAGCGCCGCATGATCCGACATCAGGTGTTTGATCAGCGCCGGGTCGTAGTCTGCATGGACGGTGTCTGCATGGCTGGTTCCGCTCGTGGCGGTCATCACTTGCAGGGGATGCTTTCTTTCATCGATGCCGCGGGTATTCAGCGAGAACATGGTCCTGGTCCGTGGGCGTCTTGTGCCCCGTTGAAAAGCGTTCCGACGATCTGGTCGCTTCCCGGCATCGATGAACGGCATGCCGATCCGCGACCTCCCGGAAGACGTGTCGTTGTGACACGGTTCCCCCCACGAGGATGCGGAGCAAAACAGATGCCAACGCCGGGCATGTTTTTGTGGGTGGCGTCGCACATCGATGCGAGGGAGGCGGAACGATGCCGCCGTTCACGGCGACGCGCTGCGGTCCTGGCGTCCGTGTTCGCGTCGTTTGCGTGCTGGATCGCCGTGTTCCGCGAGGCCTGCAGGGCGAATGCGACCGCTGTGGAGACGATGATCCCGCCATCCGGTGACGCGCTGGGGCAGATTGGGTCGGAATTCATCCGCGCGCGGCGGAAATCCGGGATTCCGGCGCTGTTTTTCTGGCCTTTTGCGTCGCTTCGATTGATCTGCCCGATCGGTTTCCGGGTTTGAATCGATGCGCTTGCGTTTCGTGCTCCGCGGGTCGTGCGGAGCATCGCCATGCGTCTTCGGACATGCATGCCGCGAGACGCGGAATCTCGCGCCTGCGTGACGCCTGCGGACGCGGCCTCGGCCACGCCCGCAGGCATCGCATCACTTTGCGATCAGCACCAGCAGCGAGCGCCCCTGCAGGCCGTACACCGTCCACTCGCCGCCGATGAGGGCTTCGGCGCCCGGCACCGCGACCGTGTTCGGGCCTTCGTTCCAGGTCGCGGTGTCGGTGACGCGATACCACTGCTTGCCGGTGCCCGGCCACGGCAGGGTGAAGTTCACGTTGCCGGACCAGCCGTTGTAGGCCACGTAGATCGCGCTGGCGCTGTCGCCGAATTCGCTGCCGTCGACGCGCCAGGCGATGGCGTGGTTGCTGGTGCTGTTGAAATACGCGGCGTCGGCCACGCCGCCGTCCGGCTTGAACCAGCGCAACTGCTCCATCACGTTGCCGTTGTTGTCGATGCCGGAATAGAAATTCAGCGGACGCAGCGACGGGTGCGCCTTGCGGAAGGCGATCATGCGCCGGGTGAAGGTCTCGAAATCGGCTTCGATCGTGCTGCGCGTCCAGTACAACCAGTTCGCCGGCGAATCGAGGTTGTAGACATTGTTGTTGCCGAACTGGGTGCGCAGCGCTTCGTCGCCGCCGGTGAACATCGGCGTGCCGGCGCTGAGCATCATGAACGCCATGCCGGTGCGCGCGGCGCGACGCTGATCGACGACGATGCCTCCCTGGTTCCAGCTGTGATTGTTGTCGTCGCCGCCGTCGGACGGGCCGTACGGCCAGGCCTGATTGTTCTTTTTGCTGTTGTAGCTGTAGAGGTCGTTCAGGGTGAAGCCGTCGTGCGCGACCATGAAGTTGACCGAATGCCACGGTTTGCGGCCGTCGTCGCCATAGAGGTCGGACGAACCGGCGAAACGCGAGGCCAGCGTGCCCATGGTCACCACTTCGACGCCCATCTGGTTCTGCTTCTTGCGCAGCGCGTCGCGGTACATGCCGTTCCACTCGGCCCAGCCGGACGGAAAGCCGCCGACCTGATAGGAATTGCCGCCGATGGCCCATGGTTCCGCGATCAGATCGAGGCCGCTGCCGCCGGACGCCGGACGCGGCGGCAGTTCGTTGACGATGCGGTTGAGCGCGTTGTTCGCGTCCATCTTGTCGAAGTTGAAGCAGCCATGCTGGCAGGTGTTGCCGAGCACCGACGCCAGATCGAAGCGGAACCCGTCGACGCCCAGGGCGTCGCGCCAGTAGGCCAGCGAGTCGATGATCAGGTTCTGCGCGATCGGGTTGCGGGTGTTGTAGTTGCCGCCGACGCCGGTGTTGTCCCAGGAATACTGGTAGTCGCTGGTCAGCGAGTAGTAGGCCGGGTTGTCGAGGCCGCGCCAGGAGGTGATGTTGTAGACGGTCAGACCGTCGCTGCCGCCCCACGCGCCGCCTTCGCCGGTGTGGTTGTAGACCACGTCGATGTAGACCTTGATGCCGGCATCGTGGAAGGCCTTCACCATCGCGCGCCATTCCTTCGTCGGACCGCCCGGGGTCTTGTCGGATGAATAGCGGCGATCCGGCGAGAAGTAGTTCAGCGTCATGTAGCCCCAATAGTTGTCGCCGTTGGCGGAATTGGGGTCGATGTCGTTCTGGTCGTTCTGGGTTTCCTGCACCGGCAGGAATTCCACCGCGGTGACGCCCAGCGAGGCCAGATGCGCCGCCTTCAGCGCCGCGCCGGCGTAGGTGCCGCGCTTGGCCAGCGGAATCGAGGTGTCGTTCATGGTCAGGCCGCGCACGTGCACTTCATAGACGATGTCGTCCTTCAGCGCGCGCGTCGGCTTGGTGCCGGTGGAGGTGGTGATGGTGCCCAGCGCGATGCTCTTGCTGGCGCAGAGGCCGCTGTCCTTGTTGCGGTGCGTGGCGCCGGAGGCGTAGATCGTGCCGTCGGTGCAGGTCGCGGTGTTGGGATCCTGGCTGATCTCGCGCGCGTACGGATCGATCAGCAGTTTGTTCGGATTGAAGCGGTTGCCGCTGGCGTCCACATCGGTGATGAAGCCGACGCCGCTGCCCTTGGTCCAGCCGCTGTTGTAGGGCCAGTTCGGGCCCCAGGCGCGGTAGCCGTAATAGACGGTGCCGGTGATGCCGTGGGTGTTCTTGAGGGTGGTGACCGGAATGTTGACTTCCCAGTTCTGGGTGGTCGCGTTCTTGGTCAGCGTGTAGCGGGCGACTTCGTTCGCGCCGGTCGGCGCCGCGTACAGCCACACTTCGATCCGCGTCGCCCGCGACGAGTACACGCGGAAGCGGAGGTTGGCCATGCTGGCGTCGTAGCGCGCGCCGAGGTCGTAGGCATTGATCGCGGCGTCGGCCTTGCCGAGCGGTGTCCATGTCAACAGCAGCGCCAGCAGCGCGCTGCCCGCCATGCGTGTCCAGAATTCCATCGTGCGTGTCCTCTCTGCCCGGTTGATCAGAAAAAATGTTCCAGCGTGATGCGCGTCGTGGCATGCGCGACGGGTGTCGCGGAGATGCGGCGCGCTGCGCACTATCTCCCGATGTGCGAATGCACATCGGCGGCCGGGCTGTCCGGAAATCGTATTCAGCTCGCGGTGCCGGGGCGGTCTCCGACGGACGGTGCGGTGGAGGGCGTGGACGCCATACCGCTTGATTCCGCGCGCGCTGGCCCCAGAATGGCGGCCAGTCGCGTATTTCCGGTTCCGCCATGCCCATCTATGCCTTCGAATGCGATGCCTGCGGTCACGAGTTCGACCGTCTGCAGAAGATCGCCGATCCCGATCCGACCGAGTGTCCCGCCTGCGGGGCGACGCAGGTGCGCCGTCAGCTGACCGCGCCGGCCTTCCGGCTGTCCGGCAGCGGTTGGTACGAGACGGACTTCAAGAAGGACGGCGACAAGAAGCGCAACCTGACCGACACGGGCGATGCGTCGAAGCGCGATGCCGCTCCGGCGGCCAAAGCGACCGAGGCGGCGCCCGCCGCCGCCGCGAGCAAGCCCGCGGACGCCAAGCCCGCGACCTGACGGCTTGCCCGGCCGGATGTCGTCGGCGACGATGTCGGCATGACATCGCGCCCGTTCCTTCCGCTCCGTCTCGCCCTGCTCGTTCTGCTGCCGGCCGCCTGCACCGCCCCGGTGCGTGCGCCGGGGCCCGCGGATCTGCTCGACGCCCTGCGTCCGTACTGCGGCAAGGCCTTCGCCGGACGGATCGTGGCCGATACGCCGCCGCCGGCTTCGTCGGCATTCGCCGGCAAGGATCTGGTGATGCACGTGCGCGAATGCCGCGACGCCGAGATCCGCGTGCCGTTCCATGTCGGCGCGGACCGTTCGCGGACCTGGGTGTTGACGCGCACGGCATCGGGCGTGCGACTGAAGCACGATCACCGCCACGAGGACGGCACTTCCGACAAGGTCACGCTGTACGGGGGCGACAGCGGCGCGGCGCGCGGACTCCCGGGGAACGGCGTGCGCATGGAATTTCCCGTGGATGCGGCATCGATCGCGAACTTCGAGGCCAACGGCCTGACCGCTTCGGTCCGCAACACCTGGGCGATGGAACTCGTTCCCGGGCGTTTCGTCTACGAACTCTCGCGTCCCGATGGGCGCCTGTTCCGGGTGGAGTTCGATCTCGCCCGACCGGTGACCCCACCGCCGCCGCCGTGGGGCGCGATGCCCTGAGCGCGTTCTGATCGTGTCCTGATCGCGCTTTCGCGACGGCGTCGCGGGCCGCAAATGACGAAGCCCCGCAGAGGCGGGGCTTCGTGTCGATGGGGGGTGTCCGGCTTCGCTCAGCGACGTCCGAACCGTGCCCGGCAGCCTTCGTCCACCCACACGCCCTGTTGCTTGTCGTAGCCCCAGGTGCGGCCTTCGACGCAGGGCGATTGCGACAGCCGTTCCAGCAGCGCCGGTTTGCCGCGACGATTGTCCCAGGCACAGAACTGCCGGCGACCGTTTTCGCTGGCGCAGGTGATGCTGTCGCGCCCGCCGCTCTCGCCGACGCGGAACACGCCACGGCACCCCTTGTCGACCCAGATCGCGCCACCGCGGAGGCCCCAACTGCTGCCTTCGCGGCAGGCCGTGTCGGAGAGCTGGCGGATCAGATCGGCGTGACCGTAGAGGTCACGACCACAGGTCTTGTAGCGGCCGTCGCTGCTTTCGCAGCGCACTTCCTTGCCCGAGAACATCGGGCCGAATTCGGCGCGGCAGCCCTTGTCGACCCAGACCTTGCCGGGGCTGGCGCCCCAACTGCGTCCCTGCACGCAGTCGGTGGCGGACATCCGCCGCACCAGCCGGGTCTGTCCCGGCCAGGGAGTGTCGCAGGTCTCGCGGCGGCCTTCCTTGCTTTCGCAGCGGACGCTGTCCTTGTCGAACAGTTGCGCCTGCGCGGTCGGCGACGCGGCGCAGGCGGCGGCCGCGATGAGCAGGCAGGCGAGGGTACGGATCATGGGCATGGGGTCGGTCTCTCTTTCGATCCGGGGAAGGGGCGTCACGGGGTCACGGGGCGAATTCGCCGCGGCAGCCGTAGTTCACCCACAGATTGGCGCGGCGATTGTAGCCCCACGAGTATCCCTGCTTGCAGGCGCGGTCCGACAGGGTGCGAATCAGGCGCGGCGGGCCGCGGGTGTGGTCCCAGGTGCAGGCGCGATAGGTGCCGTCATTGCTCGAACAGGTGACGCTGTAGCGATCCTGCGAGCCATCCTGGACGCGGAACACGCCGCGGCAACCCAGGTTCACCCAGAGCGCGCCATTGCGCAGGCCGAAATTGCGATCCAGCGCGCAGGCGGTATCGGAGAGCTGGCGCACCAGCACCGGTGTGCCGTACAGCCCGCTGCCGCACTGGCGATAACCGCCGTCGGTGCTCTCGCAGCGGATTTCCTGGCCGATGCCCGGCCCCTGGGCCGCGGCGAAGGTCGCGCGGCAGCCGCCGCTGACCCGGATCTGGCCGGGCGTGCTCCACCAGTTGCGGCCGGCCACGCAGGGCGTGCCCGAGACCTGCCGCACCAGTCGCGATTCGGTCTGCCAGGGCGCGGGGCAGGTGCGCGAGCGGCCGTCGGTGCTTTCGCAGCGGACTTCTCCGGCAGTGGCATTCGGGTTCTCGCCGAACACCGCGCGGCAACCGCCGCTGACCATCACCTGCCCGGTGTTGTTCCACCAGTTCTGGCCCTCGATGCAGGGCGTGCTCGACAACTGGCGGATCAGGCGCGACCCGTTCCGCCACGGCGTCGTGCAGCTGCGCTGGCGGTTGTCGCTGCTCTCGCAGCGGACCTCGCCGTTGCCGAGCCCATCCACCGCCGCGAATTCCGCCCGGCAGCCGCCGTTGACCCAGACCTCGCCGCGATGGGAGCCCCAGTTCTGGCCCTCGTAGCAGGGGCTGCTCGACAATTGCCGGACCAGCCGGGTGGCGCCGGGCCATGTGGTCGGGCAGCTGCGCATGCGGCCGTCGGTGCTTTCGCAGCGGACCGTGTTGCCGCCGGCCGGGTCGCTGATGCCCTGGCCGGTCAGCGAATCCGCGATGTCGGATTTGACCTGGCTGAAGGTCCAGCGCGAGAACCGGATCTGGTCGAGATAGAACCGCATCTGGTCGTCGGGGATGCCCCGGCCGCCGGACTGGTCGCGGTATTCCAGATCGATCACCCGCCGCTGGTCGCTTTCGGACAGCTCCCAGAGCCGCTCCGAGGCGTAGGTCTTCGCGGCCGGGGCCGGTCCGGCGGCTCCGGTCTGCGCCTGCGCGGACAGTCCGGCGGGCGCGAAAAGCAGCAGGGCGAGCGCGACGGCGAAGCCTCTGCGCGGGGACGACGATGTCGGGGGATACATCACGGCGGCTCCTTGGAATCGGGATGGCGCCGTTCCCGGCGCATCGGGGGTCTGAGGGGCGAGGGCGGGAGATTCCGTGCGGGTCTCTGCCGCGCCCGGTCGCCGCAACCGCTAAAATGCGCGGCCTCCGGCAGACGCCGGACGATCCTACACCCGGAGTTCCCCCATGCGTACCCACTTCTGCGGCCTCGTCGACGAGGCGCTGATCGGCCGGACCGTGACCCTGTGCGGTTGGGTCAACAAAGCCCGCGTCCAGAGCCATCAGGTCTTCGTCGATCTGCGCGATCACGAAGGCATCGTGCAGGTGCTGGTCGAAAGCGATCAGCCCGAACTGTTCGCGCAGGCGTCCGCCCTGGGGGCCGAGGACGCCGTGCGCGTGACCGGCACGGTGCGCGCGCGCTACGCCGCGAACGACAAGATCCGCACCGGCAAGGTCGAGATCGCGCCGACCGCCATCGAGGTGCTCAACAAGGCCGAGCCGCTGCCGTTCCACGCCCACGAGAATCCGGGCGAGGAAGTGCGTCTGACGTACCGCTATCTCGATCTGCGTCGCCCCGAGATGCAGCAGATGATGCGCACCCGCATCCGCCTGGTGCAGGCGCTCCGCCGCTGGCTGGACGCGCGCGGCTTCCAGGACATCGAAACCCCGATCCTCACCAAGGCGACGCCCGAAGGCGCGCGCGACTTCCTGGTGCCGGCGCGCATGCACCCGGGCGAGTTCTACGCCCTGCCGCAGTCGCCGCAGCTGTTCAAGCAGATCCTGATGATGGCCGGCTTCGACCGCTACTACCAGATCGCGCGATGCTTCCGCGACGAAGCGCTGCGCGCCGATCGCCAGCTCGAATTCACCCAGCTCGACATGGAGTTCGCGTGGGTGGGCGAACGCGACGTGCAGGACACCACCGAATCCATGATCCGCGAGGTGTTCCGCGAAGTGATGGACGTCGACCTGGGCGAGTTTCCGCGCATGACCTATGCCGAAGCCATGCGCCGCTACGGCTCCGACAAGCCCGACCTGCGCATCGCGCTGGAATTCGTCGATATCGCCGACCTGGTGAAGACCTGCGAATTCAAGGTGTTCACCGATTGGGCGAACGCCGAGGATGGTCGCGTGATCGCGCTGCGCGCGCCGGGCGGCGCGACGCTCAGCCGCAAGCAGATTGACGACTGCGGTGCGCATGCCGCCAAGCACGGCGCCAAGGGCCTGGCGTGGATGAAGATCGAGGATGCGACCAAGGGGCGCGAGGGCATCGCTTCGCCGATCGCCAAGTTCCTCGACGACGCCACGCTGGCCGCGATCGTGCAGGCGACCGGTGCGACCACCGGTGACGCGATCTTCTTCGGCGCTGCGGATTACAGGACCGCCAGCGATTTCATGGGCGCGCTGCGCCTCAAACTGGGCAAGGATCTGGGGTTGGTCGAAGCCGGCTGGAAGCCGCTGTGGGTCACCGACTTTCCGATGTTCGAATGGGATGCCGAAGCGTCGCGCTACGTCGCGCTGCATCATCCCTTCACCGCGCCGGCAGTGGACGACGAAGCCGATCTGCGCGCGAACGCGAAGACCGCGGTGTCGCGCGGCTACGACATGGTGCTCAACGGCAACGAGATCGGCGGCGGTTCGATCCGCATCCATCGTTCGTCGATGCAGTCGGCGGTGTTCGATCTGCTCGGCATCGGCCGCGAGGAAGCCGAGCTGAAATTCGGCTTCCTGCTCGACGCGCTGAAATACGGCGCGCCGCCGCACGGCGGCATCGCCTTCGGCATCGACCGCATCGCCGCGCTGATGGCCGGGACCGAATCGATCCGCGATGTCATCGCCTTCCCGAAGACCACCACCGCGCAGTGCCTGATGACCGGCGCGCCGTCGCCGATCCCGGATGCGCAGCTGGCGGAAGTGCATGTGCAGGTGAGGCCGACCGCATGAGAGTCCGGGCGGTCGCGCTGATGCTGATCGCGCTTGTGGGCGTCGATGAAGCCCGCGCGCAACAGCAGCCCAAGGCGGGTTTCGATCTCACGATGGAGATGGTCAAGGCCTGTGTCTACGCGGGTGCCTCTCCGGAGGAGCGGCGGAAGGCGCTGCTTGCCCGCAACGCGGTTCCCGTGCCCGATCCGCCGGGAAGGCCCAATCCGCAGCGGATGGAGGGCTATCTCGTGGATGATCAAGGGCGTTCCCTCACCGTCATTCTCACGCCGCTGGGCAATTGTGTCGTCATGGCGGATGAGGACGAGGTTGACATGGAGGCGACCCGGCGCGGATTCGCCGCGTTCGAGAAGGAACTGGGTGACGCTGCGACCGGCATCGAGATCGCTCCTGCATCCGGACCCATTCAAAAGCTTGCCGAGTTCCACTGGCGGGTGACGGAGGGCCTGGTGACCGTCGTGACCCTCACTCGCGGAGTGGGCGGCAAGGCGAGTGGAACGGTGGCTTCGGGCATGCAACTTTTCCGCGATCGGAAGCCGGCGCCGGCCGCCGGCACGGATGGTCCGGCGCTCGAATCCGGGAATGCCAGATGAGTGGTCAAGGCTATTCCATCCGCCGTGCCGGCGCCGGGCGCGTCGGCATCAATCGCCTCGACGGTGTGCCTTCGCTTCACTCGTAATGCAGTCCTGCTGCATGTAGGGCCTGGCCTGCTTCTGTTGGTATGCGCGCTGACCGTGGGCGCTGCGGAGCCTGCGGTCGCCCGTCTTGTCGACGTCGTCGATCACGTATCCGCGCGGTAGATGCCGGATCCCTATCGCCGGATGGAAGGGAAGCACGGTGTCGAGGAACTGCATGCATGGATCGATGCGCATGGTGCGCGGACGCGCCATTGGCGGGATGAGCGTGCGGCGCTGACCCGGTGAAGAAGAACGCGGGGGCTGGTCCGCGCGGAGCAGGTCTGGGCCGTGCGGTTCCAGAGGGTGGACGACCGCATGTTTTTCTCCGCACCGGACAGGGTGCGAAGCCCGCAGCTTGTCGCGCCCGAATCGGACGATCGTGAGCGGATCATCCACGATCCGGACAAGCTGGCCCAGGGGGGACGTTGTGAGCCGGTGTCACGTTTACCGCCGTCGCTCCGTCTGGCTTGGGCCTGGACGCCGGTGAGGGCGATCCGGGATGACTTTCGATGGATATTCCGTCGCGGAATCCCGCGTTGGGTTGCGGTGTCATCCCGGTTGATGCGCATCCTTTTCCCAGCGTTGGTCGTGTCCTCGTCCGGTCGGAGATGTCGTCAGGGACGATGTCTCCGGCCATTCATTTTTTGGAGTCGTACTGCATGCTTCGCCCTGCTCTTGCTGTGCTTCTGCTCGCGTCCTCTTTGGCGGCTGCCGCTGCTGAGCCCCCGATCGCGCGTCGTGTCGATGTCGTCGATCGCGCATTCGGGTTGGAGATGCCGGATCCCTACCGCTGGATGGAGGCGGACGGCGGACGCAACGAGGCGTTGGTCGACTGGCTCGAAGCGCACAACGCACGGACGAGGCGTTGGCTGGACGAGCGTCCGGCGCAGGGTCGCTGGCGTGCCCGGCTTGCCGCCGGGCAAGGCACGCAGGTCAAGCGCCAGGGATATGTGCGTCGCGGAGAACATCTGTTCTTCCTGCGGAGCGTGGCCGGGGGCTCGCCGGCGTTGGTGGTGCGTGATCGGCAAGGCAGTGAACGCGTCCTGTTCGATCCGACCGCCGCCGGTGAAGCGTCGGCGTTGCTTTCGTTCGTGCCTTCCGTGGACGGTCGACGCATCGTCATGGCCGTATCCGCGGGAGGCAGCGAGGCGAGCGAGCTGCAGGTTCTCGATGTGGCCAGCGGGAAGCGCCTCGATGGCGCGCTGGGGCCGGTGTGGGGGCAGAACCAGCCTTCCTGGCTGCCGGACAACAGCGGATTCTTCTACAACCGGATGTCGATCGATCCGGAGACCGGAAAACCGAGTCTTCAGCGGACGGCGATCTTCCTGCATCGGATCGGCGCCCCGCAGTCGGAGGATCGTCGCATCGTCGGCGCGGGCGACGACGGTGCCGTACGTATCGCCGCGCAGGATCTGCCGGCCCTGGAAGTCACTTCGGGAAGCGAGTGGGCGCAGCTGTATGTCGGTGGCGCGCGCGCCACTTATCGCGTCTGCGTGACGCCCGTGCGATCGTTGCTCGGGGACGGGGCGGAACGGGCGCCATGGCGTTGTCTCGTCGAGGAAGAAGACAATGTCCAGGCCGTCGTGGTGCATCGCGATACGATGTTCCTGCGGCAGCTGAAGGATGCGCCCAACGGGAAGATCGTCGCGCTGGACCTGGGCGATCCGGAAGCGGACATCGATCAGGCGGGTGTCGTGATCCCGGAGCGCGGTGATGCGGTGCTGGTGACGCTCGTCGGCGCGCGGGACGCGCTGTACGTCCGGTATCTCAATCAAGGCGTGGCGGAAGTCCATCGCGTCGATTACCGCACGCGTGCGGACGAGTCGATCACACTGCCGGCAGAGGGCGGCAACGCCAGGATGCTGCAGGGCGACGCGGCCAGCGACGGCGTGACGTTCTCGTTCGAGAGCTGGATCCTGCCGGCCTCGAACTACGAGTACCAACCGAATCCTGGCCGACTCGTCGCGCTGGATGCGCAGCAGACGACATCGGCGGACGTGTCCGCCATGGTCGTCGAGCGCTTGCAGGCGCGCAGCGCGGATGGCGCATCGGTGCCGCTGACCCTGCTCCATCGTCGCGACCACAAGCGGGATGGTTCGGCGCTGGCGATCATCATGGGGTATGGCGGTTACGGCATCGGCATGAGGCCGGCCTTCGACCCGGATGTCGCCTCCTGGGTCGATGCGGGGCATCTGTACGCCATCTGCCATGTCCGGGGCGGCGACGAGAAAGGCGACGCCTGGCGCGTCGCCGGCTCCGGGATGAACAAGCAACGCGGCGTCGAGGATTTCCTCGCCTGCGCGAGAACGCTCGCGCAACGCGGCGATACCAGCCCGCGCCGTACGGGCGCCATCGGCTACAGTCTGGGCGGCGTTCTGCTGGGTGGGGCCTACGTGACCGATCCCGATGCGTTTGGCGCGATGGCGATCGGTGCCGGCGAATTCAATGTGACGCGTCTCGAAGCGCAGGATTCCGGCCCGAATCACTATGCCGAACTGGGCGATCCGCGCACAGAGGCCGGCATGCGCCAGTTGCTCGCCATGGATCCGTATCAACGCGTGCGCGACGGTGTGCGCTATCCGCCGATCCTGTTGTCGTTCGGGATCGAGGACCAGCGCGTCAATCCCTGGCAGAGCGGAAAATTCGCGGCCAGAGTCATGGCGGCGTCTCCCGGCACCACGGTGCTGGTCCGGGCACAGCACGCGACCGGGCATGTGATGGTGGCCGACAGCGAGTACGCCAGCGAGTACGCCGATTTCTTCACGATGTTCGAGTCGGTACTCGGGGGCGAATGACGAGGCTGGATGTGCGGTCGCAGGTCCGGAACCGGCAGAATGGGTGTTGAAGCGGGCTGCAGCGCCGCCCGCCCGACGCAAGACAACCGCCGCGGCCTCAAGGCCGCTCCATCGACAGTTCCGAGGTGTTCGCGATGACTTTTGCCATCCGCCGTGCCACGCCCGCCGACGCCGAACGCGTCGCCGACATCGCGCGTCGCAATTTCACAGAGACCTTCGGCCATCTGTACCCGCCGGAGGATCTCGACTATTTCCTGCGCACCCACTACATCGCCGAGACCCAGCGCGAGGCACTGGAGGATCCGCGCTGCGCGGTGTGGCTGCTGGAGGAGGGCGACGAGGTCATCGGCCACATTTTCGTGGGTCCCTGCGGACTGCCGCATCCGGAGGCGCGCGAGGGTGACGGCGAGATCAAGCGTCTGTACATCCTGCAGCGCGCGCACAACGGCGGTTGGGGCGCGAAGTTGATGCAGACCGCGATGGACTGGCTGCTGAAGGACGGCCCGCGCACGCTGTGGGTGGGCGTGTGGAGCGAGAATTTCGGCGCGCAGCGGTTCTACGGCCGCTACGGATTCGGGAAGGTCGGCGAATACCTCTTTCCGGTCGGCGCCACCAACGATCACGAATTCATCTTCCGCCGGCCCGCGGCGGTCGGCTGACGCGTCGCGATCATGGCGGCGACGACGGCCGCGCGATGCGGCCGTCGTCTTCTGCGATGGTGTCTCTCCGCTTCTCCCGGTGAGCGGAGGATTCCGGCGCTATCGCTGCAGGAACGTCAGCAGATCCTGATTGAGCCGGTCCTTGTGGGTGTCGGCCAGGCCGTGCGGCGCGCCGGGGTAGACCAGCAGCGTCGCGCCCGGGATCAGCTTCGCCGCGCTGCGACCGGCGTTGTCGATCGGCACGATCTGATCGTCATCGCCATGGATCACCAGTGTGGGCACGTCGAATTTCTTGAGGTCCGCGCGGAAATCGGTGGCCGAGAATGCGGCGATCGAGTCGTAGGTGTTCTTGTGGCCCGCCTGCATGCCCTGCACCCAGAACGACTGGATCAGGCCCTGGTTCGGTTTGACGCCGGGACGGTTGAAGCCGAAGAACGGGCCCGAGGCGATGTCCAGGTACAACTGCGAGCGATTCTCCAGCGATGCCTTGCGGAGGCCGTCGAAGACATCGAGCGGTACGCCGCCCGGGTTGTCCGCGGTCTTCAGCATCAGCGGGGGGACGGCGCTGACCAGGACCGCCTTCCTGACCCGGCCGGTGCCGTGGCGGCCGATGTAGCGGGCCACTTCGCCGCCACCGGTGGAGAAGCCGACCAGGGTCACGTCCTGCAGATCCAGGGTCTCGATCACCGCCGCGAGATCGTCGGCGTAGTGATCCATGTCGTTGCCGTCCCACGGCTGGCTGGAACGACCATGGCCGCGGCGATCGTGGGCCACCACGCGATAGCCCTTCGACGCCAGGAACATCATCTGCGATTCCCAGCTGTCCGAATTCAGCGGCCAGCCGTGGCTGAAGGTGACGACCGGACCGTTCTTCGGTCCCCAGTCCTTGTAATAGAGCCGCACTCCATCGGTCGTGGTGATGTAGCCGCTGTTCCGGGCCGCGGCGTTGTCTGCTTGAGCCGCGGTCTGCGGCGACGCGGCCTGCGCGTCGGAACCGGACTGGAGGGTGACGGCGAGGAGGGCGGTGGCGATGACGCGTGCGAGCGTGTTCATGGGAAGTCCTTGTGTGTGCGATGCGGGGGAGGGATGGCCTGTCGCGGTGCGGATCGGTCGGCGGCGATCGGACCGTAACGATCCGCCCGCAACGATCAGCCGGCGACGATGAGCGAGACGTCGATGTTGCCGCGCGTGGCGTTGGAGTACGGGCAGACGATGTGGGCCCGGTCGACCAGTGCCTGCAGGTCTTCCCGCGGCAGGCCGGGGGCGGCGATCGTGAGCTCGACCTCGATACCGAAGCCGGTCGGCAGCGGGCCGATGCCGACCTTGCCGGTCACGCGGGTGTCGGCGGGCAGGGCGACCTTCTGCTGGCCGGCGACGAATTTCAGGGCGCCGAGAAAGCAGGCCGAGTAACCGGCCGCGAACAACTGCTCGGGATTGGTACCGTCGCCGCCGGCGCCGCCCAATTCGCGGGGCGTGGACAGCTTCACGTCCAGCGCGCGGTCGGACGACGTGGCCTGGCCTTCACGGCCCCCGGTGGCGGTCGCGGTGGCGGTGTAGAGGATCTTTTCGATGGACATGGGGTCTTCTCTCTCGGTCGTGGTGGGTGTGTGGTGTGTCGGTGCCGTGGTGCAGGTGTAATTTGCGCCCACCATGCGAACTTTTGGTGATATAAAATTCATCAAACATGATTCGGAGTTCTGAATGGTCGATCGGCTGGCGGTCCTGCTCGAACGGTTCTCGATCCGTGCGGAGGTGTTCCACGCCGGCGCGCTGTGCGGCGTCCATGCGCTGTCGGGAGACGGCGATGCCGGACAACTGCATCTGGTGCGGCGCGGGCCCGTCGAGGTGCATCACGGCGGCGCGACGCTGCGGATCGAGACGCCCAGCCTGCTGCTGTACCCGCGGCCGATGGCGCACCGTTTCGTGACCGACCCCGAACGCGGCGCCGACATGGTCTGTGCCCGATTGCGTTTCGAGGGTGGGGCGCTGAATCCGATCAGCACCGCCTTGCCCGAGGTGCTGTGTCTGCCGCTGGACGCGCTGGAAGGCGCGTCCGAAGTGCTGGCGCTGCTGTTCGAGGAAGCCTTCGCGCAGCGCTGTGGCCGGCACGCGCTGGTCAACCGGCTGTTCGAAGTGGTGATGATCCAGATCCTGCGCCAGCAGATGGAGAGCGGGCATGTCCGGGGTGGATTGCTCGCGGGCCTGTCGCATCCGCGTCTGCGCAACGCTTTGGTCGCGATGCACGAATCGCCGGCACGGGAGTGGTCCCTGGAGGCGCTCGCGGCCACGGCCGGCATGTCGCGGACGCTGTTCGCCACCGGTTTCCGCGATGTCGTGGGCGTGACGCCCGGGCAGTACCTTCAGGGCTGGCGCGTGGGGCTGGCGCAACAGGCGCTGCGCCAGGGACGTCCGTTGAAGGTCGTCGCCAGCGATGTCGGCTACGGCAGCGAAGCCGCGCTGTCGCGCGCGTTCAAGGCCTTCAGCGGCGTTTCACCGCGGGAGTGGAGAAAGACGCGGGCCGCCTCCGAACACGGACTCCGGGCAGACCCGTCATGACGAATCCCGTCCCCGATCCGCTCGCCGGCGCCGCGCCGGCGAGCGTCCTTCTCGTCCACGGCATCTGGAACGCGCGCCACTGGTTGGCGCCATTCGCCCTGCGGCTGCGCCGAGAGGGGCTGTCGCCGGCGCTGTTCGGCTACGCCAGCGTGGTGGGCGAGCCGGCATGGGCCGCGGAGCGGCTGATCGCGCGGTTGCGCCGACAGCCGACCGGACTGCTGGTCGGCCACAGCCTGGGTGGGCTGGTCATCCTGGAGGCCCTCCGCCGGGCCCCGGATCTGCCGGTGAAGCGGGTGGTCTGTCTCGGCTCGCCCCTGCGCGGCAGCGCGGTGGCCGGTGCGATCGGCAGCCGCGTGCCGCTGTCGCTGCTGCTGGGCCGCAGCCGCGGGCTGCTGGAAACCGGCTGCCCGCCGTGGGCAGGGCCGGCCGAGGTCGGGGTGGTCGCCGGTGATCGCCCGCGGGGCGTCGGCGGATGGTTCGTCCGTTTCGAAGGCGATTCGGACGGGACCGTGGCCGTCGACGAGACCCGCCTGCCGGGGCTGGCCGATCATTGCGTCGTCCCGGCCAGCCACAGCGGGCTGGTCATGTCGGCCGACGCGGCCGCCCAGACCGCGGCCTTCCTGCGCGAGGGACGGTTCCGGCGCTGATCCCGGGGCGCCACGGGGCCGTCATCGGGTCAGAGCGGTCTTTTCCTGCCGCATCCGCGTAAAATGGCCGGCTTGTTCCCGGCAACCGATGCGGTCAGCGATATGGGTAGAGGCCCTTCCATCGAGGCGCGCAAGAACGCGGTCGACGCGCAGCGCGGCAAGATTTTCACCAAGATCATCCGCGAGATCGGTGTCGCCGCGCGTGCCGGCGGCGGCGACCCCAATGGCAATCCGCGCCTGCGCAGCGCCGTCGACAAGGCGCTCGCGGTGAACATGTCGAAGGACGTGATCGAACGCGCGATCAAGAAGGCCACCGGCGAGCTCGAAGGCGTCGAATACGAGGAAGTGCGCTACGAGGGCTACGCCCCGGGCGGCGTCGCAGTGATCGTCGACTGCCTCACCGACAACAAGGTCCGCACCGTGGCCGACGTGCGCCACGCGTTCAGCAAGTGCGGCGGCAACATGGGCACCGAAGGTTCGGTGTCTTTCATGTTCAAGAAACACGGCGTGCTGTCGTTCGCGGCCGGTGCCGACGAAGAGAAGATCACCGAAATCGCGATCGACGCCGGCGCCGACGATGTCGTGGTGTATCCCGAAGACGGCGCGATCGACGTGCTGACCGCTCCCGACGCCTTCCCCGCGGTGAAGGCCGCGATGGACGCCGCCGGAGTGGTCGCCGACATCGCCGAGGTCACCTGGCGCGCCGACAACGACAGTCCGGTCTCCGGCGAAACCGCGCAACAGGTGGTCAAGCTGCTACGCTGGCTGGAGGACATGGACGACGTGCAGAACGTGTATTCCAACGCCGAGCTCGGCCAAGACGCGTACGCCTGAAGCACGAAGGCCGAGCGAATCCAGTGACACGCATCCTCGGCATCGATCCCGGTTCGCAGCGCACCGGCGTGGGCATCATCGATGTCGACGCCGCGGGGCGCCCCAGCCATGTGTTCCATGCGCCGCTGAATCTGCTGGCCAGCGACGGGGACGGCGATGGTCGCGAGGACTTCCCGTTGCGTTTGAAGCGTTTGCTCCACGGCCTGGGCGAGATCATCGACGCCCATCGTCCCGACGAAGTGGCGATTGAAAAGGTATTCATGGCCCGCAATCCCGATTCGGCGCTCAAACTCGGCCACGCCCGCGGCGCGGCGATCTGCGCCGCGGTCCAGCGCGACCTCCCGGTGCACGAATACGCGGCCAAGGAGGTCAAGCTGGCGGTGGTCGGCACCGGTGGCGCCGACAAGGCCCAGATCCAGCACATGGTCGGCATCATGCTCAATCTGAAGGGAAGGCTGCAGGCGGACGCCGCCGATGCGCTGGCGGTCGCGATCACCCACGCGCACGTGCGCGCGACCGCGCAGCGACTGGGCGTCCAGGCGCGTCACGCGTGGAGGAAGTGAAGGCATGATCGGTCGTCTGAAAGGCATCCTGATCCACAAGCAGCCGCCCTGGCTGGTGATCGACGTGCACGGCGTCGGCTACGAACTGGAAGCGCCGATGAGCACCTTCTACGACCTGCCCGAGGTCGGCCGCGAAGTCGTGTTGTTCACGCACTATGCGCAGAAGGAAGACAGCGTGTCGCTGTACGGTTTCCTGCGCGATGGCGAACGCCGCCTGTTCCGCGATGTGCAGAAGGTCAGCGGCATCGGCGCGAAGATCGCGCTGGCGGTGCTGTCGGGCGCCAGCGTCGACGAGTTCGCGCGGCTGATCCAGACCGGCGACGTGACCGCGCTGACGCGCATTCCCGGCATCGGCAAGAAGACCGCCGAGCGCATGGTCGTGGAACTGCGCGATCGCGCCGCGGATTTCGCGACCGGGACCAGCGCGCCGATCGCGGGCATGCCCGCCGACGCGCAGTCCGAAGCGACCAGTGCATTGCAGCAACTCGGCTACAAGCCGGCCGAAGCCGCACGCATGGCGCGCGACGCCACCGCTGCCGGCGACGATGCCGCCACCATCATCCGCAAGGCGCTGCAGTCCGCGCTGCGCTGATTCCGCAACGATATCCACGCTTCGAGGGCCTTCCGGCTTTCTTCCGATGAGCACAGCTTCCTCCAACGGTTCTTCGCCGGCGCATGGCGCGCACGGCGGTCACGGCACGGCGGGCATGGCCGCGCTGGTCGCGGGTGCGGTCGGCGTGGTGTTCGGCGACATCGGCACCAGCCCGCTGTACACCATCAAGGAAATGTTCCATCCGCATTTCGGCCTCACCCCCGATGCGGAAACGGTGAAGGGCCTGCTCTCGCTCGGGTTCTGGTCGCTGTTGCTGGTGGTCACGCTCAAGTACGTGATCGTGATCATGCGCGCCGACAACGAAGGCGAGGGCGGCATCATGGCCCTCACCGCACTGGCCCAGCGCAGCCTCAAGGCCGGATCGCGACTGAGCTACACCGTCGGCATCCTCGGCATCTTCGGCGCGGCGCTGTTCTTCGGCGACGGCATGATCACGCCGCCGATCACCGTGCTCGGCGCGGTCGAGGGCCTGGAGGTCATCTCGCCGGTGTTCAAGAACTGGGTGTTGCCGATCAGCCTGGTCATCCTCACCGGTCTGTTCGCGTTCCAGCGCTTCGGCACGGCCAAGGTTGGCAAGGCCTTCGGCCCGATCATGATCACCTGGTTCGTGGTGATCGCGGCGTTCGGCCTGTGGAACATCGTCCAGAACCCGATCGTGCTGAAGGCGATGAATCCCTACTGGGCCTGGCATTTCTTCGCCACCCACAACTGGCACGCGGTGCTGATCCTCGGCGCGGTCGTGCTCACCGTCACCGGCGGCGAAGCGCTGTACGCCGACCTCGGCCATTTCGGAAAGGCGCCCATCCGCTGGGGCTGGTTCGGCTTCGTGTTGCCCGCGCTGGTGCTGAATTATTTCGGCCAGGGCGCGCTGCTGCTGGCGAATCCGGCCGCGGTCGCCAACCCGTTCTACATGTCGATTCCCGCCTGGGCGCAGATCCCGATGCTGGTGCTGGCCACCATCGCCGCGGCGGTCGCCTCGCAGGCGGTGATCACCGGTGCGTTCTCGGTGACGCGACAGGCGATCCAGCTCGGCTACGTGCCGCGGCTCGCGATCCGCTACACCTCGAAGGACACCATCGGCCAGATCTACGTGCCCTCGATCAACTGGATGCTGTTCGGCGCGGTCATCCTGCTGGTCTTCAGTTTCCGCAGCTCCACCGCGCTGGCCACGGCCTACGGCCTGTCGGTCACCGGCACGATGCTGATCGACACGCTGCTGCTGGCGATCGTCGCCTACACGCGATGGCCGGACACGCGGCGCTGGGTGTTGCCGCTGTGCGGCCTGTTCCTGCTGATCGACATCGCGTTCCTGATCGCGAACGGCGCCAAACTGCTGACCGGTATCGGTGCCTGGGTGCCGCTGTTCATCGGCATCACCGCATTCACGATGATGCGCACCTGGCGCCGCGGCCGCGAACTGCTGCATGCCGAGATCCGCAAGGACGGCATCCAGCTCGAGACCTTCCTGCCCGGGCTGATGCTGGCGCCGCCGGTGCGGGTGCCGGGCACCGCGGTGTTCCTGACCGCCGACAAGACCGTCGTCCCGCATGCGTTGATGCACAACCTCAAGCACAACAAGGTGCTGCACGAGCGCAACGTCTTCCTCACCGTCGACACTCTGAACGTGCCGTACGCGCCGAAGGACAAGCGGCTGAAGATCGAATCCATCGGCAACGATTTCTACCGCGTCGTGATCCGCTTCGGCTTCATGGAAACCCCCGACGTGCCGCTGGCGCTGATGCGCAGCTGCGACAAGGGCGGCATCCATTTCGATCCGATGGACACCACCTATTTCGCCAGCCGCGAAACCATCGTCGCCAGCGCCCATCGCGGCATGCCGGTCTGGCGCGACAAGCTGTTCGCGTTGATGCATCGCAATGCCGCCTCGGCGACCGGCTTCTTCCGGATCCCGGGCAACCGGCTGGTGGAACTGGGTGCGCAGGTGCAGATCTGACGCCGTGCGATCGACGGCGCGGTAGCGCGGCCTGCAGACCACTGTCTGTCGGCGGGCATGCCGGGCGCGGGCTGAAGCCCGCTCTCCGGTTGGGGCAGGCATAATGCGCCGATGAGCACAGACCGCATCATCGCCAGCGGTGCCACCCGCGAAGACGACCTCGCCGACGCCAGCATCCGCCCGAAGCGGCTGGACGAATATCTCGGCCAGGTGCCGGTGCGCGAGCAGATGTCGATCTACATCGAGGCCGCCAAGCGTCGCGGCGAGGCCCTCGACCATGTGCTGATCTTCGGCCCGCCCGGACTGGGCAAGACCACCCTCAGCCACGTCATCGCCAACGAGCTCGGCGTGAACCTGCGCGTGACCTCGGGGCCGGTGATCGAGAAGGCCGGCGATCTCGCCGCGCTGCTCACCAACCTGCAACCGCACGACGTGCTGTTCGTCGACGAGATCCACCGCCTTTCGCCCGTGGTCGAGGAAGTGCTGTATCCGGCGATGGAGGACTTCCAGATCGACATCATGATCGGCGAGGGCCCCGCGGCGCGTTCGATCAAGCTCGATCTGCCGCCGTTCACGCTGATCGGCGCCACCACCCGTGCCGGCCTGCTCACCGCGCCGCTGCGCGACCGGTTCGGCATCGTCCAGCGCCTGGAGTTCTACAGCGCCGAGGAACTCACCCGGATCGTGCGCCGTTCGGCGCAGATCCTCGGCATCGCCTGCGAGGCCGAGGGCGCCGGCGAGATCGCGCGCCGTTCACGCGGTACGCCGCGCATCGCCAACCGCCTGCTGCGCCGGGTCCGCGATTTCGCCCAGGTCCGCGCCGAGGGTCACATCGATCGAGACGTCGCCGACGCGGCGATGAAGATGCTGAAGGTCGATCCGGAGGGCTTCGACGATCTCGATCGCCGGCTGCTCAACCTCATCATCGAGAATTTCGACGGCGGCCCGGTCGGTGTCGAATCGATGGCGGCGGCGCTGTCGGAAGAGCGGGGCACGCTCGAAGACGTGATCGAGCCCTACCTGATCCAGCAGGGCTTCCTCGTGCGCACCGCGCGCGGCCGCATGGCGACCCAGAAGGCCTATCGTCACTTCGGCCTGAAACCGAAATCCGGCGGCCGCGACCTGTTCGCCGAGGGCGATGCATGAGCGGCATCGACGGCGCCGGCAAGATGAATATCCCGTTCACCCACCCGGTCCGCGTTTACTGGGAAGATACCGACGCCGGCGGCGTGGTGTATCACGCGCAGTACCTGGCGTTCCTGGAGCGCGCCCGCACCGAATGGCTGCGCGCCCACGGATACGGTCAGGAACTGCTGCGTCTGCAGCACGATCTGGTGTTCGCGGTGCGCGCGATGTCGATCGACTTCCGCCTGCCGGCGCGACTGGACGACGCGTTGCAGGTCGGCGTCGCTCTGGTCGAATGCCGGCGGGCGAGTCTGATCATCGCGCAGACCATCGAGCGCGATGGCGTGCGTCTGCTGGACGCCGAGGTGCGGGTCGCGGCGCTCGGCGCCGGCGATTTCAGGCCGCGGCCGATCCCGCCGACGTTGTATCCGATGTTGCAGTCGCTGGTGTCGGCGCCCGCCGCCCGCCGCCGCGCAGAACCGAACGTGGAGTGAGTACCTGATGATGTTCTTGCCGACCGCCCTGCAGGCCACCGCCATCGAACCGCTGCCGGAAGAGGCGCTCGCCGCCGCGCAACCGGTCACCGAGGCCGCGCACGGAAGCGGACTGAATTACCTCCAGCTCATCGTCGACGCCAGCCTGCCGGTGCAGGCCGTCATGGCCCTGCTGCTGCTGGCGTCGGTGGCGTCCTGGGTCATCATCTTCCGCAAGAAGCGCGTGCTCGACCGCGCCCAGCGCGAGGCCGACGCCTTCGAGGAGCGGTTCTGGGCCGGTGGCGATCTCGGCCGGCTGTTCGCCGAAGCCAGCGGCCGCAAGCAGCAGATTTCCGGTCTGGAAGCGATCTTCGAAGGCGGTCTGCGCGAGTTCAACCGGGTGCGCCAGCGTCGCGGCATGGATCCGCGCACGCAGCTCGAAGGCGCCCAGCGCGCGATGCGCGCGACCTCCTCGCGCGAGCTGGACAGTCTCGAGCACAACCTCGAATTCCTCGCCAACGTCGGTTCGATCAGTCCGTACGTCGGCCTGTTCGGCACCGTGCTCGGCATCCTGATGTCGTTCCACGGTCTTGCGAACATGAAGGAAGCGACCATCGCCACCGTCGCGCCGGGCATTTCCGAAGCGCTGCTGGCCACCGCGATGGGCCTGTTCGCGGCGATTCCCGCGGTCTGGGCCTACAACCGGTTCGCCACCCGCGTCGAGCGGATCGCGGTGCGCTACGACACCTTCGCCGAGGAGTTCTCCTCGATCCTGCAGCGCCAGGCGCACGTCGACGAACCCTGACCCCGCGTCGTCCGCAGGTTCGTTGACACCGTCGCCCACGCCGTCCGCAATACCGGGAAACCCCCATGGCCCATACCGCCACCGGTCGCCGCATCCGCAAGCGCAAGCTCAAGGCCGAGATCAACGTCGTGCCCTACATCGACGTGATGCTGGTGCTGCTGATCATCTTCATGGTCACCGCGCCGCTGCTCAATCTCGGCACCGACATCAACCTGCCGCAGTCGCGGGCGAAGTCGCTGGAAGCGCCGAAGGAACCGATCGTCGTCAGCATCTATGCGGACGGCCGCTATGCGCTGATGCTCGAACGCGGCCGCAACCGCGAGCTGTCCGCGGCCGATCTGGTCGCCGAACTGCGCGCCGTGCACAGCCGCAACGACGACGCGACGGTGCTGGTCAACGGCGCGCGCGACGCGAGCTATCAGACCGTGATGTCCGGGATCGATCTGATCAAGGACGCCGGCATCGCCAAGGTCAGTCTGGTCAGTCTGCCGGAGGACCGCGGCTAGATGCGCGAAACCCGCACCGACACCGCGGAAGCGATCGTGCTCGCGCTGCTGTTGCATGCGGTGCCGATGCTGTTGCTGCTGCTCGCCTCGCTGTGGCGCGCGCCGGACGGCGGCACCGCCGGGGAGCCGGTGATCGCCGATGTCGTCGATCTGAACGCGCTGTCGTCGAGCACCCGCGCCGCGCTGCGCCGGCTGCCCGAACGCATGGCGACGCCGGCACCGCAGGATCCCGCGCCCGAACCGCTGCCGGAAGAACCGCTGCCCGAGCCGCTGGAGGAAACGCCGCCGGAGCCGCAGTTGCAGCCGCAGGAACAACTGCCGGATCCCGACACCGTCGACCAGCAGGAAGTCGTGCCCGATGCCGCCGCGGAGCGCGCGGAACGTGAACAGGAGGCGCGCCGGCGCCAGGGGCAGGTGGACCTCACCGACGAGCGTCAGCGCCAGCAGCAGGCCGAGCAGCGCAAGACCGAGATGCAGCGCCAGCGTGAGCAGCAACTGGCCGACCTGCGCCGACAGCGCGCCGAGGAGCAGCGCAAGATCGATCTGGGCGAGGAACGTCTCCGCCAGCTCGCCGATGCCCGCGCGCGCCAGGCGTCGGCCGCCGCCGCCGCGGGCAGTCCGCCGCCCGGCAACCGCGGCGCCAGCGACAACGCCGTGCTCGCGGAGGCCTACCGCCAGGCGCTGATGCAGGCGATCCGCAGCAACTGGACCCAGCCGGACAACGTCTCGTCGACCCAGATCTGCAAGATCGTGATCCGGCAGATCCCGCCGGGCGAGGTCATCGACGCCCAGGTCGATCCGTCCTGTCCCTACGACGAACAGGGCCGGCGCCTGGTCGAAGCGGCGGTGCTCAAGGCCCAGCCGCTGCCGTTCCGCGGCTTCGAGCAGGTCTTCAACCGCACCCTGATCCTGAGTTTCCGTGCCGAGGACCGCTGATCGGTCGCGAATGCCGGGTCGTGAGTCCGGGTTCGTTCATCTTTCTGACCGCGTTCGCGGCCAAGCTGTCCGCTCCCCCGTGCCCCGGATCGAGACGACTCGCCCGCCGATGAACCGCCGCCCGATCACGCCTTCCGTGTCTTCCTTTCTTCCGAGCCGCGTCTCCCTGGGCCGCGCGTTCCTGCGTCGCCTCCTGCTGCTGGCCTGTCTGCTGCCCCTGGCGGCGTTCGCCCAGCAGCGCGGACTGGAGATCGACATCGTCGGCGGCAACGCCTCGGCGACGCCGATCGCGGTGGTGCCGATGCCGTACCAGGGCAGCGTCGCCGCGCCGCAGACCGACATCGCCGAAGTCGTCCGCGCCGACCTCGCCCGTTCCGGCCAGTTCCGGCCGATGCCGCCAGCGGATCTGGGCGCGCAGCGCCCGAGCCGCGGCAGCGAGATCGACTTCGGCTTCTTCCAGCAGACCAAACAGAACTACGTCGTCGTCGGCCGCGTGCTCGATGCCGGCGATGGCGGCTACCGGGTCGAATACGAACTCTTCGACATCGCGAAGAACCGGCTGGTCGCGTACGCGATGACCGCGCGCGCGAATGCCATGCGCGATGTCGCGCACCAGATCGCCGATGCGATCTACGAGAAGATCACCGGCACCCGCGGCGCGTTCTGGACCCGCATCGCCTACGTCGTGCAGACCGGTCTCGGCCGGGACGCGCGCTATGCGCTGATGATCGCCGACGCCGATGGCTACAGCCCGCAGACGATCGTGCGTTCCGACGAACCGCTGCTGTCGCCGGCGTGGAGTCCGGATGGCCGCAAGCTCGCGTACAACAGTTTCGAGCGCGGCAATTCCTCGATCGTCATCCAGGACATCGCCACGGGCGCGCGCGAGACCGTCGCTTCGTTCAAGGGCATCAACGGTGCGCCGGCGTTCTCGCCCGATGGTCGCCGTCTGGCGATGGCGTTGTCGCGCACCGGCAATCTCGAGATCTACGTGATGGATCTCGGCAGCCGCGCGCTGACCCGGCTCACCAACCAGTTCGGCATCGATACCGAACCGGTCTGGAGCGCCGATGGCGCCACGATCTATTTCACCTCCGATCGCGGCGGCCGTCCGCAGATCTATCAGGTGCCGGCCAGCGGTGGATCGGCCACCCGCGTGACCTTCCAGGGCACCTACAACGCCCGCGTCACGGTCTCCGCGGACGGCAAACGGATGGCCGTGGCGCAGGGCAACGGCAACGTGTACCGTATCGCGATGCTGGATCGCAGCCTCGGTTCGCCGCGCTGGTCCATGCTGTCGCCGGGCTCGCTCGACGAATCGCCGAGCTTCGCGCCGAACGCCGGCATGGTGCTGTACGCGGCGCGCGAAGGCGGACGTGGCGTGCTGTATGCGGTGTCGTCCGATGCCCGCGTGCGTCAGCGGCTGGTCGTCGCCGGTGGCGATGTGCGGGAACCCGCATGGGGCCCGTATCGTTTGCCGCGCTGATCGCCGCATCTCCAACTCCATCCCCCACGACTCCACTCTGCGACACAAGACGAGGACCACCATGAACACGACCTCCCGAGTGCTGCTCACCGCGATCCTCTGCGTGACTGCCGCAGCCTGTACCAAGAAAGTGAAGGAAGACCCGAACACCGGCGCCACCCCGAGCCAGTCTTCCTCCTCCGGCACCACGTCCTCCGGCATCGGCAGCACCGGCCCGACCGGGACCGGTGGTCTCTACGGCCCGGGCGATCTGGACACCGATGCCTGCCTGCGCCAGCGCGTCGTCTACTTCGATTTCGACCAGGACGCGCTGAAGCCCGAGTTCCAGGCGATCGTCGCCTGTCACGCCAAATACCTGCGCGATCGTCCGAGCGCCCGCATGACCCTCGAAGGCAACGCCGACGAGCGTGGCAGCCGCGAATACAACCTGGGCCTCGGCGAGCGTCGCGGCAACGCGGTGTCGTCGTCGGTGCAGGCCAATGGCGGCTCCGGCACCCAGATCACCGTCGTCAGCTACGGCGAGGAACGTCCGACCTGCACCGAGTCCACCGAGGACTGCTGGGGCCGCAACCGTCGGGTCGAGATCGTCTACACCGCGAAGTGAGCCCGCGGGCGGGGCATCCCCGCGATGCCCCGCCCATGGCGTCGTCTCCTGCATGCAGCGGGGACGTCCTCCGTGATGCCGCTCCTGTGACACTCGCCCTCCGGTGCCCGTCGTGAATCCCAGTCGTTCGTCGCTTTCTGTCTGGCTTGTCCTCGCACTGGCGTTCGCCGCGCCGGTTTCGGCGCAGCGCGTGAGCACCGCCGATCGCCTCACCGCGCTGGAACAGCAGCTCTCGGCGATGCGCAGCGGCAATCTCGATCTGCTCAACCAGGTCGGCGAGCTGAAGTCCGAAGTCCAGACGCTGCGCGCGCAGATCGAGGAACTGCAGCAGCAGCTCGAACAGCAGAAGCAGAGCGGCCGCACCCAGTACCTCGATCTCGACGGACGCCTCAACCGGCTGGAAAGCGCCGCCCCGTCGACCGCGCCGGCACCGGCCGCGACGACCGCATCGCCCACCGTCCCGAACACGACTGCCGCTTCGACGCCCCCGGCCGTCCCGATGCCCGCCGATCCCGCACCGCGGGTCTACGGCGATGCCGCCGCCCTCGGTCGCGGCGTGGACGAGCGCAGCGCCTACAACGCCGCGTTCGATGCGCTCAAGGCCGGCCGCTACGCCGAATCGGCGCGCGCGTTCCAGACCTTCCTCGAAACCCATCCCAGCGGCGTCTTCGCCCCGAACGCCATGTACTGGCTGGGCGAAAGCTATTACGTCACCCAGAACTACGCGCTGGCGCAGGAGCAGTTCCAGGCCCTGCTCGACCAGCATCCGACCCACGACAAGGCCGCCGGCGCGCTGCTCAAGGTCGGTCTGTGCCAATACGGGCTGCGCCAGCTCGATGCCGCGGAAGCGACGCTGTCGCGGGTGATCGCCCGGTATCCGGGCACGGAAGCCGCGCGGACCGCCGATGATCGCCTGCGCGCGATCCAGCTCTCCCGGGTCAGATAGGCCGTTCACCCGCTAAAATGCGCGGATGAACGTCGTTTCCGCCCCTGCGGCGACCGCCGCGTCGGCGGACCGCCTCAAGATCACCGAAATCTTCCTGTCGCTGCAGGGCGAGGCGCGCGACGCCGGTTGGCCGACCGTGTTCGTGCGCCTGACCGGTTGCCCGCTGCGCTGCCAGTACTGCGACACCGCCTATGCCTTCCACGGCGGCGCGTGGCGCGAGATCGACGACATCCTGAGCGAGGTCGCGGCCCACGGCGTCCGCCATGTCTGCGTGACCGGCGGCGAGCCGCTGTCGCAGAAACGTTGCCTCGATCTGCTGCGTCGCCTGTGCGATGCCGGTCATATCGTCTCGCTGGAGACGTCCGGCGCGATCGACATCGCCGAGGTCGATCCGCGCGTCTCGCGGGTGCTCGACATCAAGACCCCGGGCTCGGCCGAGGTCGCGCGCAACCGCTGGGACAACCTTCCGCTGCTGACCGCGCATGACCAGATCAAGTTCGTGATCTGCAGCCGCGAGGACTACGACTGGGCGCGCGGCATCGTCGCCGGACACCGGCTGCACGAGCGCTGCGACGTGCTGTTCTCGCCGAGCAAGAGCGAAGTGTCCGCGCGCGATCTCGCCGACTGGATCGTCGCCGACCGGTTGCCGGTGAAGTTCCAGATGCAGTTGCACAAACTCCTGTGGAACGACGAGCCGGGCAGGTGATGATTTCTTCCCTGATCGCGAACGAGAGCGAAGCCCGCCGCAGGATCCGCTTCGCGCCCGGCAAGACGACAGGCGGATCGCCCGCATTCGTCCGGGATGACGATTCCGCTTCATCCATCGATGACTTCCGCACCACCGCAATGAATTCCGAGCCTGCAGGTCGCCGTCCATGAAACCCGCCGTCGTTCTCGTCTCCGGAGGCATGGACTCCGCCGTCGTGCTCGCCATCGCCCGCGAGCGCGGGTTCGCGCCGCATGCGCTGAGCGTGCGTTACGGCCAGCGCCACACTTCCGAACTGGATGCCGCCGCGCGGGTGGCGCAGGCGCTGGGCGCGGCCGCGCACAAGACCGTGCACGTCGATCTGCGCAGCCTCGGCGGATCGGCGCTCACCGACGAAACCATCCAGGTGCCGGTCGATTCCGACGGCCATGTGATCGGCGCCGACATCCCGGTGACCTACGTTCCGGCGCGCAACACCATCATGCTGTCGATCGCGCTGGGCTGGGCCGAGGTGCTGGGCGCCACCGACCTGTTCTGCGGCGTCAACGCGGTCGATTACTCGGGCTATCCCGATTGCCGACCGGAGTTCATCGCCGGCTTCGAGGCGTTGGCCAATCTCGCCACCAAGGCGGGGGTCGAGGGTGCCGGCTTCCGCGTCCACGCGCCGCTGATGCGGATGACCAAGGCCGACATCGTCCGCGAGGGCCTGCGCCTGGGCGTGGACTTCAGCGCCACCGTCTCGTGCTATCAGGCCGACGCCGATGGTCGGGCCTGCGGCCATTGCGACGCCTGCCGCCTGCGCGCCGAGGGCTTCAGCGTGGCCGGCGTGGCCGACCCGACCCGCTACGTCCCCGCCTGACCCATCGCCCCCGGTTTGGGCTAAAATGCGCGCCCCGGCGCAAGGCCGGGCCCGGTGTCCGTCTCCGGGATCGCGTGGGCCGTTAGCTCAGTCGGTAGAGCAGAAGACTTTTAATCTTTTGGTCGAAGGTTCGAATCCTTCACGGCCCACCACCTCCTCCCTTCCCGCGATCGCCCTCCCTGGCGCAACGTTTCCGGCGTGCGGATCGGCCGATGCCGGGCTCACATCGGCGCGGGCGTCAACCGCAGCAATCGCGCGCCGCTGCCGTCTTCGAGCAGCCACAGCGCGCCGTCAGGGCCCTGTTCCACTTCGCGGATGCGTCGGCCCATGCCGTAGCGCGCGGCTTCGCGGCCGGTGACGCCGTCGAAGCGGATGCGGATCAGCGCCTGCGAGGCGAGGCCGCCGATGAAACCGTCGCCCTTGAAGTACGGGAACATCTCGCCGGTGTAGATCACGAAGCCCGCGGGCGCGATCACCGGTGTCCACCATGCTTCCGGCGCGTTGAATTCCGGGCGCGTCGGGTGATCGGGAATCACGCTGCCGTCGTAGTTGTCGCCGTTGGAGACCACCGGCCAGCCGTAGTTGCTGCCGCGTTCGATCAGATTCAGCTCATCGCCGCCGGCGGGGCCCATTTCGTGGGTCCAGATCCGTCCTGCGGGATCCATCGCGATCCCCAGCAGATTGCGGTGGCCCAGCGACCACACCTGCGCGGCGACGCCGCCCTGGTTCGCGAACGGATTGTCGGCGGGCAGGCTGCCGTCGTCGTTGAGGCGGATGGTCTTGCCGAGATTGCCGCCCATGTCCTGCGCCGGGGTGAACTGCTGGCGATCGCCGGAGGTGATCCACAGCTTGCCCTCGCGATCGAACATCAGGCGATGGCTGTAGTGACCTTCGCCGGAGACCTTGGGCGTCTGCCGCCAGACGACCTGCGACGTGCCGAGACTGCCGCCGCCGTTGGCGTCGAGCGTCAGCTGCGCGCGCGCGACCGCCGCGCCGCGCGTGCCGTTGCTGCCGGCCTCGGCGTAGCTGTAGTAGACATAGCGGTTGCTGGCGAACTGCGGATGCAGGATCACGTCGCCGAACCCGCCCTGGCCGCCGTAGGCGACGGCGGGCACGCCGGTGACCGTGCCGGTGGTTTTCGTGACCGTGTTGAACAGACGCAACTGGCCGGCTTTCTCGGTGACCAGCAGGCGGCCGTCGGGCAGGAAGGTCATCGCCCAGGGCTCGTTGAACGTGCCGTAGCTGGTGCTGGTGAACGGCGGATTGGGAATCTGCCGCATCGGCTGGCGACCGCCGGTGATCCGCGGCCTGTCCGCGGCCTCGGCCGAGGCCGCGGGGCGCGGCGTGCGTTCGGTGGCGCGGGGTTCGCGCTCGGGCCGGGCTCGCTTCGTGGATTCGGCCTGGAGGCCGTTCTCGCCGATGCTGCCGCTGCAACTGGCCAGCGAGGGCAGGGCGGACAGCAACGCGATGCAGCAGAGCGTGCGCAGGGACTGGGGCATGGGGGAGTGCCTCGACGTCGGGTGGGAGAGTTGTAGCGGACCCGGCTGGTGGTTGCCGTGACCGGGTTAACAGGGCGGGTCGGCGGGCATCATGCGCCGATGCTCCGGCGGCTGTCTGAACGACCGTGGCGATCGCGGGCGTGACTTCCGGCGGGTTGAAGCGACGCCCCGCGGCCCATACTGCGTTCCGGTCCCCCGTCCCTTTCCGGAGCATCGCGCATGAAGATCCAGGGCTTTCTCGACCAGTTGCTGAAAACCGCGCAGCAGAGCGCCGGCGATCTCGGCAATGCCGCCGGCATCCAGAGCGGCGCCGATTTCGGCAAGGGCGCGCTCGCCGGTGGCGCGCTGGGCCTGCTGCTGGGCAACCGCAAGGCGCGCAAGATGGGCCGCAAGGCCGCGGTCTACGGCGGCCTCGCCGCGGTCGGCATGCTGGCCTACAAGGCCTACGGCGACTGGAAGAAACAGCAGGGCGCCCCGGCGGCCCCCGGCACCGTCCCGCAGTCGGTCCACACCCTGCCGGCGCCCGAAGCCGAAACCCACAGCCAGGCGATCCTCAAGGCCCTGATCGCCGCCGCCAAGGCCGATGGCCATGTCGACGAGCGCGAGCGCGAAACCATCGAAGGCGAATTCACCCGTCTCGGCGCCGAACCCGAAGTCCGCCAGTGGCTGCAGGCCGAACTCGCCAAACCGCTGGACCCCGCCGAAGTCGCCAGTGTCGCCACCAGCCCCGAGATCGCCGCCGAAATGTACATCGCCAGCCTGATCGCCGCCGACGACCAGAACTTCATGGAACGCACCTACCTCGACGAACTCGCCCGACAGCTGAAGATCGACGACGCGCTGAAAGCGAAGCTGGAGCAGCAGGTGAAGGACGCCGACGGCGTGGCGTGAAGCGGATCGCTCGATGCGCGTGTGATGCGAAAAAGCCGGAGCGTGAGCTTCGGCTTTTTCTTTCGGTGCCGATCTGCGGACGATCAACCGCTCTTCGGTAGCGCCGCAGCAACATCACGAAACGCTGCGAGCGCGGCTTCGAGGCGATCGATGATTTCCTGCTGCAGCACATCGGGCGGCGGCAGGTTGTCGAGATCGTCGAGGCTGTCGTCCTTCAACCAGAAGATGTCGAGACTGGCCTTGTCGCGCGCGACCAGCGTCTTGTAGTCGAAATACCTGAATCGCTCGGATTCCTTGCGTTTGTGCCGGTTCTCGGGGTTGTAGGCCGCGACGAACTCCTGCAGGTCTTCGCGACGCAGCGACCGGGTCTTGAGCGTGAAATGCTTGTTGGTACGCAGGTCGTAGATCCACACGCCCTTGGTCTGTACCTTGGGCGACTTGGGCTTGGCGTCGAAGAACAGCACGTTCGCCTTCACGCCCTGGGCATAGAAGATGCCGGTCGGCAGACGCAGCAGCGTGTGCACGTCGCAGGTCTCCAGCAGCTTGCGGCGGATCTTCTCACCCGCGCCGCCTTCGAACAGCACGTTGTCGGGCAGTACCACCGCCGCCTGGCCGGTGGTGTTGAGCATCGACACGATGTGCTGCAGGAAATTCAGCTGTTTGTTCGAGGTGGTCTGCCAGAAATCGGTGCGCTCGTAGGTCAGCGCATCGCGGTCTTCCTCGCCATCCTCGTTGGTGATGGTCATGCTGCTCTTCTTGCCGAAGGGCGGATTGGCCAGCACGTAATCGAAGGTGCGCGTCGGCTCGGAGATCAAGGCGTCCGAACGGTCCACGGTCGGTTCGCCGTCGAGGTCGCCGATGTTGTGCAGGAACAGATTCATCAGGCACAGGCGGCGGGTGGACGCGACGATCTCGTTGCCGAAGAACGTCTTGTGCTTCAGGAACTTCTGCTGGCGTTTGTCCAGTTGCACGCCTTCGCGCGTCAGCCAGTTGTAGGCGCCGAGGAAGAAGCCGCCGGTACCGCAGGCCGGGTCGGCGATGGTCTTGCCGGGCTCCGGGCGCACGCATTCGACCATCGCGTCGATCAGCACGCGCGGCGTGAAGTACTGGCCGGCGCCGCTCTTGGTGTCTTCGGCGTTCTTCTGCAGCAGCCCCTCGTACAGATCACCCTTGGTGTCGGCGTCGAGGCTGATCCAGTTCTCGGCGTCGATCATCTGCACCAGTCGCGCGAGTTTGGCCGGGTCCTGAATCTTGTTCTGTGCCTTGAAGAAGATCGCGCCCAGCATGTCCGGCTCTTCGCCCAGCTTGTGCAGCACCTTCAGGTAATGCGCCTCCAGCGGCGCACCTGTCTTGCCGCGCAGGCTCGTCCAGTCGCAGCTCTTGGGGATGTGGGTATCGCGGTTGTAGGGCGGCTGCGAATACTCATGCGCCAGTTTCAGGAACAGCAGATAGGTCAGCTGTTCCAGGTAATCGCCATAGCCCACGCCGTCGTCGCGCAGGGTATGGCAGAAATTCCAGATCTTCTGGACGAGGGTGCTGCTGTTCATGCTCAAGGGGTATCCGTGTGCTTGCCGGCGAGGCGTTTGGCCTCCGCCTGCAGGTGTTTCAGGTCGTCGTCCGCTTCCTGGTCGGCCGCGAGCGCTTCGTCCGCGCGACGGCGGGCGTCGAATGCGGCATAGCGTTCGCCGATGATGGCTTCCATCTGCTCGTGCGAGATGCGGCCCGGGCCCGCCAGCACATTGCGCTCGTTGAACGTCAGGAAGCGGTCGGTCTGCGCGATCCAATCGGCCATGCGCGTTTCGATCCGGCGCGCGGCGCGGTCTTCGGCGAAGTCGAGGAACATCGTGACCAGTCGGTTGAGCTGGTCGAGTTCCTGCGCGTCGAGGTAGTTCTTCGACACGATCGCATCGGCCTTGCGCGGACGATCGCCCGCCCAGGTGGTCAGGCCCATGTGGTCGGCGCCGGCATCGGCGCGCGCCACGATCAGCTCGGCGGCGGTGCGGCCGGTCACGGCGTACACCAGCTTGTTCTGGATCGTGGCGAAGAAGGTCTTGGCGGTCTGCGCGGTGCCGTCGTAGTCGCTGCTGCTGGCTTTGAACAGGTCGCGCAGCTTCTGGTAGAAGCGCTTCTCGGAGCTGCGTATGTCGCGGATGCGGCGCAGCAGTTCGTCGAAGTAGTCGGCCCGCTCGGCATCTTTCAGCCGCGCATCGTTGAGCACGAAGCCCTTGACCAGGTACTCGGACAGGGTGCCGCCGGCCCAGCGCCGGAACTGGGCGCCGCGCGGGGACCGGACCCGGAAGCCGACCGCCAGGATCAGGTCGAGGCGGTAGACCTTGACCGTGCGCCGGACCTCGCGCCCGCCTTCCTGGCGAACCTGTAAGTCTTCCTTACAAGTTGCCGTCTCGGTCAGCTCTCCCTCCTCGTACACCCCGCGGATGTGCTGGGTGATGTTCTGGGGCGTGGTCTCGAACAGCGCCGCCATCTCGGCCTGGGTCAGCCAGACCGTGCCCCCGGTCGCGCGCAGATGCACATCGGTGCGGCCGTCCTCGGTGCGGTATAGGATCAGCTCGCCTTGTCCTGCGTTCATGCGGCCCCCGTGGCCTTGCGGCTGCGCTTGCGTGCGGGTGCGCCCGCATTCGCGTCGCGCTGCGCGCGGATGCGCGCGAGCAGTGCGCTGGCGGGTTCGTCGTTCGGGTTCTGCGGGACCAACTGGCCTGAGAAGGCGGCTTCGAGGATGTTCTTGCGTTGGGATTCGGACTGAGTAATCGCTTTCTCGATTGCAGAGCGTTGTTGATTAATGCTTTCAAAAGCAGCATCAAGACGGCTTTCAATCTCTTTCTGTTCGCTTCTTGGCGGCACTGCGAATGCAAGCGGGAAGAAATCCTTCGCGTAGACAGCTGCCACACTAGTGGTCGCCTTCTTTATGCGCTCCATGCGCCCTCTGAACTCTGGCCCACACAATTGGTGGCATGCAAATTGAGGAAAAGCAATTCCATCAAAACGTATGCGCATCAGGTTGTTGTTGTAAACAGTCAAGGGGAGTGGAGATCGGACAATCCCAACCTTTCCAACCAGTTCTTTACTGTTTCTTGTATTGAAAAGAAGATCGCCGGCTTCAATCGCATACCTCTCGATCTCAAACTGGTCTGCCTCGATCTTCACCAAATTCCGCAGATCGACATCGCCATCCATCGAAATGTTGTTCATTTTGATATAGCTGACCGATCCGCTTTCGGATTGATGTTCTTGGCCACGATCCAGGCCAATCAGCGACTCCGAAACAACTTGGTCGACACTCGCCCACACCCACCCCTCCGGCAGCGACGGCAAATCGGTGAGATCCGGCGCAACCGGCTCCGGATACTTCTCCTGCCAGCCCTTGGGCGGTGTCTTGCCCTGTTCGGCGAACTTCGCGAGCTGCTTCTGCTCCCAGCGCGCGCGGCGTTCGCGCAGGATGCGCTGCAGCAGCTCGGCGCCGGTTTCGCTTTGGCCCCTTCCCCCGCGTGCGGGGGGAGGTTGGGATGGGGGCACGGCGCCCCCCCCCCCGGCCCCCCCCCCCCCCGGGGGGGGGGGGGGGGCCGCGC
>JAYRSY010000002.1:0-369989 GCA_041919915.1 Lysobacteraceae bacterium
CCACCGACCAGTTGTCCTTGCGCACGCCGAGCGCGAAGTCGACGAGGCTGTAGGACGGCAGATCGCCGAGGATGTTGCGCTCGAGCAGACGCAGATCCGAGGTGCGGCGGCCTTCGGTGACCACCGAACCCTGCCAGTAGGCTTCGTAGGAACCGATGTCGAACGAGTAGCGGGCGGTCAGGTTGGCCTTGTAGTCCGCGGTGACCGGCAGGCGGGTGCCGTCCGCCGCCTGCGGCGCGACGCAATCGGTGAGCGGATTGCCGTTGGCGTCGACCTCGCCGCAGTAGTTCTCGGTGAGCTCGGCGTCGTAGAAGCCCACGCCGGCCGAGATCTTCAGGTTGTAGGTCGCGGCCCAGTTCACGTCCATTTCCAGACCCTGGATGCGCGCCTGGTTGGCGTTGCGGATTTCGGTCAGACCGTTCTGGCCGAGGATCGGGAACTGGAAGTCGTCCCACACCTGATGGAAGGCCGCACCGTTGAAGGTCAGGCGATTGTCGAACCACGAGGTCTTCCAACCGAGCTCGTAGTTGGTGAGGAACTCGGTGATGTACGGCGGCAGCGTACCGCGGCGGTTGATGCCGCCCGGGCGATAGCCTTCCGACCAGGTGAAGTACACCATCCGGTTCGGCGCGAACTTGTACGACAGGTTGAACTTGCCGAGCGTGTCCTTCTCCTGCACGTCCTTGTCGAACACTTCGCAGGGCGCGCCGTTGAACGACGGCCACAGGGCCGGATCCGGCCCGAAACGCACGATGCAGGCCGCTTCGCCGTAGCGGTTCTGCGGCGGCTGGCTGCCCTGCGAGGCGTAGCCGTTGGCGAAGCCGAAGAAGCCCTTCAGCGCGTTGTCGGCTCGGAAATGGCGGAAGCCGACGGTCGCGGTGAGCTTGTCGGTAAAATCGAAGGCGAGCTCGCCGAAGATCGCTTCGTCATGGTCGCGACGCTCCTGCTGGGTCAGCCAGATGGTGTCTTCCCAACCGCGGACCGACAGCACGTCGGCCAGACCGTCGATGCGGTAACGCTGTTCGATGTCGTGCGACTGATCCATCCAGAACAGGCCGGCGACGAAGCGCAGACGCTGATCCTGCGGCGAGGCGATGCGCAGCTCGTGGCTGGTCTTCTTGTAACCGTCCACGCCCTGGATGTACTGGGCCGGATTGATGAGGTCGCCGTTGTCGTCGTAGAAATAGGCGCCGTAGCCGAACAGGGTGTCGTACCAGAAACCGTAGTCGCTGTAGTCGGTGTCGGTGTCGACATCGCGCTTGAGATGGGCGAAGGCGTAGGTCAGATCGAAGTTGCCGATCTTGCCCTGCACGGTCAACGCGGCCTGCGCCCAGCGGTCTTCGGAACGCTCGCGATAGGCATGGCTGATCTTGCGCTCGCCCAGGGAATCGTCGTAGCCGAAGCTGCCGTTGACGACCTGGCGCTGGCCCATGATGGTCGGCGTGATCGTCCAGTTCTCGTTGAGCTCGAAGCGCAGCGCGCCGCGCGCGCCGACGGTGTCGGCGTCGTTGTAGTTGTCCTCGACCCGGTCCGCGTTGTTCTGGACGATGCCCGAGGTCGGGAAGGTGCGCTCGCTGTAGACGTTGTCGATCCAGCCGGCGTCCTTCTTCTCCCAGCCGACCAGTCGGATCGCCGTGCGATCGGAGACCGGCACGTTGACGAAGCCCTCGACCACATGGCCCCAGCCGCCGCCGTCGATGGCATTCGCCTCGACGCCGTAGCCGGCGGAGAAACCGCTGGTGTCCGGCTTGCGCGTGATCAGACGCAGCGTGCCCGCTTCGGAGCTGGCGCCGTACAGCGTGCCCTGCGGGCCCGACAGCGCTTCGACGCGCTCGAGATCGTAGACGTGCAGGTCGAGCGCGCCCTGGATCGTGGTGATCGGCTGTTCGTCGAGATAGATGCCGACGCTGGGCAGCGGACCGGAGTGATTGCCGTCGCCGCCGCTGGCGACGCCGCGCATGTAGACCTGGCCGAAGCCCGGGCCGTTCGGAGTGATCGACACGCTCGGCAGCAGCTTGGCGTAGTCGTCGAAATCGTTGACCTGCAGCTCGTCGAGCTGCTGGGCGCCGATCACGTTGAGGCTGATCGGCACGTCCTGCGCGTTCTCGGTGCGCTTCTGCGCGGTGACGGTGATCGTCTCCAGCGACGGATTGCCGCTCTGCGTGTCGTCGCTCTGCTGGGCCATCGCCGCACCGGCGAAGGCCATGCTGCCGAAGGCGACGTAGATCGCCGCGGTCAGCGGCATCCTCGCCAGTGTCGCCTTTCGGCGTGTGGTGGAACTTCGTGTGTGACGCATTGCTCTCTCCCCGGGTTGCGGTCGATGGACAGGTGGAACGGACGGATGGAACAGGTCGAACGGTGGAAACGGACGCCGGATGCGATCAGGCCTCCGGCGGAAATTCGGGCACGGCGGGATAGGCATCGAGCACCGGACCGAGCGCGGCCTTCAGCGGATCGAGCCAGGGGTCGTAATGCCGCCACTGGTCGAGACCGTCGCGGTTGATTGGTCGACGCACCTGCTCGGAGCTGGCGGTGCGGACCGGCCGGTCGTTCTCGAAGAAGCGCAGGCAGGCGTCCTCGAACGGAAGCCCGCAGTAATCGAGCAGACGGCGGATCTCGGCCTCGGTGTCGTCGACCATGCGCTCGTGGATCACCCGGTGCACGCGGCCGGGCCGGCCGAGATCGGCGAAGACCGCATCGAAATGCGCCATCAGCTCGACATAGTCGCGGTAGTAGCGGCCGAGGTCGTCGAGGCCGTAGCTGAAGTTCTGGCCGCGCGCGAAATGCTGCTTGAAGCCGGAAAAACAGCAGGCCAGCGGGTGACGCCGCGCATCGACGATCTTCGCGTTCGGCAGCATCAGATGGATCAGGCCCAGATGCAGGAAATTGTTCGGCATCTTGTCGATGAACAGCGGCGCGCCGGTCTTGCGCTGCACGCGGGTGCGTTCGAGGTACTGGCGACCGAGATCGGCGAAGGTCTCCTGCGGCAGGGTCGCCAGGACCTCGTGATAACTCGCGCCGGCCTCGGCGCTGCGGCGCAGCGCGCGGGTCATCGCGATGATCTCGGGCAGCTCCATCGTGCCCTCGACCGCGGAATGACTGGAGAGGATCTGCTCCAGCAGGGTCGAGCCGGAACGCGGCAAACCGACGATGAACACCGGATCGGGCGAAGGATCGCCGCAGCCGGCGCGTTCGGCGAAGAACGCCGGCGTGTAGATCGCCTTCGCACGGGCGACCCGGGCGCTGGTGTCGCCGGCGCGGTACGGCACCTGGGTCAACCGCAGCGCGTTGCCCGCGGCGTAGTGGGCGAACGAACCGGCATATTCGGCACGGTCCTCCAGCGCCTTGCCCAGCGCGAAATCGAAATGCAGCCGATGCTCGTCGGCGAGATCCGTGCGCGCGAGCTGCGCGCGCATCGCCGCGATGTCGGCGTCGTCGAAACGCAGGGTCTTGAGATTGGCGAGGCTCCACCAGGCTTCGCCGAAGCCCGGGTCGAGCGCGATGCTGCGACGGTAGGCGGCGACCGCCTCGTCCTGGCGGCCGGCGGTCTTCAGCGCATGGCCGTGGCTCATCCACACCCGCGGGTTGTCGGGATATTCGCCGAGGATCGCTTCGTACAGCGCGATGCCCTCGGCGTATTCGCCGAGACGGCAGAGGATCGCCGCCTTCAGGGTGCGGCAGCCCGGGTTGTGCGGCTCGTCGGCGAGCAGACGATCAAGCTGGACCAGCGCCTGCTCCGACTGCTGGTCGCGATGCAGGACCAGGGCGTAATGCTGACGCGCCTCGCGGAACCCCGGCGCCAGTTCCAGACAGCGTTCGAGCAGCGCCAGCGCCTCTTCGGTGCGGCCGACGCGCACGCCGAGTTCGGCGAGCATGCGCAGCGCGGCGACATCGGTCGGCCGCTGCTTCAACCAGGCGCGCAGTTGCGCTTCCGCTTCGGGCAATTGCCCCGAGGCCAGCGCATCGGCGGCCTGCAGCAGGCGCGGATCGCGCGACGAATGACGCACGTACTGCAGATAGGCCGCGTCCGCGCCGTCGGCGTCGCCGATCGCGCGCAGATGATCGGCCAGCGCCAGCCAGGCCTGGGCGAGATCGGGCTTGAGCGCGAGCGCATGTCGCAGCGCGGCCACGGCGGCGTCGCCGCGCCCGGTGCGGGCCAGGGCCAGACCATGTTCGTAGTGGACCAGCGCCGCCCGCGGCTGGGATCGCGCCAGCGGTTCGAGGATCGCGAGGGCATCGTCGACACGGCCGCGGAGCCGGTGCGCGGCAGCCAGCACCAGCAGCGCGGCCGGATGCCCGGTCGCCACCCGCAGGATCTCCTCCGCCTGCCGACCGGCGAGCTCGGGATCGCTGCCGAGCAGGCGCGAGGCATGGGACAGGGCGACATCGAGGCTGGCGGTGGCTTCAGACAAACAACGATCCTGCGGCGAGTCCTGGCGATGGTCGTGGTCCTGCCGGACGGCATTGCGAACACCGGCATGGCCGATCGCGATCGGACACCCGGACGGCGACTCCCCGACACGGCGAACCGACAATCTACGCTGGCCGCGTTTGCCCCGTCCAGTTGCGCGGCCCGGACGTCCCGGACGTGGCGCCGCCGGAACGCAAAACCCACCGGAGCGGGTCATGCACTTTTTCATGTGTCGCATTGCGCAGCCTGTGCCGCCGAGTGAAGGTTCCGTGGCGCAGCCTTGGCGGGTGGCCAAGGCAAGCCACGGGCCGCGCCACAGGGGCGCACCCCGGAGGGAAGGCCGTCTGCGGGCCCGATCCGGCGTTGCGCACCTTGCCAAGGCCACCCGCCTTGGCGGCGGCGCGCGCCTTGGCTCAGGCCCGCAGACGGCCTTCGCGACATATGAAAAAGTGCATGACACGCTCTAGCATGCCGGCATGGCCAAAGACTCCGACGACCGCACGCCGATCAGGCGCTACGACAAGCCCGCCGGCGGCTGGGATGCGCTGAAGGCGTCCTGGGACGCCCTGCGTCGGCAGGACGCGGTGCTGCGCGGCCCGGGCACGCTCCTGCGGACAAACCAGCCGACCGGTTTCGACTGCCCGGGCTGTGCCTGGCCGGACCGCAATCCGCATTCCACCTTCGAATTCTGCGAGAACGGGGTCAAGGCGGTCGCGAACGAGGCCACCTCGAAACGACTGGACGCCGCGTTCTTCGCCGAACACCCGGTGTCCTGGCTGGCGCAGCAGAGCGACGAATGGCTCGAAGCCCAGGGGCGGCTGACCGAACCGCTGGTCCACGATCCGGACAGCGACCGCTACGTGCCGATCGGCTGGGACGCGGCGTTCGCGACGATCGCCGGCGCGCTGAACGCGCTGGCGTCGCCGGACGAGGCGATCTTCTACACCTCCGGCCGCACCTCCAACGAAGCGGCCTTCCTGTATCAGCTGTTCGTCCGCGCCTACGGCACCAACAACCTGCCCGACTGCTCGAACATGTGCCACGAGCCCTCCGGCGTGGCGATGACCGAACAGCTCGGCAGCGGCAAGGGCAGCGTCACCCTCGACGATTTCGAGCAGGCCGAAGCGATCTTCGTGTTCGGCCAGAACCCGGGCACCAACCATCCGCGGATGCTCGGCGAACTGCGCCGCGCGGCCAAGCGCGGATGCAGGATCGTGGTCTTCAACCCGCTGCGCGAGCGCGGACTGGAACGCTTCGCGGACCCGCAATCGCCGGTGGACATGCTCGGCGGCGGCGGTGTCGCGATCGCCACACACTACTTCCAGCCGCGGATCGGCGGCGATCTGGCGGTGGCGCTGGGCATCGCCAGGATCGTCGTCGAGCGCGCCGACGCGACCCGCGATGCGCAGGCGGTCGATCACGCCTTCATCGATGCGAACACGATCGGCTACGACGCCTTCGCCGACGTCGCGCGCGACACGGACTGGGCCGACATCGAACGCGCGTCGGGATTGAGCCGGGCGCAGATCGCGCAGGCGGCCGAGGTCTATCTCGACAGTCGCGCCACGATCTTCTGCTGGGGCATGGGCCTCACCCAGCACCGACGCAGCGTGGCCACGCTCCAGACCCTGATCGGTCTGCTGCTGATGCGCGGCAACATCGGCAAACCCGGTGCCGGGCCGTGCCCGGTGCGCGGCCACTCCAACGTGCAGGGCGACCGCACGATGGGCATCTACGAAAAGCCCTCGCCGGCCTTTCTCGATCGCCTCGGCGCGGAATTCGGCTTCGATCCGCCGCGCGCGGACGGTTTCGACACCGTCGCCGCGATCGAGGCGATGGGCGACGGCCGCGGCAAGGTGTTCTTCGCGATGGGCGGCAATTTCGCCGCGGCCACGCCGGACAGCGAACGCACGCACGCCGCGCTGCGCAACTGCGCACTGACCGTGCAGGTCAGCACCAAGCTCAACCGTTCGCACGTCGTCCACGGGCGCCGGGCGCTCATCCTGCCCTGCCTCGGGCGCACCGAGATCGATCTGCAGACCGGCGGTCCGCAGGCGGTGACGGTCGAGGATTCGATGAGCATGGTGCATCTGTCGGCAGGCATGAACGCGCCGGCTTCGCCATCTCTGCTGTCGGAACCGGCGATCGTCGCCCGGCTCGCCGCCGCGACGCTGCCCGATCGCGGCATTCCATGGCTGGCGATGATCGAGGACTACGATCGCATCCGCGATCGCATCGCGCGGGTGGTTCCGGGCTTCGAGGATTTCAACGCCCGCGTCCGCCATCCCGGCGGATTCCATCTGCATCATCCCTGCCGCGAGCGGGTGTTCCCGACCGCCTCGGGCAAAGCGCGGTTCTTCGCGCATCCGCTGGAGGATCGCATCCCTTCTGTCGGAGAGACGGCAGGAGGGGCTTCAGCCCCGATGGCCCCACCCGCAACGTCATCGGGGCCGAAGCCCCTCCTGCAATTGATGACCGTGCGCTCGCACGACCAGTACAACACCACGGTCTACGGCCCCAACGATCGTTACCGCGGCGTGCAGGGTCTGCGCCGGGTCTGCTTCATTTCGCGCGCGGATCTCGATGCGCACGGTTTCGCCGATGGCACGCATGTCGACCTGGTCTCGGTCTGGCACGACGGCGAACGCGTGGCGCCGGATTTCCGGCTGGTCGAGTACGACATCCCCGCCGGCTGTCTCGCCGCCTATTTCCCGGAAACCAATGCGCTGGTGCCGCTGGATCATCACGCCGAGCGCGCGCGCACGCCGGCGTCGAAATCGATCCCGGTCAGACTGCGTCTTCGCACGCCAGACGCCGAAGCATGCGCCGCGACATGAGCCGCGCGACGTGAGCGAAGACGCCGCACTCGCCCTGTTGCGGCTGCTGGCCGAGGAAGACGGTCTGTCGCCGCCGCGCGCCGCAAAGAAACTGGGTCTCGGCGCCAGCGAGCTGCAACGGCTGCTGGTCGCGCTCGGCGACGATCCGCGCTACGACGGTCTCGGACTGGTCGAACCGCGCACCGAACCGCATCGCGACGGCAGCCGCGTGCGGCTGTGGCTGAGCGCGCGCGGGCGCCTGCTGTGCGCGAAAGCGCGCGGAGACGACGCATGACCGCCATCCCGCCCCCGGGGCTGCAGCCGCACGAGGCCCTGCATGTCGTCGGCGACGACGCGCGGACACGCGAGGAATGGGTGGTGGAGGAAGCGCCGATCGCCCTGCTCTACAACGGGCTGCCGTTCGCGGTGATGATGGCCACGCCCGGCGATCTGGAAGACTACGCGCTGGGGTTCGCGGTGTGCGAAGGCATCGTCGCGGCCGCGGACGAATTCGCGCTGGTCGACATCGTGCGCAACGAACGCGGAATCGCGCTGCACGCTGCGATTCCGCAGCAGCGCTTCGATGCGCTCGATGCGCGCACCCGCGGTCTCGAAGGCCGGAGCGGTTGCGGCCTCTGCGGCGTGTCGCAACTGGAAGCGGCGCTGCGCCCGGCGCGCCGGGGCGGTGCCGGTCCGCGCCTGTCGCCGGAGGCCATCCACGCCGGACTCGCGGCGCTCGCGCGACAGCAGCCGATCAACGCGCGCAGCGGCGGTGCGCACGCCGCCGGATTCGTGCATGCGGCGGACGTCCTCGTGCGCGAGGACGTGGGGCGCCACAACGCACTGGACAAACTGGTCGGCGCCCTGCTGCGCGCGGATCCCGCGATCGATCCGGACAGCGGTTTCCTCGCGATCACCTCCCGCGCCTCGTACGAAATCGTGCACAAGGCCGCCAATGCCGGCATCGCGGCGGTCGTCGCGATGTCCGCACCGACCGATCTGGCGATCCGGCACGCCATGGACGCCGGCGTGACCCTGATCGCGTTCGCCCGCGACGGCCGGATGAACGTCTACAGCGGCCGCGAGCGCGTGTCGTCCTGAGGAGCCGGCGGGCGGGCGGACAACGCGAACGGTGCGACGGCCGCGGCGGACACCGCGAGCACGATGACGCCGCGAGCGCTCGCGCGCATCAGAAGCTGGCGCCGTCGAAGGGCTTGATCGCGATGGTCGCCAGATCGAGATCGGGCAGACAACGCACGTTCACCGCGGCGACCTTCGCGCCGCTGCCCGGGTCGACGCCCTCGCTGAAGGGCGCGATGCCGCAGGTGTGGCAGAAGTGATGATCGATGTGGTTCCGGTTGAAACGGTACGTGGCGTAATCGCCTTCCGCGGTGGTCAGCCGCAACGCGTCGCGCGGGAAGAAGGCGAGCAGTCCACCGCGACGGCGGCACAGCGAACAATTGCAATCCAGCGCTTCGGTGATCTCGCCTTCCAGCTCGAAAGCGATCCGACCGCAATGACAACTGCCGCGATGCAACATGACGCGCTCCTCATGACGATGTCCGGGCGTCCACTCTAGCAGGCGGCGGAATCGCGCACGCCGCCGACATCATCCTTCGCACCGCTCGGACACGGGCACGGACACCGGCGGGCAGATGCGCGCCCACCGGTTCCGGACTATCCTTGGCGCCTTCGTTCAGCCGGACACCGACCATGCGCCTCGCACCGCTCGCCGTCGCCCTCCTCGCCGCCACGCTCGCCGCCTGCGGCGGCGAGAGCGCCGGCACCACCGCCGCATCCGCCGCCGACGCCAAATCCGTGAGCGCTTCCGACGCCGCCCTCGACGCGAAATTCTCCGACCTCAGCAAGCGCTGGCTCGATGGCGCGCTCGCGCTGAGCCCGGTCAACGCCACCCAGCAGGGCGACCATCGTTTCGACGCCGAGATCGACGATCTCAGCGCCGCGGGTCGCACGAAGTCTGTCGATTTCTCGAAGGCGCTGCTGGCCGAACTGGAAGCGATCGATGTCTCGAAACTGACGCGCGAAAACCAGATCGACGCGGCGATCCTGCGCAACCAGTTGCGTTCGGAACTGTGGAACATCGAAACGCTGCAGGCCTGGGCCTGGGATCCGCAGGTCTACAGCGGTATCGCCGGCGGCGCGATCTACAACCTGATGGCGCGCGAATTCGCGCCGATGCCGGAGCGATTGAAGTCGGCGACCGCGCGCATGGAAAAGCTGCCGACGCTGTTCGCGCAGATGCGCGAGAATCTCGATCCTGCACGCGTCCCGAAGACCCATGCCGAAACCGTCGCGAAGCAGAACGGCGGCCTGATCGCGCTGATCGACCAGTTCATCGTGCCGAACGCCGACCAGTTGCAGGGCGAGGAGCGCAAGCGTCTCGACGCGGCGGTGGCGGGTCTGCGCAAGGCGGTCGCCGAGCAGCAGACCTGGCTCGAACAGACCTTGGTGCCGAATGCGAAGGGCGACTTCCGCATCGGCGCCGAACGCTACGACGACAAGCTCGAATTCGCATTGATGTCGTCGCTGTCGCGCGCCGAGATCAAGCAGCGCGCGGAGGCCGAGATCGTCCGCGTCCGCGCCGAGATGTACCGGATCGCGCAGCAGGTCCTGAAGGACAAACCCGGTTCGCCGGCGCTGCCCGACGCCCCCGACGACGCGCAGCAGCAGAAAGCGATCGAGGCCGCGCTGGAACTGGCCTACGCCGACAAACCCGCGCGCGACAAGGTGGTCGAGACCGCCAAGGCCACGCTGGCGCAGGCGACCGAATTCACGAAGGCGAAGGATCTGGTGACGGTGCCGGACGATCCGGTCGAGATCATCCTGATGCCGGAATTCCAGCGCGGCTTCTCGGTGGCCTATTGCGATTCGCCCGGCCCGCTCGACAAGGGACTGAAGACCTACTACGCGATCTCGCCGATTCCCGATGCATGGACCGATGCGCAGACCGATTCGTTCCTGCGCGAATACAACACGCGGATGATCCATCTGCTCTCGATCCACGAGGCGATGCCGGGGCATTACCTCGAAGGCGCGTTCTCGGCACGCTATCCGTCGACCCTGCGCGGCGTCCTGCGCTCCGGCATGTTCGCCGAGGGCTGGGCGGTCTACACCGAGACCGTGATGATGGAAGCCGGCTATCTCGACAACGATCCGCTCTTCCATCTCATGCGCTACAAGTTCTACCTGCGCGCGGTGGCGAACGCGATCCTCGACCAGGGCGTGCACGTCGACGGCTGGAGCAAGGAACAGGCGATGGAACTGATGGTCAAACGCACCTTCCAGCAGGGGAGCGAGGCCGAGGGCAAGTGGATCCGCGCCCAGCTCAGCAGCACGCAGTTGCCGACCTATTTCGTCGGCGTGCAGGAGCACTTCGATCTGCGCAAGGCCATGGAGCAGAAGCTCGGCAAGGACTTCAAACTCAAGGCGTATCACGATCAGGTGCTGTCCTACGGCGCGCCCCCGGTCCGCTTCGTGCGCCAGATGATGCTGGACGAGCCGATCAAGTGATCGGTGCCGGGCCGGCCCCGTCGCGGACCGCGATGCAGGGGCCTCCCGGGGTTTCGTCTTCCCGCGGCCCGGCCTGTCCGGGCCGCTTGGCCACCGTGCGTGGGCTCGCTATGCTTCCGGCGTCCGTCCCCGGCAGGGAATGCCGTTTGTTCAAGGGATGTCCGAGCCGGGGATCCCTGCGCAGGGGATTTCCGAAGACGCCATCCGATCCGGTCGAGGGGTGCAACACGTGAGTATTTTCGATTCCGTCAAACGTTGGCGCGACACCCTGCGCGGACGCGATACGCCCGTCGCGGCGCCCGCGCCTGTCGCGTTGCCGCGCCCCCCGCGGCCGCCGACACCGACGCCGGAAGAGCTCGATACCCTCGCCGAGACCGCCACACCGGAACAACTGGCCGAAGCGGCGGTGGCGCCGCCGCCGATCGACGACGGCTACGTCGGACCCGAACGCCGGGAAAAGACGCGGACCAACGTCCGCCCGGGCACCCGGGTCCTGATCGTCGACGACTCCACCACGATCGTGGCCGTGCTGCGCAAGATGCTGCAGCAGAACGGCTACCAGACACTCGAGGCCTACACCGCGGAGGAAGCCCTGGAACTGGCCCGCGATCTGGTGCCGGATCTGATCTTCCTCGACATCGTGCTGCCGGGCATGGACGGCTTCGCCGCCCTGCGCGCGCTGCGCCGGGAACCGGCGACCAAGCAGGTGCCGGTGATCATGATCAGCGGCAACGTCCAGGCCACCGAACAGTTCTACGTCCAGCGCATCGGCGCCGACGACTTCATGAAGAAGCCCTTCTCCCGCGCCGAGGTCTTCGCGCGGATCGAACGCCTGCTCGACGAGGAAGGCGTGCCGCGGCGCGCGAGCACGATCGCCGCCGCGACGCCGCCGGTCTAGGCGAGCCCCCTCCCCCCGATCTTCACTCCCTGCGCCGCAGGAAGAACTCGGCCTCGAGCGTCCAGGTCGCGCCGTCGTCGCGGGAACGCTGCGCATACCATCGCGCGCTGTCCGTGCGGATGTCGGTGAAAACCCAACGCATGAGGTATCCGTCGGCATCGCGTCCGCTCTGGACGATCTCCCGCCCCTCGCGATGCGCTTCCAGCCGGTCGAACGCTCCGCTCACCGGATTGATCCAGACGATCCGCCAACGCCGCTCGGTCGGATCGAACCAGCGGACAGTGGTGCCGTAGCGGTTTCCGGTCTTCGGCATACCCGCGTCGCGATCCCGGCGCGGCGGCGAGATCCACACGTCCTGCACGGCGCGCCCCTCGAGCGCGTACGCGAAGTGCCATTCGCCTTCGCTCTCGCGGACCGTTCCGTCGTCGGCGTAATCGCGGACCTGCACGTCCCACGCGCCGATCAGCCGGTCGTAGAGCCGGGCGTCTTCCGGAATTTCGGCCGAAGCGGATCCGGCGAGCAACGCCTGCACCATGGGAGACTCTCCAATGGATGCGTTTTCCACATCCGGATCGCGCGCATCCGCGGTCGGAGACGACGCGGACAGCGCGAGCAGAAGCAGCGCGCCGGCCGCGGTCATTTCGGCCCCCGCTGACTCAACACCACGCTGCCGAGGATCAACGCACCGGCGATCGCCATCGCGAGGGTCAACGGTTCGTCCAGCAACAGCCATGCCCAGCCCACGCCGAACAGCGGTACGAGATAGGTCGTGGTCGCGGCGCGCGGCGCGCCGATGCGCGCGATCAGCCGGTAGTACATGACGAAGGCGATGCCGGTGCACAGGACGCCCAGCGCGACCACCGCGGCCCAGGATTTCGCCGAGATCGCATGCGTCGGCCACTGCGCGATCGCGAACGGTGCGCTGAGCAGCGCGGCGCAGGTCAACGTGGCCGCGGCCACCGCGGTCGCCGGCAATCCGGCGAGATGCCGCTTCACCAGATTCGCGCCGATGCCGTACAGGAACGCGGCCGCGGTGCCCGCCGCCACCGGCAGGCCGATGCTGGCGCCGCCGACCTTGCCGCTGGCCAGCACGATCACGCCGACGAAACCCGCGACCAGCGCGATCGCGCGGCGCGTTCCGATCTTCTCGCCGTAGAACAGGAACGCGATCAGGGCGACGAACAGCACCGCCATCGAATTGGTGATCGCACCCACGCCCGCGGGCGCGCGCTGCGCGGCCCAGGCGAACAGGGTGAACGGAATCGCCGAATTCACCGCGCCGATCAGCGCCAGCCGCGGCCACAGTCCCGCGGAAAACGCGCGGCGTCCGCGCCACAGGAACGGCAGCAGGATGAGCGCGCCGAGCCCGAGCCGGATCGCGACCAGCGGCGTCGAACCGAACTCCGGCGCGGCCACGCGCATGAACATGAAGGACGCGCCCCAGATCGCCCCGAGCACACCGAGTTCGAGCGGTGTGAGCCAGGCGGGCGTGGTGCGCGCGGACAGGTCGGTCGTGGAGACGACGGTGTTCATGGGCGGTGGAACTCCGGAATGCGGAAGCGCGGGAAAGCGGCAGGCTCAGCCTTGCTGGACATGCAACTGGCCCGAGAGCAGCGACGGATCGCCACCGGCGCCGAGGAAGGCGTCGGCCACGAGATGGAATCCGAACAGACGTGCGCCGGTGTCGCTGCGCGGACGATGCCGGCTGCCCGGCGCGAACACGACCTGGGTTCCGGCGGCATGACGGACATCGCCTTCGATCACTTCGCCGCTCAGCACGACGTAGGTTTCGCCGGTGTCGTGACGTTCGATCCGCGGCCAGACGCTGCCGGGCGCCATCTCGATCAACCAGACGCGCGCACCGGGCGGCGACGGCAGGTCGCGGCGCGCACAACCGTCGCCGATCGCGATCGCCGGCACGGCATCGATCGCGACCGCTCGCGGCGGCGACGGCAGGAACGGCAGAGGGCTCACGGCGCGCATGCCGATCCCTCCACCTCACAGGTCGATACGGAGACGGATTCGGCGGGCGCGATCGACACCGCGGTGCCACCGACACGGATGCCGGATGCCGGATCCGCATCGATGCCGACCGCCAACCGGCCGGGACGGCCCATGTCCTCGCCCTGCAGCACGACGATGTCGGCGGGCAGGGACACCCGATCGAGCGCGCGCAGATACGCGCCGAACGCGGCCGCGGCCGCGCCGGTGGCCGGGTCCTCGATCACGCCGCCGACCGGAAACGGATTGCGTGCATGAAACACCGTTTGCGTCTCGCGCCAGACCAGATCGACCGTGGTCAGGTCGTGCGCGAGCATCGCGGCGCGGAGTCGTTCGAAGTCGTAGTCCAGCGTGCGCAGCCGTTCCCGGGTCGCGGCGGCGAGCACCAGATGCCGCGCACCGGCGAAGGCGATGCGCACCGGCAGCGCGGGATCGAGCGCATCCTCGCGCCAGCCCAGGGCGGCGAGCGCTTCGGCGAGCAGTTCCGGCGGTGCCGTTTCGACATGCGGCGCGACGCTGGTGAGGGTCGCGACCGGCACATCGCCGTCGTCGGACACCAGGACAGGCACCTCGCCGACGCCGGTCTCGAACACCAGCGATCGCAGCTGTTTTTCGCGGAACAGCGCCACCGCGCTCGCGATCGTGGCGTGTCCGCAGAACGGGACTTCCGCTTCGGGGCTGAAGTAGCGGACGCGATGACGGCCGCCTTCGATCGGCGTCAGGAACGCGGTTTCCGAATAGCCGACGGCGGCCGCGATCGACTGCATGCGCCGCACATTGAGGCCATCCGCATCCAACACCACGCCGGCGGGATTTCCACCCGACGGCACCTCGGCGAACGCGGCGTACCGCAGCAGGACAGGCATCGTCTTCGGCCTCGCAGGCACCCGGAAATGGCAGGTCATTATGGATTCACCCCCAAGCCGCACAAGCGCATACTTTCCGGGACAGACACAAACCGGATTTGAGGCTGCGATGACCATCCGACCCGAGCTGTTGCCGGCGCTGGCCGCGTTCGAAGCCGCGGCCCGTCATCAGAACTTCGCGCACGCCGCGGAGGAGCTGCATCTGACCGCGAGCGCGGTCAGCCATCACGTGCGCAAACTCGAAAGCCGGCTCGGCGTCGTGCTGTTCCAGCGCCACGCGCGCGGCGTGAACCTCACCGCGGAAGGCCGGCAGCTCGCGGACGCCGCCGGCAGCGCGCTGGCCGATGTCGAAAGCGCGCTGCGCGGACTGCGCGCGGCGCCCGACGATCGCGACCGGGTACGGATCACGACCCTGCACTCGCTGCTGAACACGTGGCTGCTGCCGCGGCTGCCGGACTTCACGGCGCGGCATCCGCAGGTGCGGCTCGAATTCGACAGCGGAATCGCCCTGACCCGGTTCGACGACGGCGGTCCGGACCTCGGCCTGCGCCACGGTCCTGGACACTGGCCCGGGCTGACCGCGCATCACGTGATGGACGACGCGCTGTTTCCGCTGGCGCAGCCCGCCGTGGCCCGACGCACCGCCACCGCCGCGGACATCGCGCGGCTGCCGCTGGTGTCCGACCTCGCCCGACAGGGCTGGCCCGACTGGTTCCGCTTCGCGGACGTGCACGGCGCGGCACCGGATATCCGCTTCGTCTTCAGCGACAGCACCGATGCGCTGGAAGCCGCGGCGCACGGTCTGGGCGCGGTGCTGGCGCGGGAGCGCATCGCCGGCCCCTGGCTCGACGACGGCCGGCTCGCGCGCCTTCCGGGCCCCGGCCTGCCGACCCGCTGGCGTTACTACATCGTCCATCCCGCGCATCGCAGGCTGCGGCCGGCGGCGAAGCTGTTCGTCGACTGGCTGCTCGAGATCAGCGCCGAACTGCGCGCACCGCCGCCGTCGCATCCGGCACCGAAGCGCGATAATGCGCGGCCTTCCGCCAGGACCCGACGATGAGCGCCGACGCCTCCGCACGCACCGCCTGGCTGCAGATCCATCTGTGCGTGCTGCTGTGGGGCTTCACCGCGATCCTGGGCAAGCTCATCACCCTGCCCGCGCTGCCACTGGTGTGGTGGCGCATGCTGCTGGTGGCGGCGCTGCTGTTGCTGGTGCCGCGGGTCTGGCGCGGGTTGCGCGCGATGTCCGCGCGTCTGCGCTGGGCCTATGCCGGCGCCGGCGTGCTGGTCGCGCTGCACTGGCTGACCTTCTATGCCGCGATCAAACTCTCGAACGCGTCGGTCGGCGCGACGTGCATGGCGCTGGCGACGGTGTTCACCGCGCTGATCGAACCGTGGATGACCGGCAAGCGGCTGTCCAAGCGCGAGGTCGGGCTGGGCATCGCGGTGCTGCCGGGCGTGGCGCTGGTCGCCGGCGGCGTGCCGCAGGGCATGCACGCCGGGATCGTCGTCGGCGCGATCTCCGCGCTGCTCGTGTCGTTCTTCGGTTCGCTCAACAAGCGCCTGGTCGAGCGCAGCGATGCGCTGTCGGTGACCGCGCTGGAGATGGCCGCCGGCGTCGGCGCGATGACCCTGCTCGCGCCGCTGTCCGGACTGCTGTCGCCGCAGGCCTTCGGCGGCGACCCCTTCGTCGTGCCCGATCTGCGCGACGGCGGATACCTGCTGGCGCTCGCGATCGCGTGCACCCTCGTGCCGTTCGTGCTGTCGCTGATCGCGCTGCGCCATCTCACCGCGTTCGGCGCGCAACTGGCGATCAATCTCGAACCGGTCTACGCCATCGCCCTGGCCATGCTGCTGCTGCGCGAACAGCACGAGCTCACCCCGACCTTCTACCTCGGTGTCGCGATCATCCTCGGCACGGTGCTGGTGTATCCGCTGGTGGTGCGGCCGCGACGGATCGAACATCCCGAGGCGCTGGCGGTCACCGAGGCCCGCGTCATCGGCGAGGCCGGCGACGAGGCCGACGACAAGGATCCGGCGGACACCTCCGCGACGCGTTGACCGCCGCGGCGCCCGCTGTGGCAGTCTAGTCACCCTTCCCCGCGGCCCGCGTCCGCCCGGCACCGGCATGTACCTGGAGTACTACGGCCTCGAACAGGCGCCGTTCTCGATCACCCCGGACCCGCATTACGTGTTCCTCAGCGAACACCACCGGGATGCGCTCGCGCATCTGCTCTACGGGATCCAGCAGGGCGGCAGCGGCGGTTTCGTCCAGCTCACCGGCGAGGTGGGCACCGGCAAGACCACGCTGAGCCGGCTGCTGCTGAACCGGTTGCCCGACAACACCCACGCCGCGCTGGTCCTGAATCCGCGACTGGAACCGGTGGAACTGCTGCAGACGATCTGCGAGGAACTGCGTCTGCCGGTCGGCGCCGCCGCTGCGCCGCCGGTGTCGACGAAGCGCAAGGGCAAACGTTCGCCGGCGACGCCCGCCCGCCCCGGCGGCAAGGCGCTGTTCGACGCGCTGAGCGCGTATCTGCTGGACGCCTACGCCCGCGGCGACCGCGTGGTGCTGATCATCGACGAGGCGCAGAACCTGTCGACCGAGGCGCTGGAACAGGTGCGCCTGCTGACCAATCTCGAAACCGAAACCCAGAAGCTGCTGCAGATCATCCTGATCGGCCAGCCCGAGCTGCGCGATGCCCTCGCCCGTCCCGAACTGCGCCAACTGGCGCAGCGCGTCACCGCGCGCTATCACCTGCGACCGCTGGACGAGGCCGGCACCGCGGCGTATCTGCGCCATCGCCTGACCACCGCGGGCGCGAAACGGTTTCCCTTCTCCGCCGACGCGGTGCGCCGGCTGCATCGGCGCAGCGGCGGCGTGCCGCGACTGATCAACGTGATCGCCGAACGCGCCCTGCTCGGCGGCTTCGCGCACGATCTGCTGACGATCGACGCGAAGACCGTCGATCGCGCCGCCGATGAAGCACTCGCGCCCGGCGGCCGCCTGCGCGGCTCGTGGCACCGGCGCCCCCTGATCGTCGTGGGCGTGCTGGGCCTCGTCGCCGCGGCCTTCGCCTTCGCGCTGATCCGCCGGCCCGCCCCGCAGACGCCCGCGGCGTCGAACACCGCCGCCGCGGCCGCCCCCGCCACATCCACCGCCCGACCGGCGGCACCGGAAGATCCGGTGCTCGACGCTCGCACGGTGCTCGATGGCGAACGCCTGCTGCGGCGCGTGCAGGCCGCACCGCCGGCCGCCAGCCGCGAGTGGACGGCCCTGATCGCGGACTGGAACGCGCCGGTCGCCCTGCGCGCGACTTCGCCGGACGCCTGTCCGCCGACGCCGGCACCGGGCTGGCGCTGCCTGCGCAGCCGCGCCACGCTCGAACGGCTGCTGCGCCACGATCGCCCGGTGCTGCTGCGTCTGCGCGCGGAACCACGCGCGACCTGGGCGCGCCTGCTCGGTGCCGACGCGGGCCACGTGCGCCTGTCGCTCGACGGCGTGACGCTCGATGCGGATCGGGTCGCGCTGGGCGGCGTGTGGAACGGCGAATTCCTCGCGATCTGGCCCGCGCCGGACGCACTGGAAACGCGCCTCGCCGCCGGCGATCCCGCCGCGCGCGACTGGGTGCACCGGCGCCTGCGCGCGGAGCGGAGCGCCGCGACCGCGACCACACCCGACGCCACCGCCGCCGCGCTGCGCGCGTTCCAGGCGCGCAATGGCCTGCGCAGCGACGGCCGGCTCGATGCCGACACCCTGTTCGCGCTCGCCCGCAGCGGCGACGGCCCGCGACTGCAACCGCTGCAGGAACCCTGACGATGTCCTTCATTCTCGATGCGCTGCGCAAATCCGAGGCCGCCCGGCGCCGCAACGAAGCGCCGGACCTCTTCGCGGCGATGCCGCAACCGGTCGAACCGGTGCGCGCGCGTCCGGCCTGGCCGCTGTGGGCGCTCGGCGGCGGTGGCGCGCTGGCGCTGCTCGCGGCGCTGTGGCTGGTCGTGGATCGACCGGCCGCACCGGACGCGACACCGCAGGCCGCGATCCCCGCGCCACCGACGCCACCACCCGAAGCATCGCCCGCGATCGTCGCCACGCCAGCCACCGCGCCGGCACCGATGCCGGCCGCACCGCTGCCGACGCCTCCCCCGATGCCCGGCCCGACACCGGCGACGGTCGCGAACATCGGGCCCGCACCGAGCGTGAATACGACGCCCGCCACGCCGCCCGTCACACCGGTCGCGGCGCCGCCCCCGCGCGACGCGGCGCCGCCGCCATCCGCCGCCGAGGTCGCGCCATCGCCCGCGCCGCCGACGCCATCCGCACAGGCACCAGTACCGCCGCCCGCATCGGACCACGCGCGCATCGCCTCGCTGGCCGAACTCGATCCGGAAACGCGCAGGCAGTTGCCGCCGCTGAAACTCAGCATGCACCTGTGGAACGAAGCCGCGGCGCAGCGCTTCGTCATTCTCGACGGACAACGGCTGAAGGAAGGCGATGTGCTCGGCGAGGTCGTGATCGAACGCATCACCCGCGACGGCGTGGTCCTGGCGTGGCGCGGCGCACGCCTGCGTCTGCAGCGCTGAAGACACGCGGCGACGCGCGGGCCATCACGCGCAAGCGAACGCGTTCAGACGACCGCGTTCAGAACCCGCCCTCGCAGTCGTAACCGCGCAACAGATCGCGCAGCGTGCGTCCGGGCTCGTCGCGGAAGCGCGCCTCCAGCGGGTCCAGCCGACGGATGCGGTCGACGCGGAAATTGCGGAAGTCCTCGCGCGTCTCGCACCAGGCGGCGAGCGTCCAGACATTGCCCCAGAAAAAACAGGCCAGCGGCCGCAACACGCGATCGCTGACCTCGTCCTTGAGATCGAGATAATCGATCCGGATCTTGTGACGGCTCTCGATCGCGTCGCGCAACAGGCGGAGACGATCGCGGGTGTCGGCATCGGGGCCGACCGGTGGCGCGAACACCGCCAGACTTTCCGCCGCGGCGCGTTCCGGCGCCGGCAACACCCCGAGGATCTTGGTCAGCGCATCCTCGGCATGTTCGCCGAGCACGGTATCGATCCGCGACTGCGCGAGACGCACGCAGGCCACCAGCGCCTGCGCTTCGCGGGTATCGAACATCAGCGGCGGCAGATCGAAACCGCGGCGCATCCGGTAGCCGACACCGGCTTCGCCCTCGATCGGTACGCCCTGCGCCTGCAGCGCGGCGATGTCGCGATAGACCGAACGCTGCGAGACCTCCAGCCGTTCGGCCAGGAACGCGGCCGTCGTGAGGCGACGGCCGCGGATCAATTGGACGATGCGGAACAGGCGGTCGGCACGGCGCACGGTCGGGCTCCGGAATCGAGATGCCGCGCCGCAGGCTCAGGCCGGCGCGTGCAGGCCGACGCGATTGCCTTCGCTGTCGGCGATGTGGGCGAAACAGCCCATGCCTTCGGGCAATTCGGTGCGGGCCCGGGTGATCCGGCCACCGGCCGCTTCCACCCGCGACAACACCGCGTCCAGCGAAGGCTCGGCGTTGAGATACACGACCGTGCCCTCGGCGCCGGGGCGCGGACCGTCCGCGGCGGCGAACAGACAACCGCCGACGCCGTACTTCTCGTAGGGGAACACGGCCAGCGCGACGTCCGGACCCATCGCCTCGCGGCGCAGCGGCGTGTCGAACACGGCCTCGTAGAAGGACTGGGCGCGATCGAGATCCGACACCGGGATCTCGAACCAGTTGAGTGCATTGTGTCGGGTGTGCTGCATGTGGCCGCCTCGGGCGTCGAAGATGGGGAGCACGCATCCTGCACCCGCCCTGCTGACAGCGTTCCGTCAGCAGGGACGCGATCGGGCCGCTCGACCGGCCTCACCGGGCCGGACTCACTCGCCCATGTAGCAGCAGTTGAGCTTGTTGCCGTCGAGATCGCGGAAATAGGCCACGTAGAACCCGGGATAACGCTGCCCCGGCGCACCTTCGTCGGTACCGCCGAGTTCGATCGCCTTGGCGTAGAGACGGTCCACCGCTTCCCGGCTGTCCGCGGCCAGCGCCACCATCGTGCCGTTGCCGACCGAGGCCGGTTCCTTGTTGAACGGATAGGTGATGCCGAGACCGGCACCGTGTTCGGAATTGCCCCAGGCGATGAACTCGTCGGGCTCTTCCATGAAACGCTTGGCGCCGATTTCGGCGAGCACGGCGTCGTAGAAAGCGGCAGCGCGGACAAGGTCGCGGGTGCCGAGCGTGGCGTAGGCAAGCATGGTCGTATTCCTCTGATCGATGGATGGATGACGTGCGTCCATGGGTGACGGGCACCGGGGGTGACGAACGCCCCGCGAGCATCCGCTCCCACTGCTGACAGTGCGTGTCAGTTGAGGGAACGACCCGGTATGCTACGCCGACCGCGCCGACGGTGGCGCTCCGGACCGGCTGCCACCTCCTCATGCAAGATCTCCGTTTCGATCTCGACCGCGATCACGTCGAACTCCACCAGTTGCTCAAGCTCACCGGGGTCGTCGACAGCGGCGGAGCCGGCAAGCATCTTGTCGCCAGCGGCGCGGTGCGGGTGGACGGCGCGGTCGAACTGCGCAAGACCTGCAAGATCCGCGGCGGCCAGACGATCGAAGTGGGCGACGTGCGGATCGAGGTCGTGGCCGGCTGAGCCGCGGCACCGGCGGGCGCCGCGTCTTCATCGCGCCCGGGCCACGCAGCCGTCACGCCAGCGGCAGTCCGCTGTCCGCCTGGCACAGCAGGTCGTGCAGCGCGCGCACCGTCGCCGCCGCCTCGTGCTCCGCACCGTTGCCGAGCGTGCGCACATGACGGCAGGCGGCATAGTCGCGGGCCGTGCGCTCGTAGGTCTCGATCCAGGCCCGCCGCATCGGCAACGCCGCATGCTCCGGTCGCCAGGCCGCGGAATACGGCGGGTGCAGCCGCGGCATTCCGATGCGCCAGGGCTTGGGCGAGACCCGCGCCCGGAAACAATTCTGGTTGAAGCACATCCGCGCATACAGCGGATCGACACCCAGCGCATCGAAGCACGCGCTCACCTCCGGCTCGCGCGGATCGAACAGCCGATGCGTCGCCATCAACCGCAACCCGAGCGGCGTGCGATAGACCTGCAGGCGCCAATCGGGATGCCCGGCGACGAAGCGTTCGATCCGTCGCTGCGCGACGCGTTCGAAACCGCCGGCGAGCAGGATCCGCAACCGCGCCGCCAGCGCGGCGACCACGCCACCGAACAGGTACCCGCCACCCGCACCGAGCAGCAGACCGACGATGTACTTCACCGGCCCGGGATCACCGATCGAGATGATCGCAATGGCGATCGCGAGCCCGGTCAGCACCCGCCATCGCGGCCAGCGCGACGGATCCGGATGGACCGCGTGGTCGATGTCGGCGAACAGCACGTTCGGCGTGTTGAGACACAGTGCGCCGTAACCGGCGCGGGTGATCGCGCAATCGCCATGACGGTCCACGATCTCCTCGCGGATCGGCACGCCCTCGGCGCCGTTGTAGGCGACCCGTCGCTCGCGCCGGGGCACGCGTTCGCCCGCGAGCGCCTGCGCCATCGCTTCGCGGACGCGCGCGTCCGCATGCGCCTGCGCCTCGGCGTCGCCGATGTCGGACCAGCCGAAACGGCGCAGGGTGATCGTGCGCCGGCCTACACGCTGCTGCAGGCGGGCTTCCGCCCAGTGACTCGGAATCAGCATCTGTCCGCTCCCGTGGATGTCGTGATCGTCTTCATGCGCGTGCGGCACCCGCCGCGGACATCGCTTCAGCGCGCGCCGAGGTGCGCGTCCAGGTGTGCATCCAGGAACGCCAGCACCCGCCCGTAGTACTCGCGCCGGTTCTCCTCGCCGTGGATGCCATGGGTCTCGTCGACGAAGAAGAAGGTATCCAGCGGTTTGCGTGCCTTCGCCATCGCCGCGACCATCGCCCGCGCATGCTCGAAGGACACGCGCGCATCGTGACGCCCGTGGACCAGCAGCACCGGCGCATCGATCCTGTCGACATGCTTCACCGGCGACTGATCGTACAGCGCCGCGTCGTCGTCGCCGACCGCTTCATCGAGAAAATGACGGCCCCAGCGCGATTGATGGGTGTCGCCCCATTTGCGGGTGATCAGCAGATTGGTCGGGCCCGAGGTCGAGACCGCGCAGCGGTAGAGTCCCGGCTCGCGCGCGACGCCCATCAGCGCGGCATAACCGCCGAAACTGGTCCCCCAGACGCAGATGCGCTGCGGATCGATCCTGCCGTCGGCCATGGCCCAGCGGGTCCCGTCGACGATGTCGTCCATGATCCCGAGTCCCCACTGCCGGTAGCCGGCGCGCTCGAACGCGCGTCCGCGACCGCCCGAGCCGCGGTAGTTGATTCGCAGCACCGCGAAGCCGCGGGCGGCAAGCAGTTGCGTCTCCTCGTCGTAGTCCCAGCTGTCGCGCACGCCGAACGGACCGCCATGCGGCAGCACCACCAGCGGCGGCGGTGCGGCGACGGTCGTGGGCAGGGTCAGGTAGCCGTGCAGCTCGACGCCGTCGCGGGCGCGGAACGCGATCGGTTCGCTGCGCGCCAGCGCGCCCGGATCCAGCCACGGCGATATCCGCACGAGCAGATCCATGCGACGGCTCTCGCGATCGAGCAGATAGAAGCTGCCCGGATCGCGATCGCTCCAGACCTTGACCACCACATGCCGACCATCGCGCGAGCCGTTGGCGAACACGACCGCATCGTCCGGAAACGCGCTCTCCATGCCGCGCAACAGCTTCGCATCGGGATCGGACGGGTCCCAGAACCGCGCGCGCGGCACGCCGAGGCCGTAGGCCGCGCCGATCGGCTGCCGACCGTCGGCCGACCAGACCACGAACGCCGGATCGAGCTCGGGGTCGCGCATCGCGACGCTGCGCTCGCCGCTCGCGAAATCGAAGCGTTCGATCACATCGGGGCCGTCCGCGCGCTCGGCGAGGAAATACATCGATGCATCGTCGCGCGACGTGCCGATCGGTTCGATCTCGATCCCGCTCGACGCTTCGTCGTTGAAGATCTCCCAACCCTCGCCCCGGCGGATCCACACCTTCTGAATGTCGTCGTCGCCCCAGGCGTAGGCGAAACGCACGCGACCGGCGTTGTCGGTGACGAACGAGCTGCCGACCTGCGGCGCGTCGGCCAGCCGCGGGCCGTCGATGCCGCCCAGCGTGTCGACCTTCTGCACGTAGCTCAGACAGCCCTTGCTGGTGGGTCTGGCGCAGCGTTCGATCAGCATGTGCTCGTCATCGTCGATCAGGGTGTCGACGATCGTCGCGGGAAACGCGCGCTTGTCGGTGCCGTCGACGTTGACCGCGACCACCTGCGGTTCGAGGAAATACTGCTGGACGTTGTCGTCGGTCCAACTGTTCATCACGAACAGGCGCCGCTCCCCTGCCCACCAGACGCGGCTGATCTCGGATTTCGCGTCGGGATCGAGCACGCGGACCAGTTGATTGGACGCGCGATCGTGGATCGCCAGCACCACCCGGTTCTGATTGTTCTCGGGCATGCGCAGGGTCGCGGCGATGTAGCGGCCACCCGGCGAGATCGTGACGATACCGTGCTTGCCCGGTCGCAGGATGTCGTCCAACGAGGGCGGCGGCGGACGCGCCGGCGCCGCGGGCCCGGAAGCCTCGACCATGCCGATGGCGCACAGCGCCAACGTCGCCACGGCCCGCGCGAACCCGCCCCTGTGCACCATCACGCCTCCGATTCCGATCATCGGAACCAGACTGCCGCATCCGCGCCGACGCTGACAAGCCCAGGCGCGTCGCGATCGGAGCGGCCGCGATCAGGCGTCGCGGGTGCCCTTGCGATGCGGCTTCTTCGGTCCGGACTTGAAGCCACCGGGCTTCGCACCGCCGGGCTTGAAGCCGCCCGGTTTGAACCCGCCGGGCTTGCCTCCGGGTTTGCCGCCGCCGGGCGCGAAGCCGCGCGGCTTGAAGCCCGGCGGCTTCGATCCACCGCCGTCGTACTCGTCCAGTTTCTGCAGGCGCAGCGCCTGTCCGGCGACGCGCACCTTCTTCAGATGCATCAGCAGCGGCTTCGGCATGCCTTCGGGCAGATCGAGGATCGAATGATCGTCGTGGATGTCGATGCGACCGATATGCTTGCTGTCGAGACCGGCCTCGTTGGCGATCGCGCCGACGATGTTGCCCGGCTTGACGCTGTGCATGTGTCCGACCTCGATCCGGTAGGTTTCCATGCCCGGCTCGGGGGGCTGGCGCGGACCGACATCCTTCTTCGGCCGCGGCGCGCGCTCTTCCTGCGCTTCGCGCGGCGGACGCTCACCGCGCTGCGCGCGCTCGGCGTATTCGCGGCGCTGCTGGAATTCCTGCGGTTCGCGCTTGCGCTCGGGCGCCAGCAGCAGCGGCGTGTCGCCCTGCAGCAGCTTCGCCAGCGCCGCCGCGATCTCGATCGCCGGCACGTTCTGCTCGCGTTCGTAGCGCTCGACCAGTTCGCGGTACAGCCCCATTTCGCCGCCGCTGTTCTCGTCCAACGCCAGCGTGTCGGTGATGCGGGCGAGGAATTTCGTCACCCGCGCGTCGTTGACGCTTTCGACCGTCGGCAATTGCATCTCCTCGATCGGCTGGCGGGTCGCGCGCTCGATCGCGCGGAGCATGCTCTTCTCGCGCGGGCTGACGAACAGGATCGCCTCGCCGCTGCGCCCGGCGCGGCCGGTGCGGCCGATGCGGTGGACGTAGCTCTCGGTGTCGTAGGGAATGTCGTAGTTCAGCACGTGGCTGATGCGCTCCACGTCGAGGCCGCGCGCGGCGACATCGGTGGCGACGAGGATGTCGAGCTTGCCGTCCTTCAACTGCTGGATGGTCTTCTCGCGCTGCGCCTGCTGCACATCGCCGTTGATCGCGGCGGCGGCGAGGCCGCGCGCCTGCAGCTTCTCGGCCAGTTCATCGGTCGCCGACTTGGTGCGCGCGAAGATGATCATCGCGTCGTAGGGTTCGGCTTCGAGGATGCGGGTCAGCGCGTCGAGCTTGTGCAGGCCGCTGACGAACCAGTAGCGCTGGCGGATGTTGGTCGCGGTGGTGGTCTTCGCGGCGATCGTGACTTCGGCCGGGTCGCGCAGATAGGTCTGCGCGATGCGCCGGATCTGCGACGGCATGGTCGCGGAGAACAGCGCGACCTGACGCTGCTCGGGCACTTTCTTCAGCACGGTCTCGACGTCGTCGATGAAACCCATGCGCAGCATTTCATCGGCTTCGTCCAGCACCAGCGCCTTGAGATCGGACAGATCGAGGGTGCCGCGTTCGAGGTGATCGATCACCCGGCCCGGGGTGCCGACGACGATGTGCACGCCGCGCTTCAGCGCCTGCAACTGCGGGTAATAACTCTGGCCGCCGTAGATCGGCAGCACGTGGAAGCCGGGCAGCTTGTGCGCGTAGCGCTGGAAGGCTTCGGCGACCTGGATCGCGAGTTCGCGGGTCGGCGCCAGCACCAGGATCTGCGGCGTGTGCTTCGACAGATCGAGGCGCGACAGCAGCGGCAGCGCGAAGGCGGCGGTCTTGCCGGTGCCGGTCTGGGCCTGGCCGAGCACGTCGCGGCCGAGCAGCAGCGCGGGGATGGTCGCGGCCTGGATCGGCGACGGCGTTTCGTAGCCGACCTCGCGAACCGCCTCCATCACGGCCTCGGACAGGCCGAGATCGGCGAAACGCAGGGAAGGGAGATCGGTCGACATGAGCACATCCGGGACTGCAGGCAAGACCGGTTATTGTGCGCCCGGGGGCTGGGTTTGTCGCTCTAATCGGGCCACGGGAGGTCGCGGAGCGCGCGCGTTCTCCGGCGCGCGAGCCCGACCTGCCCCCGGTCCCGCCCCCGGGAATCAATCGCTTGGCGCCGCTTCGTCGTCGCGTGCCTGTGTCCGAACGACGGTCCGGACACCCGCCCGACCGGTCCGGGGACCGTCGGGGGACACGATCGCCGCCGCCGGGACGGCGACCGCGGCCTTCCGGATCACTCGCAGCGCGCGCTGGGGCCGACGTCGGGGACCATCGTCAGACCGACCCGCGGCTCGGACGGATCGATCTTGTAGACCTCCATGATGCAGCCCTGCGACAACGCGCGCAGGTTCATGAAGTAGGTCTGGCCCGCTTCCGGCTGGAAGCTGATGCCGGGGGTGCAGGTGTAGATCACGTTGAAGCCCATGAACTGGGCGATGCCGGTCACGCGGATCCGGCCGTCGACCGGCACCACGACCTTGCCGTCGGCCGGCTTCTGCAGGCTGTAGGCCTTGCCGTGATGGCAGACGTTGGCGACCACGAAACGGCTCATGTCGATGGTGGCGGTGTCCGGGCCGGCGGGCGGCGCTTCGTAACGCGGCAACATCGAGCAGCCGGAGAGTGCGGTGATCGCGAGCACCGTCGCGGCCCATTGCGGAAACATCGGTTTCATCGCGTTTTCCCCTGTTTCGCGCCTGCGGCGGCGGGTGGCGCCTTGACGATCGCGTCGTAGCGGGCGATGACTTCGTCGGCGTCGAGCGCGCCTGCGATCATGTCGTCGCGCAGCAGCAGATAGACCTTGCCGAACGGCTTGCCACCGACGGATTCGGCGCTCGGGCCCATGATCGGGCGATCGGCGATCGCGGTCTCGATCGATTCATACAACGACATGTAGCGCTTGCCGCGCAGTTTCGTCACTTCGGCGGCGCGGTAGATCAGATAGATCTCCACCCGGTCCGCACGGATGAAGCCGTTGCCGTAGAAATTCACTTCGATCAGTTTGCCCGGTCCGTCCACTTCGCTGTAACCACCGGTGAGGCCCATCTTGCCGTAGCCCGTGGCGCAGCCGGAAAGCAGCAACGCCGCCGCGACGAGCGCGGTCTTGCCCATCATTCGCATGCCATGTCCCCTGTTCTGGAAAGCCCGGACGGCGCCTTCCCCGCACCGTCCGGAGATCGCGCCCGGACCGGTCGGTCCAGCGCGCCGGGCGATTATCCGGACGATGCCGTGTCGCCGCCAGCGCTTGTCCACCCTGGACGCCCAGCGACCTTGCCCAGCCATGCTGCGGCGCAACAAATTTGCTTTCCAATCATATATTTACACAAACCATACGCATTGGTATCGTCGCGCCTCCGGCCATCGGAATCCCGGGCGGACGCCCGGGCGCCGGTCATCCCACATCCCTCTCCAAGGTGAACGCTATGCGCAGGATCGCGTCGGTGTTGTTGTGGTTGTGTCTGTGTGTCGTCTCCCTCCCCGCCTTCGCAGGCGGATATTCCCTGCGCTACGAGCGCATTCCCGGCTGGGACGGCACCCCGCTCGGGGCGACGATCATCACCCCCGCCGGCCAGGGCCCCGGCCCGTTCCCGCTGATCGTGATGCCCTCCAGCTGGGGGCTGCCGAGCCTGGAATACGTCGGTCGCGGCACCGTGCTCGCCGGCCAGGGTTACGTCGTGGTGAGCTACACCTCGCGCGGCTTCTGGGAATCCTCGGGCGAAATCGATATCGCCGGCGCGGGTACGGTCGAGGACGTCAGCGCGGTGATCGACTGGGCGCTGGCCCACACGCCCGCGCGCGCCGATGCCATCGGTGCATCGGGCATTTCCTACGGCGCCGGCACCAGCCTGCTCGCGGCCGCGCGCGATCCGCGGATCAAGGCGGTCGCCGCGATGAGCGGCTGGGCCGATCTCGAAGCCTCGCTGTATCCGAACCGCACGCCGAACCAGCAGGCGATCGCGCTGCTGGTCGGCGCCGGTTACCTGACCGGCCGACCGGGTCCGGAGCTGGACCGGATCGCCGAACGCGTGGTGTGGAGCGATTACGAGGGCGCCGTGCAGGTCGCGCTGCCGATCGTCCCGAGCCGCGGCGTGCAGGGCGAGGTCGCCGCACTCAACGCCAACGGCACCGCGGTGCTGCTCGGCAACGCCTGGAACGACGGCCTGTTTCCGCCCAGCCAGCTGGTGCGGCTGTTCCAGAGCCTCAGCGGGCCGAAGCAGTTGCTGTTCGATCACGGCGATCACGCGACGATCGAACTGCCGGGCGCGCTCGGCCTGCCCAACGAGGTCTACACCGCGGCGGGTCGCTGGTTCGACTTCCACCTCAAGTGCATCGACAACGGCGTCGGCCGCGAACCCGCGGTCCGTCTGCGTTCGCAGAACGACACCCTGCGGACCTATGCGAACTGGTCGGCCGTGCAGTCCTCGCCGACGGTCTATGGCCTCAATCGCCCGAGCGGACTGCTGGTCCCCACCGGCGCGCTCGGCAGCAGCAGCACCGGCTGGAGCTACGGCATCCTCGGCGGCGTGCCCACCGTCGCCGAATCCGGCGTGGTCCTGATCAGCGGCCTGATGCAGGGCCTCGGCCTGCAGACGACGACCTCGATCCCGCTGGTCGCGCGTACCGCCGCCGGCGTGTGGCTCGGCCCGTCGTATCCGACCGCACGCAGCATCAACGGCACGCCATCGCTGCGGATCACGCTCACGCCCAGCCGCAGCGACGTCACCGTGTTCGCCTATCTCTACAGCATGGACGGCCTCGGCATCGGCGAGCTGATCACCCACAAGGCCTACAGCCTGCGCAACGGCGTGCCCTACGCCGCGCGCACCGTCAGCTTCGACCTGGAAGCGACGAGCTGGGACATCCCGGCCGGTCGCCGCCTCGCGCTGGTGATCGACACCACCGACCCGCGCTACAGCGACGTGTCCTCGCTGGGCAGCACGCTGAGCTTCGGCTCGCCGTCGGCGGCACCATCGCAATTGACCGTGCCGCTGCGCTGATCATCACCGCAGAGGCCGCCGTCGGACATGGCCCCGGAGACGCTTTCGCCTCCTCTCCCTTCGCGGGAGAGGAGGCGAAACGCGGGCAACGCAGGAGGGGAATTCAGATCGCGTCCGACTCGATCACATGCACGCCCGGGGACGCCGCCAGCGCGGAGTCGAACAGGCAGTCGGCGATGCGTTCCGCCGGCACCACCCGATAGCGCCGCGGCAGGATCGGCGCCAACGCCCCCATCACGACCGCTCCCACGCGCTCCCCGGGCCGGGGCCTTTCGCGTTCACCACCGATCAGCGACGGCCGCACGATGGTCAGCGACGCATACCCGAGCGCTTCGACATCGCGCTCCGCCTCGCCCTTGCAGCGCAGATAGAACACGCGCGACGCCGGGTCGGCATTGAGCGCGGTGTTCAGCGCGAACGCGCGCGCCCCCGCGGCATGGGCCAGGGTCGCGACCGCGATCACGTAGTCCACGTCGACGCGCCGGAACGCCTCGCGCGAGCCGGCATCGCGGATGGTGGTACCGAGCGTGCAGATCACCGCGTCCACCGCCCACCAGGGCGCATCTGTCGGCAGTGCGTCGAAGTCGACCTGCGGATTGTCCAGCTTCGGATGCGGCGGCAACGGGCGCCGGGTCGGCGCGACCACGCGATCGACACGCGGATCGGCGAGCGCACGGGCCAGCGCGTGACGGCCCACCAGTCCGGTGGCGCCGGCGATCAACACTTTCATCAGGAAATGCCTCCATGCTGTCGAAAAGATTCACCCGACCACGGCGCGCGCGGCACCGGGCCGGGAAGCGCCATCATCCCATCTCGGCCGCATGCGGCGCAGCGAGCCGCGCCAGGGTCGCGCGCAGCGCCTCGTGGCGCAGGGGCTTGGTGAGGTAGTCGTCCATGCCCGCTTCGAGACAGCGCCGGCGATCGTCGGCCATCGCGTGCGCGGTGAGGGCCACGATCGGCAGCCGCGCACGGCGCTCCGAGACCTCGATCTGGCGCCAGCGGCGCGTGGTCGCATAGCCGTCCATGCCCGGCATCTGGCAATCCATGAGCACCGCGTCCCAGCGCCCTGCGCGCATCGCCTCGATCGCGCGTTCGCCGCTGCCGACGCACTCCACCGTGCAACCGTCGCGCTCCAGCATCAGCTTGACCAGCGACGCATTCAGCGCGTTGTCCTCGACCACCAGCAGGTGCAGGCCGGCGATCACCGTCACCACCGACGATGCGGCCGAGACATCCGGCATCGACGCATCACCCCGGAAGGCCTCCGCGTCATGCGCATCGGGATGACGCGCGGCGACCGCCGACGGCGGCGCCTTCGATACCTCGGATTCGGGCACGAACACCGCGAACCGGCTGCCCGCACCGGGCACGCTGTTCAGCTCGATGCGTCCCCCCATCAGCGCGACCAGATCGCTGGAGATCTTCAGGCCCAGGCCGGTGCCCGCATGCGCGCGCGACATCGAATCATCGCCCTGCTGGAACGCGGCGAAGATCCGCACGCGCTCGCTCTCGCGGATGCCCGGGCCGGTATCGACGACCGCCAGCCGCAACGTGCGCGCGCCGTGCGCGTCGACATCGAGATCGGCCTCGATGCGCACGCTGCCGGCATCGGTGAACTTGATCGCGTTGCCGACCAGATTGATCAGGATCTGGCGCAGTCGGGCCTGGTCGCCGACGAAGCGCTCGGGCAACGCCGGCGCGCACACCGCGTCGAGCGCGATCGCTTTCGCGGTCGCCTCCGGGCCGAACATGTCGAGCACGTCCTCGACCAGTTGCCGCGGCGGAAACGACGCGGCGTGCAGCGCGATGTTGCCCGCTTCGATCTGCGACAGATCCAGCACGTCGCTGATCAGCGCCAGCAGCGATTGTCCGGCGCGATGGATGGTGCCCGGCAACTGGCGGTGTGCCGGCGCATCCGGCGCTTCGGCCAGCAACCGGCTCATACCGAGGATCGCGTTGAGCGGTGTGCGCAGTTCGTGGCTCATGTTGGCCAGGAACGTCGATTTCGCGCGATTGGCCGCATCGGCGCGATCCAACGCCTCGCCCAGATTGTGGGTCATGGTCGACAGCGCCATGCGCTGGGCGATGTTGCGCTGGATGGTGCGGCTGATGACGAATCCCTGGCGCAGCAGGAACGCGGTGAAGAAACACGCGGCCACGCCGGCCACCATCAGATCGGCCTGCCCGGAAAGCAGGAAGTACAACGCGAACGGCACGATGTTGCACAACACGTACGCCGCCGCGGCCGGCCACCACGCGCCGAAACTGCTGACCGCCGCCGCCGGCATGCTGATGAGCATGAAGGCGGTGACGAAGTAGAGCTCACTGTGCCCCTGCGGAAACAGCAACGTGGCCGCGACCCCCCACACACCACCGCAGGCCGCGGCGAGCAGCAGACACACCACCGGCGTACCGGCGCGGCTGTCGCCGTGCTCGTCCGGGATCCACATCGAGGGCATGGCGAGACGAATCCGCGCCGCGGACGCGAGAGCCACCGCGATCGCCCAACCGATCAGCAGGCCCGGCGGGTGCACATCGCGCAGCATGAACAGGAACAGGACGGCCACGACGAGGGTGGCCAGCGCACCGGAACGCCCCTGGCTCAGCACCAGTTGACGACATTCCTTCGCGATGCGCTCACGCGTCTCGACCGACTCTGTCGTGGTCATGCCTCCCCCTGCACTGACGGATTCCACTCTTGCGGGTCAGCGGCATACGATACCGCGCAGGAAGGCTGTCCGGCGCCAGGGACTTGCCCTCCGAATGACGTGTGTCCGGCACGGAGCCGGAATCGCGTTTGGATTGATCGAGCCGGCACCTTGCCATGACCCACGGCAGGAATCGGCAATTCGTCACAATTCCAAGATCACCCCAAAAAGAACCCACGAGGATCCCATGATGAAGCGTCTCTCCGCACTGATCGTTGCTTCGCTGCTCAGCACTTCGGCCATGGCCGCCGATGGCGACTGGACCGGCTGGTACATCGGTGGCGGCTTCGGCAAGGCCGATGGCAGTTCCGACTCCAATGTCACCCTCGGCGGTGCCTGGAGCTCCGAATCCCAGCCCCTGCGCGACCATGTCGTCTCGCAGATGTCGAACGACATCGACCCGGACGGCTCCGCCTACGACCTGCACTTCGGCTACGACCACCAGTTCGACGGCGGCTTCGTCCTCGGCGGCGAGTTCGACTACAGCAAGCTCAACCTCGACGACGCCGAACTGATCGGCCCGGTGCCGACCGTGCCGTTCCCCTCGCTCAGCTACACCACCGCCAACGGCATCGAAGTCGACAACAGCCTGTCGCTGCGCGCCAAGGCCGGTTTCGGCAGCGGCCGCCACCTGTTCTACGCCACCGCCGGTTACACCCGCGTCGACGTGGAAGCCGAGGCCGGCATCGTCAGCAACGGCAACTACCTGAAGTACGGCCAGAAGTCGGACACCCTCGACGGCACCCAGATCGGCCTCGGCTACGAGTTCTCGTTCGGCAACCAGTGGTCGGCCCGCATCGAGTATCTGCGCACCAATCTCGATGACATGGATTACGACACCGCCTACCTGCCGGGCAGCTCCTTCGTCACCCCGGCCTACAGCGAAAGCATCGACCAGGATCTGGACTACGACACGTTCCGCGTGGGCGTGAACTACCGCTTCTGAGACGCGTTCTCGGCAGGCATCACGGGGCCCGGATTTCCGGGCCCTTTTTTTGTTCTTCTTGCCCGCCTGCGGGAACACCGCGGACGAAAACGCGACCGGTTTCTCATCCCGATGCCGCGCCGCCGCCGACGCGGGCTGCGCACTTCACCGCAAAAAGACTGTTGCACGGCAACAAACCGGCCACACCGCGACGGCCACGCCCGCACCATCGCGATCGCGACGCACGGTCGGCCCCGATGCGCGAATCGTGGGCATTTCGCGCGAGAATCGAGTCGCGTGCGCACGCGCCGGGATGCACGCCGCCGGATGGTCGCCATCGTTCCGGACGCGCCGCGAACGTCCGCCGCTTGCATCGGCAGCGGATTCGCGGCACACACGACGCTCCCCCGCCACTGCCGCGACCCGCGGCGCTCCGGTCGACACGATGCGGCCGGTTCCCCCGATATGGAGACGCCATGACCGCTCGTCTGCTGTTGCCCGCCGCCCTGCTCCTCAGCCTCGCCACTCCCGCCGCCCCGGCCGCCGAACGCATCGCGCCGGCCGTCGACGCCGCCGCGGCCCCGACCGTGGGGCCCGCCGCCGACGATCGCCTCAATTTCGTCGTCATCCGCTATCGCGACCGCGCACAGTTGCAGTCGCTCGCCTCGCGCTTCCAACATCTGATCGTCGACCGCAAGGCACGCACGGTACGGACCGAAGCGACCGCCGCCGAGATCGCCACGCTGCGGCGCATGGGCATGAGCGTGGTCGTCGATCGCACCGCGACCGATCGCATCCGCACTGTGGAAACGGCGATGGTCGAACGCCGGTTCGGCACGAAGAGCATCTCCGGCTACGCCTGCTATCGCACGGTCGAAGAAACCTACACGACCATCGATCAGCTGGTCGCGAGCAAGCCCGCGCTGGCCAGCGTCTCCAACATCGGCCCGACCTGGCTGAAATCGCGCAACACCGGCGGTTACGACATGAAGGTGCTGCGACTGACCAATTCCGCGACGAATGCGACGCGCCCCAACAAGCCGCCGATGGTGCTGTTCGGATCGATCCACGCACGCGAGTACACACCCGCCGAGCTGGTCACGCGTTTCGGCGAATGGCTGGTCAACGGCTACGGTACCGATCCCGAAGCCACCTGGCTGATGGACAACTACACCTTCTACCTCGTGCTGCAGGCCAATCCCGACGGCCGCAAGAAAGCCGAAACCGGCCTGTCCTGGCGCAAGAACGTCGACAACAGCAACGGCAGCTGCAGCGCCAACAGCGTCGGCATCGACCTCAACCGCAACTTCCCGTTCCACTGGAACACGGTGGCCGGCGGCTCCAGCGGCAGCGCCTGCGCCGAAACCTATCGTGGCCCGCTGGCGCAGTCGGAACCGGAAACGCAGAACCTCATGCGCCTGGTCGCGGGCACGCCCGGCGCGAGCGGCGTCTACAGCGGCGGCATCTTCCCGGATCGCCGCGGCGACACCAGCACCAGCGCGGCGCCCGAAGACACCCAGGGGCTGTTCATGGACATCCACAGCTACTCGCAACTGGTGCTGTGGTCCTGGGGCGACACCACCGCGCTCGCGCCGAACGGCCCGGCATTGCGCACGCTGGGCCGACGCATGGCGTACTTCAACGGTTATCGTCCGCAGCAGTCCAACGAGCTGTACGGCACCGACGGCACCACCGACGACACGATGTACGGTCTGCTCGGCGTGCCGAGCTACACCATCGAACTGGGCGTCGCCTTCTTCGAATCCTGCTCGACCTTCACCTCGTCGACGTTGCCGAAGAATCTCGACGCGCTGAAGTACGCCGCGCGCAATCTGACCGCGCCCTATCGTTACCCGTCCGGTCCCAACACCGTCAGCGTCTCGACGTCCAGCGCCTCGGTGCCGGCCGGCACGCCGGTCACGATCAGCGCGATCCTTGACGACAGCCAGTTCAACCAGACCAACGGCACCGAAACCACGCACGCGATCGCTTCGGCCAAGCTCTATCTCGATGTGCCGCCGTGGGAAGCCGGCGCCACCGGCATCGCGATGAGCGCCAGCGACGGCAGCTTCAACGCCACCCGTGAGACCGTGACCGCCAGTCTCGGCACCACCGGTCTGGCGGCCGGTCGCCACATCGTCTACGTGCAGGGCACCGATGCCTCGGGCAAACCGGGCACGCCGAACGCGGTGCTGCTGGACATCGGCGGTGGCGGTGGCGGCGGCAATACCGCGCCGGTCGCGAACTTCACCACGATGCTTTCTGGCCTGACCGCGAACTTCACCGACACCTCCACCGACAGCGACGGCACCATCGCGTCGCGCAGCTGGAACTTCGGCGACGGCACCACTTCCACCGCGATCAACCCGAGCAAGACCTATGCCGCCGCCGGCACCTACACGGTCACGCTCACCGTCACCGACAACGGCGGACTCAGCCACACGAAGACGCAATCGATCGTCGTGACCTCCGGCGGCACCCAGACCTACAGCAACGGCACCGACGTCGCGATCACCGACAACGCCACGGTGAACAGCACGCTCGCGGTCTCGGGGCGCACGGGCAACGCCGGCAGCGCCGTTCCGGTCGTGGTGAACATCGTGCATACCTACATCGGCGATCTGAAGGTCGACCTGGTGGCGCCGGACGGCAGCGTGTACGTGCTGCACAACCGCACCGGCGGCAGCGCCGACAACATCAACACCACCTACACGGTGAATCTGTCGACCGAGGCGCTCAACGGCACCTGGACGCTGCGCGTCAACGACAACGCCAGCAGCGATACCGGACGCATCGACAGCTGGAGCATCACCTTCTGAGTTCGCATCGCCAGACATGCGACAGAGAAGACCCGGGCATGCCCGGGTCTTTTTTTGGATGATCGCATGATCACCGCAGGAGCGGATTGGCACCACGGCATCCATCTCGCCGCAAGCATCGACAGCGATCGTTCAGCACCGATCTGAATCTCATTAAACCCCTGTTTTTTTCGGAGATTTCATCGATGTTCCGGCGTCGCAGCCCATGCGACCTCGATGTCGATAATGGACAGCACGCAGAGACGACAACGTCATCCTCGAACGCCCGAATGCGTGCCGGGCGATACCCATCGAAGATCGCCGGAAGGAGGACAGGACGTCTTCCTTCGCAGGGACGCACTTGCCTCGCCGGCGGACTCCACGGACGGAGACCGCCGGTGCCGGGAAGACGGCGAAGCGCGCGACGGCGGATGCCGAAAAGCCGCAACAGAGTAGGCGAATCATCACAAGGAGCTACACATGCCCAATCTCGTGCAGGAACTCAACAGTCTCGACTTCAGCGTCTACATCGGCGGTCCGCTGCAGGCGGCCGTGGATGCGCAGCACGCCGCGTCGATGTCGCAGGTCAACTTCATCAAGGAAGTCGGCTTCATTTCGATCGCCGCCAATCCTTCCGCCACGCCTCCGGTGCTGGCGTCGAACGACCTGCGTTACGTCGACTTCAGATACAAGAAGCGCGTCCCGAATCCGGCCTATGTCAGCACCACGCCCATCTCGGCCACCAACCAGGAGTTCATCGACAGCGAAGTCACCATCAAGGTGCCGTTCCTGACCATGCTGACCATCCCGGCGCTGCGGATCGAAGAAATCAACATCGATTTCAACGCCAAACTGACGTCGGTCGAGACCACGGCGGCCTCCAGCGAATTCGCCGGCAGCGCCGAACTCAGCGCCAAGTTCTGGAAGGTCAAGTTCAAGGCCTCGGCTTCGTACAAGCGCTCGACCAGCAGCACCTCCAATGTCGAGAAGACCTACACCCTCGGCGTCCGCGTTCGCGCGGTCAACGACGAGCTTCCGGCCGGTCTGGACCGCATCCTCACCATGCTGGAAGACAGCATCCGCGTGTCCTGATTTCGCATCCTGATTTCGCAAGTCATCGGGGCCGGCGCAACGCCGGCCCCTCTCTCCAGAATCATCTCCAGCGAGCCATTTCCAGAACATCGAACAGGACACCGAACATGCCCACCCTCAACGAATATCTCGGCGGCCTCGTCGCCAGCATCACCGACGCGCGCGTGATCGCCGATCTGCAGACCGTGCAGGTCGCCGAACAATACGCGAAACACGATCTTCTCAAGCACTTTTCCGTGCCACGCATGCGCATCGGCGACATCGAGCTCACCATCCCGGTGGCGATCGAAGGGCTGAGCGAACGCAGCGGTTACCAGCTCGACCCCATCGGCAACGCCGAGTTCAAGCGCATCTGCGCGCGCGAACTCTCGCGCTTCGTCGGCTACGTGGAACTGCCGCCGGTCGCGGGCCAGAAACTGCTGACCGCCCTCGACACGCACATCCCGAAGCTGGTCGACGGCATCCGCGAGGCCAGCGAACGAGTCAAACCGATGCTCACCTTCGCGAGCGACATCGTCTCCGATCTGTTCGAGATCGGCATCGAAGCGCGCCTGCATGAAGGCAAGTTTCCCGATGGCTACGCGCAGGACGAAATCATGAAGCGCTGCCACGAACTCGGTCTCGGCCTGGTGAACGGCGTCGTCGACAAACCCGTGCTCGACCAGCTCGCCGTGATCGCCGAATCCCATCGTTTGCGCGAACAGCGCCCCGAAGACATCATCCACATCCGGATGAAGATCGGCGAGGACGGAATGGAATGGCAGACCTCGGAACGCAGCGACGGCACCATCGAACGCAAGCTGATTCCGGAGTAAGCCGCCATGCTGAGATCGAAACTCCATTTCGTTCGCCAGATGTCCGACCAGTTGCTCGGCGTCCCTCTGCTGGTCCGCGGCTTCGAACGCAAATCGCCGGCCGCGCTCGACGATCTGCTGCGCTGGATCGATGCCGCGGTCGCGCTGCTGTCGGGTCACGGCCTGGTCGCGGCCGCCGATCTCGCCGGCCACAAGGCGCGCATCCTCGCGGTCGAATACGACGAGCAGCGGCGCGGCACGCTGCGTCGCCGGCAACAGGCCGTCGCCATCGGCCTGCTGCATGACATGCAGGAATCCGCGCAGGACGCGCTGCGCCCGCATGCGACGAAAGTGCAGCAGGCACGCGATCTCGCCGGGCAACTGCTGCAGATCGTCGCCCAGAGCGGCGCCGTGCACTACGACCCGGCCAACGACATCGAAACGATGGTCGAACAGGTCTGGGCGCTGTGCACCGGCCACGAGCAGCTGAAACCGCTGGCCGCGCAGTTGCGCATGCTGCTGTCGTCCGACGACATCCGGCTGCTGCTGGTCGAGGAGATCGAGCCGCTCGATTTCCCCTTGCCGGCGGCCAGCCGCTGAAGGCCGCGGCCTCCGTCGCCCGGATGCGGACGCATCCGGGCCGCGCGGCGGTCCGCCCCATCGCATCTCACCCATAACGCAAGGCGCACGTCCAGGAGGGACTATGCCCGACCGCAACGACATCCGCTGGTTCAAACGGCAGTTCGCCGCGCGCATCGCGTCCGCGGTCGAAGGCACGCCGCTCGGCGTCGATCTGGTCGTCGCCATCGCCTGCCAGGAGACGGGATTCATCTGGTCGACCCTGCGTCGCAAGCGCATGCCGGTCGCACGCATTCTCGAACTGTGCGTCGGCGACACCATCGATGCGCGGCCCGACGGCAGCGGACGTCCCTTCCCCAAACACCTCGCCGACCTGCTGTCGCATCCGCAGGGTGCGGCGATGTTCGCGATCGCGCGCCAGGCGCTCATCGACATGGCAGCGTACATTCCGGGTTACGAACGCTCGGCCGCGAATCCCGACAAGTTCTGCCGTGGCTACGGGCTGTTCCAGCGCGATCTGCAGCACTTCCGCACCGACCCGGACTATTTCCTGAGCCGTCGTTACGCGCGCTTCGAAGACACGCTGACGATGTGCATCGACGAACTGAAGCGAGCACTGCGCGTGCTCGGTCTCGAACATCGGCGCAGGCTCGGCGACGAGGCGCTCGCGCATGTCGCCATCGTCTACAACACCGGCCGCTTCCGCCCCGAACGCGGCCTGCGTCAAGGACATTTCGACGGCCAGCGCTACTACGGCGAATCGGTGTTCGCGTTTCTGCGACTGTCGAAGTCGGTGGTCGTCGATCACGCCCGAGGGCCGTCATCGCGCATCTCGACCGCCACCGGGCCGTTCCTTCGCGTGGAAACGAGCGGCGGCACCCTGCGCCTGCACAGCCAACCGCGACGCAGCCGGCCACCGGAGGCGAACGTGATCGCATCGCTGCCCGACGGCCATCCGGTACGCGCGGTGACCGGCCGACGCGTGCGCAGCTTCATGGCGGTGGAAACGACGCTCTCCGGCAAAAAACTCCGCGGCTTCGCATCGACCGCATTCCTGGTCGCCGACGATCGCGTGCACGACGCACCGCCGTGATGTCTCAGCGGGTGGTGACCTGACTCAATTCCGTCAAGCTCGGCGGCGACCAGTCCGCGATGAATCGCACCGGCCCGGGCATATGCTTCAACGGCTGGATCTGTGCAAAAAAAAGCTGAGTCAATACATCGACCGGGAAGCACTGCCCCGAAGTTGGCCATGGTACCGCTATGGAGCTGGCTGCAGCGGCTACGAGAACTTTCAGAATACATATTTGATCAGATGCGCGCACCTTCATGAAAAACGTGGGGACACCCCGGAACCTGACCCCCGGTTCCTCCAGATTTCTTTCGTCGTCACCACTCATCTACCTGTATTAGCCTTGAAGGGAACAGCAGAAACATGACAGGCCACCACCTTTTCGGCAAAGCGAGCGGCTTCTTTTATCGACGATCCCGCGTCATCAAAGGAAATGCTCACGAGGTTGTCACTTGCTTTATCGAAGTCAGAGATCAGTATGAATTTCAAGCCATTTCGGATGCCGATACGGATACGCTTGGATGGCGAGCTTGCGGAAATATCCTTGAGCACTGCTTCAGACTTGATGTCGAACTTCCCGACAGTAATTGTCAGCAGCCCCGCCTCCCCATTAATCTCGGCAACCGTTGGATATTGAGGGCCGATTGGCCCGCTATTAATTGTTGACCGCAGAACACCTGGGCGCCTAGCGCAAACACCGAAATATGCACTCAATGGAAACAAATCTCCGTCGGGCGAGAACAAATCCTGATTCACGGGCTGATTCTTGTTATAGCCGTTTATTTCGGATGTTGCAGCAGAGACACGACAGGCCACCACATTATTCGCCAAGTGGATAGCAGCAGCCTCGGCCTCGACACCGTCATAGTTGATACTCACGAGATTGCTGCCAGCCCCGAAGTCGGAGACAAGCACGAAGCTGTGGAAGCGGTCGCGACCAATTCGGATACGCCTGTGCGGAGAGATTGCAGGAAGTTCCTTGATCACAGCGCCTGGATACATGTCGAACTTCCCAACAGTAATCTTCAGAGCCCCTCCAGTACCAGTAATTTCTGCATACGTAGGAAAATGAGGGCCCGGAATCCCGTTATCAAACGTTGACCTAAGCACATGCACGCGCCTCACACAGACACCGAAATAAGTGCTCAGCGGAAACAGCTCGCCGTCGATTGAAAGCAAATTGTAATTGAGCTTTCCGGCCAAAGAAGGCCGAGCAGCCTCAGTCAATCTGCCTTCCTTAGAAGACGAGCCACAAGCGGCAAGATGAGTCGTGACCAGCAAGGCACAGATCAGGGCCATCGGGCGCATTTGCAGGACTCCCATTCGTCATCATGAATAACTCTGTGGCTATCAAGCAGCAGCTCAACATCGAATTCAGTTACCACAAAAGCAGGGGCAGCGCCCGTACGCCTCGACATTACAGAGCCCTTGTCATACCCCATGTTGTCTGAAAACCCAATCAGATCATGAGCAACCTCATGCCCGTAGACTGACCAGTCATAGTTGTCCCAATTTCGCCCATCTGAAGGATTAGGGATATGCCAATTCTTCAAATTGATACTGTCTCCGGACCCGGGCACATAGTGATGCAACCGAACACGCACTGCGTCCGGATCGCGTCTGCCATCCATAATGCGCAATTGCACATTGTATCTGCCGAACCTCCCAGTCCATGCTCTTTCAGCTTCTATAAATACTCTTTCCGCTGCTTCTCGCGTGACGCCTGGGCCAACCTGAAAGTTGACTGGCTGCACTATGACAACGTTGTTTCCATTTCTACAGACGCGCGCAACCAAGCCATAGAAATCAGTGCTATTTAAGGCATTCCCACCCACATACCCATACGTACTCACTCCACCCGCCAACCCGATCGGATCACTCTGCGCATACCGCCCGGTGGCCGGTTCGTAATCCCGGAAATAGTTGTAATTGAACCCCGTCACGCTGTCGTACTGCTGGCCCGGGCAGCGCATGTCCAGCACGAACGCGGTGCCGTCGTTGTCCGGGTCGACGTCGCGCGGATCGGAATGCGGTCGACTCAGGACCGCTTCTGCGTGCGCAAGGCCAAGACGGCCTCTCGGCTCCGGCGCGGGCGGGTCAGGAGGTGATGACCTGACTCAATTCCGTCCAGCTCGGCGGCGGTGGCCAGTCCGCGATCTGGTTGCCGGCGAGAATCCGGCGCAGATCGTGGCGATCGAGTTGCGGCGCCAGCGTCACCAGCAGTTCGACGGTGTAGTCGCGCAGCACGCGCTCGCGCGGCAGCACCGCCCAGGCGGTGCATTCGGGGATCGAATCCGGTGCCGGCAATGCGAGGAGATCGCCATCCTGGATTGCGCTCACCGCCATTTCCGCGAGCAGGCCGACGCCGATGCCGGCGCGCACGTAGGTCTTGATCAGATCGGCGTCGCGTGCGGTCATCGCCAGCTGCGGTTCGAGGCCGCGCGCGGCGAAGGCGCGTCGCAGCGATGAATCGGGACGGATCGAGGATTCGTAGCTCACCAGCGGATAGGCCGCCAGATCCGCGAGCGATGGCCGCGTACCGACCTGCGCCAGAGGATGCGCGCGCGGCAGCACCACCACGCGACGCCAGCGGAACAAGGGAATCGCGATGCCGTCGGCCGGGGCGCCACCGGCGGTGCTGATCAGCGCGAGATCCGCCTCTCCGCGCGCGAGCTGCGTCAGCACGTCGCCATCGGCGCTCGGCTGCAGATGGATGCTCAGCTGCGGATAGGCCTGATGCACCTGCGAGATCACCGCCGGCAGCACGAAACGCGCCTGGGTATGGGTGGTGGCGATCAGCAACTGGCCCTGGCCGTCGCGGCGCTGGTTGGCGGCGAAGGCGCGGATGTTGGCGGCCTCGGTGAGCAGCCGGCGGGCGTGATTCAGCACCTGGGTACCGGCGGGCGTCAGACCTTCGAGGCTGCGTCCCTTGCGCACGAACAGCAGGAAGCCGAGTTCGTCCTCCAGTTGCTTCAACTGCTTCGACAGCCCGGGCTGGGTCGCGTGCACGTGCTCGGCCGCCGCGGTGATGTTGAAACCGGCATCGGCGATCGCGACGAAGTAGCGAAGTTGGACGAGGGTCATGACGATGGTTCCGGAACGCGGATGCGCCGGGTGGATCCCGGTGGCATCTACATCCTTTTATTCGGATCAAGCGATATCAATAACAGATCGCCGGTGGATCATCACGATAGCCCCTTATTCCAAATGGGCATATAGCCAAGCGGCGCCGTCATTTCCGGCGCTTCCGCCCCGGAACTATGTTGAATCCCCCTGCCCATGGTGGATCGCCATGCCCGACGCCCCGCATCGTGCGGACCTGCTCGCCCCGGACACGCCTTTTGCGGCTGGCGAGGCGGCGGTCGGCGGCACGGCCGAGGACGTGCCGCCGCTGTTCCCGGCCTTTCTGGACCTGCGCGGCCGACCGGTGCTGGTGGTCGGCGGCGGTGCCGTGGCCCGGCGGAAGATCGCCGCCCTGCTGCCCACCGGCGCGCGGATCCGGGTCGGCGCCCCGGCCCTCGATCCCGAAGTCTCGGCCTGGGCCGCGGAAGGACGGATCGAACACCTGCCGGCCACCTTCGAACCCGCCTGGCTCGACGACGTGTGGCTGGCGATCGCCGCCACCGACGATGCCGATGTCAATCGCGCCGTCGCCGACGCCGCGCATTCGCGCCGCGTGTGGGTGAACGTGGTCGACGACGCGCCGCTGTGCGGCTTCCAGGTGCCTGCGCGGATCGAGCGCGGGCCGCTGCAGATCGCGATCTCCAGCGGTGGCGGCGCGCCGATGCTGGCGCGGCATCTGCGCGAGAAGCTCGAGACCGAGCTCGACGAATCGCTCGGCGCGCTCGGCACACTGCTGGTGCGCCATCGCCGCAGGATCCGCGCGCGGATCGGCGACACCGGAGCACGCCGTCGTTTCTTCGACGCCGTGCTCGAGGGGACGGTCCCGACGCTGCTGCGTCGCGGCGAGCACGCCGCCGCCGAACGCGCGCTGCTGGCCTTGCTGGACGATGCCGCGACCGCGCCCGCGAAAGGACGCGTCGCCCTGGTCGGTGCCGGTCCCGGCGACGCCGGACTGCTCACCTTGCGCGGACTGCGTCTGCTCAACGAGGCCGACGTGATCCTGCACGATCGTCTGGTCGGCGCCGGCGTGCTCGAACTCGCACGCCGCGATGCCGAGCGCATCGAAGTCGGCAAGCAGGGCGGCGGTCACGCCGTACCGCAGGCGCACATCCACGCGCTGATGCTCGAATACGCGCGCGCCGGCAAACGCGTGGTGCGGCTGAAGGGTGGCGACGGGTTCGTGTTCGGCCGTGGCGGCGAGGAGCTCGAATACCTGCGCGCGCACGGCATCGACTACGAAGTCGTGCCCGGCATCACCGCCGCACTGGCCTGCGCCGCCTACGCGGGCATTCCGCTGACCCATCGCGATCACGCCCAGTCGGTGCGCTTCGTGACCGCGCACGGCAAGGACGCGGACGATGGGCTCGACTGGGCCGGATTCGCCCGGGACCGGCAGACACTGGCCTTCTACATGGGTGTTTCCGGGCTGGAGCGCGTGCGTGCGCGTCTGCTCGCGCACGGTCGCAACGCCGCGACGCCCTGCGCGCTGGTCGAGAACGGATCGCATCCCGGACAACGCACCGTCCTCGGCACGCTCGATACGCTGCCCGAACTCGCGCGCCATCACGGCGTGCGCTCGCCCGCGCTGTTGTTCGTCGGCGAAGTGGCCGCGCTCGCGGCCAAACTGCACTGGTTCGGTGCCGCGCCGTTGACCCTCGACGACGACACCGGCGCTTCATCGATGTCCGCGTCGGTGACGGCCGACGCGCTCGCGGAGGCCGCATGACGCAGACCACCGCGTTCATCTTCCGATGTCGGCCGCTCTGATCCGCCTTCACCGATCCGCTCACGCCCTTCTTCCCGCATCGATTTCCCAGGACTTCCCATGGCTCTCCACGACAGCATCCTCGACACCATCGGCGGTACCCCGATCGTCCGCCTGCACCGCATCGCGCCGAAGCACGTGACCCTCTACGCCAAGGTCGAGGCCTTCAATCCCGGCGGCTCGGTCAAGGACCGTCTCGCCCTGGCCATCGTCCTCGATGCCGAGAAGAAGGGCCTGCTCAAGCCCGGCGACACCATCGTCGAAGCGACCTCCGGCAACACCGGCGTGGCGCTGGCGATGGTGGCCGCGGCGCGCGGTTACAAGTTCGTCGCGGTGATGACCGAGACCTTCTCGATCGAACGCCGCAAGCTGATGCGCGCCTACGGCGCCAAGGTCATCCTCACACCCGCCGCCGAACGCGGCAGCGGCATGGTGCGCAAGGCGAAGGAACTGGCCGAGAAACACGGCTGGTTCCTCGCGCGGCAGTTCGAGAACGAGGCCAACCCGGCCTATCACCGCAGCACCACCGGCCCGGAAATCCTGCGCGATTTCGCCGGCAGGCGCTTGGACTATTTCGTCAGCGGCTGGGGCACCGGCGGCACCATCACCGGCGCCGGCGAAGTGCTGAAAGTCGCACGCCCGGACATCCGCATCGTCACCTGCGAACCGGCCGGCGCACCGCTGCTGGCCGGCAAGGAATGGCAACCGCACAAGATCCAGGGCTGGACGCCGGACTTCCTGCCCGCGGTGCTCAGCCGCACCATCGCCGACGAGAATCTGCCGATCGAGGACGTGCTCGCGCGCGACACCTCGCGGCGCCTCGCCGCCGAGGAAGGCATCTTCGTCGGCATCTCCGCCGGCGCCACCGCCGCCGCCGCGCTGCAGGTCGCGGAAAAGGCACCGGAGGGTTCGGTGATCCTGACCATGCTCCCGGACACCGGCGAGCGTTACCTCTCGACCTTCCTGTTCGAAGGCGTGAACGAGGGCTCCGACGACGAGTGGCTGGCGTCGCTGGGCTGAAAATCCTCGTCATCGGATCGGGGCATGCGCCCTGATCCGGTGACGTGATCGCCGCATATCGCCGCGGGCGAGGTCCGCGCCCCGCGTTACGGCGTGCGCGCGTTGCCCGAAGCCAGCACGTCGACGGTGAACCGACCCGCGCCGGCGGCGCCGGGTTTCAAGCGCACCTGTCGCGCCCATTCGACCGCATTGCGATCGACGCCGTCGTTGCGTGCGCCAGCGGCGATCGCCGCGTCGATCACGCGACCGTCGGCATCGAAGAACAGCAGGAATTCGTAGCGCGCCGACGCCGCGCCGACCGCGCCCAACGCCTGCGACAATGGTTGCAGCGACGGCCGCAGCGCGATGCGATCGGCCGGGATCGGCTTGAGATCCGGCGGCACCGGCAATGCGCCGTCGAGCTCGTCGTTGATCAGATCGAACGGCAGCCGGCCACGCCCCGCCTTGCCCGGCGTCAACCGGACCTGACGCCCCCATTCGAGGATGGCCGCGTCGAGCCCGGCGTTGCCCGACGGCGGATCCAGCGCGAACCCGGTCGGCACGCCGTTCGCGTCGTATTCGAGCACCAGCACGACATGGACGCTGGCCGCACGCGATGCGAGAAACGCCTGCTGCACCGGCTCCAGCGACGGCCGCGACACCAGCGCAGGCCGCGGCTGCGCGCCGGCGGGTTTCGCGGGCGCCTGCGGCGAAGTGGTCTGGGCCAGGGCGAAAGCCGGAAGCAGGGCGAGCAACAGCACAGTGGTGCGAAACATCATGGGAATTCGTGTCTCCAGTGGAAGCCGGGAATGCGGCGGATCGCATCAATCGAGCGTGAAATCGAAGGGAAGCCGCCCGGTACCGGCGGTGCCGGGCTGGAGGCGCATCTGGCGCGCCCAGGCGACGACGGCGCCGTCGAGGGCGCGACTGCCGGAAGAGCGGATCATGCGGATGGCCGTGACCGCGCCCGAAGCATCGTAGTCGACCTCCACCTCGGCGCTGGCGTGCGACCGGGCACTGGCGGCCACCGCCTGGAACAGCGGTTGCATGGAAGGCCTGAACGCGAGCGAGCGCGTCTCGATGAGTGGAGACGGCAACGCCGTGGGCGGCAGATCCGGCAGCGGCCGCGCGGGCGGCTCCGCCATCGCGAGGGTGGAGAACAGCGCCAGCAGCAGCGGCCATCGGCTCGTCGCGATTCCACGCCGAAATGCACGGCAAAATCCACGCCGTTCCTCAGCCGCGCCCATACACATCCTCATATCGCACGATGTCGTCCTCGCCCAGATAGTCGCCGGACTGCACTTCGATCAGTTCCAGCATGTCGGCACCGGGATTTTCGAGCCGGTGCTTCGCGCCGATCGGGATGTAGGTCGACTGGTTGGCGAACAGTTCGAACACGTCGTTGTTGCGGGTCACGCGCGCCGTGCCGCTGACCACGATCCAGTGTTCGGCGCGGTGCGCGTGCGACTGCAGCGACAGCGCGGCGCCGGGCTTGACCTTGATCCGCTTGACCTGGAAGCGCGCGCCGGCGTCGACCGAATCGTAACTGCCCCATGGCCGGTGGACCTCGCGGTGCAGCGCGGCCTGGCTGCGTCGGTCGGCCTTCAGCCGGGCGACGACCTGCTTCACTTCCTGGACCTTGTCCTTCGCCGCGACCAGCACCGCGTCGTCGGTCTCGACCACCACCAGATCGTCCACGCCGACCAACGCCACCAGACGCTGCGCGTAGGCGTAGCTGTTGCGGCTGTCGATCGCGATCACGTCGCCGTGATGGGCATTGCCGTCGTCATCCTGTTCGCTGACATCCCACAACGCCGACCACGAGCCAACATCGTTCCAGCCGATGTCCACCGGCAGCACCATCGCCGCGTCGGTCTTTTCCATCACCGCGTAATCGATCGATTCCGATGGCGACGCCGCGAACGCGGTCTTGTCCAGGCGCAGGAACTCGCCATCGGGATCGAGGTGGCCGCAGGCGGCGCGCGCGGCATCGAGGATGTCGGGACGGAATCGCGCGAGTTCTTCGAGGAAGCGCGAGGCGCGGAACAGGAACATGCCGCTGTTCCAGTAGTGATCGCCGGCGTCGAGATAGCGCTGGGCGGTGTCGGCATCGGGCTTCTCGACGAAGCGCAGCACGCGGCGCACGGCGTCTCCCGCCTCCGCCTGGATGTAGCCGAAGCCCGTCTCCGGGGCGGTCGGCACGATCCCGAAAGTGACCAGCGCACCGGCGTCGGCGGCCGGCGCGGCGGCAAGCACCGCGCGGCGGAACGCCTCGGCGTCGCGGACGACATGATCCGAAGGCAGGACCAGCAGCAGCGGATCGGTGCCGTCGCGCGCGGCGATCAGCGCGGCCGCGGCGATCGCCGGCGCGGTGTTGCGGCCGACCGGTTCCAGCACGATCCGCGGCGTCGGCGCACCGATCACACGCAGTTGTTCGGCGACCAGGAAGCGATGGTCCTCGTTCGCCACCACCAGCGGCGGTTTCGACGACAGCGCCTCGACCCGGCGCCAGGTCGCCTGGAGCATGGTGTCGTCGCCGACCAGGGGCAGGAACTGCTTGGGATAGGCCTCGCGCGACAATGGCCAGAGGCGGGTCCCGGAACCTCCCGACAACAACACCGGCTGCAGTCCGATCATCGCACGCTCCCGAAAGCCAGGCCCGCAGTTTACTCTGTCGGCCCCACTGTCCCCTACCGCGCCCGATGTCCCAGGATTCCACCAGCACGCCCGCCTCCGCCCCGTCCGCGGACGCCCGCGCCGACGCCCGCCAGGCCTGGGCCCGCGCCGCCACCGGCGATGCCGGTCTGTCGCTGCAGCGCGCATCGGTGGACGCCGGCTTCCGCAGCTACTGGCGCGGCGAGGTCGCCGCCGGGACGCCACATGCGGACAGCACGGAGGCCACCAGCATCATCGTGATGGACTCGCCCCCGGACAAGGAGGACGTGCGGCCGTGGCTGCGCATCCGCGATCTGCTCGAATCCGGCGGCGTGCGCGTGCCGCGGGTGCTGGCCGGGGACACCGGCGCCGGCTTCCTGCTGCTGGAGGATCTGGGCCACGACACCTACCTGCATGCGATCAACGCCGAGAACGCCGACACGCTGTTCGACGATGCGATGACCCAGTTGCTGCGCCTGCAGGCGGTGGCGCCGCCCGCGGATCTGCCGACCTACGACGAGGCGCTGCTGACGCGCGAACTGAAGCTGTTCGACGAGTGGTATCTCGGCCGCCATCTCGGCGTGACCCTCGACTGCGGCGATCTCGAACGCCTGGAACTGGTCTACCGGCGCCTGATCGACGCCGCCCTGGCGCAGCCCCAGGTGCTGGTGCACCGCGACTTCATGCCGCGCAATCTGATGCCGGCCGCGCAGGGGCCGGCGGTGCTGGATTTCCAGGACGCGGTGCGCGGGCCGATCGCCTACGACGCGCTGAGCCTGTTCAAGGATGCGTTCCTGAGCTGGCCCGAGGCCCGTGTGGACGCCTGGCTCGACCGCTATCACGCGCGCGCCGCCGAGGCCGGTCTGCCGGTGCCGCCGCTGGCGCGCTTCCGCCGCGATGCCGACTGGATCGGCGTCCATCGCCATCTCAAGGTCATGGGCATCTTCGCGCGCCTGCACTACCGCGACGCCAAGCCGAAATACCTGCCCGACACCCCGCGGTTCCTCTCCTATCTGGACGGTGTGGTGCCGAAATACCCGGAACTGGCCCCGCTGGGCGAACTGCTGGACCGGCACGTCCGTCCTGCGGCGGGCTGAGCGACCGGTTGAACCGCCGCTCCCCGGTGCCGACCGCGTGCCGAACGGCACAGTCCGTGGCCGGCGCGACGTGGCACAGTGTCGGGGACGCTCACAGGGGGATGTCGCAGCGCCATGAAAGCCCTGATTTTCGCCGCGGGCCTCGGCGAACGCATGCGCCCGCTCACCAACACCACCCCGAAACCGCTGCTGGTCGCGGGCGGTAAGCCGCTGATCGTCTGGCATCTGGAAAAACTCGCGGCCGCGGGCATCCGCGACGTGGTGATCAACACCAGTTGGCTCGCGCAGCGCTTCCCGGAGATGCTGGGCGACGGCGCCGAGTTCGGCGTGCGGATCGAATACGCCCACGAGGGCCCGACACCGCTGGAGACCGGCGGCGGCATGTGGCACGCCCTGCCGCTGCTGGGCACGCTGCGGATCAGCGAAGAGCCCTTCCTCGCGGTGAACGGCGACATCTGGACCGACTACGACTTCGCGCGACTGCCGCGAGAACCGGTCGGCGATGCGCATCTGGTGCTGGTCGACAACCCGGAACACCATCCCGGCGGCGATTTCGTCCTGCTGCGCGATGGCCGCCTGCTCAGCGGGACGCCCGCACCGGAGGAACGCATCGACGGCGACGCCGGCACCCGCCTCACCTTCTCGGGCATCGGCGTCTATCGACCGACCCTGTTCGACGACTGGCGCCGGATCGTCGGCGACGCGCCCGGCGTGCGCGAGAAACCGCCGCGCTTCAAACTCGCCCCGCTGCTGCGCGCGGCGATGGGCCGCGACAACGCGACCGGCGAACATCACCGCGGACGCTGGACGGACGTGGGCACACCGGAACGGCTGGCGGCGCTGGATCGGCAATTGCAGGACCGCTGATCTCCGGAGCGCGGAACGTTGAAGCGCGATCGCGGCGGGGGATGCGGCGCGCGTCAGACTCCGAGCACACTGCGCAGGAACGGCACCGTCAACCGGCGCTGCGCGGCCAGCGATGCGCGGTCGAGGCGATCGAGCAGGCCGGTGAGGCTGACCAGATCGCGATCCACGCGTTTGAGCAGCCAGTCGATGGCGGCATCTTCGAGCTGCAGGCCGCGACGCTGCGCGCGCAGGCGCAGGACTTCGGCACGGCCGGCGTCGTCGAGCGGTTCCAGCGCGATCCGCGCGCATTGCGACAGGCGCGAACGCAGATCGGGCAACACGAGTTCGAGCGCATCAGGCGCGACCCGCGCGGCATAAAGCAACGTACGACCCGCGTCGCGGGCGCGGTTGTGGGCATCGAACAGGGCGATCTCGTCCGCGCGATCGCCGGCCACCGTTTCGAGTCCATCGAGGGCCAACAGATCGGCGTGCTCGAAGGCATCCAGCGCATCGCGCAGACGGCCTGCGGCCGCGGCCAGCGGCAGATACGCGGTGCGACGGCCTGCAGCCTCGGCTTCGGCGCAGGCCGCCAGCAGCAGATGACTCTTGCCGGTCGCGGCGGGGCCTGTGAGATACACGCAATCCGCGGCGCTGCCCTGCGCCAGCGCGCGCAACTGCGCGAGCGCGCCCGCCGGCGCCGAAGCGAAGGTCTCGAACCGCTGATCGGGCGGGAACCGCAGCGCCAGCGGCAACTGCACCGCGGCCGGGCCGGGCGTACTCGCGTTCACGTCGGGTCCGTCGGCTCCGCCGGCTTGCCGGCATCGGCCGGTGCGGACTGGCGCCCGTGATGGACTTCGGCGATCTCGATCTTCGCCGCCGTCACGTTGTCGCCGAGATAGAACCGGCTGCCGACGTAGCGCCCGTGGGCGTGGCGGATCAACACGTTCGCCACCGAGGCCACCGGCAACGCCAGCAGCATGCCGAGGAAACCGAACAGGGTGCCGCCAGCCATCACCGCGAACACCACGGTCACCGGACCGAGACCGACGCGATCGCCGACCAGCTTCGGCGTCAGCACGTAGCTTTCGAGCAACTGGCCGATGCCCCAGACCGCGAGCACGCCGACCAGATGCTGCCAGTCGCCGAACTGCACGAGCGCGGCGATGCTGCCGCCGACCAGCACCGTGGTCGGACCGATGTACGGAATGAAGGTGAGCAGGCCGGCGAGCACACCGATCAGGATGCCGACCTCCAGCCCCACGCCCCACAGGCCGACGGCGTAGAACACGCCCATCGCCAGCATCACCATGAACTGGCCGCGCAGGAAGCTGCCGAGCACGGCGTCGGATTCCTTCGCCAGCACCGACACCGTCTCGATGCGATCGCGCGGCACGAGGCCCGCGACACGGCGCACCAGCACATCCCAGTCGCGCAGGAAGAAGAAGGTCAGGAACGGGATCAGCACCAGATTGGCGAACCAGCCCAGCACCGTGAAGCCCGACTGGGTGACCACGCCGAGCACCTGGGTGGCGATGCCGCTGGCGCCCTTCCAGTTGCGCCTCAGCATCTCCAGCAGGTTGTCCGGATCGAGCCAGGCGGTCACGTTCAGACCCAGCTTGGCCTGCACCCAGGGCAGACCGGTGCGGACCGCCCATTCGATCCAGACCGGCACCGAACGCGCGAGCACTTCGATCTGGCTCTCGATCGCCGGCACCAGGATCAGCACCAGCACGATCAACGCCAGCACCATCACGGTGAACACCAGCGCGACCGCCCCGTTGCGCGAAAAGCCGCGCTTCTGCAAGCGATCGACCACCGGGTCGCCCATCCAGGCCAGCAGCGCCGCCGCCGCGAACGGGGTCAGCACCGGGGTCAGCACCCAGATCAGGAAGCCGACGCCCACCAGCAGCAGGGCCCATTGCAGGCGACGGAAGAAGGTGGCGATGTCCTCGACCGCGTCGGTCGGCTTCGGAGCGTTCGGCATCGAGACTCTCAGCGCATGTCGAAGGTCGGCACGACGGGTTCGCCGCCGTCCGGGGCGCCCTCGGCGGTGCCGCCGACGACCCCGGTGGTGCCGTCGCCGGCGGGGACCAGCACCCCGCGGCCATCGATCATCCTGCGGAAGCCCGGCAGGCCGCTGATCAGTTCCAGCTCCAGCAACAGGCCATCGCCGCCGGCACGGACCGGGCGCACCTTGCGCACCACCGAGATCTCCTGCAGATGACTCATCAGGCGGATGTATTCGTCGGCGCTGTCGATGCCGGTGATCCGGACGCGGTAGTTGCCCGGCGCGCCCACACCGCCGCCACGTCGGGCGTAGCGGCGGATCAGGGCATCGGCGGCGCCGTCGGCGCCCGAGGTCATCGCGGCGCGGGCGTCGGCGTTCTCGTTCGACCACTGCGACAGCACGCGGCCTCCGTCGACGAAGGTCCACTCGGCCTTCCAACCGGTGCCCTTGCGGTAGAGCTTGCCGATCAGTTGCATCGGCGGACTGTAGCGGGCCGAGACCCGGGCGATGGCGCCGGTATCGCCGCGCCAGATCGCGCCGACCGCGGCCTGTTCGGCGGCGTTGCCGGACGGCAGGCCGAGACGGTAGCCGCGTTCGATCGCGCGGTCGAGCACCGAACGGGCGGCATTGCTCTGACCCACGCCGACCAGACGCGGGCCCTTGCCGTCGTCGATCGCCAGCCACAGCACCGGCTTGGGCCGCGGCTGCGGCCAGATCGGCAGACCCAGCGCACCGATGACACCGTCGACCTTCGACTGCTCGAAGCGCACCACGAGCATGGTCTTGAAGGTCGGCGCACCGGTGGCGGACACGCCCTGGTCCTGGCGGTAATCGTAGCCGGCGACGTATTCCTTCGCCCGCCGGAGTTCCTGACCCACGCCGGGCCGGCCGGTGGCCGTGCGGTCGCCGCTGATCTTGGCCAGCACCTGCGCCAGGGCGCGGGCGAAGCCGTTGTTGCGCTCGGTCTCGGTCTGGCTGTTGACCGGCACTTCGGCCTCGTAGACGCCGCTGGCCGCGGCGCGGTCGCCCTCGACGCGCTGGGCCAGGGCAACGGGAACGGCCAGCGCCCAGCCCAGGCAGAGCCCCGCCATCCAGCGCACCATCCCAACCCTCGACTGCCGCATCGTTCACATCCCGGACATTTGGCCAACGCCGGAAATGGTGCCACAACGCCGGAGGCGGGGTAAGCGAACACCGGCCGTCCCTGCCGCGCCGCGACCCGGCCGGGACGCCGTACGGGATACAATTCCGTCTTTCCGCGCCCGCAGTCCTCCGCCGTGACCCAGACTCCCTCCGCTTCCACCGGACTGACCTACCGCGACGCCGGCGTCGACATCGACGCGGGCAACGAAGTGGTCGAACGCATCAAACCGCTGGTCAAGCGCAGCTTCCGTCCTGAAGTGATGGGCGGCCTCGGCGGCTTCGGCGCCCTCTTCGACCTGTCCGGCAAGTACCGGGAACCGGTGCTGGTGTCCGGCACCGATGGCGTCGGCACCAAGCTCAAACTGGCCCAGCAACTGAACCGCCACGACACCATCGGCATCGATCTGGTCGCGATGTGCGTCAACGACGTGCTGGTCCAGGGTGCGGAACCGCTGTTCTTCCTCGATTACTTCGCGACCGGCAAACTCGATGTCGACACCACGGTCGCGGTGATCGGCGGCATCGCCCGCGGCTGCGAACTGTCCGGCTGTGCGCTGATCGGCGGCGAAACCGCGGAAATGCCCGACATGTACCCGCCGGGGGAGTACGACCTCGCCGGCTTCTGCGTCGCCGCGGTCGAGAAATCGAAGCTGCGCGACGGCGCCCGCGTGCGCGGCGGCGACGTGCTGATCGGCATCGGTTCCAGCGGCCCGCATTCGAACGGTTATTCGCTGATCCGCAGGATCTACGAGCGCGCCGGCCGGCCCGCCGATCTCGACCTCGGCGGCACCCGGCTGGTCGATGCGCTGATGGCGCCGACCCGGCTGTACGTCAAACCGGTGCTGGAACTGCTGAACGGCGCGCACGGCGACGGCATCCACGCGATGGCCCACATCACCGGCGGCGGCCTCACCGAGAACATCATCCGGGTCGTGCCCGACGGCCTCGGCCTGTCGATCGACGCATCGAGCTGGGCCCTCCCGCCGGTGTTCGACTGGCTGCAGCGCGAAGGCAACGTCGTCCCCGGGGAAATGTGGCGCACCTTCAACTGCGGCATCGGTTTCGTGCTGATCGCGCCGCAGGCGGCGGTCGCGGGGCTGGAAACCGAACTCGATCGACTGGCCCTGCCGCACTGGCGGATCGGCGAGGTCGTCGAGGCCTCCGACGGCGAACGGGTGCGGATCGGCTGAGCCGTCATGCCCCTCTGGCGATCGCAGCTGAAGACCCGGCTGTCGCCGCAGGACGTGAACGCGCGGCTGGCGGCGCTCACGATCGCCCCCGAAGATGCCTATCTCGGCCTGCCGCTGCGCGGCGGCCGTCCGATGGATGACGCGGCCACCGCCGACGACGGTTACGCATTCGTCGGAATGGTGTCCGAACGCGAATTCTCGCTCAGCCGCAGCTGGCCCCACGACAGGGCGCTGCGGCCCGAACTGCACGGTCGCATCGAAACGACGGTGGACGGCACGTGCATCCAGCTGACGCAACGCCTGCCCTGGGCGCCGATCGCGATCGGCGCCGTGATCGTCGCCTGCGTGCTGTTCGGCCCGCTCGCGCTCGATCGACCACTGTGGCCGCCCGCCGTCGAAAGTCTGATCGTGCTGGTGGTCGTGCCCCTGATGGCCGCAGGCGGCTTCATCAAGATCGCGATCGACAACCGCCGGCATCTGACCGAAGTCCTCGCGGCGACGCCCGGACCTCCGCGCCCACCGCGTCCGCCCACCGTCGAACGATGAGCATCGATCGGTGAGCGCCGGCAAACGGATCGCGCTGTTTCTGGTCCTCGCGGTGTTCGCGATCACATGGATCGCGCCGCGCTGGCCGATCGAACAGGCGTTGCACAGTTCGCTCACCGTGGTCGGGCTGATCTGGCTGGTGCTCCACGACCGCCGCTGGCCGATGCGCACGGGCGATTTCGCCGCGATCTGCGCCTTCATCGCCGTACACTGTATCGCCGCACGCTGGCTGTACTCGAACGTGCCCTACGACGCCTGGATGCGGGCCGTCTTCGACTGGTCGCCGCAGGCCGCGTTCGGCTGGGAGCGCAACCATTTCGATCGCCTGATCCACCTGCTCTACGGTCTGTGCTTCACCCCGGCGCTCGCCGCGCACGCGCGCCGGCGCTGGCGCGGGATGGGCGTCGGCCAGGGGTTCGCGCTGGCGGTGCTCGCGATCATGGCGTCCAGCCTGGTCTACGAATGGCTGGAATGGGGCATCGCGCTGCTGCTCTCGCCCGAAGCGGCGGAGGCCTACAACGGCCAGCAGGGCGATGTCTGGGACGCGCACATGGACATGCTGCTGGCGACCATCGGCGCTGCGCTATCATGGCCATGGCTCGACCACCGCCCACTTCCGAGCGACTCCCGCGCAGCTTCGCCATGAACGATCCCGTCGCGACCTCCGTCGCCGCCCCCGCCGACACCACCGCGCAGGATCTCGAACACCTGCGGATGCTGTCGATCTTCCATTACATCGTCGCCGCGATCACCGCGGTGTTCTCGCTGCTCCCGGTGATCCATCTGGCCGTCGGCATCGCCATGGTCACCGGCAAGCTGGAACCCGGAGACGCCGGCGCCGCCATGGCCGGCTGGTTCTTCATCGGGTTCGCCAGCCTGTTCATCGCCTGCGGATTGACCTTCGCCGGTTTCATCGCCTACGCCGGGCGCTGTCTGCGCCAGCGACGCCGGCATACGCTGTGCCTGATCGTGGCCGGGCTCGAATGCATGATGATGCCGTTCGGCACCGTGCTCGGCGTGTTCACGCTGATCGCGCTGACCAAGCCGCAGGTCCGCGCGCTGTTCGCGGACCGTTGACGTGACCGGATCCCGATCGGCGCGATGCCGGATCGCCGTGCTCGCCTCCGGCACGGGCACCAACCTGCAGGCGCTGATCGATGCCATCGATGCGGAGGGCTCCGACGGGGATGACACCGGCGCGGATGCGCTCGACGCGCGCATCGTCGGCGTGTTCTCGGACAAGGCGAACTGCTTCGCGCTGCAGCGCGCGCGCGGTGCCGGCATCCCCGCGGTCGCCCGCTCGCCGAAGGCGTTCGCGGATCGCGCCGCCTTCGACGCCGCGTTCTTCGCCGAGGTCGATGCGGCGCGGCCCGATCTGATCGTCTGCGCCGGCTACATGCGGATCATCTCCGCCGCGGAAATCGCCCGCCGTTCCGGCCGCATGATCAATCTGCATCCCTCGCTGCTGCCCGCGTTCAAGGGACTGCAGACCCACCGGCAGGCGCTGGACGCCGGCGCGACCGAGCATGGTGCCAGCGTGCACGTGGTCACCGCCGACCTCGACGACGGCCCGGTGATCGCGCAGGCCCGGGTGCCGGTGCTGGCGGGCGACGATGCCGACACCCTCGCCGCACGGGTGCGCGAAGTCGAACACCCGCTGCTGGTCGAAACCGTCCGCCTGTTCGCCGCCGGCGCATTGCGGCTGGAGGACGGCCGGATCCGGCTGAACGGCGCGCCACTGACCACCCCTCTTCAGCTGCGGGCCAACCACCGGCTTGCATGATGCCGGCCGTCATGCGCCCGCTCGCCGCCCTCGCTTTGCTGCCGATCGCGCTGGTCCTCGCGGCCACCGCCGCGCCGCAGACGCCCTCCGCCCCCCTGCCGGTCGATGCGCCGCAGCCTCTGGCGCCGTTCGTCGCCCGTTACGAAGCCCACTACCGCGGCAAACCGGCCGGCAACGCGACGCTCCAGGTGATCGACGAGGACGGCCCGCGCTGGCGCGTGGACCTGGGCATCGAAAGCCGTCGCGGCCTCGCCGGCGTGCTGGGTCTGAACGTGCAGCAGAGCACCGTGTTCGAGACCCTCGACACCGGCGGATACCGCCCGCTCAGCCAGAGCACCGTGCGCAAGGGCCTGTTCCTGGGCCGCAGGACCGTCGGCACCTACGACTGGGCGCAGAGGAGCGCGCGCTGGCAGGGCGACCTGAAACCACGGCATCGCGCGCCGGTGGCGCTGCAACCGGGCGACATGAGCGGCCTGCTCATCAATCTCGCGATCATCCGCGACGCCCGCCCCGGTGCGGTTCTGCGCTATCGTTTCGTCGAAGGCGGCCGGGTACGCGATCACGTCTACGCGGTCGCGACCGCGATGGAAGCGATGGAGGTCGGTCCGCTGCGCTATTCGACCTTGCGCGTGGACCGGACCAACGGCGGCAACGACGAAACCGTCGTCTGGATCGCCGAAGGCGTACCGACACCGGTGCGCATCCTGCAGCGCGAGGACGGCGAGGACGCCGTCGATCTCCGCCTCATCGAATACCGCTGATCGACCCCATCATCCCCCGAGCATCATCACCCGAGGACCGCCATGATTTCCGCCCGCTTCCGTTCCGCCGCCCGCGGCCTGCTGATCGCAGCGACGTTCGCCGCGTCCGCGCTGGCCATTCCGGCACAGGCGCTGGAACCGGTCGCCGCCGATTACGAGGCGCATTACATGGGACTGTCGGCGAAGGGCCGCATGACCCTGGAACCGCAGGGCGGCAACCAGTGGAAATACACGCTGAAGGTGAGCAACCAGCTCGGCCAGTTGATCCAGACCACCGTCTTCGAGGAACGCGACGGTCAGTGGCGGCCGCTCACCGGCACCGACGCCTCGCTGCTGCTGATCAAGAAGATCCGTCGCAATGCGGTCTACGACTGGGCCGCGGGCGTGGCGCGCTGGACCGGCGACGTGAAACCCGAGCGCGCCGGCCCGATCGCGTTGCAGAGCGGCGATGTCGACGGTCTGGTCATGAACCTCGCCCTCGTCCGCGACGCGGTCGCCGGCAAACCGCTGCGCTATCGTCTGGTGGACGAAGGTCGCGCCAAGCCGATGCAGTTCAGCGTCGCCGGCCGGGAAACCATCACCATCGGCGGCAAGCCGCGGCAGGCGACGAAGCTCGTCAGCACCAACGGCAACAAGCAGATGCTGGTCTGGGTGATCGAGGGCCTGACCCTGCCGGCGCGCATCCTGCAACGGAAGGACGGCAAGGACGATATCGACCTGCGCCTGACCCGGTTCGACTGAAGATCGCTATCGCGCGGGCATGGCCGGCGGCGTCGAGGCCGGATCCGCGGCTTCGGAAGGATCGAGCGCGTCGATCAGATGACACGAACGTCCCGGGGTCAGCGCGTCGATCGCGCTGACCTCGAGGCCGTGCCCGTCGGCGGTCTCGAAGTAATCGCCGATCACTTCGCCGTACCAGAACCCGGATGCCGGCGGCGGCATGGCGCGCAGCGCGGCCACCGCGTCGGCGCCCGCCGCATCGCGCAGCACATAACGCGTCTGCGCCAGATCGCATCGTTCCAGCACCACCGCATCGTCCCGGACGGACAGGGTCCCGATGTAGAGGTCCATCGCCGATGCCGTCGGCGCGGCGATCGCGATGATCGCCAACCACGGCCACAACGTGCGGACGGGCGAACGCGACACACGCGGCAGGGGCATCACGCGGCGCATCGCGTCAGTCGATCCGGCGGATTTTCGCGCCCAGCGCCGACAGTTTGGCCTCGATCCGCTCGTAACCGCGATCGAGGTGGTAGATGCGATCGATCACCGTTTCGCCATCGGCGACCAGACCCGCCAGGATCAGCGAAGCGGAGGCGCGCAGATCGGTCGCCATCACCGGCGCGCCGCTGAGCTGCGGCTGGCCGCGGACGATCGCGGTGTGGCCTTCGATGCGGATGTCGGCACCGAGTCGCTGCAGTTCCTGCACGTGCATGAACCGGTTTTCGAAGATCGTCTCGGTGATGACCGCGACGCCGTCGGCGACGCAGTTCAGGGCCATGAACTGCGCCTGCATGTCGGTCGGGAACCCAGGATGCGGCGCGGTGCTGATGTTGACCGCCTTCGGGCGCTTGCCATGCATGTCGAGGGTGATGCTGTCGGCGTCGACGGACATTTCGGCGCCGGCCTCGGTGAGCTTGTCGATCACCGCGTCGAGGGTTTCCGGACGCGCGGCGCGGCAGACGATGCGCCCTCCGGTCATCGCCGCGGCGACGAGGAACGTACCGGTCTCGATACGGTCGGCGACGACGTCGTGCGCTCCGCCGTGCAGGCGTTCGACCCCGTGGACGGTGATCCGGTTGCTGCCGGCGCCCTCGATCTTCGCGCCCATCGCGATCAGGCAGTCGGCGAGATCGACGATCTCCGGCTCCATCGCCGCGTTTTCGAGCACGCTGACGCCATCGGCGAGCGCCGCGGCCATCAGCACGTTCTCGGTCGCGCCGACGCTGACCATGTCGAACACCACGCGGCCGCCCTTCAGGCGGTCGGCCTTCGCCTTGATGAAGCCGTGTTCGACCGAGACCTCGGCGCCCAGCGCCTGCATGCCCTTGATGTGCTGGTCGACCGGACGCGAACCGATGGCGCAGCCGCCGGGCAGCGACACTTCCGCCGCGCCGTAGCGCGCGAGCAGCGGACCGAGCACCAGCACCGAGGCGCGCATGGTCTTCACCAGTTCGTACGGCGCGACGTGGCTGTGAACGCTGCGCGCATCGACGCGCACGTGGCCCCGCTCGATGTCGTGGTCGACGGTGGCGCCGAGTTCGCGCAGCAACTTGATGGTGGTGACGACATCGTGCAGGTGCGGCACGTTGCCGATGTCCACCGGACCGTCGGCGAGCAGGGTCGCGCACAGGATCGGCAGGACCGCGTTCTTCGCACCGGAGATACGGACTTCGCCTTCGAGCGGCACGCCGCCGGTGACTACGATTTTCTGCATGGGGGTCGTCGTGTGATCTGGAGTGTTTCGGGAATGGAGTGTTTCGGAATCGGGAACGCATGCGCCCCGGCAAGCAGCGGCCGGCGGCGGCTTACATCCGGGCTTCTTCGGGCGTCAGCGTCTTCAGCGACAGGGCATGGATCGCGCCGCCCATGAGATCGCCGAGGGTGGCGTAGACCATCCGGTGACGGGCCAGGGGCAATTTGCCCTGGAAGGCCGCGCAGACCACCACCGCCTCGAAATGCACTCCGTCGTCGCCCTGGACGTGGGCCTGAGCGTCGGGAAGGCCCTGTTCGATGAGCTGGCGGATGGTTTCGGGGGTCATATCGGGGCCGTGTGCAGGGGGCGTGTGGGGTGCCGGGGAGGATCCGCGGGAGCGGAACCGGGGTTTCCGTATTCATCGCCGGTGCGGGCAAAGCTGAATGCGGGTGCGTAGAATTGGCCGACTAGCGTAACGGAAAGCCGTCGGCTCCCCAATGGCGAACGCCTCTCTGCCCCACCCCTCCCCGACCGCGCACGACACCCCGGACGCCGCACTGGCCGCCAGCGGCCGGCGCGTGTTCGAGATCGAGCGCGACGGCCTGGCCGCGGTCGCGGCGCGGATCGACGGCCCGTTCACCGACGCCTGCCGCGCGATGCTGGACTGCCAGGGACGGGTGGTGTGCATGGGGATGGGCAAATCCGGACACATCGCGCGGAAGATCGCCGCGACCCTCGCCTCGACCGGCACGCCCGCGTTCTACGTCCACCCGGGCGAGGCCGGCCACGGCGATCTGGGCATGATCACCGACCGCGACGTGGTGCTGGCCCTGTCCTATTCTGGCGAATCCGACGAGATCCTGACCCTGCTGCCGGTGCTCAAGCGCCAGGGCAACCGGCTGATCGCCATGACCGGCCGGCCGCAGTCGACGATGGCGCGCGAGGCCGACGTGCATCTCGACGTGAGCGTGCCCGCCGAAGCCTGCCCGCTGGCGCTGGCGCCGACCACCAGCACCACCGCGTCGCTGGCGATGGGCGATGCCCTCGCCGTCGCCCTGCTCGAAGCCCGCGGCTTCACCTCCGACGACTTCGCGCGTTCGCACCCCGCCGGCGCGCTCGGCCGGCGCCTGCTGCTGCACATCGCCGACGTGATGCATGCCGACGACGACGTGCCCCGCGTGGGTCCGGACGCCACCCTCGCCGATGCCCTGCTCGAAATGAGCCGCAAGCGACTCGGCATGACCGCGGTGGTCGACGCCGACAACCGCCTGCTCGGCCTCTACACCGATGGCGACCTGCGCCGCTCGCTGGCCGACCCGGGCACCGATGTCCGCAGCACGCGCATCGACCGGGTGATGACCCGCACTCCGGTCACCATCGATGCCGACGCGCTCGCGGTCGAAGCCGCGCAACTGATGGAAACCCGCAAGATCAACGCCCTGCTGGTGCTGGACGGCGAGCGACGCGTGGTCGGCGCGCTGAATTTCCACGACCTGCTGCGCGCGCGGGTGGTCTGATGACGAACGACGTCGTCGAACGCGCAGCGCTGGCGCATCTCGCGGACATCGACGCCTCGCTGCTGGCGCGCGCCGCGCGCATCCGCCTGGCCTGTTTCGACGTCGACGGCACGCTGACCGACGGACGTCTGTTCTTCGACGTCGATGGCCGCGAGCTCAAGTCCTTCCACGTCCACGATGGCCAGGGTCTGGTGCTGTTGCGCGAGGCCGGCATCGAGGTCGCGTTCATCACCGCCCGGCACAGCGAAGTCGCGCTGCGCCGCGCCGCCGAACTGAAGGTGCGCGCGTACATCGGCGTCAAGGACAAACTCGCCTGCGTGCGCGAACTGTGCGCCGGACTCGGCATCGACGACGCGGCGGCCAGCTTCATGGGCGACGATCGGCCCGATCTGCCCGCGATGCGCGCGGTCGGCCTCGCGGTGGCGCCCGCCGACGCTCACCCGAGCGCGCTCGCGGTCGCGCATTGGCGCACCCGTGCCGGCGCCGGTCGCGGCGCGGCGCGCGAGCTGTGCGATCTGCTGCTGGCGGCGCAGGGCCGGATCGACGATCCGCTGCCGCCGTCGGCGCGCGGAGCGCACGCATGAACCGGCGCGGCCTGTCGATCCTGTTGCTGCTGCTCGGCGCCGTGCTCAGCGGCTGGGCGGTGTGGACGCACCGCCGGCCGCCGCCGGCACCGCCACAGGCCACCGATCGTCCGGACTACGTGCTCCACGACTTCGAACTCACCGCACTCAACGGCGAAGGCGTGGAATCGTTCACGGTGCGCGCGCCGACGCTGGAACGGCGGCCGGGCGATCAGACCCTGTCGCTGACCACGCCTCTGTTCCTGGTCCCCGGCGGCACCGGCCAGTACTGGGAGATCCGCGCCGCGACCGGCTGGGTCAGCGCCGACCAGAAGGAAATCCGGCTCGCCGGCGACGTCAAGGCCAACAGTCCACCCGACGGCGTCCGCCCGATCACCATGAACACCGGGCGATTGAGCGTGTTTCCGCGCCAGAACCGCGCCACCAGCGACGATATCGTGACCATCGTCCAACCCGGCTCTATACTCCGTGGACGCGGTTTTGCGGTGTCCACGACCACGAAACGCTACGAGTTCCGCTCCGAGGTCCAGACCCGCTATGCGCCCCAGAACCGCTGATTCCGCGTCCTCCGCCCGCATCGCCCGCGTGCTGCCGCTCCTCCTCGCGCTCGCCGCGATGGCGCTGGCCGGCACCGTCGGCGCCCGCGAATCCGATCGCCGCCAGCAGATGGACATCGGTTCCGACCGCGCCGAAGGCACCCTCGACGGCAACGGCGTGAGCGTGCTCACCGGCAACGTCGTCATCTCCCAGGGCAGCCTGGACATCCGCGCCGCGCGCGCCGACATCCACCAGCGCGCCGGCGAACCGGTCCGTGCGGTGCTCACCGGCAGCCAGGCGCAGCTGAAACAGCAGATGGACGACGGCAGTTGGATGACCGCCAGGGCCGATCGCATCGACTACGACATGGCCGCCGAGGTCATCACCCTCACCGGCAACTACACGGTCACCACCCCGCGCGGCACCACCCGCGGTCAGCGCCTGACCTACAACCTCAAGAGCGGCCGGGTCGACAGCGGCGGCGAAGGCAGCGGCCGGGTGTCGCTGACCATCGTGCCCAAGGCCGCGCAGCAGAACGCCCCGGCGCCCCAGGACAAACCCTGATGCTGGTGGCACAGGGGCTGCGCAAGCGCTACAAGTCGCGCGAGGTCGTGCGCGACTTCGGTCTGACCCTGGACGCGGGCGAGGTCGTCGGCCTGCTCGGTCCGAACGGCGCCGGCAAGACCACCTGTTTCTACATGATCGTCGGGCTGGTACCGGCCGATGCCGGCCGGATCGTGCTCGACGGCCACGACATCACCGGCGAACCGATGTACGTCCGCGCCAAACGCGGGGTCGGCTATCTGCCGCAGGAGCCCTCGGTGTTCCGCAAGCTCAGCGTCGCCGACAATCTGCGGCTGGTGCTGGAACTGCGCTCCGATCTCGATCGCGACGGCCGCGAACGCGAGCTGGCGGCGCTGCTGGAAGAGCTGCAGGTGGGCCATGTCGCCGAGCAGATCGGCGCGAGCCTGTCCGGCGGCGAACGTCGCCGGGTCGAAATCGCCCGTGCGCTCGCCGCGAAGCCACGCATGATCCTGCTCGACGAACCGTTCGCCGGCGTCGACCCGATCTCGGTCGGCGAAATCCAGCGCATCGTCCGCCATCTCAAGAACCGCGGCATCGGCGTGCTCATCACCGATCACAACGTCCGCGAAACGCTGGGCATCTGCGATCGCGCCTACATCCTCAGCGAAGGCGCGGTGCTCGCCCAGGGCGCGCCGGACGCGCTGCTCGCCAATCCGGACGTGCGCCGGGTCTACCTCGGCGAATCGTTCCGGCTCTGAGCCCGCGACGGCCACGGGCGGTCGCGATCGACGCGGCGTGACGGCCGTCGCGGAAATTCCCTCGCAAGGATCGCGCCAAGGGGCTTCACCTCTCTTGCGCAGGCCCTAACATAGGGGCATGAAGCCCCGCCTGCAGACATCGCTGGGTCAACAGCTGGTCCTGACGCCCCAGTTGCGTCAGGCGCTGCATCTGCTGCAGCTGTCGTCGCTGGAGCTCGAGAACGAAATCACGATCGCGGTCGAAAGCAATCCGCTGCTGGACTGGGACGAATCCGCCGGCGAGGTTCCCGAGGGCATGCCCGAAACCACCGCCACGGCCGAAGCACCCGCGGCGGAAGACGCGTCCGAGCAGGAGCGCGGCGGCGACGACGAAGGCTGGGAACCGCCCGACAGCTGGTCCAGCACCGGCGGCGGCAGCGGCAACGGCGGCGACGAGGACGGGCTGGATCCGATGGACCGGCTGGCCCACACCGAATCCTTGCACGACCATCTGTCCTGGCAGTTGCATCTGACCCGGCTGTCGCCCCGCGACCAGCGGATCGGCGCCGCCCTGATCGACGCCATCGACGACGACGGTTACCTGCGCGAATCGCTGGAGAACATCGCCGAAGCGCTCAGGCCGGACGTGAACGTGGGTCCGGCCGAGATCGGCGCGGTGCTGCACCAGATCCAGCGCTTCGATCCGCTCGGCATCGGCGCCCGCGACCTGCGCGAATGCCTCGCGCTGCAGCTGGACGCGCTGGCGGAGGACACCCCCGGCCGGGCCGAGGCGCTGCGGATCGTGAACGAAGCGCTCGAACGCCTGCCCAAGCTCGGGGTGGAAGGCCTCGCCGCGGAGCTCGGCCTGTCCGCCGAGCGGGCGGCGATCGCCCTGCAACTGGTCCGTTCGCTCGATCCCCGCCCCGGCTCGCAGCTGGGCGGCATGAGCGCGGACACCTACATCACGCCGGACTGCGTGATCTGGCGGCATCAGGGCATGTGGCGGGCGGCGCTGGCCGGCAGTCACACCCGGTTGACCATCCACCGTGGCTACGAAGGCATGATCCAGCACGCCAACGCCAACGACGCGGCCTATCTGCGCGGCCGTCTGCAGGAGGCGCGCTGGCTGCTCAAGCACCTCGAAGCGCGCGGCGAGACCCTGCTCAAGGTGGTGCGCTGCCTGATCCGCCAGCAATCGGGCTATCTCGAATTCGGCGAGCAGGCGCTGCGCCCGCTCACCCTGCGCGAAGTGGCGGCCGAGGTCGGGCTGCATGAATCGACGGTGTCGCGGGCGATCGCGCGCAAATACGCGCTCACGCCGCGCGGCACCCTGCCATTGCGCGGCTTCTTCGCTTCCGGGATCGGCACGGAAGGCGGCGGCGAAGCCTCGAGCACCGCGATCCAGTCGATGATCAAACGGTTGATCGAGGCCGAGAACCCGCGCAAGCCGCTGTCGGACGCCAAACTGGCCGACACGCTGAAGGCCTCCGGCGTGCCCGTGGCGCGACGCACGGTGGCGAAATACCGCGAAGCGATGAACATTCCGGCCTCGCACGAACGTGTGCGCATGGCCTGAACGGCGATCGCGCGAACCGCCGGCGCGCGCACTTGCGTCCCTGCCGGGCTGGGTTAACCTGTCGACGGAAGACATCGCGCAGGCCCTCCCCTTGTGCATGGGAACCGCCGACCCGATGTCTTCCGGTACGGGTCGTCCCTGCGAACGGAACGACCCGGGATCGCGCCGCCGACGGGCCGGGCCCGACGTCGCGATGCGTGACAGGCCCGGCATTCGGAGGACACCGTCGATGCGTATCGAAACCCACGGCCACCAGATCGAAGTCACCCCCGCGCTGCGCGCCTACGTCGAGACCAAGCTCTCGCGACTCGGCCGACATTTCGAACATCCGATGGATGTCGTCCGCGCGCAGCTCAGCATCAGCAAACCCGATCACCGCGCCGAGGCCACCATCCACATCTCCGGTCGCACCCTGCACGCCGACGCCGCCGGTCAGGACATGTACGCCGCCATCGATCTGCTCGCCGACAAGCTCGACCGCCTGCTGATCAAGCACAAGGAAAAAATGGTCGATCACCACCGCGGAGAAACCCTCCAGCAGGCCGAAGGCTGATCGTCCGCCGCGCTGCGACGGATCTCGTCCGACGCAGCGCCATCCAGTCTCCTCGCATCCCGACGGCGCGCCGCCACCGCAGCGCGCCGTCGCGGTCTCCGCAACCGTCTCTCTTCTCTCTTCCTTGCCCCATGAATGCCAGCATCAGCGCGCGCGACCTGTTCGATCAGCAACATGAACGTCTCGGACTGCGCTGGATCGCCGGCCAGCGCGGCGAACTCCGTCTGCTCGAGGCGGTGGAAACGGTCGCTCGCCGGCCGTCCCTCGCCGGTTACCTCAACATCATCTATCCCAACAAGGTGCAGATCCTCGGCACCGAGGAACTGGCCTGGCTCGACGCGCTCGACGCGCGCCAGCGTTGGGAAACGATCGAGAAGATCATCCAGTTCCGGCCGCTGGGGATGGTGATCAGCAAGAACCAGCCCTGCCCCGAGGACCTGCGCGCCGCCGCCGAGGAATCCGACACGCCGCTGTGGAGCTCACCGCGTCGCGGCCACGAACTCTTCAATCACCTGCAATACCACCTCGCACGCAAGCTCGCGCCGCGGATCACCGTGCACGGCGTGTTCATGGAGATCTATTCGATCGGCGTGCTGATCACCGGCGAATCCGGCGCCGGCAAGAGCGAGCTGGCGCTGGAACTGGTGACGCGCGGCCATCGTCTGGTCGCCGACGACGCGCCCGAATTCACCCAGATCGCGCCCGACGTGCTCGATGGTGCCTGTCCCGAACTGCTGCAGGATCTGCTCGAACTGCGCGGCCTCGGCATCCTCAACGTGCGCCAGATGTTCGGCGACACCGCGGTCAAGCGGAACAAGTACCTGCGCCTGATCGTGCACCTCACCCGCCCGCATCTGGAGCCGCAGACTTCCAGCCTCGACGGCATGCACCGTCTGGTCGGCGATCTCGGCGCGCGCCGGCTGCTCGATCTGGACGTGCCGATGATCACCCTGCCGGTGATGCCCGGCCGCAATCTCGCGGTCCTCACCGAGGCCGCCGCACGCGCCCACATCCTGCGGATCAAGGGCGTCGATCCGGCCGCCGCGTTCATGGCCCGCCATTCGCACTTCCTGGAGCGGGCCGAATGAATCCGGATCCCGTGCAGCCGCCGTCGAACCCGCGGCTGATCATCGTCAGCGGCATGTCCGGCAGCGGCAAATCGATCGCGCTGCATACCCTCGAGGATCTGGATTTCCACTGCGTCGACAACCTGCCGGCGGAACTGCTGCCGGAATTCGTGCGCGGCGCCATGGGCAAGAGCGATCTGCCACCGAAACTCGCGGTCGGCATCGACGTGCGCAGTCGCAACACCGATCTGTCGAACCTGCCGGCGCTGTTGTCGCAGGCCGGCGCGCTGGGCATGGATCCGAAACTGGTCTTCTTCGACGCCAGCGACGACGTGCTGCTGAAGCGCTACGCCGAAACGCGTCGTCGCCATCCGCTCAGCCACCTCGGATTGACCCTCAACGAGGCCATCGCGCTGGAACGGCGCATGCTCACGTCGCTGCGGGCGATGGCGGACATCCTGATCGACACCAGCGCCACCAACGTGCACCAGATGCGGCGGCGCGTGATCGCCGAGCTGGATCTGTCGTCGGAACGTCCGGTCTCGCTGCTGTTCGAGTCGTTCGCCTATCGCCGCGGCGTCCCCGCCGATGCCGATTTCGTCTTCGATGCCCGCTGCCTGCCCAACCCGCACTGGGACGCGCGCCTGCGTCCGCTCTCGGGCCGCGACCGCGATGTGCGCGAATACCTGGACGCGCAGCCGGAAGTCGGCGAATACGTCGCCCAGGTCTCGTCCTTCCTCGACACCTGGATGCCGCGGATCCAGGCCGACACCCGCAGCTACATCACCGTCGCCTTCGGCTGCACCGGCGGCAAACACCGCTCGGTCTATCTCGCCGAAACCTTCGCCGCGCACGCCCGCGAGCAGGGCTGGCGCGAGGTGGCGACGTATCACCGCGAGCTGGAATGACCTCGACGACGACATCGCCGGCCGCCGCACAGGCGGCGTCGAAGCCGCTACGATAGCCCCGACGGATGTCCGCGCACCGCGGCCTCCGAGGCGATCTCCCGCCGGGGATCGGGCCAGGGACTTCAGGACAGCGCGCATGCAGACCGCGGACACCAGCCGTTACCACCGTTTCCACGGGGTCCGGAAACCCAGGATCGCCTACAAGCCGACGGATGTCCTCGACTATGCGCTGATGTGTCTCGCCAGCGGCGCGATCGCGTGGTTTTTTTACGGTCCGGGCAGCGCGCTGGCCTGGATCTGCGTCGCCCTGAGCCTCACGCTGATCGCGACCTTCGTCCTGCGCCACGGCGCGGTCTTCGCCGTCCCCCTGATCCTGCGCCGGCCGCAGGATCTGCTGTTCATGCTGTACTACAAGCTCGCGAACCTGAAATGGCCGTATTTCTTCGCGCTCGGCCTGCTCCTGCTGGAGAACGCGCTGATCCGGCTCACACCGGACCTGCCGCACAAGGTCGAACTGATGCGCAGTCTCGCGGTCTGGCTGTTCTGGATCCATCTCGGCGCGACCACCGCGATACGCACCGCGATCTTCATCGCCCATCTCGCGAACCGGAAACTCGCGCTCGAGATCCTGCTGCAGACCTCGTGGAAGCAGTTGATGCCGCGCGAACCGAAGATCGTGCTGGAGATCGTCCACGCCTACGCCACCGGGCTGGCATGCCATCTGCTGCTGCTCGCGCCGTGGTACGCGATCATCCATGTCGTCGACTACTCGCTGCTGTTCCTGCCGGTCGTCGTCGCGATCAATCTCTGGACCCAGATGCAGTACATGAAGGTGATCAACGACTGGTTCTACCGCGATCACTGGCTGGGCCACAATTCCGAGATCGAATTCGTCTATCTGCACGGCCCCCACCACGATGCGATACCCTCGGGCATGATCGGCGTGTCCGGCAACGGCATTCTCGAAGGCTTCCTGCGCCACAGCATCGGCGCGCCGGGCCCGTTCTATCAGCCGCTGGCTGCCTTCCTGTTCTACACCTTCGAGGTGAAGACGGACATGGAGGAACACCAGTACATTCCCGGCATCTATCCGAAGAAGGATCGCGGCCGGATCCTGGCCTCGCAGCATTCGACCCATCATTTCGGGCGCATCGAACCGTACGGTTTCGGCGTCAACGTCGACCAGCCGAACCTGCCGGCGGCCACGCTCAAACGTCTGGCGAAGTTCCCGCCGATCTTCCGCAACGCGATCCAGCTGGACATGCGCCTGAACGGATTCGAATGGGACAATCCGGTCTACCGCCGTTACCTCGAACTGTTCGACAGGTACCAGCCGCAGCCGACTTCCGACGCGGACGCACCGACGGAAACGAAACCGCACTGAATCGCGTCGACGCGCGACATCACTCCGCGTCGCGGCGCAGGGCGACGGCGATCTCGTCGCCGTCGAGCCGCGCCTCGATCTGCGCGAATCCCGCCACCTCCAAGCGCACGGACGGCACGTTGGCCTGGGCCAGCACGAGCAGGCCATCGGCATCGGTGGTCATCGTCGCCGGTGGCGCACCACGCAGCGGCGCGATCACGCGCACCGGCGCGCGCGCCAGCGGGCGCCCGGCCACCGTCAGTCGCACGCCGACGCGCCGGCCCGCTGCGGGATCGAGGCGCGTGCGATAACGCGCGACATCCTCGCGCACATCCACGGCATTGCTCGTCGCCAGACGCCAGGGCGCCAGCAGCGCGGCGACCCGCACCTTGCCCGGCCGGTCCAGCGACACCGCGATGCCTTCGGCTACCGGCCGGAAATGGTCGGCCGCGGCATCGCGCCAACCCGCGCCCTCGCGACGCTGCAACACGAAGACGGGATACGGATCGTCGATGCGCGGCCGTCGCGGCACCGCGATGCCGGGCGTCTCGACGATCAGCCAACGCAGTGGTTCCAGTGCGACCGTCTTCTCCAGACGCCCGGCGACGATCCGTGCATCCCGCAGATCGAGCGCGAGCGGCAGGCGCTCGGGCCACATCGGCAGGGCATCGATCAGGAACGAAGACGTCTTCGGCGGTGCGAACGACAACTGCAGCGCCAGCGGTTGCAGCGGATCGAGACCCGCGATGCGGACGACGCCGGCGGCATCCGGCCGCAGGCTGCGCTCACCGCGCGGCGACGACCACTGCACCGTCGCGTCGCGGACCGGGGCACCGCTGCTCCGTTCGATCAAGCGCAGCCACAGTGTCGTGGGCAACGCGGCGGCCAACGCCGAGGCATCCGCATCCAGATCGAAGGGGGCGTATCGACCCGCCGACAGGGTCAGCCGGCGACGTTCGATCTCGACGCCGTCGACGACCGCGACCACGTCGAGCGGCCCGGGCGGCAACGGGGCGATCAGCGTGTCGCCATCGACCGCGAGCGGGCGCTCGTCGTACGCGTCGAGCAACGACGGCGACTCGCGGCGCATGAGCGCCTGCCAGACCGCATCCCCGCCGCCCTCGACGCGACGCAGCAGCACGCCCGCTCCACCGACCGGCGCGCGCACGCGCAGTCCCGCTGCGACCCGCGGCCGCACTTCGGCCGGCGGATCGTCGCGTCCGAACGCCACCTCGTAGAAGCGCAGCCCGTCGCCGGCACGGGCCTGCAGCACGTAGCGATCCATCGCCGGCAGAGTCATCGGGCCGACGAGGACACTGCCGTCGGCGGCCGTCGCCGCGGGCGCTTCGATCCAGCGCGTCACCACGGCGAGATCTTCGAGCCGTGCCGGCCCCGCCCCCTCGCGTCCGCCGCGCAGCCACGCACGGTGCGCGGCCAGATCGTCGGGCGAGACGCTGGCCAGACCGATGCGCACCGAGTCCGCATCGGCCGGGACGCCGGCATCGGGCAGCAACCGGGTACGGAACGCCAGCGTCCGTGCGTGGCGGCTCGCTTCCGCGTTCGCGGCCGGCGACGGGGCCGTCGACGTGCCGGCCGCCTCAGCGGAAGCGTCGTCGCGCGTCGCGAACCACCACGCGACGCAGACCAGCAGCATCGTCGACGCGAAACCGGCGATCCACCGCCATCGCGACCGTGTTACCGGCGTCATGCGCGATCAGTCGGTGTCGGCGGTCGAGTAGAACGAGATGTAGATCGGCGCATGGTCCGAGACGCCGTTGCGGAACGCGCACATGTCGGCGATGTAATCGCGTCCCGAGGTCGAATACTCGGTCACGTAGCTGTCCTGCATCCAGAAATGATCGTAACGGCTGGCGAAGGCGCAACTGGTATTGATCGAGGTCAGCTCGTTCACCCGGTAACTCACGGTCGGCGACACGCCGGTGAGCGTGGTCCACCACGGCGAAGTCGCTTCGCGATTGTGATCGCCGACCAGGATCACGTCCTGATCGCTGCCGCTGCCGCTCTGGACCGACTGGAACACGCTCGCGATCTGCTGGATCTCGGCCTGACGCTCGGCGGTCGTGCCGAACACGGTATGCCAGTTGATGAACGTGTAGTCCGCACCGGTCTGGATGTGGCGGACCTTGACGATCTGCGGCTCGCGCTCGAACTTGTCGCCGGAATCGGCCCAGACCGTCGACGACAGCAACTGCACGCGATCGGTGCGGAAGAACACCGCGTAGCGCTCCTTGTAGCTGCTGCGGCCGATGGCATCGGTCACGCGATAGTCCCAGGTGTAGCCGCTGACCGCGGTGAGGGCGGTGGCGACGCTGGCCGCCGACTCGGCGTACATCACTTCCTGCGCGAACACCAGATCGGCCCCGTTCGCGGCGCCGGACGCGCTGCCGAAGTTGTTCCAGATCTGTCCGGCGTAGGCGTTCCAGTCCTGCTGGCCGCTCCAGCCGGCATGCAGCATGTTCCAGGAGACGACGCGGAGGTACGACTGCGCCGATGCCGGCAGGGCGGCGCACATCAGGCCGACGGCGAAGAGGGCGGCGACGAAACGTTTCATGGGTCATGACTCCGTGCGGGATGGACGGCAGGCGAGTATCCCGACGCCGGATGTCCGTTCCGTGTCTGCCCGGACCGACCGAGCCGGGGCTTCCTGCCGCCAGGCGTCGCCGGGGCCGCTCGCATGGTCCATGTCCCCGGGGCGACCCGCACGCTGCGGCGCGTCATCGGCGATCTCCCCTGCCGTTCGTTGGGTGACCAATGCCGCGTGGCGCGCCCCCGCGCGGACGGCAAGATCGCGGGATCATGCGCCGCTTCGCCACCGCCCATGCCGCCGCATTCGCGATCACGTTCGCGGCGATCGCCTATGCGGCCTCGCTGGCGGTGCTGCCGCACAGCCCCGGTGCGAGCCTCGTCGAACCGCTGTTCCTGCTCGCGGTGCTCGGCGGCGCGTTCCCGGCACTGACCATCGCGCTCACCCGCCGACCGCGCACGCGTCCGCCACCGCTGACGCGGCCGCCGACGGCATGCCTGCCGGTCCTGGCGTATCTGGCCGCGTTCTCGCTGCTGGTGCTGGGTTGGGGATTCGGCGCGATCGCGACCTCCTGGCCGGACGAGCCAGCGCAGTCGGTGGCGCAGACGATCGCGAAACTGCTGACGATGGCGCTGCTGCCGGCCGTGCTGTTCCTGTCCGGCGCCCGCTTGCGGCCACGGTTCGCCGCGCCGCGGCTGTGGCTCGTGTTCTTCGCGATGGCGGCGGCGTTCCTCGCCTTCCAGGCGGTCTTCGGCCGCGGCCTGACCACGCTGCGGGCGCTCGCGCCGGATGCGTCGACCCTGGTCTGGGCGATCCCGCTGTGCTGGAGCTGGCAGGTCATCGAAGCCGGACTGTGCGAAGAAGTGCTGTTCCGGCGCGTGCTGCAGCAACGGATCGCCGACGCCACGCGCTCGCAGATCGCGGCCGTGCTGTGGGCGTCGCTGCTGTTCGGTCTGGCCCACGCCCCCGGGCTGGTGCTGCGCGGCGCGCATCTGATGGAAGGCGTCGGCGAGCCCACGCCGCTGTGGGCGATGGCTTATTCGATCGCGATGATCGCGCCCGCGGGGATCGCTTTCGGCGTGCTGTGGGCGCGCACGCGCGCGCTGTGGCTGGTCGTACTGCTGCATGGCACGGTCGATCTGCTGCCGCAGCTGGCGCCGTTCATCCAGGCCTGGCGCGGTTGATTCCACGCGCTTCGCTTGCCCGTCCCCGACGCCGGCGGCAGACTGATCGACCACCCACCGGAGCCCGCCAGGATGAACGCTCGCACGCACCCGCGGCGCACCATCGCGATGACCGCGGCCCTCTTCGTCGTCGCGCTGGCGACCGCGACCACCGGCAGCGTCGCGGCGCAACCGCAGCCCGCCAACGACCCGCCGCCCATGCTCTCCGGGCAGGCCGCCACACCGATGCCGATGCCCATGCCGATGCCCGACCAGGCAAAGGGTGCGCCACCGATGATGGCGACGCCGTCGCCGGGCGTGCAGGCCGCGGCCGATGCCATGCAGTCGGCCGCGCGCGGCGAGCCCCCTCGGCCCGTGGCCGCCATGCCGCCCGCACCGCCGCCCCCGTCCGCAGTGGCCGTGCAGGCCACACCCGTCCCCCCGGTACCCTCGCCGCCGCCCGCGGCCGCCGCCGCGTCCTGGTTCGGCTGGAGTGTGGTCGCGGTGGTTCTGCTGCTGCTCGCCGGCGGATGGGTCGCACGCCGCCGGCGGTGATCGCTGTCAGCGATGACGACGCGGACGACGCATCGCCGCGCGTCCGGCACGCCGTTCCAGCGCATCGGGCCAATAGCCGAACCATGCGCTGCCCTGCGGGAGGGTCTCGTAGCGGCGCATCACGCCATGCAGCCGCGCGATCAATCCGAGCAGCGCGCCGCAGAGAAAACCGATGCCGTGCGCCACGTAGTTCACGCCATCCGCATCCTGCAATTGCCCGGAACCGTCCAGGGTGCGCAGCAGATCGGCGCCGAACCAGAACAGCACCACCCACAGCGCGCGCACCGCGAACGTGGTCAACGGGAACACGATGAACATCAGCCTGATGTTCACCGCGCGGTCGTAGAACATCACCCCGTAGGCGCCGGCGATCGCGGCGATGCAACCGGATGCGCCGATCGACGGGATCTCGGCGCCGACGTTGTTGTGGACGTACAGCAGATCGCCGAGCAGCCCGCCGACGAGATACAGCGACAGGAATCCGACGGTGCCGAGGGCATCCTCGATGCTGTCGCCGAACAACCACAGGAACAGCATGTTGCCGAGCAGATGCACGAAGTCGCCGTGCAGGAAATTCGCGGTGAACAACGTGTACCAGCGCCAGTCGTCCGCGAGCAGGCCGTACTGGCGGAAGATCGCCTCATCCTCGCCAGGCACGCCGGTCGCGGTCCATGCGAACACCGCCACGTTGATCGCGATCAGCGAGTACACCGCCCACGACACGTGTTTGACGTGATTGTCCTGTCCCCACGGCAACAGCCAGATCAAGGCGTCGTCCTCTTCCGCACGAAACCGCGATCATAACCGGCGCGGGGCGCCCGACAGACGTTGTCTGCGACCGGCGTCGGGTCCTGCAGGTCACGCCGGTCGGGCCGGTCGGGCCGGTCGTCAAGGGCGCTGCGGCAGGCCGTCGGCGATCTCGTAATAATCGCCCTTGTCGGCGACGAAGATGTGCTTCGCCAGCGCGATGCCGGTCGGTGCGTCGAACGCGCCCATCGCGATCGCGATGGTGTCGCGTTCCAACGGGTCCCAGAACAGGAACGCGCCGCAGCGCGAACAGAATCCGCGACGGACGCGCTCCGAGGAGCGATACCAGGTCAGGGCTTCTTCGCCCCGGATCGCCAGTGCCGTGCGCGGCACATCGGTCGAGGCCCAGACGTGCCCCGACTGTTTGCGGCATTGATGGCAATGACAGGCATCCGGTGGCGACAGCGGCCCGGTCACCTCGAAGCGCACCGCGCCGCACAGACACGAACCCGCATGCATGCCGATCTCCTTTGCCGAATCCGTCCGCAGCATACGCCGGCGGCGGATCGTGCGCATCGCCGGGGTATGCTCGCGCGATGACCCGTTGCACGCCCCTGTGGTCGACCCGCGATCTCGGCGTGCAGCGCTTCGATCATCCACCGGACGCGCACGATCACGGGCCTGTCGAGGAAACCGGCGAACGCTACAGCGCGAGCTTCGTCGAACGCGGACGTTTCGATCTGCTGATCGACGGGCAACGCTGGCGGCTCGGTCCCGGCGACGTGCTGCTGATCCATCCGGGGATGCGCTATCGCGTGGATCACGCGGAACACGGGTTCGACGATGTCTGCCTGAGCGTGCACTACGCAGCGGCCGCGATCGACGGTTTCGATCGCGCGCGCACCTGGGCCCGCGCGCGGACACCGGTGCTGCGCGCCGATCCCCGTCTGCGCTACCTGCACTGGGGCCTGCGCCGCGCGCTCGACGGTGGTGCCGCGCTGCTGGCCGAAACCTGCGCCGGCGAACTGTTCCACGAGATCCCGGCAACGCGCGTCGCGCCGACGCGCGCGCCCCGTGCGCGCACGATCGCCGATCACGCGGAGCGCATCCACGCCGCGCGCGAAATCCTCGAACGCCGCTATGGCGAGGCCCTTCGCCTGGACACGCTGGCCGAAGCGGTCGGCATGAGCACGTTCCATTTCGCGCGCCTGTTCGCCGAACTGATCGGCAGGCCGCCGCATCGCTTCCTGCTCGAAACGCGGCTGCGCGCAGCCGCCGCGATGCTGCGCGAGGGCCGCAGCGTCACCGAGACCTGCTACGCCTGCGGCTTCGGCGATCTCAGCCATTTCAGCCGGGCCTTCGCCCGGCACCACGGACATCGTCCGTCGCGCTGGAGCGTCGACCGCCCCTGAGACGTCCGCATGCCGACGGGCATGGCGATCGCGACGTGGAGACCATCGCCCGCGAAATGCGCAAGAAACGCCAAGCGCGGCCGGGATGCCCGCGGCTAGTGTCGCCGCACCGTCACAAGGAAACCGACACCATGTCCTTCACACTCCCCGGTGCCGCGATGCTCGCCGCGGTATTCGCCGCAGCGCCCGCAGCCCCCACCGCCGATGACGACCGCCGCCTCGTCGCCGCTCTCGATGTCGAGTATCAGGCTGCGGTCGAACGCAACGACGCCGACGCGATGGCGCGCATCCTGCATCCGCAGTTCGTCCTGGTGCTCGGCGACGGCCGGATCGAGACCCGCGAACGACTGCTCGCCAGCGCACGCGAACGCTGGGTGCTCTACGAACGCCAGGTCGAAGATCCGGGAACGCAGACCGTGCGCGTCCACGGCGATACCGCGATCGTGACCGCGCGCCTGTGGCTCAAGGGCACGCGCGACGGCGTGCCGATCGAACGCCGGCTGTGGTTCAGCGACACCTACGTGCGCACGCCCGAGGGCTGGCGCTATCTCTTCGGGCAGGCTTCGCTGCCATTGCCTGACACGGAAGCGGCGCTGGATTGAGCGGCGGCGCCGCTCAATAGGAGGCGCCGCCGCCGAGCATCGCCCAGGTGGCGGCGGCCAGAAGCAACAGCCCCAGCAGGGTGCGGACGATCTGTTCGAAGCGGGCGGCGCGGGTGGTCGTGCGGGTTTTCATGCGATGGCGTTCGTGCGATGGGTGTCGTGCGGTGCAGCCCCGGATCGGCATCAGACGCCTGTTCTCCACGACAGACCGAGACGGCGCTCACAGCGATGGCAACGCGGACGCGAACGGCGCAAGGTCATTCGCGATTCGGAGACACCGGCCGACGTTCAGGTATCGAAACCGTCTCGGAACCGATCCGGGACGCGATCCACCCCGGGGTATCTCGATGGCCGCCCCGGCATGCGCGCTGCGTTCACAACACAGTCCCGGCAGCGGCTTCGGGCGGATCGACGGGTGCGCAGGGGCCGCCCGCCCGGTTCAGCCAGACCTCGACCCGGTGTGCTAGCTTCGGCCAGCCGGCCCGTCCGGCACCGAAGGCCTCCCCCGCGCCAAGGAACCCACGGTCCATGCCCCCCACCGGATCGCCCCGCCGCAGCCCACGCGGCCCCCGCCCCGCCCATCGGATCCCCGGCCTCCTGCCGTGGTCCGCCCTGCTCCTTTCCTTTTCCCTGACGGCCTGCGCCATGCAACAGACCCCCGCTTTCGATTCGGACGCCTGGAAATCCCAACGCGGCGTCGACACCGCCGACAACCGGCGCAACGCCATGGTCGGTTCGCTGGAGAAGATCCTCCATACCGGCATGTCGCGCGACGACGTCGTCCGCCTGCTCGGCGAGCCCGACATCGTCGACGAGACCGCCGCGACCGAGATCTACGAACTCGGCGCCGCGCGCTTCGGCATCGACGAGGAGTTCTACGAGATCCGCTACGAGCACGGCAGGATCGCCTCGCACCGCTGGGGCCGCCGCTGATCCGCGCGGCCCGTGAAGACAGACCGATAAGGAGTCCCTCATGACGGACAAACGCCCCGATCTGAACACCATCCGCACCAACTACCAGGTCGCGGACGACAAGATGATCGATTACCACCCGCGCGCGTTCGGCGCGATCGACATTCCCTTCACCGACTCGGTGAAGGTCACCAAGACCGAAGGCGCGCTGCTGGACGAACTCACCTGGCAGCGCGGCCTCGTCGGCCTGCAGGACTTCGACGGCATCCGCAAGCGCGCCTTCAGCGAAGGCGTCGAGCGCTTTCCCGACAATCCGGTCCCGGGCGGCATCCCGGCCGATCGCGCCCGCGAGTGGCAAGGCAACGACGGTCATCGCGATGCCTTCCGCCATGCCTACTGGAACGCGCTGATGGCGCAGAAGTACGGCGAGAACTGGGCCAGCGCCTTCGCCACCGCGCACGAAGGCGTGCCCGGCAACACCGCCAACCGCGAAGCGATGGATCTGTACAACAACCAGATCGGTCGGTCGATCGGTGCCGCCAATCCCAAGGCCGATCCGGAAAAACTCGCCGACCTCGTCGAGCAGTCGCTGAATCAGGGCAAGCTCGTGGTGATCGATGCCAAGGGCAATCTCGAATGGAGCGATCGCGTCACCAAAGGCGCGCACGGCCTCGCGCCGGACGAAGTCATCGGCCCGAATCTGCGCACCCCCGGCGTGGTCTCGCCGGACAGTTCGCTGAGCTACAACGCCGCGCCCGGCCAACCGCAGGGCACGATGCTGGCGAACGCCGATCCGGCGACCCAGCGCAATGTCGAACGCATGCAACAGGACCCGATGTACAACCAGGTCGCGTTCGCGCTGAACGCCAAGGGCATCGCCGACGACAATCTGACCGCCAACGTCTACAACGCCGCAAAGCGCGAGGGCCTCGCCGGCGTGACCGGCGTCGAGGTCGGCAAACCGGTGAACGACGCCAACGGCCAACCCGACCGCACCTTCTTCGTGTTCGACGGCACACAGGGTCCACTGGGGCCCAACCACGCCCGGATCAGCGAGAACGAAGCCCGTTCCACGCCCGCGCAGGTCGCCGCGAACAACGCCTTCGATGCGCACGTCCAGCAACTCGCGCAGCCCGAACAGGAACAGCGCCGATCGGTGCAGATGACCGCCTGAGCGGTCTCCCGGCACGCAACGCGACGACGCCCGGCCCAGGCCGGGCGTCGTCGTTTGCGGCGCTTGTCGGGAAAGCCGACTTCGCGCATCGATGCCGGCGCCGGCTCAGCCCGATCCCGAAATGTCCGCAAGGACATTTCGCATCGCCGGCGCCATGGACAACGCTGACGATCCCGGTCCGATCCAGGTCTTCTCACGACGCGCACGCTGCAGGACAACATCACGCACAAGCCGATGTTTTCACGATTATTTCTTCGGACAGATGCGCGCGCGGGCAGCACCGGGGGCCGCCTGCGCGATCGCTCCGCAACGCATCCGGCACTCGCGCAATTGCTGCAGCGCAAATTGACACCGGTGGTCATTTCTACCGTTAATGGCCCCGCCGCGACGCTGCCACGCAGAGACGCCGGTGCAGACAGAGGCGGCAGCGGAACAGGGCCATTCCCCCTTTACTTTCCATTCGCACCTGCAAGGAGATCGACATGCAACTGGAACTGAAGAAGATCCTCGCCACCGTGCTGCTGATCGGCATGCCCTTCGCCGCCAGCGCCACGATCACCGTCACCGGCACCCGCGACTTCGGCGGCGCCACCGTCGGCACCTCATGCAACGGCGGCAGCGAATCGCAGCAGCCGGTGATCCTGGTCAAGGACGGCGGTGTCGTGCGCAACGTGAAGCTGCAGGCCGGCGCGGCCGCCGACGGCATCCACTGCGAAGGCAACTGCCGGCTCGAGAACGTGACCTGGGCCGACGTCTGCGAGGACGCCGCCACCATGAAGGGCGGCTCGGGCAAGACGATGGTGATCACCGGCGGCAGCGCGAACGCCGGCGACGACAAGATCTTCCAGCACAACGGCATCGGCAGCACCGTCACGATCACCAACTTCGCGGTGAACGGCTCCAACGGCAAGCTCTACCGCTCCTGCGGCGACTGCAGCTCGCAGGGCAAGCGCACGGTCAGCATCAGCAACGTCACGGTGAACGGCACACTCAGCTCGGGCATGGCCGGCATCAACACGAACTACGGCGACGTGGCGACGATCCGCAGCATCCGCTGGAAGAACTGGAACTCCACCAGCACCAGCGATTCCAACGCCGCCTGCATCGCGTACCGCGGCGTCGTGAAGGGCCAAGGCAGCTCCACCAAGATCGGTCCGCAGTGGGGCACGGCCAACTGCAACGTGACGCGGGCGGACATCACCCGCTTCTGATCCGCGGCACGCGGAGCGGAAGATCGACCATGCGCCCGATGCGCCTCATCGGTTGCGCGGCCGTGCTGGCCTGGATGGCCGGCACGACCGATGCAGGCCGCGTCCTCGCACCCGCCCCGGAGCCGCCGGTGACGGTGCTCAATCCCGATCTGGCCGGCCTCACGATGGCCGACGACGGCACGCTGCTGGCCTGGGGCAGCGACGCGAGCATCTGGCGACACGATCCGGCGCCGGCCAGCGGCGACGGCACCGATGTCTGGCAGCCTGCGCAGACGCCCCATGACCGGCGCATCCGCGCACTGACCGCCGTGCCCGGCGCCGCCTCCGGTGCCGCACTCATCGCCGTGGGCGACGGCGGACTGCTGCTGCACAGCGCCGACGGCGGCCGGCAGTGGACGGACGCGCTCGTGCGCACCGCCTCCGGCGACCACCCGCTGGATCCCGAGCTCGACCTGTCCGCCGTGGCCTGCGACGCCCGGCGCTGCATCGCCGTGGGGCCGCAGGACACGCTGCTGCACAGCGTCGACGACGGCGCGCACTGGCAGTCGGCGTTCTCCGGGACGGCATCGGCGATGCGTCCGCAGGGCGCGCTCACCGCAGACGGCTCGGCATGGGTGGGCGGAGCCGACGGAAGACTCTGGCAGGACGATGGTCCGGGCAGTGCTTGGCGCGCGCATCGACTGCCCGCGATCGACAACGCCGCCACGCCGGCCATCGATGCGCTGGCGGCCGACGGCGACGATGTGCTGCTGGCCACGGCGGACGGACGCCTGCTCGTGGTGTCCACCGATCCCTCCGGTTCATCTTCTGCCACCGGCATCCACCGCAGCGCGCGTGGCAGCTTCACCCGACTCTCGGCCCTGCCGACACCGGGCGGCTGGATCGCCACCGGCAGTGCCGGCGCCTGCGCCTGGCGTGAGGCGGCCGGTACGCCCTGGCGCGACTGCGGCGCGCTGCCCGAACGCTTCCTGCGCGGCGCGGCCAGCAGTCCCGACAGCCGCCACTGGGTGGTGGTCGGCGAAAACGGCCTGCTGCTGCATGGCCGGCCGCCCGGGCAGCCCTGGCGTGCGGTGCCGTTGCCGGTGCTGGACACCGGGCCGGACCTGGAGACCGTCGCGTGGAGCGACGCGCTGCGCGGCTTCGTCGCGGTGGGCCCGGGCGGACTGGTGCTGCACGGCAGCGCGGACGGCGACACGTGGGCGGTGGCTCACGAGGCGCCGCGGCAGTACGTGCACGATGTCGTCTCGCCGAAGGGCGATTCGGCGCTGCTCGCCGCGCTGAGCCATCGCACCCTGGCGCGCTCCGATGACGGCGGACGCCGCTGGCGCAGCCACACCTTCACGCAACTGCACGAACCCGCTTATCTGTTCGCCCTGCACGCCGACCGCCGGATCGGCAGCGTGGTGGTCGGCGGCGGCGAGGGTGCCCTGATGGTCGCGCCGGATGGCGAGCACTGGCACACCCACAGCACCGGTCATGGTCGCGAACACCTCGGCCTGCTGGCCCTGCCCGGCACACCGGTGGTGCTGCTGCATGGCAGCGGCGGGCAGCTGACGCGGGTGCACAGCGGCCTGGCGGAGTGGCACGACGTACCGCTGCCCTCGCCCGACCCGGTGTACGGCAGCTTCACGGGCCCCGATGGCCGTCCGTGGCTGGTCGGCGGGGGGCTGGGCGACCAGGCCGAGGGCACGGTGCAGCGTGGCAGCTCCGACGGCACAGTCTGGGCACTGCAGACGACGGGACCGGGCGTGCTGCGCACCGGCGGGCCGACGCCCGACGGACGCGCGCTGCTGCTGGCCGGGGATCGCGGCGTCCTGCTGCGCGCCGTCCTGTCGACCAACGATACCGCGCCACCCGACGCGCAGACGCCGCCACCGGCCCTCGACTGGGTACCGGTGGCCCAACCCCTGCCCGATGCCGCGTGGTCGTGGCTGCAGCGCGATGCCGCCGGCCAGGCGGTGTGGCTGGGCGGCTCGGCCGGCGCGCTGATCCGCTCCACGGATGGCGGCCTGCACTGGCACGCCGTGCCCGTGCCGACGAATGCCTCGCTGCGTCGCCCGACCTGGGACCCGCAGCGTCGCACCTGGTGGATGCCCGGTCGCGACGGCACGCTGCTGCGCAGCGACGACGACGGCCGGAGCTGGCGGGCGGTGTTCACGCATACCCGGGAACACCTCAAGGGCGTCTGGGTCGATCCGGGGAGCGGCGCCCTGCTGCTCTACGGCGCGCGGCTCGTCAGGCTGGTGCCGGCAGACGCGCCATGACGCCCACCGCGCGCGGATCCGGCACGCGCGTGCGCGGAGCAGTCCTGGCATCGGTCATCGCCATCGTGGGGCTCGTCGCGTGGACCGCATCCGGTCCCGCGGAAGTTCCACCGCGCGGCGCGGGCGATGACGATGGCGAGGTCGTTGCGGAAACGCGCATGGACGCGATCGAACAGGACGAGCATCACGGACGACATGCAGCAGCTCCCGCCGACACCGATGCGCGCGGGCCGCAGGCGGTGGAGCTCTGCGGGCTGCGCGACGCACCGCTGCCGGCCGACGCGACCGTCGATGTGGACGGCGTGGCGGCCCTGTCGGCCGTGACGGGCGGCGATCAGCTGGCGCAGGCCCGCGCGCGGCTGCTGGCGGCGCTGCGCCACGACGGCCGGGCGCGCGCCCGTGTCGCGGCCCAACTGCTGGATCGACCCGGCACCGACGACCCGACGGTCTGGCATGTCTGGGCACAGACCACCCTGCAACAGGCGATGGCCGCGCCCGACGCGATCGCCCTGGGTTGGGCCGAGGAGGCCTGCGGGCGGCTGATCGGCGCCGGCGATGGCGACCTGGGCAGCGTCTGCCGCCGCGCGCTGATCCGGGCGCGGCTGCGTCTTGAACCCGACAACGCCCGGCACTGGGCCGCGCTGGCCGAAGAGGATCCCACCGCCGCCGAAGAGGCCTGGCAGGGCCTGCTGGGCGCAGACCGCTGGCACGAGGTTCCGCAGGCGCTGGCGCTGGTCACCCAGCAGGCCCTGCCCGCCGACGTGCCCGACTACCTGCGCCTTGCGCTGGCAACCGAGATCGACGTACGCGCCGCCGCCCTGCCCTCGCCCGGCGAAGGCTTCCTGCTGGCGCACTGCAGCAAGCCTGTCGTCGGCCGTCAGGCCGAGTGCCAGGCGCTGGCCGAGCGCATGGCGGCACACGGCGACACCACACAGACCCTGGCCCTCGCGCTGCAGGTAGGACGGGTGGCGGGCTGGCCCGAGACGCGACTGCAGGCCGTGCAGGACGAGTTGCAGGCCCTGGCCAGCGATCGCGTGCGCTGGCAGCCCGAGGCCTCGCAGCCGCTGTCCTGCCGCAGCGTCGACACCTGGCTGGCGCAGTTGCAGGAGATGGCCTCGGCCGGCGAGCTGCCGGCATTGCGCCGACGCCTGGCCGAGCGCGGCGTCGAGCTCCCCGCACCGCAAGCGATACCGCGCTGATCGTCTCCATCCGCGTTCCCCGCATGCGTTCCTTCGACGCGCACGCCTGGCGATCGACACCGCACCGATCGATGCAGATGACCGCCTGCGCGGCGCCTGCCTCCACGACCGACTTCGGGCGTGGCTAGCGCGTCAACCAGATCAAGAGTTTGCCGACGCCGCCGACCGCCAGTTCGACCCAGATCGCGAACACGACACACAGAATCGCCAATCCCAGCAGGGCCCTGTGCAGCCTCGCGCCGACCCTGGCCACCATCAGCTCGCAGGCCAGGCCGGCACCGAAGAGCAGACCGCCCATGACGACGAAATCGAGCGGGCCCCAGTGCCAGCCATCGCCCTCCGGCCGGTGGCGATCGAGGATCGTCATGACCAGCGGAATGATCAACAACAGACCCGTGCCGATCGCGGGCCGGACGAAAGGACGCCTGTTCATTGGCACACCGCCTGATTTCGCATGCGCCGCACGCCGGGCGGCAATTTCGAGGCCATCCGTTTCCGACGGTCCAGGCGTCTTCCATCGACGATGAAGGTGCCGTCGCCCACGGCGTGAAGCATGCGTCGTTCCCTGCGCGCGGGATCGCAATGCGCGGCGACCGCCTCCAGCACCACGAGATCGTGCCGCCGGATCCATTCGACGACCCGACATTCGATGTTCGCCAGACACTCGCCGACGAGCGGCGCACCCACGACTTTCGCGGGCAGCGCCGTCAGACCGAAGGTCGCGAACTTGTCGGTCTCCGCGCCCGAACACGTGCCGATGCCGATCACCGTGTCCAGCAGATCCACCCCGGGGATCGCGATCACGCACTCCCGGGTCCGCTTCAGCGCACGGAAGGAGTGATTCCACGCGCCGGTGGCGATGGCGAATCGCGGAGAGAAATCGAGCACCATCGTCCACGAGATCGTCATCAGGTTGTTCTTTCTGCCGTCATGCGTGGCCACCAGCACGACCGGCCCCGGTTCGATCAGCGTGAACGCCCTGCTCAACGGTATCGATCGCATGACATGCCTCCGGTTCGCGCGGATCAGGAAGGTCGATGACGACGCTGCACGGCGGCCTGCAATCGCCTCATCTCCCGGATCGCCCCTGCCAGTTCACCCTGCCCCGAATCGCGCAGCGCCAGACGGTGACACCATTCATCGAAGCGTTGCGGATCCAATGTCCGCACCAGGGCGGACAGCAGCGCGGTGACACGCTCGGGTTCGAGGAACGGCCCGCAGTCGAGCATGGTTTCGTCATCGTCCGTGGGGATTTCGCCCTTCAGGAGATGCGCCTCCATCCAGAATCCCTCCGCATCCGGATGGGCGCCGGGCCAGGACGCCGGCGCCTCGAACACCGGCTCGGCATGGGCCAGCCATGACAGGAAACCGCACCCCCACGCCGGATCTTCGATCGCCATGACGCTGCGCAGCCAATCCTCGAAGCGCTCCGGTCGCAGGTATTTCGCCATCAGCCAGTAGGCCGCGTGCAGATCCCCCTCGTTCGCCAGGATCACGCCGACCGGCCAGCGCTGCACGGGCTGGAAGGCCGACCGTGCGATCAGGTGCCCGCCCGACCAGAAGCGCGGGTCCATCGGCAGGCGCCCAAGCGTGTCGAGCGCATCGTCGATGAACCTTTCGCCATAAGGGCATGCCGCACGATTCGGACAGTGCACCATCATGTTCGTGACCAGTCCGCTGAAGACCGACCCCGGCCGCCACGGCCCCACGTGTCCGATCGACGCGTGCAGCAGGTACGGGAACCACGCGCTCCATTCCTCCAGGTGACCGAAGCAGACCGGCCCCGACGCGGATTCGCACAGCGCACGCGCGACCTCCTCGTCCGACCACATGGCGGGATCCGGCGCCATCAGACCATCGAACATCCGGCGTCGCTCGGACATGAACCAAGCTTCGCCCATCGGCGCTGCGGGACGCGGGAAACGCGCGCGCAATCGCGCCAACGCGGACGCATCCGGTCCGCATCCGGGAATCCATCGGGCATCGGTCGTGGCGGCGGGCTTCATCGCTGCAGCATGCCACGACGGCCAGCCCCGGGTCGCGGCACACGGCCGGCACCACCGGAGCACCGATTGTCCTCATGGACATTGACAAACTTCATGTAACACATTGTTTTTTGATGTCGAGAAAATCGAAGGATCGCGGCCCCTGACGTCGGTTTCCGTGACTTCGGCATGGTCCCTCGGCACGCAGTCCAATCACGAGTGATTCCATCTCATTGTTTTTATTCACTTCAGTCCGGATTCTAATCCGGCCAAGGCCTTCGTCACGGAACACTTCGGCGCCGAGTCGCATGCTGCAGCGCAAATTGACACCGGTGGCATCAATGCTTTGAAGTGCCCCGGCCGTGTGCCCCGCACCCCAGCCCGATCTCTACGAGCGACCCGCGACACGGCCCTGCTGCGCCACCACCACCCATCCCGAAAGGAAGTGCCATGCACGGATATTCCGTACACCCGGTCCGCCATCTCGCCCTCCTCGCCGGCGCCCTCTTCATCGGCGCCGCCCTCAGCCCGCACGCCCATGCCCAGGCCGTGGGCTACGCCGTCGGCACCACCGGCGGCGGCAACCGCGCGGCGGTCAACGTCTCGAGCCCTGAGGCCATGCGCGCCGCGATCGACGCCTACAGCGGCAGCGGCGGCCTGGTGCTGAACTACACCGGCACCTTCAACTTCAACAGCATCACCGACGTCTGCGCGCAGTGGCAGAAAGCCGCGAACGTCGTCGAGATCAAGGACAAGAGCGACATCACCATCCAGGGCGCCAACGGCTCGTCGGCGAACTTCGGCATCTTCATCGTCGGCAATTCGCAGAACGTGATCGTGCGCAACATGACGATCGGCCTGCTGCCCGGCGGCGAAGGCGCCGACTCGATCACCGTCGAAGGCCGCGGCACCGGACGCATCCCCTCGCGGATCTGGATCGACCACAACACGATCTTCGCCTCGCTGACCAGCTGTCCCGGCGCCGGCGACGCCAGCTTCGACGGCGGCATCGACATCAAGCGCGGCGCGAAGAACGTCACCGTGTCCTACAACCACATCCACACCTACCAGAAGGTCTCGCTCAACGGTCACAGCGACAGCGTCACCGAACACAACGCCGCGCGCACCACCTACTACCGCAACCGCTTCGAGAACGTGCAATCGCGACTGCCGCTGCAACGGTTCGGCCTGACCCACATGGTCAACAACTACTTCGGCAACGTGAAGACCTCGGGCATCAACGTGCGCATGGGCGGCGTGTCGCTGATCGAGGCGAACTACTTCGAGAACGTCGCCAACCCGGTGACCTCGCGCGACAGTTCGCAGATCGGCTACTGGGACCTGCGCAACAACCACGTCGGCACCGGCATCACCTGGACCGCCGGCAGCAGCGGCTACGTCAACGCGACCAACTGGCAGACCACGCGCACCTTTCCCGAAGCCCTGCCGTACAGCATCACCGTCGCGCCGGCCGCGCAGGTGAAGTGCCTCGTCTTCGCCACCGCGGGCGCCGGCACCAATCTCGCCACCAACGCACCGCAGTGCGGCTCGGGCAGCACCGCGACGATCAACCTCTCGGCACAGACGACCAGCAGCGGCGTCGCCCTCAGCTGGACACCGTCGAACCTCACGCTCGCCTCGCAGGAGGTCTATCGCGACACCGACGCCGATCCCAGCGGCCGCGTGCGGATCGCCTTCATCGGTTCCACCATCCGCAGCTACACCGACACCACCGCCAGCACCGGCGTGACCTACTACTACTGGATCAAGAACATCACGAACGGCGTCACCACCAACTCGAACGCCGCCTCGGCGCGCCGCTGAACAAGCCGTTGAAGCGGACGTCGCGTCGCGAGGCATGCCACCTCGCGACGCGACGGATCGCACCCCATGTCCACACCTCGGGACGACGCCGTCTCGCGGACTACCTCACCGCCGCGGCATTCTTCGCGATCGCCTTGTCGGCCGCATCCAGGATCTGCTTCTGGAGCGCGGCATCACCGACACCGCTCGCAAGATCGCGGATCGCCAACGCGATCAGGACCTGATTGGCCGGGCGGCGCCCCCAATCGGGATCCTCCCAGTGGCCGTTGAAGTAATTGGTGATCTGAAGAACGAAATCGAGCCGCGACTTCACTTTGCGCAATGCCATGACCACTCTCCATGTCGGCGCCGGGCGAGGATGCCCGGACACAGAAGCCAACGAGGGAACACGCGATTCTCGGCCAAGGCGATGACGCAGGCGCGCGAAGGTTTCGTTCGCGGCAGAGGATGGAACCGGCCGGATGGCGCTGGCGCGCCATCGCGCGGATGCATTCACTTCCGCATCGGGCGCATCGTCGGGCGTGGTGACAACCAGCGCAGCAGCCGGTCGGCGGCATCCGGATGACTGAGCAGATCGAGATGATGCATCCCGTAACCGATCCATTGCCGGCGTTTCGCGAAACCGATCGCGCGCTCCGGATCATCGTGATGACCGAGCGCGCTGGCGACCGGAACGAGACCATCGCCGATCAGACGGTCCCTGAGATCCCCGCGCCGCAACCCGGTGGTCGCGGCGATGGCGTAACAGCGCACGCCACGCGGCAGCGGCGCGACACGCTGGCGACTGCGCGCGGGACGCGTGGCGCCATGACGCAGGTCGGTGATGCCGGCGCTGCGGAGCCTGCCCACGCGCGCGAGCGGTGACGCGAACGGCGTCGCGCCGAGGACGAGATCGATCCAGCGACCGCCGCGTTCGAGCGGCGCGCCGTGATGCGGCGATCCCAAGCAGACGAGATCGCGCAGCGATGCCAGCCAGGCATGGTCGGCGTCCGCGGCGTACTGGCAGGCGCTGCGCGCGAGCAGACCGCCCATGCTGTGACCGAGGATCGCGATCTCGTCGATCGGCGTCGGCCATTGCGCCTGGAGCGACGCCAGCAGATCGGCGAAATCGCGTCCGTTCCGTGCGATCGGAAGCCCGGTGTTGTAGTGCAGGTACAGCGGCGTATAGCCCAGCGCTTCGGCGAGCATCGCACCATGGTCGTGGCCGTCGCGCGTCCACTGCAGATCGTTCATGCACAGGCCGTGGACGAGCACGAGCAGCCTGGAGCCGGCATCCGGAATCGCCCGCGACAACGCATCGGTGCGGAGCACCAGAGGCCTGCCCGCATGGTGCAGGCGCATGGGAATCGCCAGCGGATTGGCGGTGGCCGCGAGGTGATCGCCGAAGATACCGTTGAGCGCCGCGATGACCGCCTCGCGCTCCGCGGAGGTGCGTTCATGTGCGACATCGCTGCGCGCAAGCACCGCATCCAATCCGGCACCGGTCAACCCGGTCACGCCGCGGATGCTGCGGTACACCAGCCCGGTGATGCCGGTCGTGCGCGGCGGCGCCGTACCGCGGAGCCCGCGATCGGGCCGCGCGATCGCGGCATGCATCGCCTCCACCAGATCGGTCATGCCCACCGTCGCATCAACCCCGAGGCGCGCAATGCCGTGCAGGTCGGACAATCGCAAGGTGCGGGGATCGATCATGCGACGCGCGTTCCGGAAGATGACAGCACGGGCAGTATGCATCGGCCGAGTGGTCCGCGGGATCCCCTACGCAGGCCGGCTGAGCAGCGCGACCATGCGGCCATCACTTGCACCGAATTCCCCGATCTTGGCGAATCCCATGTGTTCGTGGAACATCAGCGAGCCCGGATTCGGCGGCTCGGTATTCACTTCGCAACACAGCGAGGATGCGCCAAGCCCGCGGGCGCACGAAGCAAGTTCGCGATAGAGCGCCCGACCGATGCCCGTACCCCGACAATCCTGCTCGATGGCGATCTGATCCACATACAGGAAAGGATCCTCGACGAATCGCCGGAATGCGAGGAACTCTTCGCCGTCGTACGGATGCGCACTGGAGAATGCCAGCGCGTACCCCGCCAGCCATTCGTCGGACCGCACCGCAGCCAGGTGGAGTCCGGAGATCGCGAGCAGACGGGAGACCTCGGACGCATCGAGCCGGAAGACGGCGGGTATCGAGGCAGCGTTGATGCGGAGCACCTCCGCAATATCATCATGCTGCAGAGCGCGGATGGTCACCATGAGGCCGGACGCCTGAGCTGAGCGGTGCCATTGCGCGACCGCGGATGCTGGCAGCGTAGCGCAGGCTTGCGACAGACGCCAGGATGCGGGGCCATCTTGAACAAGCGGTCAAGTGCGCCTGCGACGGTAGCATCATGGCTTTTTCGGCTGAGCGATCTTCCTGGCCGAGGTAAAGACGAAGCGGATGAAGACCAGACCAATGACAAACCGACGATGTCCCCGCGCTCTCAGTCGCGCGCAAAGCCAGAGTCCGTGGCGACTGCATCCTGACCTTGATGTATCCGTCACAGGTCAACGGCGCCAAGCCGCGTGCGCACGCTTGCCACGGAACAACCTGGGTACGAACAACAGACCTATTCTCGTGAGGAATACGCCAACAAGCGGACCAATGAGCATGGCAAGCCCGACAGCCACGTAAACCGGCCCATCACATGGCGAAGGACAGTCCGGGCCAGGCGCCAGCAATCGCATCAAAACGAAAAGCGACACCAGACATCCGATGGCGAAGCAGAGAACCGCCATGAGCGACCGGATGATGAGCCTCAGGATTTTCACGCTCTTCCCGGAAACTTGTCAGCGACCTGATGGCCGAACAAGACAGACCCACAGCGGGTCAAGGATCGTCCTGCATTGAAACAGAAGCCGGAAATATGAACGAAGCAGAGATACATATTCGACTTCAATCAAGCGTCACATTTTTGCTGGCCGGAGATGAGTGTTGATGCTCATTGAACTCCAGTCCCGCGACCTGCTCAAGGAAGTTCGCGCAATTTCTCGCATCAAGCACCGACTCACAAACGATGCCATGCAGGGTGACGAGGAATTGAGCGCCGGACAGATCCCAGGGCGACACACCCCAAATCAAGCTCTGTTCATCCGAGAAGTAGATCGGCCTCGCTTCAACCCAGGCCTCAGGCCACGGAAACAAGGCGTTTTCCTTGGGCAATGCACTCAGTTCCAACTCACCCGTGGCATATCCAAAAGACTCGGCGGGCGAAGAGAACACCGGCAAATCGATCCTTATCCGGACCATTGAAAATACCTCGCGCCGAATCAAGCCGACCCACACAAGACAGCGGATACCCGCGCACATACCGAAGCGATGTGGCCAGCACAGCGACGTGGTGTCGGCCTCAACAGATGCCCAACCTTTTCACTATCTGGATTTTGCAGGCAGAAACTCAATGTCCTGGATGAAAAAGAACTCCTCTTCATCCGAAGGACCGGCGACTCTTCCGTCATTCCGCTCCATCCTGATCGTGATTTTGATGCGTCGACCGATCATCTCTTTTTTCAGACTGGAGATTCCCTGGTCATCTTCGACGAACCAGTCGCCACACTTCGTGTTGCAATAGGCTGAGTGGGTTTTTCGCTGATCGGTCCTGAAGGAAAGCTGCATGTCGTCGATGCCGCCACCGGCGATGATCTTGCCCGTGTAGGTCTGGGCATGCGCGGAGGGAGAGAAGACATTGAGAGCCAATGCCAGCATGGCGATTGCGATCTTTTCGAGCACAGGACGAACCCTCACGGCAAAGCATGACGTTTGATTCAAGCCGCCCCGCAGCGGGGCGGCGGACACGTGGCAGCGTATCGCAGGCGCGTGACCAACGCCACGACGCGCGATCGGCCGGAACCCGAGGATCCGTCATCAGTTCCGCGAAGCGGACTTGGCACTTCTCGAACTTCTTCAGCAGGCATGGCGCTCTGGCATGAAGCGCGATTGCTCCTGCAGCACTCGCGCCATTTCGCGGACATCCGTATTGTCCGGCGCACACCGGAACGCGCATTCCGACGGCTCCACGGCGGGGTTCGCTGCGCGCACCCATCCGACGGTTCCGCGTCAGAGCATCGGCAGCTTCAGCCCCTGCTCCTTCGCGCAGGTCTTCGCGATGTCGTAGCCCGCATCCGCATGACGCATAACGCCGGTGCCCGGGTCGTTCCACAGCACGCGGGCGATGCGCTTGTCGGCTTCGGCCGAGCCGTCGCAGACGATGACCACGCCGCTGTGCTGGGAGAATCCCATGCCGACGCCGCCGCCGTGGTGCAAGCTGACCCAGGTCGCGCCGCCGGCGACGTTCAGCATCGCGTTGAGCAACGGCCAGTCGCTGACCGCATCGCTGCCGTCCTGCATGGCTTCGGTTTCGCGGTTGGGCGAAGCAACGCTGCCGCTGTCGAGGTGATCGCGGCCGATCACGATCGGCGCCTTGAGTTCGCCGTTGCGCACCATCTCGTTGAAGGCGAGGCCGAGCTTGTGGCGCAGGCCGAGGCCGACCCAGCAGATACGCGCGGGCAGACCCTGGAAGCTGATGCGCTCCTTCGCCATGTCGAGCCAGCGATGCAGATGCGCATCGTCGGGGATGAGTTCCTTGACCTTGGCGTCGGTCTTCGCGATGTCCTCGGGATCGCCGCTGAGCGCGACCCAGCGGAACGGGCCGACGCCGCGGCAGAACAGCGGTCGCACGTAGGCCGGGACGAAGCCGGGAAAGTCGAAGGCGTCCCTGCAGCCCATCTCGAACGCCATCTGACGGATGTTGTTGCCGTAGTCGAACGTGGGGATGCCCATGTCCTCGAAACGCAGCATGGCCTCGACGTGGATGCGCATCGAATGCTTGGCGGCCTCGACGACTTCCTCCGGCGCGGTCTGCTGCTTGTCGAACCACTGCTCCAGCGTCCAGCCCGCGGGCAGATACCCGTGCAGCGGATCGTGGGCGGACGTCTGGTCGGTCACCGCGTCCGGACGCACGCCGCGGCGCACCAGTTCGGGCAGGATTTCGGCCGCGTTGCCGAGCAGCGCGATCGATTTCGCTTCGCCGGCCGCGCAGTATGTCTCGATCCGCGCGAGGGCGTCGTCGAGGTCGGTCGCCTGTTCGTCGACGTAGCTGGTGCGCAGGCGCATGTCGATGCGCGACTGCTGGCATTCGATGTTCAGCGAACACGCGCCGGCCAGCGACGCGGCCAGCGGCTGCGCGCCACCCATGCCGCCGAGGCCGGCAGTGAGGATCCATTTGCCGGTGAGCTCGCCGTTGTAATGCTGGCGCCCCATTTCGACGAAGGTTTCGTAGGTGCCCTGCACAATGCCCTGCGAACCGATGTAGATCCACGAACCGGCCGTCATCTGGCCGTACATCATCAGACCCTTCTTATCCAGCTCGTTGAAGTGTTCCCAGGTCGCCCAGTGCGGCACCAGATTCGAGTTCGCCAGCAGCACGCGCGGCGCATCGGGATGGGTCGGAAAGATGCCGACCGGCTTGCCCGACTGGATCAGCAGGGTTTCGTGGTCTTCGAGGTTGCGCAGCGATTCCAGGATGGCGTCGTAGCAGGCCCAGTCGCGCGCGGCGCGGCCGATGCCGCCGTAGACCACCAGATCTTCCGGACGTTCCGCGACCTCGGCGTCGAGGTTGTTCTGGATCATCCGGTACGCGGCTTCGGTCAGCCACGACTTGCAGGTCTTCTCAGCGCCGCGCGGGGCGCGGATCGTGCGGGACGGGTCGTGGCGGTTGGAACCGAACGGGATCGACGGAGTCATGGCGGAAGTCCTTGCGCGCGCGGCGCGGGTGGCGATGCGGAAATTATCGCGCCGCGTTTCACGCGCTCACCAGCGGAAGCGCCCGTCATGGCAGCGCATCGCCACCGCAAGTGATTGATTTTCAGCCGGCAGCCGCTCGATTGTGTACGCTGTACACATGGCCCAGCCCGCGACCGCCGACCGCATCCTCCACGCCGCCCGCGTCGTGTTCGAACGCGAGGGCGCGGCGGCCATGACCATGCGCCGCATCGCGCAGGAGGTCGGCATCACGCCCATGGCGATCTACCGCCACTTCCCCAACCGCGACGCCCTGCTGAAACGCATCTGCGACGACAGCTTCCAGGAGATCGCGCACCACTGGCACGCCCGCAACACCGGTCCCGACGTGATGACCCGCATCGTCGCGCTGCAGGAGATCTACCTCGACTACGCCCTCGCCTACCCGCACCTGTTCGACCACGCCTTCTCCGCCCGCCGCGACGACGCCCGCCGCTACCCCGACGACTTCCGCGCCCGACGCTCGCCCACGCTCAACGAAGTCGCCGACGCGGTGGCCGACGCGCAGACCGCCGGCGCGTTGAAACAGGATGACCCCTGGGAAGTCGCGCTGACGCTGTGGGCGCACTCGCATGGACTCATCGCGCTGTACAGCGCCGGCCGCTTCAACTGCGACGCCAAGGAATTCCGCGCACTGCACGCGCGGGCATTGCGGCGATTGCTGGAGGGGTTGGCAGTGGATGCCTCGTCGCCCGGGTCCGCGCATCGCTCGGACCCGGGAGAACGACCGCCGCGCCCCTCAGAATCATGCGAGTGAGCGAGCGACTCCGCTCTCGTAGGAGGGCCATCAGGCCCGAGCTTTTGTCCCGACCACCGCTTGCGTAGGGCGCATAAGCCGAAGGCGTCATGCGCCGTTACGCTCGACCGAGACCGGGAACACTGGGTGGTGCATGACGCTTCGCTTATGCACCCTACAAAGCAATATGCGCCTTACGGCCTTTACCCGGGCTACTTGACGGGTGCAGCGCTAGAAGGGCCTGCCCGAAGAAAAATAACCATCAGGAAGCATCGGAAAGATCCCTTTCAGCACTCCCTCCCTTTCCGCAGCGAATCCTTTTTGCTCCCTGCGGTAGTTGGTCGCCTGTTGCCTGATGAATTCGGATGCGCCCGGCGTGATTTGCAGCTGTAGCGCTTTATTCCCAATCCCGGTCTTGTAAAACGTCAAGAGTTGGCATTGCTCACTCATCGTCAAATGCTCATTGACGAAATTTCTGACGCCGGGCAACCAAGCTTCCATGGAATAATATTTCTGTACGATTTTCCTGTACGCACTCCGCAGGCGATCCATATCCGCGCTCGAGACGCTGACGTCGCTGTAAGTATCGATATTGCTCGATTCCATGGAAACAAACGCATCCGTCAGTGGATCAATCCATGCCGCAGAGTATCTTTCCGCAAGGAATACGGCCAGATCATCATCTTTACAGCCATTCAATGACTGCTCCTCAGCAAATGACAGAGAAGATGCCATTGACGCAGCGAACAGAGAAAAGACAAGCAAGAGGCGCTGATTCATTGTTATCCCTGATAACGGCGCCTGACGGCCGAGTTGAGCCGACCCTTGGCGGAGCGGTGGACGGGTTCAAGCGTATCGCATGCACATGGCGAACGCCACAACGCAGAATCGGTTTGAGCGAGATGATGCATGCGCCCATGTGAACAGATCAATCCATAATGACATTCTAGTAGCCGGGTAGGCGCAAGGCACGAACTGGGGACAAGGACCTCAGCGCTCTCGAACCGCAAGCCCACCGTGAACGAGCCACTCTCGTAGGAGGGCCTTCAGGCCCGAGCTTTTGCCTCGATGACAGCTTGCGTAGGGCACATAAGCCGAAGGTGTCATGCTCAACCGTCTCCGCAAACCCCGAAGGACGCATGACGCTTCGCGGATGCACTCTACCGATACGTCTTACGTCCTTAATTCATATCCCGCCGAATCGAATCGGACGCCCTTCTTTCCGCCTCGGCACGCGAAATGCTCGGCTGCCTCTCGCGCTCCAACCCGATCAGACGATCGGCTTTTTCCTTATTCCCATGACATAGCCGAATCAGTTCATATTCGGAACCAGAGACTTCCATTCTGACTTTCTTTGCCCGCCAGTTGAGCAACAGGCGCAGCAACAGATACAGGGCTACGCCGACGACAGGCAGGAATGCGATGGAATGCATTCGACGCTCCTCGGGACCGCATTCAATCGTACTTCAATCTCCACGCCAACGAACGCATGCGTCAATTCCTGAAACAGGGTTGTAGCTCGGCCAAGCACAGGGCGCGCACCCAAGGCAATAACCGTGTGCATCTCCAGCATCCCGTGTGCGGCCTATGGCCTTACCCGGGCAGATTGCTATGATCCTTGATGCTTGGGAAACCAACTGGAAGCGACAGGACTAGGCCATGCTTGCGAAACAGCTATCTAATGTGTTGACCCAACTCTGCAGCCAGAGTGACCTGGCGACTGACACGACCGTCAATATGGATAAGCGATTTGAGTCTCTGCGCGGCTACGGCAAGCTGCCGCGCGGTCGCGAAAACCGGGGGCACGCGCTTAGTAACGAGCAGATCGTAGCGGCGGTGCTTGGCTTGACAACGGTGCAACCTAATTGGTCGGGCCATGCAGCCACAATCCTCGAAAAGCTTAAGCCCGTCGGCGGAAAGACCGAAGAATTTGGTAATGCAAGCACACTAACTGATGCGCTAATAAGCATCCTTATCGACAGTAAAATCCGCTATAGCGTTGTCTCCGTCAGAATTTCGGTAGCGGAATCCGCAACCAACAGCCATGGACTCGCTGTCATAACATATGAAAACGATGGCAAACGAATTCAATTATCGTTCGTTCGAGACGAGTCGGTATCGTTGCTGCAATCAGGAGCATACTTCGATTCAGAATTGCGCAACGCCCCTGCTAGCCGCGAATTGATCTTCAATCGACGTTTCTTTGACCGACTGGCAAGAGAGATCGCCGATGCGCGAGCGTCCCCATCACCTCCTATCGGCGACGGTTCGGAGTATGAGCAGGAGGATGCCGAGGAAGCGCGTCGCCTACGATTGAGCGCGACTTCATCATCGCGCTTCCTAAATATCGGTGTCGACAATCAGGTGACTTGGCCGCGCGAAGAAATGCTGATCGAGTTCGATCGCTACAAACTCGTGCTCATGCCGAAAACTAACGACCATGTGCAGTCAGTCCATATCGATCTGAATGCCAACCACCTGAGCATCGAAGAGGCAACGACGGTCATCAACCGCTTTCTCAGCCTGCTAACTTGGTGCGATGACCAATACGCCATCATGCAGGATGGCTGGTCTGGCAACGCGATGCCCACTGCCGTGCAGAAGCGAAATTTGGCCTTTACGACCACCTATTATTGGGTATTCAACCGGAGCATTCCTGCCTCAGAGGATGTAAGGCGCGCCCTCGCCCTGTATCGTGAGGGTAGAAATTCCGAACAGAACTTTATGGTCGGCTACGCGGTGCTGAGCTACTTCAAGGTACTCGAAATCCGCCATCCAGATGGAAAAGACATCCGCCGTTGGATCGCTCATACATTCCCAATTCTGCAAAGCAGGCTTGATCCAGACCGTGCGAAAGCGTTTCTGACAGCGTGCGGCAGCGAAGACGCTGATCAATATCTATGGAAAGCGTGCCGGGTCGCTGTAGCGCATGTAACAGAAAAGAATCCCTCTGATCCCGATATTGCAAAAGAATTACATCGATTACATATCGCAGCCGCTATCATGCGCTTCTTAGCTCGACACTTCATCAAAACAGAGCTTGGGGTTTCGGATTTACCGTTTAGCAATGCAGCCTCGTAGCTCGGGTAAGCGCAAAGCGCGCACCCGAGAGAACGACCGTATGCCGCTCCGAAATCCCAGGTGCGAGCTGCGGCCTTACCCGGGCTACTTGCTGGAAGTACCCGCGAGCCCTATGCGAAATGTATTGCCTTGATTAGCAACATCACTGTCTCTATACACCACAACAACACACAACCTGTCCAAAACTGCAGGATCAAGAAATCACGCCGCTACTCCGCACGCACCCCACAAGCTCTCCACCCCCACCACATCCCACATCTCGTCCGTTCCATTTCCGGCGGGCCCAGGGCCCGCCCTACGAACCCCTTCCGGTGATGGCAGCCGTGTCCGAAAACGGCCAGTCACCCTAGCCCCGGTGGTCTACGCTATCCCCATGACCACCGCCCCCGACCATCACCCCGCCCTGCCACCCCGCGAGGTCTGCCTGCGGGCCATGGCGGCGAAGGACCACCGCTTCGACGGGGTATTCTTCATCGCGGTGCGCAGCACCGGGATCTACTGCCGGCCGGTGTGTCCCGCACCGCCGCCGAAGCGGGAGAACATCGGCTTCCATCCCAATGCGGCGTCGGCGTCGGCGGCGGGGTATCGGCCGTGCCTGCGCTGCCGGCCGGAGCTGTCGCCGGAGGCCTTCGCGCAGGTGCGCGAGGACAGCGTGCGGCGCGCGCTGGCGATGATCGCGGAAGGCGCGCTGCAGGACGACAGCGTGGAGGCGCTGGCGGCGCGCGTGGGCCTGAGCGCGCGGCAGCTGCAGCGGGTGTTCGTCGCCCAGGTGGGCGCGACGCCGCATGCGGTGCACGCAACGCGACGCCTGCTGCTGGCGAAACAGTTGCTCACCGAAACCGCGCTGCCGGTGACCGATGTCGCGCTCGCGGCGGGTTACAACAGCATCCGCCGTTTCAACGCGGCGTTCCGCGAGGGCTGCGGGATGGCGCCGGGTGCGATCCGTCGATCGAAGTCCGCCGACGCGATGCCGCTGGGCACGCTGCGGCTGCGGCTGGGGTATCGGCCGCCGCTGGATGTTCCGCTGCTGCTGGCGTTCATCGCGAAGCGCGCGATCCCGGGCATCGAGCATGTCGGTGCGGATCGCTACGAGCGCGCGATTCCCAATGCGGACGGCAGCGCCGGCTGGATCCGCGTGCGCGCGATCGACGACAAGCCGGAACTGTCGCTGGAGATCGGCGGCGTCGCGCCGCACATGATCCCCGATGTCGTGCGGCGCGTGCGCCGGATGTTCGATCTCGATGCGGATCCGCGCGCGATCCGCGACACGCTGGCGCAGGATCCGCTGCTCGCGCACGCGCTCGATCTGCATCCCGGCCTGCGCGTGCCCTGCGGCTGGGACGGTTTCGAACTGGCGGTGCGCGCGGTGCTGGGCCAGCAGATCAGCGTGGCCGGCGCGACCACGTTCGCGCGGCGCATCGTCGAACGCTGGGGCACGCCGCTGCGGATGCCGGCCGATGCGCCGGACGGACTGGATCGCGCGTTTCCGTCGCCCGACACGCTGCGCGACGCGACGCTGGAAGACATCGGCCTGCCGAAGACGCGGGCGGCGACGATCCGCACGGTGTCCACCGCGGTCGCCGAGGGCCGGCTGTCGTTCGCGGGCGGGCAGCGGCTGGAGGATTTCGTCGAACGCGCGGTCGCGTTGCCGGGCATCGGCCCGTGGACGGCGCAATACATCGCGATGCGCGGCATGGCGATGCCCGATGCGTTTCCCGCGGGCGATCTGGTGCTGCAGCAGCGCCTGGGCGTGGCGCAGGGCACGGCACGGCTGAGCGAACGCGCGACCGAAGCGCGCTCGCAGGCGTGGCGGCCGTGGCGCGCGTACGCGGTGCTGCTCCTGTGGCATCTTCCCGCCGACCTTGCAGGACACGTCGCCGCATGAGCACGCAGCACACCAGCACCTTGTATGCGGAGACGCTCGACACGCCGATCGGCACACTGGTGCTGGCCGCCGATGCCGAGGGCCTGCGCCACATCGAATTCCCGAGCAACCGGCATCCGGTGGATCGCGCCGGCTGGATACCCGGCGCGGAAGGCGCGGCGGCGGAGATCCTCGCGATCACGGCACGGCAACTGCGCGAATATTTCGACGGCACGCGTCGCGATTTCGATCTGCCATTGGCGCCGCGCGGCACCGAATTCCAGATCCAGGTCTGGCAGACGCTGGCGACGATTCCGTTCGGCGCGACCTGGAGTTACGGCGCACTCGCGCGCGCGATCGGAAAGCCCGATGCGATGCGCGCGGTCGGCGCGGCCAACGGCCGCAACCCGCTGCCGATCGTGCTCCCCTGCCATCGCGTGATCGGCGCCGACGGCAGCCTCACCGGATTCGGCGGCGGCCTACCGATCAAGGAAGCACTGCTGCGACTCGAAGGCGCGTTGCCGGCATCGTCGCGCAGCGGCGATCTGTTCGGCTGACGCGCAGCGGATACACCACGAAAAACGCCCGGCGATGGCCGGGCGTCGGGAAGGCGAACAGAACGAATGCGGAACGGTCAGCGCACGCTGGTATCGAGGCTGCGCAGCGCGTCGGCGATGCTGGTGTGACCGCTGCGATCGAGGTCTTCGCGGGTGTAGACGCGACCGAAGGCGTTGGCGCAGCGCTGCGGTTCGCGTGCCTTTTCCGCGCGCAGGTTCTCGGCGGCGACGATGCGCGAACCGGTGCTGCGCAGACAGGTGCTTGAGGGTTCCTTCGCGGTGGTGTCGGTCGTCGCGACCTCGGCGGTCTGCGCGGTGTCGGTGCCACCGGCGTCCGCGGACACGGTGACGGTCTGAGCCATGGCGGCGCCGCAACAGGCGGTCAGCGCGGCGGCAAGCAGGAGGCGGGTCATGGGGGCACTCCGGAATCCGTGGACGATGACCGCACCATACCCCGGCGCGCGACGGGTTGCCTGAACGCGGCGGGGCACGGTTCAGCCGGCAGGACAGGCGTCGCGACGGCCTTCGCGGAAGGCGCGGACCTGTTCGGGCGTGGCCGGCGCGCTCTCGATGCCATCGTCGAACAGCACCCGCCAGACGCCGTCCTCGCCGCGCCGCCAGACCGAGTGGAAACCGCCGAGCCGGTACTCCGCGCGCTCGGTCCCGGGGTTGAGCACCACCAGCGACGGCCCCTGCGACCAGGCGATGCCGTCTTCGCCGCCGACGGTGGTCCGGGTCGGATACCACTCGATGGTCAGCGCCCGGCCCTCGACGATGCCCGCCCAGGCCCGGACGATCGCCTCGCGCCCGCGGTGCTGGCGTTCGCTCCCGGCGCCGAACACGGCGCCCGCATGCAGATGCTCGGCGAAGGCGTCCACGTCGTGCGTCGCCACCGACCGGGCGAACCCCAGCTCGCGCGCCCAGACCTCGCATTCGGCCGGCGAGTGCGCGCCGGAAGCTGCCGACGCTGCGGCCGGCAACGCGGCCGACAGCACGACGACGGGAACGAGCAGGCGGAAACGACGGCGTGGATCGGGCATCACGGACTCCGGCGGGTGGACGAACGTCGACATCCGGACGACATCGGCAATCCGTATCATCGTCGCATGATCGCCTTCGTCGCTTGCCCCGCCCCGCCCTCACGGTTGTCATGGATTGTCGGCCGGAGCGTGCTCGCTGCCCTCGTACTGCTGCTGGCGGCCTGCGCCAGCCGGCCTCCCGCCTCCGTCGATGCGACCGCGCGCCCACGCGGACCGGTCCTGCTGATCTCGATCGACGGGCTGCCGGCCACGACCCTGGGAACCGGGCGGATGCCGACCCTGGACCGGCTCGCGACCGAGGGCGTGCACGCCGCGTGGCTGACGCCGAGCTACCCGACGCTGACCTTTCCGAACCACTACACCCTGGTCACCGGCCTGCGTCCGGACCGGCACGGCATCGTCCACAACATCATGCGCGACCCGGAACTGGGCGCGTTCGTCTCGAAGGAAGCCAGCGCCAAAAATGGACGCTGGTGGGGCGGCGAACCGATCTGGGCGACGCTGCAGAAACAGGGCGGCATCGCCGCGACGATGTTCTGGCCGGGCTCCGAAGCGGATATCGCGGGGCAGCGGCCGCGTCTGTTCCGCACGTTCGACGGCCGGGTGACGCCGGAGGCGCGCGCCGATCAGGTGCTGCAGTGGCTGGATCTGCCGCCGGCGGAGCGGCCGCAGCTGGTGAGCCTGTATCTCGAACACTACGACGTGGCGTCGCACGCGAACGGGCGCGACTCGGCCGCGGCGAACGCGGCGCTGCTGGAGATCGACGCCGCGCTGGCGCGACTGGAGGAGGGACTGCGCGCGCGTGGACTGGCCGACACCGTCGACATGCTCGTGGTGTCCGATCACGGCATGGCCGATGTACCGCAGGGCAACCTGCGCCTGCTCGACGATCGGCTGGATCCGGCGAATTACCGGCTCGAGTGGTGGAGCGAGGTGGTCGGACTGACGCCGGCGCCCGGACGCACCGCGGAGGTCGAGGCCGCGTTCCTCGGCCGTCAGGATCACTACGCCTGCTGGCGCAAGGGCGAACTGCCGCCGGAATGGCATTACGGCCGGCATCCGCGGATCCCGCCCATCGTCTGCCAGGCGGACACCGGCTGGCGCGTCCATGGCCGGGAGCAGGAACCGCAGCGGCAACCGGTGAAGGGGCAGCACGGCTTCGATCCGTACGACCCGGCGATGCGCGCGGTGTTCGCGGCACGCGGCCCGTCGTTCCGTCGCGGCGCGACGATACCGGCGTTCGACAACATCCATGTCTATGCGTTGCTGGCGCATCTGCTGCGGGTGGCGCCCGCGGCGAACGAGGGCGATCTGTCGGCGACCCGCGCCGCGCTGCGCTGAGCGCGGCATCGATGCCCTGAACCGGGGCGCCGCGTCACATGCCGCGGAACCGGTGCACGAACGCGCTGCTCACCGGCAGCGCTTCGTCGCGACCGCGCAGCCGCAGGAGACTTTTCCCGAGCTCGTCCTTGCGCACACGGTCGATCGCCGAGATGCGCACGACGGTACCGCGATGCACCTGCCAGAATTCGTCCGGGTCCAGACCGGCGAGCAGGTCCTTGATCGGCGTGCGGATGATCGCCTCGCCGTCGGTGGTGACCACCCGAACGTACTTGTCCTGGGCCTGGAAGAACAGCACGTCGTCGATGCCGATCATGCGCACGCTGTCGCCCACCGCCGCACTGATCCAGCGGATCAGGCGCGCGCCGGCGGGGCGCAGGCGCTGTTCGAGCGCGTCGATCGCCTCGCCCTCGCGCGCATCCTCCGCCGGCGACGCGAACCCGCGCTCGTGCAGACGCACGCGCACCCGCGCGAGCGAGGTCTCCAGCCGTTCGCGCAGCACCGGTTTGAGCAGGTAGTCGACGGCGCCGGTCTCGAACGCGCGGATCGCGTACTCGTCGTAGGCGGTGGTGAAGACGACCAGCGACTTCGCCGCGACCGCGGCGCGGGCCACGTCCAGTCCGCTCACGCCGGGCATGCGGATGTCGAGGAACGCGATGTCCGGCCGATGCGCGGCGATCGCTTCCATCGCGGCGACGCCGTCCTCGCATTCGGCGAGGATCTCCAGTTGCGGCCAGAGCTCGACGAGCAGCGCACGCAGGGCGTCGCGCAGCGGCTTCTCGTCCTCGGCGAGGATCGCGCTGATGCTCGCGCTGACGTTCGCGTTCATGCCTCGCGCTCCGGCAGCGGAATCTCGATCGCGGCACGCACGCCGCCTTCCGCCCGGCCGACGATCTCGAAACCCGCACGGTCGCCGTAAAGCGCCTTGAGCTGTGACCGCACGTTCGCCAACCCCAACCCGCCACCGACCCCCGGCTGCAGGCCAAGGCCATCGTCCTCCACGCACACCCGCAGGCGGTCGTCGGAACGGGACGCCGAGATCGTCACCAGGCCCGCGCCCGGCCGCGGCTCGATGCCGTGCTTCACCGCATTCTCGACCAGGGTGATGAGCAGCATCGGCGGGAACGGCAGGCGCTGCAGCTCCGGTCCGACGTTCACCTCGCAGCGCAGGCGGCCGGCGGTGCGGATCCGCATCACTTCGAGGAAATGCGCGCACAGTTCGACCTGCTGCCCGAGCGTGGTCGGGGTCTCGCCCGCGTCCGCGCGCAGGCGCGGAATGCTGGCGCGCAGATAACCGACCAGCGCATCCAGCGTCGCTTCCGACTGCGCGGGATCCTGCCGGATGAGCGCGCGCACCGATGCGAGCGTGTTGAACAGGAAATGCGGTTCGACCTGCGCCTGCAGCACCCGCAGCCGCAGATCGGCTTCCAGTTTCTGGTTGCGCAGCACTTCCTCGCGGCGGACCTGGGCCGCCAGCCGCCAACGCTGCAGTTCGGCGAAATACGCGGGAATGGCCCAACCACCGCCGAGCGCGCCGAAGAAAATGAGGCTGGTGAGGTACGAATAGGGCGTGAGCGACTTCCTGAGCGCCACCGACAGCGCGTGGGTCTGCGGATACGGCTGCATGATCTCGAAACAGAGCTCGCGCAGGCCGTAATCGACGACGCGCCCCACGACGGCGAAGACGACGATCGCGGCCACGATCAGGACGCGCTCGCGCCCGGCCGGCAGGCGCCGATGCCGCACGAAGGCGGCCACGCCCGGCCCCACGCTCAGCGCCAGCACGCACGACAGAAAGGTCAGGAATGCCACCAGCCCCACCGGCAGCGGCGGGGCGAGATTCATCCAGCTCGAAAAGGTCGGCGCGAACACCAGCACGAAACAGGCCAGCGTGGCCAGCAGCGTGCGTCGCCACCACCATCCGCCACTGAAGACCGGATAATCCTTGTAGCGGGTGAACCCGTTGTGGATGCCGACCTGCATGCCGGCCGGCAACGGCTGGTGCAGGGAATACCGCGGCGAAACATCGACAGCCATCATCTCAGCGTACCCGCAGAAGCGACTTCAACACGTCGGTGCCCTGCGTCGGCAACCAACCGCCGACATCGAAGACCGTCGAAAGACCCGCGGCATCATGCGCAATTCCGGCGCGGATGCCCAGCGTCGACAACTCGGCGTTCCATTGCGGGATCCAGCGCCCGGCATGGACGGCCAGGCTGCCGCGGAGGCTGACCCAGCGCCCCTGGAAACCGACATCGGCATCGATCAGCACGGTCGGCGCGGCCGCGGCCTGGGCGACGTCGGAGGCGGCATCGCCCCGGGACGGCATCGCCACGACGGCCACGAACAGCGCGGCGCAGAGGATCGTCGGATAGGTGAGGATGGCCATGGCATTCGGATCGGGTCGGGAGATGCGACCAGATTGCCGGCCCTGCCGACCCGCTGCCGGTGCTTGCGACGAACCCCCGGAAATCCGGGATGAAGCGTGTCCCGGCGCGGATCAGCCCGCCAGCAGGCCGCGCAGGGCCGCCGCGTAGCGCGCGGCGATGGCGTCGCGGTCGCGGTGCCGGCCGCCGGCGACGACCTCCCGACCCGCCACCACGACCCGATCGACCACCGGGCGGTTGCCACTGAAGATCCAGCGATCGGCGAGATCCGCGGCGGTGGCGGCGGCGAGGATCGGCGCGTCCGCATCGAGTTCGACGACATCGCCGGCCAGCGCCGCCGCAGTGAACCCGGTGCTGCGTTCGGCGCTGGCGTCGACGCCGGCGAGCAGGACCTCGCCGACGCTCGGGCGGTCCGCGGTCGCGACGATGTTGCGGTGCTTCGTGACCAGCCGCTGGCCGTATTCCAGCCAGCGCAGTTCTTCCACCGGCGAGACCGAGATGTGCGAATCCGAGCCGACGCCCCAGGCGCCACCGGCATCGAGGTAATCGCGCAGCGGGAACAGGCCGTCGCCGAGATTGGCCTCGGTGGTCGGACAGATCGCGACGGTCGCGCCGCGATCGGCGATGCCGAGGATCTCGTCCATGTCCAGATGGGTGGCATGGACCAGGGTCCAGCGCGCGTCGACATCCGCATGTTCCAGCAGCCAACGCACCGGGCGGTCGCCGCGGATCGCCAGACAGTCCTGCACCTCGCCGATCTGTTCGGCGATGTGCAGGTGGATGCGGGCATCGGCCGGCAGCGCGGCCAGCACCGTCGCCATCGCCTCGGGCGGCACCGCGCGCAGGCTGTGCAGGGCGCAACCGACCCGCAGCGTGTCGTCCTCATCGCCACGCAGGGTCTCGAACAGCCGCAGGTAGGCATCGATGTCGTGCCCGAACCGGCGCTGGCGCGCATTCAGCGGCCGGCCGTCGAAACCGCCGGTCATGTACAGCACCGGCAGCAGGGTCAGGCGGATGCCGGTCTCGCGCGCGGCGGCGATCAACGCCCGCGACATCGCCGCCGGATCGTCGTAGGGACGACCGTCCGGCGCGTGGTGCAGATAGTGGAATTCGCACACCGTGGTGTAGCCGGCTTCGAGCATCTCCGCGTACAACTGCGCGGCGACCGCGTGCAGCGCATCGGGATCGAACCGCTCGGCCATGCGGTACATGGTCTCGCGCCAGGTCCAGAACGAATCGGACGGATGGGTCATGCGCTCGGCGAGACCGGCCATGGCGCGCTGGAAGGCATGCGAGTGGAGATTGGCGATGCCGCGCAGGCGCCAGCGGCCGTCGATCGGGGCGTTCCGGGAATCCATCCGCCCATTCTCGCCGATCGGATGCCGGAACGCGCGTCCCCATTCCCGTCATGCGCCCGGGCTACACTGCCCACCGTCTTCCTCTCGTGGACGTATCGATGTCGGCATTGGCTGGGATCAAGGTGCTGGATCTGTCGCGCGTGCTCGCCGGGCCGTGGTCCGGCATGACGCTCGCGGACCTCGGCGCCGAGGTGATCAAGATCGAGCCGCTGGACGGCGACGACACCCGCGCTTACGGCCCGCCGTTCCGCGGCGACATCTCCGCCTATTTCGCCTGCGCCAACCGCGGAAAGCGTTCGATCGCGATGCACCTGCGCCATCCCGAGGCGCGGCCGCTGCTGGAAGCGCTGATCCGCGAGGCCGATGTCCTGATCGAGAATTTCCGCAGCGGCGTGCCCGAATCGCTGGGCATCGATCCGGCCCGCACCCGCGCGCTGAACCCGCGCCTGATCCACTGCGCGATCTCCGGCTACGGCCGCAGCGGACCCGACGCGAAACGGCCGGGCTACGACCTGGCGGTGCAGGCCGAATCCGGGCTGATGGCGATCACCGGCCCCGTCGACGGTCCCGCGAGCAAGGTCGGCGTGGCCACCGTGGACCTGACTACCGGGCTCAACGCCACCATCGCGATCCTGGCCGCGCTGTATCAGCGCGAACGCACCGGCGAGGGCCAGACGATCGAGGTGAGCCTGTTCGACACCCAGATGCAGGCGCTGGCCAACATCGTCTGCAGCGTGCTGTTCACCGGCGAGGATGCGCGCCGCTGCGGCAACGCGCATCCCACCATCGTGCCCTACCAGAGCTTCGCGGCCCGCGACGGCGCGTTCGTCATCGCCTGCGGCAGCGACGCGCTGTGGGCGCGGCTCTGCGCGCTGATCGGGCACCCCGAGTGGCGCGACGATCCGCGTTGCGCGACCAATCCCGCGCGGGTCGCCCATCGCGACTGGCTGGTCCCGGCGCTGGCCGCCTGCTTCGTCGACGACACCGTCGCCGCCTGGGTCGAGCGCTGCGAAGCCGCGGGCATCCCGGCCGCGCCGGTGAACGGCGTGCGCGACGCGGCGTTCGGCGAACTCGCCACCGCGCGCGGCCTGCGCATCGAGGCCGACGGCATTCCGATGATCGCCAGCCCGCTGCGGATGTCGGACTCGCCGATGGCGGAACCGCAACGACCGCCGCATCTGGGCGAACACACCGACGCGATCTGCGCGGCGCACGGCGTCGATGCGGATGCGCTGCGCGCCGCGGGTGCGATCGCATGACCGCGCCGCATCCGGACGACCATGCAGACGATCGCGGAGACGATCACGGAGACGGCCACTGGGACGGGCTGATCCTCGGCGCCGCCCTGGCCACGCTCGACGGCGAAGGCTACGGCGCGATCGAGGACGGTGCGCTGGGCTGGAAGGACGGCCTGCTCACCTTCGCCGGTCCGCGCACCGCACTGCCCGCCGACGCCGGATCGCTCGCCGATACGGTGATCGAAGTCGATGGCGGCTGGATCACGCCCGGCCTGATCGACTGCCACACCCATCTGGTGTTCGCCGGCGATCGCGCGCACGAATTCGAACGTCGCCTCGAAGGCGCGAGCTACGAGGACATCGCCCGCGCCGGCGGCGGCATCGTGTCGACCGTCCGCGCCGTGCGCGCGGCGGCCGAGGACGCGCTGCTGGCCGCATCGCTGCCGCGCGCGCAGGCGCTGCTGCGCGACGGCGCGACGACCCTGGAAATCAAGTCCGGCTACGGCCTCGACTTCGACAACGAACGCAAGATGCTGCGCGTCGCGCGGCGGATCGGCGAAACGCTGGGCGTCGAAGTGCGTACGACCTATCTCGGTGCGCATGCACTGCCGCCGGAGTATTCCGATTCGAAGCAGGCCGACCGTGCGGACGACTACATCGACGCCGTCATCGACTGGCTGCCGCGGCTGCATGCGGAAGGACTGGTCGATGCGGTCGATGCGTTCTGCGAAGGGATCGGCTTCACCCCGGCGCAGACGCGCCGCGTGTTCGAGGCCGCGCGCGCCCTGGATCTGCCGGTGAAACTGCACGCCGACCAGCTCAGCGATCTCGGCGGCGCGGCGCTGACCGCCGAATTCGGCGGGCTGTCGGCGGACCACGTCGAATACACCGACGACGCGGCAGTGCGCGCGATGGCCGCCGCCGGCACGGTCGCGGTGCTGCTGCCGGGCGCCTTCCACTGCCTGCGCGAGACGCAACGGCCGCCGATCGACGCCTTCCGCGCCCACGGCGTCCCGATGGCGGTCGCCACCGACTGCAACCCGGGCACGGCGCCGCTGTTGTCGATGCGACTCGCGATGTCGCTGGCCTGCACCCATTTCCGGCTGACGCCGGAGGAAGCGCTGCGCGGCACGACCGTGCACGCCGCGCGGGCGCTGGGATTGTCCGATCGCGGCGCGCTGCGCCCCGGACTGCGCGCGGACTTCGTACACTGGAACCTCCATCGTCCGGCGGAGCTGTGCTACTGGCTGGGCGGACCGGACGCCGCCGGCGTGTTCGTCGGCGGACACCCCCGCGCGTGAGCGCGCCGCGCCAGGCATCGACAAGGAACCGATCATGCACGCCCGCCTGCCCCGCTTCGTCGTCGCCCTCCTCGCCCACGCCCTGCCCGCGCTCGCCCTCGCCCAGGCCACGCCGGCGGCGCGCGCGCTCGCCGAGGACGCGGTCATCGTCGACACCCACATCGACGCGCCGACCGAACTGCTGAAGGAATGGCGCGACCTGTCGGTCGCGCAGCCGCGCGAGTTCGATTTCCCGAAAGCGCGCGCCGGCGGCCTCGACGTGGCGTTCATGTCGATCTACACCTCGCCGGGCCAGGACGTCGACGGCAGCGCCTACGCCACCGCCAACCGCATGATCGACGCGGTCGAGACAATGGCGAACGACAATCCAGACAAGTTCGCGCTGCTGCGCTCGCCGCGCGATGTCGAAACGCTGCGCGGACGCGGTCTGGTGCTGCTGCCCATGGGCATGGAGAACGGCGCGCCGATCGGCGACGACCTCGGCAAACTCGCGTTCTTCTTCGAGCGCGGCGTGCGCTACATCACGCTCGCCCACAGCGACAACAACCGCATCGCCGATTCGTCCTACGCCGCCGAAAAGAAATGGAAGGGCCTCAGCCCGTTCGGCCGCGAGGTCGTGGCCGAAATGAACCGGCTCGGCATGATGATCGACGTCTCGCACCTGTCCGACGACGCGGTCGCGCAATCGGTCGAACTCAGCCGCACGCCGGTCGTGGCCACGCATTCGGCGTTCCGGCATTTCACGCCGGGTTTCGAGCGCAATCTCAGCGACACGCTGGCGCAGGCGATCGCCGCGAAGGGCGGCGTGATCCAGATTCCGTTCGGCAACGCCTTCATCGATCCGGCATCGGCGGCGAAGACCCAGGCCTATTTCGTCGCCTACGCCGAATACGAACGCGCACGCAGCGCCGGCCGCACCACGCAGACGGTCGCCGAATTCGATGCCGAATGGGATGCGGCGCATCCGCCGCTCCCGGTGAAGATCGACGCGGTGCTCGACCAGATCGATTACGGCGTGAAACTGGTCGGCATCGATCATATCGGCATCGGCTCGGATTTCGACGGCGTCAGCGGCGCATTGCCCGAAGGCCTGCGGACCGTGGCCGACTTCCCGAATCTGATCGCCGGCCTGCAGGCGCGCGGCTACGGCGACGCCGACATCCGCAGGATCCTGGGCGAGAACGTGCTGCGGGTCTGGCGGCAGGTGGAAGCGCATGCCGCGGCGCAAACCGCCACCACGGCGACCAGCAGCGACTGATTTCAATCCAGCATTTTTGCCTCCCGCCCTCACCCGCATCCACCGCATCGATCACCGGACTTTTCCGCACAGGCCCCCATGACCGTCAACCACACCCAGGACCGCTATTTCGACAGACCCGTCGTGGAATTCCGCATGGGCGACACCATCGCCGACCGCGACAGCGTGCGCACCCATGTCTACCGCCTGGCGCAGGATTACGATGCCAGCGAGAGCCAGCGCGAACTGCTGGATGCCTTCCTCGCCCAGGTCGATGCGGCCGCCATCGAGGCGCTCATCATCGGCGCGTGGAGCGAAGCGCACGACACCTCGCCGCAGGACTTCCTGGACGCGCTGATCGAACGTCGGGCCGAACTGCCGGCGCTGCGCGCGCTCTTCATCGGCGACATGACCTACGAGGACTGCGAGATCTCCTGGATCATCCAGACCGGCTACAACGCGCTGCTCGACGCCTTCCCGCAGTTGCGCTCGCTGCGGATCCGCGGCAGCAGCGGACTGACACTGGAAGCCTTCTCGCATGCCGCGCTCGAGGAACTGGCGATCGAATGCGGCGGTCTGCCCGCGCAGATCGCGGATGCGATCGCGAGCTCGACCCTGCCGGCGCTGCGCCGTCTGGAGCTGTGGCTCGGCGACGACAACTACGGCTTCGACGGCGACGTCTCGACCTATGCGCGGATGCTGGACGCGATCGACGCATCCCGTCTTGAGTATCTCGGCCTGCGCGACGCGCAGATCAGCGACGATCTCGCGAAACACCTGGCCGCGCAACCGTGGCTGGGCAAACTCGGGACACTCGATCTGTCGATGGGCACGATCGGCGACGCAGGCGCGCAGGCGCTGTGCGAATCGCCCCATCTCGGTGCGCTGAAAACGCTCGACCTCAGCCATCACTACATCGGTGCCGCGTGGCAGGCGAAGCTGCGCGCGCTGTCCTGCAAGGTCGTGCTGGACGACCCGCAGGACGAGGACGACGGGGAACGCTACGTCGCCGTGGCCGAATGACGTCATCGAGCGAAGTCGCCGGGTGAACAGGCCCGATCCGCGCATGGTGGTGTTCGGCACGCCCGGACATCGCCGGACACGACTGCTGCAGGCCGCGCTGCGCCGCCGTCGGCTCGGTCGGGCGTGCGTGTTCGACTACGACACGGCGCTGTCGGAACGGATTGCGATGCCGACCTCCGACGGCGATCCCCCGTACGTGGTCAAACTCGATGCGCCGTCATCGGATGCGCGACTGGATGTCGCCCTGATCCGCCGCGGCCGCGCCCGCCTCGACCTCGATCCGGATACACCGCTCGACATCGACGCCGGCGAACTCGCGCAGCGGCATGCGTGGCACGCGGGTTTCGCCGGTCTGCTGCGCGACATCGCGCACGCTTGCGAAGCGGCCGGACCGGTGCGCTGGCTCAATCCGCCCGACGCTGTGCTGCGCATGTGCGACAAATGGCGCTGCCAGCAGACGCTGGCGGAGGCCGGCGTCGATATCCCGCCGCTGCTGGGCCCGGTCGACGGCTACGCGCATCTGCAGCATCTGCTCGACGCGCACGGCTGCGACCAGGTGTTCGTGAAGGCGCGCTACGGGTCCGCGGCGGCCGGCGTCATCGCGTACCGGCGCCATCGCGATGGCCGGGAGATTGCGCGGACCACGACCGAATGCGTCGTGGACCACGGCGGCATCCGGCTGTTCAACCGCCTTGCGCCGCTGCGTTACCACGAACGCGCGCGGATCGCCATGCTGATCGACGCGCTCGCCGCGCAGGGCTGTTACGCCGAGACCTGGGTGCCGAAGCCGCGCGCCGCGGGCTCGACGCGGCATCACTTCGACCTGCGCGTGATCGCTTTCGCGGGTGAACCACGACAGCGCGTCGCGCGCATCAGCGGCACGCCGATGACGAATCTGCATCTCGGCAACCGTCGCGAAGATCCCGCGACGCTGCTCGACGCCGACACGATGCATCGCGTCGAAGCCGCGGTGCGTACCGCCGCGCGCGCGTTTCCCGGCAGCGCGTCGATCGGCTTCGATCTGATCCCGACCCGCGACCGCTGCGTCGTGCTGGAAGCGAACGCGTTCGGCGATTTCGTGCAGCACGCGCGCTGGCAGGGCGCGGACGCCTGCGAAGATCAGGCCGCCTGGGTTGCGCGCGAACGCGTCACGGACGGGCGCGATGCCGTCGCGCAGACCGCACCGCGGCGGGCGCAGGCATGAGCGATACCGCGTCTCCCGTGCTCGACATGCACGCCATCGTCGGCAGCCACGATGTGCTGTTCATCACCCTCGACACCCTGCGCTTCGACGCCGCGCAGCGCTGCTTCGACGAGGGCCGCCTGCCGACATTGTCGCGCCATCTGCCGCCGGGCGGCTGGGAGCGGCGACACACGCCGGCGACCTTCACCTATGCCGCACATCAGGCGTTCTTCGCCGGTTTCCTGCCCACGCCCGCGCGCCCGGGCCCGCATCCGCGGTTGTTCGCGCTGGCGTTCGCGGGCAGCGAGACCATCGACGCCAACACCTTCGTGTTTCCGGATCATGCCGACATCGTCGGCGGCTTCGCTGCGCAGGGCTATCACACCCTGTGCATCGGCGGCGTCGGCTTCTTCAATCGCGCCAACCCGCTCGGCCGCGCGCTGCCCGGCCTGTTCGCGGAGGCGCACTGGCGGCCCGCCTTCGGCGTGACCGCGCACGATTCGACCGACGCGCAGGTCGCGCTGGCCTGCGCGCGCCTGGCCGCGGACGATCTGCGCGATCGGCGCTGCTTCACCTTCATCAATGTCTCCGCGCTGCATCAACCCAACCTGCACCATCTGCCGGGTGCGACCGAAGACGGTCTCGACAGTCACTGCGCCGCGCTGGCATACGTCGACCGCGCACTGGCGCCGCTGTTCGAAGCCTCGCGCCGACGCGCGCCGACCTTCGTCGTGATCTGCTCCGATCACGGCACCGCCTACGGCGAGGACGGCTACCACGGCCATCGCCTCGCCCACGACGTGGTGATGCACGTGCCCTACGCCCATTTCCTGCTCGCGCCATGAATGCCCTCCCCGCGCAACCGTCGCTGGAATCGCTGCTGCGGATGCCGCCGTACCAGGCGTATTCGTATTCGTATCCGCACAAGACCGCGTATCGCGCGCTGCCCGGACCGCGCGCGCTGCGCGATGTCTGGGCCGCGGAAGACCGCAGCGCGCTGTTCCTGTATCTGCACATCCCCTTCTGCTCGTACCGCTGCGGCTTCTGCAATCTGTTCACCCTGGCGCGGCCGTCGGCGGAGGCGGTCGAACGCTATCTCGGTCAGCTCGACACCCAGCTCGCGGTCGCCATCGATGCACTGGGCGAACATCGCTTCGCGCGGCTCGCGTTCGGGGGCGGCACGCCGAGCTATCTCGACACGGCGCAGTTGTCGCGGCTGTTCGACAGCCTGCGCTGCCGCGGCGTGGATGCGCGTGCGATCCCCTCCGGCATGGAGGTCTCGCCGGAAACGGTCGATGGCGACAAGATGGCGCTGTGCCGCGAGGCCGGCATCGACCGCATCAGCATGGGCATCCAGAGTTTCAGCGACGCCGAAGTGCGCACGCTGGTGCGGCCGCAGCAGCGCGATGAAGTGGAACGCGCGATCGCGGCGATCCGCGCGCAGCGCTTCCCGACCCTCAATCTCGACCTGATCTACGGCATCCAGGGCCAGACCGTCGCGAGTTTCCTCGCGTCGATCGACAGCGCGCTCGCATTCGCGCCGGAAGAACTCTATCTGTATCCGCTCTACGTGCGCCCGCTCACCGGGCTGGGGCGGATCGAACGCCGCGACGGCCGGCCGCGGTTCGCGCTGCAGCCCGAGCCGCTGGACGCGCGGGCCGAGCTGTACCGCGCGGGCCGCGATCGCCTGCTCGCCGCGGGCTACACGCAGGTGTCGATGCGGATGTTCCGCGCCGCGCACGCGCCGGCCAACGATGCCGGCCCGGCCTACTGCTGCCAGGACGACGGCATGATCGGCATCGGCTGCGGCGCGCGTTCGTACACGCGGGCACTGCATTATTCCAGCGAGTATGGGGTCTCGCGACGCAGCGTCGCCGCGATCCTCGACCATCACCTTGCATTGAATGCAAAGGATTTCGCGCGGGTCGATCATGGCTTCGTACTCGACGGCGACGAGCAGCGGCGACGCTATGCGATCCAGTCGCTGCTGGTGTGGCCGGGACTGGATCTCGCCGCATGGCGCGCGCGTTTCGGCAGCGATGCCTTCGAGGATCTGCCGCAGCTCGCCGCGCTCGAACCGCTGGGGCTGGCGTGTCGAACGGGCGAACGGTTGGCGCTCACCGCATCGGGCATGGCCCGTGCGGATACCCTGGGGCCGTGGCTGATCTCGCCCGCGGTCGCCGCGCGCATGGCCGCCTACGCGCCGCGCTGACATGGACGCGCCACGGGCCGCCATCGCCGCACTGGAATCCGATGCGCACACGGCGCCCGGACATCTGTCGCTGCTGTATCGCGGCCGCCTCAGCAGTTGCAACTACGACTGCGCCTACTGCCCGTTCGCGAAGACCCGCGACAGCCGCGCGACCCTGCAGCGCGACGCCGCCGATCTCGCGCGCTTCGTCGACTGGGCTGCGGCGCGGACGCAGCCGCTGTCGATCCTGTTCACGCCGTGGGGCGAAGGCCTGGTGCGCCGGCACTATCGCGAAGCGATGATCGCGCTGAGCCGGATGCCGCAGGTGCGACGGGTCGCGATCCAGACCAATCTGTGCATCGGCACGCGCTGGCTCGATCGCGTCGACACCCGCAGTTTCGCGCTGTGGTGCACCTGGCATCCGAGCGAAGTTTCGCGGGAGGTGTTCGTCGCGCGTTGTCTGGAACTGCGCAGACGCGGCATCCGCTTCAGCGTGGGCATGGTCGCGATGCGCGAGTTGTTCGACGACATCGAACGTCTGCGCGCGGCGCTGCCCGGTGACGTGCCGATGTGGCTCAACGCCTACGATCAGCGGACGGCGGACTATTACGACGACGCGGACGTGGCGCGCCTGCTGCGCATCGATCCGCATTTCGGCTACAGCCTGTCGCCGCCGCCGAGTCTGGGCGCGGCCTGCGCGACCGGCGAGTCGGTGCTGTCGGTGAACGGCGATGGCGATGTGCGCCGCTGTCATTTCGTGGACGCGCCGCTGGGGAATCTCTACGACGGCAGTTTCGCCGCACGGCTCGGGCCGCGCGCCTGCCCGAACCGGATCTGCGACTGTTTCATCGGCTACGTGCATCGGCGCGACCTGCCGTTCGCGCGCGATTACGCCGATGGACAACTGGAACGGGTGCCGGCGCGACCGGGCGGATCAACGTCGCGCTGATGCCGGCGGCCCCGGACACCGCACTCACGCATGCCCGGAAACGCGAAACCCCGCCGGAGCGGGGTTTCGATCAAGCGACGGACCGGTGCGGTCAATCCTTGGCGGCGGTCTTCTTCGCGACGGCCTTCTTGGCGGGCGCCTTGGCGACCGGCTTGGCAGCGGCCTTTTTCGCGACCGGCGCGGCGGCGCCGGCCACCGTCTTCACGGCGTGCGAACGGGCATTGCCGTAGCTGGAGTTGTAACGCTTGCCTTTGGCGGTTTTGCGATCGCCTTTACCCATGACGGACTCCTGGATCTGCTGAAATGATGAGCGGGTGACGGATTGCCCGGCGCTGCGCCCGGAAGCGCCATACGGGCCGAAAAACGACCCCGCCGCCGGTTCGGCGCGGGGCACGGGGGCGCAAAGCCTAGCAGATCAGGGGGCGCAGGTCGCGTCGCAGGGCCCGGAATGGGCGAATTCGCGGCTCAGGCGCAGATTCGCCAGGTGCGCCAGCGCCACCAGACTGCCGCCGATGGTCATCGCCACCGCATGCGGCAGTACCGAGTGGTGCAGCGGCGGGTACAACACGCCGACCCACACCACCAGCAGGCCCGGAACCAGCAGCGCCAGCGCATGCAGCGCGCGATGGCGGCGATAACCGGTGATCAGGGCCACGAGTCCGAGCACCGTGGCGAACACCGCGAAGCCTTCCTCGAAGTACTCGTTGAGCGCACTGGCGACACCGAATGCAGGCAACAGCGCGATGACGACCGGCAGCAGCGCGCAATGCGCCGCGCACAGCAACGACGCGACGACACCGACGCGATCGGCCTTGTGCAGGGTGCGGGGGCGCTGGGGCATGACGTCGGGCATGACTTCCGGGAGGGGTGCGGATTCGACTGAAACATTATAACATTTCTCGGTCGATCATCAGTGTACCCCCAACCCATGCCCGATTTCCCGCGTTCAGTCTCCGTCCGTCGCCCTGCGCCCCGGACCCGCCTTTTCGCCGCCGTCTCGCTGGCGCTGGTCCTCGGCGCGCCTGCCCTGGCTTCGGCCCAGGACGCCAGCGGCAAGGATCCCCGCCACGATGCCGCCCAGGAGCTCGACCGGGTGGTGGTGACCGCGAGCCCGCTGCGCCAGACCGCGGAAGAACTGAGCCAACCGGTGGATGTGCTGACCGGCGAGGCGCTGGATCGGGCCAGATCGGCCACGCTTGGCGAGACCCTCGATGGGCTGGCCGGGGTGCAGACCTCGAACTTCGGCGCCGGCGTCGGCCGCCCGATCATCCGCGGCCTCGACGGCCCGCGCGTGGGTGTGCTCTCCGGCGGTCTGGGCAGCCAGGACGTCTCGACGATCAGTCAGGACCACGCGACCGCGATCGAGCCCTTCCTCGCCGACCAGATCGAAGTCCTGAAGGGCCCGGCCACCCTGCTCTACGGCAGCGGCGCGATCGGCGGCGTGGTCAATCTGGTCGACGGCCGGATCGCGGAACGCGCGCTGGACGAGCCGATCAGCGGTCGCGCGGAACTGCGTTTCGACAGCGTCAACCGCGGCCGCACCGCGATGGCCCGTGTCGATGCCTCCGGTGCGGACGGCGCCCTCGTGCTGCACGCCGACGGCCTCTATCGCGACCTGGAGGATTACGACACCCCGGACGGCGAACAGCGCAACAGCTTCGTCGAAACCCGCACCGGGGCGCTCGGCGTCTCCTGGGTCGGCAGCGATGGTTTCCTCGGCGTCGCCGCCTCGCGTTACGACAACCGCTACGGCAATCCCGGCGAGCCGGGCGACCCCGCTGCCGGCGAACCCGGCGTGTCGCTGGACATGCTGCAGGACCGGTTCGAAGTGAAAGCCGGCGTGAATCGCGATCTCTGGATCTTCGACGGCCTGCGTTTCGGCTTCGCCCACACCGGTTATGAGCACACCGAATTCGAAGGTGCCGATGTCGGCACCCGTTTCGTCAACGATGCCGACGAAGGCCGGCTGGAAATCACCCACCGCGCGTTCGGCGCGTGGACCGGCGCGCTCGGCTTCCAGGCGAGCGATCGCGGCTTCGAGGCGATCGGCGACGAAGCCTTCGTGCCGCGCACCCGGACCCGCGCGCAGGGCCTGTTCTGGATGGAACACGGCCAGTGGGACGCGTTCCAGGTCGATCTGGGCGTGCGCGCCGACCGCGTGCGCACCGATGCCGCAGGTCGCCCGCGCCGCAGCTTCACGCCGCTCAGTCTCTCGGCCGGTGCGCTGTGGCGCATCGACGACGCCTGGCGCCTGAGCGTGAACCTCGATCGCGCCGAACGCGCGCCCGCGGAAGAAGAGCTGTTCGCCGACGGCCCGCACGTGGCCACCGCGTCCTACGAGATCGGCGATGTCACGATGCGCGAAGAGCGCGCGAACCAGATCGAAGTCGGCCTGCATTACCACGGCGAACGCTTCGATGCGAAGGCGGCGATCTATCACAACCGCTTCGACGGGTTCGTGTATCTCGTCGACACCGGACTGTTCACCGTGCCGGATCCCGGCGAGGACCCGCTGCCGATCCGGCTGTGGACCCAGGACGACGCGACGTTCCGCGGCATCGAAGCGGAAGTCGTCGCCCACCTGATCGACGACGAACGCGGTCGCCTCGACCTGCGCGCGTTCGGCGACCACGTCCGCGGCGAGCTCGACGACGGCGGCAATCTGCCGCGGATCGCACCCTCGCGTTTTGGTCTGGACCTGAACTGGGAAACCGACCGCTGGCGCGCCGGTCTCGGTGCGACCCGCGTGCTGCGTCAGGACGACGTGGCCGCTGGCGAAAGCGAAACCGCGGGTTACACCCTGGTCGACGCCCACTTCGCATGGCACTGGGACACCGAACGTTACGGCTGGGAGGTCTTCCTCGACGGCCGCAATCTCGGCGACGCCGATGCCCGCATCCACACCTCGTTCCTGAAGGACAACGTACTGCTGCCGGGTCGCAATTTCAGCGCCGGCGTCCGCCTGTTCTTCTGACTGTCACATCCGGTCGCCACACTGCGCGACCATCACTGCGCCCCCGCACCCGCCGCACCGTCGTCCACTCTCTCCCGGACGGCGACTGCGGCGGGTGCACTTGCATGCGCGCCGGGCCACGGGTCCGCGATGGAACACTGCAACGGTATCGGCGACGCTTGCGGCCACGGTCGCGGCATGGGTTGATGACACCCCTGTCCCCGCGGTTCCGCACGCATGCCACGTCCCCTCACGCACACCGGTTTCAGCAGCCATCGTCCATCGCGGTGCCCTGCATGAACGGCACCACGCCGCCGGCCGCGACGCCGCGTTACTGGCCGCTGGTCATCGCCGCGACCGCCACCCTGCTGGTCACGATGGGCATCCGCCAGTCGCTGGGCCTGTTCGTGCGTCCGATCGGCGCCGACACCGGGCTGGGCATCGCCGAGATCAGCTTCGCGCTGGCGGTCGGGCAATTCGTCTGGGGCGCGGTGCAACCCCTGTTCGGCGCGCTCGCCGACCAGCGCGGGCCGGGCCGGGTGCTGGTCGCCGGCGGACTGCTGCTGGTCGTCGGCACCGCGCTCACGCCATGGCTGGCATCGTCGCCGATCGGCCTGATGTTCGGTCTCGGCGTGCTCGCCGCGGCCGGTGCGGGCGCGGGCAGCTTCTCGATCCTGATCGGCGCCACCGCACGGCATGTGCCGCAGCAGAAACGCTCGATGGCGGCCGGCGTGATCAACGCCGGCGGCTCGCTCGGGCAGTTCCTGTACGCGCCGTTCGTGCAGGCGGTGATCGCGGCCTTCGGCTGGGTCGCGGCGATGTGGGCGCTCGCGGTCTCGGCCCTGGCCACCCTGCCGCTGGCCTGGCCGCTGCGCCGACGCGAAGCGCCCGCGGTCGTGCCCGCCGCCGACAAGGACACGGGACTGCGCGCGCAACTGGCCGTCGCCCTGCGCGACCGCAGCTACTGGTGCCTGCACATCGGCTTTTTCACCTGCGGCTTCCACATCGCGTTCCTGGTGACCCATCTGCCGACCGAGATCGCGCTGTGCGGCCTGCCCGACCGCGTGTCGGCGCTGTCGCTGGCGCTGATCGGCCTGTTCAACGTCGCCGGCAGTCTCGCCGCGGGCTGGCTGGGCGGTCGCTATCGCATGAAATACCTGCTGGCGCTGATGTACGCCAGCCGCGCGGCGATGGTCGCGATCTATCTCGCGTCGCCGCCGACGCCGATCGTCTTCTACGCGTTCGCCGCAGGCCTGGGCCTGACCTGGCTGGCGACGGTGCCGCCCACGGCCGGTCTGGTCGGCAAGCTGTTCGGCCCGCGCTATCTCGGCACGCTGTTCGGACTCACCCTGCTCTCGCACCAGATCGGCGGATTCGCCGGCGCGTGGCTGGGCGGTCTGGCGATGGAGCGCTTCGGCGATTACACGTGGATGTGGTACGCCGACATCGTGCTGGCGCTGCTGGCGGCAGCGGCGAATCTGCCGATCCGCGAGGCGCGGGTGATGCCGGTGCACGCATCGGCGCCGGCGCGCTGACCGGCCGGCGCCGACGCCTCAGCCGGCCTGCACGCAGCGCGCGCAGAGCCCGTGCACTTCCAGGGTCTGCGCCTGCGGCACGAAACCGAGGGCGCGCGCTTTTTCGTCGAGCAGCGCGACGATGCGCTCGTCTTCCAGTTCCACCGCGCTGTGGCAGCGGTCGCAGATGAGGAACGGCACCGAATGCTGCGCGGTGTTGGGATGGTGGCAGGCGACGAAGGCGTTGACCGATTCGAGCTTGTGGATGAAGCCGTTGGCGAGCAGGAAATCCAGCGCGCGGTACACGGTCGGCGGTGCGGCGGCGCCCGCGCTGTCCTCGTCGTCGAGCTTGTCGGTGCGGATGCGGTCGAGCAGATCGTAGGCCTTGATCGGCTTGCCGTGATCGGCGATCAGTCCCAGCACGCGCGCCCGGATCGGCGTCAGACGCAGGCCGCGCTCACGACAGGCCCGTTCGACCGCCGCCACGAAGCTGGGCGCGTCGTCGACGTGATGCGAGGGATCTGTGCAGGCGTGCGGCAAGGTCGGCATCCCGGGATGATGGCGTCGGCGACCGGCGGACTCAAGCCACCGCGCCGGCCCGCCGCGGTCAGGCGGCGGCGATCTTCGCCAGGGCCGCGTCGATGCGTGCCACCGCCTCGCCCTGCCCGGCCAGATAGACCGTATGCGAAATGTCCGGGCTGACCTGGGTGCCGGTGATCGCCACCCGCATCGGCTGCGCGACCTTGCCCATGCCGATGCCCAGCGCCTCGGCGGTGGCGTGCAGCGCCCCGCTCACGGTGTCGGCGGTCCAGGCCTGCAGGGCGGCGAGCCGGTCGCGGGCGTCGGTCAGCGCCGCCGCGGCCTCGGGCTTCAGATGCTTGGCCACCGCGGCCTCGTCGTAGGTCGTCAACGGCTGGAACCACACCGCCGCGCGCTCGGCCATGTCCTTCAGGGTCTGCACGCGGTCGCGCAGCGCGATGACGAGGTCGGCGGGCTTCGGCCCCTTCGCGAGGTCGTAACCGGCGTGCTCCAGATGCCAGACCAGATGTTCCGCCACCGCGTCCGGATCGTCGCTCTTGAGGTACTGCTGGTTCAGCCAGCCGAGTTTGGCCATGTCCAGACGCGACGCCTTGGGGTTCACGTCCTTCAGCTCGAACAGACGGATCATCTCGTCGCGCGTGAAGATTTCCTGGTCGCCGTGCGACCAGCCGAGGCGCACCAGATAGTTGAGCAAGGCATGCGGCAGATAGCCGGCATCGCGATAGCCCATCACGTCGGCGGCGCCGGTGCGCTTGGACAGCTTGGCGCCCTCCTCGTCGAGAATCATCGGGAGATGCGCGAAATTCGGCACCGGCGCACCCAGGGCACTGTAGATGTTGATCTGGCGCGGGGTGTTGTTGACGTGATCGTCGCCGCGCACGACATCGGTGATGCCCATGTCGATGTCGTCGACGACGACGGCGAAGTTGTAGGTGGCGTAACCGTCGGAGCGGAAGATCACCAGGTCGTCGAGTTCGTCGTTCGCGATCTCGATCCGGCCCTTGACCAGATCGTCCCACGCGACCGTACCGCCGACCGGATTGCGGAAGCGGATCACGCGATTCGGATCGTCGCGCCAACCGGCGTCCGCGTCGCGGTAGGCGCCGTTGTAGCGGGGCTTCTGCTTCGCGGCCAGCGCGGTCTCGCGCATGATTTCGAGTTCTTCCTTGGTCTCGTAGGCGTAGTACGCGGTGCCGGCGGCGACCATCGCCTCGGCGACTTCGCGGTAACGGTCGAGGCGATGGGTCTGGTAGATCGGGCCTTCGTCGTAACCGAGGCCCAGCCAGTCCATCGCATCGAGGATCGCGTCGATCGCCGCCTGGGTGCTGCGCTCGCGATCGGTGTCCTCGATCCGCAGCACGAACTGGCCACCGGCGTGGCGCGAGGCCAGCCAGCAGTACAGCGCCGTGCGGGCGCCACCGATGTGCAGGTAGCCGGTCGGACTGGGAGCGAAGCGGGTGCGGATGGTCATGTCGGGAATCGGACGCGGAAAGCGGCGATTTTACCCCACCGCGGCGCCCGGACCCGGCACCCGTCCGTGCCCGCCACTACAATGCCCACCCATGACGACCCTGTTCATTTCCGATCTTCATCTCGACCCCGAGCATCCGGAGATCACGCGCCTGTTCGGCGACTTCATCGATGGCGAGGCCCGGCAGGCCGAAGCCCTGTACATCCTCGGCGACCTGTTCGAGGCCTGGGTGGGGGACGACGACCCGTCCGACACCGGTGCGTTCGTGATCGACAGACTGCGCGGCCTGTGCGATGCCGGCGTGCCGGTGTTCTTCCAGCACGGCAACCGCGATTTCCTCATCGGCAAGGCGTTCGCCCGCCGCGCGGGCGTCCGGCTGCTGCCGGAACACGCGGTCGTGCCGCTCTACGGCGAGCCGGTGCTGCTGATGCATGGCGACAGTCTGTGCACCGACGATCACGACTATCAGGCGTTCCGCACGCAGACCCGGCATCCCGATTGGCAGGCGCGGTTCCTCGCCCAGCCGCTGGCCGCACGCCTCGCCTTTGCCGCGCAGGCCCGCGCCGCCAGCCGTGAGCGGCAGCAGGCGATGAAGAGCGACGACCGCACGCAGTTCGAGACCATCACCGACGTCTCGCCGACGACCGTCCACGACACCCTCGCCCGCTACGGCGTGCGCACCCTCATCCACGGCCACACCCATCGCCCCGCGATCCACGGGATCGACATCGATGGACACGCCTGCCGCCGGATCGTGCTCGGCGACTGGCGTGTGCAGGACACGGCGGCGCGGGGATCGGTGCTGCGGGTGGATGCGCAGGGCACTGCGCTGTCGGCGCTGCCCGGATGATCCCGACGGCTCCCGCCCTGCGCGGACGGTAGCCGAGACAGATCCATCACCCTCCGCATCGCGATCGGCGGGCGCACCGTCCGGATCCACGCGGGCCCGATCGATGTGGCCGCGACCGACCTGCGGCGCGCGGCGATCGCGGACCGCCTGCAGCGCGCGCAGCAAATAGGGTCTGCAACAGCCGCTGCGGCTGGAGAATTCAAGCCTGCGCGAGGACTGGATGTTCGCGACGGTCCATACGCAATCGATCCGTCCGACCCTCAGCGCGGCGCCAGCTCGGTCAGCGGCAGCGTTTGCCGCAGCAGTTCGCCTCCGCGTTCGTCGCGCAGACTCAACGCCACGCTGCGTTGCGTCCAGTCGATCTCGATCAGGCCGAAGTTCGCCTGACGGAAGGAACGTCCCTCCAGTCGCAGCGCATTGGGCACGGGCGCATGCCAGACCTCGGTCAGACCGCTGCTGGTGATGTCGTAAAGCGGATAAGGCACGTTCTCGGCCTGGCGCGTGATCTCGCCGTAGTGCGTGTCGCCGCTGAGCATGACGACACCGTGCGCCTCCGTTTCGCGGATCAGCCGGAACAGACGCTGCTGATCGTTCGGATAGTTCACCCAGGCTTCCCAGCCCGGAAAATCGGCGAGCACCTGGAGGCTGGAGCCGATCAGCCGCAGATCGGCGGGCTGCCGCAGTTGCGTCTCCAGCCAACGCCATTGGCGCTCGCCCAGCATGGTCGCGGCAGGATCCGGATTGCGCACGTACGGCCCCGGCACCTCGCGCCCGGCCTTGCTCTCGCGATCCGACCATTGGCGGTACGCGGCCGCATCGGCGAGGAAGGGCGAGGTCGCGATCGGCGTGCGGTTGTAACGCAGATCGAGCAGGATCAACTGCACGCGCCGTCCTTCCGGACCGAACGTATAGCTGGTGTAGACGCCATCGCGGTCGCGGCGCGGCGAATCCACGGGCTCCCCCCAGAAGTCGAGGAAGATGCGCCGACTCTCTTCCTTCATCGGATAATCGCCACCGGCGTCGTTCTCGCCGAAGTCGTGATCATCCCAGGTCGCGACCGTCGGCACCTGCGCGCGCAGTCGGCGGAAACCATCGATCGCCGAAAGTTTCGCGTACTTGCCGCGCAGCACATCCATGTCGCGCGTGTCGCCATAGATATTGTCGCCGAGGAACACGAACAGTTCCGGTTTCGCCGCCAGCACGGCGTTCCAGATCGGTTGCGGGAGGGATTCTTTCGAGCACGAACCGAAAGCGATCCGCACGATCCCGGCATCACCAGAAGGCAAGGACGTCGCGCCCATGGAGGTCGACGTGATCATCGCGAACAGGAACAAGGCGAACGCCCGACGCAGGGGACGCAGGGATGACGGCATGGTGCACTCCGCACGATACGGCCCGGGCGAACCCCGGGCCGCGAGTGGTCGACACGATCAGAAACGGATGTCGGCGGTCAGGAAGATCTGGCGCGGCGCACCGGCATTGAGCGTGTAGTTCAGTCCGTCCGGATCGGACACCACGAAGCCATTGGTGCCGACGCTGGAAAAATAAGCTTTGTCGAACAGATTGGTCACGTCGAGCTTGAGCTTGAGCGACTTCGCCCAGCGCAGCGAATTCCACTCGTACGAAGCGCCGGCATCCGCCACCCAGAAAGCCGGCACGGACGAATCGTTCAGATAGCTGATGTAACGACGGTCGGTGTACTTGGCGCCGAGCTGCAGCGTCAGACCGTTGCGGTTCCAGCTGATTTCGCTGGCGAACATCTTCTTCGGCGCATCGACAACCTGTTTGCCGGAGGTGGGGATCACATCCACGCCGTCGACATAGTCGGACGCGTATTCGGAATCGTTCCAGGAGAGGGAGTTGTACCAGACCAGACCCTCCATCGGCTTGAGCTGGAACACGGCTTCCGCACCCTGGGTCCTCACGTCGCCGACATTGGCGAATGCCGAAGCGCAACCGACGATGCCGGCGCACTGCGCGATCGCCAGCAGACGGTTCTCGAAATCGACCCGGTACAGCGCCAGGGAGGCGTCGAACAGGTCGCGACTGCTGCGCACCCCGACCTCGAACGTCCGCGAAGTCTCCGGGTCGAGCTGGTCCTTGACCGCGTCGAATGCGACCTGGGTCGAGGAGTGCGGCCCGTTCACGCCACTGCGGAAGGCGGCCATGTTCTCCGCGTAAGAACCGAAGATTTCCTCATGCGCGTTGAAGCGCCAGCGCGCACCGACCTGCGGCAGGAAATTGTCCTGCGCGACGAGGCGCCCACCGGCACGGGTGCCGATCAGGCGTTTGCCGTCGATTTCGACGCGCGTGCCCTTGAATCCCGCATCCACGGCCAGACGACCATCGGCGAACTCCATCCGGTCGATGACGTAGAACTGGCGGGTGTCCGTGTCGAAGCGCTGGCGGAAAACACGCTGGTCAGGATTGCGATAGAAGAAGATATCGTCCGGCGGGGTATCGAGACGCAGATCGTAGAAGTTGCGCTGCACGCCGTGCGCGTTCTTCTCGAGCCACAGTCCGGCCTGCAGGCGATGGTCGCCGATGCGCCAATCGAGGCCGGGCATGACACCGGTGCGCTCGATGTCGTACTCCGTCGTCCGCATGCGGATCGGCACGTCGGGCGAGGCCGAATAGGGCGTGGCCCAATGCCCCTGGCCGGCGTTGCGGTGATAATAGGCCACGGTGGTCAGTGCGAGATCGTCGTTCGCCTGCCACGTCGCCCCGAGAGAGAAGAGATCATCGTCGCGCACGCCGCGGGCGATGTAGTACGCATCGTCGAGGCTGGTCACGCCGTCGCGGAAAATGCCGTTCGCCGCATCGATGGCGCGCTGCCAGTCGCCAGCGTAATTGTCCCAGTCGTAACCCAGGCGACGCGTGGATTCGAGCGAGAGATCGGCGTAGTCGGTCTCGCGACGGCGCGAAGTCGCGGCGTAGGCCGTGATCTCGAGCGCGTCGGTCGCATAGACCGCCTTGCCGTTGAACTGCGCGTTGCGCTGCGGCCCTTCGCCCTTCCACTTGTCGCCATCGTGCCAGGCCGCGCTGAGGTAGGCGGAGAAGTCGCCCTGGCGACCGGTGTCGAGACGCGCGAAGGTGCGCATGGTCGACTCGGAACCGATGGTCTGGGCCACGCGAATCCCGAAGTCGTCCGAAGGATTCGAGGTGTAGAAGCGCAACGTGCCGCCGAGATTGCCGGTGGATGCGGTATCGATGGCGCCACTGCCCTGCGACAACTCGGTCGCGTTCAGATTCTCGCTGATGACCGCACGACTGACATGCAGACCGTTGTGATTACCATAGCTCATATCGCCCAGCGGGATGCCGTCGAGGGTGAAGCCGAGCTGCTGCTGCGAAAACCCGCGGATGCTCAACTTCGTCGACCACTCGTAGTTGCCCCACGGGTCCGAGCTCTGGAAGTTGACACCAGGCAGCTTCGCCACCGCCTTGAGCGGACTGGCGCCGGCGGCTTCACGGGCCAGATCCTCCCTGCCCAGCGACTGCACCTGACGGGTCTGGCCCGTACCGACCACGGAAATGGTGTCCAGCGCGGAGGCGTCCTCGCTGTCGCTGCCGTCGGGCGCGGATTGGGCGGATGCGGCACCGGCATACAGGCACAGCAGAATGGAGGCGGCGAGAATCGTCGTCTTCGTCATCGAAATCAATTCCATGGAGATGGGCTGCCGAACAGAGGACATGCCCCACGGCGGCCGTCGGGGCAAGCCGGCATACTGGAGCGCATGCATGTACGTGATGTTGCAGCGCTATTGCGTTTGATCGCGATGCGCGTCTTCGCCATCGATCCGCGGCGAACGGGCGGCGTGCGCATGACGGCGCGTACGCGCCCGCAAGATCTTCCGCACGGCGATGCAACGCTCCACTGCGGAACGGAAATCAGCCCAGTGCCGCGACCGCGTTCTGCAATGCCGCCAGCTCGTCCGGACTGAAACCCGCAGCGCTGCGCGCATCGAGATTGAACGGACCATGGAGCACGCCGCGACCGTATTCGGCCAGCAGGCGGCGGAAGGTGGATTCGGGTTCGACGCCGTCGCGCGCACAATGCCAGCGATACCAGCGCGACCCCGCGGCGACGTGGCCGATCTCCTCGCGGAGGATCACGTCGAGGATGTCCGCGGTGGCGTCGTCGCCGAGCTGGCGCAGCTTCACGATCATCGCAGGAGTCACGTCCAGGCCGCGCGCCTCGAGCACCCGCGGCACCAGAGCCATGCGTTCGAGACCGCTGTGGGCGGTCTTTTCGGCCATTTCCCACAGCCCGTTGTGGGCATCGAAATCGCCGTAGTCGCGGCCGAATTCATTGAGACGCGCGCGCAACATCACGAAATGTCGCGCCTCGTCGTGCGCGATCCGTGCCCAGTCGGCGTAGAACGCGGGCGGCAGGCCGCGGAAGCGGTACACCGCGTCCCAGGCCAGATCGATCGCGTTGAACTCGATGTGCGCGATCGAATGGATGAACGCCGCACGTCCCTCGTCGCTGCCGAAACCGCGCCGCGGCAGTTCGCGTGGGTGCACCAGCGTCGGACGCTCGGGACGGCCGGGCATGCGGATCGGCTCCGGCGGCGGCGCGTCTTCGTCGATGCCGAGTTCGCCGCGGGCGAACGCTTCGGCGGTCGAGAGCGTCAGCGCGACTTTCTCCTCGGGCGAGGCGGCGCGGAGGCAGGCGTGTGCGGCATCAAACAGCAGCATCAGTTCCGACGGCGCTCAATCAGATATCGCTTTTCGTCTGATCATCCAGAAAATTTCTGGAGTTCATTCCGGAAGACCCGCCGTATTTTTCCAGCCACCCTTCATCCCCATAAAGCAGCGGCTGCAACCAGTTCCGGCCATTGACGAGTACATCATCAACATAGATTCTGATCTTGTGCGCACTGTCATCGGGGTTATCGAGAGAGTACAAATAGCCGGAAATGGCATCGTTGATACATTCTTCCATCAGCGTGCGCACTAGATTCCCCTCCGATTCCGTCAATTCGACCTTACCGGTAATTCTCTGCAATGTGCCTCGACGAGCCGCAAGCATGAAAAGCCGAACTGCCGCACCTCTTTGCAAGCTTTGAATCATAGGACCCACAAAAGCTTCAATTGCTTGACGCTCAGCTTGACTCAAATCAGCATCATTTGCGCTCATAGGCACCTACCACAGGATGACTGAGGCAGCCAAGGAGCCTCACCCCGCCAACCGCCGCTTCTTCTTCGCCTCGTCCGAGCGCAGTTGCTGGATGCGCTCGAAATAACCGGGTTCGATGCCGGTGACGTATTCGCCGTTGAAGCAGGAACTGTCGAACCGGCGGCCCGGGAACTTGGGGCCGGCGACGGCGGATTCGAGATCGGCGAGATCCTGATAGATCAGCCAGTCGCAGCCCAGCAGCTCCTGCACTTCCTGTTCGGTGCGGCCGTGCGCGACCAGTTCCTCGGCCGACGGCATGTCGATGCCGTAGACGTTCGGATAGCGCACCGGCGGCGCGGCGGAGGCGAGATAGACCTTCTTGGCGCCGGCGTCGCGCGCCATCTGCACGATCTGCTGCGAGGTGGTGCCGCGGACGATGGAGTCGTCGACCAGCAGCACGACTCGATTCCGGAACTCCAGCGGGATCGGATTGAGCTTGCGGCGCACCGATTTCGCGCGCTCGCCCTGCCCCGGCATGATGAAGGTGCGGCCGACATAGCGGTTCTTGATGAAGCCCTCGCGGTATTTCACGCCGAGGACGTTCGCGATCTCCAGCGCGGCATCGCGCGAGGTGTCCGGAATCGGGATCACCACGTCGATGTCGTGCTCGGGGCGCAGGCGCAGGATCTTCTCGCCGAGGGTCACGCCCATGCGCATCCGCGCCTTGTGCACCGAAATCTCGTCCATCATCGAGTCTGGCCGCGCGAAGTACACGAATTCGAAGATGCAGGGCCGCAGATCGCCTTCGGTGCACTGGCGCGAATGCAGTTCGCCGCGCGGCGTGATCACCACCGCCTCGCCCGGCGCGATGTCGCGCACGCGCTCGAAGCCGAGCACGTCCAGCGCCACCGATTCGGAGGCGATCGCGTATTCGGTGCCGGCGTCGGAATCGCGGCGCCCCAGCACCAGCGGACGGATGCCGTTCGGATCGCGGAAGGCGACCAGACCGAGGCCCAGCACCACCGTGACCACGGCATAGCCGCCCTTGGCGCGACGGACCACACCCTCGACCGCGCGGAACGCGGCGTCCGGGGTCAGCACGCGCTGCATGTCCAGCTCGTGCGCGAACACGTTCAGCAGCACTTCGGAATCGGAATCGGTGTTGACGTTGCGGCGATCCTGCTCGAACACCTCGCGGCGCAGGGTGTCGGTGTTGATCAGGTTGCCGTTGTGCGCCAGCGCGATCCCGAACGGCGAATTCACGTAGAACGGCTGCGCTTCGTCGCTGCCCTCGCTGCCCGCGGTCGGGTAACGGCAGTGGCCGATGCCGACACGCCCCTGCAACAAGGCCATGTCGGCAGGTTTGAAGGCGTCGCGGACCAGGCCGGTGCCCTTGACCACGCGCAATGCGGTGCCGTTGGCGGTTGCGATGCCGGCAGCGTCCTGGCCGCGATGCTGGAGCACGGTCAGGCCGTCGTAGAGCGCTGCCGCGACGTCGGTGGTGCCGACGATGCCGAGAATGCCGCACATGTGGTTGACTCCGGAACGCCTGGGCGTTCGTGTTTCGCTGCGAGCGTGTTACGGATGGGGACGCACGATGCCGTCGATCCCGGTCCTGGCCTGGATCTGCGACTTGAGCTGATCGGCCGCGGCGCGGTCGAGCACCGGACCGACGCGCACGCGGGTCAGTTTGCCCTTGTCGGTGTCGACGGTTTCGGTGAACGCGGTGAACCCGGCGGCGCGCAGCTTCTCGCGCATCGCACCGGCCTCGGTGGCGTCGCCGAACGCGCCGACCTGCACCGCGAAACCGACCTTGGCGGCGGCCGGCGGGGTCACCGGCTTCGGCGCCGGCGGCTTGGCAGGCGTCGGCGCGGGCTTGGTCTCAGCGGGCTTGGCGGCGACCGGTTTCGGCTCTGCAGGTTTGGGCTCGGACGGCTTGGGGCCGGACGGCTTGGGCTGCGGCTTGGCTTCGGGCTTGACCTCGGCCGGCTTGGCCGTCGCGACCGGCGGCCTGGCCGGTTCGCTCGGCGCGACCGCGGGGGCCGGAGCGACGGGCGCGGGCTCGGCATCGAGCGCGATCACCCGCACCGGCACGTCGCTGCGCACTTCGAGCGCCTTCACGCGGACGATCTCCGCCTCGGCGCGGGTGGCGTAGGGGCCGATCCGCACCCGGAACGCGGGTTTGCCGTTGACGGTGGCGGCTTCGCTGTAGGCCGGCAGGCCGGCCGTCTTCGCCAGACCGACGACGGTGTCGGCGCCCTTCTGGCTGGCGTAGGCGCCGAAATGCACGGCGTAATCGCCACCGGCGACACTCGGCGGCAACGGGTCGGCGGCGGCCGGGGCGACCACGGGCGCGTCGGGATCGATCGGCGCGGCAGGGTCGGAACCGGTGGCCGTCGGATCGGCGGCAGATGCCGGTGCGGCGGCGGACGGACGATCCACCGGCGTCGCGTCCATGCCGACCGCGCCGCCCTTGGGCACGTCGCCCGGCATCACCAGCGGCAGTTCGCGGGTCTCGACATCGCCATCGGGCGCGTCGGGCATCTTCAGCGAGACATCGGAGACGCCGCTGTCGGGCGCCGGGCCCTTGACCAGCATCGGCAGGAAGATCACCGCGAGCGCGACCAGCACGGCCGCGCCGATGAGGCGCTGTTTGAGTCCAGTGTCCATCGGCATCCGGAAAAGGAGGAAGCGGGCGAATTATACGCCGCGGCCCCGCCGACCGGCCGGACCGGCGTCGGTCTTCCGCCCGGGACCGCTCAACCCTCGCCCAGCACCGCCAGCGCGGCGGCGGCGGTGTGGAAGGAGCCGAACACCAGGATGCGCCCGCCGGGCGCGGCCTCGCGCCGTGCCGCCGCCAGCGCCTCGGCGACCGATTCCGCCCGCGCGGCGTCCGCCGCCACGGTGTCGGCGAGACGCGCCGCGAACGCGTCGACGTCCAGCCCGCGCGGGCCGGCCTCGCCCAGCCCCGCCAGCCACCAGCGATCGATCCGCCCGGCCAGGGCCTCGACGATGCCAGCGGGGTCCTTGTCGCCCAGCGCCGCGAACACCGCGCAGGTCGGCGCGTCGATCGGCGTCGCATCCAGCCATGCGGCGAGCGCGCGCGCGGCCTGCGGGTTGTGGCCCACGTCGACCACGATCTCGACGCCGTCGCGCTCGAAGCGCTGCAGGCGTGCCGCGACGCGCGCCGTGCGCACGCCTTCCGCGAACGCCGCTTCGGGCAGTGTCTCCGGCAGCGCCCGCAGCGCGGCGATCGCGACCGCGGCATTGCGCAGTTGCACCGGCGCGGTCAGCGCCGGAACGGGCAATTCGAGTTCGCAGCCGATCTCGCGCCAGCGCCAGTGCGCGTCGTCGCCGTCTCCGGAATCGACCGTCTCGAAGAAGAAATCGCAGCCGATCCGGATCGCCGAGGCGCCGATCGCGTAGGCATGGCCGAGCACGCTCGACGGCGGATCGTCGTCGCCCAGCACCAGCGGTTTCCAGGCGCGGGCGATGCCGACCTTTTCGGCGCCGATGGCCTCGATGGTGTCGCCCAGCCAGTCCTGGTGATCGAGATCGACCGTGGTGATCACCGCCACGTCGGGATCGACGATGTTCACCGTGTCCAGCCGTCCGCCGAGCCCGACTTCCAGCACCGCGAGATCGAGTCCGCTGCGCGCGAACAGCCACAGCGCGGCGAGCGTGCCGAATTCGAAGTAGGTCAGCGGCACGGCACCGCCGGGCATGGTCGCGCGCGCGGCCTCCACGGCCTCGAACGCGGCCGCCAAGGTCGCGTCGTCCGCCTCGGCGCCGTCGATGCGCACGCGCTCGTTGTAGCGAAGCAGATGCGGCGAGGTGTAGACGCCGACCTTCCAGCCCGCGGCGCGGGCGATGGCGTCGATGAAGGCCACCGTCGAGCCCTTGCCGTTGGTGCCGCCGACGATGATCACGCGCCGTGCCGGACGCGGCAGCGCCATCGCATCGGCGACGGCGCGCGCGCGCTCCAGGCCCATTGCAATCGTTTTCGGGTGCTGGGCCTCGATGAAGGCCAGCCAATCGGCGAGGGTGCGTGCGGTCATGCCGCTATTATCGCCTGTAACCTCGGCCGTCCGGCCGGTCATCCCACCGCGAGCCGTCACGCATGCCGCATCCCGCCCCGCATTCCGCCACGCGCCCCGCGCCGATCCTCGGCGCGATGCGTTTCGGCGACTGGGGCGCGCGGCTGTCGCCGCAGGCCGTCGCCGATCTGCTCGAAACCGCGCTCGACCTCGGCATCGACACCCTCGATCTCGCGGACATCTACGGCGGCCACACTACCAACGCCCTCGTCGGCGCCGCGTTCGCACTGCGTCCGGGGCTGCGCGCGCGACTGAAGCTCATCGCGAAGATCGGTATCGTCATGCCGGACAGCCCGGGCAACCGGCGCGGCGTCCAGCACTACGATCTGTCGGTCGCGCATCTGCGGCACGCGCTGGCGGATTCGCTGTCGACGCTCGGCGTCGATCATGTCGAAACGCTGATGCTGCACCGCTTCGACCCGCTGCTGCGTCCGGCGGAGATCGCCGACTGGGTGCGCGACGAACAGCGGGCCGGACGGATCGGCGCATTCGGCGTTTCCAATTTCGACGCCCAGGCGCTCGCGCTGTTCGACGGGCGACTGCCGGTGGTCGCGAACCAGATCGAACTGTCGCTCGCGAACGACGCCGCGCTCGACGACGGCACCCTCGCCGCGACCCGTGTCCGCGGCGCCGAAGCGCAGGCGTGGTCGCCGCTCGGCGGTGGCGGGCTGCTCGATCCGCAGTCTTCGAACGGCGGTCGCGTGCATGCGCGATTGCAAGCGATGTCCGGCGAATTCGGACTTGATCCGGCGTCGCTGCTGCTGCGCTGGGTGGCGACGCTGCCCGACACCCGCGTGGTCGTGGGCAGCACGAAACCCGAACGCCTCCACGACGCTGTCCGCGCCTGCGCGGAGCCGCTCCCGCGCGACGCCTGGTACGCGCTGCGCGAAGCGGCCCGCGGCAAACCCGTGCCGTAGGGCGGGTCTCGACCCGCCATTTCCACGATGCCATCCGTGAGGCGGGTCGAGACCCGCCCTACAACGCCCGATGCACCGCCTCGCCGAACAGCGCGGTGTGGTGCGCGCAGTCGTTCAGGCGCACCACCTCGATGCGGTTCGCGTCCGGGCCTTCGAGCAGGTTCAGCGTCGCCGGGGCCTGCCGGAAACTCCACAACCGGTTCAGCGGAATCCCGAGGATCCTGCACAGCAGCACGCGATTGACCGCGTCGTGCGCGACCAGCAGCAGGGTCTGGTCGTCGCCGAGTCCGGCGAGCGCGCGCTCGAAGGCCGGCCAGGCGCGATCGAGCACGTCCTGCAGCGATTCGCCGCCCGGCCCCGGCATCAGCACCGTGTCCGGCGCCTCGCGCCAGGCCTGCAGACGATCGGGATCGCGTTCGCGGATCTCGCTGGCGAGCAGGCCTTCCCACTCGCCGTGGCCGATCTCCATCAGTCCGGGATCAGTGGCGAGCAGATCCTGCCGCGCGTCGCCGAGCGCGAACGCGGCGGTGGTCTTCGCGCGCGTCAGCGGCGAGGCCACCGCGCGATCGATGCGCACGTCGCTCAGGCGCGCACCGAGGGCGCGCGCCTGGCCTTCGCCGACCGGCGACAGCGGAATATCGATCTGGCCCTGATAGCGGCCTTCGGCGTTCCACGGCGTTTCGCCGTGGCGTGCAAGGAGGATGCGCATGCGATCGTCCTCAGACCTGCTGCAGGGACAGAATGCCCGGCGTCGCCTTCAGCAGCGCCAGTTGCTCGTCGCTGAGCGGCCTGTCGACCGTGATCGCCGCGCGCGCCTGACCGTCGCCGGCCGCGCCGAGCGCGAAATTCACGATGTTCACGCCGGCGGCGCCGAGCTGCGAACCGACCGTGCCGATCATGCCGGGCCGGTCCTCGTTGCGCATCAGCAGCACGGGGGCGAGCGGATCGAATTCGATCTCGACGCCGTCCAGGCGCACTACGCGCGGACCGCGATGGAGGGTCGCTTCGATCTCGCGGGTGCGGCTCTGCCCGGCGCTGTTCTCGCCGATCACGCGGACCTTGAGCAGACGGTCGAAACCGTCGCCGTCGCCACCGACGGTCTCGGCCACGGTCAGGCCGCGTTCCGCCGCTTCCTGCAGCGCGTTGACCGGGGTGACGCGACCGGAGGCGGTACCGAGCAGCGCGGCGACCAGCAGACGGGTCAGCGGGCGGGTATCGAGCGCTTCGGTGCGGCCGGCGTAGGTGATTTCCAGGCGCGTCGGCACCTGCACCAGACGCACGGCGAGACGGCCGAGCGCCGACATCAGCGGCATCCACGGGCCGACTTCGCGCGCGGCTTCGGCGGTGAGCGGCGGCAGGTTGACGCAGCCGGCGACCGCGCCGGTGGCCGCGAAATCGATGATCTGTTTGGCGAGGATGGTGCTGACCGCCTGCTGCGCTTCGCTGGTGGAGGCGCCGAGGTGCGGGGTGAGGATCAGCTTCGGATGCGCGCGCAGCGGCGAATCGGCCTGCAGCGGCTCGGTGGCGAAGGTATCGAGCGCGGCGCCGGCGAGATGCCCCTCGTCGAGCAGCCTGAGCAACGCATCCTCGTCGACGAGTCCGCCGCGCGCGGCGTTGATCAGGTACGCGCCCTTCTTCATCCGGCGCATGCTCGCTTCGGACAGCAGATGGGTCGTGTCCTTGGTGCGCGGGATGTGCAGGGTGACGATATCGGCCCAGGCCAGCAGTTCGTCGAGCGATTTCAGCGGCACGCTGCCCTTGCCGGCCGCCGAGGCGGGCAGGAACGGATCGTAGGCGGCCACGTCCATGCCGATGCCCTGCGCCTTGCGCGCGACCGTGCTGCCGATGCGGCCGAGGCCGATGACGCCGAGCTTCTTGCCCTCCAGCTCGAAACCGGTGAGACCGGCCTTGGGCCACTGCCCGGCCTTCATGCCGGCATCGGCCTTCGGGACGTGGCGGGCGAGCGAGAACAGCAGCGAGATCGCGTGTTCGGCGGCGGCGAGCGTGTTGCCGTCCGGCGCGTTCATGACCGCGATGCCGCGGGCGGTGGCGGCATCGACATCGATGGTGTCGACACCGGCGCCGGCGCGACCGATGACCTTCAGCTGTTTCGCGCCATCGATGGCCTCGGCGCCGACCTGCGTGGCCGAACGCACGAGCAGGGCATCGACGCCTTCGAGGGCGGCGGCGAGTTTGGCGGGATCCTTGATCGGATCGGAGATTTCGACGGTCCAACCGGCGTCGCGGAACATCGCCAGGCCGTCTTCGTGGATACCGTCGCATGCCAGGACTTTCATTTCGAGCGCTCCATGTAGGGAAGGAATCCCGCGGAGCCCTGCAAGCCGGCACGACGCATCACGATGAAGCTGAACGGTGGAAGCGACTCGCCCGGATTCGGGAGGCACTTCACCTGCGGGTCGGGAGACGGGGCCGGCTGGCATGGGAATCCGCGACAGTCCACAGCCTAGCAGACGATTCCGGGCCTGCAAAGGCCATTCCCGGGCCGGGCCGGACACGGCAAGCTGATGCAATCGAAATCATCGATCCCGACCGGAGGAGACGGCCATGCCCATGATCGAAGGCGAGTTCGAGGTCAGGCGCGAGGTGCAGCCGATGGTCGAGATGGGCGATGGCGCGCAGGCCGCGCACATGCGTTTCGACAAGGTGTTCCATGGCCCGCTGGCCGCGACCGGCGTCGTCCACATGTTCGCGGTGGGCACGGCCACCGAGGGGTCGGCCGCCTACGTCGCGGTCGAACGGATCGCCGGCACGCTGGATGGCCTCACCGGCAGTTTCTTCATGCAGCACAACGGCACGATGGACAGCGGCGCGCCGTCGTTGACCGTGAGCGTCGTGCCCGATTCGGGGACGGACGCGTTGACCGGACTGCGCGGGACGCTGGCGATCGAGATCGTCGACGGCCGGCATTTCTATCGTTTCGACTACGCGCTGCCGGACTGAACCGCGCTGTCCGCAGGCATCGCGGTCTCAGCCCGCGCGGCCTCAGACCACGTCACATCAGACCACGCGGTTGCGGCCCGCGCTCTTGGCCTGGTACAGCGCCGCATCGGCACGCGCGACGCAATCGATCGCGGGCTCGCCCGGGAGCAGTTCGCTCACGCCGATGCTGACGGTCATGCCCTCCGCGGCCTCGGCGACATGGCCGCGGATGCGTTCGGCGAGATGCCGCACCGCCTCGATCCCGCATCCCGGCGCGACGATCGCGAACTCCTCGCCGCCGTAACGCGCGACCAGGGTATCGCCGCGCACGCTTTCCGACAGGCAGCGCGCGACGCGGATCAACGCGTCGTCGCCGGACTGATGCCCGTTCGCGTCGTTGTAGGCCTTGAAGTGATCCACGTCGATCAGGGCCACGCCGAGACGATCGCCGGTCGCATGCGCGCGTTCCGCGGCCTGCTGCAGGGACGCGTCGAACTTGCGGCGATTCGCGATCCCGGTGAGGCCGTCGCGATCGGCCAGATCCTGAAGGCTGAAATTCAGCAGTTCCAGATCCCTGGTGCGTGCGCGCACCAGTTCGTCGAGTTCGATGTTCCGCGAACGCAGGGCGGCGAGACGTCGCCGCTGGCGCCGGATCAGCGCGAGGCCGACGATCAGGCTGGTCAACGCGACCAGCGCCGGGGCGAACCAGGTGTGCTGGTACCAGCGCGGGATCACCTCGAACGGATACGGCACACCGTCGATCGGCGGCGCGTTGCCGACCTGCGCGCGCACGTGCAGTGCGTATCTGCCGGGCGGCAGCGAGAAAAAGCGCACGACCGGCTGCGCGCCGACATCCGACCAGGCATCGTCGAAGCCTTCCAGACGGAACTGATAGCGTTTGTCGCTGGCACCGGAGAAATCGGTCAGACCCAGATCGAATTCGAGGTTGGCGCCGGTCATCAGGAACGCGGGCGCCCGATCGAGCGGCAGGGCGGAGACCTGCCCGCCCTTGCGGTTCAGCCGCACCCGGGTGATGCGCAGCGTCGTGCGTTCCACGCCATCGACCACGCCGGGCCGCGCATCGCCGGCCCGATGCAGATAGCGCATCAGCAGCCCGTTCGCCGAGATCAAGGCATCGCCCTTCGGCAGCGCCAGCAGACTCATGAACGGGCCGTCCTCGGGCCGGGCACGCAGGGCCACGGCCCAGCGACCCGAGGCGTCGCGGCGATAGGCGGTGTGATAGCTGTAGGCCCAGCGATCCCCGTTGGCGGACGCGACCACGGTCACGACCTCGCCGTCGCTCAGCAAGCCGCCCAGCCCACCGAAATCGTCCTCGACGAATGCACCCACACCCACACCCGCGCCCACGCCCGCGCGGTAGCGGAACAGCCCGATCTCGGTACTGACGACCGCACCGTCCGGCAAGGCGCTCACCGTCGCCGTCTTCGATGCGCCGTAGCGCAGGCCCTGCGCCGGCCCGAACCGCCGCACGCGAAAGCCGCCGGGCACGCGCGCGTCGAAGATCGCCATGGCCAGACCGTCTTCGTCGCTGCCCAGCCAGATCCCGTCCGCGGTCGCGGCCAGCGAACTGACCAGCCATGGCGTCCGGGTGTGCCGGCCCACTTCGACATAGCCGTCGCCGCTGCGCTTCAACAGCACCGACCCGAATTCCGAACCGACCCACAGGAACCCGGGATGCGCGGGATCCGCCAGCAGCGTGCGTGGATACAGGTCATCGCCGCCGATGACGGTGGCGCGCCCGTACCTGATCCGGCGTAGCGTCCGTGAATCGGCCAACAGCAGGCCGGCCTCGTCTTCGAGCAGATGCCAGGCTTCGTCGGCGGTCCAGTCCTGCCGCGACAGCGGGCGATCGAGGACGCCGTCCGCGAACGGTGCGCTGTACGCACCCGCGCCGGTTGAGAGATGGAGCGTTTCGCCGAACCGCTGCATCGCGTAGATCGAACCTTCGACGCCTTCGGCTTTTCCGTAACGCAACCAGCGCACCGGCCAGTCGATGCGGATCAGTCCCTGATCGTCCACGCTCAGGAGGGCGCCGTCGTCGTCGACCATCACCTCGGGCATGAAGCCCTTGCCGACCGGAATGGATTCGAAACGTCGCCGCCGCAGATCGAGCACGCGCAGTTTGCCGTCGAAGGCGCCGAACGCGAACGTGTCGCCGCCCAGCGCCACGCCGTTGTTGATCTGGATCGCATCGTCGGTGGAGGACAGATCGTCGAGCGTTTCGACCCGGCCGTCCCGGAAGATCTTCAGTCCGCCGGACACATCGGTGATCAGCGCACCGCCGGACTCCAGCGTGAAGAAGTTGTAGATCAGCGCGGTCGACAGCGACCCGGTGCCGGCGATCGGCACGAAGGCATCGCCGCTCAGGCGGCGCAGGCCTTCGCCGCGCCATTGCACCCAGAGTGCATCGCCCACCTGGTCGATCTCGCCGAAACGCCCTTCGTGATGCCAGTAACCGGCCCGCGCTCCGGACGGATCGACCGCGAACAGGTCGCGCAGGCCGCGGAAATAGATGCGCCCCCGATATTCGGTGATCTGCCAGATGTCCGCGAAGTTGATGTCGCCGCCGTCGGCGTCCATGGCGCCCGCGGCGGCGAGATCGCGCCGGAAGCGCGGCACCAGATCGACGTATTCGAGATCGCCGTCCGGCAGTGTGCGCAGATATCCGAAACAATCGCTGCCGCCCACCCACAGCCGGCCGCGCGCATCCGCGTGCAGTGCGCGCACCGCGCCCGGCCTGGGGGTCTTCACCCGGGTCCAGCGACTGCCGTCGAAGCGCAGGATGCCGCCGATCCCGCCGACATAGATGTGGCGGAGGCGATCCTGTTCGACCGAGAAATATTGCGGATACACGCGCAGATCCGGCGAGATCCGCGTGAACAGCGGTTCCGCGGCCGATGCCGCGCCGGCCGCGCCCAGCAGCAGCGCGAACCACAACCCGATCCTTGCGACGCTTGCCCGCATGCAGCCCCCTGTGCGTGCCCTGTCCCCGCATGTCCACGATCGCGGGCCGCCACGCCACGATTCCGGGCGCCGTGAACGACGCACGATCGTCTCGCGCAGGCGGGGTACGGCCTCCATCGGCCGCGCGGCCAGCCTCGCAAGAGTATCGGCGGTTTGCAAGCGGCCGCGCCGGCGGTCGTGACGGGCGTCGACGAAGTGCTGCGGGGATAACGGTTTGCCGCCCGCGCCTGCTCTACAGTCGGTGCGCCGGACTTCCCGGCAGGACGCCACAGCAAAGGAACGAACGATGAAGACTTCGATCATGCGCCGCAGCACGAAGGTCGCGCTCGCATTCGGCGCCGCGCTCGCCATCGGCGCCGCCGTCGCGGCAGCGCCCGGCCCGACATCGATCGGCGAGTTCTATTACTACTTCGATGCCGCCGGCAACGCCATCGGCTACCGCGCGATCGACTGCGACGGCAACTACACCAGCTGGGGCAAGACCAGCGCGCGGTATTCCAACGGTTACGCGCTCTGTCTGCCGATCGACTGATCGGGCCGGCGCAAACGGAAACGGCGGCCTCGGCCGCCGTTTCCGGGATCCGCCAGCGCCGATCACTTCTTCGCCGGCACGCCCATTTCCTTCAGTAGCTGCGGCGCGGGGAACACTTCCTGCATGATCCAGCGCATGTAGCGCTGATCGACCGTGATCATGCGGGTGACGGCCGGATCGAACACCCAGTTGGAGCTGACCGACTCCCAGTTGCCGTCGAAGGCGAGACCGACCAGCCGGCCCTGCGCATCGAGCACCGGCGAACCCGAATTGCCGCCGGTGATGTCGAGATCGGACAGGAAATTCACCGGCACGGTGCCCAGTTTCTTGTCGGCAAGGCCGCCGTAACGCTTCGCGCGGATCGCTTCGAGCTGCGCCTGCGGGGCATCGAACGGTTCCTGGCCGGTCGCCTTCGCGGCGACTTCCTCGAGCAGCGTGAACGGCTTCTGCCGGCTGCCGTCGCGCTTGGTGTAGCCCATGACGTTGCCGAAGGTGATGCGCAGCGAACCGTTCGCGTCCGGATACACCGCTTCGCCGCGGCTCTTCTTGTAATCGGCCACCGCCTGCAGGAACAGCGGACGGGCGACCATGCTGTCGCCGGCGCGCATCTTGCGCGCCTCTTCCACCTGCAGCAGCGCGGGCATGATCGCCACCGCGTAGCGGATCGCCGGATCCTTGCTGCGCTCGAATTCGGCACGATCGGCCTTCGCCCAGCGCAGACGCTCGTCGGTGTTGCCCAGCTTGGTCGAGGCGAGGTTGCGCAACACGGAAGCGATCGCCTTCTCGTCGTTGCCGCCCAGCCACTTGTCCATCGCCGGGAGACGCTGTTCCTTCGGCAGACGCGTGTACTCGACGAGCCAGTAACGGGTCAGCTCGCGATCCATGGTCGGGTGATAGCGGCGCTCCATCTGGCGCAGGGCGCCGGTGATTCCCTCGATGTCGCGCTGCTGGAAGCCCGACTCGCGATCGGCGTCCGGCTTCTGGCGCTCGATCGACAGACGGTACAGTTGGACCGCGGCCGCGAGCACGCCGTTGCCGCCAAGCCGCGCGAGGACGAGGTCGCGTTCGCGGGTGGCGCGGGCCTGGGTGTTGAGCGCGCGCAGCGTGTCGTAGGCCTGCAGCGCCGGCGCACCGGCCTTGCCGCGCTTGCGCAGCCAGGCGAGCACGGCCTGTTCCTGCTTCTCCTTGATGCCGGACGCGCCCATCCGCTCGAACCCTTCGAGCTGGCCGTCGTAGTTCTTCAGCACGTTTTCCCAACTACGCACGATGCTGGCGTACTTGACCGCGATGTCCGGGACCTTGCGGCCCTCGGCATCGACCAGCCCGACCACCGCCTTGTTGTGGCGACTGATCGTGGGATAGGTCCAATCGGCGGTGTTCGCGAACTCCTCGGCCAGCGCGTAGCGGTTGGTGCTGCCCGGATAACCGGCCACCATGACGAAATCGCCGGCGGCCAGCGGCTTGTCGGCGATCTTCAGCCAGTGCTTCGGCTTGTACGGCACGTTGTCGGGCGAATACGCGGCCGGACGACCGTCGCGGCCGACGTAGGCGCGGTAGAACGCGAAATCGCCGGTGTGGCGCGGCCACATCCAGTTGTCGACCTCGCCGCCGTAGTTGCCGACGCTGCGCGGCGGTGCGTAGACCAGGCGCACATCCTTGATCTCGAGATTGCGGAACAGGCGGTAGGTGCCGCCGCCGAAGAAGCTGTAGAGCTGGCAGCGATAGCCGGGCACGGATTCGCATTCGGCGACCAGCCGCTTCTCGATGGCATCACGGGCCTTGCTGCGGGCCAGCGCATCGGGCGCGGCGGCGATCACCGCGCGCACCTGCTCGGTGACGTCATCGATGCGGTCGAGCACGAAGATCCGCGCGTTCTCGCCGGCCTTGAGTTCCTGGCTGCGCTCGGCGGCGTTGAAACCGTCGTTGATCAGATTGCGCTCGGCTGTCGAATTCAGCTGGATCGCACCGTAGGCGCAATGGTGGTTGGTGGTGACCAGACCTTCCGGCGACACGAAACTGGCGGTGCAACCGCCGAGCGAGACCACCGCGCCGAGCGGATCGCCGGTGAGATCGCTCAGCTGTTTCGGGGTGAGCTTCAGACCGGCGGTCTTCAGCGGCCCGGAGATCTCCGGCAACTGCTGCGGCACCCACATGCCTTCGACGGCGTGCGCGTTGGGGATGGACAGCGGCGAAAGCGCGCCGGCGACGACGGTCAGGGTCGCAGCGGCGAGCAGGGTCGGGGAAGATCCGTGGCGGGGCATGGCGTTCTCGTGACGGAAGGACAAAGAGTCCGAGTGTATCGGTTGCCGGCATCGGGCCACCATGTCCGATGGTCATGGCTGCGCGACCTCCGTCGCAGTGCGTCGACCGCGGTCCGTCCATACGCGACAGCATGGCCGCCCTCGCCCCGGGCCGTCACCGGTCGCGGCGTATAATCCGCGCCCCCGACCACCGCGATGGGCGAACCATGGCCGCGACGACGATGAAGGCGCTGGTGAAGCGCGAAGCCGCCAAAGGCATCTGGATGGAAGAGGTGCCGGTCCCCAGCCCGGGGCCGAACGAGGTGCTGATCAAGCTGGAGAAGACCGCGATCTGCGGCACCGACCTGCACATCTATCTGTGGGACGAATGGAGCCAGCGCACGATCAAGCCCGGCCTGGTGATCGGCCACGAGTTCGTCGGCCGGATCGTCGAGGTCGGACCGGGCGTCACCGGCTATCGCATCGGCCAGCGGGTCTCGGCCGAGGGACACATCGTCTGCGGCCACTGCCGCAACTGCCGCGCCGGCAAGCCGCACCTGTGTCCGAACACCGTCGGCATCGGCGTGAACCGCAACGGCGCCTTCGCCGAGTACATCGCGATGCCGGCCAGCAACCTGTGGCCGATCCCGGACCAGATCCCCAGCGAACTGGCCGCCTTCTTCGACCCCTACGGCAACGCCGCGCACTGCGCACTGGAGTTCGACGTGGTCGGCGAGGACGTGCTGATCACCGGCGCCGGCCCCATCGGCGTGATGGCCGCGGGCATCTGCAAGCACATCGGCGCGCGCAATGTCGTCGTCACCGACGTCAACGACTACCGGCTGAAGCTGGCCGCCGACATGGGCGCGACCCGGGTCGTGAACGTCAGCAACACCTCGCTCAAGGACGTGATGGCCGACCTGCACATGGAGGGCTTCGACGTGGGCCTGGAAATGAGCGGCAATCCGCGCGCCTTCAACGACATGCTCGACTGCATGTACCACGGCGGCAAGATCGCGCTGCTCGGGATCCTGCCCAAGGGCGCCGGCGTCGACTGGGACAAGATCATCTTCAAGGGCCTCACCATCCACGGCATCTACGGCCGCCGCATGTACGAGACCTGGTACAAGATGACCCAACTGGTGCTCTCCGGCTTCCCGCTGGGCAAGGTGTTGAGCCATCAACTGCCGATCGACGAATTCCAGAAGGGCTTCGAGCTGATGGAATCGGGCAAGTCGGGCAAGGTCGTGCTCAGCTGGAACTGACCGCCGGCAGCACGATTCATGAATACGTATTCATAGACGAAATGCGCGCATTGCGTCACATTTGATTGACGCGACGGATGCTGCGCCGCAGCAACACCATTCCGACACCGGCCAAAAAAGAAGGGCGCCCGAGGGCGCCCTTCTCGTTTCCGCTTCGCGGAGAACCGGATCAGCCGCCGACCGAGAAGGTCAGGACGAACTTGTCTTCGGCATTGTCCTCGCCGAACAGGTCTTCGCCGCTGTTGTCGGTGCCGACGTAGCTCAGACCGATGTTGACCGGACCGAAGTCGCGGTTCACGCCGACCGAATAATCGAGGTAGCCATCTTCGGTGGCCAGATCGTCGTCGATCGTGGTGTAGCCGACGCCCGCGGTGATGTTGTAACCGTCGCCGACTTCCCAGTTGCCGCCCGCGGCGAAGTAGAAGCTGTCGGTCTCGGTCGCCAGATAGTCGTTGGTGTAGCCCAGGGTCAGCGAATAGTTCTCGGCGAAAGTGGCCTTGCCGATCAGTTCGTTGTAGGCGTAATCCACGCCGTCGGGCTCGCCGACGTAGTTGTAGCGGACCAGTTGCACGTCGAGGTTGACGCTGTCGGAGACATCGCCGTTCCAGCCGACGAAGGTGTCGACCTCGGCGTCGGTGGCGTCATTGAAGTCCACGTTCGACGCCCAGGCGCCGACGTAGAGACCGTTCGACCAGCTGTAGCCGGCACCGGCCTGGATCGCGGCGGCGTCATCGGTCTGGGAAATGCCACGGAACATGTACTCGGACGTCGCGGCGGCGTTCCAGTTGAAGCCGGAATCATCTTCGTCCTGGGCCTGGGCCGCCAACGGCATCAGCGCCAGCAAGGCGAGGGAAATCAGCTGTTTGCGCACAAGAACCTCCTCGGGTTTTGCGGATGGGATCGGGGGGAGAGGATGCCGCCAGCGGCCGCATCGGATCGAGATTAACTCATATTTAACCCCATGGGGTCGGTTCGAGGCCACGCACAGCGCTCGCCGGACACCGAACGACCGTTCAGGTTCTGGCACCAATTTTGCTTTCTCCCCCCGAACCCCCACGCCTGCCGGAACGCTCCGGCGGACGCGGGACCTCCCGAAACCACCGGCGGAGCACCTGCTTGACGTATCGGATCGCCCTTTGCGGACTCATCGCCCGCGACTCCAGGCTGCTGGAGATCGTCATCAACCGCACGACCGGCGGCCGGCATGCCTATCAGGCCGGCCCGTCCGAAAACGTCTCCGACCCGCACGTGGTGGTGGTCGACGCCGCCTCGCCGCAGTCCCTGGAGATGCAGCAGGACCTGCTGCGACGCCATCCGCGGGCGATCAGCGTGACCATCTCCGACCACGGCATGGCGGGCGACACCCGCTACCGCATCGTGCGCAAATCCCTGCTGGTGCAGGTCATGACCGTGCTGGACGATCTGGTCGAGCACGAATTCACGGGTCGCAAGGTCACCGCCCACCCGGCCACCACCCCGCCCTCCGGCCACTCGCCCGACAGCGGCGCGGACACGCCGGATTCGGCCTTCGTCCCGGGCACGGGCACAGCGCAGCCACTCATCGCGCTGGTGGTGGACGACAGTCTGACGGTGCGCGAGCAGATGCGCCTGGCGCTCGAACGGCTCGGGATCGGCTGCGATCTCGCCGACAGCGCAGAAGCCGCGATGCGGCTGCTGGAGGGCCGCACCTACAACCTCGCCTTCCTGGACGTCGTGATGCCCGGCACCGATGGCTACGAACTATGCCGACGGATCAAACAGGACAGCCAACGCCGGATGATGCCGGTGCTGATGTTGACCAGCCGTTCGTCGCCCTTCGACCGCGCCCGTGGCGCCCTGTCGGGATGCGACAGCTATCTGATCAAGCCGATCACCTGGGCCACCTTCAGCCAGGCGGTCGACAAGGCCTTGATGAAGCATTTCCGCAACGACCGCGAAGAAATGACCGCGCGCGGCTACCGCGCCTGACCCCGCAACCCGCCCTCGACCGCGCAAGCCCGCATGCTGGCGCCGACCAACGACCTGGAGCCACACGAATGCCGAAAGTCCTCATCTGCGACGATTCCGCCGCCGAACTGGCCAATCTCCGCAGTATTCTCACCGACGCCGGCTGGCACTCGGTCACCGCCTCGAACGGCGCCGAAGCGGTGCAGAAAGCGGCCGCCGAAAAGCCGGCGCTGATCTTCCTCGACATCATCATGCCGGACATGGACGGTTATGAAGCCTGCCGCCAATTGCAGGCGAATTCCGACACCAAGGCGATTCCGGTGGTCTTCGTTTCCAGCAAGAACCAGAAGGCCGATCAGATCTGGGCCAAGATGCAGGGCGGCAAGGCGCTGATCGGCAAACCCTATTCGGCCGATCAGATCCTCGACACGCTCAAGGCCTTCGGCTGAGCATGTCCACGGGCGACACGCACGGCATCGAAGGCGGCAGCGCGCCGCTGCGGATCGCGTTCCGTCCGCATCGCGAGCTGCCGTGGCTGCTCGCGCCGGAAGGCGTGCCGCTGCAGGTCCTCATCGACGCATCGCCCGTGCGCGTGCCCAACACGCGCGCGTGGTTCCGGGGCATGGTCAGCCAGCGCGGCAATCTGTTGCCGGTCTTCGACCTCGCCGGCTGGGCCGGCCTGCCCGCCGACGCGGACGCGCGTCCGCAGATCGTCGCGATCGGTTCGGGCGCGCTCGCCTGCGCCGTGCTGTGCGACACCGCACCGACGCTGATCAGACCGGGCGACGAAATCGACGCGACCGACGACACCGGGGCGCTGTCGAGCTTTCTCGGTCGACGTTACGCCTGCGCGCCGGGGAGCGCGCGCGAGTTCGATTTCCACCGTTGGTTGACCTCCACGGCACAACAGATTTCCGGCGACGCATCCGGCTGAGCCGGTCGCGCGCGCCCTCATCGCATCCAGTCTTCAGTTTTTCGGGGAAACACGCATGGCCAGCTCGTCCTCGTTCTTCGGCAGCATCCGCGGCCGACTCCTGATCGGTACCACCGCGCTGGCGCTGATTCCGCTGTTGCTGCTCGCCGGCGCACTCGGCTACTACGCCAGCCGCCAGTCGGCGACGGCACTGGCGCAGCGCGCCAACGATCAGATGGCCTCGATCCGTGCCGGCAAGCAGGAGGAAATCCACGCCTACTTCGGCAACGTCGCGGATCTGATGCGCACCGTCGCCAACACCGCGGAAGTGCGGCAGGCGCTGCGGGAAGGCACGGCGACCCAGCCGGAGATGATCGCCGGAACCGATCTCGAACGCGCGAAGGCGGCCCTGACCGATTACTACCGCAACGACTTCAGCCGTCAGTACTCGATCCGCAATCCGGACCAGCGCGCCGACATCGCCGAGCTGGTCGCGACACTGCCGCCGCAGACGCTCGCGGCGCAGTACGCCTACATCGCCGCCAACCCCAACCCGCTGGGCAAGAAGAACGAACTCGACAAGGCCGCCGACGGCTCCGCGTACAGCGAAACGCACGGCCGGATCCACGGCTACGCACGCCGCGCAGTGCAGGACTACGGCCTGTACGACTTCTTCCTCGTCGACGCCCAGACCGGCTACGTGGTGTACACCTACTTCAAGGAACTCGACTTCGCCACCAGTCTGCGCGACGGTCCCTGGGCGCAGAGCGGCCTCGGTCAGGCCTTCGCCAAGGCGATGGCGGCGAAAAGCGCGGACGACGTCGCGATCACCGACTACGCGCCCTACCGTCCTTCGTACGACGATCAGGCCTCGTTCGTGAGCACGCCCATCGTCGAGGACGGCAAGACCATCGGCGTGTTCATCGTGCAGCTGCCGATCGACCGCGTGAACCAGATCATGACCTTCGAAGGCAAGTGGAAGAGCGTCGGTCTGGGCGCGTCCGGCGAAACCTATCTGGTCGGCCCGGACAAGATGCCGCGTTCGATCTCGCGCTTCATGCAGGAGAACAGCACCGGCTTCGTGCAGATGATGCGGGGACTGAAGCTGCCGCAGGCCAGGCTGGCGGCGATGGACTCGCGCGACTCCAACATCGGCCTGATGACCATCGACACCTCCGGCGTACGCAACGCGCTGGCCGGACAGACCGGCACCGCGGTCTATCCCGATTATCGCGGCATCGATGTGCTGGGGTCCTACGCCCCGATCGACGTGCTCGGCCTGCGCTGGGTGATCCTGTCCGAAATCGATGAGGCGGAATCCAACGCTCCGGTCGCCGAACTGCAGCGCGGCATCCTGATCGCCGGCCTCGGCACGCTGCTGCTGGTGGGCCTGATCGCGCTGTTCGCCGGCCTGCGTCTCGCGCGTTCGATCAACATCCCGCTGGGTCAGGTGCAGGACACCGTGCAGAAGGTCGCCGCCGGCGATCTCGAAGCCCGCACCGGACTGCAGACGAAGGACGAAATCGGCCAGCTGGCCAGCGCGTTCGACGGACTGCTCGACGAAAAGGTGGCCGAGCTCGCGCGCGCGCAACACGAGAACGAACAGCTCAACAACTCGGTGATCGAGATCATGACCTCGGTCGCGCAGTTGGCCCAGCGCGATCTGAACGTCAAGGTGCCGGTCTCCGAGGACGTGACCGGCGCGGTGTCGGACGCGATCAACATGCTGACCGGTTCCACCGCCCGGGCGCTGAAGCAGGTGAACAGCATTTCGGTGCAGGTCTCGGACAGTTCGAGCCGCGTCAAGGAGCGCGCCGACGCCGTGCTCCGGCTCGCCGACGAAGCCAGCAACCAGGCGAACGCGGCTTCGGCGGAACTGAGCACCACCGCGAACGCGCTGCGCCAGATCGGCGAGCAGGCGCAGGGCGCGGGACGCGAGGCGGAGCGCGCGCTGAGCACCACCGGCGAAGCGCTCACGGTCGTGCGCGCGACGGTCGAAGGCATCACCGCCTCGCGCGACCAGATCCGCGAGACCGAAAAACGCGTGAAGCGGCTGGCCGAACGCTCGCAGGAAATCTCTTCGGCGGTGACCATCATCGGCCAGATCGCGGAACGCACCTCGGTGCTGGCGTTGAACGCGTCGATGCAGGCGGTCGCCGCCGGCGAGGCCGGCCGCGGTTTCGCGGTGGTCGCGGACGAAGTGAAGCGCCTCGCAGAGAACGCCCGCGAAGCGACCCAGCAGATCGCCGGACTGGTGAGCGCGATCCAGTCGGACACTTCGGAAACCCTGCAGGCGATGAACGGCACGATCTCGCAGGTCGTCGACATCACCCGCCTCGCCGACAAGGCCGGCGCGCAGATGAACGACACCCGCGCGGCGACCGAAGCGCTGGTGAACTCGGTGCGCACGATCTCGCAGGCGACCCAGGCCCAGGGCGAAGCCTCGCAACGCCTGCTCGCCCGCGCCTACGAACTGATCAGCGCCTCGCAGCGCACCCTGGAGGAAATCGAACAGCAGCGCGGCGACACCGAGCACCTCAACGAGTCGGCGTCGGCGCTGGTGCGCACGGTGTCGGAATTCCGGCTGCCGGGCTGAACCCGGCCCCGTTCCGCTCCCACCGCACGCACGCGATCCAGCGAGGCCCAACGCCATGGCGACATCCGACAGCGCAGCGCTCCCGCCGCCGGAATACCTCACGCAGCTCGACACCTTCGTGTCGCTGCTGCAGTTGGCCAATGCCCTGCCCGAAGCGACGGACCCGACGCTGATCGGCCAGAGGGTCGAGTCGCTGCAATCCGGCGCGGCGAGCGCTTCGCTGCCGGGCGTGGCCGAACTGCTGCGCAGCTGGCAGACCGCCCTGCAGGACCTGAGTCGTCGTGGCGCCGTTCCCACCCAGGACGACCTGACCCGCATGAATCTGTGGTTCGCCGGCCTGCAGGAACATCTCGCCGGCCGCCTCGACCGCGACGGCCGGCGCATGCTCGCACGCATGCCGGAAGACATCCGCTGGCTGCCGCGGCTGTCGCCCAGCTTCGCCCATGTGATCGTGCGCCGGCTCGATCACGCCGCAGAAGCGATGACCGCCGCGCGAGACGCAGCGACGGCCGTGATCGCGGAACCGGCGGCGATCGTCGTGGAGTCCGCATTCGAACGCACGCCCGCGTCCGTCGCGACCTCGACCGAAACATCCGCGTTCGCGAGCGCATCGCCCGACACCGCTTCGCGCGAACAGGCCCCGACCGTCGTCGCACCGACCTATTCCGCCGTGTTCGATACCGCCGCCGTGACATCGCTGGCGGACAGCACGATCGCGCCCGTCGCCGATGCGGATGTCGCGACCGTGTCCGCGATCGGAACCGGCGCGGAAACCGCGGATCCGGCACCGATCTGGATCGGCCAGGAAGAACTCGACCTGACCCGCATGGCCATCGTCGATCAACTGCTGCCGTTGACCCGATCCTGGTCCGAAGCCGGCGACGCCGATCCCGCCGATGCGAGCGCTGCGAACGCGATCACCGACGAACTCGGCTATCAGTGCCAGTTGATCGAGAACGTCATGGAGCTGATCGGCATGCCGGTCCTGGCCCGCGGCATGGGCGCGATCCGCGAAGGTCTGGAACGCCGCGATCCCACCGTCACGCCCGACATGATGACGTTGTGGTCCGCGTCGCTGCTCGACGCGTTCACGCATCCGGGCCGCGAAGCCGCGGACCCCATGGCCATCATCGGGCAGGCGCTGCCCGGCCTCGGCGATGACTGGGTCACGGCCCTGGGCGACGAACTCGCGCGGGTCGTCATCGGCTTCGACCCCGCGCTGATCGCCCAGCGCAAGACCATCGCCGACGTCGACGATATCGGCCTGACGCCCGCCGACGACGTGCTGCCGAGCGTGCTCGACGGCATGCTCCGCGAACTGCCGGGCAACGCCGAGCGTCTCGGCGCCTCGGTGCGTGCGCTGGCCGAAACGCGCTCGCCCGAGCCCATCGACGAAGCCCGCCGCGTCGCGCATACGCTCAAGGGCGACGCGAACACCGTGGGCGTCCGCGGTCTGGCCAACCTGACCCATGCGCTCGAAGACATCCTGATCGCGCTGGCGAAGCATCCGGAACGACTCGACGATGCCTGCGCCGATCTGCTGACCGGCGCCAGCGATTGCGTCGAGGAGATCACCGATCACCTGCTCGGCCGCGGCCCCGCGCCGGACAACCTGCTCGACCTCTATCAACACGCGCTCGACGTCGCGAACGCGCTCGCCGACGGCGCGGGCACGACACTGGCCGTCGCACGCGACGAAACGACGGACGCAGCGCAGGCGGAACGCGGCGCAACGCCATCGGATGCGATGCGTGCGCCACCCGGGGCCGCTCCGCCCGACACCGCGCCCGTCGCGACGGGCATGGCCGCGGGCGGCATCCAGAGTCTCAACGTCCCGAGCGCGCTGCTCGACGAACTGCAGCGTCTTTCCGGCGAAAGCATGGTCTCCGCACGCCAGATCGACCAGCAGTTGGACAGTCTCGGCGCGATCCACCGAGAGCAGCGCCGGGGCGTGCGCAGCACCCACGAATTGATGGCGCGACTCGACGATCTGGTGGCGCTGCGCGGCGCGGCGCTGCAATCCACCGCACAGAAGGCCGGCGCCGATCTCGACCCGCTCGAGATCGACCAGTACAACGAATTGCACGTGATTTCGCGGCAGTTGCTCGAAGCGCATGCGGACAGCGGCGAATTCATGCGCCGCATCGATCGCATCATGAACGCGCTGTCGGATCTGCGCAGCGAACAGGAGCAGCTGAACCGCGATCTGCAACGCACGATCCTGCGCACCCGGACCGTGCCGTTCGGCCAGATCGCGCAGCGCCTGCAGCGCATCGTGCGCCAGACCGCGAAAGTCGTGTTCAAGCCGGTCCAACTGGAGATCATCGGCGAAGAGATCCCGATCGACGCCGAGCTGCTGGAACGGATCGTCGAGCCGCTGGCGCATCTGCTGCGCAACGCGATCGACCACGGCATCGAACCGCCCACGGAGCGCATCGCCGCGGGCAAACCCGAAAGCGGGCGCATCATCGTGCGGGTCGGCCTGCAAGGCGACGCCGCCCTGATCGAACTGCAAGACGACGGCCGCGGCCTCGATCGCGCCGCGATCCGACGTCGCGCGATCGAAGCCGGACTGCTCGACGCCGGACAGTCCGTCGACGAGCGTCAACTGGAACGTCTCATCCTGCTCCCGGGCTTCTCGACCCGGGATACCGCATCGGACGTGTCGGGACGCGGCATCGGCATGGACGTGGTCAACCAACGCGTCGCCGCGCTGCGCGGCACGCTCGCGCTGTCCAGCGAAGCGGGCCGCGGCACCCGCGTGCAATTGCGCCTGCCGGTGACCCGGACCCTGGCGAACGTCGTGATCGCGCGCGGGCAGCATCAGGTCAGCGCGGTGGTCGCGGCGTCGATCGAGCGCGTGATCAGCTTCGCCGCCGGCGAATGCCGCATCGAGGATGGACGCCTGCGCGTCTTCGTCGACGGCGAGGACATGCCCGCATGGCCGATCGAGGCGTTCTACGGCGACGTCGCCGATCCGGCGATGTGGCTCGACGGCCGGGGCCTCGGCCTGCTGGTCCGCGACGCCCTCGGCCGGTCCAACGTGGTGCTGGTGCGCGCGATCGACGAAGTCCGCAGCGTGGTGGTCAAGCCGCTCGGCGCGTTCCTCCCGCCGATTCCGGCGGTCCGCGGCATCACCCAGCTCGGCGATGGCGGTCTCGCGCCGGTGATCGACCTGGACGTGCTGTTGCAATCGGCATCGGAACGTCGCTTCGACGCCACCGCGCTGGCGCCTGCGACCGCGACCACGACCCGCGTCGTCGTCGCCGACGACTCGCTCAGCGTGCGCCGCGCGCTGGAGCAGCTGATGCAGGACGCAGGTTACGAAGTCGCGACCGCGCGCGACGGCTTCGAGGCCCTCGCCGAAATCCAGGCCCGGCCGACCCACGCCCTGCTGGTCGATCTCGAAATGCCGCGCATGAACGGGCTGGAAGTTGCCCGCAATCTGCGCAATCACGCCGAGACCCGCGATCTGCCGGTGGTGATGATCACCTCGCGCGCCACCGACAAGCATCAGGCCATGGCCGAACAGGCCGGCGTCACCCGGATGCTCGGCAAACCGTTCTCCGAGGACGCGCTGGTCCAACTGGTGCGCGAGCTGATCGCGGCACGCGGCACGGCCGGCGCCGCGATCGCCTGAGCCGCGCCCTCTGGCCCGCGGGCGCGGGCCGGCGCCGCGTGCTCCGCGTACACTAGGCGTCCGTCTCCGTCCTGCGCCACGCCGCGCGCCACGCCATGTCCAACGACGCCAGCCTCACCCGCCGCTACGCCGAAGAACTCGACGCCATCCGCGCCCAGGGCCTGTTCAAATCCGAACGCATCATCACCAGCCCGCAGTCGGCCGAGATCGAACTCGCCGACGGTCGCAGGGTGCTGAATTTCTGCGCCAACAACTATCTCGGTCTGGCCGATCATCCGGACATCATCGCCGCCGCCAAGGACGCGCTGGACACCCACGGCTTCGGCATGGCCTCGGTGCGCTTCATCTGCGGCACCCAGGATCTGCACAAGCGACTGGAAAAAACCATCGCCGACTTCTTCGGCACCGAGGACACCATCCTCTACGCCGCCTGCTTCGACGCCAACGGCGGGCTGTTCGAGCCGCTGCTCGACGAGAACGACGCGGTCATCAGCGACGCGCTCAACCATGCCTCGATCATCGACGGCGTGCGCCTGTGCAAGGCGAAGCGCTACCGTTACGCCAACTGCGACATGGCCGATCTCGAGAAGCAGTTGCAGCAGGCGAAGGCCGACGGCGCGCGCACGATCCTGATCACCACCGACGGCGTGTTCTCGATGGACGGCTTCATCGCGCCGCTGGACGAGATCACCGCGCTGGCCGCGAAGTACGGCGCGCTGGTGCACATCGACGAATGCCATGCGACCGGCTTCCTCGGCGCCACCGGTCGCGGTTCGGCCGAGGTCAAGGGCGTGATGGACCGCATCGACATCTTCACCGGCACCCTCGGCAAGGCGATGGGCGGCGCGCTCGGCGGCTTCACCACGGCGAAGCGCGAAGTGATCGAAATGCTGCGCCAGCGCTCGCGGCCGTACCTTTTCTCGAACTCACTGCCGCCGCACGTGGTCGCCGCGGGCATCCGCGCCTTCGAGATGCTGTCGACCGCCGGCGATCTGCGCGAACGCCTCGCCGACAACACCCGTCATTTCCGCGAACGCATGACCGCCGCCGGCTTCGACATCCGACCGGGCGTCCATCCGATCTGCCCGGTGATGCTGTACGACGCGCCGCTGGCGCAGCGCTTCGCGGAGCGGCTGCTCGAAGAAGGCATCTACGCCATCGGCTTCTTCTTCCCGGTGGTGCAGCAGGGCAAGGCGCGCATCCGCACCCAGATGAGCGCCGCGCACAGCCGCGAACACCTCGACCGTGCGATCGACGCCTTCACCCGCATCGGTCACGAACTGGGCGTGCTGAAGTCCTGACGTGCGCCCCGCCCTGCGCCGCCTGTTCCTGCTCGCACTGTCGACCGACCGCGAAGCGACGCGGGACGACGAGGCGAACTGGGAAACCCGGTGCCTGCACTGCCGTCGTCGCCTGCACGTGCGCGCCGACGGCGAAGCGCTGGGCAGCGCGACGCTGGAGCACGTCGTGCCGCAGGCATGGTTCGGGAAACGCGCGGCGGCCGTGCTCGTCGCGCGGGTGGGCGACGACGCCAACGACCCGCGCAATCTGGCCATCGCCTGCGCGGGCTGCAATCACGGCAAGGGCATGAGCCACGACGCCCGCGGACCAGGCGATGCCCGCGCCGTGGAAGTGGTCACGCAGTTGCTGGCAAGCCGGCTGGCCCGCTGGTGCGCACCGGAATCCGATTGAAAGACGCGTCCGGAGCGACCGCGTGAACCGGCCGCCCGCGCGCCGTCTTCCCGAACCGATCGGCTCCGACCGCATCGCGTGTCCGCGAGCGAACGGATCGCCCGCGGACACGGCCGGTTCCGACGATCAACTACCGGCAGCCAACTGCTCCTGGATGCACTGCTGAAGCCGGATGTTCGTCATGACCATCTGGGCGTCGACCGATGCGATCTGGGCCTGCGACAGCGGCTGCTGTACGAGCACCGCCATCTGCACATCGAGGATGCTTCCCTGCACCCGCAGGATGTTGTTGCAGGCGATCGCGCGTTCGAGCGCGGCGCGATCGTCGTAAAGACCGCGCTGCAGGCTGTCCTGATTCTGCTGCTGCAATCGAGTCGCATACAGACCGAACAGCACGGCATCCGTTCTCGCACGCATGAACTGGGATCGCGCGGCATTGGCGTTCCCGATGGACGCATAGGCCTTGCCGAACCGGTAGTCGACGTCCATCGTCGTGTACTGGGCGCGAACCCGCTGCAACTCGGCCGAGGCGAGTTGCGGATCGGCCGCGGCGGTCATCGACGTGAGCGCCAGGACAATGCCGAGCATCCAGTGCTGGACGACCCGGAACGGATGGGATCTCTCGCGCTTGTGCATCACTTCCTCCTTGATGATGTGGATGAGGCCGCCGGAGCGGCCACGACTCCCGCCTCCGACGCCCGGAGGCGGTCATGCACCGCGACGGACGATCAACGCCGCCGGGACGGTGTCTTCGGCGCAGCCTTCGCCGGCGCTTCGGCGCGCGCGCTGTTCTTCGGCCGGCGCGCCGCCGGCGCGCCCTTGGCGATGCGGATACCACGCGCCTTCATCCAGCGATCGAAATCGTCGGCGCTCATCCGCTGGCCGTTCTGGGTCATCTCGAAACGATTGCTCTTGGCGACGGCGACCGGGGGCGGCGGGGACGATCCACCGGTCAACGGCGCGCGGCTCGCGCAACCCGGCAGCAGGGACAGGAACAGGACGGCCAGGGCCGTCGGCAGGATGATGCGCATCGTTCGGGACTCCACGGGAACCACCGGCTCCCCCCGCGGCGCAGTGTAGACAGCCCACAGACGAGCGGGCTGAATTCAGACGGGCTTCGCGCACAGTTCCGGGCATTAGCACCGAATCGATGCGAAGTCCGTCACAACCTCACACCATGTCCAAGCATCGGAGATCCGCGGCATCGAGCGCACGCCACTGCCCCTTGGGCAGGTCGCCCAGCGCGAGCCCACCGATCGCGACCCGGACCAGACGCAACGTCGCGATGTCGAACGCCGACAACAGACGTCGGATCTGGCGGTTGCGTCCCTCGTCGAGCACAATCTCCAGCCATGCGTTGCGCTCGCCCGCGCGCAGCAGGGTCGCCGACACCGCGGCCAACCGCTCGCCGGCATCGTCGATCCCCGTCCGCAGCGCATCGAGCAGATGCGCATCCGGCAGACGATCAATCTGCACGTGGTAGGTCTTGCGCGGACCGGTCGCCGGATCCGTGATCCGCGCGGCCCAGGCAGGATCATTGGTGAACAGCAGCAATCCTTCGCTGGCCTTGTCCAGACGCCCGACCGGCGCCAGCCAGGGCAACGACACGCCCTCGATCCGCGCGCCCTCGAAACATCGATACACCGTGTCGCGGCCGTGCTCGTCGCGCGCGGTCGTCACCAGTCCGCGCGGCTTGTTGAGCATCAGATACAGCGGCGCCACGGACGCCGGACGCCCGCCATCGACGACGATGTCGTCGCGATCGGGCGCGGTCGGGAATTCGGGATCGCGCACCACGCGTCCGCCCACGCGCACCCGGCCGTCGCGCACCCACTCCGCCGCCTGCGTGCGCGAACAGACACCACGCTTGGACAGTACCCGCGCCAGACCGTAGCGCTTCTCCGTCCGCGTCGGCGCGCCGGACGGTGGACGACGACGTCCCCGATCGTTCATCGGACGATCACGCGCTCCAGCAGGGCGGTGTCGGGACGTTCGGACAGGAAGAACAGCGAGAACAGGCCGATCGTGAACACGGTCCACACGCCCCCGAAGATCAGCAGGAAGAGGGTCGAGCGGTTGAACCCATGCGCGAGCGCCGCTTCCGCCGGCGCCTGAGGGTTGTAGCGCACCTGCACCGATTCGCCGCTGGCCAGCTTTTCGTGCAACGCGTGATGCGAAGCGTAGCCACTGCTGCCGCTGTAGCCGAAGGCGATGCGATCGGAGTCGTATTCCACGCCGGCCACACGATAGTGGTAGCGCACCTTCACGTGATAGGTGGTGCCGTCGGAATCGCTGCTCTCGACCAGCTCACGTTCGGTCAGCGTGCCCCAGGTCGAAGGCCAGGTGCCGACCGCGTTCGACTTGATCCACGCACGCACACCGGTGCCGAGGATGCCCAGGCCCACGGCCAGGAACACGCCGAAGAACAGATACAACACGATGCCCCCTCCCCTCCGCACGGCCATGGCGATCCCGCAACGAGCCCGGCCGATCAGCGCCGCTTCTTCTTCGGCGGTTCCGGGGCGGGAGCCGGCGGGGGCGGCGGAGGCGGCTCGGCCGGTTTCGGTCCCTGCACCACACGCACGCCGCGCGCCTTCATCCAGGCGTCGAACTCGTCGGCCGTCATGCGTTTGCCGTTCTGGGTCATGTTGAAGCGCCAGGCCTGAGCATCACCCGGCGCCGGCTGATAGGCGCCGGCGGCGCCGCTCAACGGCTGGCTGGCCGCGGCGGTCGCGCGGCATTCGTTGTGCTTCACCCGCGCCAGCACCAGTTCGACCGTGGTGCCTTCGGGAAACAACTGCGCGAAACCGACACCGGCGCCGATCTGGGCGCTCGGCGCGGTCAGCTCTTCGGCGATCGGCGCGGACTGCAATGCCCCCATGCCGGCAGGCGTCTGCGGCTTGAGCGTGCTGCAATCGACCGACGCCTGCGCCGCGACGGCGAACAAGAAAGGCGACAGGACGAGCAGACTGCGGACAAGTCGCGACCGCGGCGCGAAAGACGGCATGGACGGCGTGGGTCGGCGCATGGACGGTCTCCGCAGGTGGCCGCAGGGTGGAACGACGAGTGTAGGCCTCCCCTGCCGCGACGGACAACCGGGCCGCACGTCGGGACGCACGGATCGTGACCATGGACCGGAAACGACGGCCGGAAAGCGCGCGACCGTGGGCACGGCTCGAAAAGCGGAGCCCCGGAAACGCCGAAGCCCGGCGCGAGGCCGGGCTTCGGGGAGTGCGACGAGCGCGTCCGCGATTACTGGACGTTGAGCTCGGTGCGACGGTTGGTCTCGTTCTTGCATTCCGGCAGGGTCTGCGCGGTCGAAACGAGCGGACGGCTCTCGCCGTAGCCGTTCGGGCCGGCCAGACGACCAGCGTCGATACCATTGTCGGTCAGGTACTTGTACACGGTGTCCGAACGACGCTGCGAGAGCGACTGGTTGTAGCCGTCGTTGCCGCAGAGGTCGGTGTGACCGGCGACTTCGACGCGGAGGTCGGGGTAACGCTTCAGGATTTCGACGGCCTCGTTCAGGATCGCGACGGCGTCCGGACGCAGGGTGGCCTTGTCGAAGTCGAAGTTCACGCCCTTCAGGTCGATCGAGATCTGCACCTTGCAGCCGTCGGGACCGATGGCTTCGCCCGGCTGCGAGTTCGGGCAGCGGTCGTTGCAGTCGTTCACGCCATCACCGTCGCTGTCCTTGTCGGCGCAGTTCGGGGCGACCGGCGGCGGCGGCGGGGCTTCGGCGACCGGCTCGGACGGCTCCGGACCCAGCGGCACGACGAAGCCGACCGAAGCCAGCACATCGCCGAACCAGCTGTCTTCCGACGCGTTCACGCTGGTGTCGTCGAAATCGGCGCGGTAGGCGACTTCGGCGCGGACGCCGAAACGGCCCATGTCGCCCTGCAGACCGGCACCGACCTTGGCGGCCAGGTTGCCGTCTTCACGCTGTCCCGGCGAATTGGGGTTCGGGAAGGCGTCGAATTCTTCTTCCGAACGCTGGTAACCGAGACCGGCCAGCAGGTAGGGGTTCCAGTTGCGGCCTTCGGCGATGAAGTGGCGGCGCAGATCGACGGAGATACCGTACTGGCTCCAGTTCAGGTCGCCGGCGCGCTGGAACGGAACGCGAATCGCGTCGGGGTTGTTGAAGTGCGGGTTCTGGTAGTTGAACTCGCCATCGAGCGACCAGTTGTCGGCGATGAACTTGCCGAAGCCGATGGTGCCGAACGGAGCGTTGCGGGTACCGCGGGCGCCGTCCTGCTTGTTGAAACCGGCCGAGGTGGTCAGGTACCAACGGTCATCGAAGTCCTGCGCGGAGACGATCGGGGCCACGGCCAGTCCGCTCAGCAGCGCGGCACAGAGGAGTTTCTTGTTCATTGACTCAATGCTCCTTGGAGGAAATTGATTAGGACTCGGTGGTGTCGATTGCGAATACGGAGGGCTGTCCGACGAGGGGACACGCCATCGCGTTCATTATCATCCGGCCGCATCTTGGCCTTTGTTAACACTAGCATAACAGTTTGGGGAATCCAAGCACGGTTCAGATGGTCAGGGAACTCCAGATCCGGATATTGGTCCCGCCCCGCCGTCATCATTCGCCCACGAACCTGAACGGTTTCCGGTCGTGCGAAACGCCGCCCCCGGCATGCGGAACGCCTCCGGCCTCCCACGTCCTCCGTCCGGGGCCGGAATCACCCCTTGAGCGCCGCCGGCTTTCCCGGCATGGTGCGTGGTCTCTTCCGTCCGCGCGTCGCGCCGATGCACACCTCCGACTCGCCCTATCCGCATCTCTTTTCGCCGCTGGATCTCGGTTTCACGTCTCTGCGCAACCGCGTGCTGATGGGGTCGATGCATACCGGCCTGGAGGATCGCGCCAGCGATTTCCCGAAACTCGCCGCGTATTTCGCCGAACGTGCCGCCGGCGGTGCCGGGCTGATCGTCACCGGCGGCTTCTCGCCGAACATGATGGGCTGGCTGAAACCCTTCTCCGGCAAGCTCAGCTGGCCCTGGGAGGCGCGCAAGCATCGCCAGGTGACCGCGGCGGTGCATGCGCACGGGGCGAAGATCTGCCTGCAGTTGCTGCATGCCGGCCGGTACGCCTACCACCCGCTGTCGGTGGCGCCGTCGCGGATCAAGGCGCCGATCAATCCGTTCACGCCCCGCGCGCTGACCGGTTTCGGCGTCGACCGCACGATCTCGGCCTATGCGCACGCCGCGAAACTCGCGCGCGATGGCGGCTACGACGGCGTCGAGGTGATGGGCTCCGAGGGCTATCTGATCAACCAGTTCCTGAGCGCCCGGACCAACCGCCGCGGCGATGCCTGGGGCGGCGACCTGCAGAAGCGGATGCGATTCGCGACCGAGATCGTGCGCCGGATCCGCGAAGCCTGCGGCCGCGATTTCATCATCGTCTACCGGTTGTCGATGCTCGAACTGGTGCCGGAGGGCTCGGCCTGGGACGAGATCGTCGCCCAGGCGAAAGCGATCGAGGCCGCCGGCGCGACCATTCTCAACACCGGCATCGGCTGGCACGAGGCGCGGGTGCCGACCATCGCCACGTCAGTGCCGCGCGCGGCGTTCGCGGGCGTGACCGCGAAACTGCGTCCGGAAGTGAAGCTGCCGCTGGTCGCGACCAACCGCATCAACATGCCCGACGTGGCCGAGGGCATCCTCGCCGGCGGCGGTGCCGACCTGATTTCGATGGCGCGTCCACTGCTGGCCGATCCGGAATGGGCGAACAAGGCCCGCGCCGGTCGCGCCGACCGGATCAACACCTGCATCGCCTGCAATCAGGCCTGCCTCGACCACGTGTTCGAGAGCAAGCGCGCCAGCTGTCTGGTGAACCCGCGCGCCTGCGCCGAGACCGAACTGGTCTACACGAAGTCGGCCGTACCGAAACGCATCGCCGTGGTCGGCGCCGGTCCCGCCGGTCTCGCCTGCGCCACCGTCGCCGCCGAGCGCGGGCATCGGGTGACCCTGTTCGACGCCGCCGACGAGATCGGCGGCCAGTTCAACTACGCGAAGCGGATTCCGGGCAAGGAGGAGTTCCACGAAACCCTCCGCTATTTCCGCCATCGACTGGAGGACACCGGCGTCGAACTGCGCCTCGGCACGCATGCAGACGCAGCGACGCTCCAGGGCTTCGACGACGTCGTGGTGGCCGCCGGCATCGTGCCGCGGAAGGTGGATTTCCCCGGCGCCGATCATCCCCGGGTCGTCAGCTATCTGGATGTATTGAGCGGCCGGGTGCGGATCGGGGCGCGGGTGGCGATCATCGGGGCCGGCGGCATCGGTTTCGACGTGGCCGAATTCCTGGTGCATCAGCCCATCCTCGATGACACCCGTTTCGACGACGATCCGATGCATCGCGGCGCCATGCAGCCCCCCGGCGTCGATCTGGCGCTCTGGATGCGCGAATGGGGCGTGGACCCGACCTTCTCCGGGCCCGGCGGTCTGCGCCGGCCGCAACAGGAGCCGCCGAACCGCGAGGTCTGGCTGTTGCAGCGCAGTCCGGGCAAACCCGGCGCCCGCCTGGGCAAGACCACCGGCTGGATCCATCGCGCCACGCTGAAGGCCAAGCAGGTGACGATGCTGGGCGGCGTCGCGTATCTCGGCATGGACGACGAGGGGTTCCGGATCCGGGTCGGGGAACAGACCCAGACCCTGCCGGTGGATCATGTGGTGATCTGCGCCGGTCAGGAACCGCGCCGGGAGTTGTTCGACGCGCTGCAGTCTGCCGGCACCCGCGCCCATCTCATCGGCGGCGCCGATGTGGCCGCGGAGCTGGACGCCAAGCGCGCGATCGCCCAGGGCAGCCGGCTGGCTGCGGCGCTCTGACGCGCCAGATCGGGGAAAGGCCCATTCCGGACCCGTCAACCGGGCCCGGCACCGCGCATTCCGCTCCCGGTCGACGACCGGCTTTGCCGCACCGCAACACCGCTGGCACGTCTCATGCCCCCGTGATCCCCCTGCGGGGACAGTGGCTTACAAGACCTTTTGAACAAAAACTCCAGTCGAATCAGGGATTTCCGAATTTGCATTCAGCCGGCGTTATGTTTCGCTGGCTACCATGCGCCCGCTTTCCCGCCACCGGATGCGGGACCAGCGCGAGATCGCGTCAGGCGAAGGCCCACCCCGAAACGGTGATCCCCCTGCCCGGTCCACGTTTGGGCTACAAGCGGCCATAGAGCACGCAGCCCTCCCCAGTACGCCAACTCGTCCCGACGATCGCAGCGCCAGGCCCCCGCCGTACGGCCCCGCGATCCACGGACCGAAGCAACGGAGCAAGGAGTTCTCATGAAGCTCGCATGGATCCTCTGGATCGCCTCGGTGTTGCCGCCTTCGGCCGCCGACTCGTTATGCCTCAGCACCACCCTCTACCTCGAAGCGCGTGACCAACCCGTCCGCGGCCAGCAGGCCGTTGCCGAAGTGGCCCTGCGTCGAGAGGACAGCGGTCTGTGGGGCGACTCGATGTGTGAAGTCGTCACCGCCCGCAAGCAGTTCGCCCCGACGATCGTGTCGCCGCGGACCGAACTGAGCAATGCCGAAGCCTGGTCGCAGGCGGTCACCATCGCCCTCGAGGCGGAGCGCAACTGGGCCTTGCCGCCCGGGGAGCGCAAGGAGATCGTCCCCGGCGCCAGCCACTTCGCCGCCCTGTCGATCGCCCAGCCCAGCTGGCGCAACGCCTACCGGGTGGCGACCATCGGCGACCACACCTTCCTCAAGGTGCAGTCGTTGAAGCCCCAGAAGGAAAAACCCGGTCGCGGCTGAGCCGCTGCCGGTTCGATGACCGGAATCGATTCTTGAAGCCGCCGCGAGGCGGCTCTTTTTTTGTCCGCGCGCCGGGCAAGCGCAGGCGGCGACAATGCGTTCCACCCGGTACGATTGCGACCCGCACCCTCGACCACCACCCTCGCCGCTCACCCCAATGGAGTCGCGCATGAAACTCTTCTATTCGCCGGGCGCCTGCTCGCTGGCCGACCACATCGTACTGGAATGGATCGGTCGGCCGTACGAAGCGCACAAGGTCTCCCGCGAAGACCGCAGGACGCCCGAGTTCCTGGCCATCAATCCGGCCGGCGCGGTGCCCGCGCTCGAACACGACGGCTGGGTGCTCACCCAGAACGCCGCGATCCTCAATTATCTGGCCGACCTGCATCCGGAAGCCGGGCTCGCCGGCGACGGCAGCGCAAAGGGCCGGGCGGAAGTGAACCGTTGGCTGGCGTTCGCGAATTCCGACGTGCACCCGGCCTTCCATCCGATCTTCGGCAGCACCGCTTATCTCGAAGACGCCACGATCATCGACAGGACGAAGGACACCGCGCGCGCCAAAGTGCGCAGCCTGTTCGAGCGCGCCGACGCGCATCTGGAAGGCCGCGAGTGGCTGGCCGGCACGCGTTCGGTCGCTGATCCCTATCTGTATGTCACCTGGCGCTGGGCGCGCGGCACCGGCGTCGACCTCTCGGGCCTCGACCGGCTCGCCGCCTACGCGGCGCGGATCGAAGCCGATCCGGCGGTGCAGAAGGTGCTGAAGGACGAAGGCCTGGCCTGACCGGCCTTGCCCCCGTGTCCGGGCCGCCGCCGTGCGATCCGGACCCGCGGCGACGGACCCGCCCGGAGCCGCCGCACAGAGCCGCCGCCCCGATCAGCTGCCGCGCAGTTCGCGCAGCATGTTGCAGAACAACGCCCCCTGTTCGATCGCGTCGTCCAGCGCGACATGGGTGTGCGGCATCGGGTCGAACCAGCGCGCGGGCATGTTGCGCTTGACCGCATCGCGGTAGCCGGTGCCGAGCATCGCCATCGCCAGGGTCTTGATGTCGAGCGCGGAATGGCTGAACGGGCTTTCGCCGGCGAAACGGATCAGGTACCAGTGGACGAACATGAAGTCGAAGCCCGCCGGATACGCCACGAACACCGGACGGCCCGGCAGGCCGCGCAACCAGTCGCGATAGCGCGGCATCGCGGTCGCGGGCGCCTCGGGATCGCGGCGGCAGGCGGCCCAGGCCTCGGGCTGGGTCGCCCACCATTCGGCGGTGCGCGGATCCGGGTCGGCGCCGTCGAGCGTCTCCAGATTGACCGCGAACGTGGACAGCAGACGCTTGTCGGCGGTGTACGCCGCCGAGCCGAAGCTCAGCATCGAATGCGGCCCGGGAATCGGGCCGTCGGTCTCGACGTCGGTGCTGACGTAGATCTCGTCCTTCATATCATCCTTCTCATCGCCATCGAGACCGCACGCCGCGGGCTCAGGTCTCGCGCCGCCAGTAGCGGGACATCTCCAGATAGGTGAACGAGGCCGACCAGGTGACCAGCAGGAACCCGGTCAGCGCCTCCATGCCGGCGACCAGCCGCACCGCCCCCACCGGGGCGAGATCGCCGAAGCCCAGCGTGCTGTAGGTGGTGGCCGAGAGGTAGATCGCGTCGAACAGATTGTCCAGGCCATGCTCGCCGTGCACGAAGCCGGTCCCGGGGACCTTCAGCAACAGCCAGTAGGTGATGCCATAGCACCAGATCTCTGCGATATGCAGACCCAGCAGCGCGAACATGATGCGCAGCATCGCACCGCGACTGCGGGTCGGCGCCCGCCCGGAGAATCGCCGCGCCAGCCAGTGCAGCCCTTCGTAGTGGATCACGACCACCAGCGCGGTGACCGCGGCGGCGATCAGGGCGACGAGCGCATGCTCGCCCCATTGTTCGGCGGGAATCAGCCAGGAAGTATCCATCCGTCGGAGCAGGGCGCGTGGAACACACGCATAGACTACGCGACCGTGCCGCAACTCGACGCACGCCGCGCGTTTCCGGACGGCGCTCGACGATGGATCAGTCTTCGCCCAGCGCCTGGCGGACGCCGCGCGCCCATTGACCGCGGACCGTCTCGCCCTTGGCCTTGGCGATCGCGTCCGACAACTGCGGCAGCAGCGTCGCGAGCGCATCGGCATCGGCGCAACGCTCGATCTTCAACTGCATGAAATAGCCGCGCAGCCCGAGATACTGGTTCACGGATTCGGACATCAGGCCATACAACAGCCGGAAGCGCTCGGCCTTGGCGGCCTGCGGCTCCGCGGGCGGCGCTGCGCCGGTCCCGGCGAGACTGCCTGCGGTCTCGATCAGACCCAACCGCACCAGACTGTCGAGGGCGTCGGCCGGCGCATGCAGATCGGCGGCCAACCGGATCAGTTCCGGGCCGGTGCGGCGCCCGTCGACCAGCAACAACACCAGCCGCAGGGCCGGCGAAAGCTTCCGTTCGCGTGTATCGATTTCCGAGCGTCCTGCCCCTGTCTTGAGGTAGATCTCGCCGCTCATCATCGTCGCCCGTCCCCCGAGGGCTGCCCGCTTTTTCAGGTGATTCCACGGTGACACCGGACGGCCCGATCCGCAAGACGGCGCGGATGAGACCTTGGTCGTAGCGTGATGCGGTTCGCGAAAATCACCGCTGGAAACGAAACGGGCGTCGGCCGGTCGGCGACGCCCGTTCGTCAACGCTCGCCGGTGTGGGCGATCAGCGCTGTTCGATCGACACGTAAGCGCGATCTTCGGGACCGGTGTAGTTCGCGCTGGGACGGATGATCTTGCCGTCCTCGCGCTGCTCGATCACGTGCGCGCTCCAGCCGGTGGTGCGGGCGATCACGAACAGCGGCGTGAACATCGGGGTCGGGATGCCCATCATGTGATAGGCCGACGCGCTGTACCAGTCGAGGTTCGGGAACATCTTCTTGGTATCCATCATCAGCGTCTCGATGCGCTCGGAGACGTCGAACAGCATCCGGTTGCCGCCGCTTTCGCACAGCGTCTTCGAGATCGCCTTGATGATCGGGTTGCGCGGATCGCCGATGGTGTAGACCGGATGACCGAAGCCGATGACGATCTCCTTGCGCTCCATGCGCGCGCGGATATCGGCTTCGGCGGCATCGGCGCTGTCGTAGCGGCTGATGATGTCCATCGCGACTTCGTTCGCACCGCCGTGCTTCGGCCCGCGCAGCGCGCCGATGGCGCCGGTGATGCACGAATGCAGATCGCTGCCGGTGCCGGCGATGACGCGCGCGGTGAACGTCGACGCGTTGAACTCGTGTTCGGCGTAAAGGATCAGCGACTTGTCCAACGCTTCCGCGTGCAGCTCGCTCGGCGGTTCGCCGTGCAGCAGATGCAGGAAGTGGCCGGCGACGGTGTCGTCGTCGGTTTCGAGATCGATGCGGCGGCCGTTGCGGGTGAAATGCCACCAGTACAGCAGCATCGAGCCGAAGCTGGCGATCAGGCGGTCGGCGATGTCGCGGGCTTCGCTGGCGGGATGGCCCTCGCGTTCCGGCAGCACCGTGCCCAGCACCGAGCAGCCGGTGCGCATCACGTCCATCGGATGCGCGTTGGCCGGCACCAGCTCCAGCGCCTCCTGGACGATCGCGGGCAGGCCGCGCAGACGCTTGAGCTTGGTGCGATACGCCTTCAGCTGCGAGGCGGTCGGCAGCGCGCCGTGCACCAGCAGATGCGCGACTTCCTCGAAGGTCGATTTGGTCGCGAGATCGTGGATGTCGTAGCCGCGGTAATGCAGATCGTTGCCGCTGCGGCCGACCGTGCACAGCGCGGTGTTGCCCGCGGCGGTGCCGCTCAGCGCGACGGATTTCTTGGCTTTCGGAAGCACTTGCTGGGAATCGCTCATGGTCCTGTCCTTATCGTCTTGTGTCTTCTGCGTCATTTCTTCGCGGCGAACAGCGCGTCGAGCTTCTGTTCGAACGCGTGATAACCGATGCGGTCGTAGAGTTCCTCGCGGGTCTGCATCGTGTCGACGACGGCCTGCTGGTGGCCGTCGCGGCGGATGCTCGCGTACACGTTCTCCGCGGCCTTGTTCATGGCGCGGAACGCGGACAGCGGGAACAACTGGATGGCGACGCCGGCCGAGGCCAGTTCGTCGCGACTGAACAGCGGGGTCTTGCCGAATTCGGTGATGTTGGCCAGCACCGGTACCTTCACCGCATCGACGAAGCGCCGATAGGTCGGCAGGTCGTAGGCGGCCTCGGCGAAGATGCCGTCGGCGCCGGCCTCGACGCAGGCGATGGCGCGCTCGATCGCCGCATCGACGCCGTCGACCTGGATCGCATCGGTGCGCGCGATCAGGAAGAAGTCGGGATCGGTCTTCGCGTCCGCCGCGGCCTTCACGCGGTCGACCATCTCGCCCTGCGACACGATCTCCTTGCCGGGACGATGGCCGCAACGCTTGGCGCCGACCTGGTCCTCGATGTGGCAGGCGGCGGCGCCAGCCTTGATCAGCGACTTGATCGTGCGCTCGATGTTGAAGGCGCTGGGGCCGAAGCCGGTATCGATGTCGACCAGCAGCGGCAGGTCGCAGACATCGGTGATGCGGCGGGTGTCGATCAGCACGTCCTCGAGCGTGTTGATGCCGAGGTCGGGCATGCCGAGCGAGCCGGCGGCGACGCCACCGCCCGAGAGATAGATCGCGCGATAGCCGGCGCGTTTCGCCAGCAGCGCGTGGTTGGCGTTGATCGCGCCGATCACCTGCAACGGCGACTCTTCGGCGAGCGCGGCGCGGAACATCGCTCCGGGAGAGCGCGCACCGGCGGAAAGCTGGGTCATGGTCGGAACTCCTGGTCGTCCACGGGCCCGGACGGTAGCGGCGCTAGGCATCGTACGCCCCGCCCGGGGGCCGCAAATCTGGCACCATCCCGAGGGTTGATCAATCTTGATCGAACCAATCAATCTGTCGCCATGGCCGACCTGCTGACCGCCCGCGAAACCTGCCGCCTGCTCGGCATCAGCCAGGCGACCCTGTACGCCTACGTGAGCCGCGGCCTGCTCGAATCCCGCCCCGGTCCCGACCATCGAACCCGGCTGTATCCGCGTCTCGACGTGGAGCGGCTGGCGCAACGCAAGCAGGTCGGCCGCAGCGCCGCAGCGGCCGCCGCGCACAGCCTCGACCGCGGCCTGCCGGTGCTGGAAACCCGGATCTCGCTGATCCGGCCCGACGGCCCGTATTACCGCGGCCGTTCCGCGATCGCCGCGGTGCGCGACGGCGCGACGCTGGAGGACGCCGCGCGTCTGCTCTGGGACTGCGGCGAGCACGATCCGTTCGCCGCGCTGCAGGGCGGCGACTGGCCGGCGCATGTCGCCGCCATCGCGGCCGACACGTCACTGCCGCCGCTGGAACGCGCGATGGCCGCGATCCCGCTGCTCGCGTTGGGCACGCGCGGCGCGCTGAATTCCACGGCGCGCGCACGCCACGAAATCGCCGCCACCCTGCTCCGCCAGAACGCCGCGCTGCTGGTCGGTCGCCCACCGCCGGCCGCGCCGACGCATGCGCTGCTGGGCGACGTCTGGAAACCCGGCGACGCCGGTTTCGCCGATCTCGTCCGCGCCGCGCTGGTGCTGTGCGCGGATCACGAACTCAACGTCTCCGCCTTCGCCGCGCGCGTGGTCGCCTCTACCGGCGCGCATCTGCATGCGACTGTGTGCGCGGGCCTCGCCGCGCTGTCCGGCCCGCGCCATGGCGGCGCCACCGCGCGCGCCTACGCATTGATCGCCGACGCGCGCGACGCCGCATCGCCGCGCGATTTCATCGAAACCCGACTGCAGCGCGGCGACGACCTCCCCGGCTTCGGCCACGCGCTCTATCCCCACGGCGACCCGCGCGCCGCCGAACTGCTGACGCGCCTGCGCGAGCAGCACGCCGACGCACCCGCGATGCGCGCACTCGACGCCATCATCACCGCGACCGAAGACGTCAGCGGCCAGCACCCGAACATCGATTTCATGCTCGCCGCGATCTGCCACGCCAACGCCTTGCCGGCGACGCCGGCGCTGGTGATGTTCGCGGCAGGGCGGCTCGCCGGGTGGCTCGCGCATGCGCTGGAACAGCAGGCGGAGGGGAAGTTGATTCGGCCTAGAGCGAGGTATACGGGGGTGGAGCCGTAGACGGAAGGATGAATTCCGTAGGGTGGGCCCTGGCCCACCATCGCGGCATTACCGATATCATCCACGCCGGACGAAATGGTTTCGGACTGGCCGAGACTCTCGTTGTTTTATTGCACGGGCGGCGGACCACGAGCCCGCCCTACTTGACAAAGAAGCCCGGTGATCGGGCAATTTTCAGGCGTACCCGCCCGTGACTCAAATTCACAGGAACCGTGAAATTCAGACCATGGATTGGACCGATATCTCATTCAGCGAACATTTCATCGGGCGCGCTGAAGAGCTAAGCCTGATCGAGCGAGAATTGATCTACAAAGACGCAAGATTTATTTCGATAACCGGCGATGCAGGCATCGGCAAGACGGCACTCGCGCTGATGTTCGCGCAAAAGAACTCCAACGCTTTCCCCGGCGGCGTTTTTCACATACATGCCATACCGTCCGAACACATCGCCACCACCGTATCAGTATGCGCACCCAGCATCGACCCGGAACACCTGCTCATTCTCGACGACATGCAGCGGATGGATCCAAGCCAGCGTCATGAAGATATCGTAGGCCTTCTTCAAATTCGGCCGTCCGCGCGAATCATCTTCCTTTCAAGAGAGCAGGGCTCGTTCGAGCAAAAACACCTCTCATTGCATTTGAGCGGATTGAGCACGGGCGAGTCTCATCAACTCTTGCGTGCGCTTCAAACATCCGACGCCCTGATCGAATCTGTACTGAGCCTTCTTGGCGGCAACCCATTGAGCGCACAAGTGCTCGCAGAATATTCCAAGACTACGATGCTCACGCCACGCCAAGTAATACAACTACTCTACTCTACCAATTATTCTGGATTGATCGACCCAAATGGAAGACCTCTTGGACGAGGAACGAGAGAAGAGATAAAAATCATAAGCGACATCAGTTTCGTATCAGATGACCTGCTAGCCAAAGCACATGCCAATCCCACTCTTCTCTATGAAATATCCCCCCGGAGATTTGAAGAATTTGTCGCCGACCTTCTCGACCGCCTTGGGTACGAAATAACGCTTACTCCTGCATCGAAAGATGGTGGAAAAGACATCTATGCAGCAAGAAAAGATCATCTTGGATCCTTTCTTTACATCGTCGAATGTAAGAAATATTCGCCAAATCATCCGGTAGGAGTGGGTCTAATACGCGAGTTAAATGGTGTAGTGCAAGCCGAACGAGCAACTGCCGGAATCCTCGCTACCACTTCATTTTTCACTAAAGGCGCAAAGGAATTTCAAGAACGCCTATCTCATCAAATCAGTCTGAAAGATTATCTCGGGCTACAAGAATGGATAAGAAATGCCTTTCAAAGAAAGCATTAAGACGGAAGGGCGGGCTTCACGCCCACCGAATAAAGTTCGAACACTCAGAGCAAGGCCGTAAGGCGCATACGTAGGGCGCATAAGCGAAGCGTCATACGCCGCTTGATGTACAAGTCGGGTAATTACCCGACACCCGGGCTTCGGTAGAAACGGTTACGCGGCGAGTGTGTCGGGTCGGATTTCGGTTGTCACCTCCAGCTCTGGAACGATCGGCGGAAGGTCCTTGATCGCGAGCGCTTCGCGTAGCGCCTGAGCGGGCGTCCGGCCCCTCAGGCGATAGCCCTGATGGCTGCGTTCAAGTTTGTAGTAGCGCAGGAAGGTATCGAGGTCGCGCTGGATTTCGCCTGGCGTGATGTACCAGGTCTGGCGACCCGCGACGCGGAAGCATTCGTCCAGCAGCGTGCGGTTCATGCGTTCGACGAAGCCGTTGGTGCGCGGCGTGGCGATCTTCGTCCTGCAATGTTCGATGCCTTCCATTGCGAGCAGCAATTCGTACAGATGCTGCTCGGGCTTGCCGCAGAACTCGCGGCCGTTATCGGTGAGGATGGCCTGGACCGGCACGCCAAGCGCTTCGTAGAACGGCAGGACGCGGTCGTAGAGGGTGTCAGCCGCGGTGATCGGCATCTTGCTGGTGTAGACCTTGGCGAAGGCGAGCGAGCAGAAGATATCGACGACGACCTGGACGTAGACCTTGCCGACGCCCTTGAGGGTGCCCCAAGGCCGTAAGGCGCATGGGTAGGGTGCATAAGCGAAGCGTCATGCACCTTCCTCAAGACATCGCCATCGGTAACGCATGATGGCGCATGACGCCTTCGGCTTATGCGCCCTACAGGCTGATGCACCCATGGAATGCCCGGCTCAACCCCCGAATTCCGGCCCCCGCTGCAACGCCCGTTTCACATCCTCCAACGCATTCGGGTCGTCGAGCGTGGAGAGATCGCCCGGGTCGCCGCCCTGCGCGAGGGCGAGCAGCGAGCGGCGCAGGAGTTTGCCGGAGCGGGTTTTCGGCAGTGCGTTGACGATGTAGATCCGCGCCGGGCGGGCGACGGCGCCGAGGCTGTGTTCGACCTGTCTGCGCATGCTGTCGGCGGCGTCGATGCGGACCTGCGATTCGCCCGTCGCCTGGCGCAGGGTCGCGAACACCACCGGCACCTGCCCTTTCAGTTCGTCGGCGACGCCGACGACCGCGACTTCGGCGACGACCGGGCACGTCGATACCGATTCCTCGATCTCGCGCGTGCCCAGGCGATGGCCGGCGACGTTGATCACGTCGTCGGTGCGGCCGAGGATGAAGGTATACCCCTCCTCGTCGCGGATCGCCCAGTCCAGCGAGCTGTAGAGCAGACCCTTGAAGTGGCCGAAATAGCTGCGCAGGAAGCGCGCGTCGTCGTTCCACAGCGTGGTCATGCAGCCCGGCGGCAGCGGCGGCTCGATCACCAGCACGCCCTTCTCGCCGGCGCCGACTTCCTCGCCGGTGGATTCGTGGATGATCTTCGTGCGGTAGCCGAGATTCGGAAAACCGGGCGAACCGAACTTCACCGGCTTCATGTCCAGGCCCGGCAGCAGCGCCAGCACCGGCCAGCCGGTTTCGGTCTGCCAGTAGTTGTCGATCACGGGCTTTCCCAGCGCGTCGGTGATCCAGTGCGCGGTGGGTTCGTCCAGCGGTTCGCCGGCGAGAAAGAGATACTGCAGCGACGACAGATCGTGGCGTCGGATGTAATCGACGTCGTGCTTCTTCAGCACGCGCGCCGCGGTCGGCGACGAGAACATCGTGCGTACGCCGTACTTCTCGCACAGCGACCACCAGATGCCGGGATCGGGGTTCACCGGCAGGCCTTCGTACAGCAGCGAGGTCGCGCCGACGATCAGCGGGCCGTAGACGTTGTAGGAATGGCCGACCGCCCAGCCCACGTCGGACGTGGAGAACATTACCTGCCCGGGGCCGACATCGAACACCGTGCGCATCGACAGCGCCATCGCCACCGCATGGCCGCCGACATCGCGCTGCACGCCCTTGGGCTTGCCGGTGGTGCCGGAGGTGTAGAGCAGATAGCTGGGCGCGTTCGATTCCAGCCATTCGACCGGCACCTGCGCATCGCCGACGGCGGCGCGCAGGGTCGCGTAGTCCTCGTCGCGGCCGGCGACCTTCGGTTCGGCGGCATCGAGACCGCGGGAGACGATCAGCACCTTCGCCGGCGGCGACGCGGCCTCGGCGCAGGCGGCGTCGACCAGCGGCTTGTACGGAATCACCTTGCCGCCGCGCATGCCGGCATCGGCGGCGATCAGCAGCTTCGGCGTGGCGTCGTCGATGCGCAGCGCGAGATTGTGCGCGGCGAATCCGCCGAACACGACCGAATGGATCGCGCCGATGCGCGCGCAGGCCAGCATCGCGAACACCGCTTCGGCCATGTTCGGCATGTAGATCACGACGCGATCGCCGCAGCCCACGTCCAGCCGCTGCAGCACCGCGGCGAAGGCGTTCACTTCGCGGTGCAGTTCGCGATAGGTGATCTCGCGGGTGAGATGCGTTTCGGTCGAAATCGCGACCAGCGCGAGCTGATCGCCGCGCGCCTCCAGATGCCGATCGACGGCGTTGTAACAGAGATTGGTCAACCCGCCGACGAACCACGACCGGAACGGCGGGTTGTCGTAGTCGAGGATCTTCGCCGGCGGCACGTGCCAGTGGATGGCCTTCGCCTGCTCCGCCCAGAATCCTTCGGGATCTTCGATCGAGCGGCGGTATTCGTTTTCGTAGCGCATGGCCCCTCCCGGCGTGGCGCGATGCCGGGAGCATAGTCCCGCGCGTGTCGGTCGGCCTTCCGACCTTGGTCGCAGACGGTGTTTCGTGACGCCGCGGCAGGCCGGGGAGTGCCTGACCGGCCCTTCGTCCGCTGAACACCCGGCGGCTGTTTTTCGCGCATCCGGAGCGGTCCGAAGACGCTCGACCGGACGGGGCGGTCTCCTGCACGAAAGGATGCCGGCTGGCCCGGAGGCGACTTCGGGCGTCCTCCGCCCCGCTTCGAGCATCCGAACGCCCGTTTCGCGATGCGCCCGCTTGGCAAACGCCGCCCCGAGGACGACCATCGCGGGTCGTCCTCATCCGCGAATCCGCAGCACCCCGTGAGCGTCCCGGACCGCCCGCATCGCATCGAAGGCATCGCCCGGGTCGTCTATCCGGCGGTCGTCGCGGTGGTCGTCTACATGACGCTGTGGGTGTCCAGCCTGTTCCGCGAACCGCCGGGGCTGACGCCGCTGGCGATCCTGATCTTCATCGCGTTCGTCGCGGTGCTCAGCGAGGGCCTGCGCCTGTACGCGCGCCGGCTCGACCGACGCTGGCCCTGGCACGCACGTACCGGCGCGCGTCTCGGAGTGCAGATCGGCGGTTCGGTCCTGATCGCGATCGTCTACACGCTCGCGGTCTACGTCCCGGTCAAACAGTACGAAATCGCGCATGGCGCGCACGACGTCATCGAATGGCCGCATCTGGCGATCACCGCCCTCGCCGCGCTGGTGCTCGCGCTGGCGCTGAGCGCGCTGCACATCACCCTGGATTTCCACGCCGGGCTGCAGAAGGCGCAGCGCGATGCGAAGCAGATGCAGGCGATGATCCTGCGCGCCGAGCTCGACGCCCTGAAGGCGCAGATCAATCCGCATTTCCTGTTCAACAGTCTGAACACCGTGCACGGACTGATCGCGCAGGATCCGGCCGCGGCACGCGCGCTGGTGATCGAACTCGGCGACGTGCTGCGTTACGCGCTCGGCCACAGCGAGCGCGATCTGGTGCCGCTGGCGCGCGAACTGGAGTTCATCGACGCCTACCGCGCATTGCTGCAGGCACGCCATGGCCGCGGGCTGCGGATCGAGATCACGCCGATGGCCGATGCCGAGCATTTCCGCCTGCCGCCGATGAGCCTGCAGATCCCGATCGAGAACGCCGTGCGCCACAACCGCACCCGCGAAGACGATCCTCTGGTCGTGCGGATATGCCGGACGGAGCGCGGCATTCTCGTGTCCAATGCGTTGAAGCCGCGGCACAGCGCGAACCCCGGTGCCGGCACCGGCCTGTCGAACCTCGACCAGCGCTATCGCCTGCTCGGCGCGGACGGCCTCCGCATCGTCCGCGACGATGCGTCCTTTTCCGTCGAAATCGGATTGTTCCCATGCGAAGCACCACCCACGACATCGGCATCCATGACATCGGCGCCCACAACGTCCACGCGCTGATCGTCGAGGACGAGCCGATCGCCGCGGAAACGCTGCGTGGACTGCTGCGGGAGTACGCACCCGAGCTGTCGCTGGAAGCGCCCGTCGCCACGATCGCGGGCGCGATCGCGCGTCTGGCGCGACCGCCGGCGCCGGCGTTGATCTTCATGGACGTGCATCTCGCCGATGGTCTGTGCTTCGAGATCTTCGACGCCCTGCCGCCCTCGTCGCCGGTGATCTTCACCACCGCCTACGATCAGTTCGCGTTGCAGGCGTTCGAGGCCTTCGGCATCGATTATCTGCTCAAGCCGATCCGCCCCGCGCGCCTCGCCTCCGCGCTCGCGAAGTGGCGACGCCTGCGCGAAGCCGGCACGCCCGCGCACGCGCCGGACGCGCAGGCCGCGCAGCGCTACTTCCGCGAAGCGCAGCAGTACCGCAAGCGCATGCTGGTGCAGTCCGGGGAAACGCTGGTCTCGATTCCGCTCGAGGACGTGGCCTACTTCCACAAGGCCCTGGTGGTGCGCGTGGTCACGCGCGCCGGCCGCGCGTATCCGGTGTCGCAGAGCCTCGACGAACTGGAACAGACACTCGATCCGGCGCAGTTCTTCCGCATCAATCGTCAGGTGCTCGCACGCGCGGAGGCCATCGTCCGGATCGATCGCGGCTTCAAGGGCAAACTCGAACTGCGCCTCGACCCGCCGCTGGCGGAAGGCTGCACGGTCAGCCAGGAACGGGCCGGCGCGCTGCGCGACTGGCTCGACCGCTGACCGCTTCGGCTCGCCGCGAACGGCCTTCGTCGCATCGGAATCCGGGTTCGCGCCGTTTCCGGTCGCGCACTTCGACGGCCCCGAACAGGCTGTCGACACCGCCGCACCGCGGCCTGCACGAGTTCCCCCATGATCCGGACCGCCTCTCTCCTGCTCGCCGTGGCGTTGGCCGGCGGCGTCATCGCGGCGTCGCCCGCGCGCGCCGCGGACGCCCCCGCGAACGCGCCCACCCCCGACGCGCACGCGCGACTGCTCGCGCACCTGCGCGAGGCCGCGCGGCCGCTCATGCTCGCGGACGGCCGTCTCGAAGGTCCCGGCGCCCTCTGGCTCGCGCGCGAAAGCGAGCGCGCGCAGTTCGTGCTCATCGGCGAGGATCACGGCATGGCCGAGATTCCGCAGTTCGCGATCGCGCTGTGGAACGCCGCCGGCGCGCGCCCTTTCGATCGCCTCGTGATCGAAACCGGTCCTTACGCGACCACCGCGATCGCCGAAGCGCGCGACAGCGACGGCATCGCCGCCCTCGACGCCCGCCACCCCACTGCGATCCCGTTCTTCAACTGGCGCGAGGACGGCGCCATGGCGGCGAATGCGATGCGCAACGACCGCGGCGCGCGCGCATTGTGCGGCATCGACCAGGAATTCATCCTCTCCGGGCGCCTGCTGTTCCGCAGACTCGCCGCGAGGACCAAGGACGCGAAAGCCAGCGCGCTGGCCGCCGCCTACACCGATCGCGACGACCGCCTGTATCGCGACATGGTCGCGAAGCAGGACGCCAACCTGTCCCTGTTCGCGCAACTCGCGGCCCCGGATTTCGCGGCATTGCGGCAGGCGTTCGCGAACGACGGAGAAGGGCTTGCGCTGATCGCCGACATCGAAACCAGCGTCGAGATCTATCGCCTGCAGCAGACCGACGGCCACCGTTCGAATGCGATGCGCACGGCGTTGATGAAGCGCAACTTCATGCGTTGTCTGCGCGAAGACCAGGCCCGCACCGAATCCCCGCGTGCGCTGTTCCGCATGGGCGCGTTCCATGTCGGCCGCGGATTGAGTCCGACCGACCAGTTCGACATCGGCAATCTCGCCTCCGAACTCGCGCAGAGCAACGGCATGACCTCACTGCACATCCTCGTGGTGGCCGCCAGCGGATCGAGCAACCGCTGGTATCCGTTCGTCGACGATCCCGCCGCGAAGCGGGCGCCCTACGACGGCAGGCGGGAACTCGACGTGCTCGGCGCCCTGCCCGCGCTGGACGCCGCCGACGGTCGGCAATGGACGCTGATCCCGCTCGCGGGCCTGCGTGCGCAGGGGGAACTGCGCCAGGCCGGCGGCCGTCGGTTCGAAACCCTCGTCCATGCCTACGATGCCGTGATCGTGATCCCCGAGGCGCGGGCGGCGACGTTGTACGGCGATCCGCAGCGGTGAATGACGCCAGGCTCGACGGCGCGCCGATCGTCGACGGAGCGATCTGCGTCGTTACCCGTCCAGGGCCACACCCCTCAGCACGGAAAAAGGCGGCCGAAGCCGCCTTTCACCGATATCGCGGGACCGCCTGCGGGACTCAGAGCAGATGCGCCACGCCGGCGCGCTCTTCTTCCAGCTCGGCCAGGGTCTTGTCCATCGCGGCGCGGCTGAAGTCGTCGACCGGCAGGCCTTCGATGCGGGTGTATTCGCCGTTGGCGCAGGTCACCGGCACGCCGTACATCACGCCTTCCGGAATGCCGTAGCTGCCGTCGGACGGCACGCCCATGGTCACCCACTTGCCGTCGGTGCCCAACACCCAGTCGCGGATGTGGTCGATGGCGGCGTTGGCGGCCGAGGCGGCCGAGGACAGGCCTCGGGCCTCGATGATCGCGGCGCCGCGCTTGCCGACCTGCGGGATGAAGGTGTTGGCGTTCCAGTCGGCGTCGTTGATCTTGTCCTTCAGCGATTCGCCGTTGACGGTGGCGAAACGGTAGTCCGGGTACATGGTCGGCGAGTGGTTGCCCCACACCACCATGTTGCGGATGTCGCCGACGGCCACGCCGGCCTTGTTGGCCAGCTGCGACAGCGCGCGGTTGTGATCGAGGCGCAGCATGGCGGTGAAGTTCTTCGCCGGCAGATCCGGGGCGGACTTCATGGCGATGTAGGCATTGGTGTTGGCCGGATTGCCGACCACCAGCACCTTCACGTTGCGGCTGGCGACCTTGTTCAGCGCGGCGCCCTGGGCGGTGAAGATCTTGGCGTTCTCCAGCAGCAGATCCTTGCGCTCCATCCCGGGACCACGCGGGCGGGCGCCGACCAGCAGCGCCACATCGGCGTCCTTGAAGGCCACTTCGGGATCGTCGGTGCCGACCATGCCGGCCAGCAGCGGGAAGGCGCAGTCTTCCAGTTCCATCATCACGCCCTTGAGCGCGGCCTGGGCCTTGTCGATCGGCAGCTCCAGCATCTGCAGGATCACCGGCTGGTCCTTGCCCAGCATCTCGCCCGAGGCGATGCGGAACAGCAGGGCGTAACCGATCTGGCCGGCGGCACCGGTGACGGCGACTCTCATGGGGGCTTTCATCAACGCGACTCCTCAGACGTATGAAGTGTAGGGCGGGTCTCGACCCGCCATCGAAACTTTTCCGCAGCGCCGCGAATGATCGAAACCATGTCGATGCGCATGCGACGCGATCGGAAACACCGCAATGGCGGGCCAAGGCCCGCCCTGCGACGCTCGGTTATTGCAATTCGGCGAAGAATTCCTGGATCCGCTGCAGACCCGGCGCCAGTTGCGGCGTCGGGCAGGTGTAGCTGATGCGCAGCGCGCGCGGTTCGCCGAACGCCGAACCCGGCACGCAGGCGACGCCCTTGGCGTCGAGCAATGCGTTGCAGAGATCGACGTCGTTGGCGATCTTCAGCCCGGTCGGCCCGTGGGTCTTGCCGAAGTACGCGCTCACGTCCGGGAACACGTAGAACGCGCCCTGCGGCTTCGGGCAGACGATGCCCGGGATCGCGGCGAACGTGGCCATGACCTGGTCGCGCTTGGCCTGGAACTCGGCGTTCTTCTGCTCCGGCACGTCCTGCGGACCGCTCAGTGCGGCGATGGCCGCCGCCGTGGTCAGTTCGGGAATGTTGGTGATGTGATTGGAATTCATCGTCACCACCGCCGACGCCACCGCTTCGGGGCCGGCCATGAAACCGACGCGCCAGCCGGGCATGCCGTAGGTCTTCGACAGCGAATCGAGGAAGATCACGCGATCGCGCAGCTCGGGCCGGAAATGCACGAAGTTGTGATAACCGATGCCGTCGAACACCATGCGGTTGTAGATGTCGTCGGTGATGATCCAGGTGTCGGGATGCTTCGCGACCACGTCGGCCAGCGCGGCGATCTCGTCCTTCGTGTAGACCATGCCGGTCGGGTTCGACGGATTGTTGAACAGGAAGACCTTCGGCTTCTTCGCCAGCGCGGCGTCGAGCTGCGCGGGCGTGAGCTTGTAATCCTGTTCAGGCGGGCACGGCAGCAGGTCGATCTTCGCATCGACGATCTCGGCGATGTCGAGATAGCTGGTCCAGTACGGGGTCGGGAACGCGATGGTGTCGCCTTCGTCGAGCAGCACTTCGGCCAGGTTGTAGATGACGTGCTTGGCGCCGATGCCGGTGGCGATGTTGGCGCGCTTGTAGCCGGTCAGGCCGATGCCTTCCAGGTGCTTGAGGAAGGCGTCCAGCAGCGGATCGGCGCCGCGGTTGCTTCCGTACTGCCCCGAATCCTTCGCCAGCGCTTCGCGGACCGCTTCGTAGACGTGCGGCCCGGGCAGGAAATTCGGGACGCCGATGGAAAAACTGATGATGTCGCGGCCTTCGGCCTTCAGGCGCTTGGCCTTTTCGGCGACGACCATGATCGCGCTGGGCTTGGCGCGACCGACACGCCGGGCGAGTTGTGGCATGGGGGGTTTGACCTGCTGAAGGTTTGAACTATTGTAGCCCCGCGGAATACGGACCGCAGCATCGGCCACGCAGGGACGGCACGGTATCGCGGCGTTCGCCGGCCGCCAACGACAAATTGCCAACGACAATCAGAGATCCGGATCAAAACCGGAAGGGGGATCCCGCGTGAAGACTCGTTTTCTTGCCCTGGTGGCGCTGATCGCGCTCGCCGCGGCCTCCGCCACCGCCGATGCGGCCAACCGCGCCCGGGTGGCCACCGACTCGACCGGCAGTCTGGTCAAGGTCGACGGCAGCATCGTCCTGGTCGAGCCGGACATCGAACTGTCCCTGCTCACCGCCGGCGGCCTGCAGGAGCCCCGCAAGGAGTGGTCCGACGCCGCCCGTCGCCTCTATCCGGCCGAGGTCCATGCCCAGCTGAAGGGCAAGAACGTGGTCCTGGTCCCCGACTACGACATCGCCGACGGCCTCGACCCCACCTCGCAGCTCGGCCAGATCATCCGCCTGAACCAGGCCGTGGCCCTGAGCATCACCCAGTACACGATGCCCGGCTCGGTCCTGGCGACCAAGAAGGACGCCAAGGGCAAGCCGCGGATGGACTGGAGCCTCGGCCCGGGCGTCTCCGCGCTGCGTGAACAGACCGGCGCCGACTACGCCATGTTCACCTACGTCCGCGACAGCTACGCCAGCGGCGGCCGCACCGCCCTGCGCGTGTTCGGCTTCCTGATGGGCGCGGCGATGGGCAGCTACCTCGACATCGGCGGCGGCTTCCAGATCGGCGTGGCCACCCTGGTCGACCTGCGGACCGGGCAGGTGGTCTGGTACAACCTGCTGCTGAACCAGTCCGGCGATCTGCGCGATCAGAAGGGTGCGCAGAAGACCGTCCAACAGATGCTGCAGAAACTCCCGCTGGAGTAAGCCATGCGCGGTTTCCGCCATACCCTCGCGATCGCGGCCCTCGCCGCGGCGGCGACCGGCGCCGCCGCCGCCGCTCCGCTTCCGCACCTCAGGCCCGGTGAACGTCCCACCCCCGGTTCGGTCGAATCCGAACTGTGGTACGGCATGGACCAGGCCGAGAAGGACATCCGCAATTCGCCGCAGATCGTCCGCGACCCGGAACTGCAGCGCTACGTCGAAGGCGTCACCTGCAAGGTCGCCGGCGACTACTGCAAGGATCTGCGCGTCTACATCGTCGACATCCCGGTGTTCAACGCCTCGATGGCGCCGAACGGCGTGACCCTGATCTTCAGCGGCGCGCTGTTGCGGATGCGCGATGAATCGGAACTCGCCGTCGTGCTCGGCCACGAATTCGCGCACTACAAGGCGCGGCATTCGCTGGAGGGCTGGGAATCGGCCAAGCGCACCACCGCGTTCCTCAACACCTTCGCGCTGGTCACGCTGGGCGCCGGCATTCCGATCGCGGGCGATCTCGCCTATCTCGGTGGTCTGTCGGGACTGTTCAAACAGTCGCGCGACAACGAACGCGAGGCCGATGCGCTCGGGTTCGAGGTGGCGACTTCGCAGGGTTACGACCCGCAGGCCGGCGTCCGCGTGTGGGAGCGTCTGCATCGCGAGGAAAAGGCCGATCGCACGCACAAGAACCGCGCAGTGTTCGCCAGCCATCCGCAGACCCTGGAACGGATCCAGGACATCCGCGCCGCCGCGGCCAAGAGCACGGTCGAGAATCCGCAGACCAACAGCGAGCCGTACCGCGCCGCGATCCGGCCGTTCCTGCAGCGCTGGATGGAAAGCGAACTCTCGCGCCGGACCTACGACACCAGCATCCACGTCCTGACCGAACTGAAACAGGACGCGACGCCGGACGTCACCGCGATGGCCACCTTCTATCTGGCCGAAGCCTATCGCCGCCGCAACAAGGGCGACGACATGACCAAGGCCGGTCAGTTCTACGCCGAAGCCCTGACCCTGCCCGACCCGCCCGCGGCGGCCTGGCGCGAACAGGGCATGCTCCTGCGCGACAAGGGCGACGCCGCCGGCGCCGCCAATGCACTGCGCAACTATCTGCAGGCCGCGCCCGATGCGGGCGACGCCGCGCTCATCCATCACTATCTGACCAAATTGGAGTCCACCCCATGACGTTGCGCCCGTTCAAGTGGCTGCTGCCGATCGCCCTCGCCCTGCTGCTCACCGCCTGCGCTTCGCCCGGCGGCCAGTTGCAGACCAAGGGCAACGTCACCGTCTTCGACATGACGATGAACACCTCGCTCGACTGGTCGCGGATGAAGACCCGCCGCAACGAGATGTGGACCATCGACGGCATGGCGCTCAACCGTCTGATCATCTTCTCGAAGGTGAAGCCGGGCGAGCACGTGTTCCAGATGCTGCGTGAACGCAAATCGCGTCCGGACGGCCCGTGGTTCCGCGCCGGCATGCGCCTGGACGAACTGCAGAAGCTGGTCGCCGACGGTTTCGTCGATCAGCAGTGGGTCGGCATCCAGACCGGCAATCTGCGCCCGCACAGCTTCGGCGCCGTGGAGGGCATCCGTTTCGACATCGAGATGACCAATCCCGACGGCCTGATCTACAAGGGCACCGCCGCGGTCGCGGAGCGCGACAAGCTGCTCACCGTGCTGGTGTGGATCGCGCCGAAGGAGTACTACCACGGCCGCGACGCGGCCGCGGTCGAGAGCATGCTCGACGGCATGCGCTTCAAGTAAGCGTCGCCTGCGGTCACCGGAAAGAGCGCCTTCGAGGCGCTCTTTCCGTTTGCGGAGTACCGGTCACGAGCGCGGCGCAGTCGGTGTTCCGCGCACGATCCGCTCGCCGGTGACCTCGACAGCCACGCGATTGACAGCGTCGGACCGGGGGGGCTAACGTCGCGGCGGGGGGCGGTTTCTGCGCGCGGGATGCACGCAACCGTGAGACGACATCGCCGGTCTCCCCGGCGCGCGACACATCGCGCGTCACGGGATCCGTCCGGGAACAGCGCCTGGCGTTCCGACGCGGCCCATGATCAGGCCCCACGCAAGCGTGCACCCATCGAAGACAAGGAACCCCGTCATGAGTCTGTACGACCAGCGCAAGAACTTCGAAGCCGAACTCGTCGAGAAGGCCCTCAAGGACGACCAATTCCGCCAGGCCCTGCTGAAGGATCCCAAGGCGGCGCTCGAACGCGAATGGGGCGTGACCCTGCCCGAGGACATGCAGATCTCGGTGCATCAGGAAACCCTCCGTCACCTGCACGTCGTCCTGCCGAGTGCCGCGGGCGCCGGCGACGCGCTGCAGAGCGCGGAAATGCAGCCGGTGGTGCTGAGCAGTTGGGGCCATGCCGTGGTCTGCACGTTCGAGTGCACCCAGTGCAGCAACAACGACACCAGTTGCCAGCCGGGCCCCACCGAAGGCTGAGCCCTTCGCGTCACCCGCACCGCCATACGCGCAACGACCGTCGACCACCGCCCGCGGAGCAGTCCGCGGCGGAGGCGGCCCTGCCACGGCACGGCGACGACGCGTGACCCGACGCCGCCATCGGCATCGCGCCCATCGACACCACTCCCACCGATATCCGCCCCATGATGCCAGCCTCCGCGGAGACCTCCGCTTCTCCGGCGCCCTGCTGGCCGGAGATCGTCGCCCGTGCCCGGCATCTCTACGAACGGCTGCCGCCCGCGGAGTCCGCCGTGACGGACCAAACCGGCGAAGCCGACGAAGCCGACGAAGCGTTCGCGACCGCGCTCGCGGAGTGGCGGGAACTCGCGACCGGCGGCGACGCCGCCGGGTTCGCGCAGCGATTGGCCGGAGACGCACTGACCGAAGCGCGGTTGCGCGCGCTCTGGATGCGCGGCGATCACGGCATCGCGCCGGCGCAACTGCCGTCGTGGTGCGCGCTGCTGCAGGCGGCCCATGCCGGGCCGCCGCGACCGGAAGACGATGCGCCGCCGCCGGGCGACGCCTCGCGTCATCCCTTCCACGAACTCATGCAACCACTGGTGCGCACCGCGGTCGCGCGGCTCGACGCGGTGCTCGAACCCGCGCTGCGACCGTGGCTCGCGGCGGCGACCTGCGACAACGCGCCGCTGCTGTTGCGGCAGTTGTGCCACATGGCGGCGCCGGCGCTGCATCTGTCCTTCTCCGTGCGCCTGCACCGCGAGGAACCGGCCCTGTCGCGACTGCTGCGTCAGGCCCGCGGCCAGCGCAGCGATCGGGTGTACCGGGGATTCGTCGACGACTTCCGTGCCGGGGGCTGGGTGGCGTTCCACACCGAATACCCGGTCCTCGCCCGTCAGCTCGGCGAGAGCTGCGAGCGCTGGGTCGACGCCGTGCACGAACTGCTGCGACGCTGGCACGCGGATCGCGACGCGCTGTCGCGACAATTTCCCGATGCGCCGGGCACCGATGATCCACCGGTGTCGTTCGCGCTCGGACAGTCCGACCGTCACAACGGCGGACGCACCACCGCGTTCGTGACCTTCGCGTCGGGACGACGACTGGTCTGCAAGCCGAAGCCGCTGCAGACCGACACGTTGATGACGGCCCTGCTGGCGTGGGTCGCCGCCCTGCCCGGCAGTCTGCCGATGCGTCACGTGCCGACGCTGGACCGGTCCGATCACGGCTGGCAGGCGTGGATCGAACATCGCCCCTGCGATTCGGCCGAGGGTTTCGAGCGTTTCCACGAGCGCGTCGGCTATCTGCTGGCGCTGACCTACGCGCTGGAAGGCTACGACTACCACCATGAGAATCTGATCGCGGATGGCGACATGCCGCTGCTGGTCGACACCGAAACCCTGTTCAATCCGCATCGCGAAATGGCGCGCGCGGCCGGCAACGCCGATGCCGCCGCACTGGCGGCGAAGACCGCGTTCTACTCGGTGGTGCGCACCGGTTTCCTGCCGAACTGGACGGTGCGCGACAACGGCACGCGCCAGGATCTCAGCGGCCTCGGCGGTGATCGCGACGACAACGATCCGTTCGTGGTGCCGCGCTGGCAGGACGCCGGCACCGACGACATGCACTTGGCGCCGGTACGCGAAGCGGTGAAGCCGCGCGGCAACCGGCCGTTCCTCGCCGACGGCACCGAGGCCCGGGCCGAAGCGCATGTCGACGCGCTGCGACGCGGCTTCGCCCTCGTGTATCGCGGCCTCCTGTCGCGGCGCGACGAATTCCTCGCGCTGCTGCATCGTCATGGCCGGATCCCCGTGCGTTTCGTGCGCAAGGCGACCCGCCTCTACGCCGACCAGCTCACCTTCAATCTGCGGCCGGAACGCCTGCGCGACGGTCTGCGCTGGAGTCTGGGCGTGGAGCGCCAGAGCCGGCAGTTCGTCGCCGCCGGTGCCGACACGCCCGGCGTCTGGGGATTGCTGCGCGCCGAGTACCGTGCGCTGATGGCGATGGACGTGCCCTATTTCCGGGTGCCGGCGGACGGCACGTCGATCGAGGACGGCGACGGCACCTGCGTGGTGCCGGCGTATTTCGACCGCGACTGTCTCGCCCATCTCGATGAAAAACTGTCGCTCCTGGACGCGCACGACCTGGCGCTGCAGGACCGCTACATCGCCTACAGTTTCCACGCGCGCGCCGCACGCAGCATCCACAGCCTCGATCCCGCGCTGGCGCTGGACGATCCGCAGCGCGAGGACACCGGCGCGCAGCCGGAAGCCACGCCGGCGCGTTGCCTCGACGCTGCGATCGCCATCGCCGATGCGCTGCGCGCCGAAGCGCTGCAGGCGCCGGACGGCTCGCTGTCGTGGGTGGCGCTGGAGTACGTGCGCGAAACCGACGTTTTCCAGCTCAAACCGATTTCCTACAACGTCTACAGCGGCGGCATGGGCGTCGCGCTGCTGTTCGCCGCGCTCGGTGAGGTGACCGGCGATGCGGCCCACATCGCGTCCGCGCATCGCATCGCGCAGCCGCTGCGGCGGATCATGCGCGAGGAACCCGCGCAGGTGGCGCGGCTCAGCGGGCTGGGCGTCGGCGTGGGGCTGGGATCGCTGATCTACGGACTGACCAGCCTCGCGGCGCTCGATCCCGATGCCGCGCGTGCCGCCGCGGACCGCGCGCTGGCCACGGACTGCGCGCTGTCGATCGACGACCGGCTGATCGCTCAGGACGACAAATACGATCTGATGTTCGGTACGGCCGGCGCGTTGCTGGCGCTGGATCGGCTGCTGCGCGCGCTGGTCGCGGCCGGGGATCCGGCGACGCGGATCGATGCGGTGCGCGAACGGGTCGCGACGCTGGCCGATCATCTGCTCGGCGCAGCGCGGCGCCACGATGGACTGGTGCCGACCTACGACGGGCGCGCGGTCACCGGGTTCTCGCACGGCAGCGCGGGCGTCGCGCTCGCGCTCGCGCGCGCCGCGCACTGGACCGGCGAGGCGGCGCACGCGGACGCCGCGCAGGCCCACGCCCGCTTCGAGGACGCCCTCCGCGACCCGCGGGAAGGCCACTATCCCGACTACCGCAGTCAACCGGACCGGCCGTCGCGGATGACGACCTGGTGCCATGGCGCCCCCGGCATCGGACTGAGCCGGATGAAACATCATGCGATCACCGGCGAGGCCTGGTTGCTCGATGCGGCGCGGCGCGACATGGCCACGACCCATCGCCACACCCTCGCGCACCTGGATCACACCTGCTGCGGCACGCTCGGCCGGCTGGACATCCAGTGGGAGTTCGCCTGCGTCCATGGCGATGACACGGCGCGCGGCGCGTTGCGGCGCGATCTCGACGCCGTGCTCGACCAGCGCGATCGATTGGGCGGTTTCCGCCTGTTCCTCAACGCGCCGACCCAGGCGTTCTCGCCCGGCCTGTTCACCGGCGCATCCGGCATCGCCTACACGCTGCTGCGTTTCGCCGCGCCGGGCCGCCTGCCCTGCGTGCTGGCATTCGACTGAGGGCCGCGACCGATGACGCCCGGATCGTGGACGCTGGATGCGCTGTTCGCACCGTCGGGATGGCAGCAGTTCCTGCAGGAGGCGTGGCAGCGACGACCGTGGCTGGTCGCGCGCGACGATCGCGACTTCTTTTCGGCGCTGGCCAGCGTCGAGGACGTGGACTTCCTGATCGGCGCCAACGCCGGGCGCGATGATTTCGCGCTCTCGGTGATGGGCGGCAGGATCGGCGCCACGGTCGCGGAAGGACTGCGCGCGGGTCCGCAGGGCCGCTGGACGCCGGCACGCGTCTACGAGCGTCTCGCGATGGGCGCGACGATCCGGATCGGCAACGCCCCGCGCCATCTGCCCGCGGTGGCGCGGCTGGCGACGGCGTTCGAGGCCGGGCTGCAGACCGACATCAAGATCAATCTGTACTACACCCCACGCGGGTCGCAGGCGTTCGCGGCGCACTACGACAACCACGATGTCTTCATCGTCCAGGTCTCCGGGGCGAAGCGCTGGCGGCTGTATCCGGAAGCCCGGCGCTGGCCGGTCGAGGTGGTGCATCGCGGACGACTGGAATGGTTAGACCGGAACGCCGCGATCGGCTACGCCAGCGTGCCGCAGCTCGACGAGGATGCGGCGGAGGACGTGGTCCTGCACGCGGGCGATCTGCTGTACGTGCCGCGCGGCCATGTGCATCGGGTATGCACGCTCGACGACGCGCCCTCGCTGCATCTGACCGTGGCGACACCCGTGGTGACCTGGTACGAGGTCTGCGTGCATGCGTTGCTGGGCGCCTTCCGCGAATCCGAGGCGCTGCGCGAAGCGCTGCCACCGGACTTCGCCACCGCGCCCGACAACATCCCCCCCGACCGCTTTGCCGCGGTCGTCACCGCGCTGGCGCGTCATGTCGATGCCGATGCGCTGCGTCGCGCGACGACGGAGATGGGCCAGCGATTCCTGCATTCGCGACGCGATCACTGGCAGGGCATGGCGGCGACGCTGGAACGCTGCGACACCCTGACCCTCGACCAGCCCCTGCGCCTGCGCGCGGACCTGCTGTGGACGCTCGACCGCGAGTCGACGCATCTGGTCGTGCGCTATCGCGGCCACCAACTGCCGGTTCCGATCCGCTGCGAATCGATGCTGCGTCATGTGCTCGCGGGCGACGTGTTCCGCCCGGCGACGCTGCCGACGCACCTCGACGACGACAGCCGGCTGGTGTTCTGTCGCATGGCGCTGCAGCACGGCCTGATCGTCTGCGTGGACGATGCAGACGCTCGCTGACTGTCTGCCGGAGCTGCTGTCGGACTGGCGCACGCCCGCGGAGAGGTCGGGACGCTGGCCGCTCGATCCACTGTGCGCACGCACCGCGTCGGTGCTGCCGGCGGGCTTCCTGCTGCATCAGGTCGGCCTGGAATGCCCGCTCGGCGCCGACGCGGGCGGAATGGACCTGCTGGTCGCGGCGCGCGCCGCGGAAGGCGGTGCGGATCTGCTGACGCGCGCCGCGGCGTCCGCAGATCCCGATGCGACCGATCCGACCTGGCGCAGTCTGCGCGCGCTGCTGGCCCACTGGCGGACGCCGGCGTGGTCGCGCCGCCTGGACGACTGGTGGCTGGAGTTCGATGTCGCCGGCCCGCGGCCACGCATGCCGAACCTGTTCTTCGGTCCGCGGATCGCCACCGGCGATGAACGTCGCTGGCGCGCGTGGCAGGCGCGCTGGCTGCCGATGCTGCTGGGGCAGCCGCCCGATGCGGCCCTGATCGACGACTTCGCGCGCTGCCGGCACGCGCTGCCCGATGGCGCGCGAATCTTCCAGCTCGGCGCGATGCGCGCCCGCGATCGCGTCGGCCTGCGCCTCTGCGTGGATCATCTGTATCTCGACGCCATCCTCGATCTGTTGCCGCGCCTGGGGATCGATCCCCCGGCGCTGCGGACGACCCTGATCGCCCTGCAGCGCGTCGCCCGCGGCTTCGCGCTGCAACTGGATCTGCCGCTGGATCCCGATGCGCGCGTCGGGCTGGAGTGCTGCCTGGCGCCGGCGCCGTCCGCACAGGCCGAGGCTGCCGGCTGGGCGAAGCTGCTCGATCATGCGATCGACCTCGACCTCTGCGACGCACCGCGACGCGATGTGCTGCTCGCGTTCGCGACCCGGCGACGTCCGGGCACCGTGGCCGCATGGCCGGCGGACGCGCTGCGTGCGCAGGCGATGACCGGACGCCACAGCGCGTTGCTGCGCCGGCTGCATCACGTCAAGTTCGATCTGGTCGCCGGCCGCCCCGTCCGGGCGAAGGCCTACCTGTCGATTTCGCACGTGTGGCAGTGAGGCGCACGCCGCACCGCTACCCGCGGGCGTCCGCCATCGCCGCGCGCAGGACCCGTGTCCACAACTGCCGCTGCAGATCGCCGCGACCGAAAGCGGCAAGACTGCCGATCTCCGGATTGGCATTCACGTCCAGCACGCGGTAATCGGCAGGATCACGCAGCGCCGACGCGCTGAACAGATCCACCGCGAACAGACGCAGCCCGACGGTCCGGCCCAACCGCCGCAACCAGTCGGCGCAGCCCGGCGGAAACGGCGCCGTGCCCTCGCCCTGCACGCGCAGGGCATCGAAACGTCCACCGCCGAGCGCATTGGCGCAGGGCGCCAGACGCAGGCGCACGCCTGCCGGCAACGGCGTCGTCCAGTCCAGACCCAGCGCGCGCAACTGATCGAGGATCCAGCCGCGATCGGGCGAGAAGGCGGGCGCGTCGCGCTGGAGCGCATCGACGTGATCGCGCAGCGCGCGCCGGCCATCGCCGATCGCCTCGGGCGGTGTGCGGCGGTAGCCGAACACCAACTCGCCATCGAAATGGAACAGGCGGTACTCCGGCGCCTCGATCCAGCGCTGCATCAACGCACCGTCGTCGTACGCCGCCAGCAGCGCCAGATGTCGGCGCAGACCCGCCGCCTCCACGATCCGCGCGATCCCGCGGCCGAGCGTGCCGCGCGCGGGTTTGACCAGCACCGGACCGCCGAAGGCATCGAATCGTTCGCGCAGCGCGGGCCAGGCCGCGTCCGCGAGCGGAAGCGCGATCGCGACCTCCTCCGGCGTCGAAAACCCCGATGCGCGCAGCAGTGCGCCGCAATGCCGCTTGTCCTCCGCCAGCGCGCAGGCCGCGCGCGGATTGAGCGGCCAATATCCGGGCGGGAGCGGCAACCGGACGTCGTCGTGTTCGATCAACAGCAAACCGCTGCCCAAGTGACGCAGGCGATACCCCAGCGCGTCGCAGGCGGCCTCGATGTGCGCGGACGCCTCCGTGCGGACCATGCGCTCAATCCCGGAACACGCCGCGGACGAGCCGGCCGTCGGGGTCGTAGCGCCGCTTCACCTCGCGCCATGCCGCCGCGGTCCCGGCATCGAAATACGCGGCGATGTCGCGGTCGGTCGGCACGTACTCGCTCTGCAGGTAACGGCGCCACAAGGGCTGTCGCGCGATCAGGGCATCGATGTCGCGCGCGATCGCCGCCAATCGCGCAGGTTCGAACGCGCCCCCGTCGGGCGGATCGCCCCAGATGCCGACCGCCGCGAGATCGCCGGCATGCGGCGTGATCAGCGGTGGATTGAAGGTGTGGAAGCGCACCGCGTACGCATACGGCCAGCGTCCTCGCCAGGCATCGCGATGCCGTGCGCCGATCTCGCGCAGCGCGCGGTAGGCCGTCTGGCCATCGGCCTGCGGTACGAACAGCGTGAACCAGCGCATCGGCGGCCACGCCTGCGGACCCGGCGCGACCTGCGCGCACAGGCCCTCCGGATAGGCGCCGGGACGCTCGTCGCACAACCGCAGACGCAGTTCGCAGGCCACGCCGAGTTGCCCCATCGACCCGAACAGCCAGCGGAAATCGGGATGTTCGCGGGTGAGCGTGTGGATCGTGCCGGACGCATCCACCAGCGTCACCGACTCGACCGTTTCCCAGAAGCCGCCATGACGGGCGCTCGGCGCACCGAAACCGCCGGCGGACAGGAACCCGCCGAGCGTGGACGCCGCACTGCCGCCATCGTTGAACACGCGCAGGCCCAACCCGTGACGCAACAGGAAACGATGCAGATCCCAGACCGCGATACCCGCGCCCGCGGTGACCGTCCCCGGTGCCTCGAAGCGGACCCGGTTGCATCCGCCCATGCGCAACAACCATTCGCCGCGACGCGGGTTGGCGAGGCCATGCATGCTGTGCGCGTTGCCGCGCAGGCGCACGGCGCGCCCCTGCGACGCAGCGGCGCCGAGCACATCGGCGAGCATCTGGAGGCTGTCGATCTCGAACACGCGCGCCCGGACGCTTCGGCGATGACCACCGAAATCGCACCATTCCGTCGTCGCAGACACGTCCATCTCAGCGCCTCTCCACGAAGCCCGCATGTCGGCGCGGCTCGGGCGCCAGTCGCGGATGCGGCAGCAGCGTGGGCCCGTCCGGCGACAGATTGCGCAGGGTCACGCCATCGCGATCGGCGAACCATTGCAGCCGCTCGAAATAACGCGACAACGGCGGCCGTCCGCGCTCCTCGGCGAACACCGCCTGACCGCGGCCGTAGTAGTGGCTGGTCTCGCCGCCGTAATGGAAATCGCAGCCGAGATACGCGATGCGGCGCGGCCGCAGCGTCGCCATCGCCCAATGGCTCGCGTTGAAATGGATCAGGTGCCCGGTGAGGAACATCGGCGGATCCGCGATCGCCGCCGCGCGGTCGTCGGGATGACAGGCCGCCCATTCCGCGGCGCGGGCATCGATGATCGGGCGGTAGGTCGCATAGGAATGCACGCGATCCGGATATCGCTCCGGCGACGGCCGCATCGATCCCGGCAACAGATCGCCGTGGACGACATGGTCCACGCGATCGGGACGGAACTGCCAGGCGCGATTCATCGCGATCACCGTCCAGCCCGTGGTGTCGATCCCATCGAGCAGACGGATCGCCAGGCCGCTGCCCAGGATCAGCACATCCTCATGTGTCGTCCGCATCCATGCCCCCTCTCCCTCGCGCCGAGTATGCCCGCGTGGCGATGGATCGCAAGCATCAACGGGGGCGGAGGAATTCCCGCGCGTCGCGACGCATCAATCGGACGTGCCGCCGCCATCGCCGTCGCAACTGCCGGCATCGCCTGCGTCAGGTCCGCTGCCGGCAGCGTCGCAGGCGGCGGCATCCGCGCTGTCGCCGTCGGCCAGCAACGTCTCGCCGCCATCGTTTTCGGGAACGAAATGCGAATAGCTGTAGCGCGGCGTCTCCGGATTGCGGACCAGCACCACCAGTCCGGCCACCAACGCCGGCACCGCCACGATCCACAGTCCGGTGACGAACGCGATCAGCGCCGCCACCAACAAGGCCCATCCGACCAACACGTGCATCGCCGGCTCCTGTCCACGCGCACGTCCGCCGGACGAGGTCACGGCGGCGCAGACGTCATTCCTTCAGCGGATACTTCTTCTCGGCCGCCAGTCGACGCAGCGCGGTCATTTCCTCGACCAGCCGGGTGTTGCCCTGGGTGATCCGGATCGCGGCGTCGTTCATCATCATGCTGTTGTTCGCGACCATCGCCGCGCGCATCTGCTTCGCGCCGTCGACGGTGATCGTCAGGCCCTCTTGCAGACCCTTGTGGATCTTGCCGAACTCAGGCGTCTTCGGCGTGTACCTGGCGACCGCGGCGATGTTCTTGTCCATCATCGCGATCCATTCGTCGAGGATCGCGACCCGCTCCTCGGGTGTCTTCGCCGCGAGCAGACGCTGTTCGATGCCCTGCGAGACCGTATCGCGGATGGCGGTCGCACCGTAGCGGTCGAACGCCTCCATGTCGGCATAGACCGGGTCCTTCATGCAGCCGCCCAGCAACAGGACGACCGCGACGAGCAGGGCGAGGAGGCGGTGGTTCATGAACAGGCTCCGGGCGCGACGGATGTCTATCGCGGATAACGCGGACGGCGGCCGGACCGGCCACCGTCCCGATCGATCGGCGGCTCAGGCCGCCAGGATGCGGTTCCACTCGGCGACGCGATCGGCCTTCGCGTCGAGCGCGGCCTGGGCGTCGCCTTCGATCTTCACCGACTTGATGACGTCGCCCTGGCGGATGGCGTCGACCACGTCCATGCCTTCGATCACCTTGCCGAAGACGGTGTGTTTGCCGTCGAGCCAGCCGCAGGGGACATGGGTGATGAAGAACTGGCTGCCGTTGGTGTTGGGACCGGCGTTGGCCATCGACAGCACGCCGCGCTCGTGACGGACGCCGTTGTTGGCCTCGTCCTCGAAGCGGTAGCCCGGACCACCGGTGCCGCGGCCCTGCGGGCAACCGCCCTGGACCATGAAATCGGCGATGACGCGATGGAAGATCAGACCGTTGTAGAAGCCGCGCTGGACCAGGTTGACGAAGTTGGCGACGGTCAGCGGCGCCTTGTCGGCGTGCAGTTCGATGCGGATCGGACCGCGGTCGGTGTCGAAATGGGCGATCAGGGGCATGAGAGGCTCCGGAAAGTCGGTGCGGGACGAGAATGGGCGCACACCCTACCACGCCCGCCCTCGGGGGCGAACGTGGCAGGCAGGCCCGCACCGGCGGTCAGAGATGTTCTTCCGCGGCGACCCCGGCGCGATAGGTCGTGTAGACGATCACCGGGATCCCGACGTCGGCCAGCGCCTCGTGGACCAGCGGGCGGACATCCTCCCATTCCAGCCCGCCGACGCCGGTGGCGAGCCTCGGCAGCGCCAGACTGGTCAGCTTCTGCGCGACGATCTCCTCACGCAGCGCCTTCAGGGCATGCCGGACGTGCTGCAGGCTGGCCTTGCCCGGGCGGCCGCCGTGGTGCCCTTCCGCGCCTTCCTGGGTGAACAGGTTGACGATGCGGCGGCCGTCCGCGCCGGTCCAGGTCCACAGACCGCCGGACGCGGGATGGGTCGACTGGCAGAAATGGCGGAAGTCCTTGTACAGGGCCGGGGCATGCTCGCGCAGCGACAGCGCGAGGCCGGTATGGAAGTCATCGTTGGGCGCCACGCCGTGGGCGATCGCCTGGGCCTGGGTCTTGAGAATGTCGCCGGTCACTTCGTGAATCATCGCGCCTCCAGGGGCTGTCTCGGGATGCCTGCAGCGTCCCACGTCCGGGCCCGCGACACCTTGTCCCCGGGCAGGCGCACGATGCGGGAAACCCGCTAGAATCCGAAGGTTTCGTGCGGCGCTGCGGAAGCCGCCCGCCGGTGCGGCGACTCAGCCCCGCCGACGATGGGACAGCAGGGACACGACCAGTCCGATCCAGCCCATGGCGGCCATCGCGCCGCCCACGACGAGCAGGGGCAGCCGCAGGGTGGGCGGCAGGGCCTGCGCGACCGGCGAGTCCGGCGCGAACTGCATCAGCAGCCCCAGCGCCAGCACACCGACGCCGATGACGTCCATCGCCAGCAGGCCGATCGGCGGTTTCCAGGGGGTCTTCGGTGCAGGCATGGGGGGCTCCGGAATGCGGATGAGGAGGAATCGGCGGGGAAATCGAGCCATTGCTCTCGGCCGCCGGCTATAATAGTCGGCTTCCCTCCGACAATCCGCGCCCGGTCACCCCTGCGGCGCCCATTCGCCATGTCCGCATCCAACACCGTCGAACGCCTGCGCAATATCGCCATCGTCGCCCACGTCGACCATGGCAAGACCACCCTCGTCGACCAGCTGCTCAAGCAGTCCGGCACCCTGAACGAGCGCGCCGTCGTCCCCGACCGGGTGATGGACAGCAACGATCTCGAAAAGGAACGCGGGATCACGATCCTGTCGAAGAACACCGCGATCCGCTGGACCAATCCGAAGACCGGCGAAGTCTGGCGCATCAACATCGTCGACACCCCCGGGCACGCCGACTTCGGCGGCGAAGTCGAACGCGTGCTGTCGATGGTCGACTCGGTGCTGATCCTGGTCGATGCGATGGACGGCCCGATGCCGCAGACGCGCTTCGTCACCCAGAAGGCGTTCGCGATGGGCTTCAAGCCGATCGTCGTCGTCAACAAGGTCGACCGCCCCGGCGCCCGCGCCAGCTGGGTGCTCGACCAGACCTTCGACCTGTTCGACCGCCTCGGCGCCACCGACGACCAGCTCGACTTCACCACCGTCTACGCCTCGGGCCTGCAGGGCTACGCCGGCATGACCGAAGACGTGCGCGGCGGCGACATGACTCCGCTGTTCGAAGCGATCTGCGATCACGTGCCGGCGCCGCCGGTCGATCCGGACGGTCCGTTCCAGATGCGCGTGACCTCGCTGGACTACAACAACTACGTCGGCATCATCGGCGTCGGCCGCATCCAGCGCGGCAAGGTCAAGACCAATCAGCAGGTCACGGTGATCGACCGCGAAGGCAAGACCCGCAACGCCAAGGTGTTGCAGGTGCTCGGCTTCATGGGCCTGGAGCGTATCGAGGTGCCGGAAGCCTCGGCAGGCGACATCATCGCGTTCAGCGGCATCGAGGGCATCGGCATTTCCGACACGCTGTGCGCGACCGATGCGGTCGAACAACTGCCGGTGCTGGCCGTCGACGAACCGACGATCTCGATGACCTTCCAGGTCAACGATTCGCCGTTCGCCGGCGTGAAGGACCGCAGCGGCGGCAAGTTCCTGACCTCGCGCCAGCTGCGCGACCGCCTCACCCGCGAAACCCAGCACAACGTCGCGCTGAAGGTGGAAGACACCGCCGACGCCGACAAATTCAAGGTCAGCGGCCGCGGCGAACTGCATCTGTCGATCCTGATCGAAACCATGCGTCGCGAAGGTTACGAACTCGCGGTGTCGCGCCCGGAAGTGATCATCCGCGAGATCGACGGCGTGATGCAGGAGCCGATCGAAGCGCTGGTCGTCGACATGGAAGAACAATTCCAGGGCGGCGTGATGGGCCGTCTCGGCGAGCGCAAGGCACTGCTGCAGAACATGGAACCGGACGGCAAGGGCCGCGTGCGCCTCGACTACATGATCCCGGCGCGCGGCCTGATCGGCTTCCAGACCGAATTCCGCACGCTCACCGCGGGCACCGGTCTGCTGTTCCATGTGTTCGATCATTACGGCCCGAAGACCGAAGGCTCGATCGGCCAGCGCCAGAACGGCGTGCTGATCTCCAACGGCACCGGCAGCTCGCCGGCCTACGCGCAGATCGCGATGCAGGAACGCGGCCGTCTGTTCATCGAGCCGGGCGAGGAAATCTACGAAGGCCAGATCGTCGGCATCCACAGCAAGGACAACGACCTCACGGTCAACGCCCTGCGCGGCAAGCAGCTGACCAACTTCCGCGCGTCCGGCAAGGACGACGATGAAGGCCTGATCCCGGCGATCAAGTTCTCGCTGGAGCAGGCGCTGGAATTCATCGACGACGACGAACTGGTCGAAGTCACGCCGAAGCAGATCCGGCTGCGCAAGAAATTGCGTACCGAGACCGACCGCAAGCGCGCCTCGCGCGCCGCGTAATCCGTCGCCCTCGCAACGACCCGGAACCGCAGGCGTGCAGCAGGACGCTCCCCGCTACGACCCGCGACCCGCGGCCCATCCGGGGCTGCACGTCATCGCCCTGATCGAACTGGGCAAGGGCGTGGTCGCGATGGCTTCGGCCGTCGCGCTGGGTCTGGTCGGCCCGGGGCCGATCCGCGCGTTCATCGCCGCCATCGGCGAATGGCTGCATTTCGATCCGCACCACAGCGCGCTGGGTCGTCTGCTGGCGCGGATCACGCCGGACACGGTGCTGCTGGCGGCCATGGCGATCGGCGTCTACGCCACACTGCGTTTCGTGCTGTTCTACGGTCTGTGGCGGGTCCGCGCCTGGGCATCGTGGCTGGGCGCGTTCGCCGCGACCCTGTATCTGCCGTTCTGCCTGTACGCGCTGTGGCGCTATCCCGGCTGGCCGACGCTTGCGGTGCTCACCCTCAATCTGATCATCGTCTGGGTGCTGGTGCGCGACCTGCGGAAACGCCGCCGGGCGGCTCGGGTCGCCGCCGGCTGAACATCTGTCGGCGCGCGTCGCGCCCGCCTACAATGCCGGCTGTTTTTTCGACTGCTGCGAGCGCCGTCCGCCGATGGAGATCGATTCCACGCTCTGGCTGCTCACCGCGCTGGTCGGATTCTGCGCCGGCCTGATCGACAGCATCGTCGGCGGTGGCGGACTGGTGTCGACGCCGGCGATGCTCAATCTGCATCCGGGTCTGCACATCCTGCAGTTGATCGGCACCCAGCGCACCAGCTCGATCTTCGGCACCGGCGTCGCCGCGTGGAATTACCTGCGCCGGATCCGCATCGAACGCCGCGTGCTTCTCCCCGCCTGCATCGCCGCACTGTCGGCGTCCGCGATCGGCGTGCAACTGGCGAAGCGGATCGACGGCGACGCGCTGAAATGGATCGTGCTGTCGATCTGCGTCGTGCTCGCGGTGTACACGGCGCTGCGCCGGGATCTCGGACTGCGCGAGGAGCGCCGCTTCCATCCGAAGCACGAAGCGCTCGCCGCCGCATCGATCGGCGCCGCGACCGGCTTCTACAACGGTCTGATCGGCCCGGGTACCGGCACGATCATGGTGTTCGCCTTCGTCAGTTTCCTCGGGCTGGACTTCCTCAAGTCCTCGGCCGTGTCCAAGAGCGCCAACGTCGCCGCCGATCTCAGCTCATGGACGGTGCTGGCGATCGGCGGCTACGTGCTCTGGGCACTGGCGCTGCCGCTGATCCTCGGCAACATGATCGGCAGTTATCTCGGCAGCCACCTGGCCATCCGTCGCGGCCAGGGCTTCGTCCGCGCGGTGTTCCTGGTGATCGTGCTGGCGCTGATCGCACGTCAGGCCTGGCAGCTCGCGCACGACTGAACGCCCCTGCCATCGGTCATGGTCACATTCGTCGCGCACGGCTGTCGTGATGGCATGCGAACCACGAACGCACGTGGTCGCAACGCCCCGCTACGCAAGGAACATCCGCCATGAAATCCCGCACCGCCCGCTCGCTGCTCGCGATCGCCCTGACCGCGCTCCTGACGCCCTCGGCGTACGCCGACGCACCGGCCACAGCCCCCGCCGATATCCACGCGAAGGAGACGTTCGCGATCGTCTGGGAGCGCCTGCAGAACAGCGGTTTCAAGGGTCAGCACGAAGGCCTGGACTGGGCTGCGCTGAAAGCCAGGCACCAGCCCGGGATCGAAGGCGCCCGGGACCTCGCCACCCTGCGCAAGGAGATCAACGAACTGCTGCAGGATCTGCGCGCCTCGCATCTGGCGCTGATTCCCGCGGAAGCGATGCCGCCGCCGGACAAGGCCAACGACATCAGCCTGGGCGAACTCGGCCTGCGGCTGAGCATCATCGACGGCAAATTCCTGGTCGAGCAGATCGTCCACGGTTTCCCGGCCGAGCGCGCGGGCATCCGACCGGGCTGGCAGGTCGAACGCATCGATGATTTCGACACCGCCAAGGTCCTCACCGCGCTGGCCCAGGCCTCGCCCGACGCCGCCCGGCGCGGCGCATCCATGCTGCAGTTGCGGACCAACGATCTGGTCGACGAGTTGCCGCCGGGCAAGGCCGTGACCCTGCAGTTGCGTGACCTAGACGGCGCCGCGCGCACCTTGTCGCTGACCGCGATCGCCAACCCGAACGTGCAGCCCATCACGCTGCCGGGCCTGCCGCCGCTGCCGCTGCGGATCACGCAGACGACGCTGCCGGCCCGCGGCGGCGGATGCGTGCTCTATGTCGAATTCAACCAATGGGCGATGCCGGTCTACGACCGCTTCGTCGAGGCGCTGCGCGAACATGGCGGCTGCGACGGCGTGGTCATCGACCTGCGCGGCAACTCGGGTGGCCTGATGGCGACGATGAGCGCGGTCGGCGGCCTCTTTTTCGAAAAAACGGTCTCGCTGGGCACCCTGAGCACGGCCGGTGGCGATATGCAGCTCACCGCGTTCCCGCGTCAGGTGACCGAGGACGGTCGCGATGTGCGTCGCTTCCAGGGCCCGCTGGCGATCCTCACCGACCGCGCCTCGATCAGCTGTTCCGACATCTTCCCCGCCAGCATGCAGGCGCTCGACCGCGCCCGCGTGTTCGGCGACACCAGCGCCGGCATGGCGCTTCCGGCCATGGCCGTCCCCCTGCCCTCCGGCGATCGTCTGTACTATCCCATCGCCGATTTCTCCGACCCCAAAGGTCGCCGCATCGAAGGCGTCGGCGTGGTGCCGGATACGCCCAGCGTTCCCACCGCCGAAGCCCTGCGCGCCGGACGCGACCTGGCACTCGATGCGGCCCTTGCCTGGATCAGCGAAGCCGGAAAGACGCGCTGATCCGCCGGCCCCGCAGACACACCTTCCACCACCCCATTGCCTTTTCCGTGACACCACCGACATCGGAGTCGATCATGAACCGCATTTCCCGCACCACCCTCGCCTTCGGCCTGGCCCTGTCCCTCGCCCCGCTCGCCCAGGCGGCCGACCTGCCCGACGCGCGCAAACTGTTCGACGGACACATCGCCGCCGCCGGTGGCCGCGAAGCCCTCCTGCGTGCCACGCAGGGCACCAGCAAGATACAAATGGAAATGGTCGAGAACGGAATGAAACTCGACATGACCATGTACGCCCGCGATGCCGATCGCGCTTCGATCATGCCCATTCCCGGCGTCGGTGATTTCCGCACCGGCTATGTCGGCGGCGTCGCCTGGGGCATGGACCCGATGAACGGTCCGCGCCTGCTGCAGGGCAAGGAACTCGACCAGGCCGTCGAGATGAGCGACAGCCGCTACAGCTTCTACGATCCCAGCGTCATCGTTTCGGCGACCACTGTCGGCCTGTCGGAATCCGAAGGTCGCCCCTGCTATCGCGTCGAGATCAAGTGGACCAACGGTCGCGACACCGCCAGCTGTTTCGGCACCAAGGACGGCCTGATGCTGTCGAACGAATCCACCATCGTCACCGCGATGGGCGAGATGAAGCAGGTCTCGCACGTCATCGAATACCGCGATATCGGCGGGACGAAGATGTCCGCCAAGGCCAAGAGCAAGGCCGCCGGCATGACCCAGATCCTCACCCTCGTGTCCTACGATCCGGCCCTGCCGCCGTCGGAAACCTTCGCGCTGCCGCCGGCGATCGAAGCGCTGGTGAAGAAGGCCAGCGCGAACGCTGCCGGCAACGAGGCCAAATCGAGCGATTGAATCGCCGCATCGGGTTGTGCGTCACCCACGAAAAAGCCCGCTCACGCGGGCTTTTTCGTGCCGGAAGGCGACATCGATCGACCGATCTCGCGGTCGATCGCGTCCCCGCCAGATCAGAGCGGGGTCGGCGCGTTGATCTGCGCCTGCTTGCGCACGATCAACATCGCGATCTCCAGCGCCTGCTCGTAGTTCAGGCGCGGATCGACCGTCGTGCGATAGGCGCGTTCGAGATCGGTATCGGTCAGCTCGCGCGCACCGCCGGTGCACTCGGTCACGTCCTCGCCGGTCAGCTCCAGATGCGCGCCGCCAAGGCGGGTGCCGGCCGCGGCATGGATCTCGAACGCCTGTTCCAGTTCGCTGCGGATGTTCTCGAAGCGACGCGTCTTGTAACCGTTCGACGTCGACTCGGTATTGCCGTGCATCGGATCGCAGATCCACAGCACGCGACGACCATCGCGCTTCACCGCATCGAGCAGCGGCGGCAGCTTCTGCCCGATGCTCGATGCGCTCATGCGGTGGATCAGGCTCAGGCGGCCGGGCTCGTCGTTCGGATTCAGCGCGTCGATCAGGCGCAGCAACTGCTCCGCGGTCACCGACGGGCCGATCTTCACCGCGACCGGATTGCGGATGCCGCGGAAATATTCGATGTGCGCGCCATCGGATGCGGCGGTACGCATGCCGATCCACGGGAAATGCGTGCCGAGGTTGAACCAGCCGGCCTGGCGGGGCACCTGCCGGGTCACACCCTCTTCGTAGGGCAGGAGCAGCGCTTCGTGCGAGGTGTAGAACTCGACGCTGCGCAGATTGTGGATCGACTCGCCCGAGAGCGTCTCCATGAAGCGCACGGCGTCGCCGATGCCGGCCACCATCTTCTGGTATTCCTCGGCCAGCGGCGAATGGCCGACCCAGGCGAGATTCCAGTATTCCGGGTGATGCAGGTCGGCGAAACCATCATCGATCAGCGCGCGGATGAAGTTCATCGTCATCGCCGAGCGCGCGTGGCCCTTGATCATCCGGCGCGGGTCGGGGATGCGGGCTTCGGCGTTGAATTCCGGACCGTTGACCAGATCGCCGCGGTAGCTCGGGAGGGTCGTGCCCTCCTTCGTCTCGGTGTCGGCGGAACGCGGTTTGGCGTACTGGCCCGCGAAGCGGCCGACGCGCACCACGGGCAGACGCAGTCCGTGCACCAGCACCAGACTCATCTGCAGCAACACCTTGAGCCGGTTGGAGATCACTTCCGGCGTGCAGTCGCTGAATATCTCGGCGCAGTCGCCGCCCTGAAGCAGGAAACGACGGCCTTCCTGGGCATCGGCGAGCTGCTGGCGCAGATTGACCACCTCGCGCGAGGTGACCAGCGGCGGCAGTGCGTGCAGTTCGTTCAGCACACCCTCCAGCGCCTCGGCATCGGGATAGATGGGCTGCTGCAACGCCTGATGCTGGCGCCAGCTGGCAGGCGTCCACCCGGGGGGAGGCGACGGCACGGCTTGCAGGGGTTCGGGGCGGGTCATGGTCTCGTCCTGTGGGGGAAGGGCGATGGGAAAGGCGTCAGCGCTTGCGGAAGGCGGCGTACAGCAGCCACACCGTCAGCAGCAGGAACCAGGCCAGGCTCCAGGCCGGCATCGACAGGCCGAGGAAACTCCAGTCGACCTTGGCGCACTCGCCGGAGCCGTTCAGGACCTTGCTGATGGTCTGGGTGAAGGAATTGGTTTCCCAGATGAAACCGAGCGGCGGGCCGCATTCAGGCACCTGATCCGGCGGCAACGTGGTCAGCCAGACGTGCTTGCCGGCGATGTAGGTGCCGATACCGGCGGGAATCAGTGCAAGCACGCCGTAGATGCGGCGTCCGGCGGCGCCCTTGGGCGCGTGCAGCCCGCCAATCAGGCACACCACTGCCACGCCGGCAAAGGCGATGCGCTGGAAGATGCACAGCGGGCACGGAATCAGGCCCCACTGGAACTGCGAAAAAATCGCGAAACCGATCAGTCCTGCGCAGGCGAGGAAGCCCAGCAGGAATTGGGCGCGGAAGGACCAGCGGAAGGGATTGGCGGACATGGACACGACTTCTACGTTGGGCGTTGGTACGGCAGACAGGCGGAATGCGCCCGAGTTCCATCCCGATCGCGATCCACAATAGCAAAAACCCCGGCGGATGCCGGGGTTTTCGTCATCACGGAACGCAGCAGCGGATGCCTGCGCCGTCTCCGGCCGAGCGATCGCGCAGCCGGCGGAGCGCGATCAGGCCGCGGCTTCGGGGCGGTCGACCAGCTCGACGTAGGCCATCGGAGCATTGTCGCCGTCGCGGAAACCGCACTTCAGGATGCGCAGATAGCCGCCCGGACGCTCGCGGTAACGCGGGCCGAGGGTGGTGAACAGCGTACCGACAGCTTCCTTGTCCCGCAGACGCGAGAAGGCAAGGCGGCGATTGGCGACGCCATCGATCTTCGACAGCGTGATCAGCGGCTCGGCGACGCGGCGGAGTTCCTTCGCCTTGGGCAGCGTGGTGCGGATCAGGCCGTGCTTGATGAGCGAAGCGGCCATGTTGCGGAACATCGCTTCGCGATGGGCGCTGGTGCGGCTGAATTTGCGGCCGGACTTCTGGTGGCGCATGGTCGTGATTCCTGGTTATCCCCGGCACCCTGTGCCGGGATCAATTTTCAGAGTTGGTTCGTGACTCAGCCCAGCATGCCGTGAGCGGCGATGCCGGCCGGCGGCCAGTTTTCGAGCTTCATGCCGAGCGAGAGACCACGCTGGGCGAGGACTTCCTTGATCTCGGTCAGCGACTTCTTGCCGAGGTTCGGGGTCTTCAGCAACTCGACCTCGGTCTTCTGGATCAGATCGCCGACGTAGTAGATGCTCTCGGCCTTGAGGCAGTTGGCCGAACGCACGGTCAGCTCCAGATCGTCGATCGGGCGGAGCAGGATCGGATCCACACCGGTCGCGGCCGGCTTGGCGGCGCCGCGATCACGATGGGTGAAGTCGCCGAACACCGACAGCTGATCGGTGAGGATGTCGGCGGCGGTGCGCACGGCTTCCTCGGCGTCGATCGTGCCGTTGGTCTCGATGTCGAGCACGAGCTTGTCGAGATCGGTGCGCTGTTCGACGCGCGCGGCTTCGACTTCATAGGCCACGCGACGGACCGGCGAGAAGCTGGCATCCAGCATCAGGCGGCCGATGGCGCGGGTTTCCTCGTCAGGGCGACGACGGGCGGCCGCCGGTTGATAGCCGAAGCCGCGTTCGATCTTGAGACGCATGTTCAGCGCGGTATCCTTGGTCAGGTGCGCGATGACATGGTCGGTGTTGAGGATCTCGACGTTGTGATCGGTCTTGATGTCGCCGGCGGTGACGATCCCGGGGCCCTGCTTGTTGAGGCTCAGGGTGGCGGACTCGCCCGTGCCCATGCGGATCGCGACGTCCTTGAGGTTCAACAGCACTTCCAGCACGTCTTCCTGCAGTCCTTCGACCGTGGTGTACTCGTGCAACACGCCGTCGATCTCGGCCTCGGTGATGGCGTAGCCGGGGATCGAAGACAGCAGCACGCGGCGCAACGCATTGCCGAGGGTGTGGCCGTAACCACGCTCCAGCGGCTCGATCACAACCTTGGCGCGGTTGCCGGCAAGGCGCTCGATCTGCGGAGCGCGCGGACGCAGGACCTGGTTGGCGGATACCGTCATCTTGTGGTGTCTCCTGGAGCCGGGGCCTCGCGGCCGCGGCGGTGTTTCGGGGGCCTCCCCGGGCGAGGGAGGCAGCCGGTGCGCGGAACGCGACGGCCGTGGGGGTCGGGAGCCGCGCCGCCGACGGAGCCGGCGGCGTCTCGCCGTCGCTTACTTCGAGTACAACTCGACGATCAGCGCTTCGTTGATGTCGGCCGGCAGATCGCTGCGGTCCGGCACGGCCTTGAACACGCCGCTGAACTTCTTGCTGTCGACTTCGATCCAGCCCGGAGCCAGATCCATCGTCGACGAAACGTTCAGCGCTTCCTGCACGCGCATCTGCTTCTGCGCCTTTTCGGAAAGCGTGATCGCATCACCGGCCTTGACCTGATACGACGGCAGGTTCACCGACTTGCCGTTGACCAGCACGCCGCGGTGCGAGACCAGCTGACGGGCGGCGGGACGCGTGACCGCGAAACCCATGCGGTAGACGACGTTGTCGAGACGGGTCTCGAGCATCTGCAACAGGTTCTCGCCGGTGTTGCCCTTCTTGGTCGAGGCCTTCTTGTAGTAGTTGCGGAACTGACGTTCCAGCAGACCGTAGATGCGCTTGACCTTCTGCTTCTCGCGCAGCTGGGTGGCGTAGTCGGACAGCTTGCCCTTGCGCGACGCGCCGTGCTGGCCGGGCTTCTGCTCCAGCTTGCACTTCGAGTCGAGCGCGCGCGCCGGCGACTTCAGACTGAGGTCTGCGCCCTCGCGACGGGCGAGTTTGCAGGTGGGACCGATATAACGAGCCATGGTGTTCTCTGCTCCTCAGGCCGCGGTCAGACGCGACGCTTCTTCGGCGGACGGCACCCGTTGTGCGGGATGGGCGTCACGTCGATGATGTTGGTGATCTTGTAGCCGACGCTGTTGAGCGAGCGAACGGCCGATTCGCGACCCGGACCCGGGCCCTTGATGCGCACTTCGAGCGCCTTCAGGCCGTAGTCCAGCGCAGCCTTGCCGGCCTTCTCGGCGGCGACCTGCGCGGCGAACGGAGTCGACTTGCGCGAACCGCGGAAGCCCGCGCCGCCCGAGGTCGCCCACGACAGCGCGTTGCCCTGGCGGTCGGTGATGGTCACGATGGTGTTGTTGAAAGAAGCATGCACATGCGCGATGCCATCGGTGACGACGCGCTTGATCTTCTTCTTGGTCTTGTTGGCTGCCGGCTTGGCCATGGTCTCTGCCCCTTACTTCTTGATGGCCTTGCGCGGACCCTTGCGGGTACGGGCATTGGTCCGGGTGCGCTGACCGCGAAGCGGCAGGCCGCGACGGTGACGGAGGCCGCGGTAGCAACCGAGGTCCATCAGACGCTTGATGGCGATGCCGATTTCGCGGCGGAGGTCGCCCTCGACCGTGAACTTGCCGACTTCGGCACGGAGGCGCTCGACCTCGGCTTCGGACAGGTCGCGGATCTTGGTGTTCGAAGCGACGCCGGCGGACTCGCAGACCTGCTTCGAACGGGTACGGCCTATGCCGTAGATGCTTTGCAGCCCGACCCAGACGTGCTTCTGGGCAGGCAGGTTGACACCTGCAATACGCGCCATGCGCGGATCTCCAACTGGTTTGACGGCCGGGTTTCCCCGGCGGCTGGGGCACTTGACTAAGTGAACTCGAAATTCTAACAGGGCCTCGATCATCAGGGAAGAGGTACGGCCGAAGCCGAACCCGCCGGGATCCTCACGGATTCCGACGGCCCTTCCGGCATGGGGAGAGTGCCCATGCTCCGGCGACGGACCGAGGCTGACGGAACAGGCGAGCTTCTGTCGAAGCCCCCTCCCCGCCGACCGGCACTCCTCAGGTGCCGGCACTGGCTTCGGCCCACCCGCGCTCGAGACCGCCGCGCGGGTCGCCCATTCCCCGGCTTCCGACCGGGGGACCACCGATACCTGGAAGGAATCGATGGCATCGCGACGGCGACCGTGCGTCGGTCGCTGTCGCAGGCGGGACGGCGTGGCCGCCCCACCGGATCGCTTACCGCGTCAGACCGCGGCTACCACCCTTCAGATTCGCTTTCTTCAGCAGGCTCTCGTACTGATGCGACATCAGATGCGCCTGGACCTGGGCCATGAAATCCATGACCACCACGACCACGATCAACAGCGAGGTGCCGCCGAAGTAGAACGACGTGCCGAGCTCGGTCTGCATGAAGGTCGGCAGCAGGCAGACGATCACGAGATAGATCGCACCGGCCATGGTCAATCGCGTCAGTACACCATCGATGTAATCCGCGGTCGCCTTGCCTGGACGGATACCCGGAATCAGAGCACCGGATTTCTTCAGGTTGTCGGCGGTTTCCTGCGAATTGAACACCAGGGCGGTATAGAAAAACGCGAAACCGATGATCAGCGCCGCGAACAGGATCGCGTACAACGGCTCACCCGGCGAAAGCGCCTGCGAGATCTTCTGCAGAACGCTGACGTTGCCGGTCTGGCTGAACCAGGTCGATGCCGTCGCCGGGAACATGATGATCGACGATGCGAAGATCGCCGGGATCACGCCGGACATGTTGAGCTTGAGCGGCAGGAAGGAGGTCTGGTTCATGTACGCATTGCGGCCACCCTGGCGCCGTGCGTAGTTGACCGTGATCCGCCGCTGGCCGCGCTCGACGAACACCACGAAGAACGTGAAGGCGAGCACGATCGCGAGGATGAAGATCACCGTCAACGCGCTGAGATCGCCGTTCTGCGCCTGCTTGAGCGTGTTCAGCACCGCGCCCGGCAAGCCGGCGACGATACCGGCGAAGATGATCAGCGAGACACCGTTGCCGATGCCGCGCTCGGTCACCTGCTCGCCCAGCCACATCAGGAACATCGTGCCGGCGGTCAGTGACACGACCGCGGTCAGGATGAATCCCATGCCGGGCGAATAGACCACCGGAATACCGTTGTTGGCACCGGAGGCCTGCAGAGCCGTGGCGATACCGGCCGCCTGGAACACGGCCAGCGGAATCGCGCCGATGCGCGACCACTGGGTGATCCTGCGGCGACCCGACTCGCCTTCCTTCTGGATCGCCTTGAGGCTGGGCACGATCTGCACCAGCAACTGGACGATGATCGAGGCCGAGATGTAAGGCACGACGTTGAGCGCGAACAGACTGAAGCGCTCCAGCGCACCGCCCGAGAACATGTTGAACATGTCCACGATGGTGCCTTCCTGGGTCTTCATCAGCTCCAGCATGGCTTCGGGATTGACGCCCGGCACCGGGATGTAGCACCCGATGCGGTAGACGATCAACGCCCCCAGCACGAACAGCAGACGCTGACGGAGCTCGGTGAATTTCCCGAGCCCGCCGCCGATACCGCTCATCGCATTCGCGCTACGCGCCATGCTCGGGTTACTCCTCGACGCTGCCGCCGGCGGCTTCGATCGCCGCCTTGGCGCCGGCCGTCGCCGCAAGGCCCTTGATCACGAGCTTCTTGCTCAGCTCGCCCTTCTTGACGATCTTGGCCTTCTTCGCGTCGCTGGGGATCAGCTTCGCGGCGCGCAGGGCGGCCAGGTCGACGGTGCCTTCCAGCTTGTCCAGCTGGTAGAGCAGCACTTCGGCCGTGTCCCTCGCCATCTTCGAGCGGAAGCCGATCTTCGGCAGACGACGCTGCATCGGCATCTGGCCGCCTTCGAAGCCGGCCTTGATCTTGCCCTTGCCCGCGCGCGCGAACGAACCCTTGTGGCCGCGACCCGCGGTCTTGCCGAGGCCCGAACCGATACCGCGACCGACACGGGTGCGCTCCTTGCGGGCGCCGTCGGCGGGCTTGAGAGTGTTGAGACGCATGATGATTACTCCTCCACGCGGACGAGGTAGTGAAGCTGATTGATCAGGCCGCGCACCTGCGGGCTGTCCTTCAGTTCACGCACGTCGTTGAGCTTGTTGAGGCCGAGCGCTTTCACCGACAGGCGGTGACGCGACTGCGAGCCGCGCAGGCCCTTGACCAGACGGACCTTCACCGTCCCGCTGGAAGCGGGACCATTGGACGAATTAGCCATTGAGAATGTCCTCCGGCTTCTTGCCGCGCTTGGCCGCGATGCGGGCCGGCGACTGCATGGCTTCCAGACCCTTCAGCGTGGCCCGGACCAGATTGATCGGGTTGCGCGAACCGGTGGCCTTGGCCAGCACGTTCTTGACGCCGACCGCTTCGAGCACGGCGCGCATCGCGCCGCCGGCGATCACGCCGGTACCTTCGGACGCCGGCTGCATGAACACGTGCGCCGCGCCATGGCCCGACTTGACCGCGTGCCACAGGGTGCCGTTGTTCAGATCGACGTTGCGCATGTTCTTTCGGGCGCCTTCCATCGACTTCTGGATGGCGACCGGCACTTCGCGCGCCTTGCCATAGCCGAAACCGACCTTGCCGCTGCCATCGCCCACCACCGTCAGCGCGGTGAAGGTGAACTGGCGACCGCCCTTGACGGTCTTGCTGACGCGGTTGACCGCGATCAGCTTCTCGATCATGCCATCGTCGACTTCTTCGCGGTTGCGATCGCGATCGCGGCCCCGCGGTTCACGTTGTTCTGCCATTTCGTTGTCTCGGTTGTTGTGGGATTTGCGGCGTGGCCGCTTATGGTTGTGATGTACCGCGGATGTTTCGCACGAAACGGAATCGATCCGTGCGCCCGACGCAGACCGCGCCGACGGTTTGGGAACCGGGATGGACCACGAGGATCCCTCTCAAGTTCCGCGGAGCGGGCCGAGGCGCGCTCCGGGATGCATCAGAACTGCAGACCGGCTTCGCGGGCGGCTTCGGCGAGCGCCTTGATGCGGCCGTGATAGCGGTAACCCGAACGGTCGAACGCGACCTTTTCGATCCCGGCGGCCTTGGCCTTCTCGGCGATCGCGCGACCGACGCGCGCGGCGGCCTCGGCGTTCTTGCCGTTCTTCAGGCCATCACGCACATCGGCCTGCTGGGTGTTGGCGGCAGCCAGCACCTTGGAACCGTCGGCGGTGAAGACCTGGGCGTAGAGGTGCTGACCGGTGCGCAGCACCGACAGGCGGGCGACGCCGAGCTCACGGATGTGCGCACGGGTCGACTTGGCGCGACGCAGGCGGGCGATTTTCTTTTCCATTGCTGTGTCCTCGGAAGCTGAAGGCTGCTGTCCAGGGCCGCCCCACGCGGGGCGCCCGGTACGCATTACGCCTTCTTGGCTTCCTTGCGAATGATGGTTTCGTCGGAGTACTTCACGCCCTTGCCCTTGTAGGGTTCCGGCGGACGGAAGGCGCGGATCTTCGCCGCCACTTCGCCGACGCGCTGCTTGTCGGCGCCGGAGACCACGATTTCGGTCTGCGTCGGGGTGGCGATGGTGATGCCTTCCGGTGCGGGGAACACGACCGGATGCGAGAAACCGAGCGAAAGATTCAGGTCCTTGCCCTGCATCGAGGCACGGTAACCGACGCCGACGAGGTCGAGCTTGCGCTCGAAACCCTGGCTGACGCCATGCACCATGTTGGACAGGATGGCGCGCAGGGTGCCGGTCAGCGGGACGAGCGACTCGTCATTGGCCGAGAGCTGCGCATTGCCGTCCTCGATCCGGACTTCGATGCCGGCGGGCTTGGCGATCGACAGGGTGCCCTTCGGGCCCTTGACGCTCACATTGTCGGACTGGATGTTGAATTCGACACCCTTCGGGAGGGCGATCGGCTTTTTGGCGACGCGGGACATGGTTCCGTTCTCCTTACGCCACAAAGCACAGGACTTCGCCGCCGACGCCCTGCTGGCGCGCCTGCGCATCGGTCATGATGCCCTTGGAGGTGGAAATGATGGCGACGCCGAGACCGCCGAGGACCTTCGGCAGGGATTCCTTGCCGCGGTACTGGCGCAGGCCCGAACGCGACACGCGCTGCAGGCGCTCGATGACGGGCTTGCCCTCGAAGTACTTCAGGACGATCTCGAGCTCGGCCTTGGCGCCGTTCTCGGTCACGCGGATGTCGCCGATGTAGCCTTCGCTCTTCAGAACGTTGGCGATCGCGACCTTGATCTTGGAGGACGGCATTTTCACCGTCTGCTTGCCGACGGCGGCCGCATTCTTGATGCGGACCAGCATGTCGGCGATGGGATCAGTCATGCTCATTGAGAGTCACCTTGATGAGTAGCACCGATATCCGCTTTCGCGAAATCTGTCTTGGGTTGTGGCCCGGAGAGAACCCCCGGGATGAAACGGTATCGTCCTGGGGACGACCTCAGGCCGGACTGGGCCGGCCTGAAGAGGCTTCTGGACTTGCAGCCGGCTAGTGTAGCAGGCCGAAGGGCCTGCTTACCAGCTGGCCTTGCGCAGGCCCGGCACGTCGCCGCGCATGGTGGCTTCGCGCAGCTTGTTGCGGCCCAGGCCGAACTTGCGGTAGACGCCGCGCGGGCGACCGGTCAGGGCGCAGCGCAGGGTCTGGCGCGACGGCGAGGAGTCGCGCGGCAGCTTCTGCAGCTTCGCGGCGGCGGCCATCTTCTCGTCGAAATCGCCATCCTGACTGTTGATGATCTTCTTCAGCGCTTCGCGCTTCGCGGCGTATTTCTTCGCCAGCTTGGCCCGCTTGACTTCGCGGTTCACCATCGAGCTCTTTGCCATGGGTGTCTTGTCTCGGTCAGTTGCGGAAGGGGAAGCGGAACGCTTCGAGCAGAGCCTTCGCTTCGGCGTCGGTCTTCGCGGTCGTCGTGATCGCGATGTCCATGCCGCGCAGCGCGTCGACGGCGTCGAAGTCGATTTCCGGGAAGATGATCTGTTCCTTGATGCCCATGTTGTAGTTGCCACGGCCATCGAACGCGCGACCGGAGACGCCGCGGAAGTCGCGGACGCGGGGCAGCGAGATGTTGATCAGACGGTCGAGGAACTCGAACATCTTGGCGCGACGCAGGGTCACCTTGCAGCCGATCGGCCAGCCGTCGCGGATCTTGAAGGAAGCCACCGAGACGCGGGCCTTGGTGACCACCGGCTTCTGGCCGGAGATCTTGGCCATATCGGCCACCGCATTCTCGAGCACCTTCTTGTTCGCCGCGGCCTCGCCCACGCCCATGTTGAGCGTGACCTTGACCAGCTTCGGCACTTCCATCGGATTGGAGTAGCCGAACTGCTTCATCAGCTTCGGCACCACTTCATCCTTGTAGAACTGTTCCAGACGAGTCGTCATTTTTGCATTCCTCAGGCGTCGACCGCCTCACCGCTGGAGCGGAACACACGCAGTTTGCGTCCATCCTCCAGCTCTTTGATACCGATGCGCTCGCCCTTGCCGGAGGCAGGGTTGAACAGCATGACGTTGGAAATGTGGATCGAGGCTTCGCGCTCGACCACGCCGCCCGGCTGACCGGCCTGGGGGTTCGGCTTGGTGTGACGCTTGACGATGTTGATGTTGGAGACGACCACACGGTCGCCCGCAACGCTCACGACGTCGCCCTGCTTGCCCTTGTCCTTGCCGGCGATGACGACCACGCGGTCGCCTTTCTTGATGCGATTCATGTCTGTTCCTCCGCTCAGAGCACTTCAGGCGCGAGCGAGACGATCTTCATGAACTTCTCGGAACGCAGTTCGCGAGTGACCGGCCCGAAGATACGGGTGCCGATCGGCTCATGCTTGTTGTTCAGCAGCACGGCAGCGTTGGCGTCGAAGCGGATCAACGAACCATCGGCGCGACGCACACCCTTGCGGGTACGGACCACGACCGCGTTGTAGACCTCGCCCTTCTTGACCTTGCCGCGCGGAATGGCGTCCTTGATGGACACCTTGATGATGTCGCCGATGCCGGCGTAACGGCGCTTCGAGCCGCCCAGCACCTTGATGCACATCACTTCCTTCGCACCGGAATTATCGGCCACTTCGAGGTGGCTTTGCATCTGGATCATGTCTCAGCCTCCTCGGTTATTCGGCCGCGCGTTCGACGATTTCGACGACGCGCCAGTTCTTGGTCTTGGACATCGGAGCGCACTCGGCCACCCGCACCACGTCGCCTTCATTGCAGCTGTTTTCGGCGTCGTGCGCGTGCAGTTTGGTCGAGCGACGGATGTACTTGCCGTACAGCTCGTGCTTCACCAGTCGCTCCACCAGCACAGTGACGGTCTTGTCCATCTTGTTGCTGACGACGCGCCCCTGGACCGTGCGCTGCTGCTTCTTTTCGGTGTTGTTCATTGTCGTCAGTCCTTACTTCTGCTGACCGAGCAACATGTTGACGCGGGCGATTTCACGGCGCACGCGACGGATGTCGTGGGTCTTGGCGAGCTGGCCGGTGGCCTTCTGCATGCGGAGCGAGAACTGCTCCTTGTGCAGATCGGTCAGATGGGCCTGCAGCTCGGCGGCCGACTTGGCTTTGAGTTGTTTCAGTTCCATCAGCGCACCGTCCGGGTCACGAAAGTGGTGGTGACCGAGAGCTTGGCGGCGGCCAGGCGGAACGCCTCGCGCGCGGTCGCCTCGTCGACGCCCTCGATCTCGTAGATCATGCGGCCGGGCTGGATCTGGGCGACCCAGTACTCGACGTTGCCCTTGCCGGAGCCCATTCGGACTTCGATCGGCTTCTGCGTGATCGGCTTGTCGGGGAACACGCGGATCCACATCTTGCCGCCGCGCTTGACGTAGCGGCTGATGGTGCGGCGCGCGGCCTCGATCTGACGGGCGGTCAGACGGCCGGTAGCGGTGGCCTTGAGACCGTATTCGCCGAAGCTGACCTGGTTGGCGTTCCAGCTCAGACCTTCGTTACGGCCCTTGAACACCTTGCGGTATTTGGTTCGCTTGGGTTGCAGCATGATTAATCCCTCGCTTCACGGTCGCGGCGCGGGCCGCGCGGGCGATCGGCGCGATCGTTACGGTCGCCACGCTCACCGCGTTCGCGCGGCGTGTCGTCCTGCTTTTCCTGGCCGACCAGGGAGAAATCGAAGATCTCGCCCTTGTAGATCCAGGTCTTGATGCCGATGACACCGTAGGTGGTATGGGCCTCGGCGAAGCCGTAGTCGACGTCGGCGCGGAGGGTGTGCAGCGGCACGCGGCCTTCGCGGTACCACTCCGAACGCGCGATTTCGGCGCCGTTGAGGCGGCCGGCGACGTTGACCTTGATGCCGAGGGCGCCGAGGCGCATCGCATTGCCGACCGCACGCTTCATCGCGCGACGGAACATGATGCGGCGCTCGAGCTGCTGGGCGATCGATTCGGCGACGAGCTGGGCATCGAGCTCCGGCTTGCGGACTTCGGTGACGTTGATGTGCGCGGGAACGCCCATCACGTCGCTGATCTCCTTGCGCAGCTTCTCGATGTCCTCACCGCGCTTGCCGATGACAACGCCCGGACGGGCGGTGTGCACGGTGACGCGCGCGGTCTTCGCGGGACGCTCGATCAGGATCTTGCTGATCCCGGCGGCGGCCAGCTTCTTGCGCAGCATCTCGCGGACCTTGAGGTCGGCGGCCAGGTACTCGGCGTATTCCTTCTTGCCGGCGTACCACTTCGAGTTCCAGTCCTTGGCGATGCCGAGGCGGATACCGGTCGGATGTACTTTGTGACCCATACTTATTTGCCCTCGCCCACGACCACGGTGATGTGGCTGGTGCGCTTCAGAATGCGGGTACCGCGGCCTTTGGCGCGGGCCATGAAACGCTTCAGCACCGGACCTTCGTCGACCATGATGGCCTTGACCTTGAGCAGGTCGATGTCGGCGCCCTGGTTGTTCTCGGCGTTGGCGATGGCGGACTCCACGACCTTGCGGATCATGGCGGCGGCCTTCTTGTCCGAGAAACGGAGCAGGTTCACGGCGCGTTCGGCGGACAGGCCACGGACTTGGTCGGCGACCAGACGAGCCTTCTGCGGGGAGATGCGCGCGGTGCGCAGGATGGCTTTCGCTTCGGTAGCGTTGCTCATGGTCATCTCCTTACTTGCCCTTCTTGTCGCCGCCGTGACCCTTGAAGGTCCGGGTCAAAGCGAACTCGCCGAGCTTGTGACCGACCATGTTCTCGTTGACGAGCACCGGCACGTGGTTCTTGCCGTTGTGCACGGCGATCGTGAACCCGATCATTTCCGGCAGGATGGTGGAGCGACGCGACCAGGTCTTGATCGGCTTCTTGTTGCCGCTCGCGGTCTCCACCTTCTTGAGCAGGTGGTGGTCGACGAACGGACCTTTCTTCAGTGAACGTGCCATGGTCGATTAGCTCCTGCGGTCGCGCACGATGAACTTCTGGGTGCGCTTGTTCTTGCGGGTCTTGTAACCCTTGGTCGGCACACCCCACGGGGTGACCGGATGCGGGTTGCCCTGGCCGGCCTTCGCCTCGCCACCGCCGTGCGGATGGTCGACCGGGTTCATGGCCGCGCCGCGAACGGTCGGCTTCACGCCGCGCCAGCGCGACGCGCCCGCCTTGCCGAGCTTCTCGAGGTTGTGTTCGGTATTGCCGACTTCGCCGATGGTGGCACGGCACTCGGCCGGCACCTTGCGCATTTCGCCCGAACGCAGGCGCAGCATCGCGTAGATGCCTTCGCGAGCGACCAGCTGCACGCCGGCGCCGGCGGCGCGGGCGATCTGGGCGCCCTTGCCCGGCTTCATTTCGATGCAGTGCACGGTCGAACCCACCGGAATGTTGCGCAGCGGCAGGGTGTTGCCCGCCTTGATCGGCGCGTCGTTGCCCGCGATCACCTGGTCGCCGGCCTTCAGGCCCTTCGGCGCGATGATGTAGCGGCGCTCGCCGTCGACGTAGCACAGCAGCGCGATATGCGCGGTGCGGTTCGGATCGTATTCGATCCGCTCGACCTTCGCCGGAATGCCTTCCTTGTCGCGCTTGAAGTCGATGATGCGATAGTGCTGCTTGTGGCCACCGCCGATGTGGCGGGTGGTGATGCGGCCGTGATGGTTACGGCCGCCGGTCTTGCCCTGCTTCTCGACCAGCGCGGCGTGCGGGGCACCCTTGTGCAGGCCCGGCGTGACCACGCGGACCGCGCTGCGGCGGCCGGCGGAAGTGGGTTTGAAAGTCATCAATGGCATCGGTGCGTCCTCAGACCTTGACCGCGGTGACGTCGATCGACTGGCCTTCGGCCAGCGTGACGTAGGCCTTGCGCCAGTCGCCGCGGCGACCGTTGCGGTAACGGAATGCCTTGTTCTTGCCCTTCACGTTCACCACGTTGACCGACTTGACCTGCACGTCGAACAGCTTTTCGACGGCGACCTTGATGTCGGCCTTCGTGGCGTCGGTGGCGACTTCGAAGGCGTACTGATTGGAAACTTCCTGTGCGCGGACGGTCTTTTCGGACACGCGCGGCGCACGGATCACGCTGTAGAGCTTGGCGTCGTTCATGCCAGCCACTCCTCGATCTTCTTGACCGCATCGGCGGTCATCAGGATGCTGTCGGCGCCGACGAGGGCCACCGGATCCAGCCCCTGCACGTCACGAACCTGCACGTACGGCAGATTGCGCGCGGAGAGGAAGAGATTCTCGGAGGCATCTTCGGTGACGATCAGCGGACGCTGACCGAGCTCGAAGCCGTTCAGCTTGGACACTAGGCCGCTGGTCTTCGGCGCATCGACGTCGAACGACTCGACGATCGTGATCCGGCCCTGGCGATTCAGCTCGGACAGGATCGCGGCGATCGCGGCGCGGTACATCTTGCGGTTGACCTTCTGGGCGAAGCTGCGGGGCTTGGCCGCAAACGCACGACCACCGCCGACGAAGATCGGGGCCGTCAGCGCGCCGTGACGGGCACCGCCGCCCTTCTGCTTCTTCGACTTCTTGGTGGTGCCGTTCACTTCGGCGCGGGTCTTCTGCGCCTTGGTGCCGGCACGACCGGCATTGCGATAGGCAACGACGACCTGATGGACCAGATCCTCGTTGAAATCACGGCCGAAGATCGCGTCGGAGACGGTGATCTTGTTGCTGCTGTTGTTGATGGCGAGTTCCATTGTCGTCTCCCTTACTTGCTGGTCGGACGGACAATGACGTCGCCGCCCGGAGCACCCGGGACCGCACCCTTGATCGCGATCAGGCCGCGCTCGGCGTCGACCTTGACCACTTCCAGGCGCTGCGTCGTCTGCGTCTCGGCGCCCATGTGGCCGGACATCTTCTTGCCCGGGAACACACGACCCGGGGTCTGGCGCTGGCCGATCGAACCCGGCGAGCGGTGCGACAGCGAGTTGCCGTGCGTCGCGTCGCCCATCGTGAAGTTCCAACGCTTGATCGTGCCCTGGAAGCCCTTGCCCTTGGTGACGCCCTGGACGTCGACGAGCTGGCCGACTTCGAAGATGTCGGCCTTGATCTCGCCGCCCACCTGGAAGTCGCCGATCTTGTCGGCCTCGACGCGCAGTTCCCACAGGCCGCGACCGGCTTCGACCTTCGCCTTGGCGAGGTGACCGGCTTCCGGCTTGTTGATCAGCGCGGCGCGCTTGACGCCCGCGGTGACCTGCACGGCGCTGTAGCCGTCGGCATCCGGGGTCTTGACCTGAACGATGCGGTTCGGGGTGGCTTCGATCAGGGTCACCGGGATGGACTTGCCGTCCTCGGTGAACAGTCGGCTCATGCCGGCCTTGCGGCCGACGATGCCCAACGAATATTTCTTCGCGGTCATGGTCTCAGCCTCAGGTCAGCTTGATCTGGACGTCGACGCCTGCCGCGAGCTCGAGCTTCATCAGCGCGTCCACGGTCTTGTCGTTGGGGTCGACGATGTCGAGCACGCGCTTGTGCGTGCGGGTCTCGTACTGGTCGCGCGCGTCCTTGTCGACGTGCGGCGACACCAGGACGGTGTAGCGTTCGATTTTGGTCGGCAGCGGGATCGGGCCGCGCACTTGGGCGCCCGTCCGCTTTGCCGTCTCGACGATCTCGCTGGCCGAACGGTCGATCAGTCGATGATCGAACGCTTTCAGCCGGATCCGGATTTTCTGATCCGCCATGACGGAAATTCCTCGTAGAAAGAGCGACAGGCCCGACGGCTGGGTGCGCCGAACCCCCTTTTGCACTGATGCGTACCGCAACTCACTGAATCGAATCAATTTCCGGAAAGAGTCAGCCCCCGGAAACAACCACAAAAAGGACGAATGCCGTCCAAAAACAAAGGCAGGCCGGAATCCGGCCCGCCAGACTGAGATCCACGAACGCGACAACATGCCCCTGCCGCGAGTGCTCCGATCGATTTCGGAGCGGGCGGGGGCGATGCCGTTGCGACCTGTCCCTGTCCGGCGAAGACGAGGTGCATCCTGCGCCTCATTTCGCTTGTCCGTGGGCTGCCCGAAGGCGGCTCACGAAGTGGTCTTACATTATAGAGGGGTTCCCGGCGGTCATGCAAGCAAGCCGCCGGTCAGCCCTGCCCGCCCCTGCCCGATTCCACGGGCGGACGCGGCATTTCGCTTCCGGGAACGACGAATCGCCCCCGGAAGCAATTCGTCACTTGATGATCTTGGCGACGACGCCCGCGCCGACGGTCCGGCCGCCTTCGCGAATCGCGAAACGCAGGCCTTCGTCCATCGCCACCGGATTGATCAGCGACACCGTCATCTTGATGTTGTCGCCCGGCATCACCATCTCCACGCCTTCCGGCAGCGTCACCGCACCGGTGATGTCCGTCGTGCGGAAGTAGAACTGCGGACGGTAACCCTTGAAGAACGGCGTGTGGCGGCCGCCCTCGTCCTTCGACAGCACGTACACCTCCGCCTCGAAGTCCGTGTGCGGCGTGATCGAACCCGGCTTGCACAGCACCTGGCCGCGCTCCACGTCGTCGCGCTTCGTGCCGCGCAGCAGCAGACCCGCGTTGTCGCCCGCCTGGCCCTGATCCAGCAGCTTGCGGAACATCTCGACGCCCGTCACCGTCGTCTTCTGGGTCGGACGGATACCCACGATCTCGATTTCGTCGCCCACCTTGATGATGCCGCGCTCGATTCGGCCCGTCACCACCGTGCCACGACCCGAAATCGAGAACACGTCTTCCACCGGCATCAGGAACGGCTTGTCCACGTCGCGTTCCGGCTGCGGAATCCACGTGTCCAGCGCTTCCACCAGCTTGATGATCGCAGGCACGCCGATCTCCGACTGGTCGCCTTCCAGCGCCAGACGCGCCGAACCCTTCACGATCGGGGTGTCGTCGCCCGGGAAGTCGTACTTGCTCAGCAGCTCGCGCACTTCCATCTCGACCAGCTCAAGCAGCTCCGCATCGTCCACCATGTCGGCCTTGTTCAGGAACACCACGATGTACGGCACGCCCACCTGACGCGACAGCAGAATGTGCTCGCGCGTCTGCGGCATCGGGCCGTCAGCGGCCGAGCACACCAGAATCGCACCGTCCATCTGCGCCGCACCCGTGATCATGTTCTTCACGTAGTCCGCGTGACCCGGGCAGTCCACGTGCGCGTAGTGACGCGTCGGGCTTTCGTATTCCACGTGCGCCGTCGAAATCGTGATGCCGCGCGCCTTCTCTTCCGGCGCCGCGTCGATCGCGTCGTATGCCTTGAACTCGCCGCCGAAACGCTCCGCACCGATCTTCGTCAGCGCCGCCGTCAGCGTCGTCTTGCCGTGGTCAACGTGACCGATCGTGCCCACGTTCACGTGCGGCTTGGTGCGCTCGAACTTACCCTTGGCCATGATGTGTGTCTCTCTTGGATTGGATGCTTGGATCGATCGCGCGGGCCGGCCGGAGCCGGCCGCGCATCAGCTCTTCTTGATGACCGCGTCGGCGATGTTCTGCGGCGCTTCCGCGTAATGGTCGAATTCCATCGTGAACGTCGCGCGGCCCTGGGTCAGCGAACGGATCGTGGTGGCGTAACCGAACATTTCGCCCAGCGGCACCATCGCGTTGATGGTCTTGCCCGACGGCGTGTCGTCCTGGCCCTGCAGCAGGCCGCGACGACGGCTCAGGTCGCCCATCACGTCGCCGACGTACTCTTCCGGCGTCACCACCTCGACCTTCATCATCGGCTCCAGCAGGACCGGATCGGCCTTGCGGAAGCCTTCCTTGAAGGCCATCGACGCGGCGAGCTTGAACGCCATTTCCGACGAGTCAACGTCGTGGTACGAACCGAACACGAGCTTGACCTTGACGCCGACCACCGGGAAGCCGGCGAGCGGACCGCTGGTGATGGTCTCGCGCAGACCCTTTTCGACCGCCGGGATGAATTCCTTCGGAATCACACCGCCGGTGATGTCGTTGATGAACAGGAAATCGTTCTCGACATCCTCGTTGGCACGATCCGCTTCGTTCATCGGCGACAGCTCGATCACGACGTGACCGTACTGACCCTTGCCGCCCGACTGCTTGGCGTGCTTGTAATCCGACTTCACGTCCGACTTGCGGATGGTCTCGCGGTAGGCGACCTGCGGCTTGCCGACGTTGGCTTCGACGTTGAACTCGCGACGCATGCGGTCGACGATGATGTCGAGATGCAGCTCGCCCATGCCGGCGATGATGGTCTGACCGGATTCCTCGTCGGTGCGCACGCGGAACGAGGGATCTTCCTGGGCCAGACGGCCGAGGGCGATACCCATCTTTTCCTGGTCGGACTTGGTCTTCGGCTCGACCGCCATCGAGATGACGGGCTCCGGGAAGGTCATGCGCTCGAGGGTGATGATGTGGTCCTGCGCACACAGCGTGTCGCCGGTGGTCACATCCTTCAGGCCGACCGCCGCGGCGATGTCGCCGGCGCGGACTTCCTTGATCTCCTCGCGGTTGTTCGCATGCATCTGCAGGATGCGGCCGATGCGCTCCTTCTTCGACTTGACCGGGTTGTAGACCTGGTCGCCCGAATTCAGGGTACCCGAGTAGACGCGGAAGAACGTGAGCGAACCCACGAACGGGTCGGTCATGATCTTGAACGCCAGCGCCGAGAACGGCGCCTTGTCGTCGGCGACGCGGCTGTCGTCCTTGTCGTTCTCGTCGATGCCCTGCACCGGCGGACGATCGATCGGCGACGGCAGCAGCTGCACGACGGCGTCGAGCATGGCCTGCACGCCCTTGTTCTTGAACGCGGTACCCGCGAAGGCCGGCACGATCTCGCACTTGATGCAGCGCGTGCGGATGCCGGCGATGATTTCTTCTTCGCTCAGCTCGCCTTCGTTGAGGTACTTGTCCATCAGCTCTTCGCTGGCTTCGGCGGCCGCCTCGACCATGAAGTTGCGCGCCTCCTTGGACTTCTCGACCAGGTCGGCCGGGATGTCGCCGTAAACAAAGGTCGCGCCCTTGTCTTCCATGTTCCAGATGATCGACTTCATCTTGAGCAGGTCGACCACGCCCTCGAAGCCTTCTTCGGCACCGATCGGCACCTGCATCGGCACGGCGTAGGCGCCGAGACGCGATTTCAGCTGCTCGATGACCTTGTCGAAGTTCGCGCCGGTGCGGTCCATCTTGTTGACGAACGCCATGCGCGGAACCTGGTACTTGTTGGCCTGGCGCCACACGGTCTCGGACTGCGGCTGCACGCCACCGACCGCGCACAGCACGAACACCGCGCCGTCGAGCACGCGCAGCGAACGCTCGACTTCGATGGTGAAGTCGACGTGCCCGGGGGTGTCGATGATGTTGAAGCGATGCTCCGGCATCGACTTGTCCATCCCCTTCCAGAACGCCGTTGTGGCCGCGGAGGTGATGGTGATGCCGCGCTCCTGCTCCTGCTCCATCCAGTCCATCGTCGCGGCACCTTCGTGCACTTCGCCGATCTTGTGGTTGACGCCGGTGTAGAACAGGATGCGTTCGGTCGTGGTCGTCTTGCCGGCATCGATGTGCGCCATGATGCCGAAGTTGCGGTAACGCTCGATGGGAGTGGTGCGGGCCACGGTGGTTCTCTCGTCTTGATGCCCGGCATCCGGATTGGACGAATGCGCGGGCCTGAATGGCCGGACGCCGCCTTGCGGCGGCCTCCGGAATCTCGTTCGTCGGTGCGGCGGAACGTCCGACGCACCGGGCGCGACGCCCAAGGGGCGCGCGCCGCTAGCGCCGGATCACCAGCGGTAGTGGGCGAAGGCCTTGTTGGCTTCGGCCATGCGGTGGGTTTCTTCGCGCTTCTTGATCGCACCGCCGCGGTTTTCCGAAGCGTCGATCAGCTCGGCCGCGAGCTTGCGCGGCATCGAGTTCTCGCCGCGCTTGCGGGCGGACTCGATCACCCAGCGCATCGCCAGCGCCATGCGGCGGGAAGCGCGCACTTCGACCGGCACCTGATAGGTGGCGCCGCCGACGCGGCGCGACTTCACTTCGACCGCCGGAGCGACGTTGCCGAGCGCCTTCTCGACCAGTTCGAGCGAGTTGCCGTTCTTTTCGTTGATCACTTCCATGGCGCCGTAAACGATCTTTTCGGCGATGGACTTCTTGCCGCTCTGCATCACCATGTTGATGAAGCGGGCGATGGTCTCGCTTCCGTGCTTGGGATCGGGCAGGACGGAACGCTGCGGGGTATTGCCTTTGCGGGACATAGTCGATTACCAGTCACTGTAGGGTGGGCTTGACCCCACCATTGCGGGATATCGGTTTGCGTTGTGTACCGATCGAAGCGGTTTCGATCATTGCGACGCCCCCTCTCGTGGGAGAGATCGCAACGGCGGGCCCGGAAGCCCGCCCCACGACGCTTACTTCTTCGGACGCTTGGCGCCGTACTTCGAACGCCCCTGGCGACGCTTGGCGACGCCGGCGGCGTCGAGCGAGCCACGCACGGTGTGATAGCGCACACCCGGCAGGTCCTTGACACGGCCGCCGCGGATCAGCACGACCGAGTGCTCCTGCAGGTTGTGGCCTTCGCCACCGATGTACGAAATGACTTCGTAACCGTTGGTCAGGCGCACCTTGGCGACCTTGCGGAGCGCCGAGTTCGGCTTCTTCGGGGTCGTGGTGTACACGCGGGTGCACACGCCGCGACGCTGCGGGCACTTGTTCAGCGCCGGCGAGGCGCTCTTGTACGTTTCGGGGCTGCGCGGCTTACGCACGAGCTGGTTGATCGTTGCCATCAGGATTGGTCTGCTGGTTGGGTCTGGATACCGGATCGCCGCACCCGGAAGCGCGACGACGACAAAAAACGCCGGCAGACCGGGAAACCCGATCTGCCGACACACTGATCTTTGCCCGCTGCGACCTGGTGAGCCGTCGCGGTCCCGGAAACACCATCTGCGCGAAGGCAGACCGCATTTCCGGACTTTCCCGTCCTCCTGGACCGAATACGAGGCACATCCTGTAGCCTCATTTCGTGATCTGGGCGGCCGGAGCCGCCGAAAGAGGCGCGCATTGTACAGCAGCCTGCGCGCCCTTTGCCAGCCTCTGTCCGGGCCAGGCCCGGACAGCCGACGGCCGCCGGGACTCACTCGGCGCCGTCGCCCTCAAGCATGTCGGGAACGGCATTGACGCTGGGCTCGACCGGAGCGGCTTCCATCATGACCGCTTCCACTGCCGGCGCCGGCGCCGGGACCTGAGCCGGGGCCGCGGACAGCGTCTCCATCTCCGAGTCGGTCAGGCCGGTGGCGCTCTTGCGGCGCTGGCTGTGGTAGGCCAGACCGGTACCGGCCGGGATCAGGCGACCCACGATCACGTTCTCCTTCAGGCCGCGCAGGGTGTCGCGGGTACCGCGCACCGCCGCCTCGGTGAGGACGCGGGTGGTTTCCTGGAACGATGCCGCCGAGATGAACGACTCGGTCGCCAGCGAGGCCTTGGTGATGCCGAGCAGCACCGGGTCGTACTGGGCGAGGATCTCGTTCTTGCCGGCCAGACGCGCGTTCTCCTCGATCAGACGCTGACGTTCGACCTGCTCGCCGTTCAGGAACTTGCTGTCGCCCTGGTCGGTGATTTCGACCTTGCGCAGCATCTGACGGACGATCACTTCGATGTGCTTGTCGTTGATCTTCACGCCCTGCAGGCGGTAGACGTCCTGGATTTCCTTGGTCAGGTACGAGGCCAGCGGCTCGACGCCGAGCAGACGCAGGATGTCCTGCGGGCTGGGTTCGCCGTCGACGACGGTTTCGCCCTTCTGCACGTGTTCGCCTTCGAACACGATGATCTGGCGGTACTTCGGAATCAGTTCCTCGTGCTCGCTGCCATCGGTGTCCTTGATGATCAGGCGCTGCTTGCCCTTGGTGTCCTTGCCGAAGCTGACGATACCCGAGCGCTCGGCGAGGACCGCCGGATCCTTCGGTTTGCGCGCTTCGAACAGATCGGCCACGCGCGGCAGACCACCGGTGATGTCGCGGGTCTTCGAGGCTTCCTGCGGGATCTTGGCGACCACGTCGCCCACACCGACCGGCGCGCCGTCCTGCAGGTTCACGATCGAACGCGGCGGCAGCAGGTACTGCGCCGGCAGATCGGTGCCCGGGATGGTCAGATCCTTGCCGTTGCCGTCGACGATGCGGACCAGCGGACGCAGATCCTTGGCCTGGGTGCCGCGACGCTTGGGATCGGTGATTTCGCGCGAGGCCAGACCGGTCAGTTCGTCGGTCTTCTCGATCACGGTCACGCCGTCGACGAAGTCGACGAAGCGGATGAAGCCCGCGACTTCGGAGACGATCGGATGGTTGTGCGGATCCCAGTTGGCGACGGTCTGGCCGGCCTTCACTTCGCCGCCGTCCTTGACCTGGATGGTGGCGCCGTAAGGCAGCTTGTAACGCTCGCGCTCGCGGCCGTGGCCGTCGAGCACCGACAGTTCACCCGAACGCGACACGGCGACCAGGTGGCCGGCGCTGTGGCTGACGTGCTTGAGGTTGTTGAACTTGATGGTGCCGGTGGTCTTGACCGTGACGTTGTCGATCGCCGCCGCACGCGAAGCCGCACCACCGATGTGGAACGTACGCATGGTCAGCTGGGTGCCGGGCTCGCCGATCGACTGCGCGGCGATGACGCCGACCGCTTCGCCGATGTTGACGATGTGGCCACGGGCCAGATCGCGGCCGTAGCAGTGCGAGCACACGCCGAACGACGAGGCGCAGGTGATGGTCGAGCGGACCTTGATCGACTGCACGCCTGCGTCTTCGAGCTTCTGCACCCAGGCTTCGTCGAGCAGCGTGTTGCGGACGACGAACGGATCCTCGTCGTTGCCCGGCAGGAACACGTCCTCGGCCACGACGCGACCCAGCACGCGATCGCGCAGCGGCTCGACCACGTCGCCGCCTTCGACGATCGGGGTCATGGTCAGCCCTTCATGGGTGCCACAGTCGACCTCGGTGATGACCACGTCCTGGGCCACGTCGACGAGGCGACGGGTCAGGTAACCGGAGTTCGCGGTCTTCAGCGCGGTGTCCGCGAGACCCTTTCGGGCGCCGTGGGTCGAGATGAAGTACTGCAGAACGTTCAGGCCTTCGCGGAAGTTCGCGGTGATCGGCGTTTCGATGATCGAGCCGTCCGGCTTGGCCATCAGGCCGCGCATACCGGCCAGCTGACGGATCTGGGCCTGCGAACCACGCGCGCCGGAGTCGGCCATGATGTAGATCGAATTCATCGACTTCTGGTCGATGGTCTCGCCCTTGGCGTTCTGGACCTTCTCGGTACCGATCGTGTCCATCATCGCCTTGGCCACGCGTTCGTTGGTGCGCGACCAGATGTCCACGACCTTGTTGTAGCGCTCGCCGGCGGTGACCAGACCCGACTGGTACTGCTGCTGGATTTCGAGGACTTCCGCTTCGGCTTCGCCGAGGATGCCCTTCTTCTCCAGCGGGATGGTCATGTCGTCGATGCCGATCGACACGCCCGAACGGGTCGCGTAGGCGAAGCCGGTGTACATCAGCTTGTCGGCGAACACGACCGTGTCCTTCAGGCCCAGCTGGCGATAGCAGCTGTTGATCAGGCGGCTGATGTTCTTCTTGGTCAGCTCGGTGTTCACCAGCGCGAACGGCAGGCCGACCGGCAGGATTTCCTGCAGCAGGGCACGGCCGACGGTGGTGTCGACGATGGCGGACTTCTGCTCGCGCAGACGCTTGCCGGTGTCGGGATCCTCGCTGATCACGGTCTCGACGATGCGGACCTTGACCTTGGCATGCAGCTCGACCACGCGGTTGTCGTAGGCGCGCTTCACTTCGGCGATGTTCGCGAACGCCATGCCCTCGCCCGCCTTGTTCTCCAGGGCGCGGGTCATGTAGTACAGGCCGAGCACGACGTCCTGCGACGGCACGATGATCGGCTCGCCGTTCGCCGGCGACAGGATGTTGTTCGACGACATCATCAGCGCGCGCGCTTCCAGCTGGGCTTCCAGCGACAGCGGCACGTGGACGGCCATCTGGTCACCGTCGAAGTCGGCGTTGAACGCGGTGCAGACCAGCGGATGCAGCTGGATGGCCTTGCCTTCGATCAGCACCGGCTCGAACGCCTGGATGCCGAGGCGATGCAGGGTCGGGGCGCGGTTCAGCAGCACCGGATGCTCGCGGATCACCTCTTCGAGGATGTCCCACACGATCGGTTCTTCACGCTCGACCAGCTTCTTCGCCGCCTTGATGGTGGTGGCGAGGCCACGGCGCTGCAGCTTGGCGAAGATGAAGGGCTTGAACAGTTCCAGCGCCATCTTCTTCGGCAGGCCGCACTCGTGCAGACGCAGGGTCGGGCCGACCACGATGACCGAACGGCCGGAGTAGTCGACGCGCTTGCCGAGCAGGTTCTGGCGGAAGCGGCCCTGCTTGCCCTTGATCATGTCGGCGAGCGACTTCAGCGGGCGCTTGTTGGTGCCGGTGATGGCGCGGCCGCGACGGCCGTTGTCCATCAGCGCGTCGACCGATTCCTGCAGCATGCGCTTCTCGTTGCGCACGATGATGTCGGGCGCGTTGAGTTCGAGCAGACGCTTGAGGCGGTTGTTGCGATTGATGACGCGGCGATACAGGTCATTGAGGTCGGAGGTCGCGAAACGACCGCCGTCCAGCGGCACCAGCGGACGCAGGTCCGGCGGCAGCACCGGCAGCACGGTCATGACCATCCACTCCGGACGGTTGCCGGATTCGAGGAAGGCCTCGACCAGCTTGATGCGCTTGGTGAGGCGCTTGAGCTTGGTCTCGGAACCGGTGCTGGCGATGTCTTCGCGCAGCTGGACCATTTCCGACTGCAGGTCGATCGTGCGCAGCAGGTCGTAGACGGCTTCGGCGCCCATCGCGGCCTCGAAGTCGTCGCCGTGTTCCTGGCGCGCCTGCATGAACTGTTCTTCGGTCAGCAGCATGCCGCGCTCGAGCGGGGTCAGGCCCGGCTCGGTGACCACGAACGCTTCGAAATAGAGGATGCGTTCGATGTCGCGCAGGGTCATGTCCAGCATCAGGCCGATGCGCGACGGCAGCGACTTGAGGAACCAGATGTGGGCGACCGGCGAAGCGAGGTCGATGTGGCCCATGCGCTCGCGGCGGACGCGGGCGAGGGTCACTTCGGTGCCGCACTTTTCGCAGACCACGCCGCGGTGCTTCATGCGCTTGTACTTGCCGCACAGGCACTCGTAGTCCTTGATCGGACCGAAGATCGCGGCGCAGAACAGGCCGTCGCGTTCCGGCTTGAACGTGCGGTAGTTGATGGTCTCCGGCTTCTTGACTTCGCCGTACGACCACGAGCGGATCATGTCCGGCGACGCCAGCGCGATCTTGATCGCGTCGAAGTCGAGGGTCTGGCGCTGCTGGTTGAAGAGGTTGAGCAAATCTTTCATTTGATTTCTCCGGGAATCTGGAAGAAGGGGCTGGGCGGCGGGCCGTTTCCGGACCCGTCAGTCGCTCAGTTCTCTTCCAGCTCCATGTTGATGGCCAGCGAGCGGATTTCCTTCACCAGAACGTTGAAGGATTCCGGCATGCCGGCGACCATCTCGTACTCGCCGTCGACGATGTTCTTGTACATCTGGTTGCGGCCCTGCACGTCGTCGGACTTCACCGTCAGCATTTCCTGCAGGGTGTAGGCCGCGCCGTAGGCTTCCAGCGCCCAGACTTCCATTTCGCCGAAACGCTGGCCGCCGAACTGCGCCTTGCCGCCCAGCGGCTGCTGGGTGACGAGCGAGTACGGACCGGTCGAACGCGCGTGCATCTTGTCGTCCACGAGGTGGTTCAGCTTCAGCATGTGCATGTAGCCGACCGTGGTCCTGCGGTCGAACGCTTCGCCGGTACGACCGTCGTACAGCTGGGTCTGACCGCTCTGCGGCAGGTCGGCGAGTTCGAGCATGCGCTTGATCTCTTCTTCCGCCGCGCCGTCGAACACCGGGGTCGCCATCGGCACGCCGTCGACAAGGTTCTGCGCCAGGCGCAGCAGTTCTTCGTCGCTGAACTGTTTGAGGTCGACGCGCTGACCGTGGGCGACGTTGTCGTGGTTGTAGATGTCGTCGAGGAACTTGCGCAGTTCGGCGATCTTGGCCTGCGCTTCGAGCATGCGGCCGATCTTCTGGCCCAGGCCCTTGGCGGCCCAGCCCAGATGCACTTCGAGGATCTGGCCGATGTTCATACGCGACGGCACACCCAGCGGGTTGAGGACGATGTCGACCGTCTCGCCGCTCGCCATGTACGGCATGTCCTGCACCGGGACGATGTTCGACACCACACCCTTGTTGCCGTGGCGGCCGGCCATCTTGTCGCCCGGCTGGATGCGGCGCTTCACCGCGAGGAACACCTTCACCATCTTGAGCACGCCCGGGGCGAGATCGTCGCCCTGGGTGATCTTGCCGCGCTTGTCGGCGAAGCGGCGCTCGAATTCCTTCTGGTGCGCGTCGATCTGCTTCTGGGCGCGTTCGATCGCATCGGCGTCGACGTCTTCCTTCATGCGGACCTGGAACCAGTCGGCCTTCTTCAGACCGTCGAGGTAGGCGTCGGTGATCGTGTCGCCCTTCTTCAGGCCGGGACCACCATTGGCGACCTTGCCGACGATCTGCGCGCGCAGACGAGCGTAGATCGCCGATTCGAGGATCCGGAACTGGTCGTCGAAGTCCTTCTTGACCCGGCGGATTTCCTCTTCCTCGATCTGGCGGGCGCGCTTGTCCTTCTCGATGCCGTCGCGGGTGAAGACCTGCACGTCGATGACGGTGCCGTCCATGCCCGGCGGCACGCGCAGCGAGCTGTCCTTCACGTCCGAGGCCTTCTCGCCGAAGATCGCGCGCAGCAGCTTCTCTTCCGGGGTCAGCTGGCTCTCGCCCTTGGGCGTGACCTTGCCGACCAGGATGTCGCCGGCGCGGACCTCGGCGCCGATGTACACCACGCCCGACTCGTCGAGGCGCGACAGCGCCTGCTCGGAGACGTTCGGGATGTCGGCGGTGATTTCTTCCGGACCCAGCTTGGTGTCGCGGGCGACGCAGGCCAGCTCTTCGATGTGGATGGTGGTGTAGCGATCTTCCTTCACCACGCGCTCGGACAGCAGGATCGAGTCTTCGAAGTTGTAGCCGTTCCACGGCATGAACGCGACCAGCATGTTCTGGCCCAGCGCCAGCTCGCCGATGTCGGTCGAAGGACCGTCGGCCAGCACGTCGCCGCGCTCGATGCGATCGCCCACGTTCACCAGCGGACGCTGGTTGATGCAGGTGTTCTGGTTGGAACGGGTGTACTTGATGAGCGTGTAGATGTCGACGCCGGCGTCGGTGGCGTCGATGATCTCGCTTTCGTGCGCCTTGACCACGATGCGGCCGGCATCGATCTGCTCGACCACGCCGCCACGGCGGGCGTTCACGGTCACGCCGGAGTCACGCGCCACCGCACGTTCGATACCGGTGCCCACGAGCGGCTTCTGCGCGCGCAGGGTCGGCACGGCCTGACGCTGCATGTTCGCGCCCATCAGCGCGCGGTTGGCGTCGTCGTGCTCCAGGAACGGCACCAACGCCGCGGCGACCGACACGGTCTGCATCGGCGAGACGTCCATGAAGTGGATTTCGCTCGGCGGACGCAGCATCGACTCGCCCTGGAAGCGGCAGGCCACGAACTGCGCGGTGATCTTGCCCTTGTCGTCGCGCTGGGCGTTCGCCTGGGCGATGACGTACTCGTTTTCCTCGATCGCCGACAGGTATTCGATCTCGTCGGTCACGCGGCCGTCCACGACCTTGCGGTACGGCGTCTCGAGGAAGCCGTAACGGTTGGTGCGCGCGAACACGGCGAGCGAGTTGATCAGGCCGATGTTCGGGCCTTCAGGCGTTTCGATGGTGCAGACGCGGCCGTAGTGGGTCGGATGCACGTCGCGCACTTCGAAGCCGGCGCGCTCGCGGGTCAGGCCGCCCGGACCCAGCGCCGAGACGCGACGCTTGTGCGTCACTTCCGACAACGGGTTGTTCTGGTCCATGAACTGCGACAGCTGCGAGGAGCCGAAGAACTCCTTGATCGCGGCGGCCACCGGCTTGGCGTTGATCAGTTCCTGCGGGGTCAGCCCCTCGGACTCGGCCATCGTCAGGCGTTCCTTGACGGCACGCTCGACGCGGACCAGGCCGACGCGGAACACGTTCTCGGCCATTTCGCCGACCGAACGCACGCGACGGTTGCCCAGGTGATCGATGTCGTCGACCACGCCGCGGCCGTTGCGGATCTCGCACAGCACGCGGATGACATCGAGGATGTCGGACATGCCGTCGCCGCACTGGTTGCGCAGGCGCGACGATTCATCGTCCTTGCGATCGGCGAAGTACTTGTAGTCGTACAGCACCGGGCTGCCTTCGACTTCCTTGCGGCCGATGCGGCGGTTGAACTTCATCCGGCCCACGCCCGAGAGGTCGTAGCGCTCGAAGGTGAAGAACAGATTGTGGAACAGGTTCTGCGCGGCATCCTTGGTCGGCGGCTCGCCCGGACGCATCATGCGGTAGATCTCGACCAGGGCCTCGAGCTGGGTCTTGGTCGGATCGATGCGCAGGGTGTTCGAGATGTACGGACCGCGGTCGAGATCGTTCACCCACAGGGTGCCGATGCTGTCGATGCCGTGCTTGCGGAACTTGGTCAGGTGATCGTCGCCGACCTCGTCGTTGGCGTTGGCGATCAGCTCGCCGGTGTTCGCGTCGATGACGTCGTGCGACAGGATGCGGCCGACCAGATAGCTGTCCGGAACCGCGAGCGCGGCGATGCCCGACTGTTCCAGTTGTTTGATGTGGCGCGCGGTGATGCGCTTGCCGGCCTCGACGATGACCCGGTCGCCGTCGGCGAGGTCGAAATCGAGGGTTTCGCCGCGCAGGCGTTCCGGCACCAGTTCGAGCTGCACGCCTTCCGGCAGGATGTGGAAGGTGTTGATCTCGAAGAACTGCTGCAGGATCTCTTCGTTCGAATAGCCGAGCGCGCGCAGCAGGATGGTGACCGGCAGCTTGCGGCGGCGGTCGATACGGGTGAACACCGCGTCCTTCGGGTCGAACTCGAAGTCCAGCCAGGAGCCGCGGTAGGGAATGATGCGGGCGCTGTACAGCAGCTTGCCCGAGCTGTGGGTCTTGCCGCGATCGTGATCGAAGAACACGCCCGGCGAGCGGTGCAGCTGGGAGACGATGACGCGCTCGGTACCGTTGACGATGAAGGTGCCGTTGTCGGTCATGAGCGGGATCTCGCCCATGTAGACCTCCTGCTCCTTCACGTACTTCACGGCCTTGCTCGACGATTCCTTGTCGTAGATCACCAGACGCACGGTCACGCGCAGCGGTGCGCCGTAGCTCAGACCGCGATTGCGGCATTCGCGCTCGTCGAACACCGGTTCGCCAAGCTTGTAACCGACGTATTCGAGGGCGGCGTAGCCGTTGTAGCTGACGATCGGAAACACCGATTTCAGCGCGGCATGCAGACCGCGGTCGTCGCGGCGGTTGGATTCGGCGTCGGCCTGGAGGAACTCGCGGTAGGAGTCGACCTGGATCGCGAGCAGGAACGGCACTTCGAGGATCGAGCGGCGCTTGCCGAAATTCTTGCGGATGCGCTTCTTCTCGGTGAACGAGTACGTCGTCGAGTGAGCTGTGGTCATGGGAGAAAGGCCTCTCAGCTTTGGATTGCGTTGTGTCCGGCGCCCGTGGCGGCCGGTGGCGGCGGAATCGACCGATCGGATCGGATCCGCCGCGATTGAATCGACATTGGGAAGTCGCTGGTATTGCCGGCACCAGCACGCCCTCTCCCGCTACTTCCGAATGTCGACTTGCGGTCTTGCTTCGGTGATGCCCGGAACACGATGAAACCGCGTTCCGTCAGAACAGCCGAAGGCCGGGGGCTTCCGCCCCCAGCCTTGGTGTGTCGCCTTGAGTCGGACCAGCCAACCCGGCGGCGACGCGAAACCGCTTACTTGAGCTCGACCTGAGCGCCGGCGGCTTCGAGTTCCTTCTTGTACTTCTCGGCGTCTTCCTTCGACACGGCATCCTTGACGGTCTGCGGCGCGCCTTCGACGAGATCCTTCGCTTCCTTCAGGCCCAGGCCGGTGATGGCGCGGACGGCCTTGATGACCTCGACCTTCTTCTCGCCGGCAGCCTTCAGGATGACGGTGAATTCGGTCTGTTCTTCGACCGGAGCGGCCGGGCCGGCCGCAACAGCGACGGCAACCGGAGCGGCGGCGGTGACGCCGAACTTCTCTTCGATGGCCTTGACCAGCTCCATCACTTCCATCAGGGTCTTGCCGGCAACGGCATCGACGATCTGTTCGTTGGTAAGGGACATTGTTGACTACCTCTGGATTTGATTGGGTATGGACTTCGCGAAGCGGGTCGCGAAAGCGTCAGTGACGTCGGACTCAGGCTTCGGCGGGGGCTTCGGCAGCGACTTCGCCACCACCCTGCTTGTCGGCCACGGCCTTGATCGCGCGGGCCAGCATGCTCGCCGGCTCGGCCAGGACACGGGCCAGCATGGCCAGCGCCTGTTCGCGGGTCGGCAGCGACGCCAGCACGTCGACGTGGCTGGCCGGATAGACCTGGCCACCGACGGCGACGACCTTCGGCTGCAGCTTGTCGTTGCCCTTGGCGAATTCCTTGATCAGGCGACCGGCGGCGCCGGGCTCCTCAAGCGAGAACGCGTACAGCAGCGGACCGACGAGTTTGTCCTGGACAGCCTCGTATTCGGTCCCCGCCACGGCGCGCGAGGCCAGCGTGTTCTTGACGACTTTCAAGTACACGCCGGTTTCGCGGGCCTTCTTGCGCATCGCGGTCATCTGGGAGACCGTGGTGCCAGCGTATTCGGCAGCGATCAAGGAGTGGGCCTTCGCGGCGACTTCCGCCACTTCGGCCACAACGTCTTGCTTCTGGGTGAGATTCAGAGCCATATGCACTCCTCATGTGAACTCCGCTTGCGGCTCCTGCCGCTTGCGGTCCCGGACGGCATCGTTCCTTCGACGCCGGGGACGCGGGATGCGTCCCGGTGGCGGCCCTTCACAGAGGTTTCCAAACGCGAAACATCCAGAGGGGGCGGCACCATCTGCGCAGGTCGACCCGATCGGGTGCGATTAAGCGATCCCGCTTGCGACGGCACGATTCCCTGCCATGACGAGCGCTTCCATGCCCGTGTGCGTCGCGCGCTGACCGCGCCTGCGGTCTTTGACGGCGATCGCTCTGGGCCGAAACCCGGAGCGATGCCCTCAAAATTCCTGCTCGTCACCGGGCCCGGCCCGGTGACGTCGAATCATTACTTGAGCGAAAGCGAGGCCTGATCGACCGTGACGCCAGGGCCCATCGTCGAGCTGATCGACACCTTCTGCAGGTACGTGCCCTTCGCGGTGGCCGGCTTGGCCTTGATCAGATCGTGCAGCAGCGCTTCGAGGTTGCCCTTCAGGTCGGCATCGTTGAACGAAGCCTTGCCGATGGTGCAGTGGATGATGCCGGCTTTGTCGGTGCGGTAACGCACCTGACCGCCCTTGGCGTTCTTCACCGCTTCCGCCGGGTTCGGCGACACGGTGCCGACCTTCGGGTTCGGCATCAGGCCGCGCGGACCGAGGACCTGGCCGAGCTTGCCGACGACGCGCATGGCGTCCGGCGTGGCGATGACGACGTCGTAGTTCAGGTCGCCGCCGAGCATCTTCTCGGCGAGGTCGTCCATGCCGACGATGTCGGCGCCGGCGGCCAGCGCTTCATCGGCCTTGGCGCCGGCGGGCACGAACACGGCCACGCGCACGGTTTTGCCGGTGCCGGCGGGCAGCACGGTCGAACCGCGGACCTGTTGGTCGGACTTCTTGGCATCCACGCCCAGACGCACGGCCACGTCGACGGATTCGACGAACTTGGCCTTGGTCGAGGTCTTGATGATCTTGATCGCGTCGTCGAAGGCGTAGGACTTGCCCGGCTCGACGGCGTTGAGGATCGCTTTCTGTCGCTTGTTCATCGCCATGATCTCAGCCCTCCACCACGAGGCCCATCGAACGGGCCGAGCCCGCGATGGTGCGCACAGCCGCGTCCAGGTCGGCAGCGGTCAGATCCGCTTCCTTCGCCTTGGCGATGTCTTCGAGTTGCTTGCGGGTGACCTTGCCCACCTTCTCGGTGTTCGGGCGCTTCGAGCCGGACTGGATGCCGGCGGCCTTCTTCAGCAGCACCGACGCCGGGGTCGACTTGGTGACGAAGGTGAAGGTACGGTCGGAATAGGCGGTGATGATGACCGGCGTCGGCAGACCCGGTTCCAGCTTGGAGGTCGCGGCGTTGAACGCCTTGCAGAACTCCATGATGTTCAGGCCGCGCTGACCGAGCGCGGGACCGACCGGCGGCGAGGGGTTGGCCTGACCGGCCTTCACCTGCAGCTTGATGTAACCGACTACTTTCTTTGCCATGGGGAGTCTCCTGGAGTGTTAGCGCCTGCACGCCTTGCGGCTGCGGGGCTCCTCCGTCGTTGTTGCCCGCCGCAGAAGCGGCAGGCGGTGAAGGCCGGATCGAGGGGCGTTTGCCTGATGAGGGCTTATGCCTTTTCGACCTGGCCGAATTCCAGTTCCACCGGCGTGGCGCGACCGAAGATCAGCACCGAGACGCGCAGGCGGCTCTTTTCGTAATTGACTTCCTCGACGACGCCGTTGAAGTCGTTGAACGGACCATCGGTGACGCGCACCATCTGGCCCGGCTCGAACAGCACCTTCGGCTTCGGCTTCTCGACGCCTTCCTGCACGCGCTGCAGGATCGCATCGGCCTCTGAATCGCGGATCGGCAGCGGGCGATCGGCGGTGCCGCCGATGAACCCCATCACCTTCGGCGTCTCTTTCACGAGATGCCAGCTTTCGTTGTCCATCCGCGGGATGCCGGCTTCGTCGTGCGTGGCGATCTGCACGAGGACGTAGCCCGGGAAGAACTTGCGCTCGGAACGGCGTTTCTGGCCGGAGCGCATTTCCACGACCTCTTCGGTCGGCACCAGAACCTCGCCGAAGCGGTCTTCCATGCCGGTGCGGGCGATGCGATCACGCAGAGCCTGGGCCACCGACTTCTCGAACCCGGAATAGGCGTGAACGACGTACCAGCGCTTGTGGACTTCGGAATTGCTCACTTGGGTCTCCATCACGTGCCGAGCAGGAATTTCACGCCCAGCTGGATGATCCAGTCGAAGGCCGCGAGGATCAGACTGATGACGATCACCGCCGCGATCACCACCCAAGTGGTGCGGGTGGTTTCCTGACGGGTCGGCCACACGACCTTGCGCAGTTCGAAGCGCGACTCGCCGAGGAACTCGCGGGTCTGCACGCCCTTGGCGCTGCGCATGAAGACGAGGCCGCCGGCGACGAGGCCGCCGAGCACCGCCATCACCCGGGCAACCGTCGGCCACTCGCCGTTGAACCAGTAGAACGCGAAAACGCCGGCCGCCACGAGCAGCAGCGCCAGCGCGTACTTGACGATGTCGCCCGCGGAACCGCCGGCCTTGGGTTGTTCGACTCTGCTGTTCAAGTGCGTATGGCCTTGATCGCGGGGCGACCGCCCTGCCCGTTGGATGCGTGGGCACGGGACCGTCCCGTCTGGATGGCGCGCCAGGAGGGACTCGAACCCCCAACCTGCGGTTTTGGAGACCGCTGCTCTGCCAATTGAGCTACTGACGCGTTGAAATTTGTCGTACTTCCTGAGACGGCGACGGCGAGCCGTCGCCGACTCGCCTGTCGCTTGCCTCTTCAAGCCGGATCCAGACTCTCGCAGGCTCCGGATCCGCGCCTGCGCGAGGATCACGTTCCGGCAAGGGCGCGAGCGCTCGACGCGCCCGCGCGTCGGAACATCACTTGATGATCTTGGCGACGACGCCCGCGCCGACGGTCCGGCCGCCTTCGCGAATCGCGAAACGCAGGCCTTCGTCCATCGCCACCGGATTGATCAGCGACACCGTCATCTTGATGTTGTCGCCCGGCATCACCATCTCCACGCCTTCCGGCAGCGTCACCGCACCGGTGATGTCCGTCGTGCGGAAGTAGAACTGCGGACGGTAACCCTTGAAGAACGGCGTGTGGCGGCCGCCCTCGTCCTTCGACAGCACGTACACCTCCGCCTCGAAGTCCGTGTGCGGCGTGATCGAACCCGGCTTGCACAGCACCTGGCCGCGCTCCACGTCGTCGCGCTTCGTGCCGCGCAGCAGCAGACCCGCGTTGTCGCCCGCCTGGCCCTGATCCAGCAGCTTGCGGAACATCTCGACGCCCGTCACCGTCGTCTTCTGGGTCGGACGGATACCCACGATCTCGATTTCGTCGCCCACCTTGATGATGCCGCGCTCGATTCGGCCCGTCACCACCGTGCCACGACCCGAAATCGAGAACACGTCTTCCACCGGCATCAGGAACGGCTTGTCCACGTCGCGTTCCGGCTGCGGAATCCACGTGTCCAGCGCTTCCACCAGCTTGATGATCGCAGGCACGCCGATCTCCGACTGGTCGCCTTCCAGCGCCAGACGCGCCGAACCCTTCACGATCGGGGTGTCGTCGCCCGGGAAGTCGTACTTGCTCAGCAGCTCGCGCACTTCCATCTCGACCAGCTCAAGCAGCTCCGCATCGTCCACCATGTCGGCCTTGTTCAGGAACACCACGATGTACGGCACGCCCACCTGACGCGACAGCAGAATGTGCTCGCGCGTCTGCGGCATCGGGCCGTCAGCGGCCGAGCACACCAGAATCGCACCGTCCATCTGCGCCGCACCCGTGATCATGTTCTTCACGTAGTCCGCGTGACCCGGGCAGTCCACGTGCGCGTAGTGACGCGTCGGGCTTTCGTATTCCACGTGCGCCGTCGAAATCGTGATGCCGCGCGCCTTCTCTTCCGGCGCCGCGTCGATCGCGTCGTATGCCTTGAACTCGCCGCCGAAACGCTCCGCACCGATCTTCGTCAGCGCCGCCGTCAGCGTCGTCTTGCCGTGGTCAACGTGACCGATCGTGCCCACGTTCACGTGCGGCTTGGTGCGCTCGAACTTACCCTTGGCCATGATTGCTTCTCTTTGAACTCAACTGGGTTTAAACGAAGGGGTGGTGCTCACGAAAGGAATCGAACCTTCGACCTCCTCCTTACCAAGGAGGTGCTCTACCGACTGAGCTACGTGAGCAACGATGTGGCAACCGCGAAAAGCTTCCGGAACATGGCACCGCGGACCGGGGTATTCAAGGCGCTACCGCATGGAGCGGGAGACGGGAATCGAACCCGCACCATCAGCTTGGAAGGCTGAGGTTCTACCATTGAACTACTCCCGCGTCGTGCGGAACGGCGTTTCCAGCCCGGAGACCATGCCCGCAACCGACAGCCGCGAGATGGTGGAGGGAGGTGGATTCGAACCACCGAAGGCGTAAGCCAGCAGATTTACAGTCTGCCCCCGTTGGCCGCTTGGGTATCCCTCCGGCTGAACAACGTCCGGTAAAACAGTACACGGTGAAAACAGCCCGCAATTCTGACGACAGGACGGCCGGGTGTCAACGCTCCCCGTCGCGAAAAATCATGTTCGCACCGTTCAGGGGGCGGGCGGGGCGGGTTCGGCGAGCGTGTCCCCCGCGTAGATCGCGACGTGAGGCACGCCATCCTCGCCGATCCAGCCGCGGAACATGCCTTCGGTGTTGAACGGCAGGCCGAACCTGCCGTCGGCCGAGAGCACGATGGCGCCGCCATCGCCGCCCAGCGCCGGGATTTCGGTATTGATCACGGCCTGCCCCGCCTCGGCGGGACCTTCGTTCAGATAGCGCATCCGCGCGCAGATCTCGTGCGCGGCCGCGACGCGGATGTAGTACTCGCCCCAGCCGGTGCCGGAGACGGCGCACAGATCGTTGGCGTAGGTGCCGGCACCGACGATCGGCGAGTCGCCGACGCGGCCGTAGCGCTTGTCGGTCATGCCGCCTGTGGAGGTGCCGGCGGCGAGATCGCCGCGGGTATCCAGCGCCACCGCGCCCACGGTGCCGGTGTAGCGGCGACCACCATGGTCGCCGTGATCGCCGGCCGTCGCGCTGCCGCTCCCCTCGCGGAGGCGGCGCTGGAGTTGCTGCCAGCGTTTTTCGGTCCGGAACCAGGACGGATCGATCAGTTCGACTCCCTGAGCCCGCGCGAACGCCTCCGCGCCCTCTCCGGTCATCATGACGTGCGGGGATTTCTCCAGGATCGCCCGCGCCAGCAGGATCGGATTCTTGACCCGGCGCAGACCGGCGGCCGCACCGGCCTTGCGGGTGGCGCCGTCCATGATCGACACGTCCAGCTCGTTGTGCCCGTCGTGGGTGAAGACCGCGCCACGCCCTGCGTTGAAATGCGGATCGTCCTCGAGCACGACGATGGCGTCGGCCACCGCGTCCATCGCCGGCCGGCCGGCCGCCAGCGCGGCGGCGCCGCGGCGCAGGGCGAGTTCGAGGGCTTCGCGGGCGGCGCGCTCGTCTTCCGGGGTCATGTCGCGACGCTCGACGCCGGCCCCGCCGTGCACGACGAGCAGGAAGCGCGGGACCTCGACGAGCCGTCCGTCGGCGACCCGGTAGTTGCGGCGGAAGCTCGGCGACGTCACCCGGCCGTCCGGCAGATGGACCTCGGACCCGGCACCGACGCCGAGCACTTCGACCCGACGCAGCGCCAGCGGTCGCCCGGCCACCTGGGTTTCGGCGAAGCCGCCACGCACGACCCAGGCACTGCCGGCCGGGTCGGTGGCGAAGATGCGTCCGTTGCCGTCGCCGTCGACCGCCAGCGCGGCGCTTTCGTCCACGCCCAGTCCGAGCAACGGGCGCCGCGGTTCGCCGGTCAGGGTTTCGGCCCGGGCGACGAAGGCGAACAGCCGGCCCAGGCGATCGCGCTCCCGGAAGTGGGTATCGGTGACCACGCCGCGCAGGGTGTCGATGTGCAGGAAGTCGCGCTCGATCGTGACCGCGGGGCCCAGGGGATCGGCCAGCGCTTCGGGACTGCGGATGCTGCCGCCGTCCATCGCCCCGTACAGATATTCGCCCAGGATCGCGAGGCCGGCGCTGGTGCCGCCGAGCGGTTTGCCGGCGCGGACATGCGCGTCCAGCGCTTCGGCGACCGGCGTGCCCCGCCAGTAGCGGACGTAGCGGGCCTGATCGCCGCCAGCGATGAAGATGCCGTCGGCGCGGGCGAGGCTGTCGAGGATCTTCGGGTCGCTCGCGGGCTTCCCGTTCTTGAAGACGAGGGTCTCGACCGACGCTGCGCCGCCCACATCCCGGTAGAACTCGTCCGCGATCTCGGTGGTGTAGGACGCGCTGAGCACGACGATGTGGCCGTTGCCGGCGCGCCCGAGGAACCAGCGGACCGCATCGCGGTTGCGGTCGCCGCCACCCGCCAGCAGCAGGCCGGGCGCGACCGGACCGGGCGTCGAGAGACTGCGGTCGCCGACGAAATAACGTGTGTAGTCGCGGGCCGCCACCGGGCCGGCGATCGCCAGCCACGACAGACAGAACAGGGCGAACGCGATCGACGGGCGGATGCGTGCGACGAAACGGAACATGCGGTTCTCCAAGCGGATCATGGCGATGCGGCGGTCATCCGTGGTGGAGACGAACGGGCGGCCGACTTCCCTCCCGGCCCGCGGGGCCGCCCCTACCGGGCCGATGATCCGCTAATGTCGGAGGATGCGCACCCCGCTCGACGATTGGTTCGTCCGCGAGATCCTCGTTCACGAGGAGGCGCTCGCGCGCTACCTGCACCGGTGCTGGTCGGCACGCGACGATCTGCACGACCTGCGCCAGGAAGTCTATGTCCGCGTCTACGAGGCGGCCGGGCGCTCCCTGCCTGCATCGCCGAAATCCTTCCTGTTCGCCACCGCCCGCAATCTGATCACCGACCGGCTGCGGCGCGGCCGGGTGGTTTCGATCGAACCGATGGGTGATCTCGACCCCTTGAACGTCCTGGTGGATGAGGTATCGCCCGAACGCCGGTTCGGAGGGCGTCAGGCCCTGCGTCGGCTGAGCGAGGCCTTCGACCGTCTGCCAGACCGGTGCCGCGAAGTGGTCTGGTTGCGGCGGGTCGAGGAACTGCCGCAGAAGGTGGTGGCGGCGAAACTGGGAATCAGCGAGAAAACCGTGGAAAAACATGTCGCCAATGGCGTCCGTTTGATCGCCGAGCACTTCCACGGCGGCGGGCGTGCGCGGGCGAGTGCCGGCGACGAGAGCCTGCGCGACGGGCACGATGATGCGAACGACCGACAGCATGCGGATTGAAGCGGCGGCAGCCGACTGGCTGGCGCGGCGGGACGGGGACCTCTGGACGGAGGAGGACGCGGCGCGCCTCACCGAATGGCTGGAGGCGTCGACCGCGCACCGGGTGGCCTTCCTGCGCCTGGAGCATGCCTGGGCGGAAACCGGACGTCTGCAGGCCCTGGCCGCAGGGCACCGGACGGACGGCCCGCCGGAGCGCGGCCGCTGGGGCTGGCCGCAGGACCCGTCGCCGATCGCCCGCCTGCCGGAGACATTCGCCCCGGCACCGCAATGGCGCCGGGCGTCGTCCGTTCGCGCGCACCGCGGCGGCCGTCGCGGCTTCATCGCCGCGGTGGCGGTGATGGCCATCGGCGCCGCGTCGCTGTGGGCCTGGCATCGCGGCACCGCGGTGGAGCGCGCGAGCTACGCCACCGCGATGGGCGCACTGGATACGGTCAGGTTGTCGGACGGTTCCAGGGCCACGCTGAGCAGCGACAGCCGGATCGCGATCGCCCTGTCGCGCCAGGAGCGGCGGATCGACCTGCAGGGCGGCGAAGCGTTCTTCGAGGCGGCCAAGGATGCGCAGCGGCCGTTCGTGGTCGCCGCCGGCGACCGCCGGGTGGTCGCGGTAGGCACCCGGTTCTCGGTACGACGCACGAACGCCGACCTGCGGGTGGTGGTGACCGAAGGCGTGGTGCGGCTGGAGGTCCCCGCCCGCGACGGGCGCGGAGCCGGCACGGTCCGTCTGTTGCCCGCCGGCGCCGTCGCCGTGGTCACCCGGGACGGCGTGAGCACCCGCCAGGGCTCGCTGGCCGACGCCGAACGCAGCCTGGAGTGGCGCGGCGGCTATCTGCGCTTCGACGACACCCCGCTGTCCGAAGCCGCGGAGGAATTCAACCGGTTCAGCGCGCGGAAACTGGTGATGGGCGACCCCGAGGTCGCGGCACTGCGGATCGGCGGCAATTTCCGCTGGTCGAATCTCGACGGTTTCGTACGCCTGCTGGAAACCGGGTTCGCCGTCCGCGTCGAGCAACGAGGCGACCTGATCGTCCTCCACAGCCTCTGATCGCCTCCCCCGAAGGGAGGGATCGCACCTGTTCGTTCGTCCCGGAACTCCGGGGGCGCGTCTGGCGCGCCGAAATCCGTCACCGTGGGGGAGAGTCCATGCTGAAACCGCTTCGTCTTCTGCTGCTGAGCGCAGCCTGCGCCGCCGCCCTGCAGGCACAGGCCCAAGGCTCGTCCGGCCACACCGGCCCCATCGATCTCCCGGCCGGCGAGCTCGTCGCCGCGCTGGACACGCTGGCCCGGCAGTCCGGCACCCAACTGGTCTATCGCTCCGATCAGCTGAAGGGCGTCCGCACCCGCGGTGTCCGCGGCGCCGTCAGCGCCGATGCCGCGCTGGCCGGCCTGCTGCGCGAGAGCGATTTCGTTTCGCGACGCGACCCCGACACCGGTGCGGTGGTCATCGTCCGGCGCGACGCGCCCAAGCGCGGACGCGCACCGGCGCCCGCCGCGCAGGAAGACACGTCCGGCGGCGGCGCGGCCGCCGAACCGCCCTCGCCGCCGCCGACCGCGGAACTGGAAAGCGTCGAAGTCACCGGCTCGCGCATCCCGCGCACCCGGATCGAGGGCCCGGCCCCGGTCACGGTGATGACCGCGCGCGACATCGAGGCCGGCGGCTTCGTGAGCGTCCCGGACGTGCTGCGCGCGATCACCCAGAACAGCGGCGAGACCCAGAGCCAGCAGTCCGCCAGCGGCGCCGATTTCTCGCCGGGCGCGCAGCAGGTCGACCTGCGCGGCCTCGGCCCCAACCACACCCTGGTGCTGGTCAACGGCCGTCGCATCGCCGACTTCCCGATGCCGTTCAAGGGCCGCAGCAACTTCACCGACGTCTCCAACATTCCGCTGGGCATGATCGAGCGGGTCGAAGTCCTGACCGGCAGCGCCTCGGCGGTGTACGGCTCGGACGCCATTTCCGGCGTGGTGAACTTCATCCTCAAGAAACAGGCCGACGGCACCACGCTCGATCTGCGCTACGGCGACACCACCCGCGGTGGCGGCGAATCCTACGATCTCAGCCTGACCTCCGGCTTCGAACGCGGCGCGTTCGGCGCGGTCGTCGGTGCCGAGCTCCAGCATCAGCGCCCGCTGTGGGCCTACGAGCGCGGCATCCAGGACTCGACGCTCGACGCACCGACCGACCGCTCGCGGGTGGCGCGCCGCGCCTTCCTGCGCACGAACTGGTACGACGAATATCTCGACCCGGGTCAGGCGACCTGCGATGCGCTGTCCTCGCTCAACGGCGGCAGCACCGGTTACAGCGTGCGCCCCGGCTGGGGCGTCGATGGCGACGACGGCTACTACTGCGGCAGCGTGGATTCGATCGGCTACGGCACGATCCTCAGCGAGCGCAAGGGCATCAATGCCTACGGCTCGTTCCACTACCAGTTCGCGAACGGCGGACAGTGGTTCGCCGACGTGCAGGTGAGCCACCACAAACTCGGCCTCTTCCGCGACGTGTCGGGATGGAGCTACCAGGCGCCGGACGGCAACGAAGACGGTTACTTCTACAACGACGCCACCGGCGAGGTGGAATACTGGCAGCGCCAGTTCAGCCCCGAGGAAATGGGCGGCCTGAATCGGGGCATGATCCGCAACACCCAGGACACCTTCAGCATCGCGACCGGCTTCGCGGGCCAGTTCGCCGGCGGCAACTGGGATTACGAGGCCACGCTCAGCCATTCCCAGTACCGCGCCACGATCTCCTGGCCGCAGATCGTCGCCGAACGCGCCAACGCCCATTTCCTCGGACCGCAATTGGGCGTGTACGACGACGGCGACGGCAATCTGTTCCCGATCTTCAACGCCGATCCGGCACGTCTGTACACGCCGCTGACCCGTGCCGAATACGACGCGATCGCCGCACGCACCGTCTATCACCCGAAATCCCGCACCGACACGCTGTCGCTCACCCTCACCAATCCGGAGTTGTTCACGCTGCCGGCCGGCCCGGCCGGTTTCGCGGGCGTGGTGGAGTTCGGCAACCAGTCCTACGACCTCAACCCGGATCCGCTGGCCACCCAGTACTACTACTACAGCTGGAAGGACTCCGACGGTGAGGGCAGCCGCAACCGCTGGGCCCTCGCCGGGGAACTGCGCGCGCCGTTGCACGAGACCGTCAACCTCAGCGTCGCCGGCCGCTACGACCAGTACCGCTACTCGGGCAATCACCCGGGCAAGTTCACCTGGAGCGCGGGCCTCGAATGGCGTCCGCTGGAATCGCTGCTGGTCCGCGGCTCCTACGGCACCGCGTTCCGCGCGGCGGACCTGCACTACGTCTACGCCGGGATCGGCAACGACGAGACCTCCGGCATCGATTACTACAACTGCCTCAACGACGACCCCGGCGCCAACGACTGCTCGGATTACGACGAGAACCTGATCCGCACCCGCGAAGGCAACCGCGATCTGGACCCGGAGACCAGCACGTCGTGGACCGCCGGCGTCGTCTGGTCGCCGACCGCGAACTTCGACATCTCGCTGGACTATTTCGACATCCGGATGCGCGACCAGGTGCAGGACATGGACGTGAACGCGATCCTGCGCGACGAGGCCAGCTGCCGGCTCGGCACGCTCGATCCCACGTCGCCGACCTGCGTCGACGCCCTCTCCCGCATCACCCGCGTCAACGGCGATCTCTACGGCATCTACGTCAATCCGATCAACGTCGCCCGCGAAAACACCAGCGGCGTGGATCTGAGCGCGCACTACCGGCTGTCGACGCGCGCGGGCGATTTCCGCTTCGGCCTCAACCACAGTTGGGTGCGCGACCACGACTTCCAGCAGTACGACGGCGATCCCGTCGAGGATCAGTTCGCGGTGAACAGCGGATTCGACATCCCGCGCACCAAGACCAGCGCGACCGTCGCCTGGAATCGCGATCGCTGGTCGGCCAGCGTCCACGGCGAACGCCTGGGCAAGCTGCCGACCTCCGATTCCTACGATCAGGTCTACGACCCGGCGGACGGCATCAGCCCGTGGATCGGCGCGACCTGGCGCTACAACCTCAGCGCCGGCTATCGCATCAACGATGCGATGCAGTTGTCGCTCGGCGTCAACAACCTCTTCGACAAGATGCCGCCGAAAGATCGCACCTATACCGCTTATCCGTACTACGACTCCGCCTGGTTCGACTCGGTCGGGCGGAGCGTGCACCTGAATCTCACCTGGAAGTTCGGCGGCAACGGACAGCTCTGATCGCCAGGTGACTCCCCCGCGCAGTTGCTGTTCCGAATGGAAGCGGACAGGCCCTCCCAGGGATGGGGGGGCCTTTTTTTATCTGGAAGCGTCGCCGGGTCGTGGCGCGGTTGGTCTTGCCGCCACCGCACGATGCGCCGATCGTCAGCCGCCCTCGCCGGTGACCGTGCCGGCCTGAACGCGCGCAGCGCGGATCGCGGCATGGTGTTCGTCGGCCCAGCGCACCAGCGCCAGCAAGGGCGTGAGCAACGATTCGCCCAACGGCGTCAGCGCGTATTCCACGCTCGGCGGAATCGTGGGATGGACCGTGCGCCGGAGGAAGCCGTCCTTCCCCAGATCGCGCAGCGTCTGCGTCAGCATCCGCTGCGAAATGTCGGGCACCGCCCGCCGCAGCGCGCCAAACCGATGCGGACGTTCGGCCAGGGTGAGCAGCAACAGGACGCTCCACTTGTCGCCGATGCGGTCGAGCACATCCCGCACGGGGCAATCGGCCAAGGGCTGATCCGTCGCGCGGTAATCGGCCCATCCCGAGACGAGTCGGGCGGCGGGCGTCTTCGCATCCTCGTCCACAGGGCGTGTCTGCATGGGTGGTTCCCTCGAAGTGACCAGCAGCGGTGAAACTGCCTTCTTTACAGCCCGTTTCCGGTATCTATGATGCAGACGGTCTCAATCCGAGACCATCTGACAGAAAGATACCATGAGCTCCCTCATCGTCACCGGCGCCGGCGGGCAATTGGGCCAACGCGTGCTGGGTCACCTGATCGACACCCTGCGCATCCCGGCCGACCGGATTGTCGCCACGACCCGCCAACCCGATGCGCTGGCGGCCTGGTCGACGCGCGGGATCGTCGTGCGCCCTGCCGACTTCGACGCGCCCCACACCCTGGATACCGCATTCCGCGGAGGCCATCGCCTGCTGCTGATCAGCACCGATGCCCTCGATCGCCCCGGCCGTCGACTCGAACAACATCAAGCGGCGATCGCGGCAGCGGAACGGGCCGGTCTGCAGCACATCGTCTACACCTCCATGCCGGAACCGGATGGATCGCCGCTGCTGATCGCCCCCGATCACGCGGGGACCGAACACGCACTGGCGGACAGCGCGCTGCCCGGCTGGACCGTGCTGCGCAATCACTGGTACTTCGAGAACCTGTTTCTCTGGCTGCCTTCGGCGCTGGCCTCGGGGCAGTGGTACAGCGCCGCCGGCGATGGCGGGATCGCCCACATCGCGCGCGACGACCTAGCGCGTGCCGCCGCGGTCGCGCTGGCCGGCGACGACGAGGGCAAGCGGACGCTGACCCTCAGCGGGGCGCGGGCCTGGACCACCGCCGGGATCGCCGCCGCCGTTGCGGCCACCCTCGGGCGACCGCTGCAGGTGGTGCCGGTGCCGGTCGAAGGCCTCGTGCAGGGCATGGTCGCTGCCGGCCTGCCTGAGCCGCTCGCCCGCATCTTCGCGTCCTTCGACACCAACACGGCCGCCGGCCGCGTGGCCACGGTCACCGACGACTACCGCGCGCTGACCGGGGTCGACCCTCAGCCGTTCGAGGCGTGGCTCTCGGCGAACGCACACGCGCTCGCGGCGCTGGCGCCGTAATCACGGAGGCCGGAAACGACACGCCCCGCATGACGCGGGGCGTGCGGGGCGCGAGACGTCGCGGGATCAGACGTTGAAGCGGAAGTGCAGCACATCGCCTTCCTGCACCCGATATTCCTTGCCTTCCAGGCGCAGGCGTCCGGCATCGCGGGCGCCGGCTTCGCCGCGATATTTCAGGAAATCGTCGTAGGCGATGGTTTCGGCGCGGATGAAGCCCTTCTCGAAGTCGGTGTGGATCACCGCGGCGGCCTGCGGAGCGGTCGAACCGGCCTTGACCGTCCAGGCGCGGACTTCCTTCACACCGGCGGTGAAATACGTCTGCAGGCCCAGCAGCTTGTAGGCGGCGCGGATGACGCGGTTCAGACCGGGCTCGTCCAGACCGAGATCGGCAAGGAAGGTGTCGCGGTCGGCGTCGTCGAGCTGGCTCAACTCTTCCTCGATCGCGGCCGACACCGGCACCACCTCGGCGCCCTCGCCCGCCGCGCGTGCGCGCACGGCGTCGAGGTGCGGGTTGTTCTCGAAGCCGTTCTCCAGCACGTTCGCGACGTACATCACCGGCTTCAGGGTGAGCAGGAACAGATCGCGCACCGCCGCCCTGTCGTCGTCGGACAGGCCCAGCGCGCGCGCCGGCTTGCCGCTGTCGAGGCCGGCGCGGACGCGCGCCAGCACCTCGACCCGCGCCTTGGCGTCCTTGTCGCCGGTCTTCGCCGAACGCTCGGCGCGCTGCAGCGCCTTCTCGACCGATTCCAGGTCGGCCAGCGCCAGCTCGGTATCGATGGTCTCGATATCGGCGATCGGGTCGACCTTGTTGTTGACGTGGATGACGTCCGCATTCTCGAAGCAGCGGACCACGTGGGTGATCGCGTCCACTTCGCGGATGTGGGCGAGGAACTTGTTGCCCAGGCCTTCGCCGCTGGCCGCGCCGGCGACGAGGCCGGCGATGTCGACGAACTCGACCGCGGTCGGAATGCATTTCTGCGGTTTGACGATCTCCGCCAGCGCGTTCAGGCGCGGATCCGGCACCGGCACGATGCCGACGTTCGGTTCGATCGTGCAGAACGGGAAGTTGGCCGCGGCGATGCCCGCCTTGGTCAAGGCGTTGAAGAGAGTCGATTTGCCGACGTTCGGCAGACCGACGATGCCGCATTTGATGCCCATGATGATGTCCGGTTCGGAATGCAGACGTCGGCGGTCAGGACAGGTCCGGGCCGCCGACGTCTGGATTCATTTCGGGGTGTGCAGCTTCGTCATCGCGTCCATGTGGTTGCCCGACACCGCCAGCGGCAGCGCCGCGAGCGCGTCGTCGATGGCGCGCAGGATCAGCGCCTCGTCGTCCTTGCCCGGGCGGCCCAGCACCCACGGCGTGACCTTGTCCTTGTGGCCGGGATGGCCGATCGCGACCCGCAGCCGGTGGAATTTTCCGTGCCCGAGCAGCTTGATGATGTCGCGCAGACCGTTCTGGCCGCCGTGGCCGCCATCGAACTTGAACCGCGCGACGCCGGGCGGCAGGTCCAGTTCGTCGTGGGCGACGAGCATCTCTTCCGGCTCGATCTTCCAGTAGCGCAACGCGGCGGTCACCGACTTGCCGCTGAGGTTCATGAACGTCGCGGGCTTCAGCAACCAGACGCTCTGACCGGCGATCTCGACCTTGGCGGTCTCGCCGAACAGCTTGCTCTCCAGCCCGAAACGCCCGCCGCATTGTTGCGCCAGGGCGTCCACAAACCAGAACCCGGCATTGTGCCGGGTTCGGGCGTGTTCGGGACCGGGATTGCCGAGCCCGACGATGAAGCGCAAACCTGTCATAAGCCTTGTCGATCGGATCGCGGAATTCCGTAGGAGGGCCTTCAGGCCCGAGCTTTTTCCGAACACATCGCCGTGATCTTTGTAAATCTCGGGCTTGAGGGGCCCTCCTACGCGCGCGTGGGGTAATGCTCGGGGCTGAAGCCCCTCCTACAGGAATGCCGCGAATAATCGTCGCGGGGCGACGATTACTTCTGGTCCTTCTTGGTGACCTTCGAGGCCGGCACTTCGGCCGCGGCCGGCGCGTCGGCCGATGCGGCGTCTTCCTTGCCGTGCTTGGCGATGACCACCGCGAGATCGTGTTCCTTGCCCAGCTTGAGCTCCGGAATGCTGACGCCGGCGGGCAGCTTGAGGTCCGACAGATGGATGATCTGGCCGACTTCGAGCGTCGACAGGTCGACTTCGATGAACGCGGGCAGATCCTTCGGCAGACACGCGATCTCGACTTCGTTGAGCTCGTGGGTCACGACCACTTCGGCCGACTTGCCGGCCGGCGACTTGTCCTCGTGGAGGAAGTGCAGCGGCACCGCGGTGTGCAGGGCCTTGTTCTCGTCCACGCGCTGGAAGTCCAGGTGCATGATCTGCTGCTTGAACGGATGGCGCTGCATGTCGCGCAGAAGCACCTTCTGCACGTCGCCGCCGAGGCTCAGGTCGAGGATCGAGGAGTAGAACCACTCGTGCTGGCTGGCCAGCCAGATGGCTTCGTGGTCGATCTGGATGCTGACCGGCTTGAGTTCGCCACCGTAGACGATGGCGGGGATCTTGGCGGCATGGCGAAGGCGGCGGCTCGCACCCTTCCCTTCGTCCGTGCGGCGTTCGACCTTGATTTCGTGGGTTGTTGCCATTGCGGAGTACTCACTTTGCTTGCGGATGAACCGCCTCGCGGCGGTGGTTCGACTTCTCCGCGACCAGAGAAGCCGGCGTGGCGTCCGCGGAACGGACGCCGTGTTCGGTGTCAGTCGACGTAGAGCGAGCTGACGGACTCGCCGAACGCGACCCGGCGGATCGTTTCGGCGAGCAGTTCGGCGACGCTGAGTTGGCGGATGCGACCGCAGTTGCGGGCCGCTTCCGACAGCAGGATGGTGTCGGTCACCACCAGTTCGTCGAGCTGGGACTTGTTCAGATTGTCGATCGCCGGCCCCGACAGCACCGGATGGGTGCAGTAGGCGATCACCCGCTGCGCGCCCTGCGCCTTCAGCGCCGCGGCGGCGGCGCAGAGGGTGCCGGCGGTGTCGACGATGTCGTCGACCAGCACGCAGGTCTTGCCGGACACGTCGCCGATGATGTTCATCACCGTGGCGACGTTGGCGCGCGGGCGGCGCTTGTCGATGATCGCGAGATCCGCGTCGTCGAGGCGCTTGGCGATCGCGCGGGCGCGGACCACGCCGCCCACGTCCGGCGACACCACGATCAGGTTGTCGGTGCCGTAGCTGCGCCAGATATCGGCCAGCAGCAGCGGCGAGGAGTAGACGTTGTCGACCGGAATGTCGAAGAAGCCCTGGATCTGGTCGGCATGCAGGTCGACGGTCAGCACGCTGTCCACACCGGCGGCGGCGAACATCTTCGCGACAACCTTGGCGGTGATCGGCACGCGCGAGGAGCGCGGGCGGCGATCCTGCCGGGCGTAGCCGAAGTACGGCACCACCGCGGTGACGCTGGCGGCCGAAGCGCGCTTGAGCGCATCGGTGATCACCAGCAGTTCCATCAGGTTCTCGGCGCTGGGCGCGTTCGTGGGCTGCACCACGAACACTTCCTGACGACGGACGTTCTCCTCGATCTCGATCTGGACCTCGCCGTCGGAGAACTTCGAGACCAGCGCCTTGCCCGGGCGCACGCCCAGTTCCTTGCAGACCGCATCGGCCAGAGGCCGGTTGGCGTTGCCGGAAAAGATCAACAGCTGACGATCGTCCTGCATGTTATTCACCGCTTCGCTCTGACCGTGGCGGATGGAAGGAAACCCGCGCGCGGGATTCCGGGAGATGGCAGGGGCGGAAGGATTCGAACCTACGAATGCCGGGATCAAAACCCGGTGCCTTAACCACTTGGCGACGCCCCTTCGGAGAGGCCGGTCTGTCCGGATGATCGTTGCTTCGACAACGTCCCGCCGGACCTTCCGACCCCATACCAGACCGCAGGCGGTCTGGTCGCCCCCGAACCGCAGGGGCTGGACAACACATGCATTCCGATGCGCCGCTCGCGCGGTGCATCAGTCCGTTTCGAGCGCCTCCAGCAGGGGCGAGCGCGACGCGCCGGCGGCGACCCAGGCGACGGCGCCTGACGGCAGCCGATCGCGAAGCGTCGCGAGGGCACGTTCGGCGGATCCGCGATCGGCGAATTCGACGAAGCACACGCTGCCGGAGCCGGTCAGGCACGGCGTGCCGAGACTGCGCAACGCGGCGAAAGCGGCCTCGACGGCAGGTTCGCGGCGACGCAGGACCGGCTCGAACGCGTTGCCGAGCGCCTGCCCTTGCAGGAATGGGTCCGAAACGAAGTCCGATATTGTCGCGGGCGGCGCATTCCGCGTCAATTCAGGGGTTTGGAACAGGGCGGCGGTCGCGGCGTGGACGCCCGGCGCCAGCAGCAGATACCAGGCGGGCGGCAGGTCGAGCGGGGTCAGGCGCTCGCCCAGGTCTTCGGCCCAGGCGTTCTCGCCGCGGACGAAGACCGGCACGTCCGCCCCCAGGCGCAGTCCCAGTCCGGCGAGCGCATCGACGTCCAGCCCCGTTCCCCAGAGCCGGTCCAGGGCGCGCAGCACGGTGGCCGCATCGCTGGAGCCACCGCCAAGGCCGCCGCCGGCCGGAATCGCTTTTTCGACGACGATGTCGGCGCCAAACGGCGAATTCGTCGTCGTTTGCAGCAATTTTGCCGCACGCACGGTCAGATCATCGTCCGCCGCCACGCCGGGCACGGACGCGCCGTGACGGACGATCCGGCCGTCGTCGCGCACCCGCAGGCGCAGGGTGTCGCCCCAGTCGAGGATCCGGAAAACGGTCTGCAGGGCGTGATAGCCGTCGTCGCGACGTCCGACGATGCGCAGGAACAGATTCAGCTTGGCCGGCGCCGGCCAGATCGACCAGGCGCCGGAACGATCGACGGTGCTCATGGGCTGGCGAAGGTCCAGTCCTCGATGGCGAGCCGGACCCGGGCATCGCCGGATTCGGCCTCGATCCGCACCGGGAGATCGGGCTGACCGACAGCGCCCGCGCGCCACTCGGCATAACGCACGGTCCAGCCGGACTGGCGCAACCGCACGAGCCGCCCTTCGGCGTCGTACTCAACCGATTCCACCGGCACGCCTTCCGCCGGCGCGCCACGGACCCAGTGGCCGAGTTCACGCAGCGGCACCCGCCAGCCGAGGGTGTCGAGCAGCAGGGTCTCGGCCGAAGCCCCCTCACGGACACCACCTTCGAGCCCTTCGATACGCCCGCCTCCGGACACCAGATCGCCCGAGAGCCGCCAGCTCTGGCGGGTGACCGGTGCGCTCAGGGCGACGCTGTAACGCGCGCGATCGTGCTGTTCCCATTCGATCCGGCCGCTGCCACCGCGATCGCCGCGGCTGATCGCGGCACGACCAGTGAACGACCAGGTCGCGTACAGCAACAGCCAGTCGACATGCGCCTGTCGCCGTGCGGCCAGGGCCTCCGCCGACAACGGCGGCGCGGTCCGGGTCGGGGCGGTCGCGCAGCCGGCCAGCATCACGACCGCCAGCGCGGCCGCGCACAAACGCCCGTTCATGTGCCGGGTTTCGCCGGCGGCGGCAGGACCGCGCCGGTCGTGTCGAGCGCGCGTTTGAGCGAGCGGCTTTCCGGGTCGATCCGGCGCGACTCCTCGAAATAGTGCAGCGCCTCGTCCCGACGTCCGAGCACCCACAGCACTTCGGCCACGTGCGCGGCGATCTCGGCATCCTTCTGCTTGGTGAAGGCGCGGCGCAGTTCGGCCAGCGCCTCCTCGGCACGGCCGAGGCGATACAGCACCCAGCCGTAGCTGTCGATGATCGCGGCGCTGTCGGGCTGCGCGGCGATCGCGCGCGCGATCAACTCCAGCGCTTCCTGATAGCGATCGGTGCGATCGGCCAGGGTGTACCCCAGCGCATTGAGCGCGTTCACGTCGTCGGCGTCGATCGCCAGGATCCTGCGGAAATCGGCCTCGGCGCGCGGGATGTCGTCGCGTCGCTCCCACAGCAGCGCGCGGGCATAGAGCAGTTGCGGATCGTCCGGATACGCGGCCAGCCCGCGGGCGTAACTGTCGAGCTCGGCATCCAGCGCGGCATCGTCCTTGTGCAACTCGGCTTCGAGCAGATAGGCGTCGCGGCGGGTGTCGTCGCCGGCATCGGCGTCGGCCTGCAGCTCGCGCAGCCGGGCGAAGGCCTCCTCGCCGCGCTTGAGCTTGTGCAGCACCGTGGCGGTGCGCAATTGCGCCTGCCAGCGCTGCGGACCACCGGGAACGCTGGCGTACCAGGACAGCGCTTCGTCGTGACGCTCGATGAACTCCGCGATCTGGCCGAGCAGCAGGCGGCGTTCGGGATCCGGCGCGGCGGAATCGCGCTTGAGTTCGTCGTAGACCCGGCCGACGCCGGCCTTGTCGTCGGCCTGGGCCAGATACGCCGCGCGCAGGGTGTAGCTGCGGTCGTCCTGCGGCCCCTTCGACAGCACTTCGGCGGCGCGGACGTGGTCGCCCAGCGCGCTGTACTCGCGGGCCACGGCGAAGCCCAGCTCGGGCGTGGCGTCGGGAGCGGTCATCAGGCCGGTCAGCACCTTCCGCGCGGCCTCGTCCTTGCCGGCTTCGCGCAGCTGACTGGCATGGAGCAGCGCCACCGCCGGTTCGTCCGGGAAACGCGCGATCAGCCGCGCGACGATCGTTTCGGTCAGGTCGTTGCGCTGCAACTGCTGCGAGAACTCGCCGAACGACAACCAGGCTTCGAGCACCACCGGAATGTCGTCGATCAGGCGCCCCACGAGCCGCCCGGTCAGCGCCGGATCGCCGGATCCGGCGTCCAGCGCGACCAGGGCATGGCGCCAGCCGTCCTTGTCGCCGCTGCGCAGCAGCGCCCGCAGCTCGCGCAGTGCGCCGCGCTCATCCTTGCGCCGCAGGGCCAGGGTCGCCTCGGCGCCGCGCATCGCCGCCGACCGTTCGGCGCGGGCGCGCCACAGCTTGAGGGCCGCGGCGGCGCTGGCGTCGTCCTTGGCCAGCAGCGCGATCCGGGTGGCGCGCTCGGCCAGCACCGCATCGCCCTCGGCGGCGCGCGCGGCCTGCAGATACCAGCGCGCGGATTCGTCCAGCCGGCCGGCCTGCAGCGCGAACTCGCCGGCCATGGCGGGCGGAAGCGGGTCCTCGCCAGCGGCGCGCGGGCGTTCGGCGGCGGTGGCGACGCCCATCAGCGTCAGCAATGCGAGCGCCGCGAAACGGCGGATTCGGACACGGGATGCGAAACCGGATGCGGGCATCGGCGGGCGGGGCCGTAAACTATCCGGCCGTAAACTGTGCGGGATCGCCAGCTTACCCGAACCGCCTGAACGCACCCGTCCCGATCGTCGCCCCGCATGTCCCATCTCGTCGCCCTCGGCATCAACCACCAGACCGCCCCGGTCGCTCTGCGCGAGCGGGTGGCGTTCTCGGATGACGCCCTGCCGGCGACGCTGGCCGCGCTGCGCGCGCTGCCCGGGGTGGAGGAAGTGGCCCTGCTCTCGACCTGCAACCGCACCGAGGTCTATGCCCTGACCGGCGGCGATGGCGACGCGCTGGTGGACTGGCTGGCCGCCCATCCGCAGGACGGCAGCGGACGCGCGTCGCTGGCGCTGCGCGACTACCTGTATCGTCATCGCGACGGCGAGGCCGTGCGGCATCTGTTCCGGGTCGCCACCGGGCTGGATTCGCTGGTCCTGGGCGAACCGCAGATCCTCGGCCAGGTGAAACAGGCGTGGGCCGCGGCGCGCAGCGCGGGCACCCTCGGCGGCCGGCTCGACCGCCTGTTCCAGCACGCCTTCGTCACCGCCAAGCGCGCCCGCACCGACACCCGCATCGGCGCCAACCCGGTCTCGGTGGCCTCGGCCGCGGTGCGCATGGCCGAAGCCACCTTCGCCCGCCCCGCCGACAGCACGATCCTGCTGATCGGCGCCGGCGAGACCATCGAACTCACCGCCCTGCACCTGGTGCAGGCGAAGGCCAAGCGCCTGCTGTTCGCCAACCGCACCCTCGCCCACGCCCAGGAACTGGCCAGCCGCCACGGCGGCGTGGCGCTGCCGCTGACCGAACTGGACCGGCATCTGGCCGAAGCCGACATCGTGTTCTCGGCCACCGCCGCGCGCGACCCGATCCTGCATCGCGCCGAGGTCGCCGCCGCGCTCAAGCAGCGCCGTCATCGGCCGATGCTGCTGCTCGATCTGGCCGTGCCGCGCGACATCGCGCCGGACGTGGCCGAGATCGACGACGTGTTCCTCTACACCGTCGACGACCTCGAGCGGGTGATCGAGGAGAACCGCCGCAATCGCCGCGAGGCCGCGGATGCCGCCGAGGCCATCGTCGAACTGCAGGTCGCGCGCTTCGTCGAGACCCTCAACGCCAGCGCCCACAACGGCTCGCTGAAACGCCTGCGCGCGCACGGCGAGGCGGCGCGCGACGAATCGCTGGCGAAGGCGCAGCAGATGCTCGCCGCCGGCCACGACCCGGCCGCGGTGCTGCAGCAACTCGCGCACACGCTCACCAACCGTCTGCTGCACGCACCCACGACCGCGCTGCGCGAGGCCGCGCTCAACGGCGATGTCGACATCGTCCGCGCCGCCGAGCGCATGTTCCAGCACCGCACGCCGCCGCACTCGCCGCTGGCCGATGCGGTCGAACACCAGCTGCACCCTCACCCGCAGCACCCCGATCAGACCCGCGATGACGCCGACCCTGCGCCGCAAGCTTGAAGCGCTGGCCGAGCGCCGCGAGGAAATCGAACGTCTGCTCGCCGACCCGGCGACGGTGAGCGACGCCGCGCGCTATCGATCGCTGATGCGCGAGTTCTCGCAGCTCGAACCGATCGCCTCCGGCCTCGCCGCGGAGCGCCAGGCGCACGCCGATCTGGCCGCGGCCGAAGCCATGCGCGGCGATCCCGAGCTGGCGGAACTGGCGGTCGAGGAGATCGCGGCCGCGCAGGCGCGACTGGCCGAGCTCGACACCGCGCTGATGGCGCATCTGGTACCGAAGGACGCGCGCGACGACGGCGGCCTGTATCTCGAAGTGCGCGCCGGCACCGGCGGCGACGAGGCCGCGATCTTCGCCGGCGATCTGTTCCGGATGTACGCGCGCTACGCCGAACGCCAGGGCTGGAAGGTCGAAGTGGAATCGGCGAATCCCGGCGAGCATGGCGGCTTCCGCGAGATCATCGCCCGCGTTGACGGTCGCGGCGCGTATTCGAAGCTCAAGTTCGAATCCGGCACCCATCGCGTGCAGCGCGTGCCCGAAACCGAATCGCAGGGCCGCATCCACACCTCCGCCGCGACCGTGGCGATCATCGCCGAGGATGCCGGCGAAACCGAGATCGAGATCAACCCGGCGGACCTGAAGATCGACACCTTCCGCTCCAGCGGCGCCGGCGGCCAGCACGTCAACAAAACCGAATCGGCGATCCGCATCACCCACGTGCCGACCGGCGTGGTGGTGGAATCGCAGACCGAACGCAGCCAGCACGCCAACCGCGACAAGGCGATGAAGCGACTGAAGGCGATGCTGGTGGAAGCCGAGACCGCGAAACGCGAGGCCGCGCAGGCGCTCGACCGCAAACTGCAGGTCGGCAGCGGCGACCGCAGCCAGCGCATCCGCACCTACAACTTCCCGCAGGGCCGGGTGACCGACCACCGCGTCGAAGGCCTGACGCTGTACGACCTGCCGAACATCATGGAAGGCCAGATCGACCCGCTGATCGAGCGGCTGACGCAGGAGCATCAGGCGGACGAACTGGCGCGGTTGACGCAGGGTGCTTGAGGCAGCCCTGATCGACACGGGTCGGTTGACGCGAACTGGTCGACGCTCTGCGGCTGGGAAAGCAACAACAAACTCGCTTTTCTTGCCCGGCAGAGGACAGTGCGTCCGCCCCCTCCTGGGTTGAAACAACGACGGCACCCGGCGCCATGATCGTGCGCTTGACGCCGGGGTTCAGCTGTCCGCCCTGGCGACCCGACCGGAATGACTGGTCAGCAAGCGCCCAACGTGTCGACGATCGCGGCGATCATTGGCCTCGTGTATTGCTCCACCGGATCAATTTCGGCGGAATCCCCCTGATGGTGGAATTCCCCTGCATCGAAGGCCTCATAAATCGAGAGTGCCGGCTCAGGGATGTCCTTGTCCGGCCCGAAGACCGGCGGCGTGGTGATGAAGCCCCACAGATGATTCATTGCCTGATCGCAGAACCGATAATCGAACTTTCCGACATGGAAGCCCCTCGCGATCAGAATGGAGAACCGATTGCAGAACGCATCCGGAGAAATCGCAGCCGCTTCGCAGTAGGAAAGTATTTCCTGATGCATTGGCCTGCCGCCTTTTTGGACTGCAGCCTCGATGAAGGCTTCAATGTCCTGCATGCGCTCTCCCAATACCCCATTTGGCCGTACCGCGAAGCGCCGTCGCCCCGAATGCATTGTCAGGCCTCACCAGGCCGAGACCAGCAGCAGACAGTGAATCCATGACGGCAGCGTACGTCCAAAAGTAAACAGGGGAAGGCGCATTGTTTCGAGTCGGGCAGACGAGAAAAGTACCTGACCCATTCTTCAGAAAGCTACGCTTGTTGCGCAACATCGATCGCCTTCAGCGCCTGCGCGACAGACAGCCGAGCGGACTCCGGCAATCGACCAAGGCCCATCATTGCGTCCTCGATGAAGCAAAGGTTTCTGGCGATGGACTCGGCCGAGTCTCCACGCGCCAAACAGCGACAGATCTCCTCGATATACGCGTCGTACTCATCACGCGGCCATTCCGGGTCGTCCATGACGCCGATCGGGTCCCAGTGATCGATGAGAACCCGCCGGATTGCCTCGGTGACGTGTCTTTCGCGGGCTCGGTGATTATGCACGCACAGGGCCAAACGTTGGAGTTAACCTGCCTGCCGTAGCGGGCCTGGTTGAACGAGTGGTAAGACATCGCCGCGCATGTCGTACACGCCGACGGCATTGAACCGATTCCAGCCTTCGTTGCTTGCGACTTGCTCTTGCTTGATGGCGTCGTAGCTTCGCCGATCAGTGTTAAGTAGTCGGGTGACGTAGCTGGGGAGGCGTTCGTTCGACTGGACAGATTCGCCGAATGGTAGGGACGGGAAGTAGCCTTTGAAGTAACTCCCAGCAGGGCCAAGTGGACAACAAAACATGCCGTGAAACGGATTGCTCGCAGCCAAAATGTCATCACGTGAAACGCGCTTCCCGCGTTTGCCGTCGGCAAATTCTTCCATGACCCTGGCATCTGCCATGAATACACCGCAGTCGGGATTTCCCGCAGCACTACACATGAAGCTTGAGCTTGCCTCTGGAATTGAGCAAATGAAATAGAAGGGCAGCTTATTACTCGTCGAAGCGTAGTTCAGCAAAGTATTCATTTGTCGTTTCGATCCATTCGGATAGTTCAATCTCCTCACGTACGAGTCATACTGTTTGATAAATTTTTTGGCTTGGACCGCCAAGCACACGTGAATCTTTCGACCTACCAACCAGAGTTCAAGATCAAAGTCAGCGCCTGTTAGCGAGGATTCTTCGTCATGATTGAAGGTTCGCATAGTCAGGAAGTGAAATCGCTCGTCCAGCTCTCTCCACTGCCATGCAAGATAGTCCGTAATCGACTCCTCCTTGACGTCATGCACGTGCCGCATGAATTTGAGGACCTGCAGCGAGACGGTTTGATTTGATTCGCAGATGTCCATAAGGGTTCGATTATGACGCCTAACGCTTGAATTCACCGGCCGCCGGAGGCGTTCCGGCCGAATGATGGATTCGGCCTCATAGCGAGGCCTCAGCAATAACAGTATTAGAATAGGCCATAATACGGGCGACCAGCGTAAATAATTCTTTCGCGCTGACTTGGTGTCCTTCCGAGAGGGTGAATATCTCCTCCGCTTGGCTAAGTTTTCCATACCCCGGATCAGGGTAGCGGCCGGCCCAGCGCACGAAATGAGACAGCGCCTGTAACGTTGCCTGATCCTTGCCCGTCAAGTCAGGGACAAAGCTCGCCAACTTGCCAAGATTATGGTGACGGTGCTTCTTCTCCTCCGCTTGGTAGACGTCAATTCCCTTCTTGATGATGAGCATAGCTTTGAGACATATTTCTAGGCTGTAGCCAACCAGCATCAGAGCGACAGCGTGGTATTGGCAGTGACAAGCTCCTCGGATGCTCTCAGGCATCGCGTCTAGATTGGGCACCACTTGTAGCAAGGAGCGAGCAGCCTCAGACATTGCGTGCGCGTGAGACAGCCAAAGAATGGGAGATTTCAAATCCTCCTCGACTGGTCCAGCCTCAAGGTCGACAAAGTGGCCGGCGAGGTTTTGTGCCATAGCCCACTTGTGCCACGCGAGCGCGCTGTATCCAAATGGGTCACGCTCGAAGCCATCTTTGCTCGGGCCGACAAAATCTTCAGTGGTCTTGTGTGACGTCACGACGAGGCCGAACTACAGGGGCATAGCCCGAAGTCTGCCCCTGCCAAAACCGCTCGTCAACGTTCAGACGATCGATAAAATCAATCGGATATAGGAAGACCGCAAACCTTCTCGGCGGATCATCTGCAGTGCCATACGGCGCCCGCGCGAAACAAGACCCGAATATCCGTGTTACCCGGCGCGCAGAGCACCGGACTCGCTGGTTGATCCCGGACGGGGTTCGCTGCGCTCAACGCCAGTTCACGAAGTTCCGGGCATCATCACAGGCGATTGCCGGGCGGCGATCGATCGTTGTTTCTGGTGTGCTGGACGGGTGCGTTGGTGCGATTGACGCAGGGCGCTTGGTGCTCCGGGGCGTAGGGCGGCCTGGCTTTCGACAGCCGAAGGGCTGGTCAGGCTGCTCTACGGTCTGGGCACATCGGTCGCGGCATCGACGTGCGTGTCGACGTCGTTCGCCCTATCGCCGCTTCGCCACCGCGATCGCCGCGTAGTGCGCGAAGTACCAAGCCGAGCGGATCGGGTCGAGTTTCTCGACCTCGCGGTAGATGTTCCACTGCCACTTCGCGGCTTTCGTCTTGTCGGCCGACAGCGATCCGCTGCGCACCAGATAATCGGCAAGCGGCGCGTCGGTCGGCACGCGACGGGCGATGCCGGCCTTGCGCACCAGCGCCAGCCAGAACACGTAATCCTCGTGGCCGATGCGTTGGAAACGCGCCTCGCCCAGCGCGCGATCGTACAGGCCGGTGAGATTGCCGATGCGGTTGCTTTTCAGCATGTCGACGTAACCGACGGCGGCCGGCGGTCGCACGATCGACAGCGTGCGGCCGCTTTCGTCGAAACGACGATAGGCGGTGTAGCTGATCGCCGCGCCGGTCTCGCGCAGATGCGCGAGCTGGGTCGCGAGTTTGTCCGGGTGCCAGCGATCATCGCTGTCGAGGAAGGCGATGTGCGTGCCGGTCGCCGCGTCGAGACCGGCGTTGCGCGCGGCGGCGACGCCGCCGTTCCGGGTCTGTCGGATCGGCACCACGCGCGGGTCGCGCGCGGCGACTTCCTGCACGATCTCCCAGGTCGCATCCTTCGAACGGTCGTCGATCACCAGCAGTTCGACCTCGGTGTGGGTCTGCGCGAACACCGACTCCATCGACGACCGCAGCGTGGCCGCGGCGTTGTAGGCCGGCATCACGACGCTCACTTTCGCCGTCCCGGCGATGGCACCGACGTTCGCGGGCGCGTCGTTCACGCGCCGCGGGCCCTGCGTCCGCCGACCCACGACGCGCGCGGCGCCGGCAGCAGATAGTCGCGGTACTGACCGGGATCGCCCTGCTCGCCCGCCTCGGCGGCCTTGACGATGTTGTAGGCCTCGCGCGCGGTCACGTAGTGCAGGACATGGCGCTTGCCGTCGTTGTAGCGGCTTTCCAGGTAGCGGTGCATCGCATCCACCGGTTCACCCAGCAGCGTATCGATGTCGTGCTCCTGGGTGCCGTGGGTGTGGATCTTCACGAACACCCATTCCGGACGGCCTTCGACGTGCACGCCCGTCTTCACCCACAGATCGACGCGGGCTTCGGTCGGCGGACAGTTGCGGCGGATGTCGGCGTTCTCGATCCGCGGCATCACGCCGAGGCGACGCTCGCGCCAGTTCAGGCCCAGCGGCCCCTGCACGATCATCAGGTCGCCGCGGGTGCCGCCGCCGACCTTTACCGGGTCGCCGGTGTCGTGCGACTTCGGCGCGTGCGGATCGTCGGTGGCGTAGTAGATGCGGTTGGCGGCGGCGGTCTGGGTGTCGCTGGGCGCCGACGGCAGGGTGAAGTCGGCGTAGCAGCCCAGTTCGCGCAGCAGGATCAGTTCGTTGTTGAGGCCGCACCAGCGACCGTCTGCACGCGAGTTGTCCAGACACCAGTTGCCGTGGATGAAGCCGAAACGCAGTTGTCCGCTTTCGGGATCGCGCGGCAGCGCGCCGTGACGCTCGTGCAGGGTCTTGCAGAAACGTCCGATCGAGGCGCGGAAATTCGGCTCGGTGTCGTTGTCGTGGTGCAGATGCACCTCGATCTCGCCGAATCCGTCGCCGCACAGCGCCGCGATCTTGTCGAGATGCTCCTCGGCGTATTCCTCTTCCGGATAGAAGAAACTGTGCTGCGGCGGACGGCCGTCCGCGTCGCGATGCCTCGACGCCATCGCGCGGTATTCGGCGCACCAGCGATCGACGCGCCGGCGCTGCGTCTCCAGGTCGGCGCCCTTCCACATCGGTTCGAAGTGATCGACGAAGCAGAACATGATGTGCACGGGGCGGTCGGACACTGCCGGTCGGCGCCGGCGCAGATAATCGCCGAGCCACAGATGCATGTTGCGCCGGCGCATGTCGCGCGCGACCACCGCCACGACAGCGATACCGAGGACAAGCGCGAACAGCGCGGCCATGGTGATCGCGTTCATGGACGGCCCCGCAGCGATCCTGCCGCGCGCCCGCAGGCCGTCGCGCGGCGCATTCCGCGCACCGGCCCGTGGGCTGCGTGCATGAGAGGTGTCGCGTGCATCGCGCGCATGAGGCTCCTCAGGGTTCCGTCGGCAGGGGGGCGAACGCGAAACCGTCCGCGGTCCATTCCGGCAGCATCGCCGCCAGCAGTTCCAGCGCCAGTCCACCGTCGTCGTGCAGCAGCAGGATCTCGCCCGGCCGCAGCGGATGCCGCCGTGCCGATGCGATCAGTTCTCCGGCCGCACGCCGGCTGTAATCGAGACTGTCGTAGGACCAGTACGCGATCCGGCGCCCATGCCGGATGCAATCGATCACCATCCGTCGCGGCATCACCCCGCGCGGCGGTCGGAAGTCGTGCCGCGATCGACCGTCGAAGCGTTCGAGCAGGCGGTCGGTGCGTTCGATCTCGTCGCGTTGTTCCGTCAGCGACAGGCGTTCGAACTGCGGATGACTCCAGGAATGATTGCCGAGGGTATGACCGTCGCGGAGGATCCTGTCCACCGTCCGCGGATGGCGCTCGGCCTGCTGACCGATCAGGAAAAAGGTCGCGCGCACCCCGTGCGCGGCCAGCAGATCCAGCAGCGCCGGTGTGTGTTCCGGATGCGGGCCGTCGTCGAAGGTCAGATGCAGGACGCGCCCGTGCCGCGCGCCGCGGGTCAGCACCCAGCGGTCCGGCAACCAGCGCAGCACCTGCAGTTTTTTCGGGTGCGGATTCATGCGGTCCTGGGGCGAACGGAACGGGCGGGACGGACGATGTCGGCGCGGACGATGCCAGCAAGGACGACATCAGCGCGATCGCGGCGGGATGCGACGCGGATGACGGCATCGAAGCGCGCGACAGCATACAGGCTCATGTCGCGACCGCCTCGCCCCGGTAGAGGGCATCGTAACGTGCGGCCATCGCGTCGATCGAGGCTTCGCGCAGCGCCCAGTCGCGACCGGCACGCCCCATGGCCTCGGCCTGCGCGGGATCGCGCAGCAGCCGCGCGAGCGCATCGGCCAGCGCTGCTTCATCCGCGGCCGGCACGAGCAGACCGTTGCGGCCATCGACGACGATCTCGCGATTGCCGCCGACATCGGTGGCCACGATCGGCAGCCCGCTCGCGCAGGCTTCGAGCAGCGCCATCGAATAACCTTCGCTCAGGGACGACAGCGCGAACGCATCGAACCCCTGCAGCAGTTGCCGCACATCGCCGCGATCGCCGAGGAACCGCAGCGCCTCGCCGATGCCGAGCGCCGCCGCCTGCGCCTCCAGCGCGCCGCGCAACGCGCCGTCGCCGACCAGCACCAGCGCGGCGTCTGGCCGCTCGCGATGCAGCCGGGCGAACGCGCGCAGCAGACACGCCTGATCCTTCACCGGATTGAGCCGGCCGACGGTGCCGATGATGCGCGCGCCAGGCGGCAGTTCGAGCACGTTGCGCAGGGCCGCGCGCCGCTCCGCGTTCGCCGCGGAAAAGGCGTCGACGCGAATCCCGTTCGGTACCGCGAGCAACCCGCGCCGCGGCCGCACGCCCTGCGACGCGAAGCGCGCGCGTGCGGCCTCGCAGACCGCGGCGACGACATCGGTGCGACTCATCGCGCGCCGGTACAGCCACTCTCCGCGACTGCGCGGTCGCGCCGCCCCCATGCCGTGACGGGTGTTGATGGTCTTCGCCAGCGGCAGTCCGAAAGCCGCGGCGACGGCGTGGTAGTGCGCATTGGCGTTGTGGGTATGCAGGACCGCGTCCGATGCGGCGCGCAGCTGCGCACGCAGTCGACGCAACGCCCCGGGATCGAATCCGCCACGCTTGCCGCAGGCCTGCACCGCGATCCCCTGCGCTTCGAGCTCGACGGCGAGCGCGCCGCGCTGGAACAGGCAGAGCACGCGGGGATCGTGCCCCGCCGCACGCTGCGCCACGACCAGATCGATCACCATCCGCTCCAGCCCGCCGCGCTCGAGGTTCTCGACCACGTGCACGATCCGCAGCGGCGAACGGTCGGCGACGACGCGATCGGGACGCGCGCTCACGACGGCAGCTCGCAGACTGTGACGCGGCGCTTGCCGCTGGCGGTGAGCGCGATCGCATCCACCTCCTCGAATTCGATGTCGATGCCGTCGCCGGTCAACCTGCGGATGCCGTCGCGGATCGACGCGTGGATCGACCTGTCGTAGCCGGCATCCGGCACCAGACGCACGCGCAGCGTCTCCAGGCTCGTCTGGACCACCTGATACTGCTTCACGCCGGTCGCGTACAGGAAGACGTAGACGATGTACTCGCCCGGGACCAGCCGGCCGTCGCGCAGGCGCAGCGCGTCGAGTCTGCGACCATCGACCTTGGCCAGCTTCTGCAGGCCGCGACCGCAGCTGCAGTGCGCATGCCCCGGCGTGCCCAGATCGCCGTTGACGTAACGCATCAGCGGCATGCCGTGGTTGTGCAGATCGGTGATGATCAGATCGCTCGGCCCGGCCGCGTCCGGCCCACCGGCGAACTCGACGTGCAGATGATCGATATTCAGATGCAGACCGTCGCGGGCCTCGCATTCGGCCGCGATCAGCATGAATTCCCGGCATCCGTAGGTGTCGTAGGTCGGCGCGCCGAAGACGCGCTCCAGCAGCGCCCGCTGATGCGGATGCAGGGCCTCGGCGGCCCCCAGGATCCGCTGTGGACGATGCGGTCGGCGACCGTTGCGTTCGATCCACCGCGCCAGTTCGACCAGGGGCCCGACATAGGACACGATGGTCTCGGGACGGAAGCGGTCCAGCGCATCGGCATACTCGGCCATGCGCGCTTCGCTCATGTCGAAGGCATTGAGCATCCGCCGGTTGAACGCGGCGTGGTACAGCCGGTCCTTGAACAGCGCGAACCCCGCCGGCGCCGCGACCGGCGCGCCCCACAGATAGGCGGTGCGCTGGCCCAGGTGCGCGCCCGACCAGGCGTAACCGCGAAACATCACCGCGACCCGGCGCTCGTAGCTCTCGCGTGTATAGCCGAAGCGCAGCGGCTCTCCGGTGGAACCGCCGGTGGTCTTGAAATACAGGGCGCCGCGGTGGACATCGGAGATCAGGGTGTCGGCATGCTCGCGGATCACCGGCTTGGTCAACACCGGCAGCTTCGCGTAATCGCCACGATCGCGGATGTCGGCGGGCGACGTCATGCCGGCTTCGCCCCACCAGCGTCGATAGAACGGCACGTGCTCCCAGCAATGCGCGATCAGCGTCTGCAGCCGCGTCCATTGCAGCGCGGCGATCTCGTCGGCCGAGCGCCACTGGTCGCGTTCGTATTCGCGCAGATGGGCCAGCGTGCCGCGTCGACGCAGACCGCTCTCGTAGGCCGGATACAGCACCCGGCGGAACAACGATTCGTAGAGGCCGCTCACGTCGCGACTCCCGCGGACGCGCGCGCATGCGCCCAGCCCAGCAGGCGCGCGCCGAGACGCGGCCGTCCGCGCAAGAGGCGCTGATGCAACTGCTGCATGTGCGCGATGTCGTTGCGCGACCAGCAGCCCAGCGCCAGGGTCAACGGCAGGTACAGTGTGGCCAGCGCGGCACCGACCGCCAGCTCGCCGAGCGGCGGCAGATGATGGTGCACCAGCAGCAACGGCGCGGCCGAGAGCGCGCTCGCCAGGATGGTGCGCAGCAACCGCCCCCAATCCGGCGCGGCGCCGCATTCACGGATCGCGAGCGTCGTGTAGGTCGCGGCGTTCACCAGCGCCACCACCGAATAAGCGATCAGCGCGCCGCGCAGGCCGTCGACGTGGATCAGCCAGGCGTCGAGTCCGAGCTTGAGCAGGCCGCAGACCACGATCAGCGCCAGCACCGCGCGCTGGCGATCGGCGCTGATCAACAGGCTCGACGCGCCCTGCGCGGTGGTGATGATCGCGGCACCGGCGAGACAGACCGCGAACACCACCGAAGCTTCCTCGTATGCCGCACCGTAGAGCAGATCGATCAGCGGATCGGACAGGACCACGCCGAATGCGACCAGCGGCGCCGCCAGCAGCATCAGATAAGCGGTCGAGGCGGCGAAGCGATGGCCGGCGATCTCGCGCCCCTGGCTCAGCGCATTGGCCATCATCGGCAACAGCAACGCGCCGAACACGCCGGGCACCAGCGCCGCGGCGCCGCTGGCGAGCTGATAGCCGACCTTGAACTGACCGGCCGCATGCGGATCGGCATAGGCGTTGAGGAACAGCACTTCGACCTCGCTGGCGACGACGAAGCCGACGGTGACGATCAGGGTGCTGTAGAGCATCTGCCGGCGCACCCGCGGCACAAGGTCCGCGGGCAGCGCGGGGCGCTCGTCGCCCGGCGGCAGCAGCGGCCGCAGTTGCGCCCACGACATCGCGTAGAAGATCACGCTCGAGACCAGGAACACGCCGAGCAGCCATTCCACCGGCAGATCGAACCACATCACCGCCGCCACCATCGCCAGATTGAGCGGCGCCGAATACAGCGCGACCATCGCGTTGATCCGGAAGTTCTCCAGCCCCTTGGCCACGCCGATGTTGAACATGTAGCCGGCGCGCAGGGCGATTGCGATCACCAGAAAGCAGAACAGCATGCCGTGATGGAAGCTCGGCGCGACCCGGTGTCCGGCCAACCACAGCGCGAGCGCCCCCAGCATCAGCACCGCCGCGAGGAACGCGCGCTGCGCGCGGCGCAGATACGCCACCAGCGGCCGCACCAGCCCTTCGCGATCACCGCCGCGCAGCTCGGCCACGAACTTGATCGCGGCGCTCGCGGTGCCGGAGTTGGTCGCCGCCACGCCCATGCCGACCAGCAGGATCACCGCGCTGTAGGCGCCGAACCCCTCGGGACCGAGATGACGGGCGATCAGGATCGAGGTCAGCATCCCGAGCGCGAACTCGGTGTACATCGCCACCGAGGAGAACAGCGTGTTGCGGAGCGTTCGCGCACGGAGCGTCATTGCATCACCAGAAGAACCTTGACCATCACGTAGAGTCCGATCGCGCCGGCGACGCCGACGGAGGGCCAGAGCAGGACATCGTTGGTCAGCGGGAACCGCGGCAGACCGGGATCCTCCCGCCGCATGTCGGCGTAATGCGCCACCACCAGCGCGGCCAGCAGATACAGCACGATCACGTAGCTGCGACTGAGGAAGAACGCGGACACGAAGAAACCGATCAGCGACAACAGCAGGGTCAGCGCGATCGCCCGGCCTTCGGCGATGCCGGCCTCCAGCGCATCCAGCTCGGCCAGCGCGGTTTCCGCATCGCCGTCGGCCTCGGGCGCGGCGGTGCGCTCCCAGGTCAATTCACCGAGCGGACGCGACCCGACCCACATCATCCGGAAACACGACAGCACGAACGTCAGCCAGAGCGTGAAGCCGATGATTCCGGTCTCGGCCAGGATCAGCACGAAGGAGTTGTGCGCGGTCAGGTGGTGGTAATCGGAATACATGTCCGGCCCCACCCCGAACAGCGGATGCTGCTGGAACATCTGCATGCCTTCGTACCAGGAATCGACGCGTCCCTGCGCGGAGGCTTCCTCCACGTCGATCTCGTTGAAGCGCGAGGGGAGCGCCAGCAGTACGCCGACCGCGGCGGCACCGAGCACACCCGCGACGAACACGCCGCGCTTCTGCCAGACGTACACGCCCATCACCGCCAGCAGCGCGAGCAGCGAGCCGCGCGAGTCGGTGAGATAGATGCCGTACACCAGAATGCAGGCGACCGTCATCCAGAACAGCCGGCGCAGTCCCATCAGACCGCCGCGGCTGCCCAGGTACACCGCCATCGGCACGCAGGCCACGAACAGCATGCCGAGGTCGTTGGGGTCGTTGAAGATGCCGACGTACTGGATGCGCGTGCCCTGCGACAGTCCGATCCCGGTCCAGCCCGTGCCCAGCTCTTTCTGTTCGATGCCGTGCAGCGACAGCACGGCCGCGCTGATCGCGAACGCGGCCATGACCCGGAGCACGCGTTCGCGGCGGTCGAGACCGTTGGCGAACACCACGAAGGCCAGGACCACCGGCGCGAACTTCCCGAACTGCTCCAGCGCCCCGCCCATCCAGCCGTTGAAGACGTGCGACACCATCAGCACGAGAAAGAACATCAACAACACCGGATACTGTGGCGCATCGAAATCCTTGCGCGGCGAGAACAGCCAGAACCCGGCCGCGATCAGCAGCATCAGCGGCTGCAGCGGCAGCGTGAAACTGTCGACCAGCGCCGGATAATCCTGCGGACGGATCAGCACCAGCAGCAGATAGGCGAGCATCGCGAGGAACATGGCGGCGTTATCCCGTCCGCGTCCGCGAGCGGTGACAGAACAGTTCGGGCAGCGCGAGCATGCCCGCGAACCAGTCGCCGCCGGTCTGGCGTTCGACCGGAATCCGCCGCATCTCGAAGCGCGACGCCGGCCGCAGCGCTTCCGGGCCGGCCAGATAGCTGCAGGCCAGGCGGTAGCCGGTCTCGCGCGCCGCGGCCATCACCGCCGCGTCGTAGGCATCGCTGCCGCCGACCGGATAGGACAGCGCCACCACTTCGGCGCCGATCTCGCGCTCGATCGCATGCTTCGAAGCCTCCAGTTCTTCGCGCATCATCGCGGCCGGCAGCTTCGCGAGCATCCGGTGATGGACGCCGTGCGAACCGATCTCCATGCCGCCAGCGCGCATGTCGCGCAACTGCGTCCAGCTCATCGGTCGGCAATCGCGATGCGCTGCGGCGGGCAGCGACCATTCGCGCTGCAGGCGTTCGATCAACACCTCCTGTGCCGTCGCCGGCAGGGTCTTGATCCGGTCCAGCATGCGGCCGGCGAGCGCTCGGCGCGCATCGAGCCCGACGGGCAGCGTCCAGTCGATGCCCAGCTCGGGCGCGACGACGCGTTCGGCCGGCGTCGTGCAGAGCATGTGCACCAGCCAGTCGTAGGCGTAGGGCCGACCGCTGTCGATGTGCCCGGTCGCGACGAAGAACATCGCCGACAACCCGGCCTCGCGCAGCAGCGGATAGGCGATGCGGTAGTTGTCGTCGTAGCCGTCGTCGAAGGTGATGAGCACCGCGCGGCGCGGCGGCGCGCGACCGCGATCGAGACGATCGATCAGCTCGTCGAACCGCATCGGCGAACAATGTCGGGCCACGAGGGCGAGCTGTTCGCGGAAGCCCTCGCGCGAGGCGCTGATCAGTTCGGGGTCGAAACGGAAATCCCCGGGCTCGGCGGTGTCCAGCACGCGGTGGTAGGCCAGGATGCGGACATCGTTGCGCAGCGCCGCGCGCAGGCGCGCGATCAACGGCATCGCGCCGGCACGGCGCAATGCCCGCGCCAACCGCGGCCGTCGACCGGCCGACAGTCCGCGACCGTCCTCCGCTTGCATTTCCGCACCACCCATCGAATCCCCCATGCTGACACGCACAACGCATTTTCCGGCCCCATCCGGACGATGCGCTTCGCATGCGTCGCGCCGCTTGCAATCGCGCCGCGGACGCGGTCCACTGCGCGCCTCGCAGGGGCGCAGGGGGAGCGTTCGGGCATGACCGGCGACACCGGCTCCACGACAGGACACGCAACGGCACCCGATTTCGCGGCGCTGTTCCGCGAACTCGGGGTGAACGCGACCTGTTCGCCCGCCGAGCTGCGGACCGCATGGCGGCGACGCGTGTCGAAACTGCATCCGGACCTGGGCGGGAGCGCAGAGGATACCGGACGCCTGCAGGAATTGAACCGGCTGTACGACGCCGCCGTCGATTTCCATGCCCGTTTCGGGCGCATGCCCGGCACGGCGAGCGCGGGTGGCGCATCCCCGACGATGACGCGCACCGATGCGGGAACGCACGTACAGAGGGCGCAGCGGGCGAACACCGACGACCGCCACTGGCGACGCACCGACGCACCGGAGGAAACGCATCCGACGGCCGGTTTTGGCAGAATACCGCGTTGGTTGTTGGCGATCGTATCGATCGTGATCTCCGCGGCGACCGTGATCGCGGCGATATCGGGCATCCAGGGCATCGACGACGGACGCGATGACGGCCTCGGCCATACCGACGCCGATGCCTTCACCGTTCCGCCTGCGGCACGCGCCACCCGCTCGCCCACGACGGCGGCATCGGCGACCGCGATCGAACCGGGGATGGGCAAAGACACGGTGCGGGACATTCTGGGGGAACCGCTCGACATGCATGCGCTGCGCTGGCACTACGGCCCGTCCTGGGTCGACTTCCGTTGCGACCGGGTCGCGGACTGGTACAGCTCGCCGTTGCGGCCGCTGCCGGTCGCGAGCGAACGCGCGCCGACGCCATCCTCCTCCGCCGCAGATCGCGGCTGCGACTGAACCCGCGACCGAGACGGAGACACCGGTGTTCGACAAGACGACCGCACTGCTGCGCAAGGCGCGCAGACGCCTGTGGATGAAGTACGCCCTGCGCGGGGTCGGCGGCAGCGACAACTTCGATCGCCTCGACCTCGCCTACAACGTCGAGGATCCCTGGAACATGGGTTCCGAACTCGAACGCGCGCGTTTCGAGGCCACCAACCAGGTGATCCGGACGGCGTTCGGCCGGGTCGGTTCGGTGCTGGAGCTGGGCTGCGGCGAAGGCCACCAGACCGAATATCTCGCGAGACTCAGCGACGAACAGTACGGCGTCGATGTCAGCGCGCAGGCGATCGAGCGCGCGCGCAGACGCCTGCCGCGCGCGCAGTTCGCGGCGACCGACGTGTTCGGACACCCCTGGGGCGATCAGCGCCATCGCTTCGATCTGGTCACCGCCTGCGAGGTGCTCTACTACCTCAGCGAACCGCACAGGACCATCGCGCGCATGCGCCATCTCGGCCGCAACGGTCTGGTCACCTTCTTCGCGCCGGCCTGCGGCCGCATCGGCCCGCATCTGGACGGCATTCCCGGCCTGCAGAAAGACTGGATCCACCACGGCGGCACCGCCTGGCTGATCGGATGGTGGCGGGATGAATGAGCGCGGCGCCGCGCCGCTCGCGGACTACGGCATCGTCTACTTCGGCAACGACTGGTACGCGGAGAACCGCACCAGCAGCCATCACGTCGCGACCCGGCTCGCGCAGCGGCTGCCGGTGCTGTACGTGGATTCTCCGGGCATGCGCGCGCCGAACGCCTCCGGGCGCGATCTCAAGCGCGCCGTACGCAAGCTGCTGGCCGCGTTCAGGCGTCCGACCCGGATCGCCGACGGGCTGTGGCACTGCACCGTGCCGCAACTGCCGTTCCGGCGACTGCCCGGCGTGGACGCGTTCAATCGCGCGTTCGGACGCTGGGCGGTGCGCCGCGCGCTGCGGCTGGCCGGCATCCGCAAACGCATCTCGTGGTTCGTGGTGCCGCATCCGGGCGTGCATGCCGGGCATCTCGGCGAAGACCTCGTCGTCTACTACTGCATCGACGACTACGCCGCGCATCCGGGCGTGGACGCCGCGCTGATCGCGCAGCGCGACGAGGCCCTCTCGCGACGCGCCGATCTGCTGTGCGTGGCGCCGCCTGCGCTGCTCGATGCGAAGCGTGCGCTGAATCCGGACAACACGGTCTTTTCGCCGCATGGCGTGGACGTGGAGCTGTTCGCGAAGGCGCAGGTTCCGGCGACCCCGACACCCGAACCCGCCCGCGATCTGCCGCATCCGGTGATCGGTTACATCGGTTCGATCCACGAATGGATCGACGTGCCTCTGATCGAATGGCTGGCGCGGCAGCGTCCGCAATGGCATTTCCTGCTGGTGGGCCATGCGCACGTGAGCGTCGACGGCCTGCGCGCGCTGCCCAACGTGACCCTCGCCGGCCCGCAGCCGTACGCGACGCTGCCGTCGTGGTCGAAGGTCTTCGACGCCGCGATCATTCCCTATCGGCTCAATCGCCAGGTCGCCAACGCGAACCCGCTCAAACTCCGCGAATATCTGGCCGCCGGCAAGGCCGTGGTCAGCGTGCGCAATCCGGAGATCGAGAAGTTCGCGCGCTGGGTCCGTCTTGTGGACGGCCGCGAGGCCTATCTCGCCGCGCTCGACGATGCCGTCCTCGACAACGCGCCTGAAGCAGTCGCAGCACGCATGGCCGCGGTCGCCGACCAGACCTGGGACGCGCGCGTCGATGCGGTGCTCGCCGAAGTGGCCGCGCGTCTTTCCCCGAATTCTCCTTCCGCAGTCCGTTCATGACCGTTTCCGATTCCCGAACACTCCGCGTCGCCGTCGTCGGCGCCGGCTATGTCGCCACCCATCACCTCGCCGCGTTGACGCGGCTGGACGACGTCGAGGTGGTCGGACTGTGCGACAGCAACCGCGCCGCGGCCGAAGCCCTGGCCGCGCGCTTCAAGGTGCCGCGGGTTGCCGCCGACCTCGCCGAACTGGCGGATGCCAGGCCGAATGTCGTCTACGTGCTGACGCCGCCGGCCTCGCATGCGGCGCTGGCGCTCCAGGCGATGGACATGGGCTGCCATGTGCTGGTCGAAAAGCCGATGGCGGACAGCGCCGCCGACTGCGAAGCGATGCTGGCGAAATCGCGCGAAACCGGACTGCGGCTGGGCGTCAACCATTCCGATCTGTTCGATCCGGTGCTGATGCGCGCGCTGGACGCGGCACGCAACGGCGACATCGGCGAAGTGCTGTCGGTCGACATCGTCCGCAATTCCGAGTATCCGCCCTACGCCGGCGGCCCGCTGCCGGGCCAGGTGAAACAGGGCTCGTATCCCTTTCGCGACCTCGGCGTGCACGGGTTCTACACCATCGAGGCCTTCCTCGGTCCGATCGCGGAGGCGGACGTGCGCTACCAGTCGCGTGGCGCCGATCCGAATCTCGGCTTCGACGAATGGCAGGCGCAGGCGCAGACCGCACGCGGCGTCGGCCGGCTGCTGCTGTCGTGGAACGCACGGCCGATGGAGAACCGGCTGTTCGTGCGCGGGACCCGCGGCACGATCGAGGTCGACCGTTTCACCCAGACCTGCAGCATCCATCGCGTGCTGCCGGGGCCGAAGTTCATCGGCATCATCCTCAACGCGTTCTTCAGCGCGGCGAAGGACGTGGTGCGCATTCCGCTCAACGTGCTGCGTTTCGCGACCGGCCGGCTCAAGCCCTCGCCGGGCATCCAGCGCGGCGCGGAAGCGTTCATCCGGGCGATCCGGGATGGCGAGTCGCCGCCGTTCACGGGCGAGGACGGCCTGCGGATCGCGCGCCTGCTCGATCCGCTGTGCGCCGAACCCGACCGCCAGCGACTGCAGCAGCTGGAAGCGCGCTACATCGATCTGCCGCCGGCCGACGCGCTCGTCACCGGCGCCGCCGGATTCCTCGGTCGCGCCGTGGTCGCGGCCCTGCGCGCGCAGGGCCGGACCGTGCGCGTGCTGGTGCGCCGTCCGGTCGCCGCGTTCCGCGACGACGCCGGCATCCAGACCGTGATCGGCGATCTCGGCGACCCGCGGATCGTCGACCACGCGGTCGCCGGCGCCGGCCTCGTGTATCACGTCGGCGCGGCGATGCGCGGCGGCCCGCGCGATTTCGAGGCCGGCACGCTCTGGGGCACGCGCAACGTGCTCGATGCCTGTCGTCGACACGCCAGTCCACGGCTGGTGTACGTCAGCTCGATGAGCGTGTTCGACCACGCCGGGCGCCGCGATGGCGAGGTGCTGACCGAGGACTACCGCTTCGAACCGCATCCGCAGCTGCGCGGCGCCTACACCCAGACCAAGCTGACCGCCGAACGGATGGTCGCGGACGCGATCGCGAAGGCGCATCTGCCGGCGGTGATCCTGCGCCCCGGCCAGATCTTCGGCCCCGGCGCGGAGCAGGTCACGCCGAACGGGACGATCGCGCTGGCCGGACGCTGGATCGCGATCGGCAGCGGCAAGCAGCCCCTGCCCCTGATCTATCGCGACGATGTCGTCGATGCCCTGCTGCTGGCCGCGGAATCGCCGCGCGCGCTGGGCGGCACGTTCAATCTGGTCGATACCGATTCGGTCGACCGCACCACCTACCTGCGTCGCTGCAAGCGCAAGCTCGGTGCGTCGCTGAAAACCCTGTGGGTGCCGCAGTGGATGTTCCTGTGCCTGGCCGTCGGCGTGGAGCTGCTGGGCAAGGTGCTCAAGCGCGATGTGCCGCTGACCCGCTACCGGGTGCGCTCGCTGCGTCCGCTGGCGAATTTCGACACGCAGGCCGCGCGCGACGTGCTCGGCTGGGCGCCGCGCGTCGGCGTGCGCAGAGGACTGGACATCACCTTCGGCGAGTGACCCGAACGCGCATGCCAACCCGCCCGGACGGTGTCGCCCCGCGCTGCCGCAGGCCTCATGACGCCTCGCGACGACGGCGCCAACCCTCGCGCAACGCCCGCATCGCCGGCCGCTCGACCAGATGGGTCAGGGCCGTCGCCAACGCCAGTGCGACCGCGATCGCCAATGCGACCGCGGCGAGGCTCGGCACACCCGCGGCCTCCAGCCGGTGGATCAGCGCGAAACCGATCGTCTGATGCAGCAGATACAGCGAATAGGAAATCCCGCCGAGGAACACGAACGGCGCCTCGCGCAGCCAGCGCAGCGCGCCGGTCACGAACAGGCCGAAGATCGCGACGCAGACCAGCGCGGCGGCGAGATACACCCGGTCGTAGGCGATGCCGATCGTCGCCAGCGACAACGCGATCAGGACCACATCGACGCGCGCATCGCCGGAGCGAGCATGGAGACGGTAGAACAGGATGCCCAGCGCGAAGAACGGGATGTGGCGCAGCAACAGCAACTCGCGCACGGTGTAGGAAAAATGCATGTGCCGCTGCGCGGTGAGGGCGTAGGCCACGGTCATCGCCAGCCAGGCCAGAATGACCCAGTGAATGCGGCCCAGTTGTCCAAGCATCCACCAGAACAGCATCTGCGCGTAGAAGAACAGCTCGACCTGCAGCGTCCAGTAGGAACCATCGAGATGCTCGAAACCCAGGATCTCCTGCACCATCGTCAGATTGGCCAGCAGATGCGTCGCCGGCAATCGCTGGCCGGGCAGACCGATCGCGAACACCGTCGCCGCGGTGATCACCATCGCGGCCCAGTACGCGGGAAACAGGCGCGAGAACCGCGAGACCACGAAATCCATCGCGGTGCGGGTGCGCTCCAGGGTCATGAAGATCACGAAACCGCTGATCAGGAAGAACAGATGCACGCCGTAATTGCCGGCCGGAAACCCGAAGCCCAACGGCTGCAGATGGCCCTGTTCCTGCTGATAGAACGTGGTGTAATGGAACAGGACCACGCCGAGCGCGGCGAGTCCGCGCAGGGCATCGAGTTCGCCCACGCGTGCCTGCGCCGCCCCGCCCGCAGGCACGACCTTCCCTTGCTGCACGACATCCCCCCGATGACACCAAGCCCCGCATTATCAACGAATTCGCAGACCGGGAAAGGACAACGCCGATCGCCATGGATCCTGCGCCGCGCCGCCCGCATCGCGAACCGTCGCGCATGCGGCTGCTGATCGTCACCTCGCAGTTCCCGATCGCCGGGGAGCCGAATCGCGGCCGGCCGATCCACCAGACCGTGCGCGAACTGTCGAAGCTCGCCGACGTGCGCGTGCTCAGTCCGATCGCCACCTATCCGCGCTGGGCCATGCCGCGCAGCTATCTGTTCCGCGCGTCCGACGCCACGCACGCAGTCCCCGGCTGCGATGTGCGCTATCTCGACTATCCTGCGTTGCCGCTGGTCAGCCGGCCCTTCAACGGCGGATTCTGCGGTCGCGCCCTGCATGCGCCGCTGCGCGCGTTCGCGCCGGACGTGGTGCTCTCGTACTGGCTGTATCCCGATGCGTATGGCGCGATGCGCGCGGCGCGGCGCGCGGGCCTGCCGCTGGTGGTCGGCGCACGCGGTTCCGACCTGCGCGTGCGCGATGCGATCAGCAGGCGCCTCACGCGCCCGGTGCTGCACGCCGCGCAGCGCATCCTGGTGGTGAGCGAGGACCTCGGTCGGGTCGCGGTGCGCGATTACGACGCGGATCCGGCCCGGATCCGCGCGATCCCGAACGGCTGCGACGCCACGATCTTCCATCCGCGCCCACGCGCCGACGCGCGCGCCGCGCTCGGCCTGGACGACGATGCCGAACTGGTGGTCTACGTCGGCCGGCTGGTCCCGGAAAAAGGGCTGCGCGAACTGCTCGACGCCGTGATCGCGCTGGCACCGCAGCGTCCACGTCTGCAACTGGCGCTGGTCGGCGACGGACCGATGCGCACGGAACTGGAGGCCCGGGTCGCGGCCGCATCGGGATTGCGCATCCATCTGCCGGGACCGCAGGGGCCGCAGGACGTCGCGCGCTGGATGGCGGCCTCGACGCTGGTGACCCTGCCCAGTTATTCCGAAGGACATCCGAATGTCCTGGTCGAGGCGCTGGCCTGCGGCCGCCCGGTGGTGGCGACGCCGGTCGGTGGCATCCCCGAAGTCGTCGATGCCGACTGCGGCCTGCTGGTGCCCGCGCGCGATCCCGTGGCGCTCGCCGTCGGACTGCGCGACGCGCTCGACCGCGAGTGGGACGAGACCACGCTGTCGCGGCGCTTCTCGCGCGGCTGGGACGCGGTCGCGACGGATACACTGCGCGCCTGCGAAGAGGCGCTGGCCGGATACCGCTGACCGTCGCGACGACGGTTGGCTGCCCGGCACCGGTTTTTCCGTTCGCTCCGCAGACGACACGCCGCCCGGGCGTGGAACCGGTCCGTGGACACGATCGACAGAGTCGATCGGCGGATCCGCTCGACAGCTCAGACAGGGGACAACCAGACGTGTGTGGAATCGCGGGATTCAGCGGGCCGGACGTGCGCCAGGAAACGGCGCGCCCGTTGCTCGACCGGATGATCCGGACCCTGGCCCATCGCGGGCCCGACGGTTTCGGCTTCCATGCCGCGGACCGCGTCGGCCTCGCCCACGCGCGACTGTCGATCATCGATCTGTCCACCGGCGACCAGCCGATCCGCAATCCGCGCGGCACCGTCTGGACCGTGTTCAACGGCGAGATCTTCAACTACATCGAGCTGCGCCGCGAACTGGAAGCGGAAGGCCGCGTGTTCTACACGCATTCCGACACCGAAGTGATCGTGCATCTGTACGACCGCGACGGCGATGCCTTCGTCGAACGCCTCAACGGCCAGTTCGCGATCGCGCTGTGGGACGACGAACGTCAGCGTCTGGTGCTGGCCCGCGACCGCGCCGGGATCCGCCCGCTGTATCTGGCCCGCGACGGCGGACGGCTGTGGTTCGCGTCCGAGGTCAAGGCGCTGCTCGCCGCGCTGCCGCAATGCGCGCAGCTCGATCCGCGGGGACTGGCCGAAACCTTCGCCACCTGGTCGGCGGTCGAACCGCACACCGTCTACCGCGGCGTCGAGAGTCTGCCGCCGGGTCATCTGCTCACCCGCGAACAGGACGGTCGCGAAACCCTGCGCCGGTACTGGGACTGGACCTTTCCGGATGCCGCGGACACCGCGCCGTCGCGATATCCGCTGAGCGTCGAGGACGCCGCCGCCGAACTGCGTGCGCTGCTGATCGATGCGGTACGTCTGCAACTGCGCGCCGACATGCCGGTGGGCGCATACCTGAGCGGCGGACTCGACTCTTCGGGCATCGTGGCGATGATCCGCAGTTTCACCGACACCCCCGTACGGACCTTCTCGGTCGCGTTCGAGGACGGTGAATACGACGAAAGCGAGCACCAGCAGGCGATGGTGCGTCATCTCGGCACCGACCACAGCACGCTGCGCTGCAGCCGGCGCGACATCGGCGACGCCTTTCCGCGATTGATCCGGCACACCGAAACCCCGGTGCTGCGGACCGCGCCGGTACCGATGATGCTGCTCGCCGGCAGCGTGCGCGCGCACGGCTACAAGGTGGTGCTGACCGGCGAAGGCGCGGACGAGGTGTTCGGCGGCTACGACCTGTTCAAGGAAGCCAAGATCCGCCGGTTCTGGGCACGACAGCCCGACTCCGCCTTCCGTCCGCGCCTGCTCGAACGTCTGTATCGCTATCTGCCGAATTCGCCGGTGCGCAATCCCGCGTTCGCGCGGAGCTTCTTCGGCCAGGGCATGGAGCACCTGCATCGACCGGTGTTCGCGCACGTACCGCGCTGGGCCATCTCGCAGCGTGCGCTCGGCCTGTTCTCGACCGAACTGTCGGCCGCCCTGCGCGCGCAGGTCGGCGGCGATTTCGATCCGCTCGCCGCGGTCGAGGCGATCCTGCCGACGAACATCGGCGCCTGGTCGCCACTGGCGCAGGACCAGTACGTCGAAGCCAAATCGCTGCTCTCCGGCTACCTGCTGTCCTCGCAGGGCGATCGGGTGGCGATGGCGAACTCGATCGAAGGCCGCTTCCCGTTCCTCGATCATCGCGTGATCGAATTCGCGAACCGCCTGCCGCCCAGCTACAAGATCCGCGGTCTGACCGAGAAATTCCTGCTGCGCCGGGCGCTCGCCGATCTGCTGCCGGAAGACATCGCCAAGCGCACCAAGCAGCCCTACCGCGCGCCGGACAGCAGCAGTTTCTTCTTCGGCGGCGAACCGCTCGATTACGTCGCCGATCTGCTGAGCGAAAGCAGCGTGCGCGCCGCCGGCTACTTCGATCCCGCCGCGGTGGTCCGCCTGTTCGAGAAATGCCGCGCCGGCCGCGCGGCCGGCTTCACCGACAACCAGGCCTTCGTCGGCGTGCTGTCGACGATGCTGCTCGACCGCACGCTGCGCGAGACCCGCGCCACCGCGATCTGATCCGACCTTTCACTCCCGACAGACCGTTCCGCACCATGCACTGGCGACTCAAAGGCCTCATCCAGAAATCGCTTGGCCCGTTGCCCGGCGGCGATCGTCTGCACTATCTGCTGCAGCGCCGGTTCGGCGGTCTGCGCGATTTCCGGCGGGAATTCTCGATCAAGATCGACGACTGGAAGATCATGATCGCGCAGGCGACGGCGCACGGCATCGATATCCGCGGCGCGGATCTGCTGGAAATCGGCACCGGCTGGTATCCGACTTTTCCCTTCGCCTGCCATCTGGCCGGTGCCGCGACCGTCCACACCTACGACCTCAATCGCTACCTGCGTCCGGATCTGGTGCGCGCGTGCGCGGCGGCGTTCGCCGATTGGCTGCCCGCGATCGCAGAGGCTGCCGACGCCGATCCGCACGCGGTGCGCGACCGCCACGCGCGACTGATGGCCGCGCTTGGCGACGGCAGCGATCTCGAACGCGCCACCGGCGGCGGCGTGCGCTATCACGCACCGGCCGACGCCACCGCCACCGGCCTCGACGCGGCAAGCATCGATCTGGTGTTCTCGAACAGTGTGCTCGAACACGTGGCGCCGTCGGTGCTCGCGCCACTGTATGCCGAATCGATGCGCATCCTGCGCCCGACAGGTGCGATGTTCCACTCGGTCAACTGCGGCGACCATTACGCCTACGTCGACCGCAGCGTCCATCAGCTCAACTACCTGCAGTTCGACGATCGCCGATGGTCGTTCTGGAACAACCGCTTCCTCTACCAGAACCGGTTGCGCGCGCACCAGTTCGTCGAGGCCGCGCGCGACGCCGGATTCGGGATCGTGCTCGATACCGCGACCGCGCGACCGCAGCGGCTGCAGCAATTGCAGGCCATGACCGTGGCCGAGCAGTTCCGGCACATCGCACCGGAAAAGCTCTGCATCACCAGCGTGGATTTCATCGGACGGAAGCCCTGAACCGCACGGCGGAGACGATCCACTAAGGTGTCGCGGCGCGCGGCTGGATCCGCAGCAGTTTGCCCTTGTCGTCGTCGACCAGCACCCAGATCGCACCATCCGGCGCTTCGCGCACATCACGGATGCGCTCGTGGCGATCGGTCAGCAGACGCTCTTCGCGGACGATGCGGTCGCCGTCGAGTTCCAGCCGGATCAGCGCGTTCTTCGCCAATGCGCCGAGGAACAGATCGCCCTTCCATTCCGGGAACGCCTTGCCGCTGTAGAACAGCATGCCGCTGAGCGCGGGCGAGACCTCCCAGACGTGATGCGGCGGTTCCATGCCGTCGGCCGCCTTGCCGACCGACCCCGTCACCTTCGCACCGCTGTAATCGACGCCGTGGGTGATCACCGGCCAACCGTAATTGCGGCCCGGTTCGGGAATATTGAGTTCGTCGCCGCCCATCGGGCCGTGTTCGCTGGTCCAGAGTCTGCGCGTGACCGGATGCAGCGCCGCGCCCTGCATGTTGCGATGACCATAGGACCAGATTTCGGGGCGCGCGCCGGCGCGGCCGACGAAGGGATTGTCCTCGGGAATACCGCCATCCGGACGGATCCGCACCAGTTTGCCCTGCAGTTTGTCCAGATCCTGCGCCGCCTCGGCGACGCGATTCTCGCCCTGGGTGACGAACAGGAAACCGGCATCGTCGAACACGAGCCGCGCACCGACATGGGTGCCGCTGGACAGCTTCGGTTCCTGGCGATAGATCACCTTCACATCGCGCAGCGCATCGCCTTCGAGCCGGCCGCGCGCTACCGCGGTGCCGCACTTGTTGCCGCGCAGACTGGGTTCGGCGAATGCGAGATAGACCAGACGATCCTGCGCGAAGGTCGGCGACAGCGCGACGTCGAGCAGACCGGCCTGACCATCGACGTACACGTCCGGCACGCCGGAAATCGGCGCGGAAACGCGACCGTCCGCGTCGATCCGGCGCAAGCGCCCGGGACGTTCGGTCACCAGCATCGCGCCATCGGGCAGGAACGTCAGCGCCCAGGGATGTTCGAGGTCGACGACCTTCTCCACGACTTCGAATTCGACGCCCCCTGAAACGCCCGGTCGCGGTGTCGCGTCGACCACCGTACGCGGTGGTGCGGAAGGCGGTGCCGGCGGCGGCGGTCGCCCGCAGGCGACAACGGCGATCAGCAACAGTCCGGACAGCGGAATCAACGGTGCGAGCGGAGCACGGAAAGCGGAGCGATTCGGAAGCATGCGCGGCCGGCTATCGGGGACAGGAGCAGGAGGCTATCCTATCCGCGGCGCGCCGCGACAGGGGAACACGCACGAGGCTGCGGCGCCCGCGCACACCCAGACCCGCATCGGTTCGCGACGCCCGGCCCAACGCTGGCCGTCGCCGGGCCGTTATTGCGTTGAAAGCCTACGACACGGGGATCCAGCATGCAGCCGCGGCAACAGATCAAGCAATACATCCTGACCAACTTCCTGTTCACGAGCGACGACAGCGCCCTCGGCGATCGCGATTCGCTCGTGCGCGGCGCCATTCTCGACTCGACCGGCATCTACGAACTGATCCTCTTCGTCGAAGAGACCTTCGGGCTGTCGATCGCGCCCGAAGAAATGACGCCGGAAAACTTCGACACGCTCGAGTCGATCGAGGCGTTCATCACCCGCAAACAGGCCGCCTGACCGGACGCCATGTCGTCGGTTCCCGCCAGGGTCGCCGAAATCGTCCGACGCCATCCCGAGCGCGTCGCGATCGTCGCCGACGACCGTCGCATCGCCTACGCGGCGTTCTGGGACGAAGCGCAGCGATTCGCCCGCGCGCTGCGCGCACGCGGACTGCGCGCAGGCGACCGGGTGGCGATCCTGTTGCCGAACCGGATCGAGGCTGCGGTGGCCTGTTACGGCTGCTGGCTCGCCGGCGGTATCGCCGCGCCGCTGAACGTGCAGGCGCGATCGCGCGACTTCCAGACCTGGCTGCGTCACTGCGACGCGCGCCACGTCGTCCACGAGCACAGCCATACCGACGCGGTCGAAGCCATCGCGGCGATCGATGCGACCGGCGATCGCCCGCCGCTGCAGCGTTGGCCGGTGAGCGCGGAACATCCGCTGTGCGCGCCGGCGAACGACGACGATGCGCCACGACCCGCGGGCATCGCGCGGGACCCGCGGTCGCCGGAGACGATCTCGCCCGACGGCATCGCACCCGACGACATCGCGATCATCCTCTACACCTCCGGCACCACCGGCGCACCGAAGGGCGTGAGCCTCACCCACGGCAATCTGCTGGCCAACGCCGAAGCGGTGATCCGCTATCTGCAGCTCGAAGCGCAGGACAGCGTGCTCTCGATCCTGGCCTTCTACTACGCGTACGGCGCCTCGGTACTGCATACGCATCTGCTGTCGGGCGCCTGCGTGGTGCTGGCGCAGAACCTGTTGTTCCCGCACCTGCTGATGGACACCATCGCACGCGAACGCATCACCGGTTTCTCCGGCGTGCCTTCGACCTACGCCCTTCTGCTGGAGCGGGTGAAACTGGCCGACTACGATCTGTCTTCGCTGCGCTATCTGACCCAGGCTGGTGGCGCGATGAGCCCCACGCTGACCCGGCGCCTGCGCAGCACGCTGCCGCACGCGCGCCTGTTCGTGATGTACGGGCAGACCGAAGCGACCTCGCGCCTGACCTGGCTGCCACCGGAACGACTCGACGAGAAACTCGGTTCGGCCGGCATCCCGGTCGACGGCGTGACGCTGAAGATCGTGCGCGAGGACGGCGCCGATGCCGGCACCGGCGAACTCGGCGAGGTGCACGTCCGCGGCGCGAACGTGATGCGCGGCTACTGGAACAATCCGGAAGCCAGCGCCGCTGTGCTGCAGGACGGCTGGCTGCGCACCGGCGACATCGGCCATCTCGATGCCGACGGCTATCTGTGGCTCACCGGACGCCGCTGCGACATGATCAAGACCGGTGCGCATCGCGTGCATCCCAACGATATCGAGGATGTGATCGCCGAACTCCCGGGCGTGACCGAGGCCGCGGTCGTCGGCATCGACGACGGCGTGCTCGGCCAGGTCATCAAGGCCTTCGTGGTCGCGCCCGGCCTGCCGCCGCGCAGCGAGAATCTCGTCAAGGCGCACTGCCGCGAACGCCTCGCCAGCTACAAGATCCCGCGCGAAATCCAATTCGTCGCCACTTTGCCGCGCACCGCGTCCGGGAAGCTCCGCCGCGCCGCACTCCTGGAACCCGATACCGCCCCATGAAGACCAACGCCGCCCTGGACTGGAACGTCCTCGATCTGGACTACGAAGCCGAAGCCGACCGCATCGCCGCGCGGCTGCGCGAGATCACCGCGAGGCAACTGCACCGCCGCGGCCTGGTGGTCGCGATCTCCGGCGGCATCGACAGCTCGGCCAGCGTCGCGCTGGCGGTGCGCGCACTGGGGCCGGAGCGCGTGTTCGGTCTGATCCTGCCCGAACGCGATTCCTCCGACGACAGCGCCGCGCGCGCGAACGTCCTCGCCTCGCACCTGGGCATCCGCACCGAAACCGTGGACATCGCGCCGGCGCTGGACGCGATCGGCTGCTACCGCGCGCGCGACGCCGCGGTGCGCAACGCGATTCCCGAATACGGCGACGGCTGGAAATTCAAGATCGTCATCGACGGCGGCCTGCAGGGGCGCTTCAATCGCTTCCGCCTGATCGCGGAATCGCCGGATGGCGCGCATCACGATCGCGACCTCGCGCTGGCCGACTACCTGACCATCGTCGCCGCCACCAACTTCAAGCAGCGCATCCGCAAGACGCTCGAGTATTTCCATGCCGACCGCCTGAACTACGGCGTGGTCGGCACGCCCAATCGTCTGGAGTACGACCAGGGTTTCTTCGTGAAGAACGGCGACGGCTCCGCCGACGTGAAGCCGATCGCGCATCTCTACAAGTCACAGGTCTACGGCATGGCGCGCCACCTCGGCCTGCCCGAGCGCGTGTGCGCGGCGATCCCGACCACCGACACCTACAGCCTCAGCCAGGGCCAGGACGAGTTCTATTTCGCCCTGCCCTACCGGCAGATGGATCTGGCGCTGTACGCGTTGAATCACGGCCATCCGGCCATCGAACTGGCGCGCGTCCTGGACATTCCGGAGACGCAGGCGAACGCGATCTACGACGACATCCGCAACAAGCGCCGCACCACGCGCTACCTGCATCTGCCGCCGGTGCTGGCGGTGGACGTGTCCGAACTGCACGCGCCCGGGTTGCACGGCGGGGCGTGAACGCGCCGACACCGCCACCGTACGCCGTCCGCGACGGCGATCCGGCCGCCGATCGCGAGGCCGTGCTCGCGGTCTGGCGCGGCAATCTCGGCCACGACGCGCGCATGGCCGCGAAGTACGACTGGTTCTATCTCCGCGCAACGGCAGGCCCGCCGCTGCTGCAACTGCTGACCCACGTCGATGCCGGCGCGCCGATCGGCGCATGCGCCGCGGGACGCCGACGCATGCTGCGCGGAAACGAAGCGCTGGACGCGGGCGTGCTCGTCGATCTCGCGGTCGTTCCCGCGCATCGTTCGCTCGGGCCGGCACTGATGCTGCAACAGGGACTGTTCTCCGCCGGACGACGCGAACTCGATCTGCTCTACGGCTTCCCGAATCCGAAAGCCGCGCCGGTGTTCAAGCGCGTCGGTTATCGCCCGCTGGGAGACATGGTGCGACATGCCCGCGTGCTGCGGCACGCACCGTATCTGCGTCGCCGGCTCACGCGACTGCCGGCGTTCGCGACGGCGACGCTCGGCGCGCTGATCGGCATGCTGGTCGACCAGGGCCTTCGCCTGCGCGACGCGTGGCGCCATCCACGCGCGTGCCGACTGCACGCGCACTGGCACGCCGGCGTTCCGGACATCACGGACCTCTGGGAATCCTCGCCGAAACCGCAGGCCTTGACCGCGCTGCGCGATGCGGCCCATCTGCGCTGGCGCTTCGACGACGCCCCGGCCGTCGACGGCGTGGCGCCGTTCCGGCATCTGCTGCTGCACGATGACTGCGGTTCTGTCGCCTGGTTCGCGACGCGGGTCGATGGCCACACCCTGCACATCCACGATTTCTGGACGCGCGCGGGCGCGACGCCGACACCGGAGATCGTGTCCGCGATGCTGGGCGCGGCGCGCGCGCAGGGCCATGCAGCGGTGTCGATCGAGCTGGCGACCTCGGATGCACGTCTGGCACCCTGGCGCGCGCTCGGTTTCGAAGCGCGCGGCCGTCGACCGCTGTTCGGTGCCGGCACCGCACTGGAGGGCGAGGTCGAACTGCATCTGACGTCGGCCGACGAAGACGAATGATCGCGACCGCACGGATGCGGAAACGCAAGCACGACATCGTTTCCGTTCATCGCCCGGCGCATTCGTCGTGGCGGATGAGACGCAACGATCACGCGAGGCGTCGGGTCTCGCGCCGGAACAGATACCAGGCAAGCCGTTCGGGACGGAAGCGCCCCTGCGCATCGGCGATGGTGTCGGTTTCGTAACCGGTGCGGCCGAGCAGCCATGATGGACGATCCTCCACCGCATTGAGCACCGGCACGCTGGTGAACAGCAGTTCGTATCCGGCTTCCTGCGCCCGCGCGGCGATCGCCGGATCGAACGCGCCGTGCGGAAACGACATCGTCGCGCATGCAGCCGAAGCCGCCGCTTCCGGCACGCCGAGCATCGTCGCCATGGCGTCGCGCGCACCGCCCAGTTCGGCGTCGAGATCATCGGCACGGGTCATCGGCACATGACGCTTGCCGTGCAGTCCCAGTTCGACGCCGCCCGCACGCAGGGTCGCGAGATCGGCGATGTCGACCATGTGCCGGAGACCATCGTCCAGAACCTCGGCGAACCGTGCGAGCACCTCGTCGCGCGACGAGGTCGACATCGTTTCGAGCCCGGCGATGGCTTCGCGCAATCCGGCGATGCCGTCGCGCACCGGACGCCTCCCTCCGTGTTCGACCAGCGCCGCACCCAGCGCGTCCAGCGACAATCCGCCCCGCCGCCAGGCGCCGACCAGCCGCTCCTGCCAGAACGGCTGACGCGCGCCGACCGCATCGGCGGCGACGAACATCACCGCCGGCAGGCCGGCACGCCGCAGCGCGGGCAGCGCGTAGTCGACGTTGTCCAGCCAACCGTCGTCGAAGGTGATCAGCAGCGCATGCGGCGGCAGCCGCACGCCCTCGCGGCGGGCGCGCAATACCTCGTCCAGCGAGACGACGCGGTAATGGCGCTTGAAGAACGCGATCGAGCGCTCGAACAGGTCATCGGCGAGGGTGTAATCGGGATCGCAGGCGGCCCAGCGCGGATCGTCGCGACGGAGCGTGCGGTGGAACATCACCACCGTTAAACTGTCGCGGTTGCGCAGCCGGTGATACAGGCCCAGCGCACCGCTGGCATACAGACATTTTCTGGCGAAGTCCTTGAGCATGGCGCGCGCGACCGAAGTTTCCGCCGGAGTTTCGGCGATTATACCGACCTGGAACCGGCGCGAGCTGGTGATGCGGGCGATCGATTCGGCACTGGCGCAGACGCGCCCGGTGGACGAGATCGTGGTGATCGACGACGGCTCCACCGACGGCACCGGCGAGGCCCTCCGCGCACGCTACGGCGATCTGATCGGTGAACGGATCGTCTACCACCGACAGGACAACGCCGGCGTCTCGGCCGCGCGCAACACCGGCATGCGCCTGGCGTCGCGCCGCTATTTCGCCCTGCTCGACAGCGACGATCTGTGGCGCCCGGAGAAGACCGCGCGGCAGATGGACTGGCTCGACGCGCATCCCGAGTACGGCATGGTGCTGTGCGACGTGGTCCGGGTCGCCGCCGACGGCAGGCCCTACGATGTCTTCCATCGCCGCGAGGTGTTGCGCGAGGACGGCTGGGCGCTGCGCTGGCTTCTGCTCAATCCGTCGCTGGTCCCGGCCTCGGCGATGTTCCGTCGCGAGGTGTTCGAGAGCTGCGGCGGTTTCGACACCGCACTGCGCACCGCCGAGGACATCGATTTCCACCTGCGCGTGGCGCGACGCTGGAAGATCGGCGTGGTCGAGGCCGAGCTGGTCGAAGCGATGCGCGGACACGACGGCCTGTCCGCCGAATCCACCACCTACGACGACTACGTCAAGGTGGTCGAGCGCGCGGTCGCCGACGCCGGCGACACGGTCGATGCCGCGGTGCGACGCGAAGCGCTTTCGATCACCTACGCCCGCAACGCCCGCGGCATGCTCATCCGCAGACGCTGGCGCGATGCCTGGCGATTGTGGCGGCAGGCCCTGCGCCAGGCGCCGACGCCGCAAGCGCGCGCGCAGGCGTGGGCGCTGCTGCCGTTCGCGGCGAAACGCATGCTCGCCAGCGTGCTCAACCGCGGCTGAGCGGAGCGATCAGCGCGCGCCGCGCCCGAACAGCACCACTTCGACCGTCTGCAGCATGATCATCAGGTCGAACACGAGTCCATGGTTCTTGACGTAGAACAGATCGAACTTCAGTTTCTCGTTGGCGTCGCGCACCGACGCGCCGTAGGGATAGCGCAATTGCGCCCACCCGGTCAGCCCGGGCTTCACCGAATGGCGCACGTCGTAATACCGGATCTCGCTGTTCAGCATCTCGACGAACTGCGGGCGCTCCGGACGCGGGCCGACGAAACTCATCTCGCCCTTCAGCACCAGGAACAGCTGCGGCAGCTCGTCGAGACGGGTCTTGCGGATGAATTTGCCGACCCGGGTACTGCGATCGTCGTCCTTGGTCGCCCAGCGCGCCACGCCGTCGCTCTCGGCATCGACCCGCATGCTGCGGAACTTGATCATCTCGAAATGACGACCGTGCTCGCCGACGCGCACCTGGCGATAGATCACCGGCCCCTTCGATTCGAGTTTCACCGCCAGCGCCACCAGCAGCATCGCCGGCCAGCTCAGCGCGAGCAGCGCGCCGGCGGTCAGCAGATCGAAGAAGCGCTTGGTCAGCCGTCGCGGCGTCGAGTAGTCGAACCCGCCCGAAAACACCAGCCATGACGGGTCGACGATGTTGAGCTGCACCATGCCGGCTTCGCGTTCGAAGAAGGTCGACAGGTCGGTGACCCGCACGCCCTGCTGCACGCAATTGAGCATCTGCTCCATCGGCATGCCGCCACGACGCTCATCCGGCGCGATCACGATCTCGTCGATGTCGAGCCGGTCGGCGAGCGTGCACAGGGTTTCATCGGTATGCAGCAGCATCGATGCGTCGACCGCGACGTTCTGGTTCGGCGCCGGGACGAAACCGAGCACATTGAATGACTGCCGGTCACTCTTCCGCCGCAGGCGGGTGTTGATCAGGTTGGCGTTGCTGCCGGCGCCGTAGACCAGCACGCGCTGTTTGAGGGCCTGCGCGCCCGAGAGCTTCGACACCAGATAGCGGACGCCGAGAATGGCGCCGACACCGATACCCAGCGCGATCACGAGCACGCCGCGACCGATGTAGGTGGCCGGGATCACGTAGTACACCACCAGCAGCGCGACACCACCGAGGGCGAACGACAGCGCGATGCGCAGCAGCAGATCGATCCGGCTGTGACGCACATAGACCTGATACAGGCCGAAGGCGAGCATCGCACCGGTGACGCACAGCGCCACCAGCAACGCACGTGCGGCGATGCCCTGGACGAAATGCTCCAGGCCCGACGGGTCTGCATGGAAACGCAGGCGCGCCGCGACCATGACCGACAGCATCAGGACGCACAATTCGGTGAACCACAGACTGCGAATCGCAAGTTTCTTGCGACTGGACCTCACGGTTCTCACACTTCCCCCTGTTTCCGATGCGAACGCGCCGGCTCTGCACGCGCGGAACCACCCATCGCCGACGCCGCTTCCGCGGTGCCGGCGATGCGCCGGTCGTTCCGCACATCCCCCTGTGCCGACTGCGCCCTACTCGCCAGGGCCGGGGTCGAAAATGCGACCACCGTCTCCTGTCCCCGGCTTATTGTCGGATAACGTCACACTTTGGAATACCCGGCCAGCGATAGACGGCGCCGATCGTTCCATTCTGGTCATCAAATTCGAAATGATGAGCCGATTGCCGACACCAGCATTGCCACCGCCACCGATATCGTCAGAAATATCGAACGGCCGCGCCTGCTTCTTCGAACAGCGCGCGCGGCGCTGCGCGAAACCGGGGTCCGCGTGCGCGAAGGCCGCGCAGATCAACCGGCGACGGCGCGGTCGCGGCCCTCGTGCTTGGCGCTGTAGAGCGCACCATCCGCCCTGCGGAGCAGGCTCTCGATGTCGTCGCCGGCACCGGCCACCGCGATGCGGAGGCTGATGGTGATGCGTTCACCGGCCTGGAACCCCTCGAACCCCGCTTGCGAGACCGCTTCGCGGAGCGCTTCGGCGGCGGCGCGCGCTGCGACGGCATCGGCGCCTGGCAGGACCGCCAGGAACTCCTCGCCGCCCATCCGCCCGGCCCGGGCGCGCTCCGGCAGCCATCCGTCGACGATGCCGGCGATCGCCTGCAACACGCGATCGCCGCCGTGATGGCCGTGCAGATCGTTGACGCGCTTGAAATGGTCGACGTCGAAGGCGATCACCGCCAGCGGCCTGCCGCCGTTCCGCACGTCCTGCAGTGCATCGTCGAGGAAATCGAGGATGTTGCGCCGGTTCGGCAGACAGGTCAGTTCGTCGGTCATCGCCAGCCTGCGCAGGCGCCGGCCGCGATGCACCTGCTGCAGCGCCATCGCGCCGAGCAGCACCAGCAGCGCGGCGCCCAGCAGGATCGCCAGACGCTGCAGCGAACGCACGCGCTCGGCGGTTCGCAGGGCTTCGCCGCGATGCGCGTTCTCGATCAGCAACGCGCGGTTTTCCTGCTCCTTGCGGGCGGTGTCGAACTGCACGCGCAGACGCGAGGTCTGCTCCTCGCGCGCGCGACGCTCCAGTTCCTCCTGCGCACGGCGATGGGCGATCGCGGCCTCGTAGGCGCGGCGCCAGTCGCCGGATGCGGCACGGGCATCGGCCAGGGCCTCGTAGACCCGGGCGAGCTGGCGCGGATTGTTGCTGGCCCGGAAATGACCCTCGGCGAACTCCAGGTCCGCCACCGCCTCGCGCAGACGATCGAGCCCGCGCAGCGCGTGGGCCCGGGTGAGACGGGTACGGGCGATGCTCTCGGCATCGTCCGCTCCGGAGAAATAGCCGAGCGCGCGTTCGATCCGGGGCAGCGCCTCGGCCGGTTTGCGCTGTTCCACCAGCAGTGCGCCGATCGAGCGTTCGGTTTCGGCCATCGCGGCGCGGTTGCCGAGCGCGGTGTCGATCTCCAGTGCGCGGCGATATTCGACCAACGCGGCCTCGTGCTCGCCCTTCTTCTCCAGCGCCGAAGCGATGTTGAAGCGCGACGTGGCCATCCCGCTCTTGAGGCCGGCCGCTTCGTCGTACTTCAGCAACTGGCGGTAATAGCCGATCGCCTTGTCGAATTCGCCGACGTTGGCGTCGCTGTAGACGTTGGCGATGGCGTTGAGCGTGTAACGCTGGCCGCTCTTCAGGCCGAGCTCCAGATTCAGCGCGTAGGCGCGATTGAGATCGGCGATCGCGTCGTCGTAGCGGCCATGGTACTGGCGGCTTTCGCCGCGCAGCGCAAGCGCTTCGGCCAATGCCGGTTTGTGGCCGGCGCGCTCGGCGGCGGCGACCGCGGCCTCGAATTCGAGCGCCGCATCGGCAGGTGAACCCAGCACGTCGAAGGCATAGCCGCGGCAGTTGTGGAAGCCGGACGCGGCGATGTCGTCGCCGCGCTGCCGCGCGGCCCGCAATCCCGCCTCGGCCTGCGCCGCGCGCGCGTCGACCACCACGGCGGTCTCGCAGGCATCGACCTCGGCTTCGCGCAGCAGCCCCGCATCCTCGCTGTCGCGGGCGATGACGACGGCGCGACGGGCGAGTGCGAGCGCCTGCCGCGGATCGTTCTCGACCGCGACCTCGACCTCGGCGAGCAGCGCGCGCACCTGGTCCCGGGGCGAGGGCGGCGTGTTCTGCGCGGCGGCCGCGAGCGACCACCCGGCCGTCAGCAGGAGCCCCCACCTCACCGCGCGGCGCGGCCGGGACATCCGGAGATCGTCGTGAGCGGATCCGCGGGGCATCGGCGATGTCGGCCTCACGCAGGCCACAACGCCCGGGACACCGGGACGTTCGCGATGGATGGAGCGGGACGTGGCAAAGCACCACGTCCTGCAGCGACGGGCATGCCGGCGCCAGGCATTGGATTCATGGCTCCGCCCCCCTGCGGATGTTGTGTCATGGCCCCGGGCTCCCGGACGGGGGCCTGCCATGCAAGGGGCGGATTCTAGTGCGACCGCGAAGCGAAAGATGCGCGTTGCTTCGCGCTCCGGTTCCGGATTCAGGCATGGCTCACCCCCCATTCCGTCGGCGTGCCGCACACCTCCGCATCATGCGCCGGAAACCCGGTGCCGGATCGGCTCCCGGGACCGGCGAAAGGCTTTCCGACGAACGGCGGGCGGTGGCGCTGCCGCTCGCCGGCGTGCCGGGCCCCGCCCGGTCGATGGCGAGCGGGCAGCGGCTTCCGTGCGGGCGGAAAGGGGCTTGGCGGCAACCCGACCGCAGCCGCGGCGGATCCTGCCCGCAACCCGCGCGGCGATGGGCATCGGTGCCCACCGCCGCGCCGGACACGCACACGCGACTCAGCGCAGCCACATCCTCGCGCTGCGCGCCGGCAGGCTGAAGGTGTAGTTGCCGCTGTTGATGTTCACCACGCTGCCCGACCCGAGGGTGTCGGTGTAGTTGGCGTACCACCACAACACGCTGTTGTTCATGTTGACCGAAGCATTGACCGTGCTGCCGCACTTGTTGATGCCGACGATGCCCAGGCTGCCGCGACGGAAGACGATGTGGCAACTGCCGTGCGACAGCACCTGCATGTCGTTGCCCTGAACGGCGTTGTGGAAACGGATCATGCCCTTGATGTCGTTGCGGTTGTAGGCATTGACCCAGCGATTGTCGCCGCTCTCGTTGTTGTCCGAGTACACCATCGGCTTGCCGCCGTTGCGCCCGAAGAGATACGCGTAGGCCAGCGTCTCGTCGGTCGGATCCATCAGCGCATAGCGGAAACCGCTGTTGTTCGGAATATCGTGGGTCACCGTGAACGTGAGCGCGCGGGCGCCCTGCAGCGCCTGTCCGTAGGCACCCGGATCGACCAGACTGCTCATGCTGCCGCTGAAGGAGAACGCATTGCGGATCGTCGTGTGCAGCGGAAAGTCGTAGGCGGCGTGATTGGTGTTCTGCAGGTAGGGCTGCAGGAAACGGTCGTACTCGGAATTCCCGGAACCGCCGCCGGTGATGATTTCGCCAAAGACATAGACACCGCTCTTGATGTCGGCGGTGAGCACATTGTTGAGATGCGAGATCGGCATGTGCTTGGCCGCATCGATGCGGAACCCTTTCACGCCGATCGCCTTCAACTGGCGCAGGTATTCCTGTTGTTGCGAGATCACCCAGCTGTTGGCCGCGAGGTCCGGCAGGCCCGCATCGCCGCCACCCCCGCACAGACGCCAGTTCTGCACCTGCCAGACATCGTTGTAATCGGAAATGCAGCGTGCTTCGCCGAAATCCCCGGCGCCCAGGAAGTTGTAGCCGAGATTGCCGAACAGTCGGAGACCGTTGTAATAGCCCGTGTTGCCGGCATAGATGCCGAGGATGCGCGAACCGGGATAGTTCAGGTCGGCGCGCTGCGCCGACTCGTTGGCCATGTGGTTCATCAGCACATCGGCGTAGACGTCGATCCCGCGCGCGCGGAGCGCGGTGACCATGCTGCGAAACGCGGTGGTATCACCCAGCGGATGATGGATGAGGCGATAGTCCTGCGGCTGATAGCGCGCCCACCATGCACTGCCTTCGGACTTGTAGGCCGGCGCGACCAGCACGGCCTTGTAGCCCGCGAACTGGATCGTGGCCGCCCGGGCCTCGACATCGGCGTAGCGCCAGTTGAAGGCATGCAGCACCGCATCGGCATGCGCGTTGCCGGCGGCGGCGAGCAGCAGCGCGGCCGCCAGGTGCCATCTGCGACGCGATGCGCGCGCCTTCGTGGCGCGCATGTCCGGGGCGGAATAGTGCGGAGCGGTCTTGTCGACTGGGGACGGCATTGGGGTTCTCCTGAAATGATGGCGGACTCCCGCGTTGCGGGACGGACATTCCTTGCGCCCATCGCATGCGATGCGCATGGACGGGCGACAACTGCGAACGCGCGACCGGCTTCAGCGCCAGACGCATCGCGACATGGCGTGCGCGACGGAAACGAATGCTAGGACGGCATCGCAATGCAGCACGCGATCTGCATACGTATTCAAATCGCGCGCTCGTCGACGGCGATCACGAATGCGAAGATCGATGCGTTTCGAGATCCATGCGCGACATCGTGGATGCGCGCCGCGCGCGATTCGATTCGCGCGATATTCAACGGCCGTGCGGAATCCTCATCCTTGCACGCATGCCGCGAACGTGCGGCATGCGGCCGGATCAGGAAGAGGGATCAGGAAGAGGGATCAGGAAGAGGGATCAGGAGGCGGGATCAGGAGGCGCGGCCGCGCGGCGTGCCCTTGCGGCACGCATCGGAACAGAACTTCACGTTCGGCCAGTCGCGCGCCCACTTCCTGCGCCACGCGAAATCGCGTCCACAGACCGGGCAGCGCTTGGTCGGCAGATCGGCCTTGGTGCGCATGGTGATCGGAAGACGCTGTGGTCGCGCAATGCCCGGCCGCGACGGCGGCCGCTCAGGCCTTGCGCAGGAAGCAGGTCTTCAGCACCAGCCCCTTGATCTTGTCGGAATGACCTTCGATGTGCTCGGGGTCGCCGTCGACCAGACGGATGTGCTTGATCACCGTGCCCTGCTTGAGCGGAATCGACGACCCCTTGACCTTGAGGTCCTTGATCACGACGACGGTATCGCCGTCGGCGAGCACATTGCCGTTGCTGTCGCGGACGACCTGCCCCTCATCGGCCGGCGCGTCGCCCTCGCCCCACTCGAAACCGCAGTCGGCGCAGACGAAACGATCGCCGTCGCGGTAGGTGTTGGTGAGCGTGCATTGCGGACAGGCGGGCGTGTCGATCATCGGGGCGGGGCTTCGGCGGGCTGACCGGCGGACGCCGGCGCGTCATTGTCCGCCCCGCGTCCATGCGGGGCAAGCAGACATGACTTCCGATGCTTGCCCCATCGGCCGGCGGCGTCCAGCATGGCTCGACAGCTCCCTCAAGGACCGCCATGCGCGCACCCGCTCCCGGACTCGCCTGTCTCCTCCTGGCTGCGTTCCTGGTGGCGTCCCTGTCCGCGCCCCCGCATGCGCACGCACGCGACGCATTCGAACGCATCACGCCGGAACAGGCCGGCTATTCGCCGGAGAAACTCGAAGCATTGCGCGCACTGTTGCGCGAGTCCGGCTCGGACAGCCTGGTGCTGGTCCACGGCGGCAGGATTTTCTTCGAGTACGGCGATATCCGCAGGAAGCTGCTTGTGCACTCGATGCGCAAACCGCTGCTCAACGCGCTGTACGGCATCCACGAGGCGCGCGGCGACATCGATCTGCGCGCGACCCTCGGCACGCTGGGCATCGACGATACGCCGCCGGCGCTTGACGATACAGAGAAGAGCGCGAAGCTCGAAGACATGCTGAAATCGCGCTCCGGCGTCTATCACCCGGCCGCCGCCGAAGCGGAGAGCATGTCGATGCGCCGTCCGGCACGCGGCAGCCACCCGCCAGGCGCCTTCTACTATTACAACAACTGGGATTTCAACGTCTCCGGCCGCGTTCTGGAACGCGCGATCGGCCGGCGCCTCTACGACGCGTTCGACGAGGAGATCGCCAGACCGCTGGGGATGCTCGACTATCGCAATCGCATCGTCGTGCCTGCCGCGGACGGACGGCCCGACGATCCGGATGCCGACGGCTACTACGTCCACGAGCCGGAGAAATCGCGCTATCCCGCCTGGCACTTCCGCATGAGCGCGCACGATCTGGCGCTGTTCGGACAGTTGTATCTGCAGCGCGGGCAGTGGAAAGGCCGGCAGATCGTGCCTGCCGAGTGGATCGCGCGCAGCACGCACCCGTACTCGATCGAGGACCCGGAGTACGGTCTGGCCTACGGCATGCTATGGAATGTGCTGGTTCCCGAATCGCCGGAAGAACCGCCCTCGTTCTACCACACCGGCGTCGGCGTCCACATGCTCGGCGTCTATCCCAAGCATGAACTGGTGATGGTGCACCGCGTCGACACCGAGCGTGCCTATCGCTTCGACGACGGCGATCTCTATCGGATCATCCGCGCGATTCACGCCGCACGAGTGAAAGCGCCATCACGATGAAGGCCCAAGCAGGACTTCAATCCAGTCTCGGCCACGCACTCGCATCCAGCGTTTCCCGGTATCCATGCCAGGCCGCATAGGCCAGCCACGGCATCAGCAGCCCGAGACCGATCAGCGCGGTGGCGAATCCGATCGCGGTCAACACCACGATGATCGTCGCCCACAGCAGCATCACCCGCTTGTTGCGCAGCACCGCATTGATGCTGGAAATGCCGGCGGTGATCATGTCGACGTCGCGGTCGGCGATCATCGGCAGCGAGAACGCGGACACGGCGAAGGTGAGCGCGGCGAAGATCGAGCCGACCGCCGAACCGATGGCGAGGAATTCCCAGAGCGTGCCGACGTTGCTCTCGTCGATCGGAAAGAACGCGCCGACCATCATGCCCGCGCGCGACCACAGCAGCACGATCACGCCCTGGGCGATGGCGAACACGCCGGCCTGTCCGACCACCCGCCGCGCGAGCACGAAGGAGTCGGCCAGTCGCGGCGTTTCGCCGCGCGCCAGCGCGCGACTCACGCAATACAGGCCGACGCAGATGAGCGGCGCGACGAAGACGAAGCCCGACAGCAGCGTCGCGAGCAGCGCGAAACGACCGAGCTTCCAGGCCAGCAGCGAAATGCCGGCGCTGACCAGCACGATGACGACACCGAACAGCAGCGACAGCCCGGGCGCGGCGCGCAGATCGCGCCAACCCGCGCGCAGCCAGCGCAGCGGCGCGCCGGCATCGAGCGCGGCGCAGGGCACGACGAACGGGCGGGCGTCCTCCGGTGCGGTAGCGGACGCATCCTCCGCCGGTTCCGGCGAAGACACCGGGCCCGGCCCGGCATCCGGTGCGTTGTTCGGCCCGGGGGGCGACCCGGACGGTGAGGACATGGACGGTGAAGGCACGGGCGACGAGGGCCCGGACGGTGAAGACTCGGACTGCGAGGACATGGCCGCCTCCGCTGCGGTTTCGCTTCCAGCATACCGGTGCCGGCCCGCGTCGGGACAAGCCGGCGGAGACATGGCAGGATCGCGGAACACGCCCGTCCTCACCGCAGGCGCCCGATGGCCGACGACCGCCCCAACGACGACCTGGCATCGCTCGCCGCGCAGGCCTATGCCGCATTCGATGCCGGGGATCTGGAACGCGCCCGCACCGGCTTCGATGCCTTGCTGGCGGCCGCCCCGGACCGGGCCGCGTATCACTACATGCAGGGCCTGGCCAGCAAATATCTGCGCGACTGGCCACGTGCGCTCGACCACAATCTGCACGCGCTGTCCCTGATTGCCGACGAGGACGAGGACCGCGAAGCCATGCGCTGGAACGCCGCCATCGCCGCCACCGCGCTGGGCGACTGGCCGCAGGCGCGACGACAGTGGGCGGACTGCGGCATCGCGATTCCACCGGGCGACGGCCCGATCGACGGGCAGTTCGGCGTCGCCAGTCTGCGGCTCGAAGCCTGGGGGCGCGCCGAAACGCTGTTCGCGCGGCGCGTCGATCCGATCCGCGCCCGCCTGATCAACGTGCCGTTGCCGGACAGCGGATACCGCTATGGCGATCTCGTGCTGCACGATGGTGCCGCCACCGGCGAACGCTTCTTCCACCAGAGCCGCGTCCCGGTGCTGAACGCACTGCAGCGCCTGCAGACGTCCGAGTTCCGCACCTTCGCCGTGTTCGCGACCTGTCCGGAACGCAGCGATCTCGATGCCCTGCTGCCCCTGCAGGGGCCGGGTATCGGCCTGATCGAGGACTGGACCGAGAATGTCGCCCATCTCTGCCTGCGCTGCAGTTACGACGTTCCGCACCGCCATCGCGACACCACGGACGCGACGGCATGGTGCGAGGAACGCAGCCTCGGTTTCGCCGCGCAGAGCCGGCATGCGGTGCTGCGCCTGATCGAACGCTGGAAAGCGGCCGCGCCGGGACGGGGCCGCAGGCTCGATGCGCTGGAGCACCGCGAGTGCGAACCGAGCGCGCCCCCGACCCGCGGCGCGCGCTGGTGGCTCGCGCCGCAGGACCGCGGGGACGAAACCGTCGCCCGCGCGGACTGACGCACCGCTTCCCGGACGCGTTTGCTGCGGCGCAGCTTGCCCCATCGGCCAGTGTCGCCGCCGCGTGCGCTGTGGCTCACTGCCGGCATCCCCCCCGGAGACGCCACCGATGTCCCGCATCGCCATCCGTTCCGTCCTGCGCGCCGCGTGCGCGAGCCTGATCCTGCTCTGCGGCGCCGTCACCGCACCGGCGTTCGCGCAGACCGAAGTGACCGGTTTCGGCAGCAATCCGGGCAATCTGCGCATGTTCAAGCATGTGCCCTCGGCGCTGCCCGCCGGCGCGCCGCTGGTGGTCGCCCTGCACGGCTGCGCGCAGAGCGCCGCGAGCTACGATGCCGAAACCGGCTGGCAGTTGTTCGCGGACCGCTATCGCTTCGCGCTGCTGTTGCCGCAGCAGCAGAGCGCCAACAACAGCGCGACCTGCTTCAACTGGTTCGAGAGCGGCGATATCGCGCGCGGCCAGGGCGAGGCGTTGTCGATCAAGCAGATGATCGACCGCATGATCGCCGATCACGACATCGCCACCTCGCGCGTGTACATCACCGGACTGTCGGCCGGTGGCGCGATGACCGCGGTGATGCTCGCCACCTATCCGGACGTGTTCGCCGGCGGCGCGATCCTCGCCGGCATTCCCTATCGCTGCGGCACCGGGCAGACCGCCGCCTTCAGTTGCATGAACACGGGCACCGATCTCACCCCGTCGCAATGGGGCGACAAGGTGCGCAATGCCTTCGCCTGGAGCGGACCGCGGCCGATCGTGTCGATCTGGCACGGCGACGCCGACTACACGGTGCGGCCGATGAATCTCGCCGAAAGCATGGACCAGTGGACCAACGTGCACGGCATCGACCAGACCGCCGACGTGAGCGACACCATCGGCGGCTATCCGCATCGCGTGTACAAGGACGCGACGGGCGTTCCCCGTGTCGAAACCTGGACCATCACCGGCATGGGCCACGGCACGCCGGTCGATCCCGGCACCGGCGAGACCCAATGCGGGGCCGCAGGCGCGTACATCCTCGACGTGAATCTGTGCTCCAGCTATTACATCGCGCGCTTCTTCGGCCTCGACGATCTCGATGGCACGCCGCCGACCGCGTCGATCACCGCGCCCGCGAACGGCGCGATGGTCAGCGGCACGGTCACCGTCTCGGCCAACGCCAGCGACGACATCGGTGTCGAACGCGTGGAATTCCTGCTCGACGGCGCGCTGCTGGGCAGCGACGCGACCGCACCCTACGGCTTCGCCTGGAACAGCGCCACGGCGACCAACGGCAGCCATGTCCTGACCGCCCGCGCGGTCGATCTCGCCGGCAACACCGGCACATCGCCGCAGGTGAACGTGACCGTCAGCGGCGGCACCGGTGGCGGTGGCGGCGGCACGCCGGTCACCGTGAGTTTCCAGAACGAGAACGCCAACGACGGCTACGTGAAGGCCGGAGCCGGCGGCGCATCGCCGGCCGTGGGCACGCTCGAATCCAGCCTCGGGCTGGCCATCGGCCGAGGCACCGACGGCAAGTTCAACCGCACGCTGCTCTCGTTCGATACCGCGTCGCTGCCGGACGGCGCGACGATCCTGTCCGCGACCCTGACCGTGACCTATCGCAGCGCCTCGGGCGATCCGTGGAGCAATCCCGCGGGCAACACGCTCGTGATCGACGCCAACAGCGGCTGCATTGGCGCCTGCACCATCGAGACCGGCGACTGGGCCGCGACCACCACGGCGAGCACGGTCGCGCAACTGCTGCCGTTCACCGGCGGCACCCAGACCAGCACCCTGTTCGCCGCCAACGGCCTGGGCGCCGTGAACCGCACCGGCCGCACCCAATTGCGACTGCGCTTCACCGCCGACCAGACCGCGACGCATTACCTGTGGATCGGCAACGGCACGACGGCGACGCTGACGGTGACTTACCAGCCGTAACGACGCAGGCTCATCACGTGACGGGGCGCGGATGCACGACGCATCCGCGCCTCATCGTTTGTCGGGCGGAGAAGGTGCGGCGGGTGCGGGTGCGGCTGATGCAGGCGCTGTCGCGGCGGGCGCTGCTGCCGGCATTGCGGCGCCGGCAGCCGGCGAATCGGACAGATTCGCGCGCAGGAATCCGGCGATCGCACTCCAGACGCGAGTCTTGTTCTCGTCTTCCTCGATCCCGTGCGCTTCGTCCGTCAGTTCGATCAGCGCGGGCGGGCGACCGGCGAGATTGAGCATCCGCACCAGACGCCGCGTATGTTCGTAATCCACGCGCAGATCTTCGCGGCCGTGCACCAGCAGGATCGGCAAGGTCAGCTCGCGATACCGATACAGCGGCGAGTACGCCATCATCTCGGCCATCTCGGTATTGGGATTGCCGATCATCTTCTCCATCAGCACACGACGTTCGGCGCTGCGCGCGGAGTCGCTGGCGGTGAAGAACAGCGCCCGGTCGCTGATGCCCGCCATCGATACCACGCAGCGGAACCGGCCCGGCCAGCGGATCGCGGACACCATCGCCGAATAACCACCGTAGCTCGCACCGATCGCGCACATCCGGGTCTCGTCCAGCGGATAACGCGCAAGCGCCACCGCCAACGCGGCGTCGATGTCGTCCTCGATCGCACTGCCGTAACTGCGCTCGCCGGCCTTGCGAAATGCGGTGCCGAACCCTTCGGACCCGCGGAAGTTGACCTGCAGCACGGCATAGCCGAGCGAGGCGACGATCTGCACTTCGGGATCGAAATACAGATCGTCGCGCACGCCGATCGGCCCTCCGTGCGGGAACAGCACCAGCGGCACCTTGCCTTTGGCGCCACGCGGCATGGTCAGATAGGCCTCGATCTCGAAGCCGTCCCTGCTTTTCGCGTGCAGGGTCGTCGCCGACGCGAACGCGTGCGACGCCAGCCAGGGTTTGGTTTCGCTGACCAGCGATGCGCTCGAGGTGTCGGCGTCGAAGAAATACACGTCGGTGGGTTTGTCGCTGCCGCTGACCGCGACCAGGAATTTCCGACCGGCCGGATTGCGCTGCAGGATCGTCACCGCCTTGCCCGGGAAGGCGGCCTGCAGCTTGCCGTACAACTTCGCATTGGTCTCCTCGAAGTAGTGGCTGACCAGCAGGCCGTTGTCGAGGTAGCTCGCGCCGATCAGCTCGCCCGACGGCGCGAACATCGGCGATGCGATGTCGCGCCCGGGTTTCGCGTACACGGTGCGGGTGACCTTGCCGGTCGCCGGGTCCAGTTCGACCAGCTCGCGCTGGCCGCGATTACGCTCGGACAGGCCGTAGATCAGGTTGCCGTCGGCCGACAATCCTCTCGGATCGAAGTCGGCCTCCTCGTCGAGCACCATGACCTGGCGGTATTGCCCGTCGATGCCGTGGATCAGCACCCGATTGCCGTCGTCGTCGACGCCAATCGCCATGCGGATGCGACCGGCGGCATCGGCGAAGAACGCCAGACCGTTGTCGATGCCGTGATTCAGACGTGCGCTCGCGGCGAAATCGAAGCGGTTCAGCGCCTTCTGGTCGCGCACGTCCAGCCGATGCACCACGACCCGGCCATTGCCGGACGACGAAGCGGAGGCGAACAGGATGCGGCCGGGCTGATCCGCGAGCACCTTCACCAGTACACCGACCCGCGGCACGATCACCTTGGAATAACTGCGACCTTCGGGCTTGTCGACGACATGCGCCACGATCAGCGCATCCGGCTCGTCGCTGCGGCCGATGCTCATGATCAGCGAACGGTCGTCGGCCCAGTCCAGCCGCGATACCGGCTTCGGCGATTCGTACAGCCGCACCAGCGAGCCCTTCTCGATGTCGACCAGATTGATCGCCCAGCGCCAGCCGCCGCCTCCCTCACCGCCCTTCGAGGACTTCTTCCCGCTTCCCGGGACCTCGAACACCACCACTTCGGCGAACAGATCGCCGCGGGGATTCAGTTCGATCATCTGCAGGCGGCTGGGCCGCCAGAGTTCGTCGAGCGCGATCGGCAGCGTGCCCGGCTGCGGCGGGTCGAGCGTCTTGTCTTCGGCAGGGCGACCCTGCGCGATCGCCTCGCGATACATCGCCGGGAACGGGTCGGGATAGTGCCCGGTGTATTCGAAGCGCTGGCTGCGCGAAAGCGCGGGATGCTCCTTCTCCAGCCAGTCGAGCGCCAGCAGCCCGCGATTGCTGACATGGACGACGGCGCTGAACCAACTGGCCCGGCGGAACAGCAGATCGCCGGGATAATTCAAAACCCCGGGTTTCACCTCGAATCCGAACTCCGGGTCCTTCGACAGCTTGAACTCGCCGATGTAGCCGACGCTGGTCCAGCGATAACGGCCTGCCGGCAGCACGTAGAGCTGCGAGCTGCGCCCGGGTTCGACCCCGCGCATACTGCGCATGTCGAGGTTGACGCCCTGCCGCGAAATGCGCACCGACCGCAGAGAGACATCGCTGTCCACCGCGATCAGCAGCAGCCCCTCGTCGGCATCCAGCTTCGGCAGTTTGCCGGGATCGACTTCGCGGATGATCGCCTGCACGGGCAGCGCGCAGCACAGCAGCAGACATGCGAACCATGCGACGACACCACGGCCGGCCCGGAACGAAGCGATCCGGGCGAAAGCGATCTGTACGGACATTCGGAGCATCGGTCTTCCCCTGACGGCATTCCGCGCGTGCGCCCCCGTGGCCACCGCATGCGACGGCAAGCATAGCGGAAGCCACCGGGCAGCCGTCGCGACAAGCGCGGACCGCTCGGCTATGCTCCGGACTTCACCACAGCGCACCGGGGATGCGATGCGGACGAACACGATCCGGCCGGCACGACTGCTGGCGACAGCCCTGCTGGCATCCGCGCTCGCCGGCTGCGGCCCGCGGGACGGCCCGCCCGACGCGGGCGATATCGAAGACGCACTGGGCGATTATTTCGAGCACCGCAACGAGCGCGGCGGCATCCGCATCGACCTCGGCTCCGCAGGATCTTTCCGCGAGATCCGTTTCGACATCCGGCTGCACCACGTCACCGTGCACGGCTGCAACGGGCAGCAGCGGGTCTACGTCTGCGACATCACCTATCTCGCGAGTTTTCCACCGGTCAAGGAAGAGACCGAATCCGTCCGCACCGCCGCCACGCTGTTCGACGGCCCCGGTGGCTGGCGGCTGATCGAATGAGCCCCGACACGTTCCCACGCGTCGCCTTCACCCTCGCATTCACGCTTTTCCGAGACCGCACCCGATGACCTCCCGCCGCCTCACCGCCCTGCTCGCCTGTCTGCTGTGCCTGCCGACCCTCGCATCGGCGCAGTCCAACGCGCTGCCGATGCCGCTGGAAAGCGAAGACCCGGCGAAACCGCTGAACGTGATCGCCGACCAGACCTGGACGGGCCCCGAGATCCAGGCGCAGGCGAAGGATTTCAGCCGGCTTGAGGTGGGCCAGTTCAAGTACGACGCCCGCCAGGGACCGGTGACGCTGCTGATCGACTACGCCGCCGCATGGCCCGACCCGGAGAACAAGGGCGAAGCCATCATCGATGTCGGCATCGAATGCCCCGAAGCCCGCGACCCGTGCGCGATCCCGATCACCCTCGGCACCATCGGCATCCACACCGAATACATGGGCGAGAGCGTGGTGAACGTGGGCCCGGCGCCGGAAGCGGTGTGGATCGGCCGCGAATCCCACGCCTACACCTTCCCGCAGGACACCTACGTCGAAGTGCGCCTGGCGCTGCAGGACCGCAAGAACCTCGACCCGAAAGCGATCCGCGCGCGGCTGTTCTATGGCGACCACGACCGCGACGCCCTGCCCGGCCAGAAGACCCGCTTCGGCGCCGTGCTCAAGGTCGCACTGGCGCTCGGCGTCCTGCTAGCCCTCTTCCTGTGGTGGATGCGGCGCGACTGAGGTCTTCGGCCGCCTTGCTCTTCTCCCTCTCCCCCCGGGAGAGGGCCGGGGTGAGGGTACGACCGCCAACGCTGTTTCCGGCGACCCCACCGCCGTCATCCCGGCGAAGGCCGGGATCGCGCTTCGGCGGCGCCGAGAGAACCTGCATTTTTCTGCGTGTTCGACAGATACAGAGGCAGCCTGCAACCTGTCGTGCTAGGTAGAACTCCGGGAGCACTGCAAGGCTTTAGAAAATGTATTGCCGCTTTTCCAAAGCATGCGGAGCGCCTGATCCGCAATCACCTAGTGCGCGCAGATCCATCCGTTCGTCGGAATGAACCCACGCGCTGATTTTTCAGGGCGTTGCACGGTTGACATGCCTCTTCCGCAGGTGGCAGCGTATGGAATGTGCTCCACGACTAGATCGGCTTATTAAACCATGAAGGAACAGGGGAAAACGAATGGCGCGCAAGAAGATCACTGCGGCATCAGGTGGAATCGTCGAGGATGGAGTTGATGGGCCGCAAGTACTCGCGCCTCGAGGACGCACTCTTGTATTCATTAGCCATGATAGCCGTGACGCAGATCTCGCGGAGGCATTCGCAAACCTACTATCGGACGTGAGCGCAGGCACTCTCAAGTCATTTCGCTCATCAGACAAGAAAGGGACGTCCGGTATCGAGTTCGGCACAGAGTGGTACAAGGCCATCATGTCGCAGCTGGGCGATGCAACTGATGTTGTCGCTCTACTTACCCAGCACAGCATCGATCGCCCTTGGATTCTCTATGAGGCTGGAGTAGCGAAAGGAAAACTGGATACCAACGTCCTTGGCGTCGCGCTTGGAGTACCCTTGGAAAAAGTCAGCTCCGGCCCATTCGGACAATTCCAGAACTGCGGCGACGATGAGGATTCGCTAACAAAGTTGGTGATCCAGCTCATTAAACGAAACCCTGACGCATCCCCTCGGGAAGAGGCCGTAAAGATGCAAGTCCGGGTCTTTCTCGACGGGACAAAGAAACTTCTGGCAACCAAGGGCAAGCCTGCCACTCAAGCAACTGCGGACGACTCAGCAGTCGCCAAGCTCTTCGAGGAAGTAAAGGTAATGGTTCGCGAGTTGCCGGAAAGAGTTGACGACCGAGTCCGATCTGCAACACGTCGAGGAGGACTCAAAAGAGGTCGCCGCCTACATCCAATGATGTTCGAGGAACTCCTGTTTCACCCCGCATTTCGCGATGGTCGGGGCGAGCCCGCGACCGCGTGGCTTTTGTTTATATCCGTAATGCGCGACGAATTTCCGTGGCTCTATGAGCTTGGCCTAGAGCTATACCATGCCTTAAGAAGTGGCAGCGCAAAGGATATTTCTGATGCCCGCCACAATCTTCTTGCAATTCTTGAAGTCACGACTCACGGGCCATTGTTCCACGAGATGTACAGACCGGATGACGAAGAACTTTTCTTCATGGTGAAGCATTTACCGCAAATGGTTGAGCGCTTTCTTGAAAGAACGACATTGAAGGTTCGCGTTCGCTCAAATGCTGCAAAAGGCAGCGAAAGCACAAAGAGCGACGGCTAGCTTTTATGCAGACCAGGACCGCAAGGCGCACACACTACGCTGCCCAAGCGAAGCTCCATGCATCTTCCTTGAATCTCCGACATCGTCGACGCACAACGACGCATGCCCCCTTCGACTGATGCGCCCTGCGGTCTGCACGCAGCCCCTCATCCGGCCTCTCGCCCACCTTCTCCCCGCAAGCGGGGAGAAGGTGACAGCGCGAAAACTCACCTCACCCAACGCCCCTCACGGCACCACCGTGCAGCAAGGTTGCTGCGGGGTGACCGTGATCGGCGTCGGGACCGCCAGTTGATTGAAGCTCTTGGCGGTGATCGTGACGCCGAAGGTGGTGCTGGCCAGCGGCAGGGCGTTCGCCGGCGGGTTCCAGTCGACCGAACAGACCGTCTTGAACGCGCTGACATCCGGGCGCACGGTCAATGCGTGCAGCGGGTCGCCGTTGAGCAGCCAGTCGGTCGAGGTGGAGCCGGCGAAGTACGCGCCGTTGTTCGCCGCGGACAGCGAGAACGCCTTTTCGGCGAGGGCGCCCTGGGTGCCATAGCGTTTGCCGATCACCGGCACGCCGGTGGGCAGCACGTAGGGCAACAGCGACTGCGGGTGCGCCAGATGGGTGAAGGCATCCTGGCTGTTGGCGGCACCGGCATACGGGCCATTGACCTCGCCGGCGATCATCATCACGCCCGCCGGCGCGCCGGCGTAGGTGGTCATGAAGGTCAGATCGGTGGCCCAGCCGATTTCGCGATCGGTGCTCGCGCCCCAGACCGTATGCACGCGCAGCAGGCAGTTCGGCACGAAGCGCGCCAGATACACCTGCGGCGCACCGCCGGCGGCGCTGCTGGTTTCGCCGATGGCGAGCACTTCGGGCGATCCGGTGCTGGTCTTCGCGCCCACGACATCATGGAACTGCGCGATGCTCAGGCCGCGGGTGCGCGCGGTGCAGACCACCGCGCCGGTGTTGCCGTTGACCTGCATCAGCGCGGTCTCGCTGCCGATCCGGCCGACCGCGACCAGATCGCCGGTGAGGCTGGGCGCCACCGGCACCAGTTCGGCGATCGCCTGCAGCTCGAAATCACCGACGACCGAATTCTGGTAATCGCGCGCCCAGATCAGGGTGCCGTTCGAGCGCGTGCGCACGATCCGCGCGCGGTAGACGGCGGGCACGCCGCCGGCGGCGGGTTTGAAGTATTTGCCGAGCGCGACCAGATCGCCGGGCTGGGTGGAGAACGCGGTGTCGCCCGACGTGGCCTGCAGGATGTCGAAACCGGTGTTGTAGTCGGTGGTGTCGCCGTAATAGAAACGCCACTGCGGCGCGCCGTTGCAGCCGATCTTGGTGATCACGAAGTTGGAGGTCGGCGCGGCGACGCTGGTCGGATCGATGCTGCCGACCACCGCGAATCCGGTGCCGTCGCGGAGCTCGGCCACCTGCGCGGCCTGCTCGGGCCGGCCCGCGGTGTCGTACTGGAAGCGGAAGATCAGGCCCGAGGACACGTTCAGGCGTTCCGCGAGCATGTTGGTGTTGGTGCCGGTGGGCGTCGCGGTACCGACGCTGATGGAGCCGCCCGGGCTCGCGCAACTGCGCACTTCCTTGGTGCCGCGATGGGTTTCGCGGTAGGTGGGCAGGCCGGAGGTCATTTCCCAGTTCGAGGCCATCGCCGCGGCGGGCGTCAGCGACAGGCAGGCCAGCGTCAATGCCGTTCTTGCGTATGCGTTCATGCGTGTCTTCCTTGTGTCGTTCCATGGAAGCGATCCACGGACACGCCCTCTCCTGCGCGGACACCGCGGAGACGGGCATCCGTCCCGTCGCGGCATTCGATCCGTTCCGCACACCCTTGCATCGCGGGCGTTCCTTCCGTCGAACCGCCTGGCGAGTCGGCGACCGCCATCGCATCCAACGCGCACCGTCGGGGGCAACGGCCAGCATCCGGCGCCGTCGCGTGACCGGGATCACGAACGGGCCGGCATCGGTTCAGCGCGATGTCAGCGAGATGAACGCGCCGCGGCGTCCGGCAACGCTCCGGTGCATGCCCGACGAGGAGATCAGCGCAGTTGGCTGTCCTTGCTGCCACGGCGGTTGTAGCCGCTGTGCCCGGCGTCTTCGCGATCGTGCGCGTCCTGGCAGGTCACGCACAGACGCACGCCGGGCACGGCCTTGCGCCGCGCTTCTGGAATCGTGGCGTCGCATTCCTCGCAATGCGTCAATCCCGGCCCCTGCGGCAGCCGGCTGCGGACACGCTGGATGCCGTCCTTGATGGTCGCGTCGATCTGATCCTGAACGGCGCCGTCGCCCGCCCAACCCGTTGCCATCGCCGCCTCCCGGTCGCATCGCTGGAGACGCGATCATAGCGCCGTCGCCGTGGGCGATGTCACGCATGGCTGTCGATTCTCGCGCCTCCCGTTCGTCGCATCCGGTACAGCCCCCGAAAGGAACCGTCATGTCCCTGCAGCTCTACGCCCATCCGTTCTCGTCGTACTCGCAGAAGGCGTTGATCGCGCTGTACGAAAACGACACGCCTTTCGAGTTCCGCGTGCTGGGACAACCGGAGCACCCGAACGTCATCGAGTTCGCGCGGCGCTGGCCGATCCGCCGTTTCCCGCTGCTGGTGGACGGCGCGCGCCAGGTGATGGAGGCGACCTGCATCATCGAATACCTGCAACTGCATCATCCCGGGCCGGTGCGGCTGATCCCCGACGATGCGGACGCGGCGCTGGAGGTGCGGATGCTGGATCGCTTCTTCGACAACTACGTGTCGACACCGCAACAGAAGGTGGTGTTCGACCGCCTGCGGGCGGACGAGGCACTACGCGATCCGCAGGGCGTCGCCGATGCGCGGACGATGCTGGAAACGGCCTATGCGTGGCTGGATGGCCACATGGCCGGCCGCATCTGGGCGGCGAACGACACCTTCAGCCTCGCCGACTGCGGCGCGGCACCATTCCTGTTCTACGCCGACTGGACCCACGCCATCGATTCACGATTCACCAACGTCCGCCGCTATCGCGAGCGCCTGCTGGCGCGACCGTCGGTCATGCGCGCGGTGGACGGTGGGCGGCCGTATCGCGCGTACTTCCCGCTGGGCGCGCCCGATCGCGATTGAATGACTATGCCGTGGCGGCGGCCTTGCGCACGCGCGGCGTCAGCGCGACGTTGAGGCTGTCGCTCATCAGCTGCAGCTCGGCGTCCTGGACCATCGCGGTGAGGCGCATGCCGCGCTGGACATGGCCGACGATGCCGTCGATCGCCTGCAGGTCGATGTCGATCACCGTGAGATTGTCGAACCGCGCCAGTGCCGCGGCGTTGCGGTTCCACCAGACGTCGGCGGCGTGGCCGCCGTAGTTGACCACCACGACATGCCTCGCGCGAGCGCAGGCCTTGCGGACGCGGCTTTCGTCGGGCTGGCCGAGATCGATCCAGCGCAGGATGTCGCCGACGTAATCGCGCTGCCACAGATCCGGTTCGCCTTCTTCGCTGAGTCCGCGGCCGAATTCCAGGCGTTCCTCGGCATACAGCGCGAACGCCAGCAGCCGCACCATCAGCCGCGCGTCGGTTTCCGACGGATGCTGCGCCATCGTCAGGTTGTGCTGGGCGTAGTAGTGCCGGTCCATGTCGCTGACCTGCAGCTCGACCTTGACCACGGTGGATTTGGGCGGCATGCGGAGGCCTGGCGGCGGAAAAGGACGTGGATTGTAGGCGCTTCCTGTCCGCTGCGGCGGCGCTTTGTTACCCTTGCGGCATGTCAGCGCCTCTCGACACCCGCCTGCTGCAGGCCGACGATCCCCGCGATTTCGACGACGCCGTCCGCCTGCTGCGCGCCGGCCGGCTGGTCGCCGTGCCCACCGAAACCGTGTACGGCCTCGCCGCGGATGCCGGCGATCCGGTCGCGGTCGGTCGCATTTTCGAAGCCAAACAACGCCCCGCGGATCATCCGCTGATCGTGCATCTGGCCGATGCCAGCCACATCGACGCCTGGGCACGCGGGATTCCCGACAGCGCGCGCACGCTCGCCGCGGCCTTCTGGCCGGGCCCGCTCACGCTGTTGCTGCACAAGGCCGCGCACGTCTCTCCCGCGGTCACCGGCGGCCGCGACACCATCGGTCTGCGCGTGCCGGATCATCCGGTGCTGCGGCGGCTGCTGGACACGCTGGGCGGCGGGCTCGCGGCGCCGTCGGCGAATCCGCACAAGCGCCTCAGCCCGACCACCGCCGCGCAGGTGCTCGCCGGGCTCGACGGACGCATCGATGCCGTGCTCGACGGCGGCCCGTGCGCGGTCGGCCTGGAATCGACCATCGTCGATCTCACCGGCGAAGGTCCGGACGGCGACACGCCGCGGATCCTGCGCGCGGGCCCGATCACGCGTCGTCAGCTGGAAGCGGTGCTCGGCCGCCCGGTCGCCTTCCCCGAACGGCACGACGCCGCGGTGCCCGGCAACGTCGCGGTGCACTACCAGCCGCGCACGCCGCTGTACCTCATCGACAGCGCCGCGCTGCCGTCGCGCCTGCGCGCGAAAACCGACGACACGCGGATCGTGGTGGTCCATCGCAGCGGCCTGCCGGACGGACCGCTGCTCGGCGTGGTCCGCGACATCCGGCTGCCCGCGGACAAGGCCGGCTACGCGCAATCGATGTACGACGCGCTGCACGACGCCGATGCCGCGGGCGCGGACGCGATCTGGATCGAAGCGCCGCCGGCGTCCGAAGACTGGCGCGACGTGCTGGACCGGCTGACGCGCGCGGCCAGCGTCGACCCGGGCGAATGGGCCTGATCACCGCTACGGAGCACGACCGCCGATGACCGCGAACCTCATCGCCACGAACGACATCGCCGCACTCGTCGCGCTGGACGAAGACGATCTGCAGGAACGCTTCTGCTGGATCGACTGGCGCTCGGAGGAGCGCGAAGTCGTCGAAGGCTTCAGCGAATACATGACGGCCGAAGACGCGTTGACCTGCACGGACGGAGAAGACGCGCGCACGGTCGTCTGGCGCGGCCAGGCCCATGCCATCCCGCTGACCGGCACCGGCAGCGACCGCTACGTGATGATCCACTCGGTCGCCGAGATCGTGAAGGATCGCTACACCGTCTGGGGCGATCCGGAGAGCATCGGCGGCAGCGACACCCACGGCTTCCTGATCCTGTCGAACGCGGTGTCCGACGCGCTCGTCGCGCAGCATCCCGCGTGGGTCGCGCGGCATCTGCGCCGGCTGGATCCGGGCATGGACGAATTCAACGGCATCCGCGTGCCCTGGTTCGGCCACGAAACGCACAACCCCGATTTCGAACGCGACCATGGCGCAGTGCAGGCGCAGCAGGCCGAGATGCAGCGCAGGGTCGCCGATGCGCTGGATGCGGGCGCGAAGAAGAAACCGTTCTGGAAGTTCTGGTGAGTCGATGCTTGGCGCGGCGCCTGCCGCGCTAACGCTGCAGCAGCGACACCATCGCGTAGTGCGGCATCATCCGCGCGGCCGCGCCGGGCTCGGGCGGATGCTTCAGGCGTCGGCGCAGGTTCGCGTCGACGCGCAGGCGCAAGGCGTGATCCGGCGCGAACGCCGCCGGCGCGCGACGCGACAGCGCTTCGGCGCGCGCCAAGGCCGACGGTCGTTTCGGTGACAGTGGCGGGACCTGCGCCAGCGACACCGCGACCACATCGGTGCGGTTGCCGGCATCGCCGGCGTTCACCCGCGCGTAGAACGGCACGAAACGGCCGCCGGCGCTGACCAGACCGGTGTAATCGCCGACGAACAGCCCGTTCGCGAACGGCGCCTGGGCCAGATCGAACGTCTCGCCGATGCGCAGATCGGTCCAGGTCGCGCCGCCGTCGCGCGAGCGCGCCAGCCAGGCGTCGGTGGACAACGGCGCGGTCGCGGTGTCGTTGCGCAGGTCGTAATAGCTGACGCCGACCGTCCCGTCCGGCGCCACGTGCAGGCTGGGCGTGAACGCGGGCACGGTCGGCGCACCGTTCACCCGCACCGGCGCCGTCCAGGTCAACCCGCCATCGTGGGAACGCGACAGCGCGATGGCGTCGTGCAGACCGCCGGAAAACCGGGCGTCCTGCCAGGCGACATAGACTTCGCCGTTCGGACCGGCCGCGATCGTCGGCACGATCGAACCGTCGCGCACCGCGGCACCGGACACGGGATCGCGGGTGCCGACGGCGAACTGATCGGCGATGTGGATCGGCTGCGACCAGGTCTGGCCACGATCGAGCGAACGGATCACCGTGATCCGCGCGGTCTGCGCGCCGCCGGGCGGGCTGTCGATGCGGTTGAACACATCGAGCAGGGTCCCGTCCGACAACACCGCGACGATGTTGCCGATGGTCTGGTTGCGCGTGCCCGGATCGAAGATCGGGCGCGCCGCCTCCCAGCTCGCGCCGCCGTTGGTGCTGCGGGTGAAATAGGTCGGCCCGCGATTGGTGGCCGCGATCAAGCGGTCCCACACCGCATAGACGTGGCTCGCATCGTGCGGATCGGCGGTGATCGCGTTCTTGTCGTTGAACGCGGCTTCGCCGTCGCGGATCAAGGTCGCCGCATGGGTCCAGGTGCGGCCGTGATCGAACGAACGACTGGCCAGCATCGCGTTCGCCGAACCGGGTTGATAGGCGCCGCCGCTGGTCGACAGCGACATCGCATGGACCACGCCGTTGGGCGAATACGACACCCACGGGTCGGATGCGCGCTGATAGTCGCCGCCGTTGACGACAGTGCCCCCGCCGCAGCGCGAGAACGGCAGCACCGTGCGCGTCCAGTTGCGGCCGCCGTCGAGCGACGTGGCCGCGACCAGCGCGCGCGCCGAACCGTTCGACCAGCGATCCTGCTGCCAGGCGCCGACGAGGATGTCCGGATCGGTCGGATGCGCGGCGAGCGAGGGCTCGACTTCGGCTCCCGGGTAGACCACGCCGCCGCCGGTGGCGCCCTCGCATCCGCCGGCGAGCGGCGATGTGGACGAGGCCGGATACAGCAGCGGTTCGGCCGCCACCGCGGGTTGTCGTCCACCGGTGATCCGCGGCTTGTCGGCCACCGCGGCGGCGCGCGATGTCGTCGCGGTGCGCGCGGCGCTGTCCGCGGGCGCGCGATCGCAGGACGCGGCGACGAAAACCGCGACGAGGCAGACCGGAACGGCATGCCGAAGCGAAAGGAACGTGCGCATCGCGAAGTCTCCCGGAGCTCGGGAACCGCCCGACGTCCGGGGGCTCCGTCCGCATTCTCGGTCCGTTGGCCGCCCCCTGTCATGGCCCGGCTTGGCGGATCCGATGCCCCCGCCCGCCCATCTTCCCGGCCGCACCTTCCGGCTGATCCTGTCCGCCGGCGGATTCCGCTTCAGCAAGGGAGACCGGATCGCAGGACGGGAGGCGTCCGGTGCCCCGCTTCCGCGGCCCCTGGCCGGTGCACAGGGAGGTGCACCGGTTTTTCCGGCCGCTTGTTTCAGGCCGCGGCCACCGGGCCGCGCTCACTCGCGATCGAAATTGATCCGCACGTCCTTCACCGTGCTCGACACCAGCACGATCGAGAACCGACGGAAGAAATGCCGCTTCACCAGCACGTCCTCGCCGTCGTCCAGTTCCGCGTCCACCCAGCGCCCGGCCTGACGATCGATGGCGGTCTTCACCTTGCGCGCGACCCGGTTCTCGCCGTCGTTGCGTTCGATCGCCACCGTCACCCGCACCGGCGGCGCGTCCGCGGGCGTGATCTCGAACACCAGCTCGCCCGCGGACTCGGCGGCGCCACTGAACTGCAGCCGCCATTTGTTCGATGTCGCTGCGGAAGCAGGAAGCGCGGACAGGCACAGCAGCAGAACCGGGAGCAGGCACGCGGGAGCGCGGCGGATGGGCATCGGAGACTCCGGAGTTGATCTGGACGGGCGTCTGGACGGACGCTCGCAGGCGAACGCGACCGCCGCGATCTTACCCGCGCGACATCCGTCCCGGGCCGAACGCCGGTCACTGCCGGAACGCAGGCTCCGCGCCGTTCAGGCTCGCCGGAAGGCCGGGTGACGGCGGTGGCGGTGCGGTGATGCTTTGCGCGCTGCGGGCGCGCCGTTACAGTCGCGCCGATGACCATGCCCTCGTCGAACGACCGCCCCCGCGCCCGGCGGATCGCCCTGCTGCAGGCCGCGCTGAAGACCTCGCTTGCCGTCGCGCTCGCCGTCCTGTCCGGAGGCTGCACCGACGGCCCGCCACCGCCCACGCCCGAACAGGTCCGGGCGCAGCTGCAGCGACTGATCCCGGCCTCGGTCCCGGATCGCGCCGGCTGGGCCGCCGACATCCAGGGCGCGCTCGCCGCGCTGGACATTCCGGCCACGCCCGAGCATCTGTGCGCGACCCTCGCGGTGATCGAACAGGAATCGACTTACCACGCCGATCCCGTCGTGCCCGGTCTGGGCCGGATCGCACTGCGCGAAATCGAGGATCGCGCGGCGCGCTACCGGATTCCCGCCTTCGTGGTCCGCGGCGCGCTGCGGTTGACATCGCCGAACGGCGAGCCCTGGGCCGATCGCATCGCGGCGGCGCGCACCGAGAAGGAGCTCAGCGACCTGTTCGAGGAGATGATCGCGAAGGTGCCGATGGGCGAGCGCCTGCTGGCGCGCGCCAATCCGGTGCGCACCGGCGGACCGATGCAGGTCAGCATCGCCTTCGCCGAGGCGCATGCCGATGCGCATGCGTATCCCTACACCGCCGACGGATCGATCCGCCGCGAAGTCTTCACCCGGCGCGGCGGGCTGTATTTCGGCATCGCCCATCTGCTCGATTACCCGGCCGCCTACGACAAACCGCTGTTCCGCTTCGCCGATTTCAACGCCGGCCGCTACGCCAGCCGCAATGCCGCCTTCCAGAACGCGGTGGCGGTCGCGACCGGCATTCCTCTCGATCTCGACGGCGACCTCGTCCGTCACCGCAAGAAAAAGAGCGATGCCGGGATCGGCGCCACCGAGGCCGCGGTGCTCACCCTCGCCGACCGTCTGGGCATGACGCCGGCGCAGATCCGGCGCGAACTCGGCGAGGCCCATCTGCACCGGTTCGAACGCGGCGCGCTGTATGCCGGCGTGTTCGCGATCGCCGACGAACGCAACGGCAGACCGCTGCCGCGCGCGACCCTGCCCCGAATCCGCCTGCACAGTCCCAAGATCACCCGCAAGCTCACCACCGAATGGTTCGCGACCCGGGTCAACGGACGCTTCCGGCGCTGCATGGAGAAGATCCGCTGAAGTGCCGCGCAGGGCGGCACGGCAGCCTGCACGACGTGATCCCGGAGAGACACCGCGACGCGCCGGGATGGCCGTGACGGCGTGCTAACGTGCCCTCGACGCTTCCCGCGGGCGGGACAGCGCGACACGGATCGATCGCACAGGGAGCACGCGCATGCACGACCGCCGCAGATTCATCCAGTCCGCACTGTCGCTCAGCGCGCTCGCGCTGGTCGGCGGCTGCCGGGGACGCCTCGTCCGGCCGCCGAGTTGTCCGCGCTACGCGCGCCCCGATGGTCGCGTGGTGATCGACGCCCACTGTCACATCTTCAACGGCAGCGATCTGCAGGTCGCGGGCTTCATCAACCAGGCCGGGCTGGGCATCCCCGATCTCAGCCCGCTGAACCTGATCGGCGACATCGTCCAGACACTCGCCTGGGAGCTCGCGCCCACCGCCGACGAGGAACTGCGCTGGCTGCGCCGGCGTCGCGGCGGCGACGCCAGCGGCACAGGACCGACGACGAAGGCCGGACTGGCCGAACCGCATCCGTTGTCGGCGACGATTCTCGACATGGGCATGGACAGCGACGAGCGCTATGCCGAGTTCTGGCGTCGGCTCGATCGCTTCGACGACCAGGCCGCGAAGCGCGGCGGTCTGGTCGGCGCCACCGACGCCGGCGCCCGCGTCGATGCGTTCTTCCAGCGTCTTGCCGGACTCGACAAGGACGCCGGTTTCGTCGCCGATCCCGCGGGATTGCGCCAGTCGCTGCGGAGCACCACCGGCATCGCCGAGCGCCTGCGCGCCGAAGAAGCGAGCGACGGACGGATCTCCGCGATCGTCAGCTTCCTCAAGACCTTCTTCCGTTTCCGCACCGAAAACGCCTGGACCATGATGCAGACGTACGGTTGCGATTCGAGCACCGGTCTCGACCTGCTGTGCCCGGCGATGGTGGACTTCGATCTCTGGCTGGGTAATGGGGGCCGCACGCGTTCGCCGATCGAACGCCAGCTCGAAGTGATGCGCGAACTCTCGCACGCCACCCAGGGCCGGGTGCATGCGATGGCGCCGTTCAATCCGCTGCGCGCGGCCTGCGATCCCGATCCGGATTACGTACGCCGCGTGGTCGAGGACTACGGCTGCATCGCATTGAAGCTGTATCCGTCGATGGGATTCCGGGCGATCGACAACGCGGCCATCACGCAGCCTCCGCTGAAACAGTGCCCCGGTGGCAAGCCGGTGGTGGAGCGCGCGGAACTCGACCGGGTCCTGCACGCCGTCTTCTCCGAATGCGCCGAACGCGGTGTTGCGGTGATGGCCCACACCTCCGATTCCAACGCGGCCTACGCCGGCGCGGGCAAACTCGGCGCCCCGGAGTTCTGGGAGCGCCTGCTCGGCAGCTATGGTCGCGAGTTCGCCGCCGGCCGCTCGAAACTGCGCATCAGTCTCGGGCACATGGGCGGAGACCATTCCGCCACCGCGCCGAATCCCTGGCGCGAACACATCGCGGACGCGATGGTGCGATTCCCCGGGCAGGTGTTCGCCGATCTGAGCTACTACGACCACATGCTCGGCAACGCGGACGTGCGTCGCCAGCTCGCGCAACGGATGCGGATGGTCACGCGCGACGGCGTCTGGCAGCACGTGATGTACGGCTCGGACTGGAGCATGCTCGCCGCGCAGCCGCGCTGGCGCCACTACATCGACGATTTCGCCCGTTTCATCGAAACCGATCTGGAACTGGACCCGCGACAGCGGGCGGCGATCATGGGCGAAACCGCACGCCGTTTCTACGGCCTGGAGGACGGCCAACCGACGATGACACGATTGCAGCGTTTCCATGACGCCGATCCACGCGGCATGGACGCTCTGGACCAGGCGCTGCATCCGGCAGGACCGTAGAGCGACGCTCACATCGCCGGCGTCGTGTCCTCGATGACCCTGATCGCCTCGTCCGCCTTGCGCTGCGATTCGCGAACCTCGGCGGCGGTGGGCCTGTGCGGCGGCGGCGCGATGCGTGCCGGCGCGGCGGCCGGCCGGGTTTCGTGTCGGGCTTCGTATCGCGCCTCATGCACCACGATCGTCGGCCGATGCGGTCTCGGCGCTTCCGGCGGCGGCTCGCCCGCGGTGTCGGCGGTGCGATCGAGCATCGCGCGCACGATCAGCACGAAACCGATCGCGCTGACGATCGCGATCAACCACAGCCACGCATGCCCTCGCCATGCATGCCCCCGCCCTGCCCTCGCGGTTGTGGACGCCCCGGGGCGTCGCGGCCGCTCGGCAGGCATCGCCACGACCGCCTCCACGAAAGGGTCCGCGGCCTCCGGCGATTCGGGCAATGTCCCGAGCATCGCGCGCAGCCCCTCGCCGTCGATCAATTTCACCCTGTCCTGCCGCTGCGCGGCCGCGATCGCCGCCGCAGTGAATTCGCCGCTGCTGATCACGATCGCACCGGTGGCGTTCTCGTTCACCATGATGCCCAGCAGCTCGTGCACGGCGTTGTGGGTCACCTGCTTCGCGTTCCAGTGCTTGCACTGGACCAGCACCACCTCCGCATCGCGACGCAGACGCAGATCGACGCCACCGTCGAAAGACGCGCCCGTGCCGCCGGTCCCGACGTGCTCCACCCACCAGCCGAGATCGCGATAGTAGGCCGCGAGCACGCGCTCCAACTCGGCCCAATGCATGCGGCTGAGCGCATCGTCGCGACGACGACGGACATTCTTCAGGCCGGACATCTCCCGCTCCCCGCGGCGTGGATTCCTGCGCGGACGCTAAGGTGCGATCGCGACAGGGTCAAGCGCGCGGGCTCCCGTCGATGTCGACGGGAGCCCGGCAGGAGTCCGACAAAACCGGGCAGGAACCCGGCAAGGTGGCGCCGGTCGAGCGCGCCACCGGTGCAGCGGGCCGCTCAGCGCATCGCGAAGCGGCTCGACAGCGTGCGCGTCTGCGCCAGGGCCATCGCTTCGCCGGCCGCACGCAGGCCGGACAGCGCCGCGCCTTCCATGAAGCCCTGCCACTCGTAGAAGCTGCTGGTGTGTTCGCCGGCGAACAGCACGTTGCCGACAGGCTTGGCTTCGTTGTGGGCGATGCTGGTGAAGTAACCCGGACGATGGCAGGTGTACGAGCCCTTGCTCAGCGGGTTGCGGCTCCAGTTGTGCAGGGCGGAGACGACATCGCCGCTGGCGGTGCGCAACGCGGCCTGATGGGCACCCGGCAGCGCGGCGTCGAGTTCGCTCAGGAACAACTGCGCCTCGGCCTGCAGATTGCGCGGATCGAGCGACTTCGCCGCGGCACCGCCGAGGTAGGCGCTGAGCACGGCGCGGTGCTCGTTGCCGTTGTACGGGTTGGTTTCCCAGGTCATCTGCATCCGCGAACGGTCGCTGTAGCCGGTCCCGTTGGATCCATGGCGCAGATACCAGTACGGCTCGGTGAAGCCGACCATCAGCTTGGCGTTGTCGCCCATGCCGGCATTGGCGATGGCATGACGCTTCCAGGCCGGCAGTTCCAGGGTGGGATCGAGCTGCACGTCGCGCAGCACGCTGAACGGCAGCGCCAGCACCACCGCATCGTGATCGGCCTGCACGCGGCGGCCACCGACATCGAAGCTCAGGCGCACCTTGCCGCCGGCAAGCTTGCGCATCGCCACGAGGCGATGACCGACCTGCACCGGCGCGCTGATGCGGGCGGCGAGTTCGGTCGCGATGCGGTCGTTGCCGTCGACGACATGGAAGCCTTCGCCGCCGAAAGCACCGACCTGCGCGAACTTGCCGCGCTTGTCGCCGTGGACGAAACGCATGAAACCGATGGCGCTCAGCTCGTCGATGCCGGCGCCGTATTCGGCCGCATAGGCCGAACCGACCACCTTGCGCAGCATGCTGCCGGCGCCGTGCAGGGTGAGGTAATCGTCGAGGCTCATCAGATCGAACAGTTCGTCGGCCTCGCTGTACGCATCGGCGGTCGGGTGCCCGAGCGCGCCGAGATCCTCGCGGATCGACCCGACGAAGCCGCGGAATTCGTCCACCACCTGCGCCTCGGTCCAGCTGCCGCCGCCGAAGTGGTAGTAGCCGGTGCCGGGCAGCATGGAAGCGTCTTCCAGTTGCAGGCCGAAGGCGCGCGCATAACCGAGCATGGTGTGGTGCGAGGCGCCGATGAATTCGGCACCGCGTTCGGCGACCTGACCCGGAAACACGCCGCGCTCGCTGAGGCAACGGCCGCCGACGCGCCCGGAGGCCTCGTAGACCTTGGCGTCGACGCCGTGGCGCGCCAGCTCGTAGGCGCAGCTGAGACCGGCGATGCCCGCGCCGATGATCGCGATCCCGCCGCCGCTACCGGTCATGGTGCGGCGGACCCGCGCCATGCCCGCCATCGCGGCCGGGCTGATCGCACCGGCGCCGGCGGCGGCGGTGACCGCGGCGGCGACCGCGCCCTGGGTGAAGCGGCGACGCCCCGCGTCGCGCAGCGCGTCCTGCTCGATCGCTTCCTGCGCGCTCATTCCCGTCTGTTCGCAGTGCGCGGCAAGACGCGTCAGGCGCATCAATTGCGCCATTTTTCCAGTGCGGCTCATGGTGAATCCCCCTGATTTCCGGTGATTGCATCGCAGACATGCCGGGTCGCCCATCGGGCGACGGGACATCCATGGACCGGCTCTTCAGCTTTCGGCCGGGAGCGATTCCCCTGCGCTTCCCGTCCGTGCCCGGATGATGCCACATCCGCTTCCGCTTGGGTCAGCGGGCCGCGGCCTCCGGCGGCGGCTGGACGCGCTGGAACACGTTGTGGAGAGTGCCTGCCCGGCCGAGTTCGAGCCGGATCCGCAGGGTGTCGCCGCTGCAGACGTAGGCGTTGCGCATCGGCCGGGCCGTCGAGGCCGGCATCTCCACGCTCTTGCAGCCCCCCGCGCCACAACCGGTCAGGGTCCCGCGGGTCCGATGGGTGTCGGGGCAGGCGTTCAGAACGCCACCCCTGGCCGACCAGCGCCCGGTGGTTTCGCCGCGCATCCAACCGAAGCCATCGCCGCCCGGCGCGGCGATGGCGTTCCGCGCGCCGGCGACGGTGTTGGCGAAGGTCCGGTCCTCGCCGAGCACCATCGTCGTGTCCGGCGCCACCGACGCGACGCGCGCGACCCCGCGCATCATCCGGTTCGCGAACTCGGCCATGCCGTCGCTGGTCATCCGCCAGGTCCCGACCAGGCACTGATCGATCTCGCGGGTCCCCGCGCATTCCTCGCAGGCGACGTCCCTGGTCGCCCGCAGCGACAGGTTCACCCGCGCGCCGGCGCTCGACATCGCCCCGAAACGGAACTGCCGCGGCCGGCCGTCCAGCGCGTCCACCGTCGGCGGGAACACACCCCAGTCGCCGCGCGTCGGCTTGACCGCATGGTGCCCGGCCGGCGTCGCCTGCACCGACCAGCGACCGCATTCGAAATTGACGTATCCACGCCGCAGCACGAAGGGTTCGAGCGCGATCCGCTCGGTGCGGGTTCCGCTGAAGGTCCAGTCGTCGCCGCCCGCAGGCGCCGAATCGATCGACGCACCGTGGCCATCGCGGATGCGCTGGTCCAGGTAGTCCTTCGCGAACTGCAGCCACGCCGACTCGGGCAAGGCGTCGCGCATCGCCGCCTGCTGGGCCGACGCGTCGCTGCGCTCGGCCATTCCATGCAGGAAGGGCAAGACCGCCTCCGGCCCGCGTGCCCCGCCGAACCAGGCGAAGAACACGAAGGCGTCGTAGGTCATCCGATGCAAGGCCACGGTCGGCGAATCGATGTCGAACCGGCGCACGCGGCCGGCGATGAACGGCGCCGCCGGCAATGCGACGGTGCTGAACCAGTCCGCCGAGCCTTCCATCCACCAGGTTCCGCCGCCGGACGCGCCGCCCGGCGTCGCACTGCCCATCTGCCCGGCGCTGAGCGACGCGAACTGCACGCAGTGCATCAGCTCATGGGCGATCACCGGGCCCGCCCGATCCGCGCGCGCGGCGCGGCCGAGCAGCCACAGCGTGATCAGGCATTCGCCGTTCGGTCCGATGCTGGTCCAGGCCGCGATCTCGCCGAAATTCTCGTGCTGCCCGCCCGGGCCGAAGTCGTCGAGCAGCAGCACGGTGGCGTTGCCGAGCCTGAAATCGCCCAGCCGCGGCAGCGCCGCCGCACTCCCGTGCACGCCCGTCGACACCGACGCCGACACGCCCGGGCCTTCGGCCCAGTCGGAGGCGACATGGCGGATCACCCGGATGCGCCGCTCGCCGGCGGGCGTGTCGACCGGCACCTCCAGCGCCACCACGCACTGGAAATCGTCGCGGCCCAGCGCACCCAGGCCTTCGGCCAGGCGGGCATCGAACCGGCGCAGATACTCGACGCTGTTGCAGTCGCCGAAGCGTTCGCTGGCGCGGACATACAGGATCGCCCCCACCAGCAGCGCGACCGCCACCAGACCCAGCACGACGAACCGTTTCGCGGACATGCGCATGTGCCGGACTCCTCGATGGCGACGTGCGGCGGGCCCGGACGAATGCCGCAGGGGAAAACGCCGAAAGCCGGAGTGGACGGACACCAGGGACCGTCACTTCGGGCCGGCGACCACATCACTCTTGATTTCCATAACAAGTCATATAACGTGATATGGAACACGGGAGGAGACCATGGAAGACATCGTCGGCGCACTCGGCCATCTGGCCCTCGGCACGCGCCTGAAACGGCTCGGCGAACGCCTGCAGTCGCAATCGCAGGCGGTGATCGACGCCGCCGGTCTCTCCGTGCCTGCCGGACACATGCCGGTGCTCGCCGCGCTCGATCGGCTCGGCCCGCTCAGCGTGGGCGAACTGGCCCGCGCGCTCGGCGTCAGCCAGCCCGCGGCGACGCGGATGATCGCGAAGCTCGACGCCGACGGCTGGGTCCGCGTGCGCGCGCACCGCGACGATCTGCGGGTGCGCACCGTCGCGACGACCCGCGCCGGGCGCGATCTCGTGGCGCGGGCCAAACGCGAGGTCTGGCCGCGGATCGAGGCCGCCGTCGCCGAAGCCTGCGCCGACGGCACGCTGCTCGCGCGCCTGGCCGCACTGGAGGCAGCGCTGGCCGCCGTACCCCTCGCGACACGCGTCGAGAACGCTGAGGCACGCCATGCAGGCGCTTGATCGCCCGGTCTGGGCCAGTCTGGTCACCCACCACGCACCGATCGCGGTCGGCGATGACCGCGCACGCCGGTTCCGCAACGACGTGAATCTGTTCGCGTCCGCCCGCGACGACAGCGACGAAGCCCTGCGCGCGCTCGCCGACCTGATCGCCCCCGGACATCCGGTCTACGTGCTGCAGGCGCCTCCGATCGTGGTGCCGCCGGACTGCACGGTGACGAAGCACGGTCTGGGCGTGCAGATGATCGCGACCCGCAGCCTCGCCGATGACGCCGCGCACGAGCACGCCGTCGGCGACATCCGGCCGCTCGGCGACGCGGACGCCGCGGAGATGCTGGCGCTGGCGCAACTGACCCGGCCCGGCCCGTTCCTCGCCCGTACCCACACCATGGGCCGCTTCCTCGGCGTGCGCATCGACGGGCGGCTCGCGGCGATGGCCGGCGAACGCATGCGCTTCCCGGGCCATACCGAAGTCAGCGGCGTGTGCACGCACCCGGACTTCCGCGGCCGCGGACTGGCGCGACGTCTGTCCACCGTGGTTGCCGCGCGGATCGAAGCCCGTGGCGACCGCCCGTTCCTGCACGCGTGGGCCGACAACCACGCCGCGATCGCGCTCTACGAACGCCTCGGCTTCGTCCTGCGCGGCCACGTCGAAGCGAAGATGCTCGAACGCCGCGGCTAGGCGGGCGTCGCGAACGGACTCAGCCGCGCCGCAGGCGTCGCTCGAACAGCGCCAGCAGCCGTTTCCAGGCCTCGCCCGCGGCGGCCGCGTCGTAGCGCGGCGTGGTGTCGTTGTTGAAGCCGTGCTGGGTGCCCGGCGGCTGGAACAGCGTGTACGACACGCCGGCCTCCTTCAGCGCGGCCTCGTAGGCGGGCCAACCGGCATTGATGCGTTCGTCGTTGGCGGCCAGCACCACCAGCAGTTCGGCCCGGATCTTCGGCACATCCTCGATCTTCGGCGCGCTGCCGTAGAACGGCGCGGCGGCGTCGAGATCGGGCAACTGCGTCGCCAGGAAGTTGGCCATGCCGCCGCCGTAGCAGAACCCGACCACGCCGAGCCGGCCGTTGCCGCCCGCGATTCCGCGCAGCATCCGCGCGGCGGCGAGGAAGTCCTGCCGGGTCTTGGTCTGATCGAGCGTCTGGAACGCCGCGCGCGCCTTGTCCTCGTCGCCGGGATAACCGCCCAGCGGAAACAGCGCATCCGGGGCGAAGGCGATGAAATCCGCCAACGCCAATCGCCGCGCGATGTCCTCGATGTGCGGATTCAGACCGCGATTCTCGTGCACCACCAGCACCACCGGCCGTTTGCCGCGCGCCTTCGCCGGTCTCGCCAGATAGCCGCGCGCCCGGCCGTAGCCGTCGGGCGAATCGAATTCGAGCCAGGACGCGTCCACGCGGCGATCGTCCGGCGGCACCTGCTGCGCCATCGCGAACTGCGGACTCAGCGCCGCCAGCAGCCCCGCCGCGCCGGTGGCGCCGACCGCGAACCGCGCGGCACCGAGCAGGAATCCGCGGCGATCGATGTCGCCGTGGACGTAACGATCGAACAACCGCAGCACTTCGGGATCGAAATCGGCGGCGGTCTTGCGCGGGGGTCGGGTCATGTCGGCGTCCTCACCGGGGCAGGCCGACCACTCTACGCCAACGGCCGGCCGCGGAGCCCGCGGCGCCTCGTTTCACGCCTGCGACAGCACGAACGCGAGCGCCGCGCGCACGGCCGTCGCCTGCGCCTCGTCGCATTGCGCCGGCGTCGCGCGCGGACTGTCGGGATAGACCTCGGTCGTGGTCCGGTAACGGGCATCGGTCACGCCCGCGCACAGCCCCAGCCTGCGCAGCGGATACCGGATCACGCCCGGCGCGACCACCGGCGAACCGATGATCTCGCCACGGGCGTCGGCCGGCGCGATGTGGGTGACCTTCGCCACCGCCTCGATGACCGCGGCCTGGAACGCGGGCTGCGGCGCATCTTCATCGTCGACCAGATAGAACCCGTCGGGAATCTCGCCCGGCTCGAATGGTTTTCCGTCGCGCGCGGCCAGTGCGGGCCGGAACTCGGACTCGTCGCTGTCGGTGGTCTCGTGCAGATCGATGTGCAGCACGATCCGCGCGACATGCGGCGCGATCAACCGCATCAACGCCGCCGATTCCTGCGCCGGACTGTGCTCGCGGAACGACCGGTTGGGATCGATCGCATCGTGATTCCAGCGGTGGATGCGCTCGTAGGCCCAGGGACTGATGCACGGCGCCACCAGCAGATCGATGCGATCGGCGTAGTCCTCCGCATACCGTTCGACGAAGCGCAGCGCCCCGTGCACACCGCTGGTTTCGTAGCCGTGGACGCCGCCGGTCACCAGCGCCAGCGGGCGCGCGTCGCGCCGGCCGCGGCTGCGGATCGCGAACAGGGGATGACGTTCATCGCCGTACACCGTCTCGCCGTACGGAATCACGTCGAAACGATCGCGCAATCGCTCGACGACGCTCAGCACGTCGTCCGCGTAACTGCGGCGGCGCACCTGCCGCGAACGCCATTCGGCGATCTCCGCGGCTCCCCAGGGCTGGCCGGGCGTACCGATGGGATAGAAAGTCCGTGCGTTCATCGTGCGGGATTTCCGGGATTGGAGGTTAGAGCTTCGATATGGGCGGGCAGCCGTAGAACAGCGGCTCGTGACCACGCACATCGGGAATGTCGACGATCGCGGACTCACCTTCCACGAAACGATTCACCAGCGGCACGTCGACCTCGGCGCGATCCTGCAGGATCATCCGCAACCCGCGATCCTCGCCCGAACACGGGTGGAGCTCGCCCTGATCGCTCAGCATGAAACTGCCGAGATAGCGGGTCCTGCCGGCCTCAACGGTCAGCGGGATCGCCATGTGTTCGCCCATGTATTTCGTGACGGTGTTGTAGCCGAAGGTGAAGGTGGCCAAGCGGTATTCGCCGGGACGCAGACAGATCAGGAACACATCGCGTACGGAATCGCCTTCGCGGATTTCCGGAGGTTGTCCCGACATGGGCTGCCACCAACCCAGTTCGATCATCCGCTTGCGCGTCCCGCGGGGGGCATCGGCGCCCTGGAAATGGATGCCGACGCGTACGGTGCTCGCAGCCCCCTTGCCCGCGGTCATGCGTCCCACACTGCCGGCGAGGCAGCCCTTCGGCGCTTTCGCCTTCGGCTTCTCGCTCGAGAACGCACCGCCATAGTCGACGTGGGGCCGAAGATACGGCTCACCGGCCTGCGCCCAACCGCAGAGCATCGTCAATCCGGCGATGACCTTCCAGCGCGCGATCGTCGTACCGCGTATCGGCTGCATTGCGGTCAACCTCACGGTCACGGATCCAACGCCCGCACGAGCTCCGCGTCCTTCTCTTCCCACAGCCCGTTCATCCACTGCTGGAAGCGCGCGCGGAATGCGCGGTCGTCCTGATAGTCGCCACCGAGCAGCGCCTCGGGAATCGGGCGCTCACGCACGATCACCCGCACGTCGGGAATGCGGCCACCCATCAGATCCACCATCGAAGGGCGACCGCCGGGATAGACGATGGTCACGTCCAGCACGGCGTGCAGGCCATCGCCCATCGCATCGATCACGAACGCCACGCCGCCGGACTTCGGCTTGAGCAGATGGCGATATGGCGACGCCTGCCGGGCATGCTTCTCCGGCGTGAACCGCGTGCCTTCCACGAAATTCATCACCGACACCGGGATCGCGCGGAACTTCTCGCAGGCGCGGCGCGTGGCTTCCATGTCACGGCGGCCCAGCTCGGGATTCTTCGCGATCTGCTGCCGCGTGTAGCGCCCCATGAACGGGAAATCCAGCGCCCACCAGCACAGTCCCAGCACCGGGACCCAGAACAACTGCCGCTTCAGGAAGAAACGCAGGAAGGGAATCCGCCGGTTGAACACCTTCTGCAGCACCACGATGTCCACCCAGCTCTGGTGATTGGCCAGCACCAGATAGTGGCCATCGGTGCGCAGCGCGGCCTGTTCCTCGATATGGAACCGGGTGCGGGTGAAGCGATCGATCATGAGGCTGTTGATCGCGATCCAGTTTTCCGCAAACCAGATCAGCACCGGATTGCACGCCAGCCGCGCCCGCCTGGACGGCAGGATCGCCTTGAACACCGCCACGGCCAGCAACGGCAACGCATTCACCAGGGTATTGGCCGCGATCAGCAACAGCACCGGCACCACGCGCAACCACAACATGAAGGACACCGACCGCTGGCTTCGTCGAAAGAGAGCGGAAGCGTATCAAATCCGCGTCGGGCCGACGTTGATCAGGCGCACGTCGCCAAGGCGAGGCCCGCGGCGACGGACAGGGCCGGCCGGTCACACGCACGCTCTCCCCCGCGATCACCCGCTCGGCCAGCCACGCTCGTCCTTGACCGTCGCCGCGTTCAGCAGCGCATCCCGGTCGTCCCGGGCCAGACGCACGTACGCGGCGATCTCGTCCACCCGTCCGGGCGACGCGAGGAACAGGATCGCCCCGAGCACCTGATCCGTGGGGCGCTCGACCGATGCGAGCAACGCCTGCACCCGGTCCCCGTCCCCGGGCGAAAACTTCTGCGCGATGACGTGCGCGCGATCCGCAGCGGTCAGCCCGTACGCGCGTCGGTCGCGGGCGACAGACATGCGGCCTTCACGTCAATGCGCGGGCGCCCGGGGCGCCGGTGGCGCGCGGAAAACCAGGTTATTCGGAAGCCGCATGGCTACGTCCGGCGCGCCGCTTCCGCTCGTCGTAGGCGCGCACCTGCGCGATGGCCCGTTCCGGACTCCAGTCGGCGGGTTTGCCTTCGTCGGAAAACCAGACCGCACCGCCCTCCAGCCATTCCTCGCGCACATCCTCGATATCGTCGTCCTCGGAGACATCGAGACCGAACTCGGTCCCACAGCAGGAACAGATCTCGAAACTGTCGTAGGGAAACACCGGGCGGGCCGACAACCCGAGCCAGCCACAGACAGGACAGAAATAATGTCCGGCATCCTTCACCTCGCTCTCCCCTGCGTCTCCTGCGATTGGCCGGAGCGTAACATCGCGGAACGCGACGGCAGGTGTCGACATGAAGATTCGAGAACTGCGTCCGCAAAACCGGGCCGATGGCCGGCGTCATGGGGACGCCGGCATCCCGGTCATTCCACCGACAGCGCGTACCCCCGCCACTGCGAGCCGGTCACCACCACCGACGCGCCCTCGGGCACTTCGACCTGGGTCTGGCTGATTTCCTCCTGCACCAGACGCTGCCCCTTCGCCGTGAACTGCGACACGACGGCCGCATGGATCGGACCGCGGATGTCCTCCAGCAGGAGGCCGCCGGGCCAGACCACCTGCGGCGCGTAGATCGGATCGCCGTCGCTGAGGATCGACACCTCGACGCCGAGGGAAAACTGGTTGACGACGCGCACTTCGTTCAACACCAGATCCGTGAACTGCTGGTGGATGACGGCGCCGGTCGTCTGCTGGTCCTGCGAGGCGATGCTGTCGATCGAAAAAGCCGCGGTCGTTTCGGCGAAGGCGACGGCCGCGGTCGTGGTGTCCAGACGCGAGGGCTTGGACGGGTCGCCGGAGTAGGCGCCCTGCACGGCGAAATCGGCAGGAAGCCCCACGATCGCCGAACCACCGGGAGGCGGCGACATGATCTTCCAGGCGATGACCGCCAGGGTGGGCCGCAACACCGGCGTCCTGAACAGCGCGAGGCGCACCATCTCCTCCGTTCTGTTGATCAGCGTGATCTTCGACATGCGTGACGCTCCTTCATCCGATGAATTGCAAGGGTGCGAGGCATTCAACCACCGGGATGGGACTCGCCGCCACCCCAACCCGCCGAAACGCGATCGGGCGCGGGGCACGGCCAGTTGCGCATGACACATCGGCCGACGGCACCCCACGTCCTCACGCGGCGCCATACCGGCCATCTCGCGCGCGTGCGAGCGTGCGACCGGCCCGGCCCGGACCGATCGCACGCCGCGGCACGGTCACCGGCGGCTCGTCACTGCGACGCGTCGATCGCCGCCTGGGTGAAGGCCGGATAGCCGGAGGGTCGGTACGTGTTGAGATTGCCGAGGAAGTTCGCGTCCTTCAGCGGAATGGTCGCCGAACCGTAGTTGAAACCATTCAGGCGGCCGCGCAGGGTCGCGTTGTCGATGCCGACACCGCGCAGCGTGTACCAGCTGGTGACGGGCGGCAGCACGAACTGACCATAAGGATTCTCGGCCACTTCGCCCGACGAGGCGAAGCGCAGCGCATGCGTGCCCACACCATCCTTGTGATAGACGAACTTCACGTGACCATTCTGCATCGGCAGCGATGCGATCTCGGCGTTGTAGAGCTTGCCATGCGCACTGTAGCCCGCATGGGTGATGACGCCATCGCGCGTCCACACCGCCGCGTGCTCCCAGTCGTGACGGTGGCCGCCACCGAATGCGCTGATCTGGTCCTTGAGCATGTAGAGCGCGAAAAAATGTCCGCAATAGCGACTGCCACCGCTGCTGATGCAGGCATAGCGATGCAGGGTGTTGCTGTAGTTCATGAAGTCGACCCGGCGACAACCGCCGGTGATGCTGCCCGACGGATTCAAGCCCCCGTTCTGCTCGCCATACCGGCTCATGCCCGCGCTGGGAAGACAACCATCGCCGTCGAAATCGAAGACCGGGTGGATGGCGGCGATATCCGCGTTCGCCGGCAGCGCCACATCCATCCGCGGGAAGTCGGAAGCGAGCGACGGAAGCGAACAGGCGGCGAGCGCGCCGACGATCAGCACGCGTGAAGCAGATCTCATGGGAATCCTCCTTGAGTGTCGTTGGGTGGGCGCCGGATCGGATACCGGCGCCCGTGCACGATACACAGTCGGATGGCCGCGGAAATGAAACGGCCGCCACGGTCCCGGCGTCATGGCGACGAACCCGTCAGGCCTGCGGAACGTCCGCGCCCCCGCCGATGGCGAAAGCCGCGTCCTGGAGCCTCACGCCGCCACGACCGTGACCGCATCCAGCACACGCCGCACCATCGCGTCGATACCGCACCGGCGTTGTTCGGATGACCAGGCTTCGTCGCGGCGGAGATGATCGGACACCGCGCAGACGGCGAGCGCTTCGACGCGGTGTTCGGCGGCGATGCCGTAGAGACCGGCGGCCTCCATCTCGATGCCGAGCACGCCCATCGCGTCGAGCGCGTCGACCAGCCCCGGATCCGGGTGATAGAAGAGATCGCTGCTGAACACGTTGCCGATCACCGCGCGCAGGCCGTTGTCGCGCAGCGCGTTGGCCACCGGCACCAGCAGGCCGTAGCCGGCGATGGCCGCGAAATCCATGCCGCGGAAGCGGCTGCGATTCACCCCGGAATCGGTGCAGGCCCCCTGGGCGAGGACGATGTCGCCGAGCTGCAGATCGTCGCGAACCGCACCGCAGGTCCCGACGCGCAGCAGGCGACGCACGCCGTATTCGCGCACCAGTTCGGTCGCATAGATCGATGCCGACGGAATGCCCATCCCGGTCCCCATCACCGAGACGCGCCGTCCGCGCCAGGTGCCGGTGAAACCGCACATCGCGCGGACACGGGTCACTTCCACCGCATCCTGCAAGAGAGTCCGCGCGATGTGCTCGGCGCGCAGCGGATCGCCGGGCAGCAGCACGGTGTCGGCGAAATCTCCGGGGTTCGCGGCGATATGCGGTGTCGGCATCTGGATTCCTCAGGTCGAAAGCGGCAGGGCGACGCCGTGCGGCAGCGGCGCGATTCCGAAATGGCGGGCGAGGGTCTGGCCGAGATCGGCGAAACTCCCGCGCACGCCGGCATCTCCGCGGCGCAGGCCACCGCCCACGGCGAGCAGCGGCACGCATTCGCGGGTGTGATCGGAGCCCGGCCACGTCGGATCGTTGCCGTGATCGGCGGTGAACACGATCAGATCGCCGTCGCGCTGCAATCGCAGCAGCGCGGGCAGGCGCGCATCGAAGCGTTCGAGCGCGGCGGCGTAGCCGGCGACATCGCGACGATGTCCGTATTCGGAATCGAAATCGACCAGATTCACGAACGTCAGACTGCCGTCGGGCGCTTCGGCGAATGTCGCTTCGGTGGCGTCGAGCAGCGCGTCGAGACCGCTGGCGGGAATCGCGCGGGTGATGCCCTGCCCGGCGAAGATGTCGGACACCTTGCCGATCGCAAGCACGTCGCGGCCGGCATCGACCAGCGCGTCGAGCAGGGTCGGGGCCACCGGCGGCACGGCGTAGTCGTGGCGATGTCCGGTGCGGCGGAAGCCCGCGGCCTCCTCGCCCACGAACGGCCGCGCGATCACCCGCGCGATGCGATAGTCGTCGACCAGCCCGCGCGCGACGCGGCAGGTGTCGTACAGACGTTCGAGGCCGAAATGCGTTTCGTGCGCGGCGATCTGCAGCACGGAATCGGCCGAGGTGTAGACGATGGGCTTGCCGGTGGCGATGTGCTCCGCGCCGTGACGTTCGATGATCTCCGTGCCCGAAGCCCGGCAGTTGCCGAGCACGCCGGGCAACCCGGCGCGTGCACACAATGCGTCGAGCAGCGCCACCGGAATGCTGTGCTCGTACGCGGTGAAATACCCCCAGTCGAAGGTCACCGGAACGCCGCACATTTCCCAGTGCCCGCTAGTGGTGTCCTTGCCGGTGGAACGCTCGTGCAGAACCGCCCAGACGGCCTCCGGCGCGGGCTCCGCCTGCGCACCGGGAACGCGACCGTGCGCGCACGCATGCGCCGCGTGCAATCCCAGCGCGCGCAGATGCGGCAATCGCGGCGCGCGGGCCTGCAGGATGTGGCCGAAGGTATCGGCGCCCTCGTCGCCGAACCGTGCGGCATCCGGCGCGGCGCCGATGCCGAGCGAATCCAGCACCACCAGCAGTGCGCGCGTCATCGTTCGCGTCCGCCCTTCAATAGCCGCGGACCGGCGACGCATCGGTGCCGGCCAACCGCGCCAGCACATCGTCGAGCAATGCGCTCGCACCGATCCGGAAGCGTTCGGGCGTGGCCCAATCCGGCCCCATCGTCCGATCCACGAGTGCGAAATACACCGCGGCCTCGTCGACCCTGCGCACGCCGCCCGCGACCTTCAGCCCGCAGGAGCGCCCGGACGCGACAATCGCATCGAGCATGATCCGCGCGGCCTCCGGCGTCGCGTTCACCGGCACCTTGCCGGTGGAGGTCTTGAGGAAATCGGCGCCGTGGGCCAGGGCGATGTCGGAGGCACGACGGATCGCGTGCGGATCGCGCAGCTCGCCGGTTTCCAGGATCACCTTGAGCGATGTGCCGGCGGGCATCGCCTCGCGGCAACCCGCGACGACGCGGGCGCCGATCTCGGCGTCGCCGGCGAGCAGCGCACGCCACGGGAAGACCACATCGATCTCCTGCGCACCGACCGCGATCGCGCGGCGCGTCTCGCGCACCGCGCGCGCGACATCGGCCGCGCCGTCGGGGAAATTCGTCACCGTCGCCACCCGCACCGGCGGCGCATCGGTCGCGTCGAGTTGCGCACGACACGCCGCGACATGTTCCGGATACACGCAGACCGCCGCGACCGCACCGAACGGCGTCCGCGCCCGCACGCACAGCGCCGCGACCTGCGCCGGCGTGTCGTCCTCGCCCAGCGTGGTCAGATCCAGCGCCGCCAGCGCGCGTCGCGCCACCGCATTCGCGTTCATCCCCAGTCCCTCCGGCGCCGTCCCCGGCGCGATGGCAGGATTGTCGCGGCCGCGCGCCCCGGCGGCCTTGATGCGGATCAACAACCGGCGGCCGCGGGTGTTGGCGGCGGCGTAGTGTGGCCGCCGGGGCCGGATTCAACCCATGACGAAACGGCCATCCCCCCAGCGTCTGCGCGTGTATAGTTCGGCGGCATGGCGGGCATGGCGCCCGGCCACGAATCGCGGAGAATGGCCATGGGTCTTGTACAGGCGGTGACGGGTGCGGTCGGCGGCATGTTCGCGGACCAGTGGAAGGACTTCTACACGGTGCCGGCCGGTCTGCCATCGACGGCGGCACTGTTCGCGGCGGTTCCGCAGGGCACCAATGCCGGGCGCGGATCGAACACCAGCGGCTCCTCCAACATCATCACCAACGGGTCGAAGATCGTCGTCCCCGAAGGCTATGGCCTGCTGCTGTTCCAGGACGGCAAGATCACCGCTTTCGTCGCCGAACCCGGCGGTTACGAGTGGCGCTCGGACGACATCAACTCGCAGTCGATCTTCGCCGGCGACGGCATCGTCAGCCCGCTGATCAAGCAGAGCTGGGAACGCTTCAAGTTCGGCGGACGACCCGGCTCGCAGCAGCTCGCCTTCTTCGTCTCGCTGAAGGAGCTGCCGGACAACCGTTTCGGCACGCAGTCCGAAATCTACTGGGACGACGGCTTCCTCAACACGCAGGTCGGCGCGCTGACGCGCGGCTCGTACACGCTGAAGATCGTCGATCCGATCCTGTTCGTGAAGAACTTCGTGCCGGCGACGTACCTGCAGCCGGGCAGGATTTTCGATTTCACCGATCTCGACAACGCCGCCGCCGGCCAGTTGTTCAACGAAGTGGTCGGTTCGCTCGCGCCCGCGTTCAGCCGCTACACGAACGATCCGAGCAAGGGCAACCGCATCACGAAGATCCAGCAGGACTCGGTCGGCTTCGCGAAAAGTCTGTCCGAAGCGGTCGAAGAGGCGTACCAGTGGGAGTCCGATCGCGGCCTGGCCATCGTCAAGACCACCATCGTCTCGATCGAATACGACGCCAACACCCGCGAACTGCTCAAGACCGTGCAGCGCGCCGACGCGCTGTCCGGCGCGCGCGGCAACTCCAACCTGCAGGCCAGCGTGGCGCAGGGCATCCAGTCCGCGGGCGAGAACGGCGGTGCCGCGGGCCTGATGGGCATCGGCATGGCCACCGGCATGATGGGCGTCGGCGGGTTGCAGCAGCCGGCGGCCCCGGCCGCGCCGGCCGCCGAGGATCCGGTCGCCAAGCTGAAGAAGGCCAAGGAGATGCTCGACCTCGGCCTGATCACCCAGGACGACTACGACGCGCTGAAGGCCAAGGCGCTGGGCCTGTAAGCCCCGGGCGCAGCGACCATGTCCGACCCCAAGACGCCGCCGCCGCTGCCGCCGCGGCCCGTGGACGGTCCCGGCTCACCCCGGGACGTCCCGCCGTTGCCCGGCACGCATCCGATCGACACGTCCAGACTGCCCGACGCGATCCGCGAGGAGCTCGAAGCGCCCGACCCAGTCGCCATCGACACCTCCGCGACCGAGCTGGCCGACGGCATGAACCGCTGTCCGAAATGCGGTTCGACCGACATCCGCCACAAGCCGGGCAGCGATCTGCTGGTCTGCCTGTATTGCCGCAACGAGTGGGAAGGCACCCGGGTCGAGGAACTGTTCGGCTTCGGCGAAGGCATCGACCAGCTCCGCGGCACGGTCGTCGCCTCGGGCGCGCGCGCCATCGACGCCGATGTCGCCGTCCTGAAGACGTTCAAGTGCCTCGGTTGCGGCGCCGAGGTCACGGTCAACACCGAAAGCGCGATGACCGCGCGCTGCCACTGGTGCCGGCACGTCTTCGGCGTGAACGAGCAGGTCGACAACGGCGCGGTGCCAGACGCGGTCCTGCCCTTCCGCATCAAGAAGGACGACGCGGTCGCGCGCATCCGCCAGTTCGTCGACAAGCGGCGGCTGTTCGCGCTGAAGGAATTCAAGGAACAGTTCACGCCGGAGAACGTCGTCGGCGTGTACCTGCCGTACATGATCGTCGACGGCAACGCGAGCGCCGGCGTCGCCGGCAAGGGCGAGATCAAGACCCGGGAATACACCCGCGGCACCGACAACAACAAGAAGACGTATTACGACGCCGACATCTACCATGTCGAGCGCCACGTGGACTTCACCGTCGACGACCTGCCGCTGGAGTCCTCATCCGAACGCGGCAACCACGACACCCGCGTCAACACCAACAACATCATCAACACCATCCTGCCGTTCGACACCAAGAACGCGGTGAAGTGGAACGCCTCGTATCTGTCGGGCTTCACTTCGGAAAAACGCAACCAGGACGTGGAGCACCTGCGCCCGCGGCTGGAAGACCAGTTGCTGTCGATCGCCCGCGCCCAGGTCGAAGCCTCGGTGCGCCGCTACGACCGCGGCGTGCGCTGGGAGCAGGAACAACTCGACGTCCACGGCACGCGCTGGGTCTCCATGTACCTGCCGGTCTGGCTGTACTCGTACCACCAGCCCGGCCCGAACGGCGGCATGCTGCACTACATCGCGGTGAACGGCCGCACCGGCGAAACCATGGGCAGCGTGCCCGTGCAGCAGTGGAAACTGCTGCTGGCCGCACTCACCACCGGCACCATCATCGAAAGCATCGCCATCGCGATCCTGGCAGGTTCCTCATGAGTGACGACGGTGGACTCTGGCTGTTGCTGGCCGGCCCGGTGGGCGCGACCGCGCTGTACTGGACCCTGTACCGGTATTACCGCAACACCGACAAATCGCATGGTTTCGAGCGCGAAACCAAGGTCGACGCGAAACCGGTGACGGGCTCGGACGTGAAGGTCGACGAAATCACCGGTACCCAACGCTCGCGCGTCGAGGGCGACAACGTCTCCGCGTACCGGCAGCGGGTCCAGCGGATCGGCGGCGATTCGTCCTGACCGAATCGGATCGGACATTCCCTTCGAACACCGGGTTCCGAGTCGAATTGCATATCCCCCTCCCGTTTCGGGAGGGGGATGTCATGCCCATGACCGTCAATGACGCCATATCCGGCCACTTGTTTTCCGCGCGTCATTCCACGGTGAATCGCAACCACTGCACATTGTCGTTCTTGTCGGTTTCCAGAATCGACCGACCCGGGTCGATCGTGAACTGCGCGACATAGGTCCCTCTCGGCAGAATCAGGGTGTAACCAGTGCGTTCGTCTCCGACGATCGCGCCCTCCCCGATCGCCTGATGCGTCAGCAGGGGCGATTCATACTGGTGGTCGCTGCTTCTGACGTTCCAGCGCACCTGGAACGGCGGCGACTCGGTCCTTCCGGTATTCGACACGCGCGCGCTCAGGGTCACCGCTTGCGTGGAAACGGGATGGGCCGGAGAAACGCTCAGCGTCGCAGGCGTCAGATCCGGCGCGTAGGGAAGCACGCTCACCGCCTGATCGTAATCCACGACGTAAGCCCACCAGTTCCTGAGATTGCCGTCGATCGTGTATCCCTGCCGACGCGGCAGCGCGTGCATCCACCACCTGAGATAGCCCAACTGCGTGCATTCCCACGCGGCGCAACCTTCTCTCGCCACGATCGCGGCCGCGCCCCGGTAGGCTGGCCAAGAGTAACAACCATGATTCACCGGCGTGGCGACATCATAGATGTATCCCATTGGCTGTCCGTTGCCGTCATAGATCGAATGCGGTGGAAAATGGATGTTTCCGCAGCCCGGAATCGCGGTTGAATCGACCAGATTCCTTCCGTCGTGGCAGGTGAAGGCATCGAAATCGCTCGCCCCATGACAGGCATCCCACTCTCCACGCCCCACCGTCATCACAAGCGCGCTTTCGATGCGATGGCCGAAGGAATGCAAGGCGTTGTCGATTCCTGTTTCGTAGTTGTAGCCCATCACGGTATAACTTCTGCCGCAATCCTCCAGATTGTATTTCCGGATGCTGTAGATCCACGGATTGCTCGGCACCTGGTACGGCACTCTGTCCCCCGGAATCTTCCATGCGAACTCGTCATAGTTGAATTCCGGCCCGCCATAGAGCACCACGTCGTCGATCTCACCGCGCCTGATCTTGCCGCAGGCATCGAATCGACCCAGCAGTTTTGCGTAATCGACGCGCATATCCCAGGCGAAGCATGGTCCGGTGCGCTCCAGACAGGCCTTGTAGCTTTGCTCGGTATGCTGCGAGCCGTCCATCAGCACGGGAAACTCATCCAGCACATGCTGCTCGGCGATGACGTAGTTGAGATAACCGCCACTGGACTGCCGGATTTCCTCATGGATGCCTTGCGTGGCGACAATCGGGTCCAGCCACGTCGATCTGTACTGATGCAGCCGGATCTTTCGCCCGCCTCCGGACGGTGCGACGAAAGGGTCCTGAACCAACAGCATCACCTTGCGCGTCACCGGATCCGGGGGCAATCCGCCCGGAGGTTCCGGCACCGCCGCGATCACGACATGCGGCAGCAATACGCACAACAGCACGGAAAATCGCATTCGCCATGCACAGCCAAACGATGCCAACCACAGGTGCATCGCGCCTCTTATCCCAAGATATTGCATTCGAAACTCCTCTTTCGGTAGACGATATTGATCGCCCGACGCGTGGAACGCCGAGCGACGAACAAGACTTTCAAGTGGCCCGGATGTGACGCTTGCAAAGCCGGAGGCCTGTCGGCCGGCCGCCCCACGCGCGCAGACATGGGCGGCCACGACAACGCGACGGCACCCGGCGACCATGCGCGCAGACGCATCCCCAGGCCATTGACGCGTGGCCCGGTGGCGCAGCCGAGGATGGCTGTCGTTCCGCAACCGGTCGCGGAACCGGCCGATTCGCCGGTGGCGAGCCGGACGATGCCCGACCGCCTCCTTCGAACGCTCGCGGCGCGATGCAGGAGCGACCGGGCCGCGATGAAAAGCGCGTTGGTCGAATCCATTTCGGGACGTCGCCCGGGAGAGCGCCCACTCCCCGGGGCTGCGCCCACCACCCTGCGGCATGACCGCAGGTACCGTTTCACGCGACAATGGCGACGGCACACTCGGTGTCGCGCGGGACCTTGTAGCGGGACCTCACATGCGGACCTTCGTACTCAGAGCGCGGGCAGCGCCGACCGACAGCCAGAAACTGTGGGAATCGGTCGGCCAGGACGCCCACACCGAGATCCTCGCGCATACGCTGATGAACGCGATTTTCGTCGCCCAATCGCATCGCCCGCACGTCGTCGTCTACCTCGTGCTGGAAAGCACCCGGGATTTCTCGCGCACGATCCGGTTCGAGATCGATGCGATGCACGAACTGGGCGGCTTCGACGAACGCGCGCTGCTGACCAAGGTAGCCAAGGCCCTGGACGCATCGCGGGGCATGGGCAAGGAAGAGACCCGCCCGGTGGAGTCGGGCGTCACCGTGCAGACGCTGAGCTTCGAGAAGCTGGTGCAGACGCTGGCCGAAGACCACCAGTTGTTCCTGATGGACCGCAAGGGCACGCCGATCCGCGAAGTCGCGTTCGCGGACAAGCCCTGCTTCCTCCTCACCGACCACATCCCGATGCCGAAGAAGACCATCCCCGGCCTGGAACGCATGGGCGCGAAGAAGATCACGCTGGGACCAACCATGCTGTTCGCATCGCAGTGCGTGACCCTGATCCACCACGCGCTGGATCAGGGCTCGTAAAGGCGAATGGGCGAGTGGCGTCGGGCCCGTTCCGCTTCGCGGCGGGGCGAGCCCGCCCGAGGACTCGCCTCACGGATTCAGCGATCGCGCAACGACGACGATCGCACCCATCGCCCGTTGGCGGCATCCCAGGAAATGAACAAGCGGTCCCCCTGCTCGGAGGGTTCCTCCAGCGCCGGATCGCTGCCATCGCCGGTCATGGCGACCTTGATGGTCAACGTGCACTCGAACTCCCCGGCCGACTGCTGCGGCACGGGGTGGCATTCTTCCTTGCGCGCCTCGAACAACTTCGCGCGCAACTGCAGCGACCTGCCGGTCGCCGAGACCGTCGCCGGCATGGGCCCGGCTTTCTCCAACTCGGCATATTGCTCGAAGGCCAAGGCACGCACCACGTCCGCAGGCGGGTCACCGGCGGGCACCGGGACAGCAGCAGGCGCCGCCGGCGCCACGGCACCGCTCGGCGCTGTCGCGACAGCGGCATCGCTCGCCGGAGGCGGTGTTTCGCCGGAGCAGCCGGCAAGGCACAGCAACAGGATGCCTGCTCGATACGTCGCCTGATGCATGGTCCGATGTTCCCGGAAGCAAGAAGAGGTGACAGGTTAGCAAAACCGGGCAGGCAGGGCCGGGCTCATGCTCCCGACCGGCCCCACCTGCTGACCTCAAGTCATTTCGAGCGTGAAATAGCCCCGCTCGACGTCGCTGGTGACCTCGATCGCGGTGATCACGGCGTCGGGATTCGTCGTCGTGACCGTCTCCGTCGTGATTCCGTTGACGACCGCGTACACGTGGTACGCGTCATCGATGGTCAGTGTCTCGATCCTGAAGGTATCGTTGACCACCACGTTCTGCAGAGTGACGCCATCCCGGAGGATGGAGAAGGTGACCGGGGACAGGGTGGTCTTCTCGAACTGCAATTGATCCGAGCGCGTGCTGGGCAATTCGACCACATTGAACTCGTAGGCGCCCTGCACGGGCGACTGCAGCGCCTGCGCGAGAAATCTGGCGACGCCCTGGATATCCATGGCTGCGGACGTATAGGTGTTGCCATCGATGAGCGTCGAGGCCACGACCTGGTAGGTATCCGTCACGGGAATTTCCATCTGGGCCCCCGGCGCGATGCCCGGGATGCGCGCGATCACCTGCTGGCCCTTCAGCACCGTGAACATGGCGATGTAGGGCGTGTTGTTGCGCAGCGTCAGAGAACTCATGGGGCGTCCTTGTTGGAAAGCACGTCAAGCATGGGGCAAATGGGATGAAGCACACGCCCCGACCTTCGCACGATGGGCCGAGCGTGGCGATCCGCATCATCGGCGTCCCGGAACGTGCAGGGTCCCGCTGGGCGGCACCAGACCAGAGTCGACATGCCGGCAGCGTGTCGGTGAACGCAGCGAACTCTTCACACGGGCGTTCTGCGCGCCTACAGCCCGCGCGCACCATGCGCCGGCGCGCGCAGATCGTGTTCCTGCCCCTGCTGTCTTTCCGGCAATGTCACCGCGCGCTCCGCGGTCAGCGCCGCCGCTTCCCGCAGGCTGTCCCGTGCCGGGACATTGGCGACGTCCTCCAGCCGCACGTTGGCGTGGAAATTCGGCTCCCGGTCGCGACCATTCGGGAAATACGCGGCATACAGGCGGTCGCCGTAGACACCGATGTCCTGCGCTTGCTGCACCACACCTTCACGGCGCTTGAATTCGGCCAGACCGGCTGCCGCGATGTTCTCGCGTTGTTCCTGCGAATAGCGGCCCGGATTCCGGTCGAGCGCCCCCAGCATTCGATCGTAGACGGCACGATCCTGCGCGTTGAGGCGATCGACACCGACCTCCCGCTCGCCGGCGGCATCGTCCCGGTTGCGGGTCGGCGGATCCTGCAGGCGCAGACCGAGGTCGCCGCGCGCGTAGTTCTCGACCTGCAGCGATTCCCCTTGTCGATCGGTGATCGTGAGCGTGGTGCCGTTGATCACGTAGGTCTCGTTGCCGTCGGCGCTCCGGTAGGTGTTTTCCGGATCGTCGGGTCCGCGCGTGCCGCCGCCGAGCGCGCGACCGCGCCAGCGCAATTCGCCTTGCCCGTCGCTGTCCATCACGATGTCGCCATGGCCGACCACATAGGTGTCCCGGCCGATGCCGCCCTCCATCCTGTCGCGACCGGCACCGCCGATGAGAATATCGTCGCCGCGATGGGCGCGCAGGGTATCGTTGCCGCCCTCGCCGATCAGCAGGTCATTGCTGTCGATTTCGCGCGGGTTGTTGCCTCGCGTCATGCGCCGGGCATCGATGGTGGCGGCATGATCCGGGTCCACGTCCGCGGCCGTCGAATGCCGCTGCTCCCGGCGCAGGTTGTCGCCTTCCCGCAGATCGCGGCCCGGATCCAGGTGGATGCGCCCCGCGTTGAAGTTCGCGTCGGTCAGGCGATCAGAGAGATCGGGGTGTTCCTCCCGGAGCTGACGCAACAGCACGGTACGCGCAGGCCCGAGCGCATCGGCGATGGTCTGCACCTGGCCGTACTGCGCGACCATGTCGGGATAGTCGCGATTGGCCTGCGCGATGCGATTGGTCGCGGCGCGCTCGCCTTCGACGGTCACGCCGAAATTGCGCTCGACACGATCGATTTCGTCGCGATGCAGCCCGAACATCCGATAGACGCCGCGCGCCTCGTCGACGGTCACGTTGTTCGGGTCGTCATAGAGACCGAACGCCTGCGCTTCTGCATAGCGGCGCTTGCGCAGCCCGCCCTCCATGTCATCGCGCGATCCCCAGCAGTTGTAGCGCATCTGGAACCACGCCTCGGCGCGATCGCCGTCGCGGATCGCATCCATGATCGGATGCTCCGGGATGTTGCGCGCCGCGTTGCCGGAAAGGGCGCCGACACCCCGATTGTAGGTGAGCGAGACCAGGGCCACCCGCTCGTCCGAGAGCGGCATGTTCAGACTGGTCGCAGGCCCTTCGTACTCGCGCATCGATGCACGCAGCAACTGGTCGGACTCTCCCTCGGTCAGCGTCCGATTGAAGGCGAGTCCCAACCGTGTGCGGTCACCTGCGGGTGCGGCATCGATGGCGGCCAGCTGGCGCCACTGGTCCTGATTGAGGGCGATGCCGGATTCGCGCCAGATCTCGGTGTTGTTGCCTCGATTGAAGGTATAACCCCAACCGATCGTCGCGCGACCGTCGCCGACATCCTGCGCCCGGGCATGCAGTCCTTCGGAACCAGCGATCGCGATGCGCAGGCGTTCGTTGTATTGCTGCTCGGTGAGTTCCCGATAGTCCATGATCGACCTCCGTCTCGAACAGTTGCCTTGAGGCTATGCCATCAATGCGCCTGGGTTTTCGGCCTGCAGGCCGACACCGTCTCCGCACGACGCTCGGAATGCGATTGTTTCGGCGGGGCGCGCCGCAAGGTATCGTCCAGGGCGATGATGTCGATGTCGCCCTCGACCTCGTGGACGGTGTCGACGACGCGCCAACGCATGGCATCGCCTCGCACACTGGCATGCACCAGATGGATATCGCCGCTGCGGGCGCTTTCGATGGTGAGCACGGCATCGTTGCCGATCACCACTCCATGAATGGCGCGTGGCGCGCCTTCATCCAGCTGCGAGAGACGGACACGCGCGCCGTCGTAGGTCCCGCACAGGCGATCGCCCTGCTGCACCAGCGAGAGCGAGAAACCACCGCAATCCGCATCGGGCGCAGTCCTGTCGCACCATTGGACGGACCACTCGCCATCGAAGACCGGCTTCGGCGACCGGGCGGCATGCGCCGAGCAGCCTGCCGTCAACATGGCCGCAAGGGCCAGTGCCCACTGCCACATCGCCGAGCCATATCGTCTGGCCATCCTGAAACCTCACCCGGTATTTGACAGGTCCACGCTACCAAAAACCGGGGCGGAGTGGACGCCCCCTCTTTCACGCTCGGCCGTAGAGCGGGTCTTGACCCGCCATCGGGATGACCCGTCTTACAGGTTACGGGTTGCAAGCCACAGAGCAACGCGGCCAAGCTTTGTAGGGTGGCGGTGAGCGCAGCGAACCCCACCATGTGGGCGTGAACGGTGCCGAGGCCAACCTCGTAACGACATCGAGGCACAGGCTCGGGGCGTGCGACCGATGCGGTGACACCATGGCACGATGCTGGTGGGGTTCGCTGCGCTCACCACCACCCTACGAGTCCACCCTACGCGCTGCATCGAACACCTCCGTGTGAGGATTGTCTTCGCTTTTGGGTGTCCGTGAAATCAGAGGCGGCTCACTCTGACCCCTGTTTTTCCCTCTGCCCCCCTGTTTTCTGATCCTGTTTTTCCAGGGAACACGCTAACCCTATCGGCACATCCATTTCGGCCAGCATTTTCCAGTCCACAGGGACCTTTCCTTCACCACCGGACCGGCTTCCAATCCCCTTTCGAAAAGCAGGAGACATCACCGCATGAAGCACCTCAGTCCAATCATCTTCGCTGCATTGGCGATCAGCGGCAATGCATTCGCCGACAATGAATTCCAGATTGAAAGCGAGGCGCAGTTCGAGCAGCAATACAGCGGTCAGGCAGAAAAAATCGCGCCTGGTGTCTATCTCATCGTCAACGGCCCGTCCACAGGCAAAACGGTCTCGATCGGACGAAGCGGCCTGGAATACGATCTCAGCATCCAGCGCGCGCGCGTTGCCGATGCCATTCTGGCAGGCACGCCTGACCCATACGCAGCACAAAGCGTCCTGCAGTTGGAAGAAGCACTGTCACGCTATGCGGAACTCGATCAGCTGATGGGAAACGGAACCAAGCAGTCTCCGCCGGTCTACCACATCTTCAACTGCATCTCGCATATCTACACCAGCACATCCGAGAATACCGAAGACCCAGCGGCATGGACGACTGTTTTCTATTACGCAACTGCAACCCTGGGCGCGGATGTCGAGTTCTACGTCGACAATGGCGGCGGCGGCTGGAATCACTACTACGCGCGCGCCATAGCCGCCGGAAACGGAATTGTACGCAGACCGGTCAATCTACCCAGCTACCTGGGCGGCCTGCGGATGACGGCTTATGCGAAGAACAAACGTACAGGCGTCACTGCGTACGAATCCTTGGGAACCTCAATCGGCTCCTGGGTCTCGACCGGATACGTGACCGACTTCAATTGGACCCACTCGCTGATTGCGGAAACCACAGCCATGGGGTACGGCGATTGCTTCGGCTATGCGTCCGTGAGCGATACCGAGCCGACGTACTGAACGCGTCCACCGGGGGGCTCCGCATCCCGCAATGGCCAACCAAACAAAGCCCGGGTCGAAGACCCGGCCGGCGACACTTGAGCTCGACCGCAGGGCGGGCTCAAGCCCGCCTTGCGAGTTGGGACGACAACGGCGGCACACATCAGGAGAGCCACCGGAACTCGTAGGCTGGGTGCTCCGCACCCAGCGATTGCCGACCAACAAATCGCTGGGTCAATGACCCAGCCTACGGCCCTTGCGGGCGGGTGCCGCCGGCTTCGCACAGGGCGATGAACCGGGGCGGGACTTCGACGATCAACACATTCAAAGCCGGGATGTTGGAGGCAGGCTGCGCGTTGGGCTTGGACATGACGGAACTCGTTTCGGCCGACGCCCGGTGGGGACGCCGTTGGCGATTCAAAGCCGCATTGCGCGCAGGCGCGTCATGGTTTGCAACGCAACTCGCCTCGACCTTGACGCGCCGAGCACGGTGCGATGCTGGGACGACAACGCTGGGCACCTCTCCGCACCCTATCCGCGCAAGCTTTTACCTTTGTAGGGCGGGCTCAAGCCCGCCGTGAGCTTTGTAGGGCGCATAAGCCGAAGGCGTCATGCGCCGAACGAGTGTCCAAGCCGGCACACCTCGAAGCAACACCGCAGCATCAGAGTTTTCCTACAAAGAAATCCGACATCCCCGATACCTTGGAGCCGCAACGCAAACCACGATACGAAACCTCGGCCCACTTTCCCGCGACATGCCCGATTACAGACGCCTTTGGCACCAGGGCGGCACCTACTTCTTCACCGTGAACCTGCTGGAACGGCGCGGCAACGACTTGCTGGTCCGCAGACTGGATCTCCTCAAGCATGCCGTCGTAGACACCGCACGATGGCGACGCTTCCGGGTCGACGCATGGGTCGTCCTGCCCGAGCATCTGCATTGCATCGCCACCCTTCCGCCCGGAGACAGCGATTTCGCGAGCCGCTGGCGGCGGATCAAGAAGACTTTCAGCAAGCAGATACCCGTCACCGAACATCGATCGGCTGTACGTCAGCGACGTGGCGAACGTGGCATCTGGCAACGTCGGTATTGGGAGCATCTGATTCGCGATGAAGCCGACTACCGCAACCACGTCGATTACATCCATTACAACCCGGTAAAACACCGACTAGTCCAACGCGCCACCGATTGGCCCCACTCAAGCCTGCACCGCCACATCCGACGAGGCCTCCTCCCACCCGATTGGTCCGCCCCACCGTAGGGCGCATAAGCCGAAGGCGTCATGCGCCATCAAACGTTACCGGTGTCGGATACGCAAAACGGTGCATGACGCTTCGCTTATGCACCCTACAACAGCCTATGCGCCTTACGGCCTTCCCGGCAGGCGATGCGCCGTACGCTTCGCCATTCATCCCGGGGCAGACGACGAGAGAAACCTGCCTTGATCTGCGCCCAGCGATTGGCATTGTCGGCATCACCAGCCGGCAGACGCCACACGCAATGCAGATGATCGGGCAGCACCACGATCGCCAGCATATCGAACGGCCGAGCCGCCTGCGCCGCCCGGAACGAGGCACGCAGATCGTCCACCCGCTCCACCAACAACCTGCGACGGCGCTCCAGCAGATTGACGGTGAAGAAACAGGTGCCGCCAGGCACACGGACGCGACGATAGTTCGACATGCCTACAGCGTCGCCCCGACGCGGGCAGACCACCATCAGCAGACACCTGGCATCGGGGTCAGAAAAACCTTCAGCCTTGTCGCGTCTCGCGTGCCGTCGGCTTCGGCATTGGCGGGCCCAGGGCCCGCCCTACGAAAAGCTTTGCAGTGATGCGTAGGGCGGGCTCAAGCCCGCCTTACGAGTTATCCGCGCAAGCTTTTGCCTTTGTAGGGCGGGCTCAAGCCCGCCGTGAGCTTTGTAGGGCGCATAAGCCGAAGGCGTCATGCGCCATCACATGCATTCGATGCCGAAGACTCAAAACGGTGCATGACGCTTCGCTTATGCACCCTACGACAGCCAATACGCCTTACGGCCTTACAGAAAAGGGGCCCAAGGCAAATCATCAAAATCCTTTTGGAAACAAGTCCCTAACACTGGATCGATACTTGCCACATATTTAATAAGTCCGCCCAAATGATTTCTGAATCCAATTACCGACCTAAACCCCTTACGCTCACAATGCGCAGGAATTCCAACACGCCTTGAGTAATAAAGATGCATCCTCACACGATCTCTAAGCTCCCGGGGTATAGTCGGCCTATCGCCATTAACTACCAACCCAGTCACGACCTTTCGCCCCCCGGGAGGAACAATTCTTGTTTTTTTCCGTTTGCGGAAAAGCCGAAATCCTTTAGGACTTGATCAACCTGCCGCTTGAGGCCAACAAGCGTCTGCCGAGAGCCAGACGAGATTGAAAAACAGAGGTCGTCAGCATAACGTCCATAGGTTGCACCAACGTCTTGCGCGACGCGATCAATTATCTCATCCATTTCCCTGCAAACAAGATTAGAAATTGCAGGACTGGTCGGTGCGCCTTGAGGAAGACTTCCAATCAATCTCGATTTGTAGATCGAACCACGAGAATCGGAGATTTCACTCAGCCAACGCCGCCCTTTTCGGTTAGGAGTTACCCTTGTACAAAGACGAGCCATTTCGAGAGATAGCAAACGAGGATATTTTAGAGAACGAAATAAATGGTATACCTGCCTCTCAGAAATGTTGCTAAAAAAATCTTTTATGTCCATATGAAGAATCCATGTCGCGCCAACATGGCGCTCCGCATGAAGAAACAGCGGATTAGAACGATTTGCAACATAAGCATACGCAGCCGAATGAACCGGGACTAAGCGCAGAACTCGTGTAGCAATCCAAGATTGCGCAGCCATGAGCTGCGGCGCGGGAACTGAAATCCAGCGTCGACCACCACTTCTCTTTTTAATCGTGAAGTTACGATAAGGGAAATCCCCGCCAGAATGAATCCTGGAAATAACTGCATGTAAATCTGAATATCGCGTTTCCGAGAGACGAGCAAGATGACTCAATGAATAGATGACAGGAAGGCCAAGACCATCGATTTCACGCCCGCAATTAACTAGCGCTCCGACATAATTATTATCGTAACCAGCGGCAGCGCCTTCTTTAATAAATAGATTGGGGTTCCAACGCTTCATTTACTTCACCTCACGCGAGTGAGGATATTTCCCGCGCTTTAACGCATAGGCTGGAGGCAGCTCCCTGGAGCGGACACCACACGCGTTAAAGCGCGGGACATACCCCACTCCAGCGACAGCTATCTCATCGAGCAACGGAATCCGAGCTCTGCCTTCAGTGAACTGCGAAAACAGCTCACACCGGCCGATCCCACATGCCCCGATCCAAGATCGATCACACATGGAACAGCTAAACGTCACGTTGGAACCCCAAAAAGGATGATGGATAGTAATTTATATATCTATCAGGAATAGTTCTTTTACGCCTGATTTTACGCCCGCCTCGGCGCAAAACCTCAAGACCAAACCTTGTGACTTTATTTTCGGATAAAAGACCGAGATTTTGCAGCGTTTCAAGACAAGACTCGAATTGCTGGCCGTCCATGACCATCACCATGCGAAGCTTCGCCAACCCCATCCCGCCCGCAATATAAGAAAGCATTGACAACTCCATCCTGCTTTCGCCAAATGCCGCATTGTCATCCAAAAAGCGTAACGCCATCTCATAACGACCCGACAGCCAAAGTTCCTCCGCAGTACTTTCAGAAGAATGATCCGCACCAAACAGTGGATACAAATCATTTGGAACACTGCGATTTGGGAACAGAGGTTTTATAGATTTTTTAGCCCCTTCGATATTCCATAGAATTCCGGGGGCATTATTAGGGCACCCATATTGAAAAACGATAGGACTGCAGAGCTTCCCATAGCCAAGCGCTTTTCTCGGCGGAACTGGAGCCCCCCCCGCCCGTAAGCACCAAATAAAGCAGATTCGTGTTTTTTTTGATAAAGGACTCTTCGACGAGGAACTTATAACGAATCCTCGACCTATCGATAGCCTGCAACTCCCTTTCAACCCTCAATACTCCGGATCTATGCGCTGCGTAGGACAAAATCCATACTTTACACCACCCGAGCGAGGCCCAAGCCTTGATACTTCGGCTAATTGTCTTTCGCCAAGATTTTATGAATCTATCACCTGTGCCAATAAAATCATCGATAAATATAACGTGCTTAACTTTCCTGTCGCGCATCGATTCTGCTCTAGGGCATAATTCAACATACTCAGGAAGATTGCGCTCAAGGTTTCGCAGCATATGCGCGATTCGTCCCGAGCTGTCAGCAGGAAATTTTAACTCCTTGTTTTCATTGAAATCATTAAAAAGAGGCTTGGCAACAGGAAAAAGTGCGATCGAAACTTTTCCTTCAGAGCCAACAATTTCCCTAATGAGATTAGCCGTTTCTTCTTGAACCCAGCCTTCAATTTCATCGAGAGACACATATCTCAACTTGGCCAAAAGATACTCAGCCAAGTAAAGATGAGGTGGAGAAAACTGCTGCAACCATTCCTTCACTCGTGGCAGCTCCTTCACCATAGTTCTCCTAGCAATGAATAAAGGGCCATCACTCGACGAAGCTTGAGCTTAGTCGCGCCTCAGCACGATCTAGCTACATGTTTCTTCGATACTCCCCACCCACATCATAGAGCGCATGTGAAATCTGCCCCAAGCTGTAAGACTTGACAGCCTCCATCAGCGCCGCGAACACATTCGCGCGATCCCGCGCCGTCTTCTGCAGATACCCAAGCCCTTCCGGCGTATTCCGCAACGTCTGATACCCCGCCACATTCGCAATCTGCTGCCCCTTCTCCCCCTCCGTCGACCGGATCAGTTCGATCTCGGTGACGATATCCCCGCCATGATCCTTCGGCAGGAAGGTATTGACGCCGATCAGCGGCAGGCTGCCGTCGTGCTTCTTGTGCTCGTAATAAAGCGACTCTTCCTGGATCTTGCCGCGCTGGTACATGGTGTCCATGGCGCCGAGCACGCCGCCGCGTTCGCTGATGGCTTCGAATTCCTTGTAGACGGCTTCCTCGACGATGTCGGTGAGCTTGTCGACGATGAAGCTGCCCTGCCAGGGGTTCTCGCAGAAGTTGAGGCCCAGTTCCTTGTTGATGATCATCTGGATCGCCACGGCGCGGCGCACGGACTCTTCGGTCGGCGTGGTGATGGCTTCGTCGTAGGCGTTGGTGTGCAGGCTGTTGCAGTTGTCGAACAGGGCGTACAGGGCCTGCAGCGTGGTGCGGATGTCGTTGAACTGGATTTCCTGGGCGTGCAGGCTGCGGCCCGAGGTCTGGATGTGGTACTTCATCATCTGGCTGCGGGCGCTGGCGCCGTAGCGTTCGCGCATGGCGCGCGCCCAGATGCGGCGGGCGACGCGGCCGATGACGGTGTATTCCGGGTCCATGCCGTTGCTGAAGAAGAACGACAGGTTGGGCGCGAAGTCGTCGATCTTCATGCCGCGCGCGAGGTAGTACTCGACGATGGTGAAGCCGTTCGACAGGGTGAAGGCGAGCTGGCTGATCGGGTTGGCGCCGGCTTCGGCGATGTGGTAGCCGCTGATCGACACCGAGTAGAAGTTGCGCACGTTCTTCTCGACGAAGAACTGCTGGATGTCGCCCATCATCCGCATCGCGAATTCGGTGCTGAAGATGCAGGTGTTCTGGGCCTGGTCTTCCTTGAGGATGTCGGCCTGCACGGTGCCGCGCACGGTGGCGAGGGTCTGCGCCTTGATCTTGGCGTAGGTCTCGGCGTCGACCACCTGGTCGCCGGTGACGCCGAGCAGGCCGAGGCCGAGGCCGTCGTTGGTTTCGGGCAGTTCGCCGCTGTATTCGGGGCGGCGGCGGCCTTCGAAGAGCTTCTCGATGGTGGCGTGGGCGGCGTCCCAGCGCGCCTGGTCGGCACGCAGGTACTTCTCGACCTGCTGGTCGATCGCGGTGTTCATGAACATCGCGAGGAGGATCGGCGCCGGGCCGTTGATGGTCATCGACACCGAGGTGCTGGGCGCGCAGAGGTCGAAGCCGGAGTACAGCTTCTTCATGTCGTCGAGCGTGGCGATATTGACGCCGGAATTGCCGATCTTGCCGTAGATGTCGGGGCGCGGCGCCGGGTCTTCGCCGTACAGGGTCACGCTGTCGAAGGCGGTGGACAGGCGCGCGGCCGGCTGGCCGACGCTGAGGTAGTGGAAGCGGCGGTTGGTGCGCTCGGGCGTGCCCTCGCCCGCGAACATGCGGATCGGGTCTTCGCCGGTGCGGCGGTACGGATACACGCCGCCGGTGTACGGGTAATAGCCGGGCAGGTTTTCCTTCTGCAGGAAGGTCAGCAGTTCGCCCCAGCTCTTGTAGGTGGGCGCGGCGATCTTCGGCACCTTCTGGTGCGAGAGCGATTCGCGGTAGTTCTCGACGCGGATGGTCTTGTCGCGGACCTGGTATTCGTTGACCTCGTCGACGATGGATTTCAGCCGCGCGGGCCATTCGCGCAACAGCCTGACGGCTTCGGAATCGAGCGACTGGACGGCGTCGTTGTAGCGTTGGCGGAGAGTCAGGAGGGTTGGATCTGCTTTCGCAGGAGCGGCTTCAGCCGCGAGCTTTTGATCTGCGGTGTCGTTCGGGGAAGAGCTCGGGGCTGAAGCCCCTCCTACAAGAGCGGCGCCTACGAGAGCGGCCGGATCGTAGAGGTCCAGCATCTTCGGCAGCGCGGTGTCGCCGAGGCTTTCCAGCGACTGCCAGTAGGCCTGGGCGCGGTCGGCGATCTCGGCCTGCGATTCGATGCGCTTGTTGATGCCGCGGCCCTGCTCGGCGATCTCGGCGAGATAGCGGACGCGGTGGCCGGGGATGAGGACGGTCGCGCGAGGTTCCCTGAGGCTGGTGTCGATGGTCGGCAGAAAATCACAGCGTTTTGTAGGAGCGGCTTCAGCCGCGAGCTTTTGATCTGAGCCGTCATTTGAGAAAGAGCTCGGGGCTGAAGCCCCTCCTACCGCCCCTCCTGCGACACCGAGGTTGAGCTTCTCGCGCAGCAGGCGGCAGAGGTTGGCGAACATCCAGCTGACGCCGGGGTCGTTGAACTGGCTGGCGATGGTCGGGTAAACCGGCACGTCTTCGTCGGCGACGTTGAACGCGACCCGGTTGCGCTTCCACTGCTTGCGCACGTCGCGCAGCGCATCTTCGGCGCCGCGCTTGTCGAACTTGTTGAGCACGACGAGTTCGGCGAAATCCAGCATGTCGATCTTTTCGAGCTGGCTGGGCGCGCCGAAGTCGCTGGTCATCACGTACATCGGGAAATCGACGAGATCGACGATCTCCGAATCGCTCTGGCCGATGCCGGCGGTCTCGACGATGACGAGGTCGTAGCCCAGCGACTTGAGGAAGCCGATGCAGTCCTTCAACACCACGTTCGTGGCCATGTGCTGGCGGCGGGTGGCCATGGAACGCATGAACACGCGCTTGGAACGCAGCGAATTCATGCGGATGCGGTCGCCGAGCAGCGCGCCGCCGGTGCGGCGGCGGGTCGGGTCGACCGAGATCACGGCGATGCGCATCTCCGGGAAATTCGCGAGGAAGCGGTTGAGCAGTTCGTCGGTGACCGAGGACTTGCCGGCGCCGCCGGTGCCGGTGATGCCGACGACCGGGGTCTTGCCGCCGGCGAGCTGCCATTCCTTGCGCAGGTGGGCGAGTTCGGATTCCTCCAACGCGCTCTCTTCGATGGCGCTGAGCATGCGACCGATGGCGATCTCGTCGGAGAACTCCACCCGATGCGGCTTCTCGACCGGCATCCGCGCCGCGCCCGCGCGACGCACCACGTCCTCGATCATCGCGACGAGGCCCATGTGCATGCCGTCGTTGGGATGGTAGATGCGTTCGACGCCGTAGGCCTGCAGTTCGCGGATCTCTTCCGGCGTGATCGTGCCGCCGCCGCCGCCGAAGACCTTGATGTGGCCGGCGCCGCGTTCCTTCAGCATGTCGACCATGTACTTGAAGTATTCGACGTGGCCGCCCTGGTAGGACGACAGCGCGATGGCGTCGGCGTCTTCCTGCAGGGCGGCGCGGACGACGTCCTCGACGCTGCGGTTGTGGCCGAGGTGGATGACCTCGGCGCCCTGCCCCTGGATCAGGCGGCGCATGATGTTGATCGCGGCGTCGTGGCCGTCGAACAGGCTGGCGGCGGTGACGAAACGCAGCGGCGAGGATTCGTTCTGCGTGGCGGGCGTGTGCTCGTGGAGAGCGGGGGCGGCGGGCGTGCTCATGGCGCGCATCCTGCGATTGTGGCGATTCCGTATTCTAGCCCGCCCACCCACAAGGCGCCCGCGCCTTGCCCCTGACCGGCAGCGGCGGGGATACTGGCCCGCACGGTGCAGTCGGGGGGACCCATGGCTCGGCTTTCGATGGCAAGGTTCTGGCGGATCGTCCGCTGGGGGACGTTCTCGCTGTTGGCCCTGATCGGCAGCGGTCTGCTGTTGGCCGACCGGCTGACGCCACCGGCGAACGGAGCCCCGAGCTCGGCGCTGCCCATCGCCCCGGCGGCGACCGAACTCGATCGCGAGGTCGCCCCGCTGCTGGCCGGGCACCCGGGCCAGACCGGCGCGCTGCTGCTGACCGATGGCGTGGACGCGTTCGCCGCACGCGCGATGACCGCGCAGAAGGCCGGGCGCAGTCTCGATCTGCAGTACTACATCTGGCACGACGATCTCACCGGACGGCTGCTCGGCCGCGAGGCCTGGCGCGCGGCCGAGCGCGGGGTGCGCGTGCGCATGCTGCTCGACGACATGAACGCGGAGGGCATGGACTCGAAGCTGCTCTTGCTCGACGGCCATCCCAACATCGAGATCCGGCTGTACAACCCGTTCCGCAACCGCACCGGTCCGGCGCGCGTGGTCGAACTGGTGCAGCGACTGATCAGCGTCAACCATCGCATGCACAACAAGGCGTGGATCGCCGACAACCGGGTCGCGGTGGTCGGCGGGCGCAACATCGGCGTGGAGTATTTCGGCGCCGGGGACGAAGTGAATTTCCGCGACCTGGACATGATCCTGTTCGGCCCGGCGGTGCACGAGGCGAGCGCGATCTTCGACCGCTACTGGAACAGCGCGGCCGCGGTGCCGCTGGCCGGGCTGGCGCGTGCGCCGCAGGGCGGTTTCGATGCGATCGCCGAAGCGATCGAGACCGAGGCGACCGGGCCGCAGGCGCAGCGCTATCTGCGCCGGGTGACGGATTCGCCGCGGGTGCAGGACTATGCGGGCGAACGGCTGACGCCGTTCTGGAGCGATCGCATCCATCTGGTCGCCGATCCGCCGCTGAAATGGAAGGACGACAGCCGCGACGACTGGCTGGTGCACCGGATCGAACGCGATCTGTCCTCCGCGCAGCGCAAGGTGCTGTTGATCTCGCCGTATTTCGTGCCGGGACCGGAGGTGACCACCGCGATGACCGGACTGGTCGACAAGGGTCTGACCGTCGGCGTGGTGACCAATTCGCTGGCCGCGAACGACGTGGCCGCGGTCTACGGCGCGTACCGGCCGTATCGCGACGATCTGCTGCGCGGCGGCGTGCGCGTGTACGAGCTGCGCGCGCAGGGGCATCCGGACAGCAGCCTGTTCGGCAGCAGCGGCGCCAGCCTGCACACCAAGGCCTACAGCGTCGACGATGCGCGCGGTTTCATCGGCTCGTTCAATCTCGACGCGCGTTCGGCCTATCTCAACACCGAGATGGGCGTGATGTTCGACGATCCCGCGCTGGCGCGCGCGGTGCGCGACGAATACGCGCGCCTGTCCGGCCCGGAACTGAGCTACTGGATGCATGCCCGCGACGGCGGCGTGCGCTGGCTGGATCGCGCGGCGACACCGCCGCGACTGCTCGACCGCGAGCCCGATACCGGCCGCTGGCAACGTTTCAGCGCGCACGTCGTGTCGTGGCTGCCGCTGGAATCCCAACTCTGAGAACCGCCATCGTGAACGCGCAACCCACGCTCGAGACCCTGCAGGCCGCCGCCGAACACGGCACGACCGAGGACGCCTTCCGTTTCGGTCTGGCGCTGGTCGATGCGCAGCGCATGACCGACGCGTACGCGTGGTACCTGCGCGCGGCCGAGGCCGGGCATCCGCTGGCGCAGATCGAGATCGCGCGGATGCGGCTGTACGGCATCGTCGGCGCGCCGGCACCGCAGGCCGCGAGCGAATGGCTGCTGCGCGCGGAACGCGCAGGACATCCGGCGGCGAGCGAACTGCTGATGCAGATCGCGCTGGGCGGCACGGTGCTGCCGCGCGACGGACGCATCAATGAGCGCCTGCATCGCGCGGTGCAGGCGGAATTTCCTCCGGCGCTGCTGACCGCGGCGATCCACTTCGGGCGCAAACCGCATCCCGAGGATCAGACACTGTGCCTGCAACTGCTGGAGCGCGCCGCGGCGCGCGGCAGCGCGATCGCCGCCGCGCTGCTGGCCGAACGTCTGGCGCACGGCGAAGGCTGCGAGGCGCAGCCGGACACCGCCGCCGATCTGTGGACGCAGTTGTCCGCGAACGGCGTGCGGCGGCTGCCCGATTTCACCCTGCCGCCGCCCGGACCCGACGGCCCGCCGCGCCAGCTCGCGATCGAGGACGCGCTGCATCGGCCGCAGGTGCGGACGCTGAGCGCGTTGCCGAAGGTGTCGGTGATCGATCGCCTGTTCTCGGCCGACGAATGCCGGCTGTACATCGCCAGTGCGGGACCGTATCTGCATCCCTCGCAGACCGCCGATCCGGTGACCGGCGTGCCGTACACGCTGCCGGTGCGCACCAGCAGCGAAGCCTGTTTCGATCCGCTGATGGAAAGCGGCGCGCTGCGCGTGGCGCAACTGCGGATGGCGGCAGCGGCGGGCATCGACCTGCCCAACGCCGAACAATTGACCGTGCTGCACTACGAACCCGGACAGCAGTACCGTCCGCATCGCGATTATCTGCCGCCGGGCACGCTGGAGATGGATCGTCCGCACGCCGGCAATCGCGTGCGCACCGTCATCGTCTATCTCAATGCGGTCGACGCCGGTGGCGCCACCGAATTCCCGGTGCCCGATCTGCGCGTCGATCCGCTGCCGGGTCGCGCGGTGATCTTCGACAATCTGTTGCCGGATGGCCGCCCGGATCCGGACTCGCTGCACGCCGGAACACCGGTGGTATCGGGCGAGAAATGGCTGGCGACACTGTGGATCCGCCAGGGCCGCTATCGTTTCTATTGAACCGCTGCCGGGGTGGAACCGCGCGGCCATCGGCGCGTCGCCATGGCAGCACATGGCCCGATGCGACATCGCGCGCCCGGCGGACATCGACGCCACCGACAGACTTGATCCGCGAACACGACGGCATCGACAGTGATCGCATCGACAACGCACGCGTTGGAAACGGTTGCAGGAAACACGCCCCGCGAGCGGCCGGAAAGCGGGCGGATTGCCCGATCCGGCACCCGGACGGACGGGACGGGCCGGCTGTATTCGATTGCATTACACTTGCGCGCCTGCGGCCGGCGACGGCTGCCTCATCAAGCCGCTGACATCAAAGAATTCAACGACTTGCAACATACCTCGGCGTATCGGAACCCACCGACGCCGGCGCACTGGAGCTTCCGATGATCTTCGAACACATCGAAAACAACGGCCATGAGCAGGTCGTGTTCTGTCACAACAAGGACGCGGGCCTGAAGGCCATCATCGCGATCCACAACACCGTGCTCGGTCCGGCCCTCGGCGGTCTGCGGATGTGGCCGTACAAGACCGAGCAGGACGCGCTGAACGACGTGCTGCGTCTCTCGCGCGGCATGACCTACAAGAACGCGGTCGCCGGCCTGAACATCGGCGGCGGCAAGGCGGTGATCATCGGCGATCCGTCGAAGGACAAGTCCGAAGCCCTGTTCCGCGCGTTCGGCAAGTTCGTCGATTCGCTGGGCGGCCGCTACATCACCGCCGAGGACGTCGGCATCGACGTCAACGACATGGAATACGTGTATCGCGAGACCGAATACGTCACCGGCGTGCATCAGGTGCACGGCGGCTCGGGCGATCCCTCGCCGTTCACCGCCTACGGCACGCTGCAGGGCCTGATGGCGACGCTCAACAAGAAGTACGGCGACGAGGAAGTCGGTCGCCACAGCTACGCGGTGCAGGGCCTCGGCCACGTCGGCATGGAGTTCGTGAAACTGCTGAAGGAACGCGGCGCGAAGATCTTCGTCACCGACATCAACAAGGAGCTGGTCGAGCGCGCGGTCGAAGAGTACGGCGCCGAAGCGGTGGCCCCGGACGAGATCTACGACGTGCCCGCCGACGTGTACTCACCGTGCGCGCTGGGTGGCACCGTCAACGAACAGACCCTGCCGCGCCTGAAGGCCAAGATCATCTGCGGCGCCGCCAACAACCAGCTGGCCAACAACGCGATCGGCGACGAAGTGATGAAGCGCGGCATCGTCTACGCGCCGGATTACGCGGTGAACGCGGGCGGCGTGATGAACGTGTCGCTGGAGATCGACGGTTACAACCGCGAGCGCGCGATGCGGATGATGCGCACGATCTACCACAACCTCGCGCGCATCTACGAGATTTCCGATCGCGACGGCATCCCGACCTACCGCGCCGCCGACCGTCTGGCGGAAGAGCGCATTTCGGCGATCGGCAAGCTGAAACTGCCGATGGGCCGCACTGCGCCGCGTTTCCTGGGTCGCATGCGCGGGCATTGATTCTCCGCTCCGCGGAGAATCACCCAAGGTTCGCTGCGCAAACCTTGGGCCCCATGCTTCACTTCCACATCCCCCGCCGCTCACGCGGCGCCCCCCTTGACTCAAGGGGGGCTATCCGCACTTTCGAACGAGGTCGTGATGCGTCCGTTTCCGTTGGGTGAAGAGATCGATGCGCTGCGCGAGGCGGTCCGCCGGTTCGCGGAGACGGAGATCGCGCCGCGCGCGGCGCGGATCGACGAAGAGAATGCGTTCCCGCAGGATCTTTGGCCGAAGCTCGGCGAGCTGGGGCTGCTCGGCATCACCGTGCCGGGCGCCTACGGCGGCAGCGAGATGGGCTACCTCGCCCATCTGGTCGCGATGGAGGAGATTTCCCGCGCCTCCGGATCGGTCGGCCTGAGCTACGGCGCGCATTCGAATCTCTGCGTCAACAATCTCCACGCCAACGGCAACGAAGCGCAGCGCAACAAGTACCTGCCGAAGCTGTGCAGCGGCGAGTGGAAGGGCGCGCTGGCGATGAGCGAACCGGGCGCGGGTTCGGACGTGGTCGGCTCGATGGGCTGCCGCGCCGAACTGAAGGGCGACCGCTGGATCGCCAACGGCAACAAGATGTGGATCACCAACGGCCCCGAAGCCGACGTGCTGATCGTCTACATGCGCACCGCCAGTCGCGAGCTCGGCTCGAAGTGCATGACCGCGTTCATCATCGAGCGCGGCATGCCCGGTTTCCGCACCGCGCAGAAGCTCGACAAGCTGGGCATGCGCGGCAGCAACACCTGCGAACTGGTGTTCGAAAATTGCGAGATCCCGGCGGAGAACGTGCTGGGCGACGTGAACAACGGCGTGAAGGTGCTGATGAGCGGCCTGAACACCGAACGTCTGGTGCTCAGTGGCGGGCCGCTGGGCCTGATGCAGTCGGCGCTGGACATCGCCCTGCCCTACGTGCGCGAGCGCCGCCAGTTCGGCCAGGCCATCGGCACCTTCGGCATCATGCAGGCGAAGATCGCCGACATGTACACCGCGCTGCAGTCGAGCCGCGCGTTCGCCTACCAGGTCGCGCGCGACTACGACGCCGGCCACAAGAGCCGCATCGACGCGGCGAGCTGTCTGCTCCACGCCTCCGACGCGGCGGTGAACGTGGCGCTCGAAGCGATCCAGACGCTCGGCGGCAACGGCTACATCAACGAGTATCCGACCGGCCGCATCCTGCGCGACGCCAAGCTCTACGCGATCGGCGCCGGCACAAACGAAATCCGGCGCATGCTGATCGGCCGCGAGTTGTTCAACGGCAACAGCTGAGTCGCGGCGGCATCGCCTCGCGGTATCGCCGCGCGCGACCGGTCGCGCGGACGGTGCCGCGAACGCGCCCCGACCGGCACGACGCGCTACAGTGCGCGCACCCGCCATCGGCGCCCGCACCTCCGTTCACGATGTCGATCTCTTCCCGTCCGCTGCGCATTCTCGCGACCGGCGTCTCCGTGCCGCAGCGGGTGGTCGCCAGCGCCGAACTCGACGCGCGCCTCGGCCTGCCGCCGGGCACGATCGAGGCGCGTACCGGCGTCGCCCGTCGCGGCGTGGAGCCGGTGCGCAACGCCGCCGAAGTCTCCGCCGAAGCCGCACGCGCCGCGCTGCGGACAGCCGGCCTCGACATCACCGCGCTCGACGCCGTGATCTGCGCGAACGCCAGCCCCGACCAGGCCATGCCCTGCGATGCCGCGCTGCTGCATCGAGAACTCGGGCTCGCGCGGATCCCCGCGTTCGATGTCGGCGCCAGTTGTCTCGGCTTCCTGATGGCGCTGGATCTGGCCGCGTCGCTGATCGCCGGCGGCCGCTACCGTCGCATCCTGCTGACCTCCTGCGATCTCGCATCGCGCGCGCTCGATCCGGGCGACCCCGACAGCTACGGCCTCTTCGGCGACGGTGCCGCGGCCGCGATTCTTGCAGGTGACACCGAAGAAGCCTCGTCCGATGCGCAGAACAACGCGGGTCTGCTCGCGGTGCGCTTCGAGACCTGGTCCGAAGCCGCGCACGCCTGCGAGATCCCCGGCTGCGGTTCACGACTGCCGCCGTCGCGACATGACGGCGATTACCGCGCGGTGTCGACGTTCCGCATGGACGGCAAGCGCCTGTACCGCTCCGCGGCGGAACACTTCGACCGCTTCGTCGACGAACTGCTGGACGAAGCCGGCGTCGGACTCGATGCGATCGACCGCGTGGTACCGCATCAGGCCTCGCGACTCGGCATGCAGCACATCTTCAAACGTCTCGGCGTGTCGCGCGATCGGGTCGAGGACATCTTCGCCGATCACGGCAATCAGGTCTCCGCATCGCTGCCGAGCGCGCTGCATCACGCGCGTTCGTCGGGTCGCCTGCGGTCCGGCGATACCGCGCTGCTGATCGGCACCGCGGCCGGCGTCACCCTGGGCGGCGCGGTGCTGCGGCTGTGAATCCCGCACCCGCCGGGCACTTCCCGCGCGTCGCGCTGACCGTGCTGCGCGTCGGTCATTGCACGCATCCCGAATGTCTGGCGATCCGCGGCGGTGCGTGGCGGACCGGGGTTTTTCCGGCGCTGGTCGGGCTGATCCGCCATCCCGATGCCGGTGCGCTGCTGTTCGACACCGGGTATTCCGCGCATTTCCTGCGCGCGACCGATGGCCTGCCGGAGCGGATCTACCGCTGGACCACGCCGGTCACCCTGCCCGAAAACGAATGCCTGCAGCCGCAACTGGCGCGGCACGGACTGGCCCTGCACGAGATCCGCGGCGTGTTCGCCTCGCATCTGCATGCGGATCACATCGCTGGGCTGCGCGATCTGCCGCGGGCGAGGATCTGGTGCGCCGATGCCGCGCTGCGCTTCGCGCGCGACAGCGGGCGGATCGCGCGGCTGCGCAAGGCGACGCTCGCCGCGTTGCTGCCGGACGATTTCGATGCGCGCGCGATCGCAATCGAGGCGTTGCCGCGCAGCGCGCTGCCGCACGCCTGGCGCGCGCTGGGCGACGGCTTCGATCTGCTCGGCGACGGCAGCCTGCGGGTCGTGCCACTGCCCGGACATGCGCGCGGACATCACGGCCTGCTGCTGCGCCACGAGGACGATCGCGAGTATCTGCTGGCGGGCGATGCGACCTGGCGAATCGACGGCGGCCGCGACGGACAGGGCCGCGATGCCCGCGCCTCGGCCTGGCCGGTGCGACTGCTCGCCGACGATTGGGCCGCGCAGCGCGCGACGCTGATGCGACTGCGCCGCACGCTCGATGCGCTCGGCGATGGCGGCTGCGTGCTGCCGTCGCATTGCGCGGACAGCTACGCGCGATTGCCCGACACGGTGCGGGGAACGCCGTGAAGATCCTGGTCACCGGCGTTTCCGGCTTCGTCGGCGGACGGTTTTTCCAGCGCTTCCGCGATGTCCCCGGGCTGACGCTGCGCGGTGTCGCACGGCGTACGCTGTCCGATCCCGACTGCCATGCAATCGATCTGTCGCGCCCCTTCACCCTGGACTTCGATGCCGATGTCGTGATCCACGCCGCGGCGCTGTCGTCGCCGTTCGCGCCGCGGCGCGACTATCTGCGCCACAACGTCGAAGCCACCCGCAACGTGATCGACTGGTGCCGTGCGCACGGCACGCCGAAACTGGTGCATATCTCGTCGGGCGCGGTGCAGTACCGGCCCTGCGATCAACTCGGGATCCGCGAGGACGATCCGGTCGGCCCCGGGTTCGCGAACACCTATGCCGAGACCAAGGCCGCCGCCGAAGCGCTGGTGCGCGAGTATCCGGGCCCATGGACGATCCTGCGGCCGCGCGCGGTGTTCGGCCCGGGCGATACGGTGCTGTTCCCGCGGCTGCTGGCCGCCGCGAAGCGCGGAAAGCTGCCGCGGATCGTGCGCGCGGGGCCTCCGGCGCTGGGCGATCTGATCGGCGTCGACACGCTCGCCGATTACATCCTGCGGGCGGCGCAGCGTGGGGATGCGATCGGTGCGTTCAACCTCAGCCACGGCGAACCGGTGGTCATGCAGGACTTCATCGCCGACGTGTTCCGCCGGCTCGATCTGCCGCCGCCGACACGCGTCGTGTCCCATCGCGCCGCGCGACTCGCCGCCCATGCCGCCGAGCTCGCCTGGTCGCTGCTGCCGCTGCGCGGCGAACCGCCGGTGACGCGATTCGGCATCGACGCATTGACCTACAGCCGCACCTTCGACACCACGCGGGCGCGCGCCGTGCTCGGCCCGCCCTCGCAGACGCTGGCCGAAGCGCTGGACGAGTTCATCGCCTGGCAACGGCCACGGCTGTGAGCGCTGCGCGCCGGCCCTGCCGCGGCGCGGCGCTTCACGCTTCGCGATTCAGAGTCCGCGCCGCGCCATCATCGGAAACACCACGCTGCGCAGCACGGCGTCCAGCGCGCGCACCGCCATCCGACGATGCGCGGGCAGATGCGTCGTGTACAGCGCGGTGTATTCGACGACCGGCCGCGCGCCGCGGGCGCGCTTGAAATCGCCCGCGCCCGCCGAGCCGTTGAAGCGCAATCCGTCATCCAGCGCCAGCCCGCGCGCGAGCAGCGACGCGATGCCGTACAGCCCCAGCGCGCGCGGTGCGGCGGTGTCGTAGCCGACGACCGGCGCGGTACCGATGCGGTCGCGCGCGAACAGGCCGCCGACCGCCATGATCCGGCCATCGTCGGCGCGTGCGACGCGATAGCGGAGGATGCCCGCGGCGTGGGTCATGCGCACCCAGGCCGCGGTGAAGGCCGGATTCAGCGCGGAATACTTGTCGAGATACAACTGCCGATACAGCTCGGCGATGCGCTGCGCATCGTCGGCATCCATGCGCACGAGGTCCTCGACCCGAAGCCCGCTCGCGCGCAGTTTCTTGACATCGTTGCGCACGCTGGTGCGCGGGGCCCAGTCGCGGACAAGATCGTCGACGACCCAGATCCGGCGGCTGGGCAGCAGCCACCAGCCGTCGGCGCGCAGTGCATCGATCAGCGCGGCGCCGGACCACGCGTCCAGCGATCGGATCGCGACGAAATGGCGCGGGAACCGTTCGACGAGATGCGCGCGCATCGCCGGCAGGTCTTCGCCGCGCCAATCTCCGTGCAGATTGGTCGACAGCAGCCAGTTGTCGACGTGCACGATGCGATTGAGCGCGGCCGTACGCAGCAGGCGATCGAAACCGCCTATGGCCGCCGACAGCACCGGACGCAGGCGACCGGTGTCGACCAGGTCCAGTTCCTCGCGTCCGTAGAGGACATAGGCGCTGTGCGGCTGGGTGACGTAGCTGTCGCCGTACTCGTCGTCGTTGACGGTCAGCGGGAACACGCGGTCGTCGCAACGCAGCGCCAGCCAGCGGGTGCGCACGTTCGCGATCATGGTGTCGACGCCGGCAGCGGCGATGCCCGCGATGTAGGCGCGTTCGGCCTCGCGACCGGCGGGCCAGGCATCGGCGGGCAGAACGTGCGCATGCTCCGGATCGAACACCCGCACGGTCACGTCAGCGGTTCTCCGTTCCATTCGATGTCGGCGGTCGATCCGCGGGTCGCGCCGCCATGCAGCGCATAGCCCAGCGTGTCGATCAGGGCGCCGATCGCGGGCAGGCGATCACCGGGACGGGTCAGGGCATCGCGACCGCGCCGCAGATCCTGCATGAATCCGCGCAGACGCGCTTCGCGCAGGGCCTGCGGCAGACCGAACATCCACATCGCCGGGGCGAGATGCCGCAGACGCGCCGGCGCATGCACCGGCGGTCCGCGACCGAGCAGCGCATCGGCGAGCGCCGGATCGCCGTCGAACAGATGCACGCCGCTGACCGCGCGCGGGTTGCATTCGATCGGCACCGCCGCACCGTCCGGCGTGAGCACGACATCGAAACTCAGCTGCCCGCTGACGCCGGTCGCCATCGCGATCGTGCGCGCCATCGCCAGCGCCTGCGGACATTCGACGGTCTCGAAGGCGTAGGCCGCCGCATGGCCGAGACGCCAGCGCGGCCGATACGCGGCGCTGGCGACGATGCGCCCCTCGCGCGCCGCGGTCCACAGGCAGATCTCCTCGCCCTCGACGTGACGCTGCGCCGCCCAGCGCCGGTCGGGCGTGACATCGATGCGACGCAGGGTCGACGGCGACGGCCGGATCAGCGTGGACGTCCCGAAGCGCGAGAACTCCGGCTTGAACACCAGCGCTTCCGGCGGCAGCAGCAGCGCAGCGCAGTCCTCGCGATCCGCGACCGCCCAGGTCTGCGGTGCGGCGATCCCGAGCGCGCGCGCGAACGCCGGAAATTCGATCTTGGAATGCAGCGTGCGCAACAACGCCGGCGGCAGTGCGAACACGCGATCGGCGAAGCCGCAGACCGCGGCGGCCGCGGCGACGTGGAAGACTTCCTCGCAGGTCGGCACGATCAACGCCGGGCGATGCGTCGCGATCAGCGCCTGCAACGCGGCGCGATAGGCGACCGCATCGTCGCGCGGCGCCGGCAGGCGCAGACAGCGGCCGCGACCGACCCGCGACCAGCGCGCGCCGCGGGCGGCGACAGAATCCGCCAGCAGCACGGCGTCCCCGGCCGCGGCGAACGCCCGCGCCAGATCGACCGCGACGGGCGCGCGCGCACCGGTGATGACGATCGGCGTTGACATCGGGGACGGCGCACCAGACTCGGCGTTCGGGGACCGTCATGATACGTGGCCGTCGCCGGCTTCCGCCCCGTCCCGGATTCAGGCGCGGCTCGCCACCGCGGCGCCGGCGCTGGCCACCGGCATGTACTTGCGGTTGAGCCAGATGCCGACGAAGACCGACAGGGTCAGCGGCAGGAACCAGGCGATCAGGTGGTACCACGACGGCGGATCGATGCCGACCGCGCGGATGATCCGGTCCAGACCGATCGCCAGGAACGCGATGTGGGTGGCGACACCGCAGCCGATCATCGCGCCGAAGTGCTCCTTCAGCCACCAGCGCGCCGACAGCAAAGGCTTCGCGCGACGCATCAGCATCTGCACGCCGGTGATCGCGCCGACCGCGCTGAACCCCATCAGCAGCGTCTGCGACATCCGCAGGCCAATCGCGAACACCACCGCCGAGGCCAGCAGGTTCAGCAGCGCGACCACGAGATAGGCGCGGTCGCGGAACGCCGCCTGGTCGCGCTTGCGCTTCACCGCGCGCCAGCCCAGCCACATCCCGGTCGCGGTGATCACCACGAGATAGACGAGGAAGGTCGCGATGCCGGGTTTGCCGCGTCCGGCGATGATCGCCGCCATCGGCAGCGCGCTGACGACGATGCCGATCATCGCGAGCATGTAGGTCTTGCCCACCCGCAGATGCAGCGGCGAGCCTTTCTTCGCGAAGGCCGCGATCCAGAACGTGACCAGGGCGACGAGGCCGCAGAGGCCGTGGACGAGCAACAGGGACGAGTAGGCGGATTCCATGGCATCACTCCGGGAAGAGGCGCACAGTCTCCGGCGCGCGGGCCATCGGGCCCACCTGCCCGAGGTCACCCGCGGGGGGTGAGAAAAGTCACTTCCTGCGTACCGCGCCTTCCCCGCGCGTCGCGCGGCTGCCATGCTGCCGCCATGTCGAATCCCCGCCCCGACCCCGTCGACCCGCACGTCCCGGCCTGCCTGCAGCCGCACGAAGGCACGCTGCTGCAGCGCATGTTCCAACCGCTGAACATCGCCGCGTACGTGACCTGGCTGGTGGTCAGCCTGGCGGTGCTCGACCCGGACGCGCTGCGTACCGGCGATCCGGTGGAATGGGTCGGGTTGGGCTTCCTGCTCGTGTTTCTCGGGTGTTTCGTCGTCTGCGCCAGCGCCTCCGGCAACGAACCCACGCCGCGCACCGTCGCGCTGGGCTGCGTGCAGGGCGTGCTCGTGGTGGCCGCCGAGTGGTGCCTGCGCGGCGGGCAGACCCCGGTCCTGCTGATCATCGTCGCCGTGCAGATCGTCGCGATCCTGCCGCAGCGGCTGGCCATCGCCTATCTGGTCGCGGTCAATGCCGCCATCGCCTGGATCTGGGTCGGCAGCGGCTTCTCGCTGCGCACCGTGGCGCTCTCGCTGACCTCGATCGTCGGCTTCCAGGTCTTCGCCGCGCTCACCGGCCATTACGCGATCAGCCGCGAACGCGCCCGTGAGCACCTGTCCCGGGTCAACGCCGAACTGCTGGCGACACGCCGTCTGCTGGAAGAATCCGCGCGCACCGGCGAACGCCTGAAGCTGTCGCGCGAACTCCACGACGTCGCCGGTCACAGCCTGACCGCGCTCAAGCTCAATCTCGCCCGGCTCGCCCGCGATCCGGCGCTGGCCGAACGCGAAGAACTGCGCGTCTCGGCGATGCTCGCCGACGAACTGCTCGGCCAGATCCGCCAGGTCGTGTCCACGCTGCGCGTGCACGACGGCCTCGATCTGCGCGCCGCGCTTGAAGCCTTGGCGCTTCCGGTGCCGGGCACGCGGATCGAGATCGATGTGGAGGCCGGTCTGCGCGTCGACGATGTCGATCACGCCGAAGCGGTGCTGCGCAGCACCCAGGAAGCGATCACCAATGCGCTGCGCCACGGTCGCGCCACGCGCATCGACGTGCATCTGTGCCGCCGCGACGGCGCGCTCGAACTCACCATCGACAACGACGGCGCCGCACCGGCGCGGGTCGCGCCCGGCCACGGCCTCACCGGCATGCGCGAACGGCTGGCGGCGATCGGCGGCACCCTCGTGCTGGAACCGACACCGCCGCGTGGATTGCGCGTGCATGCCCGGATTCCCGCGGCGGAGACCGGCGCATGAATCAAGACGCGCGCGCCATCCGCATCGCCTTGTGCGACGACCAGGCGCTGGTGCTGCGCGGGCTGTCGAGCCTGCTGGCGGACCTCGGATTTGCCATCGCGCTGGAATCCAGCGACGCCGAGCGTCTGCTCGCGGCGTTGCCGCAGCGTCCGGTGGATCTGATCGTCAGCGACATCCGCATGCCCGGGCTCGGCGGCATCGGCCTGATCCGGACCCTGCGCGAACGCGGCGATGCCACGCCGGTGATCCTGCTCACCACCTTCGACGATCCGGACCTGATGATGCGCGCGGTCGAAGTCGGCGCGCAGGGGTTCCTGCTCAAGGATGCGTCGCCCGAGGATCTCAGCACCGCGATCCGCCGCGTCGCAGCCGGCGAAACGCTGCTGCAGCCGGTCAGTCTGGGACCGGTGCGCGCGGCCTGGCCCGCCGACACCGGCGATGCCGACGTTCGCCTGACTGAACGCGAACGCTCGATCCTGCGACTCGTCGCCGGCGGCTATTCCAACAAGGAAATCGGTCGCAGCCTGCATCTGTCCGAAGGCACGGTGAAGAACTACATCTCCGAACTGCTGCTGAAACTGGATTGCCGGGACCGCACCCATGCGGTGCTGAAGGCGATCACGCAACGACTGCTCTGAACGGCCTCGCCGCACGCGCGCTCACCACTCGAAGCGTTCGATCGCACGGATCCCGTCGTCGTACTCGTAACGGAAGAAGATGCGCTGCGATTCCGGCGCCAGATGTCCGACGTAGTGATCGACGGCGTCGTGGCACAGCCCTTCGAGATCGCAGGAATCAAACGCATCGTCATCGAGCAGATGACGCAGCACGATGGTGTAGCGCCATTCGCCCGGCGAGGTCCCGCTGTCGGGGTCGTACCGGTACGCGTACAGCTTGTACTGCGTGCCGTCGCTGATGAACAAGACCGCATCTGTGTTCGTCGTACCGTCGTTGACACCGTCGACATCGCGACGCTCGTGCATGCATTCGACGACGGCGGCGATGTCCTCCGCCAGCGCCGCCGGCTTCGTCGCGCCGGAAATGAAATACAGCGGCAGCTCGCCGGGCGCGGCGAACCAGCCGCGCTCGGGTTCTTCCGTGGGCTCTGGCGCCGGCGCCGGTTCGGGCCCGCGCCCGGCCGCCTGTGCGGGCGTCACGACCACGGTCGGCGCACCATCGGGGTAGGCACCGGGGAAGGGATCGCGCAACGGTCCGGTGCGCGCGACCTGCGCCGCGACGAGCGCGCGGATGGCCGCCGCATCGTCGGCGACGTCTTCCAGCCTCGCGACGGCCCAGTCGCAGCCCACATCCCGAAGCTCGTCGCGCCAGGTCGGCAGCGCGCGCAGCGTGGCCAGTCCGAACGCGGCCTGACCACCACCGCCCGCGACACCGCCGCCGATCGCTTCGTAGAGCACGAACGGGGACGCCGCGAACGGCTGCAGCACGAAACCGCATTCGTGATACGACGGATGCAGGGCGCTCGGCGCGAGATCGCGTCGCCCCAGATGCAGTTCGACTCCGGGCATCGACGCCTGCGGCAACGGCGTCGATACCGTGAACAGCGCGTCGACATGGCGACCGCTGCGCACTCCCCAGGCGATGCCGAGCGTGGATGCGCCGAAACGGCGCAACGCCGATCCGCCGCACAACACCGGGGTCAGCCGCCGCTGGCCATCCGCGAACGCCAGCAGCACGCGGCCGCTGTCGAAGGGCAGCGCGAACGAGAGCGCCGGCGCCAGCGGCGATTCCGGCGCATCGTCCGCCGCCAGCAGGGCCATGCCGTGGAGGCAGGCGCGATAACGCATCGGCTGGACTTCACCGAACCCCACGTAGAGCAGATGCCGGCGGTCGCAGGTCTCGCAGGCGATCGTCGCGAAATACGGCGAACCCTCGTCATGCGCGACGACCGTCGCCCTGCCGTCGAACTCGCCGAGCGGACAGTCGAACAGGCGCACGATGCGCTGACGGTCCGTGTCGCCCAGCGCTCGGAACCACGCCGATGCCGAAGAAACGAATCGCATCAGCGATGCATCGTTGTCCGCGCCGCAGGCCGCGCAGACGAAGTGCAGGCGCGCCTGCTCCTCGTCCATGCCATCGAAAAAGGGGTGACGATCCGGGTCCGGGCGCAGGGCCGGCGCTTCAAAACGCAGCATCATGGATCTCCATCGAGTCAGCCGATCGTTCGCCACCACGCATGGAGCGCGTACCCCAGCCCGGCCACGAACAACCCGCCGAACACGGTCTTGTTGTGCCGCGCCAGCCACAGCGGCAGATAGATGTCGAAATTGTCCCGGCGCTCGTCGGTATAGCGCGCGGCCACGCCGGTCAGCGGACAACGCCAGCGATTGAGCAGCAGCACCAGCACTTCGATCATCACCATCAGCGCCGCGCCGGCCGCGATGGCGAACGCGCCGCGATGGGCCGCGATCGGCACGGCGAGGATGCAGGCGACGAAGAACGCCCAGACGATCGTATGCAGGAGTCTGATCGCGACGAGGGCGGAGTCCGGCGACATGCGTGGACGCGTCACTTCGCCTTGTGCATGCACTGGATGAACCGTCCGTCCATCTGCCGGTCCATGTGGCGCAGGAAGATGCCGATCGCGAGCCCCTCGAAGAACGGGCCGTCCCGCTCTTCGGCGGAACGCTTCGCCGCATCGATCTCGATCTCCGCATTCGCCAGATCGGCGGCGGTGCGGGTGGCGGTTTCGCATTCGGCCTGGTCGCGTTTCAGGCAGCGCAGATACGGTTTGATCGCGCAACGCGCGATCGGCCCGCTCGGATCGATGAGGTAGGACTTCTCGTCATCCGCCGACGCGGGCGTGTCCGCCTGCACCGGTACTTCGGCCTGTGCGGACACAGGAGGTGCGGGCGGGTCGACCGGTGCGGTCTGCGCGATGGCGGCGGTCGCCGCCAGACACCCGGCGAGCGCCGGCACGATGCATCGGAATTTCATGGAATGCGCGGACCTCGATGACGATCGCCGGCAAGGCTAGCGTCGGTCCGGACGGATTGCCAGCGCGGATGGCCAGCATGGATTGTCAGCGCGCATCCGGCGTCAACCGGTCAAGGTGCCGACGGCGGCGACGCCTCGGGCTGCGGTGGCGGATCCTGCGTCGGCGGGGCGGGTGCCGCGACCTCGACCGGACGCAGCAGTGCCTTGAGCGCCGGATCGGGCTTCGCATCCTTCGGAAAATGGATGTGGCCCATGCCGGCCATGATGATCGCGTTGACGATCCCGGCCCCGAGCACCGACCCGACGCCGGACACGGCGGGCGATGCGCCGGGCACGGCCACGCTGGCGCCCGGCTGCAGCATCTGCGCATCCGCCGACGGGCCCGGGCCATCCGACTCGCGATAGAAATAGATCCGCGCGCCGGCGTCCGAAAGCACGATGCCGCCATTCCGGCGCATCACGATCGGCGGCTGCGACCCACCGAAATCCAGCCGGATCTCGACGCATTTGTCCGGGCCACGCAGGAACACGCCGTCCTTGCCCCTGTACTCGGCGGTGTAGATGCCCGCCGGCACCGTGTAACGCGTCGGCGTGCGCCGCACAACGACCGCGTAGGTCCAGGCCGTGTCGATGGCCCAGTGCGTCGGCGGATCGACCCGCTCCAGCCGCTTCGGATCGATGCTGCCGGCGGCGAACGCCACGGACGTCACGGACGCCACCAGCAGGGCCGCCAGCACCGCCAGACGCGACAGGATCCCGCAACGACGGACGGGAATCATGGCCCGAACTTCGCTTCGGGTGCCGGCACGATCAACACGCCGATGAAGCCCAGTCCCTGGGCGATGTACTTGCCCGGCGCGAGCGCACGCACGATCACCCGTTCCTCGGTCCGCAGGACGTGGTCGTACTTCACCATCGCGGCGAATCGCGGCGACAGCGCTTCGATCTTCGCGCGCTGTTTCGAGAACCCGGAGAGCTGGCCGGCGATGTCCGATGTCATGACGTCGAGGGCGGTCGCATACGCGCCCTGCAATCCCGCTTCGAGATCGCGAAGCGGATCGCCGGACAGGCCCTGCGTGGCGTCGGCGAGCGGCACGCGACCCGGCATCAGCGCGCTGTAGCGACCATGCCATTCGCCGATCGACACATCCACGATCGCCCAGAAGATCAGGCGCTCGTTGGCATCGCGGGTGACGAACAGGCTCGGCACGAGTTCGGCCTCGACGGTGGCGACCCCGCTCCCGGCACCCGCTCCGGCAGGCCGCGCCGTCAGCGCCCGGCCCAGCAGATCGCCGGGAGTGAACGGCAATTTCCCGCGCAGCGCCGCCGATTCGCGCTCATTCGCGTTCTGGATCGCCTTCGCGTTCGCGGCCACGCCGAGCGGACCGAGCAGCAGACCGGTGGCGACACCGCCGCCGCCGAAGTCCTGGCGATAGGACATGCGGCGTTCTTCGTCGAGATACAGCGCATTGGCGACGACAGCCAGACCGCGTTTGGGCGTCTCGCCTGCCGTCGCGGCATCGGTCGGCACGGGCGGCGCCACCTTGAACGTCAGCGCGTCGGTGATCGCGGGCACCGGGGGCATCGCATAGTCCAGCTTGCGGGCATCGGCATCACCGATCGACACCATGACCAGAAGAAAGACCATCGTCGGGGCGAACCGCCGCAGGACATCGCGCATATTTCGGGATCCAGTCGCTCGGAAGTGGCGCATTCTCGCATGCACGAACACGACCGGCATCGCGCCGCATGCGTCCGATGCCACGCCAAGCGCACCGGGCCGACCGGGCACCCGCCCCCGCCGAACGCAGACGCCGAACGCAGACGAACCCGGGCACCGCGATGCGGTGCCCGGAGCCCATGGGAAGGGCGAGAGAACGTTCGCCGGATGGATTACTGCGGGCAGAACTGCTGCACTTCGTAGTACTGCAGCTCGGACGCGACCACGCTCCAGCCCAGACCCTGCACCAGGCCGCTGGCATCGACGTACGAGGCATTGATGCCCACGCCCGGGTACTGGCCCACCGACACCGTGCCGTAGAGACTCTTGGCGCCGGCCTGGGCGTTGTAGGCGGTGACGGCGGTCGGGAACCGCGAGTTGGACGGCGAATTGCTGACGAGCTTGCTCAGCGCGCTGACGTCGAGATCGAACACGAACTGGATGTTGTTGGTCCAGTAGACGTTGACCGCCGTCGGATAGTACGTCGGCTTGGAGCTCCAGTAGTGATTGATCACGCGCTGCTGGCACAGCACGGGATCGGGCGTGGCGGTCAGGGCGTTGACACGCCCGAGCGACTGCCACCCGGCGGCGGAAGCGGAACCGGAGAACAGCAACGCCGCGAGGACGGCGAGGCACATACGCTTCATGAAAGCTCCTTTTCTGATGAGGAATCACCGCTCCGGCAACGCGTCCGCCGGGCGAAGAGCATTCTGCGCCGGGGGCGTCTCATCGTTGGAGACCCGATGCGCGCGATGGCGACGGATATCGATCCGCCATCTCGATTTCCGCCATCGCGCGACATCACAACCCGCGGACGCGATCGACGCTCCGCCGCGCGTGTTCGCCAAAGAACGCCATGCGCGATGCCATCACTACGAGAAGAATGGCGATGCGTCAAAGACCTCGATCCCCCGGACACCCGCCACGATGCGGATCCGCCACGATGTCCGGTGACGGACATGCGCCTCACGACCTTGCCTCGCGCGTCACAAAGCGCCCGCTGCCCCGTCAGGTTCCCCATGCCCACGCCCCCGGAGGACCCGACACTCCATCCAGATCGCGCGGATCCGCGCCACAGGCGCCCGCACCGGGGCGCGCACGATCCATCCGGCCGTGCGGTGCCGTCGACGGCCTCACACCCCATTCTCCATCAGGAGTTTCCATGCGCCAGGACATCGCGCGCGCCGCACGCCTGTTCCATGCGGCTCTCGTCGTCATGCTCTGCCTCTTCGCCACTTCCGCCCCGGCATGGGCGGAAGATCCCCCCGCCCCCGTGACCCGCAAGGTCGCGGTGATCATCCAGTCGCCGACGGTGACGATCGACGGCCTCGAGACCTCGCTCTACAAACACCAGAGCCCGGTCGCGATGTACGACCCCTACGTCCAGACCGAAACGCTCTTCAACCTGCTGCGCCACCTCAGCGGCGGCTACGTGAACTACGAAACCGCGGTCGGTTTCTTCTCCGACCAGTTCCCGGTCGACATGAACGGCTTCCAGTACACGGCGGAACGCTACGTGCGCTGTCTTTCGAACGAGAACAGCCCCGCCTGCGTGCACGGCAACGAGCTGGATTACGCGAAGCTGTTCAAGGATTACGGACTGTGCGAGATGATCCGGCAAGGACAGATCGATGAGGTCATGCTGTTCGGCGGACCCTGGTTCGGGTACGACGAATTCGCCTGGAAGATTCCGGGCGACCGCATGCCCTATGCCACGCCATCGCCCGAAACGCTGTACTGGATCTATGAAGGCCGCCGCAAGAATCTTCCCGACTGCGGCCGCAGCTATTTCGTGATGGGCTTCAACTACGCCACGCCGATCGAATACGCCCTGCATTCGTACGCGCATCGGGTGGAAAGCGCGCTCACGCTCACCGTCGGTCGCGGCCAGTGGGAACCCTGCGGATCGCTCAACACCTGGGATCGCTTCACCTGCAACAAGGTCTCCAACAGCTCGGAAGATCTCAAGCCCGGGTGCGGCACGGTCCATGCACCGCCGAACGCCGCTCGCGTCGATCTCTACGATTACGGCAATCCTGCCTACGTCGAACACGACTGCCGCAGTTGGCGGACCTATCCCGATCCGCCGCCGGTGACGGTGGCGGAGAACTGCGACGCCTGGTCCTGCTCCCACTACGGATTCGTCACCTGGTGGCTCGACGCGCTGCCCGAGAACGACGGTTATACGATCGATGGCAATCTGCGCAACTGGTGGGCCTATGCCGTCGACTACGACGCATCGGTCAGCGTGCTGCCGTATGCGCCGGATCTGGACACGGTCGAGCTGACGCGCCTCACCGGCGATCCGCTCGTCGGACAAACCGTCACCTGGGGACATCGGGCCAGGAACCGGGGCGCCACCGGCAGCACATCGTTCGACGTGCGCTGGCTGATCACCCGCGACAATGAAATCCTGGCAAGTACGACCCTGCGCCATGCCCCGCTTCCCCGTCGGGTCACGGATCGCGCCTACGGCGATCCCAGCGCGAAGTTCTCGTACACCTTCACCCAGCCCGGCCGTTATCGGCTGTACATCTCGCTGGATCCCGACGATCACGTCCTCGAAACGAACAAATTCAACAACCACGATACCGTCCTGACGATCGACGTCCCCTGAGGCCGCCACAACGACCTCGACAACGGCCTCGACTGCAATCTCGACAACCACGGAGGGGATCGATCGGAGGATCGATCCCCTTCCCTGCCGCGATCAGGCATGGCGGCCACGGGCCGCACCGCGGCACCTCATGGCGTCGTCAATCGCTTCAGACGATCGAGCACGGAACGCAGCTCCTGCAGCACCGCCTGCTGGCGCGCGACCTCGCGATCGTGATGCGCCTGCGCCGCGGCGATGTCGGCGCTGCAATGCGGCAGGTCCGCTCGTGCGGCCAGACGTACTGCGCGCAATTGCGGCACAGATTCATCCGCGGCAACGGTTCGCCTGCATTGCGCACCGGCCGGAACGGCTCCGGCTTGGGCGTGGCGGGCACAACTTCGCGACCCGGAATGGCCTCTTCGATCAATTCGAACAGTCCGGTGGCGAATGGCTTGTTCGGTGCCGGTGCGACTTTGCGTATGGTTTCGCGGACGCCGCGTTTTTCCAGTTCCAGCGCGCGGTAATGGCAGTATGGGTTGTTGCCGGGTTTTCCGAACAGGGAGTCGGAGGTCCAGGTGCACCCGCCGCGGCAGACATCGGCGTAATAGCACGTGCGGCAGAAGCCCCACAGCGAATCGATGTCGCGCAGTCGGCCGAACTGGAGTTCCGGCGAATGATTCCAGAGATCGGCCACGCTCTCCAGGCGCACGTTGCCGCCACCATAGGTTTCGGTGGCCAGCGACGGACAGCCCTTGATGGTGCCGTCGGCTTCCAGTCCGATCACGTTCTGGCCCGCGGCGCAGCCGGTCCAGTGCAGTCGTTCGTCGCCGAACCCGCGCCACAGATGTTCATAGGGCCCGAAATAGCCGAGATTGTTGCCGAAGGTCAGCAGGAATTCGCGTCCGATCCCTTCGCGGTACAGGCGCGCGAGCAGCGGCATCAGCTCCAGGATGCGATGCGGCTGCAGCAGCAGATGATCGTTCTCGACGGCATTGCCCATCGCCACCGTGATCTGAAGCTGCCAGTGACTGGCGCCGACCTGGATCAGCCGGTTGAACAGCGGTTCGAGATGATCGATCGTCTCGGCGCCGATCTGCGTGTTGCAGCTCGCGCCGAGGCCGATCTCCTTCGCGGTTTCGATCGCGAGCATGCCCTCCCGCCACGAGCCCTTCACGCCGCGCAGGCGATCGTGCAGGTCTTCCATGCCGTCGAGCGACACGCCGATGCCGAACAGCCCGGCCCGTTTGCCGTCTTCCAGCCGCTTGCGGGTCAGGGCGCGCGCGCCGGTCTGCATCCCGCAGCGCATGCCGTGGCCGGCGATGCGTTCGACGAGCTGCAGCCAATCCCGGCGCAGATACGCTTCGCCACCGATCAGCGTGATTTCGCGCGTGCCCAGCGCCGCCAGCTGATCGATCACCGAGAACGCCTCCTCGGTGCTCAGTTCGTTGCTGCGCCGCTTCCCGGCCCGGGACCCGCAGTGCTGGCATTTCAGGTTGCAGGACAGCGTGATTTCCCACACGACGTGCACCGGGACATGCCGGTTCACATCATTCAGAGTGCGCGCACGCGCCGGCTGCGGTGCAGCATGCTGCTCCATCTCGAATCCTCCATCCAGACACCTGCGCATTCCGTGCGCGACGGCGCGACGGGCCGCGAACGGCCGGCCGCCCGAACGATGATGACGTGCCGTTGATGACCTCCCGACCGGGACGTCCCGATCGGGACGTCGCCGTCAGGACGTGCCCGTGTCAGGTCTGGCCCGCGTTCAACTGCGCCAGCAGTTCTTCCGCGATCCGGGTCAGGCGCTCCACCTCGGCCTGATCGCCACGATCCTTCGCCTGCTGGATGGCGAGGCCGTACGGCGTCACCGACACCGCGGCGCCGCCTTCCGGATTCGAGAGCATCAGCGAATAGGCGGCGATTTCGCTCCTGATCCGCGCGAGTTCCGCCTGATCCCCGCGCGCCATCGCGTCCTGGATCGTCACCGCATACAGGGGCCGGGGAATGGCGCCCTTGGTCGCCAGCGCTTTCTCCACTTCCGGCAACAGGCGCGCGACCTCCGCGGCATCGGCCAGATGCTGGATCGCGGCATCGCGGGCGTTCTGCAGATCGGCGAGCAGGCCGCTCTTGAGCGCTTCCTGCATCGCGACGCCATACATGACATGCGAGGTAGACATTGGCAATCTCCGTAGTTGATGAACAAAAACGAGTTGACCAGTTCCTTGTCTGGGTACGGATTTCCGCAATCCGATCGGAGGCAGCGAACGCCGGACGATGTCGGAAAGGAGACTGCATCGGAATGCGGGACGGCAGCGTCCCTCGCGTCGCGAACCCGCGAGGAATCGACAACATGCCCGGATGAAACCTGCGCCAGATCCTTGGGCTGGAGACGGATGCGGGGCGATTCGGTTCAAGCTTCCCCGCACGCAATCTAGAGCGCGCCATTCATGTTTGTCAATGCGCATCATGACCGCGCGCGATACCATCGACATACGCGCAAAACACTGGAATTAACGGGAAAATACAACATTCCTTGTCGATCGTGATCGACCGGATCAATCGACTGTCGCTTCTCGATCACAATGATTGGATGCAATGATCGGAGGCAATGACCGGAGCATTGCATTGGGGCGGAAAGACCCATGCACACGACATGCACAGCCCTCCTCCTGCAGCAGGAGACGTTCATGCCGACGTCGCTTCCGGCGAAGTTCGCGACGACGATCCGCTCACCGGAACGCCGCTCGCGAGACATCGAACGGCATCCGAGCAACGCCACTCCCCGCGCGAACGCCTGCTCCGGTGCGGGGTATCCTGCCCGTCGAACATCCCGCCGGCCTTCGGCATCCGCAAAGGAGTTGCACCATGCCCCGCATGCTCACGCACGCACTGCTCGTCGCCGCCCTGTCCTTCGCTCCGCTCGCTGCCGCTGCCGAGCGCGAAGGCGCGCCCGCCACGCCCACATCCGCACGCTGGACGTGGCTCGCCGCGGACGGCGGCACCTACTGGTACGTGCCTTCGGCGTATCTCCCGGCCTATCGATGGGAGACCTCGGATCCGAGCGCGGCGGCCAAGGTCGAGGACCAGACCGTGTGGCACATCGATCGATACGAGAACGGATACTTCTTCGGCCCGGCCGTGGCCCAGCTCGACGATGGACAGGCGGCCTGCCAGTACATGGTCGGCTCGATCACGCCGGCAGGCCGCGTCTACATCGCGTTCACGTCGCAGCCGACGGTGGGCTCGCCCAGCGTGACCACCGGCATCGGCGACATGACCGAAACCGCCGATGGCTGGGCGTTCGCCATGCAGATGGCCACCGGCAGCGATCGCCGGCAGGTCGCCCACTGGGCATCGATGCAACAGTGCCGAGAAGGCGACGCCTGCTGGAATTCCCTGCCCGGCACCGGCAGTTCGATCACGACGATGCTCGCGCAGTGCGACGACGACTGAACGCCCGCAACGACGCCACGGGGCCGGGCGCCATCGCCCAACGCGAGCGAGACCGGCGCACCGCTCGCGTCCACGCATCGCCGCGGACTCTCCGCCTCCATCGTTTCGCAGGGTGGGGTTCACGGCGTTCACCCCACCCTGCGCGCCATGCGTGCTGCGGCCTCAAGTGTCCGACGGCGTCTGATAGTCGGCCTTGATCTGGAAGTGCTTCGCGCCGATGGCATCGAAGACATCGCTGCCGGAGTAGCTCTGGCCAGTGTCGGGGGACTTGTAGGTCAGATTCGTGATGTAGAGATCGCTCACCGTGCCCAGCGTCAGCACGTCGCCGTTCTTCAGGCCGTTGATCAACTCGATGTCGCTCTGATTGGTGCGGTCGCGCGCCAGACCGAATCCGATGCCGCCGACCTTGTCTGCGTCGACGCCGGCGATCGTCCATTCGATCGGGACATTGGCGACAACGGAAAAATCGATCGAAACACGGTGGCTCTGGTTCGAGTAGCCCTTCGGATTGGCGGAGACCTTGATCACCTGGTGATATTGGGGCGACCCGGGATTGAGGGTCGTCAACCACTTCTGGGCTGCGGGACCGGGGGGAGGATTTCCCACGAAACCGGTATCGCGGGGATCGCCCCACAGGCCGGAATACAGCACCCAGTTCAACACCACGGGATCCATGACCACCACATTCTGCGCGGTATCCCAGGCCGTCCCTTGCGAGGTCGTGTCCGTGGTATTGCCCGGTGTCTTGAAGTTCCCCGCACCGGTATACGAGGCATGGGAACCGATCGCCGAATACACGACGCACCGCGATGTCGGCTGATGCGTCGTCGGATCGACGTAATACTGGAAGAAATTGTAGACCTGACCGACGCTCGTGCCGATGGGCTGCAGCGACACCGCGTCGGGCGGGTAGTACCAGTTGGAATACGTGTCGTGCTGTCCGTGCGTCTGATAGAAGATGGCCAGGATGTTGCCGCTCAACGGATCCAGCCGCACGACGATATGCTCCCAGTCACCCTCATGACTGCCCGCGGTCGCCTCGTCGTAGGAATAGAAAAAGGCGTACAACAGGTCCCGATACAGCAGTCCGGCCGAATCCGTGCGATCGATGACATTCGCGTATACCGGCGCGCGACAGGGGGCGGTCGTCGGGGGCGTGACGGTCGCCGCCTGATTGGATGCGAGATAGAACGGCACCCAGTCGTAACTGCCTTCCGCGAAGTGCGATGAACACGACGCATAGGATTGCTGGGTGATGTTGGCGTCCGTGATCTGGCCATAATTCATCAGCACCACATCGTTCGACGGCTCATTCGGACCAGACCCGGGCAAGCCCTGGCTCTCGAAGCCCATGTAGCAGCGCTGGAAATACCACTCGACATTGATCGGGAAATATTTTTCCCCCTGTGCGAGCCACACGAAAGGTGCGTATTGCTCCAGCAACGCCTGCGCGTCTTCCCAGCCCAGCGACGTATAGGTCAGGTGATCGACCAGGGAGATCGATGCGATGGTCGATCCCGACACCGGCGTGGGGGCGGAATATTGACCATACTGGGTCAGCGAGGCATAGGCGTTGTCGGGAATCTGCACACGATAGTATTGATACTCGGGCGCCCGCCACGACTGGGACCGCACCAGCCAATGGGTATTGTCGTCCGTATTGAGCAGAATCGTACCGTCCGCGTAGGGCATCTTCCTCTCCTTGAGAATGTCGTGTTCGGCGCTGGAACCGCAACGACGGACACGCCATCGCTGCGTTCGACGAGCGTATCAGGCCCATCCTGCAAGAGTGACGACTCGTAGGGCGGGTCTTGACCCGCCTTGCGGCTTGGAAAGTCTACTCTGCCCCGAGGTATCCCCGGCCTTTCCGGTCACCGGTATTTGCGTAGGGTGGCGGTGAGCGCAGCGAACCCCACCATCACGACGGATCAGACACGGGGCGATCAAGCGAAGCCGGCTGTTCATGGTGGGGTTCGCTGCGCTCACCGCCACCCTACAAGTCCACCTTACGCGTTACATTGCGGGAACAAGCGCGCCAATGCTCACACGAAGCGGGTCACGCAACGCCACATGCACACGAAAGGAGATATCTCCGTGTTCACCCATGATGATTTTCGGGAAATCCTCGCAGAAAATCCGGTCGTGCTGTTCATGAAAGGCAACATGGCATTCCCATCCGAGGGCCAAGGCGCCTGGGTCGTGCAATATCTCAAATACCTGGACTGTCGCTTCCGCACGATCGACATCCTGCAGGACCCGGATATCAGGCACGTCCTGCGGACGGCTAGCAATGCGACGTCGCCACCCGTGCTGTACGTCAACGGCGAACTGATCGGCGGCTTCGACGCCATCATGGAACGCTTCGATTCCGGCGAGCTCGAAGCGATGCTGTCCGCGGTGAGAGATCGGCCGTAGGCCGGGCTCAAGCCCGCCTTACGTGTTGCAGGGGCGTAGGGCGCATAAGCCGAAGGCGTCATGCGCCATCATGCACAACCGCTGCAGCGATCCGACAGAAGGTGCATGACGCTTCGCTTATGCACCCTACAACAGCCCATTCGCCTTACGGCCTTTCCGGCCATCGGGATTTGCGTAGGGTGGTGGTGAGCGCAGCGAACCCCACCATCACGACGGATCAGACACGGGGCGATCAAGCGAAGCCGGCTGTTCATGGTGGGGTTCGCTGCGCTCACC
>JAYRSY010000003.1:0-9655 GCA_041919915.1 Lysobacteraceae bacterium
TGGTGCACAGGCCGCCGGTGCCGTCGGCGGGCGAGCAGTGGTCGCGCTCGAACGTGGCCCAGATGAACAACGCACGGTTCTTGCCGCTGGGAATGTTGAAACTCGCGATCGTCGGCGTGCCGGTCGCACCGGCGCCGGTCGCGACGGCGGTCTGGGAACTGAGATGCTGGACCTGGGCGGCATATGCCGCCGGAGCGATCACCAACGTCGCGATGATGATCGTCGCGGTGAACGCCATCGACATGCGAAGGTCACGCAGAACCGGCTTCCAGAACTTTTGCATCGCTCGCCCCCATTCGCACCGCTGCTCTTCGACATCCCTGTTCCGCAAGGTCCTGCACTGCAGGAATCAGGAACAACGTCATGCTCGCCATCGTGCGCCGTCGTCCCCATGCGACGCGCGCACCCGACGGCGTGTCCGGGAGAATACCCCTGTTCGGCGACGGACGCGAACTCCGTCGCGTCACGGGCTGTCATCGTCGACAGGCTTGAAAACAGGGCCATGCCGCGCATGACCGGCGGCATCGCCGGTGTCCGCGATCGTCATCGCAATTTTGATCGATGCCAGCTATTGCACCGTGCAGTTCAATACAAAAGACACATTGCCGGACGCCGGCAACACCGGCACGACCGCACCGCCCCCCTGCAAGGCCGCGACCAGCGCGGCCCCGGTCGGCGCAGGACAGCTCGCGCCACCCGCGGCGGTGCAGGTCGCGGTGCCGCAGCTCAGACCGGCCGGCGCCGGATCGGTCACGACGGCATTGTTCGCGGCCCCCGGACCATTGTTGGACACGGTGACGACGTAACTCACGGACGTGCCCGACACCACGGTATCCGCGACCTGATCGAGCTCGGCATTGACCCCGGGGGTGTTGGTCTTGGTCAGCCGCAGGTCGGCGCTCGCGGTGAAATTGCACAACGGAAGATTCGCGAGCGTGGGCGCGATCGCGGTGTTGCCGCCGTTGCCGCGGGTCGCGCCGTTGGGCAGGAATTCGGTCACCGCCGTGGAACTGGTGGTGCCGTTGACGCCGCCGGTGACGGTGCCGGTGCCGGCCGGGGATGCGATGAAACCACCGCCGCCGCCGCCGCCGGGGCCCTCGGATTCGCTGCTCGTGATCAGCTGTGCGCCGCCGTTGCCGCCGAGGGCCGAGAGCCCGAGGCTGCCGGCGCTGGGCGCGACCAGCACCACCGAGCCACCACCACCACCACCACCGGGGGCATCGTTGTGTCCGGGCACGGTGTTGCCGGCGGCGCCGCCGTTCGCCTGCAGGTTGCCGGTGCCGGCGACCGCATTCGCGACCACGAACACCAGACCGCCGCCGCGGCCGCCCGGGGCGTTTGCGTTGTTGTTGCCATCGCCGGCACCGCCACCGCCGCCGAAGAACAGGCGGGTGTCGCCGACGGTGCTCGGATTGTTGGCCAGCGGCCGACCGCCGAGTCCACCGCGCTCGCGCCGGCTGTTGCCGCCCCAGGAGGCGGTCCCGGGCGCGACGGTCAGCGCGTCCTGATTGCTCGCGGCGTAGGTGTAGCCGCCACGGCCGCCACCGGGCGAACTGGTCGCCGCCGTCAAGGTGCCATCGAGGTTCCAGGCCGTCGCCCAGCCCACGCCCGAGGTGTCCGGGACGCCCTGACCATTCCAGCCCACGACGTTGCCGCCGTTGGCGCCACCGCCGCCACCGGCGTTGTGGGCATTGCCACCGCCGCCGCCGTTGGCCGGCGCACCCCGGTTGTAACGACCGCCGAGACCGTCGTAAGCGGTTTGCGAACCGGCGATGCTCTCGCCCTTTTCGCCGCCGTCCGCGGTGGTCGCGGCGACGTACGCGGTCACGTCGGTGCCGGCCGCGGTCGTGTCGTTCTCGATCGCGCCGCCGCGGAATCCGAGCGCGTTGGCGTGGATCGTGCCGTTGACGGTCAGGGTGCCGTCGACGATGACCACGACCGCGCCACCGGTGCTGCCGTTCCAGGCCGACGGTACGATCGAAGCGCCGGCATTCACGGTCAGATTGTTGTATTGCGGCACCCGCACCACCTGCGCGCCGGAGGCGTAGGAGAAGCGCAACGGCGTGCCGTCGCACACGGTGCCGAGGGTGATGGTGGTGCCGGCGACCGAAGCGACGCTGACGAACTCGTAGCGGCCGGCGTTGTTGAGCGCGGTCACCGCGCCGTAGCCGCTGGTGTTCGTGGTGCTGATGGTCGCGCCCTGCGCCTGGTAGATCATCAGCACGTCGCCGGCGGTGATGCCTGCGGCGCTGGCGACCGTGATCGTGGTCGCGCCGGCGGCCGCGGCCGCGCCGAGCGTGGTGGTGCCGTTGACCACGGTGTTGGCGGCCGTCACGTTGAGCGTGCCGTCCTTGCCGATCTGTCGCGCATGCGCCGGCGAAGCAGCGGCACCGGCGAGCACCGCCACCAGTGCGGAGGCGATGATGGAGTAGCCGTTGCTGCGCGATGTCGACATGCTGTTTCCTCGTATGGATCGGTTGGATCTTTGCGCGCGATCGCGATGATCGCCGCGGTTGCGGCGCGCGATGCAACGGCACGCCGAGCGAAGCTTGTCCCGCGGCGCGAATGCGGGGCCGACACGCGTGACCCCATCGCGCGCGTCGGCGGCCGGAGTCACCGGGTGGCGACGATCACTGCACCGTGCAGGAAAAAGCGAACGTCGCCGTGTTGCCGCCGGCCGTCGCCGGCAGGGTGCCGAGCGCGATGCCGGTGGCCAGATCCGCGACCGTCAACGGCCCCGCGGGACACGCCCCCGGGGCGGTGCTGGTGCAGGTGACCGCATTCGCCGGCGGACAATCGATGCCGGCGACCGGCACATCCCGGATCACCGCGCCGGTGGCCGTGGCCGGTCCGTTGTTGGTGACCACGATGGTGTAACCGGTGGCGACACCGGAATCGACGGTGTCGACCGGTTGATCGTTCGGTCCGGAGAGCGGCGTGTTGGTCTTGGCGATCGTGAGATCCGCCTGCGGCAGGGCCAGCGTCGTGCTCGTGCTGCTGCTGTTGTTGCTGCTGTCGATATCGCCGCCGCTGCCTGCCGGAATGGTGGCGGTGTTCGGAATGGGGCCGGGCATCGCCGCGACTTTCGGCGTGATGTTGATCGTCGCCGCCAACTGGTTCGCGACGCCCGCGGCGAGCGCGGCGCCGCTGGTGCAGGTGATGGCCACGCTGCCGGCGTTGATCGGAAATCCGCTGTTCGGGGTGCACGACCACCCCGCGCCCGCGACGATGCTGTTGATGGTGTAGAGGCTGGCGTCGATGGTGTCGTTGATCTGCACGCCGGTGGGCGTCGTGCCGGTGGCGGCGCTGCCCGGATTGCCGGCGCGCAGCGTGAAGTCGAACGCGCTGCCCACGGTCGCGCTGACCGGTGCGGTCTTGCTCACCGACGGGTTCGGATTCTGCACGCAGAAACCGCCGAAGGACGAACTGACCTGCTGCTCCGGCGGATTGCCCGCCGCCGGCGGCGCGCGGTTGCCGTAGACGATGGTCAGCGTGGTGATCGGCGCGCTGAAATTGAAGGTCGCGTTGCAGTCGCCGTTGGTGAACGGACAGTTGGTGCCGGTGGTGGCGGTGCCCGACGGAAACGCGGTGTTGCCGGCGATGGTCACCAGACCGCTGGCTGCGGTCGCGGTGGGCGTGACCGTGCCGCCACCCGGCGCGGTGCCGGTGATCGTCACCTGATCGGCATAGGCATTCGTGGTGCCACTGCGATCGATGTCGGTGATGACCAGCCGCAGATTGTTCAGCGGCTTGCTGAAGGTGTAGGTGATGGTGTTGCTCTGGGTGGTGTTGTTGCGGTTGACCGCGTAGCCGAAGGTGTCGGCGACACCGCCGGTCAGTTCGTTCTGCGGATAGCCGGCACTGATGTTTCCAGCGGTGATGCTGCCGCCGATGGTCACCGCCGAACCGCCGGTACCGATGCTCGCGTTGTACGTCAGGCTGCCCGACGTCCACGGATTGGCCGCCTGGTCGAGATTCTGGGTGACTTCGTTGGCGGCGCAGACCGCGGACTGGGCGTTGGCCAGATCGCTCAGGCCGAGACCGGCGATCAGCAGGGCCGCGCACAGTGCGGCCCTGGAACTACGGGGAGTCTTCGACATCGCTTGCGTTCTTTTCCGGAAAGATCAGTACCAGCCGACCAGGTTCACGAACCAGCCCTTGTGGTCGTAGTCGAAATCGGTGAGATCGTCGCTGAACTCGGTGAAGTTGTAGCCGGCGCCGAGGCGCAGGTTCTTGCCCAGATCGCGATCGATCCCGAGCAGCACGCCGCGACGATCACCACCGTCTTCCACCCCGAGCCAGCGATACTCGGCCAGCGCGTGCCACTTGTCGGCGAACGCGTAACGCGCCTGTCCGGCGAGGAACGTGGCGCCGGAATCGGCCCACTGCCCGGAGAGACGACCGAAACGCACTTCGCCGTCGCGACGCATGACCTTGCCGGCGAACTCCCAGTCGGTGTTCGGCGTGTAGATGCCTTCCAGCGACAGCACCTGCGAACGCTGGTCGTAGAAGGCGACGCTGTCGCCCACCTGCGGCAGCGACGACACGTCGTACAGGTAGGTGTACTTGCCGAACAGCGCCCAACGGGTGGAATCGAACGGACGCCAGGCGAAACCGACGTTGCTCTCGATGAACTTCGCGCCGGCAGAGGCCAGCAGATCGTCCTCGGTCTTCGAGTAGTTGAAGCGGGCCGCGACGCGGAAGCTCTCGTTCACCTTGTGGGTGAAGGTGTTGGTCGTCACCCACTGCGTCCGCTCTTCCGCACCGCTGTCGTCGCGCCACTCCAGCTTGCTCTGCCACTGGGTGTCGTTGGACGTGCGCCCGGCGCTGACGCTGACCGCGTTGCGATCGACGTTGCCGGTGCCGCGGTCGAGATTGGCGCTCTGCAGGGTGAACCCGACGGTCCAGCCGACGCCCGGATAGAAATCCATGCCGAAGGTGTGGGCCAGACCGGATTCGTTCGGCGCCTTGAGGAACTGGCTTTCGTTGAACAGATTGACCTGGTTCGACAGGCGCCAGCGCTGGCCCAGCGTCCAGCCCGTGGCGAGCCGGTCGTTGAACAGCGGATCGTAATCGCTGCGGTCGGTCGAATAGGTGTAGGCGCCGTACAGCGTGTGCTCCGGGCTGAGCCGGTATTCGGCGTTGACCTGGGCGGAATCGCCGCGGTCGCCGGTGGTCAGCTCTGCGCCGACGCTCGAGAGATCGCCGAACAGATACTTGCCGCCGAGGGTGAACGCATCGTTGTCGGCGTAGGCGCCGCCATCGTCGTCCACGGTCACCTGCGCGGTGCCGTACAGATCGAGACTGCTGCCGAAGCGATGCTTGTACTGCAGCGCCGCGAGCAGGCCGGCGGCGTCGCCGCTCAAGCGCTTCTCTTCGACCCGCCGCAGTTCGGCGGCGAAGCTGTTGCTGTCGCTGATCCGCCATTCGCCCGCGACCTGGGCCTGGATCAGCGTTTCGGTGCCGCGTTCGGCACGGCTGTAACGGCTGCGCACGTTGACGTTGGGCGCGAACTGGCCGAGCACTTCGGCGCCGTGCTCGCGCACGCGCATGCCGGTATCGAAGCGGCCGATCGAGTAGCCGGCGTCGACATCGCGCCACCAGGCACCGGCGGACCAGTCCAGCTCGGTCCAGCCCAGTTCCTTGAAGTTGGCGCGGGCTTCGACCGCACGCGCATCGCCCTCGCGCGTGTCGACGCTGGGGTTGAGCTGGCTGAAGCTCAAACCGCCGTTGTCGGAATAGAAGACCGGCGCGCTGGTCGCCTGCGTGCTGCTCTGTTCCAGCTTGAGGTAGGTGCCGCGACCCGCCTGCAGGGTCAGGTCCGCACCCTTCAGCATGTAGTCGTCGCCACCGCGGTTCTCGTCGACCCAGGTCGCACCGACCGCGACGTGCTCGCCGAACCAGTGCTTGCCGCGGAGACCGACGGTACCGGCATCCGGATCGAAACCGTTGGGCACGTACTCGTAATCGATCAGCAGCATCTGCGCGAAGCCATCGAGCGGCGTATCGCGGGTCAGCGTGGGCAGGTTCTCGCGGGTGATCTGCGTCAGCGGCCGGGTCAGCAGCACGCGGCCCTGGAATTCGTCGATCTCGTAATCGGCGCCGCGGGCCAGATCGATGCGGCGCTCGACCCGGCCGGTGGTGCGGTCGCGCACTTCCAGCACCACCCGATCGGAACCGGGCAACACGTCGGTGTGCTTGAGGTAATAGAGACTGCCGCCGGTACCGAGGAATTCGCTGTGTCCGGGCGCGGTCTGCGCTTCGGATCCGAACGCGCGGAACTCGGAGCCGGGTTCGCCCAGTCCGGTGCTGCGACGCGAACGCCAGTTCACCGCGGCGCCGTACAGCGAGCGCGAATACTGGCCGTACTCGGTCCCGGTGATGCCGGTGGCGAAATTGCCCCACAGCGCCTGGTTCTTGTCCCAGTCGACGCGGACGTACAACCGGCCCTGGGTATCGACATCGCGATAGGTCGTCGAATCGTCGCCGTACACAGGATAGTAGGCATCCGGGTCGAGACGGCGGAACACGTCCTGCGGATCGGCGTCGCCGAAATCGTGGAACAGCTCGCGGATCTCGCGTTCGCGGGTGTCAGCCTGGGCGGTGATCAGGTATTTGCCCTTCACCTTGCCCTTGAGATAGAACGCGAGCCGGCCTTCGAGCAGGAAGCTGTCGTCGTAGCGGTCGTCGCCGGCCAGCGGCTCGATCGAACCGGAGACGTCGCCGCCGGACGCGGTGAAATCGGCGATCGCGACCGCGAACATGTACTTGCCGCTGACATCGATGTCGAGACGACGGCTGAGCGCCATGTCGCCCTTGCGCAGGTCGAGGTCGAACCCGTGCCGGCCCACCGGCACCAGATATTCGGCGACCAGCTTGCGCTGCAGGTCGATCGGATGGTTCTGGCCGTTGATGCGGACGGTGTAGCCCTCGGGAATGTCGCGGCCCTGGATGCGGATCCGCGAACCATAGATCGGGATGTTCTGCTGGCGCAGCGCGTTCTCGCCGAACACGCCTTCGACCAGACTGCGCTGTTCGGCTTCCTCGGCGCTCAGCGCGAGCCCGCTGCCGCGCTCGACCGAGCGGCGCAGCACCTGATTGCCGCGCTCGACTTCGTCGGGCGTGACCAGTTGCAGGCGGCGCGGGAAGGTCTCGTCGTAGCTGCCGTCGGCGGCGTAGGCGCGCACCAGATAGACCAGTTCGTCGCCGGCGCGGGCCTCGAAGCCCGCCGGCAGCGCGCCGTCCCATTCGATGTCGCTCACCGCGGCGACCGGCAACGCCACCGTCGCCAGCGGATCGACCAGATCCGCGTCGCTGGCGCGATACACGAGCACTTCGGCGCGCTGGATGAAGGCGGCGTAGTTGCTGTAGGCGTAGAAGCGCACCGGCTTGACGATGCGTCCACCCTCGAACGCGACCAGCGACGGCGCGGTGACGTTGAACTGCGGCTGGCCGAGATTGGGATCCTCGGTCGCCCAGATCACGCCGCCGTCCGGCAGTTCGGTCGACCACTTGCCGATGGCCAGCGCCTGACCCGGCTGCAGATCGCGGTCCCAGGTCGATTCGACGTGTTCGGCCTCGACCGTCACCCGACGGTCGGGTTGCAGCACGCCGGACTCGGACCGTTCGGTCGTAGCGTCGGTGACCGGTCGCTGTTCGCCGCGGGTACGGATGGTGAACAGCATGCCTTCATCGGATGCGCAGCCTTCCGCGTCGCAGGCCGGCGATTCGGCCGCGGCCGTGGTCGGCGTCTGTTGCGCCGATGCGTTGGCGGCGAAGCCCGCGAGGATGCCGATCAGGGTGTAGTCGAGCAGTTTCATCTTCATGTCGGCGCCCCTCACTGACCGTTCATTCCGGCAGGGGCTGCCGGGTCCTCGTTGACGTCGACGCGGAGGCCGCCGCGCTGCTCGGCGGGCAACGCCGCCGCGAGCGCTTCGTAAACGGCCTTCGCACGACGCATGCCAAGTGCCACGTTGTAGTCCTCCGCCCCCCGTTTGTCGGCATGCCCGACCACCGCGACCCGGCTTGAACCGCTCGCGACCAGATAGTCCGCGATGCGACGGATGAGGGGCTGGTATTCGGGCTTGATCTCGGCGCGATCGGTCTCGAACAGCACCGTGCCGAGCAGCGGCCACGCCATCACCCCCACCACCGTCGACGACGGATCGTGGGGGTTGGCGCGGACGCTGATCCGCAGCGCCGACGCGACCTCCGGCGGCAGCTTCGCGACCAGCGCGTCGCGCACCGCGACCGCGCGCTCGAAGGCGAGCAGATCGCTGTCGCCTTCGGCGCCGATCACCACCTCGCCGCCGCGGTACTTCTGCGCGGTCTCGGCCATGCGGTCGATGGCGGCGCGGTACTCCGGCCGGATCTCGGCGCTGTCCGGCGCGAACATCACCGAACCCAGCTCCATCTCCACCGCGCGCTCGCCGCCGTCGAAACTGCCGGTGGCGAGCTTCACGCCGAAGTCGAAGCGCACCGGCAGACCCGGGGTCACGCGCTTCACAAGCGGGTTCTCGGTGGTGAACGTGCTGCCCGGCGGCAGCGTGGCCGGATCGACCTTCAGGATCAGGTTGCGTCCACGCTCCCAGCGGCCGCCGTCGACGCCCGCCAGATGGAACCGGCCGTGCTGATCGGTCTCGACCAGAAGGCCCTCCACCGTGGCGATGCGCACGCCCGGAATGCCGCGTTCGTCCGGATCCTGCCAACCGTCGCCGTCGACGTCGTTCCAGACCGTGCCCACGATCAGCGAGTCGTCGAGCATCGGATCGCCGACCAGCTGCACGTCGGCGGTCGCCACGTTCGAGACCACGCCGCCGTTGTCCTCGACCACCGCGCTGTTGGTGTGGATGCCGGCGCGGACGCCCGCGCCCACGCGCAGCAGGTAGGTGATCGTGGCGCGGCCGCTGCCCGGGATGTCGATCTGGTCCACCCGGATCGGATGGGTCCCGACCAGACGACCGGCGCTGTCGGCATCGGCCACCGTCAACGAACCGGCGACGAAGGTGAAGCCCGCCGGCGGCGTATCGATCAGGGTGCCGTCGACCACCGGCGTCTGCCCGGTGTTCTCCATCGTCACGGTGTAGCGGACCAGGTCGCCCACGCGCACGTCGCGCGGACTGGCGGTCTTGATCACGCGGACCGTCGCCGGCGCCGCATTGACCGCGACCACCGCGGTGCTGCTGGAACTCACCGACTGCGCCGAACCGGTCGACTGGCCGGTCGCGGTCACCACGTTGTCCAGGGTCGGACCGACCGTGACGATATCGCTGTCGACCAGCGTGTACGTGTAGGTGTTGCAGGTCGCGGTCTGGCCCGGCGCCAACAGCAGCGGTGCGCAGGTCAGCGTGGTCGCCGGCCGGCCTTCCAGGCTGTCGACGACCGTCTGCAGCGTCATGGTGACGTTGCCGGTGTTGGTGACCGTGACGTTGTAGGTCACGACATCGCCGACATCGGCCGCCCCGGCAACGCCACCATCCGTGGTCAGGGTCGCGGTCTTGGTCGCCGTGAGCGCGGGATTGCGTGCGATCGGCGTGGTCACCGTCGTCGTCACCGGCGTGGTGATCGTCGTCGAGGTCACCGAGGCCGTGTTCACGATCTGGCCCGCGTCCACGTCGCTCTGCTGCACCACGTAGGTCCCGGTCAGCACGCAGGT
>JAYRSY010000003.1:9755-10987 GCA_041919915.1 Lysobacteraceae bacterium
GCCGCCCGGCGCCACGCTCGCGCAGGTCGCGCTGTTCGGCGTCAGCATCGGGTCGCTCACCACCACGTTGGTCTGGGTGGTGTTGCCCGAGTTCGTCGCCGTCACCGTGTAGGTGATCGTCGAACCCGCGGTCAGGCTGCCCACCGGTGCCGACTTCACGATCGACAACGCCGGGGTCTGCACGATCGGTGTGGTCACCGTCGTCGTCACCGGCGTGGTGATCGTCGTCGAGGTCACCGAGGCCGTGTTCACGATCTGGCCCGCGTCCACGTCGCTCTGCTGCACCACGTAGGTCCCGGTCAGCACGCAGGTGCCGCCCGGCGCCACGCTCGCGCAGGTCGCGCTGTTCGGCGTCAGCATCGGGTCGCTCACCACCACGTTGGTCTGGGTGGTGTTGCCCGAGTTCGTCGCCGTCACCGTGTAGGTGATCGTCGAACCCACGGTCAGGCTGCCCACCGGCGCCGACTTCACGATCGACAACGCAGGGGTCTGCGTGATCGGCGTACTGGTCGTATCCGGCGGCGAGGTCGTCGTGCCACCGCCCGGCAGCGAGCCGGTCGCCGTCGCGCTGTTGTTGACCACGCCCGCGTCCACTTCAGCCTGCGTGATCGTGTGCACGCCCGAGCAGGTCGTGCTCGCGCCCGGGGCCAGCGTCGTCGCCGCACAGGTGGCCGGCGCATCCAGCAGCGGATCGTTGATGACGAGTCCGCTCACGGTCACGTTGCCGGTGTTGGTCACCAGGAACGTGTACGCGATCGTGCTGCCTGCCGTATTGCCGCTCGGCGCGCCTGCCGTCTTGTCGACGGTCAACGCCGGCTGTGCCGTGACCACGACCGTGGCGGTCGCCGTGTCGCAGTTCGTCGGGTTCAGCACTTCGCAGATCGTGTACGGATAGGTGTACGTTCCGGCTTCCGTTCCAGGCGCGACCGTGATCGTGCCGTCGGCGTTCATCGCGATGCTGCCGGCCGCCGGCGTCGGCGCCGCGCCCGGGGTCAGTGTCACGTTGCCACCCACGCCCACCGTCACCGGCGCACCGGCCAGGGTGTCGTTCACGAGCACGCTCGGTGTGGTCGAACCCAGCAGACCGTCGACGGCCGGATAGGTATCGTCCACCGCGTCGATCACGGCCGCATTCACCGTCACCGTCACCGTCGCCGTGTCGCAGTTCGTCGGGTTCAGCTGTTCGCAGATCCGGTACGTCACCGTGTACGTGCCCGCGGGCGTGCCCGCCG
>JAYRSY010000003.1:11087-350476 GCA_041919915.1 Lysobacteraceae bacterium
CCACGTCCACCGCGCCCGTCGCCGGGTTCAGCGTCACGTTCGGATGCGTCGTCGCCAGCTGCGCCAGCGTCACCGTCGCCAGCGTCGCAGGCGCACCGTTCAGCGTGTCGTTCACCAGCACGTTCGGGACCGCGTTGCCGCCCGTCGCGCCGTTCGCCACCGTGCCGGTGTCGTCCACCGCGTCGATCACCGCCGCGTCCACCACGATCGTCGCCGTCGCCGTGTCGCAGTTCGTCGGGTTCAGCACTTCGCAGATCGTGTACGCATACGTGTACACGCCCGCCGTCGTGCCCGCCGCCACCGTGATCGTGCCGTCGGCGTTCATCACGATGCTGCCCGCGGCCGGCGTCGGCGCCGCGCCCGGGGTCAGCGTCACGTTGCCGCCCACGCCCACCGTCACCGCCGCGCCACCCAGGGTGTCGTTCGACAGCACCGTCGGCAGCGTGCCACCCGAGGCGCCGTTCACCGGCGTTCCCGTGTAGTCGTCGTCCACCGCGTCGATCACGGCCGCGTTCACCGTCACCGTCACCGTCGCCGTGTCGCAGTTCGTCGGGTTCAGCTGTTCGCAGATCTGGTACGTCACCGTGTAGGTGCCCGCGGGCGTACCCGGGGCCACCGTCACTTCACCCGTCGCCGGGTTCAGCGTCACGTTCGGGTTCGTCGTCGCCGTCTGCGTCAGCACCACCGTCGCCAGCGTCGCAGGCACGCCGTTCAGCGTGTCGTTCGCCAGCACGTTCGGCACCGCCACGCCGCCCGCCGCGCCGTTCGCCACCGTGCCCGTGTCGTTCACCGCGTCGATCACCGCCGCGCCCACCGTCACCGTCACGTTCGCGACGTCGCAGTTGGTCGGGTTCAGGATCTCGCAGATCTCGTACGTCACCGTGTACGTGCCCGCGGGCGTGCCCGCCGCCACGTCCACCGCGCCCGTCGCCGGGTTCAGCGTCACGTTCGGATGCGTCGTCGCCAGCTGCGCCAGCGTCACCGTCGCCAGCGTCGCAGGCGCACCGTTCAGCGTGTCGTTCACCAGCACGTTCGGAACCGCGTTGCCGCCCGTCGCGCCGTTCGCCACCGTGCCCGTGTCGTCCACCGCGTCGATCACCGCCGCGTCCACCACGATCGTCGCCGTCGCCGTGTCGCAGGTCGCGGGCAGCGTCGCCGGCAGCGTGCAGATCGTGTATGGATAGCTGTACACGCCCGCAGCCGTACCGGCCGCCACCGTGACCGTGCCGTCCGGATTCATCGTCAGACCCGGGGCCGGGCTCGCACCGGGGGTCAGGGTCACATTGGTCCCGATCACCGCCGCGACACCGTTCGTGGTGTCGTTGGAGATGATCGAGGCCGTGGTTCCACCCGACGCGCCGTTGATCGGGGTCGCGGTGAAGTCATCGTCGACCGCGTCGATGGTCGGATTCACCGGCGTCGGGCCGGCCGTGCTCGTGCAACGCGCATCCGCCGGACAGGTCGGATCGCCGCCACCGCTCACCGTCGCGGTGTTGGTGACGCTCGGCAAAGCAGCGGCCGTCGGCGTCACCGGGATCACGAAGCTCGTGCTGCCACCTGCGGCCAGACCCGCCGCCACGGTGCAGGTCACCGTCTGACCCGCCGCCGAGCAGCCCGCCGGCAGCGTGCCGATGGTCAGACCCGCCGGAATCGTGTCGGTGATCGTCGACACCGCCGTCGTCGCGGCCGCGCCCGTGTTGCTGAGGGTCAACGTGTACGACGCAGCCACACCCACGGTCCACGGCGAAGCACTCGCCGTCTTCGTCAGCGTCAGCTGCGGGCCGCCGATCGGGGTCGGACCAACCGTGCTCGTGCAGCGCGCGTCCGCCGGACAGGTCGGATCACCGCCGCCACTCACCGTCGCGGTGTTCGTCACGCTCGTGCCGGCCGCCAGGGTCGGCGTCACCGGGATCACGAAGCTCGTGCTGCCGCCCGCGGCCAGACCGGCCGCCACGGTGCAGGTCACCGTCTGACCCGCCGCCGAGCAGCCCGCCGGCAGCGTGCCGATGGTCAGACCCGCCGGGATCGTGTCGGTGATCGTCGACACCGCCGTCGTCGCGGCGGTACCGGTATTGCTCAACTGCAGCGTGTAGCTCGCCGGGACACCCACGGTCCACGGCGAGGCCGAAGCCGTCTTCGTCAGCGTCAGCTGCGGCGCGTTCACCGGCGTCGGGCCGGCCGTGCTCGTGCAGCGCGCATCCGCCGGACAGGTCGGATCACCGCCGCCGCTCACGGTCGCGGTGTTCGTCACGCTCGTGCCGGCCGCCAGGGTCGGCGTCACCGGAATCACGAAGCTCGTGCTGCCGCCCGCGGCCAGACCGGCCGCCACGGTGCAGGTCACCGTCTGACCCGCCGCCGAGCAGCCCGCCGGCAGCGTGCCGATCGTCAGACCCGCCGGAATCGTGTCGGTGATCGTCGACACCGCCGTCGTCGCGGCGGTACCGGTGTTCGAGAGTTGCAGCGTGTAGCTCGCCGGGACACCCACCGTCCACGGGCTCGCGCTCGCCGTCTTCGTCAGCGTCAGCTGCGGCGCGTTGACCGGCGTCGGGCCGGCCGTGCTCGTGCAGCGCGCGTCCGCCGGACAGGTCGGATCACCGCCGCCGCTCACCGTCGCGGTGTTCGTCACGCTCGTGCCGGCCGCCAGGGTCGGCGTCACCGGAATCACGAAGCTCGTGCTGCCGCCCGCGGCCAGACCCGCCGCCACGGTGCAGGTCACCGTCTGACCCGCCGCCGAGCAGCCCGCCGGCAGCGTGCCGATGGTCAGACCCGTCGGGATCGTGTCGGTGATCGTCGACACCGCCGTCGTCGCGGCCGTGCCGGTGTTGTTCAACTGCAGCGTGTAGCTCGCCGGGACACCCACGGTCCACGGCGAGGCCGAGGCCGTCTTCGTCAGCGTCAGCTGCGGCGCGTTGACCGGCGTCGGGCCGGCCGTGCTCGTGCAGCGCGCATCCGCCGGACAGGTCGGGTCACCGCCGCCGCTCACCGTCGCGGTGTTCGTCACGCTCGTGCCGGCCGCCAGCGTCGGCGTCACCGGAATCACGAAGCTCGTGCTGCCGCCCGCGGCCAGACCCGCCGCCACGGTGCAGGTCACCGTCTGACCCGCGGCACTGCAGCCCGCCGGCAGCGTGCCGATGGTCAGACCCGTCGGAATCGTGTCGGTGATCGTCGACACCGCCGTCGTCGCGGCGGTACCGGTGTTCGAGAGTTGCAGCGTGTAGCTCGCCGGGACACCCACCGTCCACGGGCTCGCGCTCGCCGTCTTCGTCAGCGTCAGCTGCGGCGCGTTGACCGGCGTCGGGCCGGCCGTGCTCGTGCAGCGCGCATCCGCCGGACAGGTCGGATCGCCGCCGCCGCTCACCGTCGCGGTGTTCGTCACGCTCGTGCCGGCCGCCAGGGTCGGCGTCACCGGGATCACGAAGCTCGTGCTGCCGCCCGCGGCCAGACCCGCCGCCACGGTGCAGGTCACCGTCTGACCCGCGGCGCTGCAACCTGCCGGCAGCGTGCCGATCGTCAGACCCGTCGGGATCGTGTCGGTGATCGTCGACACCGCCGTCGTCGCGGCCGTGCCGGTGTTCGAGAGTTGCAGCGTGTAGCTCGCCGGGACACCCACGGTCCACGGGCTCGCGCTCGCCGTCTTCGTCAGCGTCAGCTGCGGCGCGTTCACCGGCGTCGGGCCGGCCGTGCTCGTGCAGCGCGCATCCGCCGGACAGGTCGGATCACCGCCGCCACTCACCGTCGCGGTGTTGGTCACGCTCGTGCCGCCGGCCGCCAGGGTCGGCGTCACCGGAATCACGAAGCTCGTGCTGCCGCCCGCGGCCAGACCGGCCACCACGGTGCAGGTCACCGTCTGACCCGCGGCACTGCAACCCGCCGGCAGCGTGCCGATGGTCAGACCCGCCGGAATCGTGTCGGTGATGGTGGCCGGCGCCGTCGTGGCGACACCACCCGAGTTGCTCAACTGCAGCGTGTAGCTCGCAGGGACACCGACGATCCACGGGCTCGCGCTCGCGGTCTTGGTCAGGGTCAGCAGCGGCGGCGGCAACGGCGAGTTGACGCAGGTCGCGTTGTCGGAAGACGCACCATCTTCCTGGCCGACCGGCAGCGACACTGCGTTGTACAGGCCGCTACCGGGCGTCGGCACGCCGGCGCACACGGTGGCGGGCGTGTTGCTGTTGAAGGCGTAGGCGATGGTGACGTTGAAGGTATGCGTCACCCCCGCACCGATCGAGGTGTTGGCCGGCGCGAGCTGATACGCACCGGGGCCGGCCTGCGATCCACTCGGAGGCGCACCGGGGCCACTGGTGGTCCAGGTGATGCCGCTCTCGGTGACCGCCGCGGGGAAGATCGGCGAATCCGACAACGCGCCATAGGTGCCCGACGCGGTACCGCTGTTGGTGACGGTGACGGTGTAGGTCACCGTGTAGTTGCCGCCGATATCCGGACCCGTCGCGACACCCGCGGTCTTCGCGATGTTGATGCTCGGGCGATCGACCGCGGTGACGACGCTGCTGCTGCAGCGCGCATTCGCGGGACAGGTGTCGTCGCCACCACCGGAGACCGTGGCGGTGTTGGTGACACTGGCCGCGGCCGCGGCCGTCGGGGTGACCGGAATCACGAATGACGTGCTGCCACCCGCGGCCAGACCGGCCGCGACGGTGCAGGTCACCGTCTGACCCGCGGCACTGCAACCCGCCGGCAGCGTGCCGATCGTCAGACCCGCCGGAATCGTGTCGGTGATCGTCGACACCGCCGTCGTCGCGGAGGTGCCAGTGTTCGAAAGTTGCAGGGTGTAGCTCGCAGGGGTGCCGACGACGAAATTCGCGGCGCTCGCGGTCTTGCTCATCGTCAGCTGCGGACGATTGACCGTCGAGTTCGCGGTCGCGGTGTTGTTGCCCGCGCAGGTGACCGGCGCGCCGGAGCAATCCGGATCACTGGTGCCGGTCGGCGGAAGGACGGTCGCGGTGTTGGCGATCGACGCCGCGGCCGCGCTGGAGACGGTGCAGGCGATGGTGAGCGTGACGCTGCCGCCACTCGGGATGGCGGCGCCTGTCCAGGTGCCGGTGCCGGTGGCGCCGGGCGCGATGGTGCCGACATTGAAAGTGCCGACGGACGGCGTGTAGCTGCAGCCGGTCAGACCGGCCGGCAGGGATTCGTCGATCGAGAAGGTGCTGCTGGCCAGGATCGCACTGGGACCGGTATTGCTGACGGTCAGGGTATAGGTCAGAAGGTTGCCGACGGCGACGGGGTCGGGGCTGTCGGTCTTGGTCAGGCCGAGATTCGACGTCCGCGTGATGGTGTCGTCGTCGGTCGCCGTGTTGTTGGCGTTGTTGGTGTCGGAGACAGTCGCCGGCGGGGTCACCGTGGCGCTGTTGACCGCGTTCTGCGACCAGGCGTCCGGGCTCGCCGCGAAGGCGAAACAGAACGCGAGAGCCGCTGCGATCCAGCGACGCGACGAATGGGCAATGCGAGTCGGATTGGCCAGCACTGAAACTTCCCCCTGGACCCGGCCTGCGAAGGGCCGCGATCCGTATTCCGGTCATGCGGTTCCGTTTCCCCTGGAACCGCCGTTGGTGATGTATGCACGCACTTGCGACGACAACATGACGACGGATGTGCGGGCCCCTCCCGCTACCCGGAATCCCCGGGTCGGGGCGAAGAGTCCGCACACAGCCAAGGCACGGGCAAGCAAGTTCCGCGCCAAGCCATTGTTTTACAGGTCCTACCGAAACCAAACCCCTGATTCGGCAGGCGATCACGACGGTTCAAAAATCCACGATGCGACCCTGACCCGTCTGCGGTCGGGGTCACATTTTGCGCCTTTGTGCCAACAGTGTCGCGTTTTGAACCTCGATTCTATTCATATTTCGACCCCGGGTAACCTCCTTCGGGCGCCGATGACACACCGGAAACGCCGCCGATCACCGCCCAAACCCCCGTCCCTGCTAGAATTTTCGGCTTGGCAGGCCGTCCGAAACGGTCTGTCGACGCGGCCCGGGGCCGGCGGCGGTGGCGAAACAGACGCGCAAGCGATTGATTCCTCGGGGCGGGTCGGGCGCGATACCGGACTCCTGGCCCGGGAAGCGACCGCAGGAGGTCTGGATTGGACGACCCGCCCGCTGCCGATCCGCCGAACCGCACTCCGCCCTTCCGCTCCGCCTCATCGCCATATGCGGATGCCGACCCACCGGCACCGCCAGGGACGCCACCGCTCATGAACAGTTCCTCCGACCTCCGCTCGCCGGCCGCCGGCGCTTCCGCCACGTCCGGCGTCGACCATGCGACGGTCGACCGGGAGTACACCCTCGACCACAAATTCACCCGCACCGAGGGCCGGATCTATCTGTCCGGCGTGCAGGCCCTGGTCCGACTGCCGCTGATGCAGCGTCTGCGCGACCAGGCGGCCGGGCTGAACACCGCCGGCTTCGTCAGCGGTTACCGTGGCAGCCCGCTCGGTGGATTCGATCTCGAATTGTGGCGGGCGAAGAAGCATCTGGCCGAGGCCGGCGTGAAATTCACGCCCGGCCTCAACGAGGACCTCGGGGCGACCATGGTCTGGGGCACGCAGCAGACCAATCTGTTCCCGGGCGCCAAGGTCGATGGCGTGTTCGGCATGTGGTACGGCAAGGGCCCGGGCGTGGACCGCTGCGGCGACGTGTTCAAGCACGCCAACGCCGCCGGCACCTCGAAGTTCGGCGGCGTGCTCGCGCTCGCGGCCGACGACCACGCCTGCCGCAGCTCGACCCTGCCGCACGGCAGCGAGGGCGAATTCCAGTCCGCGCTGATGCCGGTGCTGAACCCGGCGGGCGTGCAGGACATCCTCGACATGGGCCCGATCGGCTTCGCGATGTCGCGTTACACCGGCCGTTGGGTCGGCTTCAAGACGATCGCCGAAACCGTCGAATCCTCGGCGTCCGTCGACGTCAATCCGCTGGCGCTGGAGATCGTGACGCCGGACGACTTCGAGATGCCGCCGGGCGGCCTCAACATCCGCTGGCCGGACCCGCCGCTCGACCAGGAAATGCGCCTGCATCGCTACGCGGTGAAGGCGGCGCAGGCGTTCGCGCGCGCCAACCGGCTCGATCGCGTCGTCATCGATTCGCCGAACGCACGCCTCGGCATCGTCACCACCGGCAAGAGTTATCTCGACGTGCTGCAGGCGCTGGAGTATCTCGGCCTCGACGCGCGCGCCTGCGCCGATCTCGGGATCCGCGTGTACAAGGTCGGCATGACCTGGCCGCTGGAGCCGATGGGCATCCGCGCCTTCGCGCGCGGCCTGCAGGACATCGTGGTGGTCGAGGAGAAGCTCAGCTTCATCGAAAGCCAGATGAAGGAGCTGTTCTACAACTTCGAGGGCGACCGGCCGAGCATCGTCGGCAAGTTCGACGAGAGCGGCGACTGGATCCTGCCGAGCACCAACGAACTGACGCCGGCGCGCATCGCCGGCGTGATCGCGCGCCGCATCCAGCGCTTCCATGACTCCGAACATATCCGCGGCGTACTGCGCTGGATGGAGGAAAAGGAAGGCGAGCTGGCACTTCCGCGCGCCAGTTTCCCGCGCGTGCCGCACTACTGCAGCGGCTGTCCGCACAACACGTCGACGAAGGTGCCGGAAGGTTCGCGCGCGCTCGGCGGCATTGGTTGCCACTACATGGTCACCTGGATGGACCGCAACACCGACACCTTCACCCACATGGGCGGCGAAGGCGTGACCTGGTGCGGCCAGTCGGCGTTCACCGAGAACGAACACGTCTTCCAGAACCTCGGCGACGGCACCTATTTCCATTCCGGTTCGCTGGCCATCCGCCAGTCGATCGCGGCCGGCGTCAACATCACCTACAAGATCCTCTACAACGACGCGGTGGCGATGACCGGCGGCCAGCCGGTGGACGGCACGCTGACCGTGCCGCAGATCGCCCAGCAGATGCGCGCCGAAGGCGTGTACACCATCGCGGTGGTCAGCGACGACATCAGCAAGTGGACGCGCCAGCGCTACCTGTTCCCGAACGACGTCGAATTCTTCGACCGCCGCGAACTGGACGACGTGCAGAAGAAACTGCGCAGGACCAAGGGCACGAGCGTGCTGATCTACGATCAGACCTGCGCCACCGAGAAGCGTCGGCGGCGCAAGCGCGGCAAGCTGCCGGATCCGCAGAAGCGGGTCGCGATCAACTCGCTGGTCTGCGAAGGCTGCGGCGACTGCGGCGTGAAGAGCTTCTGCGTCTCGGTGCTGCCGAAGGAGACCGAATACGGCCGCAAGCGCGACATCGACCAGAGCAACTGCAACAAGGACTACAGCTGCGTCGAAGGGTTCTGCCCGAGCTTCGTCACCGTGCACGGCGGCCAGTTGCGCAAGGGTCGCAAGGCCAGCGCCGCCGACCGTCTGGAGGCACTGCCGATGCCGGCGTTCGCCAGCACGCTCGACAAGCCCTGGAACATCCTCATCACCGGCGTCGGCGGCACCGGCGTGGTCACCATCGGCGCGCTGCTGGGCATGGCCGGCCATCTCGAAGGCAAGGGCGCGACCGTGCTCGACCAGACCGGTCTCGCCCAGAAGGGCGGCGCGGTCACCACCCACATCCGCATCGCGAAGACGCCCGACGACATCCACGCCGTGCGCATCGCCGCCGGCGAGGCCGACCTCGTGCTCGGCTGCGACATGGTCGTCGTCAACGACTACTGGGCGCTGTCGAAGATCCGCGAAAGCCGCTCGCATGTCGTGCTGAACAGCTACGAAGCGATGCCCGGCACCTTCACCATGCGTCCGGATATGCAGTTCCCCGCGCCGGACATCGTCGCCGCGGTGCGCACCGCGCTCGGCGGACAGGACCCGGATCTCGTCGACGCCACCCAACTCGCCACCGCGCTGATGGGCGACGCCATCGCCGCCAACCTCTTCATGCTCGGTTACGCCTGGCAGCAGGGGCTGGTGCCGATCTCCTTCGACGCGATCATGCGTGCGATCGAACTCAACGGCGCGGCCGTGCAGATGAACAAGACCGCCTTCGCGTGGGGCCGTCTCGCCGCGATCGATCTGGCGGCGGTGGTCGAAGCCGCAGGCCTGGTCAAGAACGCCCCGACCGCGGCCGAAGCCACGCCGCACGCACTGCGACTGCTGGCGCCGACGGCGTCCGAAGGCCGCGAATCCGGCCTCGATCCGCAGGCCGCCGATCTGCGCAGCGGCGACGAGCTGCGCCATGTGCCCGCGCACGGCGGCGACGGCATGACCTTCCTGCCGTTGGACGACGCGCGCCTGTCGCGCTCGCTCGACGAAATCATCGCCCGCCGCGTCGCCTTCCTCACCGAGTACCAGGACGCCGCCTACGCGAAGCGCTATCAGGATCTGGTCGCGAAGGTGCGGACCGCCGAGCAGGCGAAGGCCCCGGGATCGACCGATCTCTCCGAAGCGGTCGCGCGCTACGCGTTCAAGCTGATGGCGTACAAGGACGAATACGAAGTCGCACGGCTGTACACCAGCGGCGAATTCAAGCGTCGCATCGAACAGCAGTTCGACGGCGACTACAGGATCCATTTCCACCTCGCGCCGCCGCTGCTGGCGAAGAAGAACGCGCAGGGCCAGCTGGTCAAGCAGGAATTCGGCCCGTGGATGTTCAAGGCCTTCAAACTGCTGGCGAGACTGCGCGGTCTGCGCGGCGGCACCTTCGACATCTTCGGTTACACCGAAGAGCGGAAGATGGAGCGCCGGCTCATCGCCGATTACTTCACCACCATCGAGCGCCTGCTCGCGGGCCTGGGCACGGACAACGTCGCGCTCGCCGCCGACATCGCTTCGACGCCCGAACACATCCGCGGCTACGGTCACGTGAAAGAGGCGCACCTGCACAAGGCGAAGGCGCGCGAGGCGGAGCTGCTGGCGAAGTGGGACGCCGGCCCGGCGGAGCGTCGCACGGCGGCCTGATCGTCCGCGTCGCACCCGAAAGGCCCCGGTTCACCCGGGGCCTTTCACGTTCCGCAAACGCAATTTCCACGACCGGGGCCTTCCGCGCCACCATGCCTTCAGTGCATGCCGATCGCCTTGGCGGTCTGCAGCACGACGGGCGCAGAGTGCCCGATCGCATCGTCCCTGCCGGACCGCTCGCTGGATGGCCGCGTCGCGATCGCGCGTCCTTCGGCCATGGTCACGATCAGATCGGCGTTGCGGATCGTGCTTTCCCGATGCGCGATCACGAAGGTCGTACGAGAAGACTTCAGCCGCTCGACCGCCTCCTGGATCAACGCTTCGGACTGGATGTCGATCGCCGATGTCGCTTCGTCGAGGATCAGGATCGGCGCGTCGCGCAGCAAGGCCCGCGCGATCGCGATGCGTTGCCGTTGTCCGCCACTGAGCTGGACACCGCGCTCGCCCACCAGCGTTTCATAGCCTTCCGGCTGGCGTTCGATGAACTCGTGGGCGTTGGCCGCGCACGCGGCGGCTTCGATCTCGGCATCGGTCGCATCCAGACGGCCGTAGCGGATATTCTCGCGGATGGATGTCCCGAACAGGAACACGTCCTGCGACACGATCGAGATCGCATTGCGCAACGAACTCCGCGTGTAGTCGCGAACATTCCGGCCGTTGACGAGCACCGCACCGGCATCGACGTCGTAGAACCGCGGGATCAGCTTGAGCAGGGTCGATTTTCCGGAACCGCTCGCGCCAACCAGCGCCACCGTTTCGCCGGGCCTCGCGACGAACCCGATGCCCTCGATCAAGGGCACATCCTCGCGATAGCGGAAGCGCACGTTGTCGAAAACCACTTCGGCGCGATTCGTGTCGAGCACGAGCGCGTCGTCACCGCCTTCCTGCTCGATTTCGGTGTCCAGGATCTCGAACACCCGCCGGGACGCGCCCACCGCCTGACTGTACGAGGACACATGCTGCGCCAGACCTGCGATTCCCTGCGTCACGTTCTGCGAGTAGAGCAGGAAGGCGACCAGCGTTCCGGCCGTGATCCTGCCCTCCATCACTTCCAGACCGCCGTACCAGAAGATCGCGATCGACGAGAACGACGTGACGAATCCAACCACCGCGCTGAACAGGGAATCGGCCTTGCGCGCGCCATCGGAGACGCGCAGGAAACCCTGCAACGCCCTGGCATACCGCCCAGCCTCGAAGTCGCCGCGGCCGAAGGCTTTCGCGACCTCGATGCCCGACAACGACTCCTGGGCGACCGAGCTCGATGTCGCCAGCTCATCCTGGATCCGAGCCGCATAACGCGCGAAGAACGGTGCGAACGCGTACGTGACCCACGTCACCATCGGACTCGTCGCCAGCACGATCAGCCCGAGTCGCCAGTTCATCCACATCATCAGGCCTGTCGCGCCAAGCAACTGGAAGAGGTTGGACGACATCGAGATGGACAACCCGGACACCAGGTTGCGGATGGCGGTCACGTCGTTGGTCATCCGCGACAGGAGATCGCCGATCCGGTTCTGATGGAAGAACCCGATATCCAGCCGCTGGTAGTGACCGAAGAGCGCGTTGCGCAGATCGACGATGACGATGTCGCCGATGCGCTGGAGGACGTACTGACTGATGTAGCTGAGCACCGAACGGAACGCGAAGAACAGGAGCAGCCCCGCAGCCACCCAGTGCGCGTACCGCAGGTTCCCGGACGTGAACACGTCGTCGAAAATGGCGCGGATCCCGATCGGCAGCATCAACTGGATCGACATCGCGACCAGAATCAGCAGCAGGGACAATGCGATCTTCGACAGATACGGCCGTCCGAAACGCAGCAATCGACGGAAGGGCCGATCTCCGCGAACGGCGGACTCACCGGGCGTCCTCATGTCGTCACCAGCGGCACGACCGCTGTCCGGACGATGTCCTGTTCGACCGCATCCCGTGGGCTCCAGTCCGACAGGATCTCATCCAGCATGAACGACGCACCGCTTCGTTTGAGGTACCGGTTCATGACCAGGGCGATGCCGGCGCTGCCGGTGCCCAGATCGCAACTGATGCGACTCAGGGAATCTCCGGGGAAGGCGAGGCCGCCGTCGCGCTCGAAGGGGAACAGGAGGCAACCGGCCATCAGACGCGCCATGCACTTTTCCGCCGACGCCTGCCAACGCGGGAAGCGCGCAAGATCCATGCACAGTTCGCCGATACCGGCGATGCCGAAGAAGTAGCCGGGAAAGATCGTGTACTTGCGGTCGCAGTCGATCAGCAGATCGTCGATCGCGGCGGCGTAACGCTCGTCGCCGGTGACATGCCAGTAACGGAGCAGGACACGGCCGACACCGGAACTTCCCCAGCGCAGGTACGGTGTGTAAGAGCGGACGCTTTCGAGCGCGAACCAGCTGCGCCCGCCATCCGGCGTCTCCATCGATCGCGACAGCACCCACGTCAAGGCCTGCTCGCCGACTTCACGGAATTCGCTCCGACCCGTGGCTTCGGCCAGATACAGCAGGAACAGCGCCACGCCGGACGAGCCGTGACCCAGGCTGGCGGACACGCCTTCATCGGACGTCCAGAAGCAGGCTTCGGGCTGTTCGGGATCGATTTCCCGCACGTCCATCAGATGGCGCCCCGCACGCAACGCATCGTCGAGATAGCGCGCATCGCCGGTCGCGAGGTGGAAGCGCAGCTGGGTCATGCCCCAACCCGCGACGCCATTGAACAGATCGGGCGACAGCCAGAGCAGATCGTGATCGGACGTTCGGCCGATCATCGTCCTCGCCTCCGTTTCGAAGCCCATTTCGAGCAGCGCCCACGCGATTCCGGACATGCCCGTGAACAACCCCGGCGACATGTTCGCGGGATTGAAACGATACCCGCGGATCCAGTCCATCACCGGTTGGCTGACATGCCCGCGGACGCGATGCATGACATAGGCGACGCCCAGTGCACCGTAGGCCAGATTGAGCGGATTCGTTTCGAACACCTCGGGGTCCGCCGGAAAGAGGCGATCCGTGCGCTCGAAGCTGGTGACACCATCGATGTAGGACAGCATGCGGCCCATCGCATCGGCGATGGCATTGCCGGCATCGTCGACGATGCCGTTGATGGACGGCGCCGGCACCTCGAAGGGCCGCGCAAGCGCTTCGGCGATCCGTCCCGGTTGCGGCCGCGATCCGGCATCGCCTCCGAGCAGACTGCGGATCAGCCCGGAGATATGTTCCGGAAGGCCGAAATCGCGTTCGAATTCGAGAAGATAGCGATCCGACGCCCCGCGATCCAGGGACAACATGCCATTCATCGGGAACAGTGCGGCGAGCATCAGACTGCCGATGCCGTAGCAATCGTCGTCCTTTCGCGAGACCGCCCGATCGTCGAACTCCTGTGGCGAGAATCCCGGCGTGAACATGGTCGTCGGAAGATCGACGCCTTCCTCGTACGCCGCCTCGAAGTCGATCAGTTTGACATCGACGCCGCCATCGTCGAGATCCCTGATCAACACATTCGCCATCGACAGATCGCTGAAGATGATGTTCCTCGCATGCAACTGCTCGATGATTCCGGCAAGTCGGGCGAACACGAGGCAGTACTTGCGATAGAAATGCTCGTTCCATTCCTGTCCGGGACGCGTGGCGAGCGCCGGGGTGATCGCACCCATGTACGAACGGATGTCCGAGTATCCTTCGAGGTATTCCTCGACCAGGAAGGCATGCTCCCAGTCCAGAAAGAAATCGTAGGGTCTCGGCGCGACACCGAGATCGGCGACCAGATCGAGGATCCGGAATTCCTTCTTCAACATCTGCACCGCATCGAGACCGCGCGCGGTGATGTTCGTGTAGGGACGTCCTTCCTTGACCAGCACCCGCTGCGAGGTGTCGCGATCCTGCGCCAGATAGACACCACCGGACCCGCTGAAAACGATCGCGGACTCGATCCTGTAACGCCCACCGTTGAGCACGCCGGGCTCGCCTTCGTCGGCGGAATCCGACGGAGACGCGAACGGATCCACCACGCCCTTCGGGAGATTGAAGTAGGGGGTGCGTTCGTCATCGACGTATTCGCCATCCCCGTTCTGGATCACCAGCACGGATTTTCCGTTCGCCGCGGCGCGCTCCACCGGCAGGATTCCGCCATAGCGGTAATGCAGGATCCGGTTGTCCCGATACCGCCGATCCGACAGGATGTAGGGCCCCCAGTAACCGATCGTCACGCGATGCAGCGCCTCCAGCAGGGCGGCGCATTGCGCCTGGTCCTTCGGGTAGACGGTAATGAATTTTCCACCGCCACCGCGCCCCCATCGTTTGCCGTTGACGAGCGACAACAGCATGCGATCGGAAATGAACTTGAATGGGACGCCATCGCGGAACAGCACGCGCGCGACCGTCATCAGGATCGCCGGCGCATGCGCGAGGGTCGCCGAAAGATGGATCTTCCATCCCTGCTCCGGCAGACGCGGCGAAGGCGGCGTGACGTCCGACCACAGATTGCGCTGACCCAGCGTCCATCCTTCCGGCAGGATGCGGCGGAGCGGCTCATGGAAATCGTGCTCCTGCGCCTTGTATCGCGAGAGCGGCTCGTAGAAATTCCGGTCCGCGACGAGATAGGAGAATTTGTCCTGGATGATCAACTTCTGCATGTGATGTCCTGTTCTGATCGCATCGGAACGATGCGCTGATGGGTCGTCGGGCGCGCGACGATGGCTTTCGATCCGGGACGTACCGAAAGAAGCGATGGGAAATGAACAGTTCCGGCACTGATCGCGGCCAGCACGGATCGAGGATCGCAATCGCTCATCGCGGCTTCACCCGGCATCACCCTGACGGGCATCCGCTCGTCGCGATCCGCGTCTGCGTCACGCAGGCCGGCGCGTCCTCATGCGGGACCCGGGTCGACGAGCGCCGCTCGGGGTTCCGCCTGACCGCGAAACGCACCGGCAAAGACGAACCAGTGCCGCCATCGGCACCGGCCGGGATGGTGCGCCTCGCCCGTCAGACCGCGACGTACTCGATGCACATGGTCGACGGACCATTGGTGCATGCGAATTCGCTGTTCGTCGAACAGCCGCACGCCCGCATGCTGCAGGTGCTTTTCGGATCGGCGAGTTCGTCCGTCACCAGCATCGTTTTTTGCAGATCGAGAATTCTGGACATCGTGTTTTCCTTCTGGAATCTTCGCGTACGGAACCCGATGAAACGCCGCGCCGCCTGCGGCGACGCCTCGGACGGATCACCGGCAAGAACCCGGAAGCCGGGAGGCTTCCGGGTCCTGGAGACCCGTGATCAGATCGCCACGTACTCGTTGAACGCGCTGCACAGAGCGGCGCTGTTCGACGAGCAGGCACAGCCGTTGGCGCTGCTGGTGCTCTTGCCCGGGGCGACCAGTTCGCTGTCGCCTTGATCCATCTTCTGCAGGTCGAGAATGCGATTCATCTTGAATTCCTTCGTGATTGATTGTGATTGGTTGGACTGCTCATTCCGTGGGCGAGCCGAGGCGAACCGGGAGAACCCGATCCGGATCGAACCGTCTGGTCAATGGAGCACTCCTGATGTTCCGCCGGAACGTACAAGGCTGCGGATCCCTTTCTCCACGGTCGATAGCCGGCCGCAGCGACAACACCGGAGACTGGGCCACCCATCTCCTGCGCTGGTCATTGATCAATTCGCAGAACGACGGCGAAACCCGTCACCGCCCCTTCGCTCATGATGCGAGCAACCGATCGCCGTCCCGGCGCCGCCATCGCACCGGTCGGTAGCGGTCACATCCGTCGCTGTTGTACGTCACATGTACAGCGCATGACGCAAGGGGCTCAAAGCGACATCCAAAAGCGATACGCTTGCGCCCCTTTGCCATTCCGAAGCAAGACATCTTCAGGGATCCGATACACGATGAGCGACCGTCCGTCCCCTCTCTCCCCCGCTGGCGATGTGACCCGGCTGCTGCATGCCTGGAACGGCGGCGATGCGACCGCTTCCAACGAACTGTTCAATCTCGTCTACCGGGAGCTGAAAGGCATCGCGGGCAGACGTCTGGCACGGATGGGGGTGCAGGTACTCGATCCCACCGAACTGGTGAACGAGGCGATGTTGCGGCTGCTGGAAGGCAAACCCGACGCGCAGAACCGCCAGCACTTCTTCTGCATCGCGGCGACCGCGATCCGCTACGTCCTGGTCGACACCATCCGGCACCGGCATGCGGACAAGCGCGGCGGTGGCGTACTCGAGGTCACCCTCTCCGGCGCCGATCACGTGTCCGCGGCGGACAACCAGTGGATGGACCTCGAAGAAGCCCTGCGCGCGCTCGAACGCGAAGAACCCAGAAAATGCCGCATCGTCGAGCTGTCGTTCCTGATGGGCCTCAATCAGCAGGAAATCGCCGAGATCCTCGACGTGTCGCTGTCGACGGTGGAGCGCGACCTGCGGTTCGCGAAAGCATGGCTCAAGGACCAACTGACGCCATGACGTCCGGATTCGATCGTATCGAGCATCTGTTCCACGAAATGCTGGATGTACCGCTCACCGAACGCCAATCCGTGCTGGAGTCGCTCGAATCGGACCCCGGGATCGTCTCCGCGGTCCTGCGCCTGCTCAAGAACGACGAAGATGCCGGCACGGATCCCGTCGCTGACAGGCTCGACGCGATCGCCCGGATCCACTGGCCGCAGTCCATCGGCGGCTACCGGCTGATCCGCGAACTCGGCGCCGGCGGCATGGGCACCGTCTTCCTTGCCGAGCGCGATGTCGACGGCAGGCCGCAACAGGTGGCGCTGAAGCTCCTGCACGGCTTTCCGACCGAAGAACTGCGGCGACGCATGGCCCGCGAGCGCGCGATGCTGGCCGGTCTGAACCATTCGAACATCGCGCGATTGATGGACGGTGGCATCAGCGAGACCGGACAGCCGTACCTGGTGATGGACTACATCGACTGCGTGGCGTTGCCCGAGTATCTGGCGGCCGCCGATCCCGGCCTGGACGCGCGTCTGCATCTGTTCCTCGGCGTATGCGCCGCGGTCCAGCATGCGCACCAGCGACTCGTCCTGCATCGCGACATCAAGCCCTCGAACGTCGTCGTTCGCCAGGACGGCACTCCGGTGCTGCTCGACTTCGGCGTCGGCCTGCTGATGGAGGAAGACAATCGGCCCAGTCATACGGTGGTTCCCGCGTACACGCCCGGCTACAGCGCGCCGGAACAGATCGAACAGCGCGATGCGACAACTCTCACCGACGTCTACGGCCTCGGCGCCCTGCTGTTCGATCTGCTGTCGCGAGAACGGCGGTCGCAGATCCTCCGGAATCATGCCAAAGTTCCGGCGCCGAGCGATGTCACCGGTTCCGCCGCGTTGCGGCGCCGCTTGAAAGGCGATCTGGACCGCATCGTCGCGAAGGCGACCCGAACCGATCCCGAGATGCGCTACGGCAGCGTCGCGGCCTTGATGGACGACGTGCAGCGCCATCTGCAGGGAAAGCCCATCTCGGCTGCTCCGCAGAGCGCGACCTACCGCATCGGGAAGTTCATCCGCAGGCATCGCCGTCCGGTCGCCGCGGCCGCTGTCGTCTTCACCGGCGTCCTGTTCTCGGCGCAGCGACTGAATGTCGAACGTCAGCGCGCGATCGCCGCCGAGCATGTCTCCGAACGCGAAGCGACCCATGCGCGCGCATCACGCGACTTCCTGGCTTCGGTGCTCGCCGAGACGTCGCCGGAAGCCGTTCGCGGACAACCGATCACCCTGAGCGACCTGCTGTCGAACGCCGCGAAACGTCTGGAACGCGACCGCACCCAGGACCCGCAGGCGCGCGCGATCGCATGGCTCACGATCGCCGAGGTCTATTCGGACATCAACAACCCGAACCCTGCGCTGGATGCCGCGGACAGGGCGTCGGCGATCCTCGCGAAACAGACGTCGCCGGACATGGAACTGCAAACGCGCGTGCTGCGCATCCGGGGCGTGTCCTATCAGCAGTTGGAGCGGTTCGACGATGCCGAGCGGCTCTTGCGCCAGGTCGTCGGTCTGCGCGAGAAGCTGGACTGCGGACCCGCCGCCCTGGCCCGCGCACGCAACGAATACGGGTCCGCACTGTTGAGTCGATCGGATTTCGCATCTGCGGAAGCACAGCATCGCCACGCGCTGAAGCTGCTGGATGATGCCGGCCTCCCGGATCCGAAGTTGCGGACGTCGATCCTGCTCGATCTCGCCAGGAGCCTGTATCACCAGAACCGGGTCGCCGATGCCGCGCAGTACCTGGACGCGGCGGAGCGCAGCGGCAAGTCGATCGTCGACGCGAACGATCAGTCGTCCTACCGGTTCCATCGCACCGCCCTGCTCATCCGCCATGCGCAGGACCGTTACCAGGATGCGGTCCTGCATTCGGAGCGCGCCACCGCCATCAGCTACCGCGTCTACGGCGAGACGAGCCGACTGACCGCCGACATGGAGCTGTTCCACGGCATGCTGCTGGACGATATCGGCCAGAGCGCGGACTCCATCGGGCATTTCACTCGTTCACTCTCGATCTCGCGCCGCATCGGCCTGGACGACGCGATCATCGCGCACGGCAACCTCCGGCTCGCCATGGCCTATGCCAATCTGGAGCGGCACGAGGAGGCGATCGCACTGATCGATTCGGCGCTTGCGCGATTGCCGAAGCGCCCCGTCTACCTGTCGTTGCACGTCAAGGCACACTACACGCGCGCGCTCTCCGTCAGCGCGACCCGCGGGTACGACGCGGCCCGTCCCGATTTCGCGCGTGCGCTGACCCTGGCCAGGGACGTGCCGAAGAAAGCGCTCGCGGGTCCCGAGTTCGTGCATCTGCGTGCTGCCATCGCGGCGGTGCGGGCCGGTCGATTCACCGAGGCCGAGCATGAGGCGAAGGCCGCCGAACCGGTCGTCCTGCAGGGCGACCTCGATCCCAAGTCGTTGCTCGCGTTCAAGCACGTCCAGTCCGTTCTGGCGCTCGAGCGGGGCGACACCGCAAGCGCCCGTGACCACATCCTGCCCGCGCTCGCACTCGCGCGGAAGCTGCATGCGCCGGGGACTGCGCCGATCGCGGAAATCGAGTTGACCTCCGCCCGCATTTTCCATGCGCTCGGCGACCACACGCGCGCCGCGCCGCTGGCCATGCATGCCGCCTCGATCCTGGATGCGTCGCTGCCGGAAGCGACCCCCTCGCGCCGGGAAGCCCAGGCGCTCCTGCGGGAGCTGCGGATCGGCATCGGCGTGCACGCCGGGAAAGCGTGGTAACCCGACTGCATCGCCACGGATGCGCACCCGGCCTCCTCGCTTTCGCGCCCGGCACCGGATGCCGTCGCGCGGTCCTCCCATGGCGGTGAATGGAATCCGCTCGGGCGGTTTGCGCCCGTGACGGGTTTCAGACGCCGTTTCCGATCTCTTCCATACCGCGCCACCTTCATCGGCGACAAGCACCTCCGTTCAGCATGGGAAGGTCGCGCGGTTCCCCCGGAAAGCATCCGCCTTCAGCCCCCTTACAGGTGTTAACCATGCGTCTTCTCACGATTGCCCTGTGCTCCTTGATCGCCATCGGCTCCTCGATCGCGGTGGGCGCCTCGATCGCCCACGACGGCCTGTTCGCCGCCGCCCCTGCCGACACCGAACACACGCTCGAACAGGCGCCGCCCACCTGCCCGAGACCGCCCTTCGACGATCCGCCGTTCTGCTATCCCGCCCCCACCCAGACCGCCTCTTCCGTGACGCCCGCGCCGCCGGCGACGCGTACCCGGCAGGGGTGATACGCGACCACGACCCGCGGACCACATCCGCGGGTCGGTCCATCGGGGCGACCGTCCCCGGCATCGGCGGGCAATCCGTCGCCGGGTGTTCCTAGCGCGTTTTCGTCGCGAGCTTTCCTCGCGGCTGTTTCATCGCGGCTGTTTCATCGCGGCAGTTTCGTCGCAGCTGTTTCGTCGCGACATGCCTCGCGCCCACTTTCCTTCCCTCCTCCGTGATCCGCATGGACGTCAGCCCTCGCATCCGCGACACATCGGCCCAGGACATCGCGATCGCCGCCGGCCACGGCCATGGCGCACGCCGGATCCGTTGGCTCGCCGGCGGCGTGGTGCTGTTGCTGACCGCCGCGACCGGATGGATGATCACCGGCTGGGCCGCCAGCGAACGCTCGGTCGATGCCTCCGCACTGCGGATCGCCACCGTCAGCGAAGGCGATCTGGTCCGCGATCTTTCCGCGGACGGCCGCGTGATCGCCGCGAACAGTCCGACCCTGCATGCGGTCGCGGCAGGCATCGTGCATCTGGACGTGGTCGCGGGCGACCGGGTCGAACGGGGCCAGCGTCTCGGCATCGTGGACTCGCCGGAACTGCGCAGTCGGCTGTCCCAGGAAGCATCCACCCTGGCGCTCGCGCAGGCGGATGCGCAGCGCGCGGAGATCGATGCGCGGATCGCCGCCCTGGACGCCAGGAAGGCGTTCGATCAGGCCGTCGTCGACCACACCAGCGCGAAGCGCGATCTCGAGCGCTACCAGCGCGCCTACGAGGGCGGCGCCGTGTCGCGCAGCGAAGTCACGCAGGCGATGGACGCGCTGGAAAAGGCGCGCATCGGCCTGTCGGCCGCGCAGGACGACGATCGACTGCAGCAGCAGGCCGCCCGGCTCGATGCGCGCAACAAGGCCTTGCTCGCGGAACGTCAGCAATTGATCGTGGCCGATCTGCGGCGACAGGTCGAAGCGCTCACGCTCCGCGCGCCGTTCGACGGCATCGTCGGACAGGTGCATGCCACGCAGGGCGCGACCCTCGGCGCGAACGCGCCGATCCTCAGTGTCGTGGATCTGCATCATCTCGAAGTCGAAATCCGGGTCCCCGAGAGTCTGGCCCGGGATCTCGCCGTCGGCATGGGCGCCACGATCACCGGCGGCGGCCGCCGCCATCCCGCGCAGGTGTCCGCCGTTTCGCCGGAAGTCGTGAAGGGCGAAGTCGTCGCCAGGATCCGGTTCCTCCGCGACGCGATGCCGAAGGATCTGCGGCAGAACCAGCATCTCACCGCGCGGATCGTCCTCGGCACGCGGCGCGGCGTGCTCAAGGTCGAACGCGGACCGTTCGTCGAGACCGGTGGCGGTCGCCATGCCTATGTCGTCCGCGACGGCATCGCCGTCCGCCGCCGGATCGCACTCGGGGCGAGCAGTCTCGGCGAAGTGGAGATCGTCTCAGGTCTGAAGGCCGGCGAGCAGGTCGTGGTCTCCGGCGCGGACCGGTTCGACGACATGGATCGCGTCCGCGTCACCGATCCCTGACTTTTCATCCTTCGACTTCTCATCCCCGACTCCTGCTCCCCGACACGTCGTCCCCGCCCACGTTCGCCGCATCCGGATACGCGCCGATCGCAGGCCGTGTCACGCCGCTCCCGATCCACTCCCATCGTCAATCGTCCCGCCGAGGCTCATCGATGCTGCAGATGCGTACCATCGAGAAATCGTTCCGCACCCATCAGGTCCAGACCCGGGCGCTGCGCGCGTTCGACCTGCACGTGCGCAGGGGCGAGTTCGTCTCGGTGACGGGACCATCCGGCTCCGGCAAGACCACGTTCCTCAACATCGCGGGTCTGCTGGACGAATTCGACGACGGCGAATACACGCTCGACGGCGAGAATGTCCGCGGCCTGTCGGACGATGCCCGATCGCGCCTGCGCAACCGGAAAATCGGATTCGTGTTCCAGAGCTTCAACCTGATTCCGGACCTGAGTCTCTTCGACAACTGCGAGGTTCCGCTGCGCTATCGCGGCCTGCCTGCGAAGGAACGTCGCGCACGGATCGAGAATGCGCTGTCGATGGTGGGGCTGGGCAATCGCATGCGCCATCTGCCGAGCGAACTGTCGGGCGGTCAGCAGCAGCGCGCCGCGATCGCCCGTGCGATCGCGGGAGATCCACCGCTGCTGCTCGCGGACGAGCCCACGGGCAATCTGGACACCGGCATGGCGCGCGGCATCATGGACCTGCTCGAAGCGGTCAACCGCAACGGCACGACCATCGTGATGGTCACCCACGACAACGAACTCTCGGCGCGCGCGCACCGCAGGATCTCGATCATCGACGGCGCGGTCGTTGATGGCATGGTCGTTGATGGTGCAGTCGTTGAAGGCACGACCGTCGATGGCGGACGTCCCATCGCCGTGCCCACGATGTCGCCGCGACCCGGAACCGGGACCGGAACGTGATCGGATACTCCCTGCAGATCGCGCTCCGCGATCTCCGACGCCATCGCGTGCTGTCGGCACTGATCGTGGCGACGATCGCCGTCGGCATCGGCACCTTCATGACCGCGATCACGGTCCATCGCCTGCTCTCCGCGAATCCATTGCCGGAGCGCGGTCATCGCCTGTTCTACGTGCAGCTGGATGCCGAGCCGCTTTCCGGTCGCGCCGAAGGCGACGAACCGCCGGAGCAGTTGACGCGGCTGGACGCGGAGCGCCTGTTGCGGGATGCGCGCGCCGAACGCCAGGCGCTGATGACCCAGGGCCGAGTCAGCCTCCGGCCGGACACGCCGGGAGCGCCGCCCTTCCTGAGCAACGCGCGCTTCACCAGCGCCGATTTCTTCCCGATGTTCCGTCCGCCCTTCCGTTACGGCGCCGGATGGAGCGCCGGGCAGGATGCGGACAATGCGCGCGTGGTCGTGCTCTCGAAACCGCTCAACGAGCGGCTGTTCGGCGGACGCGACAGCGTCGGTCGCAGCGTGTCGCTCCAGGGACATGCGTTCCGCGTCGTCGGCGTGCTCGACGACTGGCGGCCGGTACCGAAGTTCTACGACCTCACCGGAGACGATTTCGCATCGCCGGAGAATGTCTTCCTGCCCTTCTCCACATCGCGCGACCTCGGCCTCGCGATCAACGGCAACATCGCCTGCTGGGGTGATGCGGACGATGACGACCCGACATCGCTGCTGGCGCCCTGCGCCTGGATCCAGTACTGGGCGGAGCTCGGCTCCGGGCAGGACGTCGAGCGCTATCGCGCCTATCTCGACAACTATTCCTCGCAGCAACACGCGGCCGGGGCTTTCGCGCGACGACCCAACGCGCGACTGCGCGATGTTCCGCAGTGGCTGGCGCACAATCGCGTCGTTCCGGACGATGTCCGCCTGCAGGCGTGGCTTGCGGTCGGATTTCTGCTCCTCTGCATGATCAACGCAGCCGGCCTGCAGGCGGCGCGGTTCCTGCGCCGCAGCGACGAGATCGGGCTGCGACGCGCATTGGGCGCGACCCGGCGGCAGATTCTCGTCCATGTCCTTGTCGATGTCGGCACCCTCGGCCTTGCCGGCGGATTGCTCGGCGCGATCGCGACGGCGATCGGGCTCGCGCTCGTCCGCCAGCAACCGGCGCGGTACGCCGAACTCGCTTCGCCCGATGCGGCCACGCTGATCGCGACATTGTTGGTTTCGGTGCTGGTCAGCGGCCTCGCGGGACTGCTCCCCGCATGGCGCGCCACCACCGGCATCCCGGCGCTGCAGCTTCGTTCCTGATCCACCTCCCTTCCGCGCTTCCTCCGACACGATCCCGATGGACATCCGGCACCTGCTGATCACGCTCTACCGACACAAGGCGACGACCGGGTTGATCGTGCTGCAGATCGCCCTGTGCTGCGCGCTGGTCTGCAACGTCATGTTCCTGGTCGCGCAACGGGTCGAGCGGATCACGCGTCCGAGCGGCGTCGACGAAGCCGGGATCGTCACCCTGCAGGTCGCCGGCGAGAACGAAGACGAGACCGCCTTCTCGACGACCCGCGACGACGTGCAGACGCTGCGCGCCATCCCGGGCGTCATCGCCGCCAGCGAGACCAATCTGGTTCCGTTCGGCAACGGCGGCTTCAACATCGCGATCGATCTCGAACCCGATCAGCAGGCGCCGACCCTCAGCGTCTCGACCTACATGGGTGGCGATCAGCTGCTCGACGCGCTCGGATTGAGCTTGCTCCAGGGCCGGCGTTTCACGGCCGACGAGTTCGTCGACCAGGGCGCGCTTCCGGGCACGCCGGATGCGGGCCGCGCGGGTGCGACGATCGTCAGCCGGTCCGTCGCCGACAAGCTGTTTGCGGGCAGGAATGCCGTCGGCCGCGTGGTGTACGGATTCGACGGTCGACCGTTGCACATCGTCGGGGTCGTCGATCGCCTCGTCCGGGCGCGCGACAACGGCGACGAGCACCAATACGAGGATGCGATCCTGCTGCCCGTGCATCTGCCGTTCGCGGGGTTGAGCCGCTATGTCCTGCGGGTGGAAGATCCGGATCGCCGCGACGAGGTCCTCGCCGCCGCCGCCGCCGCGCTGACCCATGGGCATCCCGATCGCAGCGTGATCGAGGAGAGCAGCACGACGCTGGAACGCCTGCGCGACGACTACTATCGTCAGGACACCACGTCGGCCGCGATCCTCATCGTCAGCGGCTGCGCGCTGCTCGCCGTCACCGCCTTCGGCATCGTCGCGCTCGCCAGCTTCTGGGTGCGGCAACGTCATCGACAGATCGGGGTCCGCCGGGCGCTGGGCGCGACCCGCGGCGACATCCTGCGGTACTTCCAGACCGAGAACTTCCTGCTCACCGGCGCCGGCATCGCGCTCGGCATGCTGCTGACCCTCGCCATCAACCAGTGGCTGATGCGGACCTATGCGCTGCCGCGCCTGCCGATCGCCTATCTGCCGATCGGCGCGCTGGTGCTGTGGGCACTGGGTCAGGCGGCGGTGTACGGACCCGCCCGCCAGGCGTCGGCGGTTCCGCCCGCCGAAGCCACCCGCGCGGCGTGATTCCGCCCGCGGTGCTGCGGTCGCAGCGATCGGGCGCGATGCGCGCCCGGCCTCGACAGCATCCGCCTCGACGGCATCCGCTTTGAGGGCATCAGCCCCGATAGAACCGATCCAGCGCCTTCTCCGCCTCGCCGCGTTCGAAGTCGCTGTGCATGCCGCGGGTCACGGCACGGTAGTGCTCGATCAGGGTCTTGTCGTTGGGCATCGCTTCGGCCAGGGCTTCCAGCACTTCGCCGGTCTCGAAGTCGGAGCTCATGCGTCGCGCGCTGCGCAGGACGCCGCGGCTGCGGGCCACGTCCGGGGTGCCGCTGCGGATCAGCGCCTGCAGCGCTTCGCGTTTCTCGAAGTCGGAGTTCATCGCGTCGACCACCGCGAGGTAGTCCGTGTCCGGCAGCGGCGCGCCGGTCGCGGCCACGGTTTCCAGCACCGAACGACGCTCGAAATCACTGTCCATGCCCGCCATCGCGCGCAGCGCCACCGCGAGCGCGGCGGCACGCGGTTGGCCATGTTCGGTCAACGCCTGCAGGCTGCGCTTGCGTTCGAAATCGCTGTCGAAATGCGTCAGGGCCTCGGCCCAGGCCAGCCCGTTCGCACCGGACACCGGCAGCTTTTCGGCGGCCAGAATCAGCCATTCGGCGCGTTCGTAATCGGATTCGATCGCCTTGGCCGCGGTCAGCAGCGCGACCTGCGTCGTCGGGCTGGTCGCCTGCCACTTCACCACGGCGCTCAGCGCGCGACGCATTTCGTAATCCGAGTCCATGTTCGAGATCCAGACCAGGACGCGACCGGTCTGCGCGTCGTCGAGTCTGGCGAGAACCACCAGATGACTGATGTATTCGCTGCGCGCGTAGTCGTTGGGAATGCGCTCGATTTCCGCCAGCAGCGCCGGCGTGCCGCCGCGCGCGAACAGTCGCCGGCTGCGCGCGCCGGCGTTCGCGCCGGTCATTCGGTAGGCGTCCGGAATGGCCCTGGCGAGCCAGGCGCGGCCTTCCGCGTCGAAGGCATGCGCCTTGCCGTTCACGCGATAGGTCCGTTGCAGCACATCGCCCGCGCCGGGCGCGATCACGATCTCGCGGGTCGTGCCGGCGTGCGTCTGCGACAGTTCGAACCTCGCGTCCGCATCCATGCGCACGACATCGCTTTCGTCGTCGGCGAAGACCACGCCTTCGCTCATCGCCAGCCGGAAGCGGTCGCCGGTCACCGGCAGATCGGAACGGATGGTCTGGGTCTTGCCGTCCTCGGTGATCGTCACCGAGAGATCGTGCGACCCGAACAGGCCTTCGATCATGCCCGGACGGGCGATCACCATCACGCCGGGCAAGGCGACCAGGGTGAACAGCGCCATTGCGGCTGCGGCCCAGCGCCAGCGCGCGGGAATCGTCGACAGTGTCATGTGGGAGTTCTCCAGGAGATTGCGCACGCGGCCGACGATGCCGTCGCCGCGCTCGGCCATCGCCAGCGCCCAACCGGCACCGCGACGGGAATCAGGGGTCTGGGTACTGCGCGCGAGGCATTCGGCCAGGCATTCGGCGAGGGCACGGCCACCGCCGCGTTCGGCCGCGGCCTGATCACACAGGGTTTCGGCCAGCGCTTCCAGCCGACGCTGCGCATGCCAGGCCAGCGGATGGAAGAACAGCGGCACCAGCGCAAGCCGCTGCAGCGGCCGCCACACCGGATCGCGGCGACGCAGGTGCGCGAGTTCGTGCGCGAGCATCGCGCGCTGTTGCGCGGTGTCGAGGTCTTCCGCCCAGCGCGGCAGGAGCACCAGCCCGGGCAGCACCATCGGACTCGTCGTCGCCGGCAGGACGCGCAGTTGCGGCGGTGCGACGCGCATCTCGCGCGCGAGTGCCTGCGCGAGCGTCCGCAGCGGCTCGGACGCCGGCCGGCCTTCGCGCAGCACGCGCCGGCGCAGTCCGAACAACGCGCGCGCCTGATGCAGCACGCGCAGCAACAGCAACGCGCTGCCCAGCAGCCACAGCGACAACACGACAATCAGGGCATCGCTCGCCAGCGGCAGCGCGAGCGGCACACGATCCGCCGCGAAGGGCGACGCGATCGTCACCGGTGCCGCGCCATCGACGGGGGATGGCGTGGCGATTGCATCCTTGGCAGCCGCATCCATGACGACCGTCTCCGGTACGCGCACCGGCGTCGCCGGCGACGTGACCGATGCCTGTGTCGCGATCGCCACCGGCGCGACCTCGCCACCGCGCAATGCGGGCAGCGGCAGGGCTTCGATCGCGACCGACACGAACGCCCCGAACAGCGCCAGTCGCCATGCCAGTTCGGCCCACCCCGGATGCTTCAGCCCGCCGAGACGCTCGATGACCCAGACCAGCGCGAGCAGCAGCGTGGCGTGCAGCACGAACGCCAGCAACAGGCTGGCGATCGGCGCCAGTGCGAGGGATTCGAACACGGTGTTCGCGATCATCGCCGCGTCTCCTCGTCGTCGCGCTGCAGCAGCGCGCGCACCTGTTCGAGATCGCCCGGCGCCACCTCGCGCTCGCTCAGCAGATGCGCCAGCAGCGCCTTCGGATCGCCGCGGAACACCTGCGCGATCAGGCTCGACACCATGCTCCGGCGCACCTGCGCCTCGGTCACGCACGGCCGGTAGAGCAGCATCCGGCCGTCGCGGCGGGATTCGACCACGCCGCGCTTCTCCAGCCGGCTCAACAGCGTGGCCACGGTGGTGTGGGCCAGATCGCGTCCGGCCAGGGCCTCGGTGACCCCGGCCACGCTCAGTTCTCCGGCGCGCCACAATTCCCGCATCAGATCGAACTGCAGGTCGCTCAGGACGATGTCGTCGGCCATGCCGAAGATTCCTCTACAACTGTAGTACTACACTTGTAGAACAAGATTCCGCCCCCGTCAAGGCGACGGAAGTCACGGTCGCGGCGCCGGCAGTGCCCACGGCGCCTCCGGTTTTACGAATTCCTACCCGCGATCCGCATACTGGCCCCGGGCCCAGGGAAAGCGCCGCCATGCCACCACTGCCGTTCTCGCCACTGCCACTGTCGCTATCCGCCTTGATCTCGGTCGCGGCCTGCACGCCGATGACACCGCAGGCGTCGCCGCCCGACGAGCACGCGGACGGTGCCGGCGCCTCGACACCCGATCCGACGATCCGCGTCGGTCCCGGTCTGGAGGACGGCGCATGCCGCGCGGAGCAGGCGCAACGCTTCGTGGGCAAGCTGCCGGACACGGACACGGTGCGCGCGGCGATGACCGCCAGCGGCGCGGCGACGGTCCGGGTGATCGCGCACGATGCGATGGTGACCATGGATTATCGCGGCGACCGTCTCAACGTCCGTCTCGACGAGCACGGCAGGATCGTCGCCATCACCTGCGGATGACGGCGTCCGCCGCGAACGTCTTCCGTTCCGGCACCGACGCCGGTTTTTGACCCGGGTCAGCGCGGTCGCCACCGTGCCGGCCAAGAATGCGGTACCCCCACGAGCGGAGCCTGAAGATGCGCAATGCGGGATCGGCAAGGCGATGGATCCTGGTCGCGATGGTGGCGCTGCTGGCCGCGATGGCATGGACGTCGTTCCGCGGGAACGGCCCGTTGCCGGTGCCCGTACCGCCGTCGGCGTCGCTGCCCGAAGCGCCGCCGGAATCGCGAGTTCCTGCGCGGACCGAGCGGACACCGACACCCGACGATGCGCTCGAACAACCGCCGCCGCTGCCGCCGGATGTGGCGACGCGGCAGGCGCCGCCCGCGTTCCTGTCGCCCGAGGCGATCGACACGCTGCAGCGGATCGCGCGCGGCGGACCCTATCCCTACCGACAGGACGACGGCGTGTTCCAGAACCGGGAGCGCCGCCTGCCGCCGAAACCGCACGGCTATTACCGCGAATACACGGTGGAAACGCCCGGCTCCGACGATCGCGGCGCGCGCCGGATCGTGACCGGCGGCCGGCCGCCGGCCGAGTATTTCTACACCGAGGATCATTACCGCAGCTTCCGCAGGTTCACCCTCGACGGCGTCAGCCTCGACGGCGTCGCGGATGGCCTCGATGGTGTCGCGGATGGCATGGAGTCGACCCGATGAACGCCATCGCCCTGGACGCGCTGCTGGCCGATGCGGACCAGGCCGGCGCGTATTTCGTCGACGCCCGCGATCGCGAGGCGCTGGTCGAAGCCGGCGCGGAGAAGCAGTACGCGGTGCTGCCGATCGATCTGCGCACCTGCGCCGATGCCGGCGCGGCGATGCGCGAAATCGCGGAGGCGATGCGGTTCCCGGCGTGGTTCGGCGAGAACCTCGATGCGCTCGCCGACTGCCTCAACGATCTGTCGTGGCTGCCGTCGGCGGGCTACGTGCTGCTGCTCGAACACGTCGCCGACTGGCGCGCCGGCGAACCCGGCACGTTCGAGACGGTGCTGGACATCCTCAACGACGTCGCGAAACGCTGGGCCGAACTGGAGATCCCGTTCTGGACCTTCCTGCCGATGTCGACCCGCGAGCTCGACGCGATCAACGGCTGATACGCCGCGGTTCCAGCCTCCATCAGGATCTCAGGCGCCCTCGACGGCGTCGGTCGCGACCGCGGGCGCCGGCATGCGCGCGAAACGCCACGCCACCAGCAGCGCGCCGAACAACAACAGCGCGGCGATCAGGAACGAGACGCCAGGCAGATGCACCGGCGCGCGCGGACCGATGAAGTAGCCGAATGCTCCCGCGAACAGCGCCGGTGCGACGATGCCGGCGAGCGAGATCAGGCTGGTCAGCGCACCCTGGACGCGGCCCTGGACACCGGGGCCGACCTGACGCGTGATCAGCGCCTGCGTCGCCGGCGAGGCGAGTCCCCACAGCGCGCTGATCGGCAATCCCATCAGGAACAGTCCACCGGTGCCGGCCAGACCGTAGATCACGAAACCGATCACGCCGCAGCCGAGCCCGAACAACAGCGCGCGGCGCTCGCCGAGCCGCTTGACGAGTCTCCCGACCAGCAGCGCGTTCACGATCACGCTGCACACGCCGACCGCCGCCAGCACGTAACCGGCTTCCTTCTCCTTCCAGCCGAAGCTCACGTCGGCGAACAGCACGAACGTGCTCGGATAGACGTAGTGCGCGAAATTGGCGAGGAAGGCCACCGCGACCAGACCCCAGATCTGCGGATAACCGCGCAGCAGATGCACCGTGCCCAGCGGTCGCGCGTGATGCCAGTCGAACGTCGCGGTGCGACGCTCCTTCGGCAGCGATTCGGGCAGCACGAACACGCCGTACAGCACGTTCAACAGCGCCAGCGCCGCCGAACACCAGAACGGCAGGCGCGGATCGATGTCGCCGAGCTGCCCGCCGAGCAGCGGCCCGAGAATGAAGCCCAGGCCGAACGCCGCGCCGATCATGCCGAAACTCTTCGCACGGTTCTCCGGCGTGGTGATGTCGGCGATGTAGGCGTTGGCGGTGGTGAAACTGGCCGACGTGACCGCGGCGATCATCCGTCCGACGAACAACCACGCGAGATTCGGCGCCAGCGCCATGAAGATGAAATCGATGCCGAGCCCCAGACACGACAGCAGGATCACCGGGCGCCGTCCGAAGCGATCGGACAACGCGCCCTGCACCGGCGCGGCGAAGAACTGCACCAGATAGAACGCGCTGGCGAACACGCCGACCCAGTACGCCGCCTTCGACTCGTCGCCGCCGACGAATTCCTGCACCAGATGCGGCAACACCGGGATGATGACGCCGAAGGCGAGCACGTCGATCAGGACGGTCACGAAGATGAAGGCGAGCGCGGCCTGGCGTCGCGCGCCGGAGAGGGGCGTGTTCACGGAGGGAGGTCGGGGGGCGGCAGGTCGAAGGCGCCAGTCTACCCCGGCGGCCCCGCCCGGCGGCCGGGCCTGGGCCGGCACCCCCGTTGCCGCAGTGCACCAATTGTGCTTTAGTCGGGTCATCCAGCGACAGGGAACACGCGGACCATCCCGGCCCGCGAGGGATGCGTCGCCTCATTTCCCTCGGAGCCCCACCCGAATGGAAAGTCACCAACCCGGCGGCCGTCGTCACGACTTCGGCCTTTACGACTCGCGCGATGAGCGCGATGCCTGCGGTTTCGGCCTGATCGCCCACCTCGACGACGTGCCGGACCGGGCGCTCGTGCGCCAGGCGCTCGACGCGCTCGCACGGATGGCGCATCGCGGCGGCATCGCCGCCGACGGCCTGTCCGGCGACGGCTGCGGCCTGCTGATGAAGACCCCGGACGCCTTCCTCCGCGCGCTCGCGGCCGAATCAGGCATCGTCCTCGGTCAGCGCTACGCGTCGGGAATCGTATTCATGCCGCACGAGGCCGACGCGATCGGCCGGGTCCACGCGACGTTCGCGCAGGCCCTGCGCGAAGTCGGGCTGGCGGTATCGGGCTGGCGCCGGGTACCGACCGACGACGCGGTCTGCGGCGCGCTCGCCAAGGCGACGATGCCGGCGATCGAACAACTCTTCGTGGTGCCGCTGCTCGATGTCGAAGGCGCGCGGATGACGCCCGAGGCCTTCCGCCACGCGCTGTATCTCGCCCGTCGTCACGCCGAACAGCGTCTGCGCGACGTGCCCGGTCTGCACGTGGTCAGCCTGTCCGCCGACAGCATCGGCTACAAGGGCATGGTGCTGCCGCAATATCTGCCGCAGTTGTATCCCGATCTGCAGCGCCCCGAGCTGGCGAGCAGCGCGGTGGTGTTCCATCAGCGCTTCTCCACCAACACCAGCCCGCGCTGGCCGCTGGCGCAGCCGTTCCGGCTGCTCGCCCACAACGGCGAGATCAACACCATCTCCGGCAACCGCGTCTGGGCGCAGGCGCGCGCGCACGTGTGGCGCACGCCGACGCTGGATCCGTCGCAATTCGATCCGGTGATCGAAACCGGCGGCTCCGACTCGCAGAGCCTCGATTCGATGCTGGAACTGCTGCAGGCCGGCGGCATGGACCTGCTGAAGGCGCTGCGCATCCTGATTCCGCCGGCGACGCAGTCGCTGGAATACAAGGACGCCGACCTGCTCGCGTTCTACGAGTACTACGCGATCAACAGCGAGCCGTGGGACGGCCCGGCCGGCATCGTCGCCTTCGACGGCCGCTACGCCGCCTGCACCGTCGACCGCAACGGCCTGCGCCCGGCGCGCTGGCAGCTGAGCGACGACCGCGTGTTCATGGTCGCCTCCGAAGCCGGCGTGTGGGACGTCGAGGACGCGCGCATCCTCGCCAAGGGCAAGCTCGGCCCGGGACAAATGATCGCCGCCGACCTCGGCGCCGGTCGCCTGCTCGATTCCGAGGCCATCGACCAGATCAACCGCGCGCGCGCGCCGTACAAGCAATGGCTGAAGCAGGGCATGACCTACCTGCACAGCGAACTGATCGATCCGAACACCACCGCGGCGCCGTTCGACGCCTCCACGCTCGCCGGCTTCCAGAAGCTGTTCCAGCTCACCCGCGAGGAACGCGAACAGATCCTGCGCCCGCTGGCCGAGACCGAACAGGAAGCGGTGGGATCGATGGGCGACGACGTGCCGATGGCGGCGCTGTCGGCGCAACTGCGGCCGCTTTACGACCGGTTCCGCCAGGCCTTCGCGCAGGTGACCAATCCGCCGATCGACTCGCTGCGCGAGGACTGCGTGATGTCGCTCGGCACCCAGATCGGCCGCGAAGGCAATCTCTTCGCCGACGGTCCGGAACAGGTGCGGCACGTGATGCTGAACTCGCCGGTGCTGTCGCAGCGCAAGCAGCGCCAGTTGCTGACCACCGCGCCGTTCGCCGATTCGCACCGCTATCTCGACCTCAACTTCACCGCCGAGGAAGGCATGCGCGCGGCGCTGGTGCGCCTGTGCGCCGAGGCCGAGGCCGCCGCCCGCGACGGCGTGATGCTGCTGGTGCTGACCGACCGCCGGCCGCGTCGCGATCATCTGATGCTGCACGCCCTGCTCGCCACCGGCGCGATCCATCGCCATCTGGTCCGCAACGGTCTGCGCTGCGCGTCCAATCTCATCGTCGAGACCGGCACCGCGCGCGACCCGCACCATTTCGCCTGCCTGATCGGCTACGGCGCGACCGCGGTGTATCCGTATCTCGCCTACCAGACCCTCCACGACCTGGGCGAACGCGGCATCCTCAAGACCAAGCACGGCGAAGTCGTGCAGATCGGCCGCAGTTATCGCCGCGGGATCAAGAAGGGACTGCTGAAGATCATCTCGAAGATGGGCATCAGCACCATCGGCAGTTATCGCGGCGCGCAGTTGTTCGAGATCGTCGGCCTCGACCGCGAAGTGGTCGACCTGTGCTTCGAGGGCACGCCTTCCCGGATCGGTGGCGCCACCTTCGCGCAGTTGCAGGCCGAGACCGCGCAGATCGCCGCGCGCGCCTGGGACAACAGCGCGCTGCCGGAGATCGGCGGCCTGCTGCAGTACACGCCCAACGGCGAATACCACCAGTACAACCCCGACGTGGTCACCACCCTGCAGCGCGCGGTGCGCAGCGGCACGCGCGAGGACTGGACCGCCTACGCCGATGCCGTGAACGCGCGTCCGCCGGCGGCGCTGCGCGACCTGCTCGCACTGGACACCGCGGCGGCGACGCCCGTCGCGCTGGAAGAGGTCGAACCGGTCGAAAGCATCGTCAAGCGCTTCGACACCGCGGCGATGAGTCTCGGCGCGCTGTCGCCCGAAGCGCACGAAGCGCTGGCGATCGCGATGAACCGGCTCGGCGGACGCAGCAATTCCGGCGAGGGCGGCGAGGACCCGGCGCGTTACGGCACCGACAAGGTCTCGAAGATCAAGCAGGTCGCGTCCGGCCGCTTCGGCGTCACCCCGGAATATCTGGTCAACGCCGAAGTGCTGCAGATCAAGGTCGCGCAGGGCGCCAAGCCCGGCGAAGGCGGCCAGCTGCCCGGCCACAAGGTCAACGCGCTGATCGCGAAGCTGCGCTACGCGCGACCGGGCATCGGCCTGATCTCGCCGCCGCCGCATCACGACATCTATTCGATCGAGGATCTCGCGCAGCTCATCTTCGATCTGCGCCAGGTCAATCCCGAGGCGCTGATCTCGGTGAAACTGGTCGCGCACGCGGGCGTCGGCACCATCGCCAGCGGCGTGGCGAAGGCCGGTGCCGATCTGATCACCGTGTCCGGCCACGACGGCGGCACCGGCGCCAGCCCGATCTCCTCGATCCGCTACGCCGGCACGCCGTGGGAACTCGGCCTGTCCGAAGCGCGCCAGTCGCTGATGGCGAACGGTCTGCGCGACCGCGTGATCGTGCAGGCCGACGGCGGCATGAAGACCGGGCTCGACGTGATCAAGGCCGCGCTGCTCGGCGCGGAGAGTTTCGGCTTCGGCACCGCGCCGATGATCGCGCTGGGCTGCAAATACCTGCGCATCTGCCATCTCAACAATTGCGCCACCGGCATCGCCACCCAGGACGACGGCCTGCGCGCGGACCATTTCACCGGGCTGCCCGAACGCGTGGAGAATTTTTTCCGCGGGCTCGCCGAGGAAGTGCGCGGCTATCTGGCGCAGCTCGGCGCGCGCACGCTCGACGAGATCGTCGGCCGCACCGATCTGCTGCGCCAGACCGACGGCACGCTGCCGCAGCATCGCCTGCTCGATCTGTCGCCGCTGCTGTCCAGCGACGGCCTCGCCGGCAGCGCGCGCTGCGGCGTGCGCCGGGTCGCACCGGCGGCGGAGGGGCTGGCCGCGCGGCTCGACACCGAACTCGCCGACGTCATCGCGCACAAGCGCGGCAACGATCCGGCCGCACCGCGCCGCTACGTCATCCGCAACACCGACCGCAGCATCGGCGCGCGCCTATCCGGACGCATCGCCCGCCTGCACGGCAACCACGGCATGCACGACGCGCCGATCGACCTGCATTTCGACGGCAGCGCCGGCCAGAGTTTCGGCGCGTTCCTCGCCGGCGGCCTGCATCTGGAACTCGAAGGCGAAGCCAACGACTACGTCGGCAAGGGCATGGCCGACGGCCGCATCGTCATCCGCCCGCCGCAGGGCGCGCGTTACGCCGCGAACGAGGCCGCGATCCTTGGCAACACCTGCCTGTACGGGGCCACCGGCGGCGAACTGTACGCCGCGGGCCGCGCCGGCGAACGCTTCGCGGTGCGCAACTCCGGCGCCCTGGCCATCGTCGAGGGTGCGGGCGACCACTGCTGCGAATACATGACCGGCGGCGTGGTGGTCGTGCTCGGCCGCACCGGCCTGAACTTCGGCGCCGGCTTCACCGGCGGCATGGCCTACGTGCTCGATCGCGACCGCGATTTCGTCGATCGCTACAACCACGAACTGATCGACATCCTGCGCATCAACCACGAAGGCTTCGGCAATCACCGCTCGCATCTGCTCGATCTGCTGGAACACCACCATCGCCTCACCGGCAGCGCGCACGCACAACGCATCCTCGACAACTTCCGCGACTACCTCGGCAAGTTCTGGCTGGTGAAGCCGAAGGCAGTCAGCATCGAGTCGCTGGGCGAAACGCTCCGGAGGGCCGCGTGATGCAATTTGCGGATCCCCGTAGGAGGGGCTTCAGCCCCGATCTTTTCCACGATGCGCATGACGCCACGCCCGCAACGGGTGGCATCTATCCGCCGATGTTTCATTGCCACCAACCGTGGGCACTGCCCGGATATCGTCGCCAACCAGCTGCTGTCCGGGCCGACCTGAAGGCCCTCCCGCGAAAAACCAGAACCGCCAAAACCCTTGTAGGAGGGGCTTCAGCCCCGATCTCTTCATCGGGAAATGCGTCGAACAACAAAGGCTCGGGCCTGAAGGCCCTCCTACAGAAAGCGGGAGCCGGCGCATGAGCAAGAAAACACCCCAGGCCTTCCTGCAATCGCAACGGCAGATGCCCGAGCGCGTGCCGCTGGAGCTGCGCCGGCATGGCGACTGGCACGAACTCTACGGCCGGTTCGAGGAAGCCGAAGCGAAGAAACAGGCCTCGCGTTGCCTCGATTGCGGCAACCCCTATTGCAGTTGGGGCTGCCCGCTGCACAACTACATCCCGCAGTGGCTGGAACTCGCGCGCGAAGGTCGCGTGCACGAGGCGGCCGCGCTCTGCCACGAAACCAATCCGCTGCCGGAGATCTGCGGTCGCGTCTGCCCACAGGACCGCCTGTGCGAAGGCAGTTGCACGCTCAACGACGGCTTCGGCGCGGTCACGATCGGCGCGGTCGAGAAATACATCGTCGATCGCGCGCTGAGCGAAGGCTGGACGCCCGATCTCTCCACCACGACCGCCACCGGCAAGCGCGTCGCGATCGTCGGCGCCGGTCCCGCAGGCCTCGCCTGCGCCGACCGCCTCGCCCTCGCCGGCGTGCAGGCGGTGGTGTTCGATCGCTACGAACAGATCGGCGGTCTGCTGCAATTCGGCATCCCGAGCTTCAAGCTCGACAAATCGGTGATCGACACACGGCGTGCGACGCTGGAAGGCATGGGCGTCGAATTCAGGCTCGGCGTGGAGATCGGTCGCGATCTGTCCATCGACGACCTGCTCGGCACGTTCGACGCGGTGTTCCTCGGCCTCGGCAGTTATCGCTACACCGACGGCGGCCTGCCCGGACAGGAGCTGCGCAACGTGCTGCCGGCGCTGCCGTTCCTGGTGCAGAACGGCCGCATCGTCGTCGGCGAAGACAATATCGCCGGCCGGCCCATCGCCGGTTGGGAAGACCAGGTGCAGTTGCCCGACCTGCGCGGCAAGCGCGTGGTCGTGCTCGGCGGCGGCGACACCGGCATGGACTGCGTGCGCAGCGCGGTGCGCCTCGGCGCGGCCCAGGTCAGCTGCGTCTATCGCCGCGACGAAGCCAGCATGCCCGGCTCCGCGCGCGAGGTCGCGAACGCGCGCGAGGAAGGCGTGCAGTTCCTGTTCCAGCGCGCACCGCTCGCCTTGCTCGACGACGGCACCGGCCACGTCCGCGCGGTGCGCGTCGCCGAAACCCGGCTCGGCGCACCCGACGCCCGCGGTCGCCGTCGCCCCGAACAGGTGCCCGGCAGCGAAACCGACCTCGACGCCGACATCGTCATCATCGCCTTCGGCTTCCAGCCGAACCCGCCGGACTGGCTGACCGCACACGGCGTCGCCCTCCACGACGACGGCCGCATCCGGGTCACGCCCGCACCGCCGCCGCATCACCCGCTCCGCATCGACCCCGCGAATCCGGTCTATCCCTACCAGACGACGCACCCGAAACTCTTCGCCGGCGGCGACGGCGTCCGCGGCGCCGACCTCGTCGTCACCGCCGTGCAGGAAGGCCGCGACGCCGCGGCGAGCATCGTGCGGTTGTTGGCGACGGCGTAAGCGAACGCGAACGACGCAACACGCATGTCGGTGGGCGCGTGCTCGCCGCATCAACGCTGATCACTGCCATCCCGGACGCGGGCGATGCCTGCGGGGGGATCTGCTGTTGCGCGGAAAAAGGAAGAACCTGTTGGTTTTGACAGGTTGGGTTGCGTTGACAGGAGTTTGGCGGGAGGCAGAGACTGCGGGTTATGGCCCCGGCTTGGGATCTCTTCATAAGTTTGGCCTGACAAAAAAGGATTCTCATGAACGAACATTTTCTTCCAACGCAGTACCACCTTGAGGTTTATGAAAACAGCTTTGTCAATGATCCAAGTTATTCCCTACAAAGCTCAACACCATTTTCCGCAATATCCGTAGGCGATTACTTCAATCACAGGATTCATAGTGACTGGCTAGACCGACCAATCACCGAGAAAGAAAAATTTGTTGTTAGACAAATTGAACATATTTTTTGGACCACGGAGGGTTCGCACAATGGGCAGAAAATTATGCTTTTGCTAAAGAAAGAACCATACACTTGGTGAGGCCTAACGCATTTCCATCCGAGCGCCTTAAGGACAGCCATCATGACCCGAACCACTACCGAGCTTCAGGATGAAATGGCGCGCGCACTAACTGGGCACGTAGATGATCCTGATAAATTGGCAGCGGGGATTCTCGCGTCCTTCGCCAGAATTACTGAAACCGAGATAAAAATAGAAGAATCGCGTAACTTTGAGCTTATAACAATTGATCGAGTGGGTTTCTCTGGCGTAAGCGTGAAGCGCGGAAACATTCGCCTGAACTGGCGAACTCTCTTTGAAAAGATCCCTGAATTGCTACTCACGGGCGCGGGAGTCACTCAGGCCTGGCTCATACCGTTTGCCGCTCTCTATCTTTGGAACTTAGTTCGCGCATTAGCTAGAATCACACTTTCACCAAATCACGGCTTGGTAATGTACGCGCTTTGGAACCACAATGCGGACGTGAGACGATTCGAAGAAACCGATGCGCATTCGATAGTCAACAACTTTTGCTCAACTCATCGAATGCCCTCGCTTGGCGAAGTCGACTTTGGAAATCTACTTTCGGATCTTGCGCACCTCGGATGCATCGAGATTACGGACGGCAAGATCTGGTTGCGCGAGTGGACACAGCGAGCGAACTAAGAAAACTGGGGTCAGAAGGCCGTAAGAGCTCGTAGGCTGGGTCATCGACCCAGCAGCCCTCGGTGTCGGTAAGTGCTGGGTGCAGAGCACCCAGCCTACGAGCTGCGAGGCGGCGTCATTCAGTCATTGGGCATCATGTCACTTTACAAGGAGCTCTGATGGCCAGCAATTTGATGTGCCAGTGCGAACGCCGAACTCAAGGCCGTAAGGCGCATACCCAACTCCCCGTACGGCACATAGAGTGCGTAAGGCGTATATCCCGCCGTTGTAGGGTGCATAAGCGCAGCGTCATGCACCAGCTTTTCTGAATTGCAACAAGCCGTCATGGCGCATGACGCCTTCGGCTTATGCGCCCTACCTGGCTGGCTTCGCCGGCCAGCTTGACTCGGACATCAGGTCTGCAAAATGAAGTATTTCACTTCGGAATGGTGGGACAGCGGAGGCAAAGGCGCTGACGACGTCTACGAGAAGTACCAGAAGTACATCGCGTCAGTAAAACACCGCCTGCCAAAGACAGTGCTCTCCTTCGACGCCAACCACACCCTGCATGATTCGAAAGTCAAGGAGATAACGTCTGACTTTACGAAGAAGGAAACGCAGCTGATTCTTCATGGGTGGAACGCCGGCTTCAATACGAAGACGAAATACCACCTGACATTCACGGGCGTTTCGATCTTCGAACAACATCTGCCACTCAATGGATACGTGGAATCAAAGCTCGACGACATCGGGTACTGGGAGTGGGAAGCACTTTCCGAAGGCACAGAACTACGCCTGATCTTCGCGTCCTCAGCCATGTTTCGTCTGGTTTTCAAGGATTTTGAATTCGCACACGAGAGCGTGCGGAACCCGTAGGGCGGGCTCAAGCCCGCCAAAAGAGAACGCCGCCTCCCATCGCGCGACGCGAGCCGCAGGTCGACGACTTCGATCATGGCGGGCTTGAGCCCGCCCTACGGTTCTACCGTTCTCGACTCCCCGCGCCGGACAAGCCGCTACAATCGACGGCGATGTCGTCGCGGTTCGACCGCGCGTTGGAGGCCGGAGTCACCATGCGAATCCCGTGGGCGCTGATCGTCGTCTGCCTCGTCGCACCGCTCGTGGTGCGGGCGCAGGAGACGGAACCCCCTCGCATCGAGGGGACGTATTCGACGGACATGATTCCGTTCAAGACGCCCGTGCGCACCGTCGAGGGCGCCATGGTCGCCGGCATCTACCAGCATCTGATGTTCCATCCCGACGGCACCGTGATCGGGACGAGTTCCTCGGGCACGTACGACGAGATCCGGCAGTGGTTCCATCGTGGGAATCCGGTTGTCACGGCCGGCACCTATCGGGCGGAGGCGGGCCGGATCTGCTTCAGCCTCACGGCCGGACAGCCCGCATCGGAAGACGAGGCCCATAGGGACGCTCCGAAGTCGGTCGATTACTGCGGCGAATTCCAGGGATCCGAGTTCAGGGCAGACGTGCATTCGAACATCAATGGTCATCGCTCGACACAGGTCTTCCACGCCGTCGAATGACCGGCGGCGCCGGATGCGTTGAATCCGGTTTGAAGTCGGAAGGCGGGCTCAAACCCGCCCTACGCGCTCGATGTCGGCTGCAGTGTTTGCCAGGCGTCGCGCTCGGCGCGCCATGCCTGAAACTCGCGCCTGACCGCCTGCAGCCTTGGGAAGCCGTCGAGATCGTCGCTCAACGACTCCCGAAGCAGATTGGCGCCGCCGCGGATGTATTTCCGCTCGATCAGGAATTCGTTCCAGCAGACGCGGTGATAGGCATCGGGGTCGCCACCGCGCAACAGGTATTCGATCAGATCGATCTGGAAGAACATCGCTTCAAGGTCACGCGGCGTGCCGAGCATGCCGGGACGGCGATCGAAGATCTCCCAGAACCGTTCGAGATGCTGCAGCGTTGTCGCGAGTCTGCGCTCGGCGTCATCGATGGGTGGAATCGGCGGATTGGCCGTCATGTGTGCACCCTCGGGATATCCGCCTGGAGTACGTCGAAACGCACCCGCTCGCCGCGCTTATCGCACCCCGCGCACCCGGATCAGTTCGAGGAATTCCGCGCGGGTGCGGGCATCGTCGCGGAAGGTGCCGAGCATCTTCGAGGTGACCATGCTGACGCCGCGTTTGTGGATGCCGCGGGTGGTCATGCATTCGTGGGCGGCTTCGATCACCACACCGACACCGCGGGGTTGCAGGGTGTCCTCGATGCAGCGCGCGATCTGCGCGGTCATCTTTTCCTGCACCTGGAAGCGGCGGGCGTAGGCTTCGACCACGCGCGCGAGTTTGCTGATGCCGACGACGCGGCCGCTGGGCAGATAGCCGACGTGGGCCTTGCCGATGATCGGCGCCATGTGGTGTTCGCAATGGCTTTCGAATTCGATGTCGCGCAGCACGACCATTTCGTCGTAACCGCCGACCTCCTCGAAGGTGCGCTTGAGGTATTCGTCCGGGTCGGTGGCGTAACCGCTGAACCAGTCGCCGTAGGCCTTGGCGACGCGCTTGGGCGTATCGAGCAGGCCTTCGCGGGTCGGGTCGTCGCCGGCCCAGCGCAGCAGGGTGCGGACGGCATCCTCGGCCTGCGTGCGGGTGACGCCGTGGCGGGCATCTTGGAGCGAAGCGGTCGCCTCGCGGGCGTCGTCGTGAGCGTCGTCGGAGCACATGGGAGCGGTCTCGAAGAAGGGACGATCGGGGGAAGGACGATCGTGGGCAGGGGATGGTAGCGCGGTCGGCCTCCGCCGACCCGGAGTGTTACGGCAAGGACCGTCCCGCGGATGCAGACGATGGCGCACGCAATCGCGCCTCCAGTCCCGAATCCCGCCAGGTCCGCCGCTCCAGCGCGCGTTCCAGCGCCTCGCTCGTCGCCCACAGCAGGACCTGCCGGCGGGCGCGGGTCAGCGCGGTGTAGAGGAGTTCGCGCGAGAGCACGCGCGCGTCGGCGTCGGGCAGGATGAGCGCGATCCGGTCGAATTCCGAGCCCTGGGCCTTGTGCACGGTGGTCGCGTAGGCGGACGCGTGCGCGGGCAGCTGCGCGGGACGCCATGCGCGAAGGCCCTGCGCGGTCGCGAACCACGCCACCGGCTCGCCGTCGGTTTCGTGCCAGATGACGCCGAGATCGCCGTTGTAGAGGCCGTGGCGCTCGCTGTTGGCGGCGATCGCGATCAGACGACCATGGAAATGTTCCTGGCGGGCGCCGAGTTCGCCCGCGCACCAGGCGTTCCAGTCCTCGGCGCCGAACGGGCCGCGACGCAGCGCCGCGAGCACCCGCAGGGCGCCCGCACGCTGGAGCGCCTGTGCCGGATCGTCGGCGTCGCGCACCGCCTCGAAGGCGGGCATCACCTCGCGACGCAGGGTCTCGGCCAGGGCTGCGACATCGCCATGGCGGCGCACCAGCGCCGGATCGTCCGAGGCCAGCCGCTCGAACACGGCGTCGCGGTCGCCGCTCTGCACCGCATCGGCCAGCGCGCGCAGTCCGGCCGCGCCGGCCTGACGCCAGCGCCGGGTGAGCACGACGCGCGTGCCGGCGAGCGGCGCGATGTCCGCGGCCGCGCGGCCGCCGGACGCGGTCTGGTCCGACGCGGCACAGAGGCCGCCGAGCACGTCGCCCGCCTCCACCGCGGGCAGCTGGTCCGGATCGCCGATCAGCACCAGCCGCGCGGCGGCCGGGATCGCCGACACGAGCTTGGTCATCAGCGGCAGATCGATCATCGAAGCCTCGTCGACGACCACCAGATCGACCGGCAGCGGATGGTCGGGGCCGTGATGGAAGCGCACGCTGCCCGGCCGCCAGCCGAGCAACCGGTGCAGGGTGCGGGCGCCGCGCGGGATCGCGTCGGCGAGGTCGGCATCGAGGCGGCCCGCATCGAGATCCGCGCGGACCACGCCCTCGATGGCCTCGCCCAGTCGCGCGGCGGCGCGCCCGGTGGGTGCGGCCAGCGCGATCCTCGGCGGCGGTGCGCCGTGCAGTCGCGCCACGGCCAGCTGCACCGCCAGCAATCGCGCCACGGTGGTGGTCTTGCCGGTGCCGGGGCCGCCGGTGATCAACAGGAACGGACGCCGCAGCGAGGTCGACACCGCCAAGACCGCCGGTTCCAGCGACCAGGCCGCGTCGTCCGACGCGGCAGCGTCGGCGAACAATCGCCGGAACAGCGGCAGCAGGGCCGCGTCGCGGCCCTCGTCGGGGACCACGCGACCGGCACGTTCGAGCACGCGCTCGGCGAGCGTCTGTTCGTAGCGTGCGTAACGCATCAACGCCACGCGTCCGTGCTCGAAGGTCAACAGCGCGGCGTCGCGGTCGCCCGCGACGGACACCGCGGGCGCGACCTGCGCGTCGGCCGCGAGCGCCGCGCGCCAGTCCTCCAGCGGCGGCAGCTGCGCCGATGCGCCCAGCGCGTCGATCAAGCGCTGCGCATCGGCGAGCGCGAAACTGCTGTGACCGAGCGCGACCGCGCGCATCGCCAACGCGCCCGCGAGCGCGACGCAGGCATCGGCGCCGAGACGTCCGCGCAACAGCCGCGCGAACGCGACATCGACTTCGCGCAGCGCGCCATCGGCCTGCAACCGATGCAGCGCTTTCGCGGCGAGGTCCTGCGCGGACGCGTTCATCGTGCGTCTCCGTCGAACAGCGCGTCGAGCGCGGCCAGCAGCGCCGGATCGACCGGATCGACATGCACGCCATCGCGCGAAGCGGTGACGAGGCCGTCGTCGCGCGGATCGGCCTCTCTCGGATCGATCCCTCTCGGATCGATGCCTCTCAGATCGATGCCTCTCAGAAACAGATACACCGCACCGCCGAGATGGCGCGCGTCGTCGTAGCGATCGCCGTGCCGGAACCGCAGCCAGCGCCGCAGCGCGACCAGATAGATCAGGTACTGCAGGTCGTAGTCGGCATGCGCGACCGCGCGCCGCAGCGTCGCCGGGTCGTAACCGGGCAGACGGTTGGTCTTGTAGTCGAGCACATGATGCCGGCCGTCGGCATCGCGGTACACGAGGTCGATGAAGCCGTGCATCAGACCTTCGAGCGTCGCCGGCGTCGCCCGGCGCGCGCGCGGGTAGCCATGGGCCTCCAGCAAGGCGTGGATCGCATCGATGCGCACCGGCGCGAGCCGGAAATGGAACGGCAGCTCGCGGATCTGTCGCGAGGCCGGCAGCGCGCACAGGCGCACACCGCCGGGCAGGGCGACGTTGAGCGCGCGCGCGACCAGGCGCGCGGTCTGCGCGATATGCGCCGGGGTCGCCGCGAGTCCGTGACGCGACAACGCGCGTTCGAGCAGCGGGCGTTGCGTCGGCGGGCACGCATCCTCCTGTGCCCCGGGCACGCGCGCCCACGCCGCGGCATCCACCGATTCCAGCGCCAGATGCACCGCGTTGCCGAACGCCGTACCGCCGAGCGACTCGCCTTCGTCCACGTCCACCGCGACGGTGGCCGGCTCGTCGCCGGCACCGCGCAAGGCATCGCCGTCCTCGCTGCGCGCATGCAACGACGAGAAGCTGTGCAGGCGCAGTTCGGAGGAGAAGCGGCGGCGCGGTATGCGTGGCGGTGGCGCTGTCGTGTCTTCCGCGCCGTCGCCGTCGATGCGCGGCAACGGCGCGTCCGGATCGAACGGACGCACGACGATCGCGCCCTCCGCCTCGCGGGCGAGGCGCTCGATGCGCGCGAGCATGCCGGCATGATCGAGCGCATCGTTCTTGCGTCCGGTCTTCTCGCCGGCATGCAGCAGCCAGTGCATCGCGGTGGTCTCGACCGCATCGTTGCGGCCCCAGACCACATGCAATGCGTGCTGCGCGCGGGTCAACGCGACGTACAGCTGACGCTGCACTTCCGCCTGCTCCTCGCGCGCGACCTCGGCATCGATCGCATCGCCCTGCGCCGGTTCGAGCACGTCCTTGCAGGCCCAGGCCCGCGCGGGCCGTCCCTGCGCATCGTGGAAGTCGCGGTAATGCAGGCCGGAGGCCGAACGCCCGCCGCGGTAGGCCACGAACGGCAGCACCACCACCGGATATTCGAGGCCCTTGCTCTTGTGGATCGTCGAGATCTGCACCATCCCGGCGTCGGATTCGAGCCGGAGCTGGCGCGTTTCATCGGCGGCGCCCTGCCCGCGCTGCTGCGCGAACCACTGCAACTGTTCGGCCGGACCGCTGCGCAGCGCGGATTCCGCCTGCAACAGTTCGGCCAGATGCAGCGCATCGGTCAACCGACGCGTGCCGTCCGCCTGCGCCAGCCAGCGCGGCGCCGCCTCGACCACGAACGGCAGCAGCGCCGGCAGCGGTCCGCGCGCGCGCCAGGTCGCCGCCGCGGTCGCGAAGCGCGACGACCAACGCTGCAGCGTGGCGTCGTCGTGTTCCAGCGTCGCGATGGTCGCCGCATCGACGCCGAGCAGCCGCGTCGCCAGCGCGGCACGGAAACGACCGGTGTCCGCGGGTTCGAGCAGGCTGGCGAGCAGGGCGTGCAGGTCTTCCGCGGCGTCGCCGGCGAACACGTTCTCGCCCGACAGCGTGGCCGCGGCGATCCCGGCGCGCACCAACGCACGCTGCATGTCGGCGGCCTGATCGTTGGTGCCGGTGAGGATCGCGATGTCGGCGGGTCGCAATCGGCGCTCGACGCCGCGGACACGCAGCGTGCCGCGCGCGAGCAACGCGGCGACCGCGTGCACGGCGGCCTCGCGCATCAGCGCGAACTCCTGCTCCTTGGTACGGATGCCGCGCGACGCCGCGCTGCGCGGCCCGGCGGACGGATCCGGCGCCATCGCCGGCAACCAGTGCAGGGTCATGCCCGGCACCGGCGCGTCGTCGAGCCGCAGGTCGTCGTCGCGTACATCGCCCGCGGCCTGCACCGCGGGAAATGCGATGCGTTCCTCGATGAACGGCAGCGGGCTGGCGCGGAACAGCGTATCGATCGCGCGCAGCACCGCCGGCGTCGAGCGGTAGTTGTCGTCGAGCGTCGCCGTCGCGGTGTCGCCGGACCGCGCCTGCGCATAGCGCTTCGCTTCGAGATAGGTCGCGAGATCGCCGCCGCGGAAACGATAGATCGCCTGCTTGGGATCGCCGATCAGGCACAACCAGCACGGCGCCGCACCGGCCGCTTCGTGCATGCGCCTGAAGATGTCCCACTGGCGCGGATCGGTATCCTGGAATTCGTCGATCAGCAGATACGGCCAGCGCGCGGCCAGCGCCGCGGCGAAATCGGCGTCGGCGCTGGCGTGCCAGACGCGGGCGATCAACTGATCCTGGTCGGACTGCCGCCGCTCGGCCATGCGCGCGCCGTAACGCGCGGCGGCAGCATCGCGCAGCGCATGCAGCGCGGTCGCGACGTCGGATTCGCCGGCCTGCGGATACAGCGTGCGGGATGCATCGCAGAGCTTCGGCAGGGTCTTCGCCATCGCCTCGGGCGTGTCCCACAGCGCGACCATCAGCGCATGCGGATCGGGCTCGCCGACGCCGGGCATCGCATTCGCGGCAGCCCGCCACAATTCGGCGGCGACCTCGTCCCAGACCACGGCGGCATCGTCGACGACTTCGGTCTCGGCGAGCAGCCCGGCGCGGAAGCCGAACTCGCGCAACGCGCGATGACAGAACCCGTGGATCGTCGAGATCGTGGCCTCGTCGATCTGCAGCAGCGCGGCTTCGATCCGCTCACGCACCCGCCTCTCGCCGTCGCGCGCGATCGCCGCGCGCAGCACCGCCTGCGTCGGCGCGGCTTCGCCGGTCGGCGCACCGTCGGGCGCATCGAGCAAACGCCTGGCCAGCCGCAACCGTCGGCGCACGCGCTGACGCAGCTCCTGGGTCGCGGCGCGGGTGAAGGTCACCGCCAGGATCTGCGACAGGGTCGCGCCGCGCTCCAGCAACAGACGCAGCACCAGCGTGGTCAGCGCGAAGGTCTTGCCGGTGCCGGCGCTGGCTTCGATCAGACGCACACCGTCGAGCGGCAGACGCAGCGCGACATCGCCGGTGACGGTTTCGTCACCGGCGGCGGTCGAGCCGAACAGCGGCAGCTGATCGCTCATCCGCCCGTCCCCACGGCATCGAACACCTGCAGCGCGAGGTCGCGGAAACGCACCGAACGCGGATCGTCGAACGCGGCCAGCAGACCCTGAGGACGGAACGCGAGCGCCAGCCACGGGTCGTCGTGCTCGCCGCCGCTGTTGAACGGCGCGTAGGCGGCCCAGGCCGCACGCCACGCCAGCATCGGATCGCGTTTGTCGCCGAAGGACTGCGCGTATGCGAACGCCGCCTTCGGTGCGAACGGCAGCGGCGCGGATCGGCCTTCGCGCCACCACCCGAACAGACACTGCAGACGTTCGCGCGCCTGCGCCTGCGACACGCCGCGCCAGACCGCTTCGATCAAGGCCCCCTTCTTCCTGTCGATCGCGATCAGACGGGTCGTCGCCGCTTCGCCCAGCAGCGCCGCGAGCAGCAGATGATCGATCCCCGCGCGCAGACGACGCTTGCCGTCGAGGCTGCCCGCGCTGAGCAGGATGCGCAGACCGCCCTGCGCGTCATCGGCATGGACGTCGTCGAAACGCACATCGATGCCGAGACCGGTGTCGCCCTGCACACGGACCGCCGGCATCGCGCCACACAGCTGGGCGCGTGCTGCGTGCAACTGCCGACGCACATCGCCCGCGTCGCGCGCGAGCGCGACGCCATCGCGCCCGGGCGGCAGCAGCGCACGGGCGCGCAGGTGCGCGGCGAGTCCGTCGAGGCCGGAGGCATCCTCCTGCGGATCGCCGCCCTCATCGACGAGCGCGGCGTCCAGCACCTGCCAGCGCAGCAGCGCGTCGCTGCCGAGCGGTTCGCGATCCGGCCGCGCTTCGTAGACCCGCGGCAACCGCAATCCGAGAGATTCGCGCAACCAGAGCTTCGCCGGATGCGCGAAGAACCGCTGCAGCGTCTCGCGATCCGGCACGCCGACGTCGTCCGGCGGCAGCGCGACATTCGCGAAGGGCGCTTCCATCATCGGCGCACCGATCGGCGACGCGGTCGCGCGCCATTCCTTCCGATACGAGAACCGGCGCGGTTCGACGCCGCCATCGTCGCCGGCACCGAACGCACGCGGCGAGAACGGCTGCAGGGGATGCACCACGCACAGCGCATCGCGGGTCGCGTCGCCGTGCATCGCTTCCACCGCGTCGAGCAGTTCGCCGATCACCGGCGACGGCTCGCGCACGCTGCCGTCGCGCGCATCGCGGCCGCCATAGCTGAGATAGAACACGTCGCCGGCCGCGCACAACAATTGCAGGAACAGGAAGCGGTCGTCGTCGCGCACCGAACGATCGCCCAGGCGCCGCAAGGCACGGCCCTGGATCGCGTCGACAAGACGATTGATGTCGTCGGCGGGTTCGCGTCGCGGATAGGCGTCGGCATCCAGCCCGAGCAGGCAGATCACGCGGAACGGCACCGTGCGCAACGGCACCATGCCGGCGAAGGTGACGCCGCCTGACAGCCACGGCCGATGCGGCGAAGGCCGGGACAGCGTGTCGCGCAGTGCACGCCGCACCAGCACCGCCGGCAGCGGGCCGGCGTCGGCCGCTTCCAGCGCGAAATCGTCGAGGGTCTCGCTGAGCAGGCGTCGTGCCTGCGCTTCGGCATCGTCCTGCGCGATCGGGGCCAGCAGCCCCTGCAACAGCGCGGAGAGGCGCTCGCGCCAGTCCTCGGCAAGGTGATCCTCGCGCATCCACGCGGCGAATTCGCGCAGACGCCGATACAGCGAAAGCGCACGATCGAGCACCTCGGCATCGGCGCCCTCGAGTTCGGGATACGGCGCGATCGGCAACGCTGCATCGGCATCGAGCAACGCATCGTCGCCGGCCGCGTATCCGGCGAGCAGACGATCGAACCCGAAATCGAAGCTGTATTCGCGCCAGCGCCCGACCCCGGCGCGTTCGCGCGCGGTTTCGTCCTCGCCCCAACGGATGCCGGCCGCCTCGCACCAGTCGTCCAGCCTGGCGCGCTGCGCGGGATCGAGACGCAGCGCGTGCGCGATCGGCGGCGACGCAAGCAGATCGCGGAACAGACCGGCGGTCAACGGCGCGTCGGCCAACGACAGCAGATCCAGCAGCAACCCGATCAGCGGATGCGATTGCGACTGCGGGCGATCGGCCAACGAAAATGGAATGTAGCGCGGGTCGTCCGGCGACAACCCGCCGAACACCGCGCGCGCCAGCGGCAGATAGTCGGCGATGTCCGGCGCCAGCACGGCGATGTCGCGAGGCTGCAGCGGCGGATCGAACGACGGATCATCGAGCAGCGCGCGCAACTGATCGTGCAGCACCTCGACCTCGCGCAGCTTCGAATGACAGGCATGCAGCTGCAGCGAGCGGTCGCCGGGATCGAAGGCCTCGCGCCGCGGCGGCGCGCGATCGAGCACGTCCTGCTGCAGCCGGTGCAGCAGGGTGTCGCGACCGGGCGCAGCGAACAACTCGACCTCGGTGTGCGGCAGCAGCACATCGTAGGAGAACAGCTGCGCGGCGATCTCGCGCCCGCCGGCGCCCCATGCGGTCAGCAGCGGATTGTCCTGCTGCGCTTCGGCGAGCGCGAGCGGCAGCGCCTGCACGCCATCGCGGCGCAGCCGCTCGCGCAACGATTCGACGTCGCCCCAGTACTCGGCCGATGGCGACGGCAGATGGAAATCGACATCCACCCACTGCCCGACCACCGCGAGCAGATGCAGCACGTCCGGCGAGACGTGGATCGTGCCGAAGGCGGCGACCCGCGCCGGCAGACCGGGCGGCGCCTGACCGCCGAAGGCCGCGCCTTCGCGATCGTGCCGCGCCAGCCAGTCCGCGAGGAGCGCGGCGCGATGCGTGCCGGCATCGCGCTGCCGGTGCAGTTCGCGCCAGAGCTGCGCCTGCCAATCGTCGCGACTCGCCGGATCGCCCGCCTCCCAGGCCTGCAGCCAATCGCGGCGATAAGCCTGGTACTTGTCGTAGGCGCCTGCCAGCGCATCGGCAAGGCCGTAGCGCGCCAGCGCCCAGGCCGCGGGGTCCGCGGTGGAATCGCGTGCGGGATCCGCGGCGGGATCCGACGCGGAAGCGGCGCGCCGCAGATGGCGACGCACCGCCTGCGGCAAGACGGTGCGGCCATCGCCGAGCAGCGTGTACAAGCGCCAGCGCAGGTGTTCGCGATCCCAGCGCGAAGTCTCGGGCAGCGCCGGATGCGCCGCACGCAGCAGCCGCCAGACGAATTCCGAGGGCGTGCACAGATCGAGGTTGGCGGCGACGCCGAAGCGCTCGGCCAGGGTCTGCAGCAACCAATGGCGCAGGCTCGGCTGCGGGATCAGTACCACGTCCGGCGCCAGGCTGTCGCGATCGTCGGGCGAAGACAGGCGCGCGCCGAGCGCCGCCGCGAGCGCGTCGAGGCGGTTGCCGGAGATCAGGCGGAAACGGGCGGAAGCGGTCGGCATCGCCCCATCATGATGCCGGAGTGGCCGGGCCCGCGTCGAAAGCGGGCCCGAGTCCGAGGGAAAACGCAGGCCGGATCAGTCGCCGCGACCGACAGGCCCCAGATAGTCAGCCTTGCCCAGCGGCACGCCGGCATGCCGCAGCACCGCATAGGCGGTGGTGATGTGGAAATACAGGTTGGGCAGGACGAAGTCGGTCAGATAACGGCGACCCTCGAACTTCAGATCGCCGTAGGCGCGGGTCGGGACCGTGATCGCGCGCGTCTCGGCACCCTCGAACGCCTCGGCCGGCACGCCGGCGATGTAGTCGATCGCGCGCTGCACGCGCGCATCAAGCCCGTCGAAATCGGTTTCGGTGTCCTCGAAGGCCGGCGCCCGACCATCGCCGAGCCGGCTCGTGCCGTTCTTCGCGATGTCGGTGGCGATCTGCACCTGACGGATCAACGGGTGCATGTCGGGCGCGAGCCGCATCCCCAACAGCACGGCCGGATCCCACCCCTGCGCTTCGGCATGGGCACGCCCCTTGCGCAGGACATGCTGCAACTGCTGGAGCGCACGGGTGAGGGCGGGAACGACATCGGCGTGGATCGCGAGGCTCATGCGGGCACCGGAACTTGGAAAGGGGTGGCAGTGTAGGTCGCGCACGCCCGGACGACAGCCGGCGCGCACGCATCACTGCGTCGCGCGTGCGGAATGCCGGTGATGCGCTGGCCGCACCGCCGCCGGCACGAATCGTATCGAAGGAGCCGGCGCGTCGGGTAATTACCCAACTTGTACACGCCTCGCCGTCTCCGAAGCTCAGTTGCATCGCCGTCATCCGCTCATCGATCCGCTATTGTCGCCTATCAGGGCGAGTTGTTTAGACCTTCTCTTGTACATACCAAACGTGTACGCGCGCGACGCCATATCACTCTTGTCTATTTTCAAGATCCCTGAATTTCATAGGCTCTCCCTTTGCTTTCCCCTCAGAAAAAATCTGGATAGCCCCCGAGTTTTTTCGAAATGCGTGATGAATTCACCATCAGAAACAAGGACAGTGCCGTTTTTCAAGAAAATTCCGGATCCGTCAAAGAAATCAAACGATTCGCCTGGAAAAAAATCAACGCTCAACTGAACCACTTCGTTGCTGTCAAAATCAGCGTTTGACCATAATTGATATTCACCCTCCGTGAATATTCTCCCGTCGCCCTGAGAGAATGTCTGGCAATTGAAGCGGCCATTTGTTTTTTTCAAACATTTCAGCCAAACACCTCCGTCACGCCCCCCAACCCATACTGAATCAGGAGGGGCCCCAGCCGGTCTTGGAGGAGCATGTTCCACATCGGATTTTCCGCACGCAAAAACAAGGAAAATAATTGGAAGAAATCCATATGTTTTCATTTTGTTTTTCATGCCGATTGAAAAGCGGATACTCCCCATCGACTATCTCACAAATATTTTTTCGACATCAAATCAATAAAAAGTTTCGCTGCCGAGCTGCCGCTCGTCCAGACAGACGGCCGGGAGATTGGGCTCGTTACCCGGAAGCGGAAACAGGGTCGGCAGATCGGGTTCCAGCAAAGAGGCGCAGGTCGATTCAGGGCCAGCCCCTCGCTTTTCAGACGGCCGCAGTCTGCATGAATGCCGGCGGCCCGCTCAGAACCGCTTCTGCACACGCAGCGCCACGCCGGTCTCGCGACGACCGTCGCCGTCGGCCTCGGCGTGCGCGTCGAATCCGAACGACCAGTCGTGGCGGGCTTCGAATCGCAGGGCGAGATCCAGGCGCAGACGATCGCGGCCGTAGCCGTCGATCCGATCGGTGTAGTCGACACCCGAGACGGCATCGGCGTAACGCAGTCGCTGGATGCCATCGGCATCGAACTCGCGCCGGTATTCCATGCGCAATTGCGGAGCGAACGCGCCCCATTCGGCCTCGTGACGATAGTCGATCCTGAGACCGGCGTTCGCGCCCGAGTGATCCACCCGCAACGCATCATAGGCCAGCGCCTGTGCCGCGGCGCCCGATTCCGCATAGGGCGCGAACGTCGCGCGCGCGGCGTCGATCCGCGCGTACGGCGCGAATCGCCAGTCGCCATGCGCGAATTCCGCGCCCGCGGCGATCGAGGCGAAGCGCTGCGTGCCGCTGCGTCGGGTGGAAACGCCCTCGGCGCGACGCAGATCGAAGGTGAGCGTCTGCTCGCCGTAGAGCAGATCGAAGAAGCTGCGCTGGCCCGGCCGCAGGCTGGCGTACAGCGCCACGGTCAGGGCTTCGCCGTCGCCGCGCAGTGGCGAATCCGAGGCCGTGCGCGCATCGTCCAGCAGACCGCCATCGCGGCCATAGCCGATGCCGAGTCCGAACGCGACGGTGTCGCGGACGCGATAGTCCGCACCGAAGCTGACACCGTCGGTCTCGAAGGCCAGACCCGATGCGGCATTGCGGCCATCGTGATTCGCCGCGCGCACGGTGCCCGCCGCCCACAGCCCGAACAACGGCTGCGGATCGTCCGTTCGACGGACATCGGTCGCGCGTGGCGGCGTCGGTCGCACGCAGTCGCTGCCCGGCAGGGCGCCGACCTCGCGCGTGCACGACTGCGCGTAGCCCGCGCGCAGTCCGTTCGAGAAACCGACCGATGCCCGCGCGCCGTGCAGGCGTTCGAGACGCTGGCGGAAATTGCCGATCTGCGCATCGGCGAAGCGGTGCGCGATCCGCACTTGTGCGTCGAGCAGACGGCCCACATTCGCGTCGCGGGTCGGATCCGGCCGCGTCGCGATGGTGAAGACGATGCGTGCCGGCACGGAGGTCGCGGTCGCGTTGGCGAGCGTGAAGGTCGCTTCCACGCGACCGGAGAATGCCGGCGCGGCGAGGAAATGCAGGCGATGACGCCCGCCCTCGCTTTCGATGCGCGCGGTTCCCGCATCCGACGGCGTCAGCGACACCAGCGTCGCGGCGGTGAAGGGACCGCCGCGCGCACCGTCGGTGAGCTCCACGATGGTCGTCGCGCCGGCGAAAGCATCGATGCTGCGCTCGGCGACTTCCGGCACGGTCTGTGGGGCAGCCGCTCCCGTCGATCGCGTGGCGGTGATCTCATACAGCGCGATGATCGTGCGTCCTTCCGCGTCGATGGCGCCGATCGCGAAGCCGTATCGCGCGATGCCACTGCCGTCGGTCGGCATCGGAACGCCGGCGATGACACCTTCGGGCGACAGCGCCAATCCGGCCGGCAATGCGCCTGCGGTCAGCTCGAAGCGATAGGGGGCGACACCATTGGCGGCGACGATCTGCACCGAATAGGCGCTGCCTTCGATCGCGGTCGGCAGCACGCCGGGCGAGAGCGCGAGTCGCGGTGGTTCGACCACCAGCGTGAATTCGCGCGTGCCGACGACCGGGCCGAACGGCGCGCTGCTGTCATGGGCGGCGACGGCGATCACGAATGTGCCGGTCTCCTGCGGCGTACCGACGAGGGATCCCTCGGATCGCAGTTCGAGGCCGACGGGCAGCGCGCCACCGGACAGGGAGAACGTGTACGGGCTCTGTCCACCGGAGGCAGTCAGGGTCGACACATAACTCGCCCCGGCCGCGGCCGGCTGAAGCCGGTCGGTGAAGATCGTCACGTCGGGCAAGGACACGGCGATGTTCAGATCCTGCCTCATGGCCACGGGCGTGCCCGCGCTGTCGGTCACGGTCACAAGCGCATGGAAGGAACCGGCGGCCGTCGGCGTGCCGCTGATCTGTCCGTCGGCGTTCATGACCAGGCCCGTGGGCAACGCACCGCCCGCGATCCCGAAACGATACGGGCGCACGCCGCCGCGCACGACCAGTTGTTGCGCATGCGCGCGACCCGCGACGATCACCTGCGGTGCCACCGGATCGAATACGAGCGGCGGCGACGCCACCACCAGCGTGTACCGGCGCGTATAGGTGTTGGCGAGCGGATCCATCACGGTGATCGCGAACGGATAAGTGCCCGCCTCCGTCGGAATGCCCGCCAGCGTGTCGTCGTGGAGATCGATGCCGGGCGGCAACGCACCTTCGCTGACCTGGAACAGGTAGTACGCAGCGTCGCCGCTGATCGTGAAGCGCTGCTCGTACGGGGTTTCGATGATCGCATCGGGCAGCGACGGCGGACCGAACGACAGCGGCGAGGGCGCGATGTGGATCGTGAATTCGGCGCTGGCGGTCGCCGGCACCGAAACGGTGCTGTCGGTGACGGTGAGCGTGAAGATGAAATCGCCCGCTTCCGACGGAACGCCCGCGATTTCGCCAGCCGGGGTCAATGCGAGACCGGGCGGCAGCGCGCCGCCCGTGACCGTGAACGCATAGGGTTCGGTCCCGATGCCGCGCACCCCGAACTGCACGCTGTGGGGCTGCCCCTCGGTGCCGTCCATCGAATGGAACGGCGGCTCGATCGTGATCGTCGGCGGCAGCGCCTGCAGCGTGTACTCGCGACTCGCGGTCTGCGCACCGCCCGGACTGCTGTCGCTCACCGTCACCGTGAACACGAAGGTGCCCGAGGCGCTCGATTCGCCCGTGATCCTTCCGCTCTCGCTCAGCGCAAGGCCGGGCGGCAGCGCGCCGCCGGACAGCGCATAGCGGTAGGGCGGCAGCGCGCCGGCGGCCGGATTCAGGGGGGCATCGTAGGGATCGCCGAACGCCGCCGCCGGCAAGGTGGTCGGCGGCAGGATCAGCGGATCGCCGCCGATCACGATCGTGTAGGTGCGGCGGGCGAGCGGGAAATCGAGCGTCGCATCTGCGAACGCGGTGACCTCGAACGTGTAGTTGCCCATCGTGGTGGGCACACCGATGAGGTAGGTCCGTCCGTTGTAGCCGGCCACGATTTTCTCGACACCCGGCGGCAGGGTGCCCGCCGTGATCTCGAAACCCGCGCCAGGACGACCATCGAGAGAGAAGCCCTGATCGTATCTTTCGCCGAGTGCACCGTCCGGCAGCGTCGAAGGCTGAATGCCGTAAAGGCCGGCATCGTCGGTGAGGATCACGACCTCGGCGACCCCACCGCCCGGCCCGCCGATGTCGTAGCCGAGCACGATCTCGAAGGATTCGTTGCGTTCGTCCTCCGTATCGCCCCGGATCGCGATGTCGATGGTCGCGGCGGTGTCGCCGGGCGCCAGCACCAGCGTCCCCGACGCGGGCACGTAGTCCTCGTCCGCATGCGCGCTGCCGTCCACGGTCGCGTAGTCGATCCGCACTTCGACAGGCGCCGGATACTCGAGCGCGATCTCGACGCGGGCCAGGGTTTCGCCCGCATCCCCTTCGAACACGGATGCGTTCCGCGGAATCACCTGCGGCGTGGTTTCGTCGTTGAGCAGGGTCCCGGTGGCATGACCGTCGACGATGTCGGCGCCGACGACATTGGAGACCTCGACGTGGAAGGTCTCGTCGGGCTCGTAGTCGCGATCGCCATTGACGAGGACCGTGTATGCGTAATCGGTGGCGCCTTCGGGAATTTCGGGGGGCGCGGTGGCCGGCACGTAATAGTCGGCGCCATCGGCACTGCCATCGACGGTCGCGATGTCGAAACGCACGCCTCCGGCGGGCGCGGGCGCATCGAGGACGACGTGGAATTCGAACGTGGTGGATCCGTCGCTGCCCTCGGCGAGCGCGACATCGGCGATCGACAGCCCGGGCAGCGCGTGCGCGCGCAGCGGCGCCAGTGCGGCGAACAGCAGCACGAACGCCGCGATCGCGCAGCGCTGGAATCCGCGTCGTGCCGTGCGGACGAACCGTGCCGTACCGATACTGCCGGGATCCATGCCAGTCCTCCATGCCTGTGGGCGCACCGCCCCGCGGACGCCGCGACACGATAGCACCGGCACGAAAAAGGCGCCGCTGCTTTCGCAGCGGCGCCTCGGGTCCTGCGTCGACGGCTTCGATCAGAAGCGCTTGTCGATCCCCACCTGGACGCTGTTGTCGCGATCATCGCTGCCGAAGAGGCCGCGGTAATCGATCTTGAAGCCCCAGCCGTTGTCGAAGTCGAACAACACACCGACGCCGAGGATCAGACGGGTCCGGTCGAACTCGCTGAGGCTGGTGCTGTAGAACGGACCGGTTGGCAGATCGGCGTAACGCATCGTCTGCGCGCCGTTGGCGCGGAAGTCGTGCTGGTACTCGACCCGGAACTGCGGCGTCAGCATGCCCCAGCTCATCTCGCGGCGATAGTCGATGCGCACGCCGGCGCTGCCGGTGTTGGTATCGACCTCCATGTCCGCGTAGTTGAGCGAGAAGATCGCGTCGCCGGTCTCGGTGTAGCCGTCGAGCTCGGCGCGCGCGACATCGCCGCGCAGGTACGGGGTGAACTGCCACGCGCCGCTCTGGATGTCCGCACCGACCGACACCGAACCGAACCACTGCGAGCCGTTGCGGCTGCCGTGCACGAACGCGCCGTTGGTGGTGACGAAGCGGCGCAGGTCGTAGTCGAGCGTCTGGTAGCCCAGCAGCGCATCGAGGAAGAACAGCTCGCCCGGGCTGTAGCTGGCGTAGAGGGCCGCGGTGAAGGCGCTGCCCTCACTGCGGCTGCCGTTGTCGCCGATGTCGCTGTCGTCGCGGCCATAACCGAAGCCGCCGCCGACGGTGACGTTGTCGCTGGCGCGGTAATCCAGGCCGACGCTGACGCCATCGGTTTCGAAGTCGACGCCGGCACTGCCGTTGCGACCGTCGTGGTTGCCCGAGCGGATCATGCCCGAGGCCCAGATGCCGAACGGACCGGCCTGGCCGCTGCCGCCGTTAGCGCCATTGCTGCCACCCGGACCGCCGGCCATGGCCGGACCACCGTTCGTGTTGCGCTCGCAACGGTCGGTCGGGATCTTGCCGACGGTTTCCGGACAGAACTGGCTGTAGGCGAAGGCCATGCCGTTGTCGAAGCCGCCACCCTCACCCGCGCCGTGCAGGCGTTCCAGACGCTGCTGGAAGTTGTTGATCTGGGTGGTGGCGAAGCGGCGGGTCGCATCCGCCTGCGCATCCAGCAGACCCTTCACTTCCGGATCGCGCGACGGATCGGGACGCTGCACGACCGAGATCGTGTACGCCCGGGTGCCCTGGAAGCCCAGGCCATCGGTGGCCCGCACGGTGAAGTTGAACGCACCGGTGGCCGTCGGCGAACCGCTCAGCGTGCCGCCGGTGCTGAGGGTCACGCCCGCCGGCAGCGCGCCGGCACTGATCGCGAAGGTGTACGGCGCGGTACCGCCGACGGCGGTCAGCACATGGTTGTACGGCACCGAGAACACGCCGCTCGGCAGCGTCGGCGGATTGATGACGATGGTCGGCGCCGACAGCGTGAGCGTGTAGGCGTTGGTGACCGTGGCCGCGGTACCGGTGGTGCTGTCGGTGGCGGTGACGCTGAAGTTGAAGCTGCCCGCGACCGTCGGCGTGCCGCTCAGCGCACCGGTGGCGGTGTTGAACGTCAACCCGGCCGGCAGCGCGCCGGCGCTGATCGCGTAGGCGTACGGCGCGATGCCACCGCTGGCGGTGAAGGTCTGGTTGTAGGCCGTGCCGGCGGTGCCGCCCGGCAGTGCGCCGGCGGCCGGCGTCAGCGTCAGCGTCGGGACCGCGATCGTCAACGTGTAGTTGTTGGTGATCGTGGCCGCGGTGCCGCCGGTGCTGTCGGTCACGGTCACGCTGATGTTGAACGTGCCCGACTGGGTCGGCGTGCCGCTGAAGGTGCGGGTCGCGGCGTTGAAGGTCAGGCCCGTCGGCAGCGCGCCGGCCAGGGTCGTCGTGTACGGCGCGATGCCGCCGCTGACGGTCAGCGTCTGGTTGTACGCCGTGCCGGCGGTACCGGCCGGCAGCGTCGCCGGCGTCAGCGTCAGCGTCGGCACCGCCACCACGACGGTGTAGGCGCGGCTGCCGGTCTGGCCGAAGTTGTCGGTCGCGGTCACCGTGAAGTTGAACGTGCCCGAGGTGGTCGTGGTGCCGCTCAGCGCACCGCCCGCGGACAGGGCGAGGCCGTTCGGCAGACTGCCTGCGGTCACGGCGAAGCTGTACGGCGCAGCGCCACCGTTGGCGGTGATCGTCTGGCTGTACGCCAGGCCGGCCGTCGTGTTCGGCAGCGTCGCGGGGTCGACGTTGATCGTCGGCGCCGGCACATCGATCGTGTAGTTCTGCGCGATCGAGAACGGCGCGCCCACGCCGGTCAGCACGGTGTCGGTGGCGGTGATCGTGATCGGGTAGCTGCCCGGCACGGTCGGCGTACCGCTGATCGTGTTGCCGCTGAAGCTCAGGCCCGCCGGCAGGGTGCCGGTGAGGGTGTAGTTGAAGCTGTTCGAGCCACCCGACGCCGGGAAGGTCTGCGAGAAGGCCGTCGCGTACGGCGCGTTCAGCGTGCCCGGGGCCGGGGTCATCGTCAGCGTCGGCGCGGCGATGGTCACGGTGTAGGCACGGCTGCCGGTCTGGCCGAAGTTGTCCGTCGCGGTGATCGTGAAGTTGTACGTACCGACCTGGTTCGAGGTGCCCGACAGCGCACCGCCGGCCGCCAGCGTGATGCCCGGCGGCAGGCTGCCCGCGCTCACCGCGAAGGTGTACGGCGCGGCACCACCGGTGGCGGTGATGGTCTGGCCATAGGCCGAGCCCGCGATCGGATCCGGCAGGGTGGCCGGATTGACCGCGATCGTCGGCGCCGGCACGTCGATCGTGTAGTTCTGCGCGATCGTGAACGGCGCGCCCACGCCGGTCAGCACGGTGTCGGTGGCGGTGACGGTGATCGGATAGCTGCCCGGGACCGTCGGCGTGCCACTGATGGTGTTGCCGCTGAAGGTCAGGCCCGCCGGCAGGGTGCCGGTGAGGGTGTAGTTGAAGCTGTTCGAGCCACCCGACGCCGGGAAGGTCTGCGAGAAGGCCGTCGCGTACGGCGCGTTCAGCGTGCCCGCGGCCGGGGTCATCGTCAGCGTCGGCGCGGCGATGGTCACGGTGTAGGCACGGCTGCCGGTCTGGCCGAAGTTGTCCGTCGCGGTGATCGTGAAGTTGTACGTACCGACCTGGTTCGAGGTGCCCGACAGCGCACCGCCGGCCGCCAGCGTGATGCCCGGCGGCAGGCTGCCCGCGCTCACCGCGAAGCCGTACGGCCCGACGCCACCGGTCGCGGTGATGGTCTGGCTGTAGGCAGTCGCAGCGACCGGATCGAGCAAGGTCGCCGGACTGACGACGATCGTCGGGGTCGACACATTGAACGTATAGCTCTGACCGATCGTGAACGGCGAGCCGGCGCCGGTGGAGCCGTTGTCCGTCGCGGTGATCAGCACGATGTAGTTGCCCGGAACGGTGGGCGTGCCCGAGACGGTGTCGCCCGTCAGGCTCAGGCCGGTCGGCAGAGTGCCGGTGACCGTGTAGGTGTACGGGCCGATGCCGCCGCTCGCGGTGAAGGTCTGCGAGAACGGCGCACCATAGGTCGGGTTGAACGTACCCGGCGCCGGCGCCAGCGTCAGCGTCGGCGCGGCCACGGTCAGCGTGAACGCCTGACCGACCGTGTAGGGGCCGTTACCGGTGCTGCTGTCGGTCGCGGACACGTTGAGGTTGAACGAACCGGCCTGGGTCGGCGTACCGGAGATCGTCACCGTGTTGGCGGTGGTGCCGGTGACCGACAGGCCCGCCGGAAGATTGGTCACGAGGTAGCCGGACCAGGGCTGCGCGCCGCCATTGAAGGTGAAGGTCTGGGTGTACGGCGCAGCCACCGTCGCGGCGAAACCGCCGCTCGGGGTGATCGTGATCACCGGATCCTGCACGGTGATCGTGACCGTCGCCGGCGCCGAGGTGCCACCGCTGTTGGTGGCGCTGTAGGTGAAGCTGTCCGGCCCGGCGTAGCCCGGATCCGGCTGGTAGGTGATCGTGGTGCCGCTGACGATCACGGTCCCGTGCAGCGACGGCGTGACTTCCGCGACCGAGGTCGGCGCACCGCCGGTGATGTTCAGCGGAACGTTGGTCGCGGGCGCGTTGTACGCCACGGTGAGCGACACGGCGTTGGCGACCGGCGGAACGTCGATCACGGTGATCGCGTAGGCCTGGGTCGCGGTGTACGGGCCGGTACCGGTGCTGCTGTCGGTCGCGGTGATGCTGAAGTTGAAGGTGCCCAGGGCGCTCGGCGTGCCGGTGATGGCGCCGGTCGACGGGTTGAGCGCCAGACCGCCCGGCAGCGCGCCGGCGGTGACGGCATAGGCGTACGGCGTGGTGCCGCCCGAGGCGGGCGTGATCGCGGCCGAGTACGGCGCACCGAGCGTGCCGCCGGCCAGCGTGGTGGCCGGCAGGACGATCGTCGGCGGCGCGATGACGAGCGTGTAGGCCTGGCTGCCCGAGAACGGACCCGGGAAGGCGCTGCTGTCGGTCGCGGTGATGGTGAAGTTGAACGTGCCGCCGGCGGTCGGCGTGCCGCTGAGCAGGCCGGCGGGCGACAGGGTCAGCCCTGCCGGCAATGCGCCGGCGGTGACCGCGAAGCTGTACGGACCGGTGCCGCCGCTGGCGGTGACCGTCTGGCTGTAGGCCGCGGTGACCGCGCCATTCGGCACGGTGGCCGGGCTGACCGTGACCGGCACGTCGTCGTTGGTGATCGTGCCCACGCCCTGGTTGTCGGCGATGGTGGCGTTGGTCGCGCCGCTGAGGTTGACGAAGAAGGTCTCGTTCGCCTCGGGCACCGTTTCACCGATCACCGGCACGGTGATCGTGCGGGCGGTCTGGCCCGGGGTGAAGGTCAGCGTGCCGCTGGTGTTGGTGTAGTCGGCGGGCTGGGTCGCGGTGCCGTCGGCCGTGGCGTAGTTGACGGTGACCGTCTGCCCGCTGGCGGCGTTGAGGGTCACGGTGAACACCGCGTTGACGGTGCCGGCATTGCCTTCGACCACGGTGACGTCGTCGATCGACAGGCTCGGCAGCGGATCGTCGTTGGCGATGGTGCCCACGCCCTGGCCGTCGACCACGACCGCGTTGATCACGTTGGTGACGTTGACGAAAAAGGTCTCGCTCGGCTCGTTGAGCAGGTCGCCGTTGACCAGCACCGTGAAGGTATAGGTGCTGCTGCCGGCCGGGATGGTCTGGCTGGTCAGGTTGCTGGCCACGTAGTCCACGCCCGCCGTCGCGGTGCCGTTCGCAGTGCCGATGTCGAACGTGACGCCGCCCGGGCCGGCCGGCGCACTCAGGCTCACCGTGAAGGTGTAGTTGGTGGTGCCGGCGTTGCCTTCGTTGGTGGTGACGTCGTTGATGGCCAGGTTCGGCAGGTCATCGTTGAGGATCGTACCGGTGGCGCTGTTCGGCACGCCGACGGTGTAGCCGGCGCCGGCGTTGAGGGTCAGGGTGACCGTCTCGTTGGTTTCGATCGTGGCGTCGGCGGTCGGATTGACCGTGATCGTGCCGGTGGTGCTGCCGGCCGGGATGACCAGCGGCGAGGCGATCGTCGCGTAGTCGGTGCCGTTGGTCGCGGTGCCGCCGATGGTGTAGCCGACGGAGAGCGCCGAGAACGACGCCTGGTTCAGCGTGACCGTGTAGACCAGATTGGGCGCGCCGTCTTCCGCGACATTCGCGGGCGAGACGCTGATGGTCGCGCTCGGCACGTCGTCGTTGAGGATGGTGCCGGTGGCGCTGGCGGGCACGCCGACGGTGTAGCCGGTGCCGGCCGCGACCGTCATGGTCACGGTCTCGTCGGCCTCGACGGTGCCGTCGACGGTCGGATCGATGGTGAACGTGGCGGTGGTCGCACCGGACGGGATGACGACGGTGGCGACGCCACCGGTGTAGTCGACGCCGGAGGTGGCGGTGCCGCTGGTGGTGATGTTGACCGTGGTCGGCGACGTGAGATTCAGGCTGCGGGTGACGGTGTAGGTCAGATTGGTCGCGCCGTCTTCACTGACGGAGGCCGGCGAGACCGCGATGGTCACGCTCGGCGGCGGGCTGACGGTGAGGGTGAAGTTCTCGACTTCGAAATGGGTGCCGACACCGGTACTGCTGTCGGTCACACGGATGGTCACCGGGTAATTGCCGGGCGCTGCCGCGGTGGTGCCGCTGACGACGCAGGCGCTGGAAACGCTGATGCCCGCCGGGAACGTACCGGTTTCGAGCAGACAGCTGTGCGGCGCGACGCCGCCGTTGACGGTCAGGGTCTGCGAGAAGGGGGCGCTCTGGATCGCTGTGGCGGAGGTCGGCGTGATCGACAACGGCGCCGGATTGACCGTGCCACTGTAACCCTTGTCGGTGAACTGAGCGGTCGGCGTCGTGGAATCGGTGGAACGGACGGTGAAGGCGTAGTTGCCGCGCTGGGTCGGCGTACCGCTGATCACGCCGGCCCCGGTCAGGCTCAGGCCGAGCGGCAGCGAGCCGCCGTTGAGGGTGTAGGTATACGGGCCGAGACCGCCGCTGGAGCTGAGGGTCTGGCTGAACGGCGTGCCGGCGCTCATGGCGGCCAGGTTGGCCGGGGCCACCACGATCGCCGAGGTCGGCGCCTGGATGGTGACCGTGACGGTGATGAAGTCGCTGTTGTCGTCCAGCACCACGAAGGTGTCGGTACCGCCACCGGCCGGGGTCGTGCCGTTGTGGTTGTAGTTATAGGTATCGATCGGGGCGGGATCGCCCGGAGTCGCGGTCCCGTGGGTCGGCGCAGTGGACACGACGCCGAGACCGAAGAAATGGCAGGTGGTCAGGTTGACGTTGACGGTGCCGCCCCAGGGAACCGTCACGGCGCGGTTGGCGCAGCCGGAATAGGTCGAGGGCAGGCCGACGGCCGAAGCCATGGAGGGCCACAGCGCGCCGAGGCACAACACCCAGGCGAGCAGGCCGAAGCCGGCGAATCGGCGTCCGCGACCGCGGACGGAAAGCGTCGAAAGCGTATGCATGTCCCTGTTCCCCTGATGGCCGGCATCCGCGAACGTACGGACACTGGTGGCTCGACTTCGATGACTGCGAACCTGCTGCCGCACGATGCTGCAAGAACGTCGAACGCGGTTGCGGCATACAGACGGCCACGACCACCGACGCGCAACGGCGACTCCGTCATTGGAGCAGGATCGTCGCCCCGGGGGAAGCCCCCACGGACCGGCGGTCGAGGCGACATACGCGCCCGTACTCTGGCCGCGGGGCTCTTGTGGGGGCGGGATCGGTGGTTCAGAGTAGGCCGGCGCGCCGCACGAGGCGTCGCGCCAACATCCAAGGGGAGGATCACGATGAGCGAATTCTTCATCGGCCAGATCATGATGGCCGGCTTCAATTTCGCGCCGAAGTTCTGGGCGCTGAGCAACGGTCAGCTGCTGCCGATCAACCAGAACCAGGCCCTGTTCTCGCTGCTGGGGACGCAGTACGGGGGCAACGGCACCACCAACTTCGCGCTGCCGGACCTGCGCAGCCGCACACCGATCGGCTACGCCTCGTCGGTCGACCCGAGCTGGCAGCCGCCGTCGGTGCAGATCGGCCAGTCCTCGGGCGTCGAGAACGTGACGCTGCTGAGCACCAACCTGCCGGCGCACTCCCACCAGGTCAACGCCACCACCGCCAACGGCAGCACCCGCAACCCGAACAATGCGATCTACGCGAACACCACCGTTCCCCTGCATGCGGCGCCTTCGTCCCTGGTGCCGCTCAACCCGGCCACGGTCGCCCCCAGCGGCGGAAACCAACCGCACCCGAACCTGCAGCCCTACAGCGTGATCAATTTCTGCATCGCGCTGAGCGGCATCTTCCCGTCGCGCAACTGATCGCGCGCGCCATGGACACCGGACGCCGCGCGCCGCAGGCGCGAACGTCCATGAAACTTCGGAGCACAGACGCATGAGTACACCCTACATCGGCGAAATCCGCATGTTCGCTTTCGGCACGCGCGGCGCGCCCAACAACTGGCAGGCCTGCGACGGCAGCCTGTTGCCGATTTCCGAATACGACGCCCTCTTCGCCCTCATCGGCACGACCTACGGCGGCGACGGCCAGACCACGTTCGCGGTACCCGACCTCCGCGGCCGCGTGCCGATCCATCAGGGCACCGGGCCCGGGCTGAGCAACTACGTCATCGGCCAGAGGGCCGGCACCGAGACGGTCACCGTGTTGCCCACCCAGATGCCGGCGCACACGCATCTCGCCGTCGCCACCACCGCGGCGGCCAGCACCGGCACGCCGGGCACGGGCGTGATTCCCGGCGCGGTCGCGAACCAGACGATGTACGTGACCGACACGAGCGGCGGCACGCCGTTCACCCAATCCGCACAGGCGGTGACCCTGGCCGGCGGCAGTCAACCGCACGAGAACTGCATGCCCACGCTGACGGTGCAGTACTGCATCGCCACCTTCGGCATCTTCCCGTCGCAGGCATGACCACCGCGCCCGCACACACCGCCATTCCATCGCGCCATGCCGGCGCGGCCGCGGCCATCCCGCGGCACCTCATCGGAGGAACCAGTTCATGACGCAACCCTACATCGGCGAAATCCAGCTGTTCGGATTCAACTTCAACCCGCGCGGCTGGGCGTTCGCGAACGGCGCCACCCTGCCGATCTCCCAGAACACCGCGCTGTTCTCCCTGATCGGCACCATCTACGGCGGCAATGGCCAGACCACGTTCCAGCTGCCGAACTTCGCGGGTCGTGCCGGCTGCGAACAGGGCAACGGACCCGGGCTCTCGCCGCGGACGCTGGGCGAGACGTTCGGCGTCAATACCGTGACCCTGACCAGCAACCAGATCCCGCAGCACAACCACGGCTTCGTGCTGTACGCGCAGAACGACACCACCAAGCGCGCCGGATCGCCATCGCCCAACAACGCGCTGTCGGTGTCGTCCGACGGGGCGGCGACGTCGTTCCTGCCCTCGGGCTCGCCGAACACCCAGTTCTCGCCCAACATGCTCTCTCCGAGCCAGGGCGGCGGCCAGCCGCACCAGAACCAGCAACCGTATCTCGGCGTGAACTTCTGCATCGCGCTGCAGGGCATCTACCCGTCCTTCCCCTGAGGTGAAGGTGGCGATCCCTCCGCGGTTGGCGCCGTTCCCGAAGGAGCGGCGCGATCGGCCGCAACTGTCCGCGCCCCTCGCCGGGCGCGGTTTTTTCCTGCGCGCCCTGACCGATCGCGACCTGCCATGGCTGCGGGATCTGTACGCGAGCACCCGGGCCGAGGAAATGGCCCCGGTGCCCTGGCCCGAACTCGTGAAGCAGCGCTTTCTCGAACAGCAGTTCGCGCTGCAGCACCAGCACTACATCGCCCACTTCGGCGACTCCGACTTCCTCGCGATCGAACGCGATGGCCGGCCGGTGGGGCGCTATTACCTGCAACGGGTGGATCCCGACCATCTGATCGTCGACATCAGCCTGTTCCCCGATCAGCGCGGACAGGGCATCGGCGCGGCGCTGATCCGGCAGAGCCAGGACGAGGCCGCCGCGCTCGGTCGCGGCATGCATCTGCACGTGCAGCAGACCAATCCGGGCGCGCGCCGGCTGTACGAACGCCTGGGATTCGTCGCCACGGGCGGTCCCACCGGCAACCACCAGTCCATGCGCTGGCACGCGGACGACCGCTCCGACGACCCGCGGTAGCACGACCTTCCGGCCGCGGCTTCATCCGGAGAGGGCGATCGGCCCGGATGTCGTCGTGACCGGTGTTCCGCGTCGGCCGGTCAGTTGAATACCGCCTGGTACAGGAACCCGGCCCGCTCCTGCGCCACCGGCACCAGGAAGATCCCGACCTCGCCCACCCGCGGATGCTGCATGGCGTAGATCTGCTGCGGGAACAGGATCGGGGCGGTGTTGCGGAACAGCAGCGAGAACGGCGCCCGCGCCGCCTGCTTGGCCGTGTTCTCCAGCGGTCGCGCCTCGACCAGGACGAAGTCCACCGTCATGTCGTTGAGTGCGGCGGTGAACGTCTCGTTCACGCAACCGGCGAAGTGCTCCAGCGTCAACAACTCCATCGTCGTGCGGCCCCCGGCCCCTGTGCTGCGCGATCGGGCAGCGGCGCGACATCCTCGCCGCTGGGCCGCCGCCGCACAAGCGCCCGGGCGCGTCCGCGGGACGCAGCATCGCGGACGGATCGCAGACAAGCCCAGGCCGGATGGCGACAATGACGGCCCGCGAACCGGCCCGGCCGGCTCATCCACATCCCCCACTCCCGCCCGATTCAGCCTGCGGACGCCATCCTGAACAGGTTTGCGGCCTCCGAATTTCCCAGCCCCCTCCCTGATGCCCACCTCCTCCGCCGCCGTCCGCGTCTCCGGCCTCCGCCTCGATCGCGGTGCGCGCACCATCCTGCGCGACATCGACCTGATCGTGCCGCAGGGCAGCATCACCGCCATTCTGGGGCCATCGGGCTGCGGCAAATCGACCCTGCTGTCAGCCCTGACCGGGGAGCTGGAACCCGCCGCAGGCAGCGTCGACGTGCTGGGCCGCCCGGTCCCGCGCCACAAGCGCGAACTGCTGGCGCTGCGCAAGAGCATCGGCGTGCTGCTGCAGGGCAACGGTCTGCTGACCGATCTCACCGCGGCCGAGAACGTGGCCCTGCCGCTGCGCACCCACACCGCGCTGCCGCCGCCGGTGATCCGGCATCTGGTCGAAATGAAACTGCATGCGGTCGGCCTGCGCGCCGCCGCCGATCTCTACCCCCGCGAGCTCTCCGGCGGCATGGCGCGCCGGGTCGCGCTGGCCCGCGCGCTCGCGCTCGACCCGCCGCTGATGATCTACGACGAACCGCTGACCGGCCTCGACCCGATCGCCAGCGGCGTGATCATGAGCCTGATCGCCAGGCTCAACGCCAGCCTCGGATTGACCAGTCTGATCGTCACCCACCACGTCCACGAAACCCTGCCGATCGCCGACCGCACGGTGGTGATCGCCAACGGCGGTATCGTCTTCGAAGGCACGCCGTCGGAACTGGAAACCTCCACCGATCCGCTGGTGCGGCAGTTCCTGCGCGGCGAGCCCGACGGGCCCATTCCGTTCGACGCCGCCGAACGCCCGGAGGCCGCGTGATGGCCATCGCCGACACCATCCGCGGGATCGGCCGCGCCGGTCTGTTCTCGTTCTCGGTGCTGCGCGCCAGCCGTCCGACGCGCGACTTCTGGGCCGAGCTCACCCGCGAGATCTACAAGATCGGCGCGCGCACGCTGCCGATCATCGTCGTCGGCGGCGCCTTCGTCGGCCTGTCGATCACCCTGCTCGGCTTCCGTTCGCTGCAGACCTACGGCGCCGGCAACCAGATCAGTTTCCTGATCGGTCTGGGCATGTATCGCGAACTGGGCCCGGTGCTGACCGCGCTGCTGTTCATCGGCCGCGCCGGCAGCTCGATCGCCGCCGAACTCGGGCTGATGCGCGCCACCGACCAGATCACCGCGCTCGGCCTGATGGGCATCGATCCGGTCGGCAAGGCGGTCGCGCCGCGGTTCTGGGCGGCGGTGCTCACGGTGCCGCTGCTCACCGCGTTCTTCTGCACGCTGGCGTTCGCCGCCAGCTGGTTCGAGGGCGTGCAGGTGCTGGGCATCGACAACGGCGCGTTCTGGCAGGTGATGAAGGACGCGGTCGATTTCCAGGACGATTTCCTGCCCGCGTTCCTGAAGTCCGCCGTGTTCGGCGGCACCGCGGCGCTGGTCGCCTCGTACGTGGGCTATCACGCCGAACCGACCATCGAGGGCACCTCGGTGGCGACCACCCGCGCCGTGGTGAACGCCTCGCTGCTGGTGCTGATGTTCAATTTCGTCCTCTCCGCATTCCTGTTCCGATGAGCGCGCGCCGGCGGCGCGCGTCGTTCCCTTCCGAGGTCCCATCGTCATGAGTACTCGCGGTCCCCGTCTCGAATTCGCCGTCGGCGCCTTTCTGCTGCTGGCCCTCGGCTCGCTGCTGGTGCTGGCGATCGCCTCCACCAACGGCAAGTTCGGATTCGGCGAAGACACCTACACGCTCGAAGCCCGCTTCACCAATCTCGGGCAACTGCGGCCGATGGCGCCGGTGAAGATCGGCGGCGTCCCGATCGGCAAGGTGGCGACGATCTCGCTGGATCCGCAGAAGCTCGACGCGGTGGTCGTGCTCGACATCGACAGCCGCTACAAGGATCTGCCGATCGACACGTCGGCCAGCATCCTCACCGGCGGCCTGCTTGGCGAAAGCTACGTCGGCCTGCAACCCGGCGGCGACCCGCAGACGCTCAAGCCCGGCGACGAGATCGCGTTCACGTCACCGGCCGTGGACCTCATCCAGATGGCCGGGAAGTACATCTTCGGCGGCCCCGGCGGCGGAACCGACAAGGGCGCCGACGATTCCAACCCGTCTTCCGACACCACCCCCACCGGTGAGAATCCGACCCCATGACCACGAAGACTCCCGCCTCCGTCGCACGCCTTTCCGTCGCGCTGCTCGCCACCGCGCTGCTCGTCGCACTGCCCGGCCATGCCCAGCAACCCGCACCGGCGCGCGCCGTGCCGGCGTCGGCGAACATGCAGGGCTCGCCCAGCCAGCTCGTGCTCAACAACAGCCAGCGCGTGCTGACCACGCTGGAGAAGCGCCGCGGCGAGTTCCAGAAGAACCGCGCCGCACTGCGCGAATTCATCAACACCGAATTCAACGCGATGTTCGACCGCGACTACGCCGCGCGGCTGGTGCTGGGGCGTCACGCCCGCGGCGCCGCCGACGAGGACGTGAAGCTGTTCGCCGACGCGCTCGCCGACAACCTGATGCAGCGCTACGGTTCCTCGCTGCTGGATTTCAACACCCAGCTGCGGGTACGCGTGAAATCCGAGAAGGCGCTGCCGCAGGGCCAGGGCATCCGCGTGTACAGCGAATTCCTGCGCCAGGGCGGCGAACCGATTCCGGTCGACTACTTCATGCGCAAGACCGGCACGCAATGGAAGGTGTTCGACGTGATGGTCGAAGGCGTGTCCTACGTGCAGACCTTCCGCAGCCAGTTCGACGCCGAACTGCAGCGCAAGTCGATCCGTCAGGTCGCGACCGAACTGCGCAACGGCCAGCTGAAGGCGGACGCCGGCAAGTGAGCGTCGCCTGCACCCTCGTCGCGGACGGCGATACCCTGCGGTTCCAGGGGCCGCTGGTGCGCGATGTCGTGCCCGGCTGCTGGAACCGTCTGCCCGCCGATCTGCAGGGCGTGAAGCGCTTCGATCTGCGCGCGGTCGAACACATCGACAGCGCCGGTCTGGCCCTGCTTTCGCTGCTCGCCACCCGCTGCGGCGGGGTCGCGATCGAAGGCGACCCGGAAGGCCTGGCCGATCTGCGCGGCGCCTACCGGCTCGGCCACGATCTGACCTTCGTCCGCGACTGAAGTGGCGTCCCCCTCCCCACCATGACCGCAAGGGCTAGACTCGCGCCATGAACCCGCATCGCCTCCTCCCCCGGGCGGTCCTGCTCGCCGCCGTGCTCCTCGCCAGCGGCTGCGCCCACCAGACCGCGACACGCGACGCACCGCCGCCGCCGGCCGTCATCGCCGCCTCCGCCGAACCCGCCGTCGTCGACACCACCGTCGCGGCCGATGCCTCCGCCGCCGCGAGCGACACCGCCGCGGGCAGCGCGACCGACAGCACGCCCCAGGCCGTCGAAGGCACGGGCGAAGTCATCGCCGACGCCCCGCCGGCCTCGTTGCAGCCGACCAGCGCGGAACAGGACTTCGCCGCCATCTACGGCACGCAGGCGCCGGACGCCTACGACCCGGTCGCCGATCACACCCTGCCCGAACCGGCGACCCTGCCCACGAGCTACGACCCGTGGGAGAAATACAACCGCCGGGTGCACCGCCTCAACGACGTGGTCGACCGGCGCGTGGCGAAACCGCTCGCGAACGCCTACGTCAAGGCGATCCCGCGCCCCGTGCGCCTGGGCGTGAGCAACTTCTTCCACAACCTCGGCCAGCCGGTGAGCGCGCTCAACGCGCTGCTGCAGGGCAAGCCCAAGCAGGCCGGGCAATCGGCCGGGCGCTTCCTGCTCAACGCCACGCTGGGCATCGGCGGACTGTTCGATCCGGCCACCTCGGCGAAGATCCCGAATCGCAGCGAGGACTTCGGACAGACCCTCGGCGTCTGGGGCTGGAAGAAATCGCGCTACGTCGAACTGCCGCTGTTCGGCCCGCGCACGCTGCGCGACACCCTCGGCATGGCCGGCGACGCCCCGCTGTCGCCGATCCGGCCGATCGAGGAAGACAAGCTGCGGGTGTTCCTGCAGGGCCTGCAACTGGTCGACGTGCGCACGCAGTTGCTGAGCGTCGACCGCATGCGCGAAGGCGCGGCCGACGATTACGCCCTCGTGCGCGACGCCTGGCTGCAGCGGCGCAATTACCAGATCTTCGGCGACCGCACCGACGATACCGACGAGTCCCTGCCGGAATATCTGCGCGAGGAGGCCAATCCGACGGTCCCGATCGACGCGATGCCGACCCCGGACGCGCCCTGAGCGCATCGGCACGGCCGCGGTAAAACACGACATCGGTAAAGCGGGCTTCGGCCCGCTTTACCGGATCGCAAGCCGCCGTTCGACAGGCATCCGCGCGCGGACGCGTCGCCGCATCACGCCTCGTCGGAGGCTTCGATCGCATCGCCCAGCAGTTTCTGGGCTTCGCCGACGGGCAACGCCTCGACCTCGCGCAGTTTCCGGCCGAGCGCACGCGAACGCACGCTGGTCTCCTCGATCTTGTTGCTGGCCTCGTCGAGCTTCTTCTTCACCTGATCCAGCACGGTTCCGAATTTGCCGAATTCGGTCTTGACCGCGCCCAGCGTGCGCCACACCTCGCTGGAGCGCTCCTGGATCGCAAGCGTGCGGAATCCCATCTGGAAGCTGGTCATCAACGCCAGCAGCGTGGTCGGGCCGGCGATCGCGATGCGCAGATCGCGCTGCAGCGCTTCCACCAGCCCGGGGCGACGCAGGACTTCGGCGTAGAGGCCTTCGGTCGGCAGGAACAGGATCGCGAACTCGGTGGTGTGCGGCGGCGAGACGTACTTGTCGCGGATCTCGCGCGCCTGCTTGCGCACCTGACGCTCCAGCGCATCGCCGGCCGCGCGCGCGGCCTCGACATCGCCCGATTCCTGCGCGTCGAGCAGCCGCTCGTAATCCTCGCGCGGGAATTTGGCGTCGATCGGCAGCCAGACCGGCGCATCGCGCTCCGACCCCGGAAACCGCACCGCGAATTCCACCGCTTCGTTGCGGCCGGGCACGGTCTTGACGTTGGCCGCGTACTGGTCCGGCGCGAACACCTGCTCCAGCAGCGCCGCCAGCTGCACTTCGCCGAAGATGCCGCGCGACTTCACGTTGTTGAGCACGCGCTGCAGGCCGCCCACGTCCGAGGCCAGCTTGTTCATGTCGCCGAGCCCCTGATGCACCTGCACCAGCATCTGCGCGACATTGCCGAAGCTCTCGGTCAATCGTGTTTCCAGCGTCGACTGCAGTTTCTCGTCGACGGTCGCGCGCATCTGTTCGAGCTTCGCCTCGTTGCCCGCCTGCAGTTCGCCCAGCTTCCGCTCCAGCGTGGCCCGCAGTTCGCCGAGCCGTTGTTCGTTGCGATCGGTCAGCTCGCGCAGCTGCGCGCCGAGCGCGTCCGCGAACTGGGCCTGCCGCGTCGACAGCTCCAGTCGCGCCTTGTGGGCATCGTCGTTGAGCGCCACGCGCAGCTCGTCCAAGCGCGCATCGGTGCGCAGGGTCAGATCGCCGAGACTGCGGCCGAAATCCTCGATCCGCTGGCCCTGGGTCAAGGCCAGACCGTTCAACTGTTCGCGCAGTTCGCCGCGCCCCGCGCGCTGCTCCTCGCGCAGCGCGTCCTCGATCCGCCCGCGCAGGCGCTCCAGCGCGGCGTCGGGCCGGCGCAGCAGCAGGATCACGAGCAGGACGAGGGCGATCGCAGTCGCGATCAGCAGCAGAAGCAACAACGCATCGGTTTCGGACATGGCGCCAGTGTACCCGCGGCGATACCGGCGTCAGTCCACCACGCGGCAGAACACCGCCTTCAGATAGCGGCTTTCCGGCACGTCGGTCAGCCACGGGTGGTCGGCACCGGCGCCGGCGACCTTCAGCACCTGCACGGTGCGGCCGGCATAGAACGCGGCGCGACGCAGCATGTCGAGGAACTGTTCCTCGCTGACCAGACCGGTGCAGGAGAAGGTCGCGAGCAGGCCGCCGGGTTTCACCACGCCCATCGCCAGCTTGTTCATGTCGAGGTATTTCTTCAGCGCCGGAATCACCTGCTCGCGGTCGCGGGTCATTTTCGCCGGGTCGAGGATGACCACGTCGAAGCGCTCGCCGGCATTGGCGGCATCGCGCAGCCACGGGAAGATGTCGGCTTGGACGAAACGCGGGCGCACGCCACTCTCGAACGGCAGGTTGAGCTTCACGTTGCCCTTCGCGATCTCGATCACCGCTTCGTCGATGTCGATGCCGACCACTTCGGTGGCGCCGCGCGCGGCCGCGTACACGCCGAAACCGCCGGTGTTGCAGCACAGATCGAGCACGCGTTTGCCGGCGCACTGGCGCGACAGCCATTCGCGGTTCTCGCGCTGGTCGGCGAAGAAACCGGTCTTGTGCGCGCCGGCTGGATCGGCGCGGAACTTCACTCCGTATTCGCTGATGATCGCGGGCGCCGCGGGTTCGGAGCCGCGGAAGTCGAAGCTTTCCTGCTTCTGCACATGCTCGTCGGCGAAGGCGTGGAAGCGGCAGCCGGGAAATTGCGCCTTCAGGGCGGCGTAGATCCACTCGCGGTAACGGAACATGCCGGCGCTGAAGTATTCGACCACCAGCAGATCGCCGTAGCGGTCGACGACGAGGCCGCTGAGGCCGTCGCCCTCGCTGTGCACCACGCGCCAGGCGTCGCTGACCTCGTCGAGTTTCAGCACCTCGCGACGCAGGCGCACGGCCTCGGCGATCTTCGCCGCGAACCAGTCGGCATCGACCGGGACGTCCGGGTCGCGTTCGAGCAGGCGGATCGCGATCCGCGAATGCCCGTTGTAGAAGCCGCGCCCGAGCCAGACACCGTCCGGGCCCACTACGTCGACCAGGCTGCCCGGCTTGGGCCGTTGAGCGGGTTTCTCCACCAGTTTCTGGAAGATCCAGGGGTGGCGCGAGGTCCAGGCGTTCCGGAGGCGGATTTCGGGCAACGGTGCGTTCATCTTTCCATTGTAATGGGGTTGACGCGCCTAAGTATTTGAAAAACAATCGCCGCTCCAGAAGGGGAGTAGCTCCCGACGTTCCGGTCGTCAATACGGGTTCACGCCCCGGCCGGACGGCAGTCGCAGACCACCGCGACTGCGAGCGAGACCTTCGCCGCATGGCGAAGGTCCGTCTCCCGCACGGTCCCGCGCAGACCCGCCCTCAGGGCCGGCGTCTGCCCGGTCCGGTCGATGACACGCCCAGCCTCGCGGCTGGGCGTTCTCGTTTCCGACCGGAGCTTTTCCATGACCACCGTCACCACCATTGGCAGTCCCCTGTTGTGGAGCGCGTTCGCCGCGCTCGTCGTCGTCGCCCTGCTCGTCGATCTGGTGCTGATGCGCCACGGCGGGCCGCACAAGGTCACGTTCAAGGAAGCGTTGTACTGGAGCATCGGCTGGGTCGGCCTCGCGCTGGCCTTCAACGCCGGGCTCTGGTGGTACGTGAGCCAGGACGCCGGCGCGGTCGCCGGCAACCGCGTCGCACTGGAATTCCTCACCGGTTACCTGGTCGAGAAATCGCTCGCGGTCGACAACATTTTCGTGTTCCTGATGCTGTTCACGTACTTCGCGGTGCCGGAAGAGCAGCGCCAGAAGGTGCTGATCATCGGCGTGATCGGCGCGATCTTCCTGCGCGCGATCATGATCTTCGCCGGTGCGTTCCTGCTCGCGAAATTCCACTGGATCCTCTACGTCTTCGGCGCGTTCCTGCTGCTGACCGGCATCAAGATGCTGGTCGCCGCCGGCAAGGCGCCGGACCTGGAGAAGAATCCGGCGCTGAAGTGGATGCGCCGCCATCTGCCACTCACCGCCGATTACCACGGCAACGTCCTGAGCGTCGTCAAGGACGGCAAACGCTGGTACACCCCGCTGTTCGTGGTGATCGTGCTGATCGGCGTGACCGACCTGATCTTCGCGGTCGACTCGATCCCGGCGATCTTCGCGATCACCAGCGACCCGTTCATCGTGCTGACCTCGAACGTGTTCGCGGTGCTGGGTCTGCGCGCGATGTTCTTCCTGCTCGCGGGCATGGCCGACCGCTTCCACCTGTTGCCCTACGGCCTGGCGCTGGTGCTGATGTTCATCGGCGTGAAGATGCTGCTGATCGATGTCTACAAGATCCCGATCCTGGTCTCGCTGGGCGTGGTCGCGGCCACGATCGGCGCGACCGTGGCGCTGAGCCTGCTGCGGCCGGCGCCCGCGACCGGGCATTCGTCATGAGCCTCGCGTTCTGGCTGCTGTGGCTGCTCGCGGGCGGGGTCGTGCTGTCGCTGGTCGCGACCTTCCTGCGCTGGTTCTTCTGGCGGAACGAGAAAGGGGCGACCGGGGGCATCTGGAACGCCCTGGAGGTCCTCCTCGATCTGCTGACCGGTTGGCCGTTCTGAGCGAGCCGCCCGGACGCCCCCGCCTGCACGGGCGCGCGCCCGCCGGCGAACGCAGCGTTCCGCGGCGGCAGGCCGCCCGCCCGTCCGGGCGGCCTTGATCGCCCACGGGAACGGCACCACTGACTTCCGATGCGCCTGCACACCCCTGAAGAAGTCCCCGACACCCCCGCCCAGCGCGCCGCCGACCGGCGACGCCTGCTGCGGGCGCTGAACGCCAGTCTCGCCTTCGTGCTGCTGCTGGCGGTGGTGTTCGTGCTGCAGCAGGGCGAGGACGTCCGCGCGCTCACCGTCACCGCGCTGCAGCCGGAGGGCCTGTGGGGTGTGCTGACCGCACCGCTGCTGCACGGGTCGCTGGAACATATCGCCGCCAACGCCGCGTCCCTGCTGCTCCTGGGCACGCTGGCGCTCACGGTCTACCCCGGCGCCACCCTGCGCGCCCTGCCCGTGCTGTGGCTGGGTTCGGGGCTGGGCGCCTGGCTGCTGGGAGATCCCGGCAGCCACCATCTCGGGGCCAGCGGCCTGACCCACGGGCTGATGTTCCTGGTGTTCGCGCTCGGCCTGCTGCGCCGCGACCGGCCGTCGATCGCCGCGGCCATGATCGCCTTCTTCCTCTACGGCGGCATGCTGCTGACCGTGTTGCCGCAGGAGCCCGGCGTGTCCTGGCAGTCGCACTTGGGCGGCGCGCTCGCCGGCATCCTCGCCGCGCTGCTGTTCCGCGGTGTCGACCCGCTGCCGCCACGCCGGAAGTACAGCTGGGAGCTGGAAGAGGAGGACGCCGGCGCGGCCGACGACGAACTGCAGCTGCCGGCGCCGGACGACGTCCCGGTGCTGTGGCACCGTCCCGAACATCGCGAAGAGCGCGGCGTGGTGCTGCGTTTCCCGCCACAGCGTCCCGCCCGCCCCGAGTCCGGAACCCCCGATCCGGACTGAGACAGAGACCGCAAAACCGTCTGTCCGCCCGCCTTCCGACGAGCGGTCGTCCCGCGCTGAGCGGGCGATTCACCTCCCGGCTTCCGACGAACCGGCATTTTCATCAACAGAATCATGCTTTTACATGCATACCCGGGACGCCCCTCGGCGCCTCGGCACCAAGAACGTGCCACAAATCACACTTTGCAAAGATTCTCGCAAGTTCGTTAACCTGAACCAGCGCTTCCGTCGTGCTTCCGGCCACTCCGGTCGGGCGCGCGCGCCGTCGGCGACAGGGGCACCGCGGCAATGGCCCGGAAAGACCGGGCAAGCAAGCGAACAAGGAGCTGTCGCCAGCGACCGTTTCCGCCCATGCGAATTGACTACCTGGAGTGAAGTCACATGAAGAAGATTGCGATTCCGGTTGCGCTGATCGCGCTGATGTTCGCGGCCACCGCCGGTGCCCAGGATGGCAGCCAGGGCCCGGACATCTCCCAGCAGATCCTTCCCGATGGCATCGATCCGACCAAGCCGATCGGTACGACCGAGGCCCCCGCGGGTCAGTTGACCGATGAAATGCAGGCGACGGTCGACGAACTCGTCCGCCAGCAGCAGAGTTCGCTTCCCGGCGGCGACGAAGCCACCGCCTGCGAAGCCATCCTCTGCCTGTCCACCGGCAGCCCCCCGGGCGAATGCGCCAGCTCGCTGCGCCGGTACTTCAGCATCAACCTGAGCAAGCCGTGGAAGACCATCCAGGCGCGCATCAACTTCCTGAAGCTGTGCCCGGCGGCCGAAGAAACCCCGCAGATGAGCTCGCTGGTCGACGCCATCGGCCACAGCGCCGGCCGCTGCGACGCCAACTCGCTGAACAGCAGCCTGCGCGTCTGGACCGGCATCGACGGCGAGTACGAGATCAGCAACCAGATGCCCTCGTACTGCGAGGACTACTTCAGCCACATGTACGCCACGGACATCAACAACATCCGTCCGCGTTACGTCGAGAAGTACATCGTCCGCACCTATCAGGATTCCGAGGGCAACACCCACGTCGAATACGACGGCGGCTACTGGGTCGACCCGCAGGCCTCCGCTCCGGTGGCGGCCAACAACACCAACGGCGCGGTTCCGGCGTCGAAGGACCCGGCGGCGGTCGGCTACTGAGCCCGGCAGCGGTCGCGGCATCCACGAAAAGGCGGGGGAAACCCCGCCTTTTTCGTGCCTCCCTGCCAGATGTCACGGGTTGACGGCAGCGCTGCGTGCCTCTAGGGTGGCGCGCCCCGTCATGGGGTCACATCCGAAATCACACAGGGAGTTTTCAATGAAGCAGATCCTTCTGCTCTCGGCCGCCCTTGCGGCCTCCTCGCTCGCCGCTCCGGCCTTCGCCGGCGAAGGCAGCGCCGGGTTCTACCGCATCGAAGCCGGCAACAGCAATCTCGAAATCGATGGTACCGACGACGACGAGTTCGGCTACAGCCTGCGCGGTGGTTACTTCTTCAACGCCAACTTCGGCGTCGAAGGCTTCTACACCGACCTCGGCCGCCAGTCCGACGACTTCGCCTCGGTCGAAGCCCACGCCTTCGGCGTCGGCGTGATCGGCAAGAAGAACTTCGGCAGCGACACCCACAAAGGCTTCTTCGTCAGCGGCCGCGCCGGCATCAGCCGCGTCGACCTGACGGTCGACTTCGACGGCTTCGGCCAGGTCGATGACGGCGACAACCAGCCGTACTACGGCGTCGGCGCCGGCTACGACTTCAACGAGAACATCGGCGTCAGCCTCAACGTCGACCGCTTCAAGTCGGATCTGTTCGACGCGGACTTCACGTTCACGACCGCCACGGCCGCGTTCGAATACCGCTTCTGATCGATCCCGTGCCGTCAGGCATCGCACGAAGGCCGCCTCCGGGCGGCCTTCGTCGTTTCAGGCCGCGTCGTACGCGCCGGGCGTCTGCAGGCAGCGCCCGGGACGATTCCCGGATTACCCGCGCGCGCCCAGCTGACGATCGTGCAGGCGCGACCACAGCAGCAGCGACAGCGCCGCGCCGCACAGGCACAGGAACATGTCCCATTGCGTGTCCCACTGATCGCCCTGGGTGGCGAGGAACGCATCGGCGTCGGCCCCGTAGATCAGCGCCGCCCACCATTCGATCAGCTCGAAGAAGGCGCTGAAACTCAGGCATGCCGCCAGCACCAGATAGACCAGCCAACCGCCGCGGCGCAGCGGGGTGCGGCGCAGCAAGAGTTCACGGGCGAGGATCGCCGGCACGAACCCCTGCATCAGATGACCGACCCGGTCCCAGGGGTTGCGCTCGAATCCCAGCAGGTCGCGCAGCCAGAATCCCAGCGGCGTTTCCGCATAGGTGTAGGCACCGCCGTGGATCAGCACCAGGGCATGCGCGACCAGCAGCCAGCACAGCAGCCGGGTCAACGGGAAGCGGCGCCAGGTCAGCGCGATGAGGGGGATCGCCGCGATGACCCAGACCACCTCCAGCAACCAGGTGAGGCGATCCTTCGGCGCGATGCCGGAGACGATCAGGGCGCCCACGACCAGCGCGAGCAGCAACCCGCGTTCGCGGGGTCCGGGGGGCACGGCCACCGTTCCCGGGGGGGCGATCGCAACGGTCGGCATCGGTGGTCTCCGGAAGGTCATGGCGCTGGGGTCGCGACGATCTTACCGCCGGCCCGGGCATGGCGCCGTCCGGTCGCCTGCGGCATCCTTGCCGCTTCGCCAGGGGACCCCGCATGCACGACCACAACGAGACCGCGCCGGCGGACACCACAGCCAATCCCTACGCCCCCCCCGAGCGCGCGCATCGCCGAGGTCGCCGGCCACGGGGAAGCCGTGATCGCACCGCCGTTCTATGTGGTCGCACCGTGGAAAGCGGCGCTGCTGATGTTCGGAACGTTCGGTCTCTATTCCCTGTACTGGTTCTGGCGACACTGGCAACTGCACCGGATCGACAAGAAGCTGGATATCTGGCCGGTCGCGCGCGCGATCTTCTCGATCTTCTTCGCGCATGCCCTGAACCAGGAAATCGATCACCGGATCAATCGACAGGGGCTGCGCCACCGCTGGTCGCCCGGCTTCTGGGCCACGTTGTACGTGGTCTCCGTGATCGGCATCCGTGTGCTCAACCGCGTCGCGGGCGAGGCCCTGTCGCCCGGTGTTTTCCTTGCCGTGCTGGTGGCCTCGCAACTCGCGAACGCACTGTTCGTCTTTCACTCGCAGCGCGCCGCGAACGTCGCCTGCGGCGACCCCGAGGCCACGGCGAACCGTCGACTGACGATCGCCAACGGTCTGTGGCTGCTGCTGGGCCTGTTGCTGTGGTCGCTGGTCCTGCTCGGAACACTCGTGCCGGAGGAATACCTGCAATGAACCCATCCCGCATCGCCGTGCCGGCGCTGCTCGCGCTCGCGCTGCTCGCCGCATGCAAGCGCGAATCCGAAGCGCCCGTGGCGCCGACCATCGCCGCGCCGCCGTTCGCGGCCGACACCAGCACGCCCGCGAACGCCGACGAACAGCGCATCGCCGACGATGTGCGCACGCTCGCCGACGACCGCTTCGAAGGCCGCGAAACGGGCACCCGCGGCTACGATCTGGCCGCGGATTACGTGGCGAAGCGCTATGCCGCGATCGGACTGCAACCGGCCGGCGACGACGGCACCTGGTTCCAGCGCGTGCCGCTGCTGAAGGCGACCCGCATCGCCGAGGGCACGACCCTGATGGTCAGGCGCAACGGGCGCGAAATCCCGCTGCGGTTCCGCGAGCAGTTCCTGTCGATGCCGAACTTCGACGCGGCCGAGCATGCGGTCGAAGCGCCGGCGGTGTTCGTGGGTCAGGGCGTGCACGCGCCGGAACTCGATCACGACGATTTCGCCGGGCTCGACCTGAAGGGCCGGATCGCGGTCGTGTTCGGCGGCGCGCCGGCGCGTTTCGACCACGATCGCCGCGCGTTCTACAGTTCGTCCCGAGAAAAACTGCGCGCGCTGGCCGAACGCGGCGCGGTCGGCGTGGTGTTCGTGAACACGCCGAAGGACGAGGCCGACTCACCGTGGGCGCGCGACGCCGAACACTGGCAGCGCGGGGGCATGCGCCTGCGCGGGGACGACGGCAAGGCCATCGGCACGTTCCCGCAACTGCGCGGGATCGCCGCGGTCAGCGCGGCGGCGGCGGACCTGATCTTCGCCGACGGTCCGCGCACCGCAGCCGAACTGTTCGACGCCGCCGAAGCCGGCACGCTGAAGGGGTTCGCGCTGCCGGGGACCCTGGCGCTGTCCGGACGCACGCGGATCGAGCCGATCGAGTCGCGCAACGTGGTCGCGAAACTGCCCGGCAGCGATGCGACCCTGGCCGGCGAACACATCGTCTACACCGCGCACCTCGACCACATCGGCATGAGCGCGCCGGCGAAGGCCGGGAACGGCGCGGCGGACACGCTCGGCAAGGGCACGCCTCAGCAGGGCACGCCCCAGCAGGACACGATCCACAACGGCGCGCTCGACAACGCGCTCGGCGTCGCGATCATGCTCGAAGCCGCGCGCGCGCTGAAATCGGAGAAGACCGCACCGAAGCGTTCGCTGCTGTTCGTCGCCCTGACCGCCGAGGAGAAAGGCCTGCTCGGCGGCGAATGGTTCGCCACGCGACCCACGGTGCCCGCGGCATCGATGGTCGCGAACATCAACATGGACATGCCGGTGCTGCTCGCGCCGACCAAGGACGTGGTGCCGATCGGCATCGAGCATTCGACGCTCAAACCCGTGCTCGACACCGCGGCGAAGGAACTCGGCGTGTCGCTGTCGCCGGACCCGTTCCCGGAGGAATCGGTGTTCGTGCGCAGCGACCAGTACGCCTTCATCCGCGCCGGCGTACCCGCGGTGTATCTCACCGGCGGCATGGTCTCGGCCGATGGCGAGCGTGATCCGAAGCTTGCGCTGCGCAAGTTCCTGCGCGAGCACTACCACCAGCCGAGCGACGAAGCGACGCTGCCGATCGCTTGGGGCGATGCGCTGCGTCTGGCGAAACTCAACGCGCGGATCGGCCGGATCGTCGGCGACGCGCCGGAACGACCGCGCTGGAACGCAGGCGATTTCTTCGGGGACAGATTCGGCGCGAAACGCTGATCGCGGGCGGCGCGTCAGCGCGACCGTCCGGCCATGTCGTCATCGAACACGGCGTCGGGCACCGCATCGGGCTCGACGTCGGCCTCGAACAGCTGCTCCAGCTCGCTGCGCGCCTGCTTCGCGCTTTCCAGCAGCGCCTCGTCGTCGTCGTAGATCAGGTGCTGGCTGGCCAGCAGCTCCTCGTCGTGCGCGCGGAACCGCTGCGCGCGCTGCGCCGCCTGCTCCGGCGGCATCCCGAGCGCGATCAGCACGTCGCGCCCCATTTCCAGACCGGACGCGAACGTCTCGCGGGTGACGTTGGCGCCGAGATCCATCAGTTGCCAGGCATGGCGGCGGTCGTGGGCACGGGCGAAGACGCGCAACTGCGGATACATCCGCCGCACCACCCGGGTCACCCGCAGATTGGCCTCGGTCCCGTCGATCGCGTTGACGAAGACCCGGGCGTTGGCCGCACCGGCGGTGCGCAGCAGATCCGGACGCGACGGGTCGCCGAAATACACCTTGTTGCCGAAGCGGCGCATGGTGTCGAGCTGATCCGGATCGGTTTCCAGCGCCACGAACGGGATCTTCTGCGCCACCAGCATGCGCGCAACGATCTGGCCGAACCGGCCGAACCCGGCCAGGATCACCAGCGGCTGATGGTCGGGCAGCGCATCGAATTCGCGTCTGGGCGCGGTCTCCGGATGCGCGCGCAGCAGCCGCGCGATCGCGATCAGCGACAACGGCGTCAGCGCCATCGACAGACCGACCATCGCGACCAGCCGGTTCTGCAGATCGGTATCGATCAGGCGCGCCTTGACCGCTTCCGACAGCACCACGAACGCGAACTCGCCGCCCAGCGCGAGCACCGCGCCGAGCTGCAGCGCTTCGCGCCACCCGACCCGCCCGGGGCGCAGACCGAGGCCGAACAGCACCATCGATTTCAGCGCCAGCAGCGCGATCGTGCCGAACGCGATCAGCCACGGCTCGGCGGCGATCAGCTTCAGATCGATGCTCATGCCCACGGCCATGAAGAACAGCCCGAGCAACAGGCCCTTGAACGGTTCGATCTGCGATTCGATCTCGTGCCGGAACTCGGAGTCCGCCAGCAGCACACCGGCGAGGAACGCACCCAGGCCCATGCTCAATCCGGCCAGATGCATCACCCAGCCGGCGCCGAGCACCGCGAACAGCGCGCTCGCGGTGAGCATCTCCGGCACGCCGATGCGCGCGGCGGTGCGGAACAGCTGGCGCAACAGCACACGGCCGCCGATCACCACCGCGACGATCGCCGCGATCGCCTTGAGCACGTCCTTCCACACCGGATCGGGACTGGCCGCGGCCACGCCCAGCAGCGGGATCGCCGCCAGCAGCGGGATCGCCGCGATGTCCTGGAAAAGCAGGATCGCGAACGCCAACCGGCCGTGCGGCCCGTTCAGCGCCTTCCGCTCCGACAGCAGCTGCAGACTGACCGCGGTCGAGGACAACGCCAGCGCCAACCCGACCACCAGCGCCGCCTTCCAGCCCAGATCGAAGGCCAGCGCGATCCCGCCCAGCAGCGCACCGGTCAGCAGCACCTGCAGGCCGCCGATGCCGAACACCGGTTTGCGCATCACCCACAACCGCGCCGGCGACAGCTCCAGACCGATCACGAACAACAGCATCACCACGCCGATCTCGCTGGCGGTCAGCACCGGCGCGGCATCCTGGATCACCTTCAGCCCGAACGGACCCAGCGCGACGCCGGCCGCGAGATAGCCCAGCACCGCGCCCAGGCCGAAGCGCTTGAACAGCGGCACCGCGACCACCGCCGCGAGCAGAAAGACCAACGCAAGTTGCAGACCATCGCCGTGCATGGACACCTCCGCTTTCGACCATATCCGGGCGGCCCGCGCGCCGCAATCTCCCGCGCGCATCGTGATCCGCCGCCGCCGGCGATTTCGCTATGATCCCCGAATCCGACGCGCAGCAATCCGACACCATGCACCCGTACCGCCCCGCGATGCTCCGTGGCCCCCTGTTCTGCCTGCTGCTGCTCGCCGCGTTCGTCGCGACCGCGGGCACCACGCGCCAGCAGCGCGACGCGATCCGCGAACAGGCCGAACTCAGCCTCACCGTGACCGGCACCATCGACATCGACCCCGCCGGCCACGTCGTCGGCTACGCGCTCGACAACCCCGAGAAACTGCCCAAGGGCATCGTCGAGATGACCTCGCGACAGGCGCCGCACTGGACGTTCGAACCGATCGCGCTGCAAACCAACGCCTACAGCCGCTCCAGGATGACCCTGGTCTTCGTCGCGAAGAAGCTCGACGGAGGCCGCTACGAAATCGCCACGCGCAGCGCCAGCTTCGAAAACCCCTCGCCACAGGCCCGGCCTTCGCTCGACCCGAAATCCAGGCGGCTCCCGGACTATCCCTTCCACGCGGTCGGCAACGCCGAAGTCTCCGGCAGCGTCTTCCTGGCGCTGCGTTACGACCGCGAAGGCACCATCGTCGACGTCGATGTCGAACAGGTGAATCTGCGGGTGATCGGCAGCGAATCGCAGATGGCGCAATGGCGCAGGGCGCTCGCGGGCGCCAGCCTCGACGCCGCGAAACATTGGCGCTTGCTGGTGCCGCCGGGCGACATCCCCGAAGACAAGCGCTACGGCTACGGCCGCGTCCCGGTGTCCTTCATGTTCGAGGGCGAGCGGCTCCCGCGCTACGGCCAGTGGGAGGCCTACATCCCCGGTCCCCGCAAGGCGATCCCGTGGTGGGACAACACGCCGATGGCCGCCACGCCGCCGGAAGCCCTGGCCCCGGGCGCGTTCCATGGCGACACCACCGGCCGACGCCTGCTGACGCCGCTCGACGGCGGCTGATGTCGCGCCGCGGGCCTTCGCCCGCGGCCCTCGCGCTCAGGACAACGCCGCCCGCTGCTCGGGCGCTTCGAACCACGCCAGCGCGAACGTGCGGAACGCGGTCTGCAGCCGCGTCGGATGGCGTCGCTGCGGATGCACCAGATACATCGGTTGCTGCGCGAAGTCCCAGTCCGGCAACAACCGCTGCAGCCGGCCGTCGCGCAGCGCGGCCGCGACGTGGTACTGCGGCAGCCGCGTGATCCCCTGCCCGCGTTCGGCGGCGCGCTGGATCGCGTTGAAGTTGTTGATCGCCAGCGGCGTGCGCAGGCGCACCGTCTCGCTGCGATTCCCGCGCACGAACACCCACTCGGCGTCGTCGCGGAAATGGCTGTTGCGCAGCGCCGGCAGCGATGCCAGATCCGCCGGCCGCTTCGGCACGCCACACACCGCCAGCAACGACGGTGCGGCCACCGCGATCTCGCGGACCAGGCCGACCGCCCGCGCCACCAGCCGTTCCTCGATCGTGCGGCTGATGCGGAACGCGAAGTCGTAGCGCCCCTCGAACAGATCCCGGGTCTGGATGCTCAGATCGACCTCCACGTCGACCTGCGGGTGAAGCGCCTGGAAATCCGCGACCAGATCGACCAGGAACATCTCGCCGAACGTCGTCGCCGACGTCAGCCGCAGCAGACCCCGCACCTCGGTGCGTTCGGCGGCGATCAACTGTTCCGCCTCGTCGTAGGCACCGCGCAACCGCGCCGCCTGCTCGGCGTAACGATGCCCCAGCGGCGTGAGCGACAGCCGCCGGGTGGTGCGCAACAGCAATTCCGCGCCCAGCGTGCGTTCCAGTTCCGCCACCTGCCGGCTGACGTGCGCCTTGGAATAGCCCAGCGCCGCGGCCGCGGCGGTGAAACTGCCGCGCTCCGCCACGGCGGCGAAGCACAGCATGCGATCGATCCGGGTCGATATTGTTTCCATATGAAAACAGTATTTCCCCGGCCGACCTGCTAATCAAGGGGATTCGAGCGGCGCAGACTGTTTCCACCGCCGGGATTGCCGGCCACTCGGAAACAAAGGATCCGCCATGAAGATTCTGCTGATCGGTGCCCAGGGCACCCTCGGACGCGCCGTCGCCCAGGAACTCGGCGCCCGCCACACCCTCATCGCCGCCGGCCGCAACAGCGGCGACGTACGCATCGACCTCGCCGACCGCGACAGCATCGCCGCCGCCCTCGCGGAGGCCGGTCGCGACGCCCCCCTCGACGCCGTGGTCTCCGCGGCCGGCAACGTCGCCTTCGGCGGCCTGCTCGACCTCACCCCCGAACAATGGGACATCGGCCTGCGCGACAAGCTGATGGGCCAGGTCAACCTCGCCCTGCTCGCAGCCCCGCTGCTGGCCGACGGCGGCTCGATCACGCTCACCACCGGCGTGCTCGCCCAGGACCCGATCCGCTACGGCGCCTCGGCCAGCCTCGCGAACGGCGGGATCGAAGCCTTCGTCCGCGCCGCGGTGCTCGAACTGCCCCGCGGCCTGCGCATCAACGCCGTCAGCCCCGGCGTGCTGCAGGAATCCATGCCCGGCTACGCGCCCTACTTCCGCGGCTTCGAACCGGTGCCGGCCGCGCGCGCCGCGCTCGGCTTCGCGCGCAGCGTCGAAGGCGCGCAGACCGGGCAGGTCTACCGCATCGGTTGAGGCACGCGACCGCCTGCCGCCGACGATCCCGTTGTGTCTGACGGGACCGATCCCACGGGGACATCGCGATGCGCCGCTTTCCGCTCCTCGCGCCGACGCTGTCGGCGCTGTTCGCCCTCGCCGCGGCCCAAGCCGATGCGGCCGACACCGGCAGCGGCCACTTCCGCATGGGCGACGACCGCGTGACCTTCCGCCACGCGGTCGCCGTGCGCCACGAGCGTCATGTCGATCCGGCCGAGGACGAGATCTTCGTGTTCCTCAGCGATCGCCCGCTCGATCCCGCCGTCGTCGTCGCCGCCTTCGACCCCGACGACGGCGCGCGCGACAGCTACGGCGACCACAGCGGCGGCCTGCTGCGCATCTGCATCGGGCCCGACGGCCATGAATGCGGCCTGTTCCATCGGCGCTTCGAGCCGAACGACGGCTTCAACACCGCCGGCTACGGCGAACTCGCGCTGACGACACACGACGCCGACCGCATCGCCGGCCGCTGGGTGCTCGATGCGCCCGAGGACTTCTTCGGCAAGACCTACGACTTCGACCTGCGCTTCGACGCGGCCGTGCATCGCCCGCCCGGCACCGCCCTGCCCGCCGGCGGCGGCGATGCCGGCGCCGCGTATCGCGCCTACGCCGAGGCGGTGTCGACAGGCGACATCCCCGCCCTCCGCCCCTTCCTCGGCGACAACGCCGAATGGCGCCTGCCCGAAGACGACAACGATCGCGTGAAGGAGACCCTGAAGGATCTCCGCGACGGCCAACCGCTCGCGCCCGAGATCCTCCGCGGCCGCCGCAGCGGCGACAGCGTCGTCCTCTGGATCCGCGGCACCGACCGCGACGTCATCACCCGCGAAGGCCGCGTGCGGATGACCCGCGAGGGCGATGCCTGGGTGATCGGGGAACAGGATCTGGACGCGCCGTAGACCGCGTTGATCGCACGCGGCCGTCGACGGATGCGGACATTGAAGCCGTAGCGGTCAGGAGTGAATCCGATCCCCGCCATTCGATGATCAAGCCCAGCGATCACGGCGATGGGCGGAGTAACTTGCGGCCATTCGCTCCGTTCACGGCGGGCCGAGGGCCCGCCCTACGTCATTCACCGTTCGTAGGGCGGGCTCAAGCCCGCCTCAGGCGTTGCCTCGACACCGCGGCCGGCTTTCGTAGGTTGGGTGCTGTGCACCCAGCGTCAAGATTCCGATGATGCTGGGTCAATGACCCAGCCTATGGTCCTATGTCACTCATCGTTTGCAGGGCGGGCTCAAGCGCGCGTTGCGAGTTGGAGCGATAATTGCATTTCGCAGGACGCATAAGCCGAAGGCGTCATGCGCCGTGGTACGTCGCAGATGCGGATTTCATCAAAAAGGTGCGTGACGCATCGCTTATGCACCCTACTTGTATGCACCTTATGGCCTTGGGCTAATGAGCAGCCTACGGTCCTTTTGCAGAAGATGTCGTCTTGCCCGCTTCCGGAGTGCTCAGTGATGATTGATTACTAGCACCGACTCCACTGCTGTCGATTCTTGCAGGTTCGCCCTTGGCTAAATTTGTCTCTGGCCAGATGACATCTGGCCAGAGACAAATGATTGCAAGGACAAGGACAGATATCCAGCCAAGGCATGCCACCCAGAAAAATGAACGCTCTGCGCGAACGGCAGGATTGCTAACCATTTTTTTGTAGTCGTCAACAGGAAGAAAACGATAGAGCTTGGGTTGCCATTCCTTGCGGAGTTGCCGCTGCAGACCAATGAAATGGATGCCTGAAATAATAACGATACTGACGTATACGAAGACCACTACCATGACCGCTGAGATTATGGTCGCTGGTGCCGCAGAAGTTACACGTGCTGCGATCAAACCAATCCCCAGCGCCAACGCACTTGCAATTGCAGTCATTAACTGACGACTCAATTCAGATAGCTTAGATGTTTCTTCCGTTATGGATTTCCGAAGCTCTGTCAGAGATTTCAACGTGTCGCGACTGGTATCAGATAACGCCATTTGATAAGCAATTTTCGCACTCTCCAAAGCATTGGCTATGTGCTCATCAAGAAATTTTTCGGTTTTATATTCTGCGATTCCACACCTAGCCAGCTCAGCTGCCAAAAGAATGTGACGCATCTCAGCTTCGCGCTCACTCTCAAATACCCATTTCGCCGAATCCTGCAGAGCAGTAAAGGTCGCATGACTTAGATTAATCCTTGGCACACGCATTAAATCGAGCGAAGGCAATTTCAACCGCGGCGGCCCACGAAACTTAAAGCCACCATCATCCGCATCAATTTCGTCAGCTATGCTGAACATCAAGGCAGAGACTGATCTCTTAACCCAAGCCTGAACCACCGTCAGCTCGTATGCGTCCTCAGAAATTCCTTCTGCGAGCCACGGTCTAATGTCCGGCGGGACCAAACGCTTTGCCCCGTATTCTCTTACCAGATTGCGCGGGCTTTTAGTGACCGGCGCCTCCGAAAAAGCGACAGGAAGCGCATCCCATGATTCAATTATTTGCATCTGGGTTGCGAACGACCCTGTCATACGTGCGACTTGCCAACGCTTGGATACGTGGCCGCGGTCCAGCCAATAAGAAAATGCTGTGTTTGTTAAAACCCGGAACAAATTATCAGCCGCTTCCGGCTTATTGATAACAATCCGATAAGGGACAAAATCCTGATCAAATTCCTCAGTATTCGAACAGATGCCATTTTCACGGTCGTAAATCACACGCGACCACTTAAGCACTTCACATTCAGAATCAAGCGATATCAAATTTTCCACCGACAATCCGGACACGGTAACAGTGCCCTCTGACTCCACCACGAAGGCAGAGCCTGTCTCGGCCAGGAGGTCAATAGCTTCAGCGAGCGCTATCGGGGACAATGATGTCTTCCTGGATGCGATTTGTGGTGATGGTTATGAGCTCACCACCTTCTTCGGTACGTTCTCGGATGACAGTCATTCCATTAGGGTCGTCAGGATAAGTAAGCGTTACACCTTCTATTGTCTTGACTCTGCGCATTCTGGTTCGACGCAAAACATGACGGTCCGGAGGGAACGAGAGACCGATTAATTTGGACGCCCTAATTTTTGCAGACGTCCGTCGAAACAGAGCACTTCGGGCAGCCTCCTCATCGGGGCTGCCAGCCGCAACAAGAACAGCTTCGAAGATGGCCTCTTCGTTGATTTCTTGCCTATCACGGAGGAATCCGCGTGCACGATGAAAGGCCTGTGCGACATTACGCTCAGGCAGCATGTCCTTCGAATCCTTGAGAGTCTGACGAATCAACTCAACAGCTGCGTTATTAAGCTCCTGATCGGTGCGACTTCGCTCTACGTCAAGAAAAGCAGAAAAGTAATCTCCAATATCAGATCCCTTTCTGATTCGATCATGCGCTGAAAGGTTAGTGTCAGCCATACCATTAACAACACGAATCATTGCTGATTTTTGAATTGCTTTCTTATCTGCAATAAAAGCATGAACGATTCTGCGCAACAGGCTGCTGCCATCCTGCTCTTCCGCCTGTTCAATCGCCTCCTCATAATCATATTTGATGAGGCTAAATATTCTTGTTCCCGGATCACCCGCACTGAGTTCAAAAATGAAGAAAGCCCCTTCACGGGCAGTAGTGCGGTGCAACCGCGCGAATTGACGTGACAACTCTTGAGCGCCGGCTTCGAAAGACTGTTGCTGACTGGCCATACTCTCTAATACATTGCGCGTTGCAGACGCAGGCTTGAATGTATAGACCGATGCGACATCGGTATCCAATATTCGAGCAATAAAGAAGCCCTCATGCTCAATATCACGAGCAGTCTCTGGAGAAAAATCCTCGTCGCCTACAACATGAAGAATCATGGCTTCAATGCGCAGATTGATGCGTTCCTGTTCCGTCAAGAAACCCATGCCCCACCCCCGTGGATTACTGGGGCTAGAGTAGAGCATTTTTTACGGATTAAACGCTAGCCAACTCTGTTCTCAGGGCTTGCGACCAGACCACCGGGCCATTTTTTTCCCCGTTGATCAGGCTGACGATGCGCAGCCCGCACCCTCGCCAGACGAACGAGCAATTGACATGCCTTGCTTGCATATTTTCCGCCATTGATCGCCCCCCCCCAAAAAAAAAGAAACCAATTACCAAACTCACCCGCATCCATCACCCCTGTCATCTCTGACAGGTCATCGCCCCTCGCCCGTCCCTCGCTCCGATCCCCGCCGCCCCCCCCAAACGCTTCCCGCATCCCATCGCGCCTTCCGGCGCTCCCACAGGAGGCGTCGTTGTACTGTCGGGCTCGAAGCGGTCATCCGGCGTCATTCCGCCGCGCGCTCATGCCGGTCCGTCGAACGGCTCCAGGGTCGGCATGCAATCTTCATACTTCTCGTGCAGTCCGAGCGCGACACTGACGTAGACCTCGTCCTGCGCGATCTCGCCGACGACCAGCAGCGTCAGAATGACCATGCTGTTCGAGATCTTGAGCGTGTCGATCAGAAGGTGCGTCGGGAATCCGTGTTGATGACGGGCGACCGCATGCAGACCGCTGTGGACATACGAGTTCAGAAAAGGGGTCAGGCGCTCATGTGCGCGTACGAGCTGTCGCGCCGGCCCCTGCGGGCCCCGTGTCTGCAACTGCTTCACCATTTTGTCGATGGAAGGCATCTTCCTGGCGGCCTTGTGGCTTGCTTCGTTGAGCGGCGCCGTCAACGTGGCGACTTCCTCGTCCGTCGCCACGTACGTGACCCAGGTCGCGCGCACCAGGGCTTCGAGTTGTGCGCGGAGCAGCACGATGGCCGAGGTCGGTTGCTCCGCTTCAATCAGGAACCGGATGGACAGTGCGTGCTGGCTCGCGATTCTGCACAGGAGCATGGCGGCGATGCCGCGCGGGCTCGTGGGTTCCGATGCCTCATCGAATCCGGCATCGGCGATGCCCACGACTTCGATGGACCGCAACAGCATGCGCTCGAAATACGTCTGTTGGTCCGATGCTGCCGATGCTTCGTCCATGTGAGGCCTCTCCGTTTCCGATCGCCGGATGATTGCATGATCGCCGGCGCGCCGGCGCGCCCCACCCTCACTGCAACAACCGCCCCCGTCGCTCCGCGAGGTCGATCACCGCTTCCATGCCGGAGCGGAAGTCGAGGCAGTCCGATTCGATGCCGTCGCTGAAGAGGATGCCGCCGTCGGGCATCAGCGAGCGGATGCGCAGCGGAGTGTCGTCGTCGATTTCGCCGAACACCAGTTCGGTGCCGCTCCAGCGGCTGGGGAACGGTTCGCGGACGCTGAAGACGAGGCGTCGCGCGTCCCAGGCGAAGCCGTCCTTGCGCAGCGCCTGCACGCGTTTGCTCGGACGCACGCCGGCGACCGCGGTCGCGCCGGTGAGCACGCTGCGCAGCCAGCCGGTGGAGCCCAGTCCGGTGGAGACGATGACGCCGCTGGACGATTGGCGTTCGATGCGATCGCCCAGCTGCAGTTCGTAGCGGGCGGAGATGTGGCTGCGGGCGCCGATGAAGAAGTCGTTGACCGCGAGCAGGGTCTGGCCGTCGGGCAGACGCGCGCGGGCCATGCTGATCTCGCGGATCGGGCGATGGCCGCGCCACACATCGGGCAGCAACGTCGGCAGATCGCCCGGCGCGAACGGCAGCAGCACGCCATCGAAGCGCTGCGGGTCGGGATTGACCGCGATCACCGGTTGTTCGGCGAGATATTTCAGCGTGTTCGCGACCAGTCCGTCCTGGCCGAGCACGACCACCGCGCAATCCGGCGGGAACAGGAAGTTCGGCAGGAAGCCGCGATCCAGCGGCTGCACGCGGCCGTGCGCGCGCAGCGCGCGTTCGACCGTCGTCGCCGCCTCGCGATAGGTGCGGTCTTCGAGCAGGAAATCCTCGAAGTCCATGCCCAGATGCTCGGCCTGGAAGCGCGCCTGTTCGACCGTGTTGTAGCGCAGCACCATGTCCTGCAGGCGCGTGCGCCGGGTCACCAGGACGATCTTGCGATCCTGGCCGTCGTTCGCCTTCACGCGGCCGCGCTCACTTCGGGCGGGCGGCCATCTGCCGCAGCAGGTCCGGCGAGAAATTGAATTCGCCGATCTTCACCGCGTTGTCGGCGATGTTCTGCAGGCCCAGCGCCATCAGCGTTTCCGGGCTGGCCTGTCCGAACATCATCGCCTGCAGCGCGCGCGGGTCCATGTCCTTGATCGCTTCGACCAGCACGCGCATGGCGTGGGCGCGCACGTCGGCTTCGAGCTTGCGGTTCTCGGCCTGGCGCCGCACCAGTTCGGCGTTCTGTTCTTCCAGCCGGACGTTGCCGGCGATTTCCTGCGCCTGCATTTCCTGGCGCTTTTCGAGAATGACGCGTTCGGATTCGACTTCGGTCTCGCGCACCTGGCGGCGTTTCTGTTCGACGACGAGTTCGCTGCGCAGCTCGCTTTCCTTGATCATCTGTTCCTGCGCGATCGCCGCGTTGCGTCGCGAATAGGTGGCGTCGTCGGCCTGCTTGAGGATTTCCTCGCGCACCGGCGCTTCCAGCGCGCGCGCGGTCTCCGGCGTGGGCTTCGCCGCGAGCAGCGACAGATCGACGATCTCGATGCCCAGTGACGTCAGCGCCTGTCCCGACGTCAGCCCCTGTCGCGCGGTCTTCGACAACGATTCGGTGCCGTGCAGCACCGCGCGCAGATCGGCATCCTGCAGCAGCGCGCGGAACTGCGCCTTGACCGCGTTGAGCACGCGCACCGGCAGGCGTTCGGGATCCTCGGAGGCGTAGGCGCCGTTCGGCAGCAGCACGAAGTCCTGCTGCTGCGCGAGCGTCTTCGGATCGGCGACCCGGTACGCGACCTGTCCCTGCAGCGTCACCGCCTGAAAGTCGCGGGTGGTCTCCTCGAACATGAAGGGCACGTCGACCGCGGTCAGCGGCACGCTCACCAGCGTGGATTGCGGCGCGAAATAGAAGAACGCCAGACCGGTGCCTTCGCGCACCACCTTGCCGTCCTTGAACTGCAGCAGGTAATGGCTGGGCGAGGATTTGACGTAGCGGAAACCGAACATGCGCGTTCTCCAGGAACCGGCGGCGACGGGAGGCGGAACGCCGGCATGATAGTCGGAAACGGCGGACGTCGGCGGGCCCGGCGGGGCCCGCCTCAGCCGTCGCGTCGCGACTGCACGCGCATGTACATCGGCCCGAGGGTGTGCACGTCCAGCGGCACGCCGGTGCGCGCCACGAGCGCGCGCATCTCGTGCGGCCGGAAGGCGCGGCGGAAGGTCAGCACCGAGTCGCGACGGGTCAGGGTGAAGCGCATCAGCGTGGAGAACGTCCAGGTCAGGACGACCGCGAGCAGCGAGCGGCGCACGTCGAAATGCACGATGCCGTGGCGGGCGACGCGCTGCGAGGCGGCGAGGATGCGTTCGCAGGCCTCCGGCGTGCGGTGATGCAGCATGAACGTGCTGCAGACCACGTCGTAGGCGCCGGACGGCATCGCATCGAGCGTTCTCGACGGATCGTAGTGGATGTCGATGGCATCGCCGCGCGCGGCGACGCGATCGCGCGCGTAGGCGACGATGTCCTCGCGGAACTCGACCCCGTGCAGTTCCAGCGGCACGCCGTCGTGCGCGCACAGGCCGGCGACCAGATGCAGCAGCATGCCGTCGCGGGTGCTCATGTCGAGGATCCGCACCGGACGCCGGACCTCGGCGTGGATGCGGCGCAGTTCGGGCGCGAGCACCGCGGCCATCCGGCGCAGGATGCCGGTGCGGTCGTAGAGGCGATTGAATTCCTGGATGATCTCCCGGCCGGGCCCGTCGAGTCCGTGCGCTTCGAGCTCTTCCAGCGCATCGGAAACCAGCCAGCGGTCGTACCAGGCACCGCGCACGAACGGCACCGGCGGTGTGCGCCCGGAGGGCGGGAGGCCCGAAGGCATGGATGCGGTCATGGCGAACGTCCTGTCGCGTTGCTGCAGTCCTGTGCGACCCTTCCGTGGCGGCCTGTGCTGGCGCGGAGGGCCCGACCGGGCAACCGGCGACGGAGCGCGCGCGAAGGGGCATTTGAGCGCCGATGGGACGCGGGGTTACGATGGCCCACGATCGGAAGCGATGTCAAATGCCGACACGGAGTGCGTCAGATGCAAAAGTTCGTCGTTCTGCCCGTCATTCTACTCACCGCGCTCGGGCTGCTGGGGCAATGCCTGTCCAACCTGAAGGCGAAGCGCGCGGAATTCCTGTCGTTTCCGATGGGCCTGTTCCTGATCACCCAGTATCCGTTCTGGGCTTCGCTCGGTGCATATCGCCACGACTGGACCCTGCTGGGCATCATGGTCGTGCTCGGTCTGCCGAGCTTCTGGCTGAGCGTGCAGTATTTCCGCTACGAATGGCCGCGCCGCAGCGGCCCGATGGCGCCGGAAGAAACCTTCTCGCTGCTGCTGCTCGCGATCGGCTTCGGGCTGCTCGCCACGTTCCTGGTCCGCTCCGGCCCGGAAATGGCGCTCGCCGTGACCGGCGCGTTCTTCACCTGCTGCCTGATGATCTACAGCTATCTGGCGAAACTGTGGATGGTCTGGCGCGGTCAACAGACCCTCGACGGGCTGAAGCTGGCGGCGCTGGTCGTGCTCGCGATGTGCTATGGCGTGATGTTCTTCTACGGCCGCAACAACGGCATCCCGCTGCTGAAGATCGCCTATTTCTTCGCCGAGCTCTGCGTGCTGCTGGCGATCGCATACAAGCTGCTGATGCCGGCGCGCGAAGCGCGCGCCGCGTGATCGCGATCCGACGGCCATGAACGCGAACGCCCCGCGATGCGGGGCGTTTCTGTCTGCGGCACACACATGACCGCCGCTCCCTCGCCCGCGACGCGGGTCCGGGAGCGCATCGATCGGGTCAACGCCGCATCGAGGCGAAGAACTCGTCGTTCGACTTGGTGGTCTTCATCTTGTCGAGCAGGAATTCCATCGCCGCGATCTCGTCCATGCCGTGCAGCAGCTTGCGCAGGATCCAGATCTTCTGCAGCAGGTCGGGTTCGATCAGCAGATCCTCGCGGCGGGTGCCGCTGAGGTTGACCGCGATCGCCGGATACACGCGCTTCTCGGTGATGCGACGGTCGAGATGGATTTCGCTGTTGCCGGTGCCCTTGAACTCTTCGTAGATCACCTTGTCCATCGCGCTGCCGGTGTCGATCAGGGCGGTGGCGATGATGGTGAGCGAACCGCCTTCCTCGACGTTGCGCGCGGCGCCGAAGAAACGCTTCGGGCGATGCAGCGCGTTGGCGTCGACGCCGCCGGTCAGCACCTTGCCGGAGCTGGGCACGACGTTGTTGTAGGCGCGGGCCAGACGGGTGATCGAGTCGAGCAGGATGACCACGTCCTTCTTGTGTTCGACCAGACGCTTGGCGCGCTCGATCACCATTTCGGCGACCTGCACGTGGCGGGCGGCGGGTTCGTCGAAGGTCGACGACACCACTTCGCCGCGCACGGTGCGCTGCATTTCGGTCACTTCTTCCGGACGCTCGTCGACGAGCAGCACGATCAGGTGCACGTCCGGATGGTTGTAGGTGATGGCGCTGGCGATCTGCTGCATCATCATCGTCTTGCCCGCCTTGGGCGGAGACACGATGAGCGAACGCTGGCCTTTGCCCTGCGGCGCCATCAGGTCGAGGATGCGGCCGGTGATGTCCTCGGTGCTGCCGTCGCCGCGCTCCAGGCGGAAGCGCCGGCGCGGGAACAGCGGGGTGAGGTTCTCGAACAGGATCTTGTTCTTGGACGCTTCCGGCGGTTCGGCGTTGATGGTGTCGACCACGGCCAGCGCGAAGTAGCGTTCGCCGTCCTTCGGCCAGCGGATCTTGCCGGCGATGTAGTCGCCCGTGCGGAGGTTGAAGCGGCGGATCTGGCTGGGCGAGATGTAGACGTCGTCGGGGCCGGCGAGATAGCTCGCCTCGGCCGCGCGGAGGAAGCCGTAACCGTCGGGCAGGATTTCCAGCACGCCATCGGCGGCCACGCCTTCGCCGTGACGGGTCAACACCTTCAGGACCGCGAAGATCACGTCCTGCTTGCGCGCGCGCGCCACGCCTTCCTGGATCTGCAATTGCTCGGCGATGTCCAGCAGCTTCGGCATGGGCATGCGCTTGAGGTCGCTCAGCGAATACTGCGGAAAGCCCTCCGGCACGTTCGGCTGCGAACGCGGCTGGAACTGCTGCTGGTAGTTGCCGTTGCCCTCGGCACCGCCCTCGGCGCCTTCGTTCTGGTCACGGTTGCGGAAGCGGTCGCGGCGGTTGCGGAAGCGATCGCGCCGGTTGAAGCGCTGCTGGTCGCCCTGGCCCTGCGCCTCGTTGCGGCCTTCGCCGCCTTCGTTCTGGTTCTGGGCGCCCGGATTCTGGGCGCCCTGAGCCTGGAAATTCTGGTGCTGGACGTTCTGGTGCTGGGTGCCGCCGGGCTGGCCGCCCTGCGGCTGGGCCGGCGCGGGCGCCTGGAATTCGGCGGCCGGCGGAGCCGGCGCGGGTGCCGGAGGCGGCGGTGCGGCGGCGGCGGGCGGCGGCGGTGCGACCGGCTGCGGCGCCTCGGGCAGCGGCATGCTGGTCTGGACGGCGGTCTTGGCGACGCGCGGCTTGCGCACGCGTTTCCCGGCGGTATCGCCGGCTTCGGGAGTCTGGTCGGACAAAGCGGAAATCCTCGCGTCTGCGAGCGCCCGCGGTGCGCGGACGGGATCAGGAGTGGGTGGTCGGTAAGGACTGGGGAGAGATATGGCGCCAGTCGGCGCGCAGGTCGGGTAGAAGCTAGCACCGGCGCGGCGCGGCGGCAAGCGCCTGGGGTCCGGTCCGGGGCCACGGGTCGCGGCCTTCATTCAGGCCCGGTCGACACCCGATTTCTTGTGACGAACCCTCGGGGCCTGTCCACGACGGCGGCGTCACGCATCCACCGGGAACGGGGTCACATCTGCGGAATGACCGGCCCGGGCGGGGCCCGGGCCGGCAACGATCCGCTCAGAGGGCCTTTTCGATCAGCTGCGCCAGCTGCGGCTTGCCGACGGCGCCGATCTGGGTGCCCTGGATTTCACCGTTCTTGAAGGTCAGCAGCATCGGGATGCTGCGGGCGTTGAAACGGCGGCCGAGGTTCGGATGGGCCTCGATGTCGACCTTCACGACCTTCGCGCGGCCGTCGTATTCATCGGCGAGCTGGTCGAGGAAGGGGCCGATCATCTTGCAGGGTGCGCACCAGGGGGCCCAGAAATCCACGAGGACGGGCACGTCGGACTGCAGGACGAGCGCGTCGAAATCGGCATCGGTGGCATGGGCAATCTTGTCGCTCACAGGGGGTCTCCGGGGATTGCGGGCGCGCCACGGTGGCGGCCAGGGTGTTCATGGGAGGGTCGAACAGGGCGGCCCGGTGCGGTGGGCCGCGGTCATGGGCTGCTACACTGCGGGCTCGCATCGCCGGCTTCAAGGGTCAACCCCCGGCCGCCGAGCGCCATTCCCCGGCCGTGCGCAGAGGCCCGCAGTCTGCTGCCCCGCGACCTCCCAATGCAAGCGCGGATCCGGCTTTCCGGCGCCGCGCCGCCCCGCCTTCACAGCGAACCCATGAGCGACAAGCCCCTTACCGACATCACCTTTTCCTCCTTCGAGCTGCATCCGGCCCTGCTCGCCGGGCTCGAAGCCGCGGGCTTCACCCGCTGCACGCCGATCCAGGCGCTGACCCTGCCGGTGACCCTGTCCGGCCGCGACGTCGCCGGTCAGGCCCAGACCGGCACCGGCAAGACCCTGGCCTTCCTGGTGACGGTGGTGAACCGTCTGCTGAGCCGCCCGGCCCTGGCCGAACGCAAGCCGGAAGACCCCCGCGCCCTGATCCTGGCGCCGACCCGCGAGCTGGCGATCCAGATCCACAAGGACGCGGTCAAGTTCTGTTCGGACCTCGGGCTGAAGTTCGCCCTGGTCTACGGCGGCGTGGACTACGACAAGCAGCGCGCCCTGCTGCAGGCCGGCGCCGACGTGATCATCGCCACGCCCGGCCGCCTGATCGACTACGTCAAGCAGCACAAGGTCGTCAGCCTGCACGCCTGCGAGGTGTGCGTGCTGGACGAAGCCGACCGCATGTTCGACCTCGGCTTCATCAAGGACATCCGCTTCCTGCTGCGCCGCATGCCGGAGCGCACCACCCGCCAGACCCTGCTGTTCAGCGCCACCCTCAGCCATCGCGTGCTGGAGTTGGCCTACGAACACATGAACGAACCCGAGAAGATCGTGGTCGAGGCGGAGTTCATCACCGCCGCGAAGGTGCGGCAGAAGATCTACTACCCGGCCGACGACGAGAAGATCCCGCTGCTGCTGGGCCTGCTCTCGCGCAGCGAGGGCGCGCGGACGATGGTGTTCGTGAACACCAAGGCGTTCGTCGAGCGCGTGGCGCGCGCGCTGGAACGCGCCGGCTACCGGGTCGGCGTGCTCAGCGGCGACGTGCCGCAGAAGAAGCGCGAATCGCTGCTGAAGAAATTCCAGGCCGGCCAGCTCGAACTGCTGGTCGCCACCGACGTGGCCGCGCGCGGTCTGCACATCGACGGCGTCAGCCACGTCTACAACTACGACCTGCCGTTCGACGCCGAGGACTACGTCCACCGCATCGGGCGGACGGCGCGCCTCGGCGCTGAAGGCGACGCGATCAGCTTCGCCTGCGAGCGCTACGCGGTGAGCCTGCCGGACATCGAGCGCTACATCGAACAGAAGATCCCGTCCGAACCGGTCACCGCCGAACTGCTGACGGCCCTGCCCCGTCCGGAGCGCGAACGCCCGGCCGTGGTCGACACCGAGGACGGCGACAGCGACGACAGCATCAGCACGATCTTCCGGGAAGCGCGCGAAGCCCGCGCCGCCGACGATGCCAAGCGCGGCGGTGGGCGCAGCGGCGGCGGTCGCGGTGGCCCCGGCGGCCGCAGCGGCGGTCGTGGCGAACGCTCCGGCGGTCCGCGTCGCGAAGGCGGTCGCAGCGAACGCGGCCCGCGTCCGCCGCGCGACCCTGCGCAGGCACCCGCGCAGACTCCGGCCACGGCACCCGATACCGCACCCGCCGTGCAGGCGTCCGGTCTGCCCGGTGCCGAGGGCGAGCGCGGTCCGCGCAAGCGTCGTCGCCGTCGCGGCGGCAAGCGCATCGACGGCGCCGAGGGCGCGCAGTCGGTCGGCCAGGCCGTGCGCGCGCTGGAAACCCCGGCGCCGGTCTCGGTGAGTGGCGGCAAACCAGCGGCAGCGCCCGCGTCCGCCGAAGCGCCGTCGCTGCTGTCGCGGATCGGCCGCAAGCTGAAATCGCTGGTGACCCGGGCGCCTAGTTCGCGGCATTGAGGGCATGCCCGTCGATGCCGGCAAGCCGATCTGCGGGCGAGATAGCCTGTTGCTTTGGTTGTGCGCGGAACTGACGCGTCAGTTCGAAAAGCCCGGGATCAACTTCGTAGCAACCAACCAGATCCTTGGCTGGTTCCTGCGATACGGCTATTCATTGGGCTTTTCCCGGGACGAACTGTTGTCTTGCCTGAAGTATGACAAGGGACTGCTCGATGTTGCCGAGTGTTTGGCAGATGCCGATATCCTGGCTGGAAAGCCACCTCCGGACTTTGTGCCGGGGCAACCGGTCGAAGTCGTACTCAACGGGCGCAATACGACGTATCGCCGAGGACTGATCGGCGAGGTGCTTTGGCACTTCAAGGAAGGCGTCTGGCACTACCACCTTGTCGAAAACGGAAAACGCATCGCGAAGCGTTATGAAGCCCGCGATCTGAAGGCGACCGACTCGGCTTCCGGCCTGTGACCGAAAGGCGCAGTGTCGGTCGCCAGCGACTCCCGGTTGGTGCGGACAACGACTCCCGCTAATCTGTGGCCATGACCGTCCTCCGCCTCGACAACGTCAGCAAGCAATACCCCGGCGGGCACGTGGCCCTGACCGATCTGAGTTTCTCGGTGAACCGCGGTGAGATGCTGTTCGTGACCGGGCACTCCGGCGCCGGCAAGAGCACCCTGCTCAAGCTGATCCATCTGTCCGAGCGGCCCACGCGCGGCGCGGTGCTGTTCGGCGAACGCAATCTGCGGAATGTCTCCGGGCGCGGCGTGGCGATGCATCGCCGCGAGGTCGGCGTGGTCTATCAGGATCATCGCTTGCTGACCGATCGCAGCGTGGCCGAGAACGTGGCCCTGCCGTTGCAGCTGCGCGGACTGCGTCGCGACGAGATCCGCAAGCGCGTGCGCAGTGTGCTGGACCGGGTGAGCCTGGGCGCGCGCGCCGAGGCCCTGCCGACCCAGCTGTCGGCCGGCGAACAGCAACGGGTCGGCATCGCCCGCGCACTGGTCGGCGAACCGCAGCTGCTGGTGGCGGACGAACCCACCGGCAATCTCGACCCCACACTGTCGGCCGAGATCATGGCGCTGTTCGCCGGACTGCCCGAACGCGGCACCAGCGTGCTGGTGGCCAGCCACGACCTCGGGCTGGTCAAACGCATGAAGAAGCGGGTGCTGGTGCTGGACCACGGCCGTCTGGTCGACGACATCTCGCCGGAGGAGCTGGCCGATGGCTAAGCCCGCCGCCGCATCTGCCGCGAAACCGCGTTCGCGCGTCGCCGCGTGGTGCGATCACCACCTGCACAGCCTCGTCGCCAGCCTCGGCCGGATGCTGCGCCGGCCCTGGGCGACCCTGCTGACCGTCGGCGTGATGGCGGTGGCGCTGTCGCTGCCGCTGGGCCTGGCGCTGGTGCTGGACAACATCGCCCGTCTCGGCGGCTCGCTGGAGCGCGCCCGGGAGGCGACCGTGTTCCTCAGGCCCGCGGTGCCGCTCGATCGCGCCCGCGCGCTGGCGACCGACCTCCGCCGCCGCGGCGATGTCGCCGAGGTCGTCGTGCGCAGTCCCGACGAAGGGCTGGCCGGCCTGCGCGCCGCGGCCGGTGCGGGCGATGCCTACGGCGAGGCGATCGCCGCGGTCGGGGAGAATCCGCTGCCGAGCGTGCTGATCGTGCGGCCGCGCGGCGACGCGGGAGATACCGACCGGGCCCTGCTGACGGCCCTGCAGGCCCTGCCCGAGGCCGATTTCGTCCAGCACGACGCGGTCTGGCGCGAGCGTCTGGACCGCTGGCTGGGCTTCGGCGAACGCGCGGTCTGGGTGCTGGCGGTACTGCTGGGACTGGGCGCGCTGCTGGTGGTGGGCAACACCGTCCGCCTGGACATCCAGGCGCGGCGGGAGGAAATCGGGGTGCTGCAATCGCTGGGCGCCACCAACGGCTTCATCCGCCGCCCGTTCCTCTATCTCGGTGCCGCCTACGGCCTGACCGCCGGCGCCCTGGCGCTGGCGCTGCTGACCGCCGCCGAATGGGCGCTGCGCGCGCCGCTGCGGGCGCTGGCCGACAGTTACGGCAGCGGCTTCGCCCTCGCCGGCGTCGATCCGCTGCAGGCGCTGGCCGTGCTCGCCGCCGCCGCCGCGCTCGGCTGGCTCGGCGCCGGCGTGGTCACCGGCCATTTTCTGCGTCAAACTAGCGTCTGACGTGATCGACAGGGGCGCGTCGGAGCGGCGATGCCGTGCCGACGCGGGTGCCGGAACCTCCGGCGCTGGGTCGCGCCGACCCGCGACACTCCGCCACCGTAGCCCGAGCGAACGCCACGCATGCCCGCCCATGATGTCCGCCACCTGACCACCGACACCCCCCGGGTGATGGTGGTCGACAGTTCGAAGATGGTGCGCAGGCTGATCGGCGACATGCTGCAGCGCGATCTGCCGGGCGTCGAGATCGTGGGGTGTTCCGGGCTGACCGAGGTCCAGGCCGCGCTGGCCGCGGGCCCGGTGGATCTGGTCACCACCGCGCTGGTGCTGATGGACGGCGACGGCCTGCAGGTCGCGCGCCATGTCCGCGCCGCCGCCGGTCAGCGCTATGTGCCGGTGATCGTGGTCTCCGGCGACGCCCGCGCCCACCTCGAAGCACGCCGCTTCACCGAGGACGTCACCGACTATTTCGACAAGGCCGAGGGCTACGCCGCGCTCGCCACCTTCATCCGCGGCTACGTCCAGCCCCAGCCGATGCCCGACGCCCGCGTGCTCTACGTCGAGGACAGCGTGACGGTGGCCATGGCCACCCGGCGCATGCTGCAGGCGCACGACATCACCGTGCTGCACATGAGCCGCGGCGATGACGCCCTGGCCTATCTGCGCGAGCACATCGGCCAGGACGACGTCGGCGCCGACCTGCTGCTCACCGACGTGACCCTCGACGGCGAGGTCAGCGGCCTCGACCTGCTGCGCACGGTGCGCAACGAACTGGGCTACGGCAAGCGCCGGCTTCCCGTGCTGGTGATGACCGGCGACGGCAACCGCGACAAGCAGTCCAATCTGTTGCGCGAAGGCGCCAACGATCTGGTGCTCAAGCCGATCGAGGAACGGATGCTGATCACCAAGACCCTGTTCCAGTTGCGGATGGCGAAGTTGCGGGAGCAGGCCCCGGCGGAGTGACCTCCCCCGGCACACGCTCGCCACCGCGATGACCGACGACGACCGCATCAAGCTCGAACCCTCCTGGAAAGCGAAGGTCGGCGAGTACCTCAAACGCGACGAAATGCGGGCCCTGTCGGCGTTCCTGCGCGAACGCCGCGCGAAGGGCGCGCGCATCTACCCGCCCGCGGCGAAGATCTTCGCGGCGTTCGACGCGACGCCGTTCGACGCGGTGAAGGTGGTGATCCTCGGCCAGGACCCGTACCACGGCCCGGGACAGGCGCACGGCCTGTGCTTCTCGGTGCTGCCGGGCGTGCCGGTGCCGCCGTCGCTGGACAACATCTTCAAGGAGATCCAGCGCGATCTCGGCATCGCCCGGCCCGATCACGGCTGCCTCACGCCCTGGGCGGAACGCGGCGTGCTGCTGCTCAACGCCGTGCTGACGGTGGAGGACGGCCGCGCCGGCGCGCATCAGGGCAAGGGCTGGGAAGGGTTCACCGACCACGTCGTCGATGTGCTCAACCGCGAGCGCGAGGGACTGGTATTCCTGCTCTGGGGCAGTTACGCGCAGGCCAAGGGCAAGGTGATCGACCCGCGCCGGCATCGGGTGCTGAAGGCGCCGCACCCCTCGCCGTTGTCGGCGCACCGCGGCTTTCTCGGCTGCGGCCATTTTTCCGCGACGAACGAATTCCTGACCCGCCACGGGCCCGGTCCGATCGACTGGTCGCTGCCGCCGCGGGCGGCGCTGACGACCGCCACCTCCTGATCCGCACCGGCGCGGACGGCATCGCCGTCCGGCCCGGCCGATCGCCGAAGCTGTTTGACAACGCTGTCAACAACCGCTAGAACGGTGTCCGCGCCGGGTGCGGACACCCGGCGCACGGCGCCGCGGCCGGACCGCGGACGACGACAGACGGGGCGAACGTGCGCGAGCGCAGACAGGACACACCCTCATCGAACGCTCGCGGCCGCGGCGCGGGGCCCATCTCCCTGGGCGTCCGCCGCGCGTCCGCCCTCGCTCTCGCCGGATGGTTGACGATGCACTTCCCAAGCGGCGCCACGGCCGCGACCCCTCCCGCGGCCGTGGCCGCCGCCGACGGACCGGGCGCGACGGTCCATCCCGAACGCTGGCCGGTGGTCGCCTGGCCGCTGGCCGTCGATCCGGCCGTCGAAGCGCGGATCGGCGCGCTGCTGGCGACGATGAGCGTCGAGGAGAAGGTCGCGCAGACCGTGCAGGCCGACATCAACAGCATCACCCCCGAAGACATGCGGCGTTACCGCCTCGGCTCGATCCTCGCCGGCGGCAATTCCGGACCCGGCGGCAAACCGTTCGCGACCGCCGCCGAATGGCTGCAACTGGCGGACGCGTTCCACCGCGCCTCGATCGCGCCGCGCGACAACGGCCAACCCGGGATCCCGGCGCTGTTCGGCATCGACGCGGTGCACGGCCACAACAACGTGGTCGGCGCGACGCTGTATCCGCACAACATCGGGCTCGGCGCGACCCGCGACCCGGCGTTGATGCGCCTGATTGCCGAGGCCACCGCGCGCGAGCTGCGCGCCACCGGATTCGACTGGACCTTCGCGCCGACCCTCGCGGTGCCGCGCGACGAACGCTGGGGCCGCAGTTACGAAGGGTTCTCGGAAGACCCGGGCGTGGTCGCCGCCTTCGCCGGACCGATCGTGGAAGGCTTCCAGGGCCGTCCCGGACAGACCGGCTTCCTCGGTCCGACCCGGGTGATGGCCACCGCCAAACATTTCATCGGCGACGGCGGCACCGCCGAAGGCCGCGATCAGGGCGACGCGCGCGTCGACGAAGCCGAACTGCGCGATGTCCACGGCGCGGGGTATCCGCCGGCGATCGGCGCCGGCGTGCAGGCGGTGATGGCGTCCTTCTCCAGTTGGAACGGCGACAAGCTGCACGGGCATCGCGGCCTGCTCGAAGACGTGCTGCGCGGACGCATGGGCTTCGGTGGATTCGTGGTGAGCGACTGGAACGCGCACGGCCAGCTGCCCGGCTGCAGCAACGAAAGCTGCCCGGCCGCGGTGAACGCCGGCATCGACATGGTGATGGCCCCGGACAGCTGGCGCGGCTATTACGAGCACACCGTCCGCGATGTGCGCGAAGGCCGCATTCCGGTGGCGCGCCTGGACGAGGCGGTGGCGCGGATCCTGCGCGTGAAACTGCGGCTGGGCCTGTTCGAGGCGCCGCCGCCCTCGCAGCGCGCGTTCGCGCGCGAACCGCAGTGGGTCGGTCATCCGCAGCATCGCGCACTGGCGCGCCGCGCGGTGCGCGAATCGCTGGTGCTGCTCAAGAACAACGGCCGGCTGTTGCCGCTGCACCCGCAATCGCACGTGCTGGTCGCCGGCGACGGCGCCGACGATCCGGCGAAGCAGTCCGGCGGCTGGACCCTGACCTGGCAGGGCACCGGGACGCGGCGCGAGGATTTCCCCGGTGCGACCACGGTCTGGGAAGGCCTGCGCCGGCAGATCGAAGCCGCGGGCGGCACCGCGACGCGCGCGATCGACGGTCGTTACACGCGTCGCCCCGATGTCGCCATCGTGGTGTTCGGCGAAGAGCCCTACGCCGAATTCCAGGGCGATGTGCGCACCCTCGCCTACAAGCCCGGCGACGACGCCGATCTGGCGCTGCTGCAGCGCCTGCGCGCCGACGGCATTCCGGTGGTGACGGTGTTCCTGTCCGGCCGTCCGCTGTGGATGAATCGCGAGATCAACGCCTCGGATGCGTTCGTCGCGGCGTGGTTGCCCGGTTCGGAAGGCGAAGGGGTCGCCGACGTGCTGCTGCGTCGCCCCGACGGCCGCATCGCCCACGACTTCCACGGACGCCTGTCGTTCTCGTGGCCGCGCACCGCGGTGCAGACACCGCTGAACATCGGCGATCCCGACTATGCGCCGCAGTTTCCGTTCGGCTACGGCCTGCGTTACGCCGATGCCGGCGATCTGCCGGCGCTGCCGGAAGATCCGGGCATCGCCGGCGGACTGGTGCCGCACGGGCTGTATCTGGCGCGCGGCGCGGCCGCGACCGGGACGCGGATCGTGCTGATCGGCGCGGACGGTCGCGACACCGTCGTCGCCGCGTCGGTGCAGGCGAGCGGCGACGACACGATCGCGATGCGCGCGATCGATCACCGCGCGCAGGAAGATGCGCGCCTGATCGAATGGCGTGGACGCGGCGATGCGGCGCTCGCGCTGAATACGTTTGCAGCCAGCGACCTCACCCGCGAGACCAACGGCGACGTGCTATTGATGCTCACGCTGCAACTGCGGGAGTCGCCGACGGCGGAGGTCTGGCTGGACATGGGCTGCGGCGCGGACTGCGCGGCGCGGGTGCGGATCGATGCGGATCTGAAGGCGCTGCCGCAGAACGAATGGCTGCGCGTGGGCATCCCGCTGAAGTGCCTGCAGAGCGCCGGCGCGGACATGCGCCGGATCGATCGCCCGCTGCGGATCGCCACCGCCGGACGACTCGCGCTCGCGCTGACGCGGGTGGAGCTGGGCACCAATCCGGACCGCACGCTGGCCTGCACGATGCGATGACGCATTCCGCCGACCGCGGCGACGCGGCCCAGATCATCCAACCATCAAGCCGCGCAGACGGCGAACATCCCGGGAGGGAACGTGAATCTTTCGACGATGGATACCGTGATCGTGCTGGCCTATCTGGTCGGCATCTTCGCATTGGCGCAATGGGTCTCCCGCGAGAAGGCGGGACACCGGAAAGACGCGCAGGATTACTTCCTCGCCGGCAAATCGCTGCCGTGGTGGGCGATCGGCGCATCGCTGATCGCGGCGAACATCTCGGCCGAACAGATCATCGGCATGTCGGGATCCGGCTACGCGCTGGGCCTCGCCATCGCCTCCTACGAATGGATGGCGGCGCTCACGCTGCTGATCGTCGGCAAGTTCTTCCTGCCGGTATTCCTGCGCAACGGCATCTACACCATGCCGCAGTTCCTCGAAGAGCGTTACGGCCCGACCATCCGCACGATCATGGCGGTGTTCTGGCTGGGCCTGTACGTGTTCGTGAACCTGACCTCGATCCTGTGGCTGGGGTCGATCGCGGTGACCCAGGTCACCGGCATCGACCAGTTCATGGCGCTGGCGCTGCTCGGCGGATTCGCGTTGCTGTACCAGCTCTACGGCGGTCTGAAGGCGGTGGCGTTGACCGACATCGTGCAGGTCGCGCTGCTGGTGCTGGGCGGATTGTTGATCGTCGGCATTTCGCTGGACCGCATCGGCGGCGACGGCGGCATCGTCGCCGGCTTCAACGCGCTGATGACCGCGCATCCGGGCCATTTCCACATGATTCTCTCGCCCGACAATCCCTTCTACAAGGATCTGCCGGGGCTGAGCGTGCTGATCGGCGGCATGTGGATCATGAACGTCAGCTACTGGGGCTTCAACCAGTACATCATCCAGCGCGCGCTGGCGGCGAAGGACATCGCCGAAGCGCAGAAGGGCGTGGTGTTCGCGGCGTTCCTGAAGCTGCTGATGCCGGTGATCGTGGTGCTGCCGGGCATCGCCGCGTTGATGCTGGTGACCGATATCGAGAAACCCGACCAGGCCTATCCGAAGATGATGGCGCTGCTGCCCACCGGCGTGCTCGGCCTGGTGTTCGCGGCGCTGATCGCGGCGATCGTGGCCTCGCTGGCCTCGAAGATCAATTCGGTCTCGACCATCTTCACCCTGGATTTCTACGCCAAACGCGGCAAACCGGGCGAACAGAAGACGCACGATCAGGCGCATCTGGTGAAGGTCGGCCGGATCGCGGCGACGGTCGCGATCGTGCTCGCGGTGCTGACCGCGAAACCGCTGCTCGGCGGCTTCGATCAGGGTTTCCAGTACATCCAGGAATACACCGGTTTCTTCACGCCGGGCATCGTGGTGATCTTCGTGCTCGGCCTGTTCTGGAAGCGCGCCAACGAGGCCGGTGCGATCGCCGCCGCGGTCGGTTCGTTCGCGCTGTCGATCGCGCTCAAGCTGGCGTGGCCGTCGCTGCCGTTCATGGACCGCGTGGGACTGGTGTTCCTGCTCGCGCTGGCGCTGGCGGTGATCGTGTCGCTGACCACCCGTGGCCGCGGCGACGCCAACCGCATCCGCACCGACGACGTGGTGTACCGCACCGGACTCTCATTCAACGCCGGCGCGGTGGGCGTGATCGCGATCCTGATCGCGCTGTACGCGGCGTTCTGGTGAGCCTGCCGGCGGATGCGTGGGCCGACGCGTCGCCCGCGGCGCGTCAGCGGCGCGGCGCGGGGCCGGTGGATTCGCGCAGCGCGAGCGCGTAGGAGGCTTCGATCATCGCGCCGGCGCGGGGGTCGCGGACCGACAGCAGCAACTGTTCGGCCGCGATCCGGCCCATCTCGGCGCAGGGCTGGCGCACGGTGGTGAGCGAGGGCCACAGTTGCCGCGCGATCGGCTGATCGTCGAAGCCGCAGATCGAAATGTCCGCGGGCACGCGCAAACCGCGCGCCAGCGCGACATGCAGCGCACCGGCGGCGGAATCGTCGTTGGCGGCGAAGATCGCGGTCGGCGGCTCGTCCAGCGCGAGCAGACGCTCGGCCGCGGCCACGCCGGACTCGTAGGAGAACTCGCCGGGAACGACCAGCGTCTTGTCGTATTCGATCCCGGCCTCGCGCAGACCATCGCGATACCCGGCCAGTCGCCATTCGGTGGCGCCGTGGTCGCGGCGGCCCTTGATGTGCGCGATCCGGCGATGGCCCAACCCGACCAGATGCGCCATCAGTTCGCGCACCGCGCTGCGTTCGTCGAGTCGCGCGCCGACGGTCGCGTCGGGATCGATCGGCGAGATCCGCGCGACCCGCGTCGAGGTCGAGGCCAGCCGTTCCAGCAGCGCCGCGTCGTCGCTCAGCGGCGGCACCAGGATCAGCCCGTCCGGGGCGTACTGGCCCACGCAGTCGGCGATCACGTCGACATGCGAACGGCTGTCGTAGTCGACCGGACGCATCATCATGCTGTAGTGGGCGCGTTCGCAGGCGTCGAGCACGCCGGACATCACGTCCATGATGTAGTGCCCGGGCGGGTTGTCGTAGGCCAGCGCGATCAGATACGAACGATGGCCGGCCAGACTGCGGGCCGAGGGATTGGGCCGGTAATTCAGCGCCTTCGCGGCCTCTTCGACCTTGGCGCGCGTTTCCGGACGGACATTCGGCTCGTTGTTGAACACCCGCGAGACGGTTTTCATCGACACGCCGGCGGCGCGCGCGACCTCTTCGATCCTCACTGCGGGACTCATCGTTCGCTCTCGCTGCCTATGACGTAAGCAGCTACAACAATACACCACGGCTTATGGGAAGCTTTTCCATCGCGCATACACAATCATGCGCAGATGAAAGAAGCGTGTTCGATATCATGTCTTGGACACCCACCACCACACACACAAGAATGAGGTCGCAGAGTGAGTGCCGTCGGTGACGTTATGCAGGATTCATGACTTTCCATCGTTTGCACTCAGTCGCCTATAAAATATACGATCTTCCCAGTCCTCGCCAAATGCATCAATTACGCTTTCTGCAATATCTCCCCGGGCACGATTGCGATCACCGTTGAACTTATTTCGAATCCTTTCCTCTGAAAGAGATCGAATCTCATCCCATTGCAACTCGTGAGCAACAAGCTCTACGAGTTCTCTTGGCGCCATGCCCGCATCAAGCAGCCCCGGCTCACTGCTTTGCATCGTCGACTTCGCCATTTCTAAGAAAGTGTTTTTTAATTCCGGCTTTGATCGAAGCAAATCAATTATTTCGAAAAATGTTGACTCGGCCACATCAACACCAAACCCAAACCTGAGAATCCGCATCGAATTCTCAACAAGAATTTGAAGAAGATTTTCAGCATAATCAGGCCTCATTGTTTTACCTCTTTATATTTTCCTGTCGCGGGAAAGCCTGCGGCTTCAAACGCAGATTCTGCCGCCTTTCTTGCGGAATCACCGCTTGGCCTATAGTGCCCAGAGGCATTATTTAGAGTCCTGACAACACCATTAACAAATTTAACCTCGCCTGCAGCGAGCACATCCCCTCCCCCAGAAAGAAGACTGTGACCTCCTCGCCCAATCACAACCTCACCTGAGGGCATAACAACGTAATTTAGCCTTCCACTATAAGGGATCGCTTTAATTTCATTCAGCGCAAAACGTAGCGCGCCCCCAGTTTGGTCACCCGGCACTCCCAAGTTGGGAAATCGTCTAAAAGCTTGGAAAGCGGCGGCACCTGACATTCCAGTAACACCAGCTACCTCGCCAGCGCCAACGACAACATTGGTTGTTGTTACAGGATTTGCGAGCGCAGCCATCGTCGCATGCCAAGAAACGAGCGGACCAAATAGAATCACGGTTGCTGCCGCGTAACCTTGCATCTGCGCCGTTCTTGCCGCTTTTGGATCTGATGCTTCTAGTTTTCGTATTCTCGCATCGGCACGAGACATGGAGAACGGGGACCCATCTCTTCCATCAGAATCAATATACCTATACGGGTTTTCGTAGGCATACGCATAACGATTGAAGTTTTCTCCAGTCTTGCGTACAGCCACCGGATCAACCGACAAGAACCTACCCAGCGACTGATCGTAATACCGCTGCTGCATGTATGTGAGACCGGTCGCCCCGTCCATCACATGCCCGGTGTACCCCATACCACTGCGCGTCGGGTTGCCGATGATCGCGCCCCACGGCTCGTAATCCATGCGTTCGATCACCTGGCCCGACGGATTCGTCACTGCCACCGGGCTGCCCAGCGCGTCGGTGTGCTGGTACTTCGTCGCCAGCACCGCATTGCTCGGCCAGGCATGATCGATCGTCGCGATCAGGCTGCCCGCCAGATACACGTTCTCGTGGGTTTGCTGCGCTTGGTTGTCCGGGCCGCCCCAGTCGCTGGAGAACAGCATCTGGCCGCTCTGGCTGTACTGCCACAACGTCGTCTTGCCGGTGGTGGAGGTGGTCTGCACGCGACGACCGAGGCCGTCGTAGCGGTAGGACTCCTTGGCGGTCACGTTGCGCAGATGGTTGCCGTAGTCGAAGTCGTAGATCTGGCCGTTCTTGTTCTGCAGATTGCCCTGCGGGTCGTAGCTCAGCCCGACCACCGTCGCGCCCGCGGTGTTGCGGATGTTGGTCAAACGGTTTTGGGCATCGTAGACGTAGTCGGCGTAGTCCTTCACGCCGGCGTGCTGCCACGATTCGAGATTGTCCAGCGCATCGTAGGTGAAGCGATGCGTGTGATCGGTACCACCGAAGACCGCAGAGGCGACGCTGGTCAGTCGATCGAGACCGTCGTAACCCATCCAGCGATGGCGCGCCGTCGGTGTACCGGTCACATCGTCGTAGATACGCTCGACGTTGCCATTGGCATCGTAGCCGTAGTCGTAATCCATGGCGTTGCCGGTCGCGGTCACGCGCATCGGCAATTGGCGTGCGTTCTGCTGCATCGTGTGCACGATGCCGTTGCCGTAGGTGAACTGCTTCAGCGCCCCATTCGGATAGTACTGCGCGCCGCTGGCGTAGCTGCCGGCTTTGGTCGCCTGCCCCATCGGATTCGGTGCGTAGTCGACGGTCAATCCAGTCGGATAGGTCTGCGAGGCCAGATGACCATAGGCATCGTAGGCATAGCCGATCGTCCACGTGTACCAGTTCGACCCGCCGTTCGTCTGGGTGATGGACTCGCCCGTGAGCAGACGGCGCTTGTTGTAGGTATAGGCCATGACCACCGGCTCGGTGTTGCCGGGGCCGTTGTACGTGGTGATGCTGGCCGGCAGGCTGTCCGGAGCGTAGGTCCAGGCCTGGTTGCCTCGACCGTCCGGGAACAGCAGTTGGCTGAGGCGATTGCGCGGATCGTGGGTGCGCGTGGTCACACGGCCGGAGTTGCTGGCGGCGAGATAGCTGCAATCGTTCGGATTGGCGTAATCCCCGCCCGTCAGCCCTGCGGCGGACCATTCGGGATTGCCGGCCGCATCGTAACCGGTGACGGTGGCGCCGGTTTCCGGCTCGATCGTCTTGCACAGCTGCGCATGACCGTCGTAGACATAACGCCGGGTCGCCGAGAGCGTGTCAGCGGCGTTGCGTTGGGTCAGCGCCAGCGGCCACCCGAACTGCGGATGACGGTCGATCCGGATGACCTTGCCTTCGGGCTGTTCGCTGAGGATCGGCAGTTCGTAGTTGGGCTGATCCCAGGCCATGAAGCTGGTGGTGACCTGCTGGTTCCGCGGATTCGTGACCCGGGTGCGCAGACCGGGCAGATACTCGGTGGTCGTCGCCAATACACCCAACTCGCTGTCCTGCTCAACGCGCGTGACGCGATCGAGCGCATCGTAGAACGTGCGCATGCCACTCGCGCCCGGAATCACGTCCGAGGTCGGATAGGACTGGAAGCTGACGCGGCCGCTGGCGTCGTACTCGGTACGGACCGAGCGCAGGGTCGGACCGACGTTGGCGGCGTCGTACTCGTGCACCAGCACCGGGCGCCAGAGCGCGTCGAAATAGGTGATCTTCGTCCGATTGGCGGTGACTTCGAACCGGCGCCACTGTCCCGTCGACACGTTGGCCGGCTTCCAGTCGGCGTCGGTCAACGGCTGGAAGCTGAAGAGATCGTTGTGATAGGCGACGCCGTCCCCACTCGGATAGACGACGCTGGCGAGCCGGCCCATGGCGTCGTAACCGTAACCGGTCACGTAGTTGTTCTCGTCGGTGACCGACGTGATCCAGCCGTTGTCGTCAACGGTAGCGGACACGGTCGCTCCCGCGGGGGCCTCCGGCGTGGCCGGGTACCGGATCAGCTGCGGGATACCACGCTTCCAGTTGGACAGCGTGGTGATGTTGCCGCGGCCGTCGGCGACGGTAGCAAGCGTGCCGTCGGTGTTGTAGGCCAATGTTTGCTGGAGCTTGCCGAAGTGGTAAATTTTTGAAGGCAATGCTTGTCCGCTGTACTCGACATCAAAAACAACCATACCCCCACTGGCAGCTCCTGCATTCGGGCTAGCATTGGTCACATACTGGCGCTTGACTTGGCCAATAACCCATAGAGTGAAGTTATCGTGGTATTCGGTGACATCGACCTTTTCGTGACCAAGAGAGTTATTCTTCCTTACCGTCAATGGTCTCGCTAGATAATCGAATACCTCCGTTGCAGAGATCCACTCAACGCCCCCTTCTTTTATTGAAGACCGCTTGATTGATTGCAGCCCTTCAGCCGACACAACATACTTGTTTGGTGCGAGACCGATTTTATTTAAGAATGCCTGATTATTTCCGTAAGCATATTGATATTCGGCCGATTTGAGCGGTGCACTTTCGTCCCACCAAACCAAAAATCCATTCGCAACATAACGGTTGTCACCCAAAAAAGTGCTTTGTGGATACTTTGCGGATTTTATGATCCTGCCATCCAGAGCACTGGTGCTGTCATTCACAGCGGCTATGAGTTCAGACGTGCTGTCTGGGTTGATCTTTTCAAAATAAGAAAAATAGCCATCCGCATTTTGTACATCCTTGTAACGGTAATACCAACTCGAATCAACATCGGCGCCCTGATATTTCTTTTTCGTCAGCGATATCACGTACATGACACAAGGATCTAGCGGGTAAATGACATTTGTCCCATAGAGAGCACACTTGGGACCCATTCTTCGTTTGTAACGCCCGCCAACTGTGAACTCGCCAACAAGCCCGCTTGGGGCCGTCACACTTCCGACGAAAAATTCATAATAAGGGTTGGTTGCTAAAAAATCCGTACCCCCAACCGGGTAAGGAGGACAGGTCTGTCTATCGCCGTAATATGCAACGCCAAGATATTTGCAAGTGGAGTTAAAATTATTGATGTCATACAACCAACGCGACCCATCCGGCAACGTCACTTGCCGCAAATTGAATAGTCCGTTGTAGGAATAACTAATTGTTTTACTTGCACTTGTGCCCGCATTGTACGAAATTGACTGCAACCGATAGAGGCCGTGAGCAGCATCAAATGCATGCGTCAACACAATTTTTCGCCCATCGCTGGCCGAAATACCGGTTAAATTAGAGCCCGTATACTCATAATTGACATAGTTTCCATTAGCATCCTCTACGCGCGTTACATACAAATAGGCATTCGCCACCCACTTTAGAGGCGGACTGTACGGAGACGCGGGCATTACAACGTCAGCCGTACGCCCAGATAGATACCGTTCTGATACGAACCAGTCGAACCAGTACTTTTCGCCGCGCGGCGAGATAGCCAGAAACCCTTCACCTTGAACTCCATTTTTCGTTATTGGCAAACACGAAAACGCCCAATTACCATTTGTGATGACAGGATATTGTTCTGGTGAGTTTCTCGGCGCTATGTTGTACGCTTCGGCACGCTTAATGAGCAACTGAGGCTGTTCGCCAGGAACATAAAGATGAACGCCATCCCACCACTCCGCTGCCGTGCGATATGGGTCCGCCGGATGAGGTCCAAATTTGCTACAGCGCGCATATGGGCTTGCGCCTTCGACTTTCCAGAAATCAGCGTAGTTTAGATAGCTGTCTGGCAGCCCGATGGATCCCTGACTGGTATCGATGTCGTCATATTTCTCATGACTTGTACTCAATGCGCCAACCGTCGTTATTCTCGGTATTTCGAGCCGCCAATCCGCCATATTTTGATTTGCGAGCGTGTTCGATGACCAGTCTCGATTCCGATTGACATCGAAAGTTCTTATAATTTCAATCTTTGGGCCTGTGCCGCGCAAAGAGACGTCTACCGCGAAAAACTCAAGCGACCCAGTGGATGGGTCCACGCGCTCACCTAGCGCGCTATCCGCTGCCATTGCTTGATTCGACTTTTGAGCTAACGCTATTACGTCGAAGTCATGATCCGGAAGCTGCACAACCGCTTGCGCGAGAACAAGTCGAGCAGAAGCCAGATACAGAATTGTCGAAAATATTGACGCAATTTTCCAAGATAGATTGGATTTCATTTCAAGGTGGCTCCAAAGCACTTAATGCGTTCGCGTTTGCGTGAAAACGTTGCTTCATGAATAATGTCATTCACGCGTAATGGAGGTGCAATATACCGCAGCATTGGACTATAGTGGCATCACTTGCAAGCCGCCCGCATGGAACCGGTCGCTTCGATTCGTTGCAGCAGCGATGCCCCTAGACCAAGCCAGCAGCACCAAGGTCGCCGGCTTCGAGTCCGAGTTGAACGCGCGGCTCACCGACAACGATCGTCTGCAGGTGGTGCTGTCGCTGCTGGGCGAGAAGAAGCTCGGCACCCTGCGTTACGCCGGCAGCAACGACTACCAGGGCCTGCCCGCCTGCCCGCCCGCTTCGGGCATCGGCAACTGCCTGGACGTCACCGGCAACGAACTGGCGCACGCACCGGACGCCCAGCTGCACGTGGTCTACGAGCACGATTTCGATCTCGCCAACGGCGGCCGGATCACGCCCCGGATCAGCGCGCACTACGAAACCGAAAGCTGGCTCAGCCCGTTCAATCTCGGCGACGGCGACAAGCAGGAAAGCTACGCCCGCGGCGACTTCACGCTGCGCTACGAAGCGCCCGAGGGCAAATGGTGGATGGACCTGTTCGTCGACAACATCGCCGACGGCCGCGTCCGCACCAACGCCGGCCGGACCCAGGTGTCGCCCGGCAACTTCATCTACCTCTCGCAATATCTGCCGCCCCGGGTCTTCGGCGTGAATTTCGGTTTCGCCTTCTGATCCACCGCGTGCATCCGTCAGACCCGCGACGGCCCGGTTTCCGGGCCGTCGCGCTGTGGACGGAACGATGCGATCCGCGTTCCGCAACGTACGCTGACGCATGGCGACGACGGGGCGCACATGCAAACGTATGCATATCGCCGGACCACGCTTCCGGATTACGCTTGCGGATTCTCCACGACGGACCCTGACGTGACCGCTTCCCCCGCCTCGCTGCTGACCGTTTTCGGCGCCACCGGCGATCTCGCCCAGCGCATGCTGCTGCCTTCGCTGTACGGGCTGCATCGCGATGGACTGCTGCCGCCCGGGCTCAGGCTGCTCGGCAGCGCGCGCAGCGCGCTGGACGACGATGGTTTCCGGGCGCTGGTGGCGAAGTCGGTCGAGACCTTCGTTCCCGCGACGCAACGCGACGACGCGACCCTGCAGGCGCTGCTGGCGCGGGTGCATTACCAGCCGGCCGCGCTCGACGACGACGCATCGATGGCCGCCCTCGCGCAACGCGTGCACGCACTGCGCGACGGCGACGCGCTCTACCACATCAGCACTTCGCCGAAGTTCTACGTGCAGGCCTGCGACGCGCTCGGCCGCCACGGTCTGTCGGGTCCGGGCACGCGGGTGATGCTGGAGAAACCGATCGGCCACGATCTGGCCGAGGCGATCGCGATCAACGACGGCGTGACCCGGGTGTTCGACGAGTCGCAGGTCTACCGGGTCGATCACTACCTCGGCAAGGAAGGCGTGCAGAACCTGCTCGCGCTGCGTTTCGGCAACGCGTTGTTCGAGCCGCTGTGGAACGCGCGCCACATCCAGCAGGTGCAGATCACGGTCGCCGAAACCGTCGGCGTCGAAGGCCGCGGCGACTACTACGACGGCTCGGGCGCGATCCGCGACATGCTGCAGAACCATATGCTGCAACTGCTCAGCCTGGTGGCGATGGAGCCACCGGCGCAGTTCGAACCGACCGCGGTGCGCAACGAGAAGATCAAGGTGCTGCGCTCGCTGCGGCCGATCGGCCGCGCCGAAGTCGCCGCCGAAACCGTGGCCGGGCAGTACACCGCCGGCGCGATCGCCGGCAAGGCGGTCCCGGGCTACCTCGATGAACTCGGTCGCGGCAGCCGTACCGAAACCTTCGTCGCGCTGCGCACGCACATCGACAACTGGCGCTGGTCGGGCGTGCCGTTCTACCTGCGCACCGGCAAGCGCATGCCGCAGCGCTGCACCGAGATCTATCTGCAGTTCCGCGCGGTGCCGCATTCGATCTTCGCCCACACCGGCGTGGTGACCCAGCCGAACGCGCTGCTGATCAAACTGCAGCCGGAAGAGCGCATCGAATTGCAATTGATGCACAAGACGCCAGGACTCGACCGCAGTGGTCTGCGTCTGTCGCAGGTCTCGCTCGATCTCGATCTCGACGAGCGGTTCGCGCACGAACGCCGCCGGCTCGCCTACGAACGCCTGTATCTCGATGCGATCGAAGGCAACGGCACGCTGTTCGTGCGTCGCGACGAGACCGAAGCCGCGTGGCAATGGGTCGACGCGATCCTCGATGGCTGGACGCAGGCCGGCAACGCGCCGAAGTCCTACGCCGCCGGCACCTGGGGCCCGAACGCGGCGCTGGCGATGACCGAACGCCACGGCCACAGCTGGCGCGAGTGAGACGACGGCGATGGCCTGGGTCGAACATGACTATCCCGATGTCGCGACGCTGACCGTCGCGGTCGCATCCCGTCTGCGCGAAGCCTGTGCCGACGGGTTGCAGGCGCGTGGACGCGCGACGCTCTCGCTCGCCGGCGGCAAGACACCGTTTCCGATCTACCGCGCGCTGGCGCAAGCGCCGCTGGACTGGCCGAACGTCGTCGTCATGCCCGGCGACGAGCGTTGCGTGCCCCATGCGCACGCGGCCTGCAACCTCGCCGCGTTGCGCGATGCGTTCGCGGCGGCGTCGGGGCTCGTCGTCGAATCCCTGACCACGGCCGATGGTGATCCCGACGCTTCGTTGCGCCACGCGCGCGACATGCTCGCGCGGCATCGCGACGATTTCGACGCGGTGGTGCTGGGCATGGGCGAGGACGCCCACACCGCATCGCTGTTTCCCGGCGCGGCGGCGCTGCCGGAGGCGATCGCCGCGGACGCGCACGAAGACGCCTTCGCGCTCGTCCCCGAGCCGCTGCCGCCGGAAGCGCCGTTCCCGCGCATCACCCTCGGCCTCACCCGCCTGCTGCGCGCGCGCAACCTGCACCTGATCGTCACCGGCGCGCGCAAACGTGACGTGCTGCGCGCGGCGCTGGCGACGCACGATCCCCTGCGGAAGCCGGTCTCGGCCGTGCTGCACGCCGGGCACGCCGTCGTGCATCTCCACTGGAGTCCCTGATGTCCCTGCATCCCGTGGTCGAACGCGTCACCGCACGCATCGCCGAGAAAAGCCGGCGCAGTCGCGAGGCCTACCTCACGCGCATCGATGCGGCGCGCCCGCACGGCCCCGCGCGACGCGATCTGGGCTGCGGCAATCTCGCCCACGGCTTCGCCGCGTCGGGCGGCGACAAGTCGATGCTGAAGACCGGCGCCGGCGGCAACATCGGCATCGTCACCGCGTACAACGACATGCTCTCCGCGCATCAGCCCATGGAGCACTACCCGACGCTGATCCGGATGGCCGCGCGCAACGCCGGCGGCAGCGCGCAGGTCGCCGGCGGCGTGCCGGCGATGTGCGACGGCGTGACCCAGGGCCGCACCGGCATGGAGCTGTCGCTGTTCTCGCGCGACACCGTGGCGCTGTCCACCGCGGTGGCGCTGTCGCACGAGATGTTCGACGCCGCGCTGATGCTCGGCGTGTGCGACAAGATCGTGCCCGGACTGCTGATCGGCGCGCTGAGTTTCGGCCATCTGCCGGTGATCTTCGTGCCCGCCGGGCCGATGCCCTCCGGCCTGCCGAACAAGGAAAAGGCCGCGGTGCGCCAGCGCTATGCCGAAGGCAAGGCGACCCGTGACGAACTGCTGGACGCCGAATCCGCCTCGTACCACAGCGCCGGCACCTGCACGTTCTACGGCACCGCCAACTCCAATCAGATGCTGATGGAAGTGATGGGCCTGCACATGCCGGGCAGCGCCTTCGTCAATCCGAACACGCCGCTGCGCGACGCGCTGACCGTGGCCGCGACCGAACAGGCGCTGCGCATCAGTCATCTCGGCGACGACTACCGGCCGATCGGCCGCACGGTCGACGAGAAGGCGATCGTCAACGCGATGGTCGGTCTCGCCGCCACCGGCGGTTCGACCAATCACGCGCTGCATCTTGTCGCGATCGCGCGCGCCGCCGGCCTGATCATCGACTGGGACGATCTCGACGAACTGTCGCAGGCCACGCCGCTGCTGGCGCGCGTGTATCCGAACGGCAGCGCCGACGTGAACCACTTCCACGCCGCCGGTGGGCTGGGTTTCGTCATCCGCGAACTGCTCGACGCCGGGCTGATGCACGCCGACATCCGCTGCGTGCACGGCGGCGACCTCCGCCAGCAGGCGCAATCGCCCGCACTCGACGGCACCTCGCTGGTCTGGCGCGCACCGCCCGCGCAATCGGGCGACAGCGCGATCGTGCGCGGTGTGGCTGAGCCCTTCGATCGCGAAGGCGGTCTGCGCCGTGTGCAGGGCAATCTCGGTCGTGCGGTGGTCAAGATTTCCGCGGTCGCGCCCGAGCATCGCGCGATCACCGCGCCGGCGAAGATCTTCGATTCGCAGGACGCGCTGCTCGATGCGTTCAAGGCCGGCGCGCTCAGCGGAGACTTCGTCGCGGTGATCCGCGGCCAGGGCCCGCGCGCGAACGGCATGCCGGAGCTGCACAAACTCACGCCGACCCTGTCGGTGCTGCAGGATCGCGGCCAGCGCGTCGCGCTGCTCACCGACGGCCGCATGTCCGGCGCATCGGGCAAGGTGCTGGCGGCGATCCACGTCAGCCCCGAAGCCGTCTGCGGCGGCGCGCTCGCGAAACTGCGCGACGGCGACCTCGTCCGCATCGATGCCGAAGCCGGCGTCATGCACGCCGATGTGGCCGCGGATGCGTGGAGCGCGCGCATGCCGGCGACGCTCGATCTCGCGGGCAACGCGCAGGGCCTCGGCCGCGAACTGTTCGGCCTGATGCGCGCGCGGGTCGGCAGCGCGGAAGAAGGCGCCTGCAGCCTGTTCGTCGAAGACACCGGGGGGAACGACGCACGATGAAAGACACCGTCCAACAATCGCCGCTGGCGCTGATCGCCGACATCGGCGGCACCAATGCGCGCTTCGCCCTGACCGATCTGTCCGCGCCCGTCGCGCAGGTGCTGGAACCGCGCAGCCTCGATGCCGCGTCCTTCGCCAGCCTGCAGCACGCGGCCGAGCATTATCTCGAAGCGGTCGGCGCGAAACCGCGACATGCCGCGATCGCGGTGGCCAGCCCGGTCAACGGCGAGGAAATCCGGCTCACCAACCGCGCCTGGTCGTTCACCCGCCGCGAACTGCAGCGCGCGCTCGCGCTCGACACCCTGCACGTGCTCAACGATTTCGGCGCGGTCGCGTGGTCGGTGCCGGCGCTGCACGCGAACGAACAACACGTGCTGCACGGCGGGGACGACGCGACCCTGCAGGGGCCGATCACCGTGCTGGGCCCGGGCACCGGGCTCGGCGTCGCGCTGCTGGTCGGCGACGCCGGCCGCTGGCAGGTGGTCGAGACCGAAGGCGGTCACGTGAGCTTCGCGCCGCTCGGCGACGAGGAACTCAACATCGCGCGCTGGTTCACGGCGCGCTTCGGTCGCGTCTCCAACGAACGCCTGCTCTGCGGCAGCGGACTGTCGCACATCGACGCCGTGCTGCGCGGCGCGGTCGATCACGCCACCGGCCAGCATCAGGATCTGCGCGAACCCGCGGAGCTCGTGTCCGCCGCGCTCGAAGGCCACGACCTCGCCGCGCGCCGCACGCTCGCGCGCTTCTGCGCGGTGCTCGGCAGCGTCGCCGGCGACGCCGCGCTGATCCACGGCTCGCGCACGGTGATGATCGCCGGCGGCATCGTCCCGCGCTTCGTGCCGTTCCTGCGCAGCAGCGCCTTCCGCGAACGCTTCCTCGCCAAGGGCCGGTTCGCCGCCTATCTCGAATCGGTCAACATCCGCGTCATCACCCATCCCGGCCCCGGCCTGCTCGGCGCCGCCATGGCGCTGCGCGCCGATCTCGCCCGCGAGACCGCACGATGAATCCCACGTTCGATCCGGCGCGCATGCGCGAGATGACCGCGCGCATCGACGCGATCCTGCTGCAGGCACCGGTGGTCCCGGTGCTCGCGGTCGCCGAGGTCGACGACGCGATTCCGCTCGCCGAAACCCTGGTCGCCGCCGGCCTGCCGGTGCTCGAGATCACCCTGCGCACACCGGCGGCGCTCGAGGTCATCCGCCGCATGCGCACCGTGCCCGGCGCGATCGTCGGCGCCGGCACCGTGCTCACCGCCGCCGACCTCGCCGCGGTCGAAGACGCCGGCGCCGCGTTCGCGATCTCCCCCGGCGCCACCGACACGCTCTACGCGGCGGCACGGACCGCCGGGATCCCGCTGCTGCCCGGCATCGCCACCGCCAGCGAACTCATGCGCGGCCTCGAACACGGCCTCACCCGCTTCAAGTTCTTCCCCGCCGAATCCAGCGGCGGCATCCCCGCCCTCAAGGCCTTCGCCGGCCCGTTCCCCCAAGCGAAGTTCTGCCCGACGGGTGGAATCGATGCGACGAAGGCGGCGGCGTATCTCTCGCTCCCGAACGTGATCACCGTCGGCGGATCCTGGATGGTGCCTTCGGAGGCGTTGCGGGCGGGGGATTGGGGGAGGATTGGCTCGTTGGCAAGACAGGCGGCTTCGTCGACTCGCTAGACGTGGCCCTGCAATCACTAATTCGTCTACTCCACCGTATATTTCGCGTCTACGGGGGCAAGAGAGACAGCAAGATCGGCAAGCCAATTTGTCTTATGGTCGCCCAATTGAGTTTTCCTCTTTTCTCGACAACCACCCTTGTCGCCTCCTCGATCGCATCTCTCTGCTCGGCGCTCATTCCAGGCTTCGGTCTTGGTATCACGAGCGCGAAGGAGAATTCGCGAGACACCTTTTCTTCTCCGCTGCCTTGCATTTGAACAACCACCACTGGCTTACTCTTGTTGTCGGTTCCGAGCGCATCCAAAACTTTCGCGAGAGGAACAGCAGCGGTAATCGAGTTTGTTTTTGTGTCGATCCGTGGAGGTTCGAATTGGACAGTTCTTTCTCCTATTTTCAGGATCACTATCGATTCTTTTGGCTCTGAAGTCCACCCCCAGGAAACCAGCGTTACATCGGGACGGATCTCGAAAGAAACAGGGCCCGAGAAATCGACTTTGTTCGGCGCTTTCGAAGTTCTGTAGGTGGCCAAGAAAATCAGATCAGACCCGATTCCATTTTCACTGACAGCCTTTCCCGAGAACTCGTACACAGAATCTGGCTCAAGGCCGGAAATCAGCACTTCGCTCCTCCCTTCGTATACCTTCGCACCATCGAGATGTCGACCAGCTTTGGTTAAGCGAATTTCACCATGCCTGGATTGCGGACACGGCACCGGATTTGCCAGCCCGTCGACTCTCTTCCTGCAATAGATTTCCAACTGCACCTTTTTATCCGAATAGAGGTCGAGCGTGATCGAATTTGGAGTGCTGCTTTTTGGTATGTTCTGGACATTGACAACAGGACCTGCATCGAACCCTTCTGCAGGAGTAGAAAATTCATCTTTGTCGGACTGCACTCTTCTATTTTTTCCGGAAGGCGTGATCGCATAGAAGATCAGTCTGTACACCCGGCCAGGCGAAAGGCCCGTGAATCCAACAGCATGCTCGCGGTCGTTCGATTCAAGAGTTTGTTCATATCCGCCATCGCTTGAAACACGAACCGCGACTCTTCCGTAAGCGTTCGTCTTGAAAACAAATGTCGCTGTTGTTTCAGTTATCCTCTCATCGATGATCGTTGCCAAATTGATCGACGATCTATCCAATTCACTGAGGATCTCTTTCAATCTCTTGATTTCTTCGTCCTTTGCACGAAGTTCGTCTTGTTGTCGTTGCATATCACCAATTGTTGCCGCCACTTCGGCGCCAACTGACTCGCTCGTTGGAACATCCGCCTGTCTTTCTTGAGCCGTAGCCGAAAACGCCGCGACGATCAGGCACAGCACCAGCCCTTTCCGCATGTCCATGTCTATGCTCCATGTATCTGAATGTCGGTGTATATCCGCATCACGTTTTTCTTATTCTTCGCGCATCATCTCCGCCTCGGCTCACACCCCACACCATCCCCATCACGATCCAGATGCGGTCCGTAACCCGGATCTCCGCGACGCACGGGCGCGGCGCCCGCGGCGCGGGCTTCGCTGCAGTTCGCGAAGGCACCTGAATTTGTGTTTGGCGTGAAACGAGAGGGTGCGAGCCGCGAGGGCGAAACGTCGTAGGGATCGGGGGTCGCGCGCGATGCGGGCGCGGAATCTCCGCCGTGGCAGTGATAGCCACCGCGTTTGCGGTCGTGATGACAGCCGTGTTTGTCGAGGCCGCCGCCGTGGGCGAGAACGGGACCGGCGCTGCAAACCGCGATCGCGATCAGCGATGCGGCGATGAATCGCGCTGCGCCTGCCCTGGCCATCCGGCATTCCCCCTGTGGGATGCGATCCGGGACTTCCTGTTTCGAGTCTGTTCGCATGGCGCATCGGAAGTCAATCTCCTTCGCGCTTCTGCTGTCGGCAGGATGCCACGTGAACCGCGGTCTTCATGACGCAAGGCATCGCTCACGATGGAAGCATCGATCGTCTGTCGCGAATCGATTCACGCGATCGATGTCTCTCGCGTCGCATCGACCATGCGCCGCGCACTGCGATCGTGCGCCAGGCTCAGTGCACGATGTCGATATCGATCAGCGCGATCTGCGCACCGCCTTGAAAGATCTCCACCTGCGAATAGGCGGGCATGCCCGGTCGGATGACGCGGTCGTAACGACACTGCGCCGAGCTGGTCACCTGCGGCCACACGCCGGGGCGCTGCACGAGATGCAGGTCCAACTGGAGGATCGCCGGATTGATGCCCTGCGGCACGCGTTCGTGCAGCTCGGCCTGTACGCCCGGATTACCCACTTCCACATCGCCGACGACGTGCAGCTCGTCGGGCTTCGGCGGCATCAGGTCCAGCCAGGCATACCAGTGGCGGGTGTTCATCGCGGTCGCTCCTTTCATCGTGCAGGCGGATGACGGCATCGACATCAGTATCGGCGACATGAGGCACGGCAGAAGGCCCGTTGCGGAATCACATCGGTATCATCTTCACGGCGTCCCTGCGGCGGACGTCTACATTCGCTCTCCCCGCACGATGGCCGGAACACCACGTCAGCGCTCCGATTCGCGCCCAACCCAGATCACGGCGTAATGCGCCGACATGGCGACGCCAAGCGCGCGCCAGTCATGGTCGCGCCAGGGACCGCGATTGAGCAGGACGTCATGATGCAACGGACTGCCACGCCAGCAGGCCATCGCAGCCTCCGGTGTCATGCCGTCGCCGTTGTGACAGACGATCTCGAAACCCTCTCCGGTGTAAGCGCCACCGCCGAGCTCTCGCGGCTTGTCCCACATGCAGCGCGCCTGTACATGATCCCGCGTGTAGCAACAGGCCGACCATGGTCCGTCGTCCGACCAGCTGTGCGCGGTGCAATTGCCCTCGGGCGGATGACGTTCGAGATCGGCGACATGCGAGGCCGCGACCCGCGTCATCGTCGGCGACAGCGCAATCGCGGCCTCGCCGTTCTGGGCGCGATAGTCGAAGATCAGATCGACGAGGTGGACAGCGGAAGCGTGATCGGACGCCTGCGCGCCAGCGATGCCGACCACGGCCGCGAGCGGCGCGAGCCGGAGGCACCGGCGCACGGTATCGGCGATTGCGCGGGATGGACGCATCCCGATCTCCCGGACAGGACAGCCGGACTGTACGCCGGCCGCGAAGCACGGACTGTGCCGGCAGTCGCGCGCTGACGTTCTTGCGAACGCACAAAGAAAAAGGCCCTTGTCCGGCGGGGGACCGGACAAGGGCCAAGCGCTCGCCTGTCGAGAGTGTTGCTTAGAAGCGGTAGTTCACGCCGAGCAGGTAGGTCCGGCCGTATTCGAAGTACTCGCGCGGGCGGTCGGAGCGGCCGTCGAACTGCGAACGGAAGGGTTCGTTCTCGAGGTTGTTCACCTGCAGCAGGATGCCGAAGTTCTCGAGCGGGCCCGACTGGAAGGTGTAGCCGAGCTGCAGGTCGGTCACGGTTTCGCCGGTGAAGTTGCGACGCGTGCGATCGCCGCCGAAGCCCTGGACTTCACCGAAGAAGTCGGAACGGCTGCGCGACGCGACGCGCGCGGAGAAACCGTAGCGCTCGTAATACACGGTGAGGTTCGACACGTACTTCGACAGACCCGGCAGCGGCTGATCCGGCTGGGTCGGGCCGAGCGGCTGGATGCTGCTCGTGGTCTCCGAGTAGCTGCCGACGAAACCGAAGCCTTCCAGCGGCGCCCACAGGATGTCGAGCGGCACCGAGACCGAGAACTCCCACCCCTTCAGCACGCCGCCTTCGCCGTTGACCGGACGGGTGTAGGCGCCGACGCTGCTGATCGGGACCAGCAGCGGATCGGTCGGGTAGTCGACAGGCGTGACGACGGTACTGTTGATGTCGAAAGCCGAGCGTTCGTTGTAGATGTACGTCTTGAGGTCCTTGTAGAAGTACGCGAGGCCGACGTAGCCCTTGTTGTCCGCGAAGTACTTCTCGTAGGAGATGTCGTAGGCGTTGGCGAGCCAGGGCTTGAGCTGCGGATTGCCGCCATCGCGCCGCCAGAAGTCGACCAGGTTGTTCGGATCGCCCGGCGTGCGCGGATCCGGTACGTTGTCATCTCCTGTCAACGGATTTTTGCCGGGATCACGCTCGATGTAGATGTTGTTGTTGGCACGCAGGTCGTCCATGCGCGGACGGGCGACCTGACGGGCCGCGGCGACGCGCACGACCTGCTCCCAGGGCAGCGTGAACGAGAGGTTCATGCTCGGCAGGAAGTCGGTGTAGGCGGCGCCATCTTCGCGCGGACGACCGAATGCGTTGCCGAGGAACGTCTCGGTTCCCCTGGACGACTGGTCGACGCTGACCGCCTGAATGCCGATATTGCCCTTCACCGGAATCGAACCGAGATCGGTGTTGATGTTGGCCTGGAGGTAGGCGGTCGTGACCTGTTCGTTCACGTCCCAGTTCTTGTTGGTGATGTCGGTGTTGGCGTTCGAGCGGCGCGTGTAGACCGAGTGATAGGCGCGCAGCGCGTCGTAGCCGTAGATCGACGGAACGCCGTATGCATTGAACCCGGAATTCGTCGCGAGATTCGTCGGCACGGCTTGCGAGAAGCCGTCCGGGCAGGAGGGCGACGCACCACCAAGGCACGCCGTCAGATCGAGGAACGCCTCATTCGACGCACGACTCTTGTTGCGATCGGTGAGGTTGGCGCCGAATTCGAGGCTGCTGAACATGCCGTCGTCGAAGGTGCGTTCGAAATCGAAGCGCAGCGACGTCAGACTGTCCTTGACCTCGAAGTCCTTGATGTAGCCGTCCTGGCCCCAACCGCCCGGATCGCCGAGACGCAGGATGTTCGGGTCGCCGTAGTCGTAGCCGAAGTCGTGATTGAAGAACCCGTCGCTGTCGAACGTCATGGTCAGCGTGTCGCGCGCGAGGGCGGGATCGACGCCGGCGTAGGTTTCGAGGATGCGCTCGTTGCGGGTGGCCTTCGAGTAGCCGACGTCCGCGCGCGCGGTCCAATGCTCGTTCAGGACCAGCTCGTGATTCCAGCCGATCGCGAACAGATCGTCGTAGGTCGCATTGAAATCATTGCGGATCACCGGATTGACGCCGATGAACGAGGCGTTCGCGGGCGTGCTTCCGGGAACCGCCCCCGGGCCGAAAGCGGCACCGAATTCCATGCCCCGCTTCTGCTCTTCCCTGTCGAACTTCGAGTAGAAGACGTCGAGAACGGTATGGTAGGTATCGTTCGGACGATACTCCAGCACCCCCATCAGGCCGTCGCGCTCGTTGTCGTTCTCGAGGTCGTACAGCTTGCCGCCGCCGAAAATGCCGTTGCCGTCGTAACCCCAGGCGTCGCCGAACTGCTTGCTCTGACCGGGATTGTTGAGATGGGCGTAGCCCAAGGCGATACCGACGGTGTTGTCGGCGAACTGGTCGATGTAAGAGAAGCTGGCGCGATAGCCGTTCTCCTTCTCGTCACCGACGCGATTCTGATCGCCACGCAGGTTCGCCGCGAAGGCGCGCTTGCCGAAAGCGAGCGGACGCACCGTGCGCAGATCGACCGTGGCGGAAAGACCCTGGCCCACGAGTTGCGCGTCGGGCGTCTTGTAGACGAGGACCTGGCTGACGAGTTCGGACGGATACTGGTCGAATTCGACGCCACGGTTGTTGCCGAGGCTGACCTGCTCGCGACCGTTCAGCGTGGTCGTGGAGAAGTCGCCGGAGAAACCGCGGATGTTGATTTCCTGCGGCCGGCCGCCGAAACGCTGGGCGGTCAGGCCCGGGAGACGGGCCAGGGAGTCCGCGATCGACGTGTCGGGCAATTTGCCGATGTCTTCGGCCGAAATCGACTCGACGATCGAGGTCGCCTCGCGCTTGGCTTCGGTCGAGCGCTCGATGCTGCCCCGGATACCGACCACCTTGATGGTGTCGAGATCGTTGGCTCCGGTGTCTTGGTTCTGCTCGGTCGATTGCGCGTAGGCATTGTTGACCAGCATGAGCGTGGCCGACGCCAGCGCGACGCTCAACAGGTTTCGTTTCAAAGGCTGCATGGATCCCCTCCACAGCAACTGGAATTCGTTGGCAGGTCCATGCGCGATTCTCCTTTGAGATGCGAGAGCTCCGCAGTTCCCGGCATGTCCGGCGTCCAGCCTGTCCCCGGCATGCAGCCGCGATGGTAGTCCGTGCCCGGTCGGGGGGAAGCCGGCTGCATACGTATTCATGAAAAAACCCGGTCAAATCAGGGTCATGGACGCGAAATCAAGGTGAAATGACGGCGTTGCCATCGCGCCCGCACGCGCTCCCGGCCGCCATTCCGGATCCTGTCGATGCCGCTTTCTTCTCCCTCGCGTCTCTCGATCTCCACGCCGGGCCCGGCCTGTGCCGCCCTGTTGTGCACCCTTCTGGCGGGCCCGGCGCACGCCGCGCCGCCGACCCCGCCCGCCGCTGCGCCGGACTGGCGCGACCAGATCCTGTCGCTGGTGATGATCGACCGCTTCGACGATGGCGATCCGCGCAACAACGATCAGGGCCGGGGCGAATACGACCCGGCCGATCCGCGCCGATTCTCCGGCGGCGATCTGGTCGGCGTGGAGCGGCGGCTGGATTATCTGCAGGGACTCGGCGTGACCGCGGTGTGGATCACGCCGCCGGTGGCGAACCGGTGGTGGAGCGAAGCGGCGCAGTTCGGCGGCTATCACGGCTACTGGGCGCGCGACTTCAAGGCGGTCGATGCGCATTTCGGCACGCTCGCGGACTACCGCCGACTCGCCGACGCGATGCATGGACGCGGCATGCTGCTGGTGCAGGACGTGGTGGTGAACCACGTCGCCGACTATCACGGCTGGCGCGGCGCCTTCGATCCGGCGCGGCCGTGGCGGCATTTCGAACTGCGTCCGGACGCCGACGGCGCCACCGCACCGACGCAGGCGCCGTTCGATCGCAACGATGTGCGCCGGGCGCGCGATCGCCGCGCCGCGATCTATCACTGGAATCCGCCGATCCGCGATCACGCCGACCGCGCGCAGCAACTGGACTGGCAGTTGGCAGACCTCGACGATCTGAACACCGAACATCCGGAAGTGCAGGCCGCATTGCGCGACAGCTATGCGTACTGGATCCGCGAGGTCGGCGTCGACGGCTTCCGGGTCGACACGGTCTTCCACGTGCGCCCGGAATTCTTCGAGGATTTCGTGCATGGCGACGACCCGAAGGCGCCGGGCATGCGCAGGGTCGCGGCGGATGCCGGAAAGCCGGCATTCCATCTGTTCGGCGAGGGCTTCGGCGTCGACCGGCCGTACGAGGACACGGTCGCGCGCAAGATCGAATCCTATGCGCGCGGCGACGACGGCCGGCAGCGGCTGCCCGGCATGATCAACTTTCCGCTCTACGGCACGCTGGGCGATGTCTTCGCGCGTCGTCATCCGCCGGACGAGCTCGCGCATCGCATCGGCAGCATGATGCGGGTGCATGCCGATCCCTGGCGGATGTCGACCTTCGTCGACAACCATGATGTCGATCGCTTCCTCGCCGGCGGCGACGAGGCCGGGCTGAAGCAGGCACTGCTGGCGATCATGACCCTGCCGGGCATGCCGACCCTCTACTACGGCACCGAGCAGGGCTTCCGCGAACAGCGCGCCTCGATGTTCTCGGGCGGCTACGGATCGGGCGGTCGAGACCGCTTCGACACCCGCGCACCGCTGTACCGCTACATCGCGGAGATCGCCGCGCTGCGCCGCGAACATCGTGTCTTCTCGCGCGGCACGCCGACCGTGCGCGCGGCGAACGCGGCGACACCGGGCGCGATCGCCTGGACGATGCAATGGGAGGGCGAAACCGCGCTGGTGGTGTTCAACACCGCCGATCATCCGAGCCTGCTCGACGGACTCGACACCGGATTGCCGTCGGGTACGCGGTTGCGCCCCCGCTACGGCCTCGGCGCCGCACCATCGGCGCTGGTGATCCGTGATGAGGCACCGATCCATCTGATCCTGCCGCCGCGCAGCGCCCTGGTGTGGCTGACCGGTGGCGTCGACGCGCCGGACGCGGAAGCCGGACTGGACACAGGCCGTCCGACGCTTGCGATCGACCCGGCCGACACCACCACGACCGGCGATCTCGCGCTGTCGGGACGCGCATCGGGAGCGACTGCGATTCGGATCGTCGTCGACGGCGATCTGGCGGCGGCGCAGACCGTGCCGGTCGGACGCGATGGCCGCTGGCGGGCGACCGTGCGCACCGACGACATGATCGATCCCGCGACCGGACATCGCGTGGTCGTCTGGGACGCGGAGACGTCGACCGCGTCGGCGGCGCACCGCTTCCGCGTCGATCGCGCCTGGACGCGGCTCGCGCTGGTCGACGACCCGACCGGCGACGACAACGGCCCCAGCGGTCGCTACGTCTACCCGGACGGCGAGGGATGGCGCAGCCGGCGCCCGGGCGACCTGCGCGGCGCCGAGGTCTGGCGCTCCGGCGATGCGCTGCGCCTGCGACTGACCCTGCCGACGCTGGTCTCGGAATGGAATCCGCTGCTGGGATTCGACCATGTCGCCTTCAGCGTGTTCATCGAACTGCCCGGCCGACCCGGCGGCGCGGTCGCGATGCCGCAACAGAACGCGGATCTGCCCGACGGCATGCGCTGGCATCTGCGCCTGCGGACCTGGGGCTGGTCGAACGCGCTGTTCACGTCCGAAGGCGCCTCGGCGAGCGCCGACGGCACCGTCGCCGCCACCGCCGCGCGCGTGGACGTGGATCGCGAGGCGAACACGATCGCCTGGACCCTACCGGCGCGCGCGCTGGCGGGCGCCGATCTCTCCGGCGCGCGCATCCACATCACGACCTGGGACTACGACGGCGGCTTCCGGCCGCTGGCACCGGAAGCGTCGGGCAACACCTTCGGCGGTGGCGCGGCGACGGATCCGAAGGTGATGGATGCGATGACGATCGCGCTGCCCTGAAGCGGAAGCGCCCTGCATTCACGGGCCGCGCGTCAGTCCTTCATCCAGAGCGCCACGGCAAGGCCGACGAACACGGCCATGCCGACCCGCCCGGGACGCGCCGGACGTACAACGAACATCGGGCCGCGCGTGCGGTCGACGACGGCTGACGCACGCGCGTTTCGCGTCAGCCCTTCATCCACAACGCCACGGCAAGGCCGACGAACACGGCCATGCCGACCCCGCCCGGGACGCGCCAGACGTGCGACGAGCATCGGGCCGCGCGTGCGGCCAACGAGCGCTGAGGCACGAGTGTTTCGCGTCAGCCCTTCATCCACAACGCCACGGCAAGACCGACGAATACGGCCATGCCGACCCGCCCGGGACGCGCCAGACGTGCGACGAGCATCGGGCCGCGCGCGCGGCCAACGAGCGCTGAGGCACGAGCGTTTCGCGTCAGCCCTTCATCCACAACGCCACGGCAAGGCCGACGAATACAGCCATGCCGACCCAATGATTATTCAAGAACGCCCTGAAACACGCCCCACCCTCGCGCGTGCGCCCGATCGCGAACTGGTAACCGACGAGCAACAGCGCGACGCCGCAACCGACCCAGTACGCGAGGCCGAGCCCGGCCTGGCGACCGATCAGCCACAGGCCGAGGAAGAACAGCACATAGAGCACGCCGAGCGCGACCAGATCGAGATCCCCGAACAGGATGGCGGTGGATTTCGAGCCGGCGCGAAGGTCGTCCTCGCGATCGACGATCGCATACCAGGTGTCGTAGCCGGTGGTCCAGAAGATGTTGGCGACGTACAGCACCCAGGCGATCGGCGGCACTTCGCCGCGGATCGCCGCGAACGCCATCGGAATGCCCCAGCCGAACGCCAATCCGAGATAGACCTGCGGGAGATAGGTGTAACGCTTGAGGTAGGGGTAGCTGGCCGCCAGGAACACGCCACCCACGCTCAGCAGCACGGTGAGCCGGTTCATCGTCAGCACCAGCCCGAACGCGACCAGCATCAGCACCGCGAACACCGCCAGCGCCTCGCGCCCGCGCACCGCACCGGTGGCCAACGGACGCCCCTTCGTGCGCTCGACCTGCGGGTCCAGCCAGCGGTCGGCGTAGTCGTTGATCACGCAACCGGCGGATCGGGTCAACCAGACCCCCAGCGAGAACACGACCAGGGTCCACCACGGCGGAACGCCCTCCGCGGCCAGCCACAGCCCCCACCAGGTCGGCCACAGCAGCAACAGCCAGCCGATGGGGCGGTCGCCACGGACCAGGGCCCAGTACTGGCCCAATCGCTCGCGCCAGACCGGGATTTCAGCGGAAATGTCGTGGGTTTCGCTCATGCTCGGGACGACGCGACGGGGGGGAGGCTCGCGTCGCTCGCCCGAATCGGGGAGAATAGCCGGCACGCGCCTGTAGCTCAGCCGGATAGAGTAGCGGCTTCCGAAGCCGTTGGTCGGGGGTTCGAATCCCTCCAGGCGCGCCATTTTTCCTTCGGACAACCCGTCAGCCGGGATTACCGGCCCGCGCGCGGGCGTTCGTGCTTGCACGCGCCAGTGGCGCGCAAACGCAAGCACTCACCCCTCCAGGCGCGCCACTTTTACTTCGGACAACCCGTCAGCCGGGATTACCGGCCATGGCACCGCGCGTGGCGCTCGGGCATTGCTCCGCGCACGGGGGCTTTCGCCCTTCAGGGACGCAGAATCGTCCATGCCACCCACGGCTCGCGATCACAGGCCTGTTGTTCGAAACCTCCACGCGGCAACAGGGAGAGGGATTCGCGGTTGCCCCTTCTTCCGGAACAATGCGCAGGCATTCGATGCGACCTTTCGTTTCCGGCGCGCTCATCGGCGTTCGCCGACACCGTTCCGGCGAGCCCCGCAACATCATGCGCAGAGAGCATCATCCATGGAAGAAAAGCCCAGCGCCGTCCGCATGATCGGGGGCGTATTCTTCGCCGCGTCCTTGTTCATGGTCATGGCGAATGCATCGACCGCCCATGCGGCGGAGCCGGCGTGCAAGCGCTTCCGGGACATCGCGGCCGACGGGGCGCTGCGTTGCACGCACGCGGACGCATCGATCACCGGTCCGGATGCCGCCGAGCGGCTGTTCGCGGCGATCGATGCCCGGATCAAGGCCGGAGAATTCGAGCACGCCGACACCGGATTGGCCTGCGCCAGCGTGCGATCGGCGGGTGGCGACTGGCAGACGCGGTACGAGACCGTGCGTCGTTACGGCGTCCTGGACTATCGGCAGGAACGCGTTCCCGAGGCACTGGAGGCCTTCGAATGCGCGCTGGAGATCACGGAGCAACATCGGTTCCGTCCGGGCATCGCGAAGCAGCTCAAGAACATCGGGGCCGCGCGATTGCGTCTCGGGGACTTCGAGGGCGCGCAGCAATCGCTCGAGCGGAGTCTGTCGATGCAGCGTGCGGACGGCAGTGCGGACATCGGCTCTGTGCTGAACAACCTCGGCGACCTTTACCGCGAACAGAACGATCATGAGCGCGCGCTGCGCTACTACCGCGAGGCGATCGATCATTATCGACGCAGCGGCAACGACGTCGAAGCCGCGCACACCATGGAAACGATGAGTCTCATGGCGTTGGACCATGGCGATACGAAGGCGGCGATCGCGCTGCTGACCCGCGCCATGCGCGATTTCCGCCAGCAGGGCCATCGTCCCTATCGGTTGCGCGTCTACGCCGGGTTGGCCCGCGCCGCGTTGCAGGAGGGCGACCTGGAAGCGGCGCGACGATGGTGCGCCGAGGGCCTCGCATTCGCGACGCGCTATCGGTTAGTATCGCCGCCGATATTGCAATTGCAGACGGCGCGGGTCGAGCGTGCCGATGGACATGCGCCGGCCGCGATCGCCACCTTGAGCCGGACGCTGGCGACGCTGCCCGACGGCGATCCGCAGCGGATCGCGTTGCTCGAAGAGCGTGCGATGGCCCTGGCGGATGTCGGCGCGTTGCCCGAGGCGCTGGCGGCCCTGCGTGAAGCCAAGGAGGCCGAGAGGCTGGACGCGCAGGCGCGCTTCGACCAGCGGATCGCATGGCAGCGCAGTCGTCTCGAAGCGGTCGAACGCGAACGCAGGATCGCGACCCTGGAGGCCGAGCGCCGGCAAAGACGACTGTGGGCAGGCGTCGCGGCGCTGATCGCGCTCGCGGTGGTACTGATCGCCGGCCTGTTGGCATTGCGCCGCGGCCAGCGCACGAGGGAGCAGGCCGCCGCACGCCAGGCCCGTTACGAGGAAGCGCTGCAACGCTATCGCAGCGAGGCCGAAGCGCTGCGGATCGATCGTCGCCTGTTGCGCGCACTGCTGGCGACGCGCGACGGGGCCGTATGCCTGCTGGACGGCGACGGTCACGTGCTGGCTGCGAATCCCGCGGCCTGCACGCTGCTCGGCGTGGACGAATCCTCGCTGCTGGGGATGGCATTCGGCGATCGCATCGATCCCGCCGACCGCATGCGCTGGACGCAGGCGGTGTACGACATCGAGGAAGGCCGCAGCGACGCACTGCGCGTCGCCGGCACCGCGGGTCCGATCCTCGATGCGCGCATCATCCAGTGGCAGGAAGATGCCGGCGTCCTGATCCTCACACTGCAGGCCGCGACGTCCGGGACGCTTTTGACGCTCGACCCGCATGCGCCCGAGGACAGTGATCGCGCCACGACGACAGCATCCACCGCCATGACGGACCTCACGGAGACGCTGTCCGACGCCGAAGAGGATGCGGAGAAGCGTTATCGCCGCACCCTGGTCGAGCTGATGCTGGCCACGATCGAGCACTGGGAACGCAGCACGGGCACCAATCGCATCGAGCTGGCGGAACGCAGCCGGATCTGGCGCATCGGCATCGACGACGGACGCCTGCGCGCACGCGCGATGGAACGCTATCTGACGCTTTCGCAGCTCCCGCGCAGGCCCCGATGGCGCGATGTCCTGCGCACGGTGTATTTCGTGCTCGGACATTGCGCCCTCGACGCCGACGCGCGCGATCGGTTGCAACGCGGCGTCGACGACGTGCTCGCGCACTGTCGGCGCGGCGCCTACGAGGCATGATCGGCCGCCCGGTCAATCCTGCTGGGTTGCCGGGGTTTCAAGCTGCGGCGCGCAGACGACGCATGCCCCGTAAAGGCCGGCCGCCAGCTGATAGCTCTGGTGATGATCGTCGTTGAGCATGGTCTGCGGGCCGGCGAACACGGGCAACGCGACCTGATCCAGCGATTGCGATTCGGACAGCGATTGGCAGTAATTCTCGGCGATCTGCATGGCGCACAACCATGCGTCCGGGTGATCGACCTGACCGCAGCTGCCCGGCTTGTTCGCCAACTGCTGCGCCAGGATGCGCATCTGCGATCCGGTGAAGTCGAAGTGGCCGACGACGACCACCGCGGGAGGTGCCGGCGACGGATCACCCACGGGACACCAATGCGCATGCGGACTGTCGTGCGCTGCCGCACTGCCCCCGAGCATCGCCGCGATCAGCGCGACGGCGGTGGTCACCCTCGCCTTGCCGGCCGTCTGGCCGGTCGCATCGCGACGTGCGGGGGAAAGAGTGTCGTCTCGGGACATCGATGTCATGCGCGGGCTCCAGTGGGCGGAAGACTCATCCTAGAAAGCCCCAGCCGTGCACAGCCAGCGAATAGCCGGGCCCAACCCGGGCAGGATTCGCGCGCAACCCTTTGATTGTTGGTCGAACAAGCGCCGACAGGCCTCGTCGGACACCGATATCTCCCTGGCATCGACCCGGGTTGTCCCCGGCTTCGGCCTCGTGTCGGACCTCACCGGAACCTAGCGTGGGGCGCACGTTCCACGGCCCGGAGATCACTCCGGACCCGGGCGTCCCGCCGCCGATGCGGCTTCCACAGGAGACTTCGTCATGCCTCGTTTTCATCGCTCGCTGTTGCTCGCCGGCCTGTTCGCGCTGTGCGTGAGTCCGCCCCTCGCCGCCGCCACATACACGTGGGATGCCTGGGTGCGCATCTTCATCCCCGCCACCGGCAGCACGGCCATGGTGTCGATCAGCGCTTCGACCTACAACGGCTGTACGACCCAGCTCAACGCCTATCTCTACCCGCCCCCGAACCAGCCCAATCCGCCGCTGGTGGTGCAGTACCGCGCCTGCACGAAGACATGGCACGACCTCGACACGCTGCCCAAGTGACCGGATTCCCTTCCGCCCCCGGCTCATGCCTCGCCGCATGGGCGTGCGCCGCCATCCGCACCAAGAACGACCCTCTCTCTTTCCAACCCAGGAGCTTCCCATCATGAAGAACCCGTTGCGCTTCATGCACGCCGCGCTGACGCTCGCGTGCGTGTCGTCCGCCTTCCTCTCTCCGGACGCCTCGGCGGAAGGATCGCCGCCACTGTCCGATCAGGCGTCCGCCGCGCTGGCGGCCGAGAAACGGCCACCGGCGGCGGTGGAAGCGTTCCTCGCGCATCTGCTCGAACTCGACCAGCGCTACAAGGACGCCGGAGGCATCCCGGCCGATCGGTTGCTGCAGGAGGAAGGCGAAACCATCGCCCTGCTGTATTGCCGCGCCATCGGCATCGATGGCCCCTGCGCACCGATGGACCAGGGGGCGCAGACCCGCTACGTCGCGGTGCCCGCCAACGGGCGTGGCTCCTGGTGGTGGTGGCTGGAAGGGCATACGACCGAAATCGGCGTGATTCCCGAACTCGCCTACTGTCCGTCGCCCTACGGTTTCGTGCAGATCTCCATGGACGACGAGAACAACGCCAACAACAACGGGCGCAGCGGCTGGATCGGCACGACCGCGTCCACCAACGACACCCGTTGGCGGTTCTGCAAGCTGGACATCGCCGCGACCAATCTGTTCGCGCCCATGGACGCACAGCTGGCGCCCTTCTTCACGGGCGCCTATGCCGTGCAGAGCTTCGGCATGAGCTGCCCGATCAGCGCACGGCGCGTGATCCGATACCAGGACAACGAGGACACGAACAACAACAACGGATTCTCCGGAAGCATCTTCCCGAATTCGGTGTCCGCGAACGGGTCGTGGATGGTCACCTGCCATTTCGACAACCCGCCGGCGCTTTCGACACTGATGACCGACTTTCCGATGCTGCCCCTGCACTACGGCGTGTACGCCGATCATCTCGGCGTCACGATCGCGGGCGCGGGACGGCACCCGGTCGGCAAGGTCTATCAGGACGACGAGGACAATTTCAATCTGAACTTCTGGATCGGGTCTCCCGCCGGCACCATGCAGGGCGGCAAGAACACCCAGCGGTTCCTGATGAAGGTGTTCTGAGCGCGACACCCGCGCACGACGCGCTTCGCCGACCTGCGGCGAAGCGCGGTCCTCCATTCGCCGCGGCGCTTCCGCGTCCGTGGCGGATGCCGTTGCGGGCACGACGACGGCGGCGGGATTCCGCCGCATTCCCGGCGTCCGCGCTCTGCCTGCCGGTCCGGTCCGCCCGGTGCGCGGGGTCTTACGGCCGCGCGCCTTGAAAACGCGGCGCCAGCCCCAATCTGCCCGGCATTCCTTCGTTCCACCGCTTTCCCAGGAGCTTCCGGATGAGCACCGACACCCCCGCCGCGCCCGAGACCGGCCCCCAGGTCGAGACCCACGCGTTCCAGGCCGATGTGCAGCAGGTGCTGCAGTTGGTCATCCATTCGCTGTATTCGAACAAGGACATCTTCCTCCGCGAACTGATCTCCAACGCTTCCGACGCCTGCGAAAAGCTGCGGTTCGAGGCGATCGAGGCGCCGGCCCTGCTGGCCGGGGGCGGCGATCCGGCGATCGACGTGCTCGTCGACGCCGATGCGCGGACGCTGACGATCCGCGACAACGGCATCGGCATGTCGCGCGAGGAACTGATGCACAACCTCGGCACGGTCGCGCATTCGGGCACGAAGCGCTTCCTCGAAAGCCTCGCCGCCGGCGGCAAGGTCGACGCCCAGCTGATCGGCCAGTTCGGCGTTGGCTTCTATTCGGCCTTCATCGTCGCCGACCGCATCGAGGTCACCAGCCGCCGCGCCGGTCACGGCGACGCCTGGATCTGGCGTTCGTCGGGCGACGGCCAGTTCACGCTCGAGTCCGCGCCCGACGACACCCCGCGCGGCACCGCCCTGCGCCTGCATCTGCGCGAGGACGCCGGCGACTACCTGCAGTCGTGGAAACTGCGCTCGCTGATCCGCACCTATTCCGACCACGTCGCCTTCCCGATCCGGATGGAAGCGCCGGCCGCGCAGACCGAGGACGGCGCCGAACCGCAGGCCCCGGAACTCGAGACCGTGAACCAGGCGTCGGCGCTGTGGACCCGGTCGAAGACCGAGCTGAGCGACGACGATTACAAGGCCTTCTACAAGCATCTCTCGCACGACTTCAGCGATCCGCTGGCCTGGACCCACAACCGGGTCGAAGGCAATCAGAACTTCACCTCGCTGCTGTACCTGCCGGCGCACGCCCCGTTCGACTTCGATGCCGGACGCAACGAGCGCAAGGGCCTGAAGCTGTACGTCAAACGCGTCTTCATCATGGACGCCGCCGAGCAGATGCTGCCGGCCTATCTGCGTTTCGTGCGCGGTGTGGTCGATTCCGACGATCTGCCGCTGAACGTCAGCCGCGAGCTGCTGCAGGAAAGCCGTCAGGTGGAGCGCATCCGCGGCGCGCTGAGCAAGCGCGTGCTGGATCAGCTGGAGAAGATCGCGCGCGACGAGCCCGAACAGTACACGACCTTCTGGAAGGAATTCGGCGCGACGCTGAAGGAAGGCGTGGCCGAAGACACCGCCAATCGCGAGCGCGTGCTCAAGCTGCTGCGCTTCCCCACCACCCGCAGCGCGAACGCCGACGAGCGCGTGTCGCTGGACGACTACATCGGGCGGATGACCGGTCTGCAGGAGGAGATCTACTACCTCACCGCCGACGGCTGGAACGCGGCGCGCCATCATCCCAAGCTCGAAGCGCTGAAGGCGCGCGGCGTCGAAGTCATCCTGATGCACGAACGCATCGACGACTGGATGTCCAGCTACCTGCACGAGTACGCCGGCAAGCGACTGCGCAACGTGGCCAAGGGCGAGATCGACCTGGACAAGCTCGGCAGCCCCGAGGACAAGGCGAAGCACGAGGAAACCGCGAAGGCCGCGGCGCCGCTGGTGGAGACCATCAAGACCGCGCTCGGCGACAAGGTGAAGGATGTCCGCGTGTCCAACCGGCTGGTCGATTCCGCCGCGTGCCTGGTGCTCGACGAGTACGAAATGTCGCTGCAGATGCAGAGGTTGATGAAGTCGTTGGGCCAGGATGCGCCGGCCTCGGCGCCGATCCTCGAAATCAATCCGGAACACGCGCTGCTGCAGCGCCTGCAGACGGCGCAGGGCGACGAGGCCCGCGTCGCGGACTATGCCGAGCTGCTGTTCGAGCAGGCATTGCTGGCCGAAGGCGGACAACTCGACGATCCGGCCGCGTTCATCGCGCGGATGAACCGGTTGCTGGTGGGCTGACGGCCCGGCAGACCGCTGAAGGACCTGCGACAGCAGGTGTTCGGTTGCGGGGGTGGAATCGCCGGGCGCGATTCCACCCTTCGAGGACCGATTCTCGCCAGAGCAACGGTCTCGAAGCGTCGCCACTCACCTGGGCACGGGGTCGCCTGCCGGGGCGGGGGCGGAGCCGGCATCGACATCGGCGGAGGGTCCGCCGGCCGCCGTGTCGTAGGCCTGCTGCAGCGCGCGTCGCTGCGCCGGATCTTCCGCAGGCGGCGACGGAACCATCTCCTCGCCGCGCGCCGCGAATGCCGCGTCCTCTTCCGCCAACGCACGCAGCATCGCCTGATATTCCACCGAGTCGCGCAGCGCGTCGTGAACGAAGCGCGCGATCGTCGACTCGTCCTCGGCGCTGAGACGCAGCGCGGTGGGCATCGACTGCAGGCGCTTGCGCAACACCGGATCGGCGACCTTGTCGAACCCGATCTCGATCAGGAACACGCGCGGCCGCGCGGTCGCGAACACGCCGCTGCGCACCGCGTCCGGATCGCGCGCGATCTGATCCTGCCACTGCACGATGCGCTGACGCAGGGTGGCCGCGAGTTCTTCCGAATCCATGCGCATGTTGCCATTGATCGCGGCGTTGACGGTGCGCCACAGCCCCGGGATCCGCGGCGCGCCGTCCCGCGGATCGGAAGGATTGCTTTCGACGTTGAGCACCACGATCGCGTAGCTGCGGATGCCGCGATAGCCGAAACGGCGCAGCGTGTTCACCAGCCCGTTGTAGCGGCCGATCGCCTGCAGCGGCCCGGTGATGCCGAGATTGTCGGCCACGCCGCCATCGATCAGATGCCGATAGCGCCGCGGCTCGACGCTGTCGGGACACTGGCCGGTGTCGCTGTAATCGGCCACGTTGACCGGACTGAAGATGCCGGGCACCGCGGCCGAGGCGGCGACCGCGCGCGCCACCGGCACCGGCGCGAGATCGCTGCACAGATCGTCGAAGTTCTCCTGGGTGAATTCCACCCGGCGGCCATCGAGCATGTCGGTGGCGCCGATGCGCACGAACGGCCGCTCGCGCGGCATGTCGGCGAAGGTCGCCCGGGCGAACAGCGTGTCGTCGAGCACGGCGGCCAGATGATCGCCACGGCCATAGAACGGGCTCGACAGCGCCCACGCGCGCCGCGGCCGCAGCACCGCGCCCAGCACCTCGCCCTGCAGGTCGCGCCGCAGCACGCGCGCCGGATAATCCTCGAAGAAGCGGTCGCGATGCAGCGCGTAGTACGCCGCGGTGAAACTGCCGCCGGAGATCGCGGAGATGAAATCGACCTCCCGCAGCAGCGTGGTGTCGCGGCCGTCGATGCGCACCGGCTGCCGCCGCAGCGCATCCAGCAGGTGATACGAGGCCGCGGCCGAACGCATGCCGCCGCCGGAGAAGGTCAGGCTCAGCAGCAGCGTGTCGGAATTGCCCTCCCCGCGGGCCATGTTCTGCACCCGGTACTGCGCCGCGCGATCGGCCGCCGGCGCGGCCGGCGGATTGCGCGCCGGCTGCAGGCTGGCGCAGGCCGACAACAGCAACGCGGCGGAGAACGCCGCGAACGGACGGATGCCCCCCGGACCGGACCTGGATTCCCGCATGCGCGCCTCCTCCCCGCAGACCCGGGCAACGCTAGCACGGGTCCGCGTGACCAACGACACGCGAGCATCGGCGCGGGACGGCGCAGACTCGGCGCAACGCCGCACCGGCCACCGCCCGCGCATGAAGACGTTCCACCCCGGCATGTTCTATGGCGATGTCGAACGCCGGCAGCGCGCGCACGACATCGCCCTGGCGGAACTGCAGCCGACGGTGCCGGAGCACGAGATCGAAACCCATACCCACACCGACGCGCACTTCGTGCTGGTGCTGGGCGGGCGCTATGTCAGCCGCGCCCGCGGCATGCCCGCGGTGTGCTCCACGCCGGCGCTGATCTACAACCCGCCTGGCACCACCCACCGCGACTGTTTCCGCGGCCTGGAGGGACGCTTCCTCACCGTCTCGATGCCCGCCACGGCGCTGGCCGGGCGCACGCTGCCCGAGGACCCGGTGCGGGCGGACGCGTTCGGCGAACGCGCGGCCTTCGCGCTGCGCCGCGAACTGCATCGCTGGGACGCGTGTTCGCCGCTGGCGGTGGAAGCCGGGATCGCGCACCTCTTCGACACCCTGCAGCAGCGGCAGCGGATGGCGCGCGACGACGGCCCGGCGTGGCTGGCGCGCGCCCGCGACCGGCTGCGCGACGACTGCGCGCATCCGCCGCGCATCGACGAACTGGCGCGGATCGCCGGCGTGCATCCGGTGGCGTTCGCGCGCACCTTTCGCCGCCGCTACGGCCGTTCGCCCGGCGAATACCTGCGCGAATGCCGGCTGGAACGCGCCGCGGCGCTGCTGCGCGACCGCAAACGTTCGCTCGCCGACATCGCCGCGCAGGCCGGCTACACCGACGCCAGCCACTTCAGCCGCGCGTTCCGCGAAGCCTTCGGCTGCACGCCGGCCGCCTGGCGTCGCATCGACTGAGGTCTCACCACAAGGTGCGCGTGGTTCGGGATGCGCATGGTTCAGTGCGTACAACGCGGCAGACGGCGCGGCTGTTAGCCTAGTCGCTCGCCCCGGAGACACGCCCATGCACCGCCTTCTGCCGCTCACCGCCTGCACGCTTGTCTGTGGGCTCGCCTCCACCGTTGCCTTCGCGGTGAATCCCGCACCCGCGCCCGCATCGCCTGCTGCCACGCCCGCCGGTTTCGACGCCACGACCCGCGCCATCGAGGCCGGCGACTACAAACGGATCACCAGCGTCGTGGTCGCCCGCGACGGTCGCGTCGTCTACGAACGCTATTTCGACGATGGCGGCGCCGAAGCCCGCCGCAACACCCGTTCCGCGACCAAGACCGTCGCCGGCATGCTGCTCGGCCTCGCCATCGCCGACGGCAAGATCCCGAACGCGCAGGCGCCGATGCTGCCGTATCTCGGCGCACGACCCGCCATCGTCAATCCCGATCCGCGCAAGGCGAAGATCAGCTTCGAGGATCTGGCGACGATGTCCTCGCTGCTGGAATGCCACGACGAGAACCAGTTCTCGCGGGGCAACGAAGAACGGATGTATCTGGTCGAGGACTGGGTCGGCTTCTATCTCGACCTGCCGATCCAGGGCTTTCCCGCATGGATGCCGAAACCCGCGGATTCGCCCTACGGCCGCAGCTTCCGCTACTGCACCGCCGGCGTGACCACGCTCGGCGCCGCGATCCAGGGCGCGGTCGGCGAACGTTTGGACGCCTATGCGCAACGCCGGCTGTTCGCGCCGCTGGGCATCGAGAAGCCGGAATGGCAGTTCTCCCCGCTCGGCCTGCCGCAGGCCGGCGGCGGACTCGGCCTGCGCAGCCGCGATCTGCTCGCGCTCGGCCAGCTGTATCTCGACGGCGGTCGCCACGACGGCAGGCAGGTGATGCCCGCCGATTGGGTGAAGACCTCGATCGCCCCGCACGCCCGCGTCGACGACGGCGTCGAATACGGCTACCTGTGGTGGCGCATGCAGTTCCCGGTCGCGGGCAAGGTCTGGGCGTCGTACGCGATGAACGGCGCCGGCGGCAACACCGTGCAGGTCTTCCCCGAGCAGCGCGTCGTGGTGGTGATCACCACCACCAACTTCGACGTCCAGCAGCCGCACCGGATCACCGCGAAGCTGTTGATGGAGAAGATCCTGCCGGCGCTGTAAACGACGCAGCCGCGACGATCAGGCGCTGCCGCGATCGCGCAGCAGCGCGGCGATCTCATCCAGCCGCTCGCGGATCGCATGCAACGCCTGCAATTGCCGATCGTCGGCCTCCGCGGCGCTGGCGCCCACCGGCTGTCTGCGCATCCGTTCACGGCGACGCAGGATCTCGTCGCGGACCCGGTGCGCATCGATGATCCCGACCAGTTGCATGTTGTGCGCCTGCCCCGGACTCTGCCCCGCGGTTTCGATCCGCAGGATGCTCAGATTGAACCGGCGCATCAGCGGGCCCTCGATGAAGGTGACGTCCTGGATGTTCTCCAGCGGAATCGTCTTCTCGACCTGAAACAGGATGCCCTTGCTGAAATTGAGGTGCCGGTCGTCGAGCTCGCATCGCAGCCTGCGGTAATAGTGGCCCGCCCACCACTGCCCGAGCCCCAGCACCCAGATCACGATCAACGGACTGAATACGACCGTCAGCAGCAGGATCCAGGCCACGTACAGCACCATGTACGGACGGACCAGCGGATTGAATTCGGCCTGCAGGGTGTCGACGTCTGACATCATCGGTTTCCGGTGAACAAGGGCAACGCGTAATTTTGCCATGCGCATCGCGACCGGATCCCGCTCCACCTCGGCGAGACAGTAACAGGAACCTTGTGGGTGTCCTTGTCCATGTTGTTGTCCTTGTCCTTGCCCCACGCCGCGCTTGTGTATCATCCATGCATCGTGGCGACCGGATCGGGACGCCACAACCGCATCGGATGCATCAACCACAACAGGGAGCCGCACATGAGCACGTTCTATATAGGCAACATCACCGGTGGTGTCGTGACCGCGGCACAGGCCGACGCCGGTTCGGCGATCGCACTGCTGAATCAGGGCTCCTCCGATCTGCAGGGCTGGGTGCTGACGCAGGATGGCCATCTTGTCCTGGATTCCTCCTCGGCAGACCTCTGCCTGAGCGTCGCAAGCGATCAACTCCAGAACGGGGGCACCGTGACCCTGGCGGCAAAGGGCGCCAGCGGATACATCCAGCAGTGGACCTACGACGCCGCAAACACCCAGCTCTCGCTGCAGGGCCATGCCGGCTATCTGCTGACCAACGCCTCCGGCGGCCCGGCCGGTCCCCTCGTCTACGTTTCGACGGCATCGGCCGCTCCGCAGAACCAGTGGCTTCTGATCATCAGCACGCTCCCGCAACCGATGATCGGCATGAACTGGGAGCCCGCGCCTTCGGACTACACCGGCCTGCCGGCGCCGTCGAAATACGGCGACACCGATTTCGCCAATGCGGATTTCCAGGCGCTCTGGAGCGCTGATCCGGCAGGCGTCGGGCGGAACGATCTCGGCACCATTTCGGGCTTCGGCTGCAACACGATCAAGATGTACAACTGGAGCGTGCCGGCGCCGAACGGCTACTGGATGCGCGATCATCAACCGTTTCTCGCCGCCGCCGCGGATGCCGGTCTGCGCGTCATCGTCCCGATCAGCAATTTCTTCACCGGCACCGCCTACAACAACCGCACCAACAACGCCAATCCGACGGGACCGTCGTCGAGCACCGATCTCGCGTCCTGGATCACCGGAATCGTCACCGAGGTTTATGCGAACAACAACGCGCCCGGGCCGGTGGTGATGTGGGCGATCGGCAACGAGTACGACAACAGCAACAGCGGCGCCTACGGCTATTGCGAAGCGCAGGACATCGCGACGATCGCGAGCCTCATCATCGCCGCCGAAGCGAGCCTCGGTATTTCCGCGGCGAATGTGCTGCCGTTCACCAGCCCGGTCACCACCGCGATCAATCCGGTCAACAACAGCATCCCGCAGCCCAACCCGCCCGCCAGTCCGATCATGGGGCAATATGCGATCCAGGCCCTCATCGATGCCTTCAATGCGGCCGGCATTCCGCCAACGCGCTTCATCGCATCGATCAACTCGTACCAGACCGGCGCCCAGCTGACGGGCTACAACACGGCGTTTCCGGCCGCGTTTCCGGGCCTGTACTGGTTCTACGGCGAGCTCGGATGGAGCAACGTCAACGGTGGCGAAACTACCCAGGCCGACAATCTCTACAACCAGTTCTCGACGATCCTGCCACTGGCGAAAGCGACCGGCAGCACGTTCCTGGGCGCCTGCTGTTTCGAATATTCCGACGAGTTGTGGAAAGGCGCGTCCGGCTCATCGGAAACCGAGTTCGGGATCTATACCTTCCCGTCGGGCGCCACGCCCCCGACCGCACAGGAAGGCGATCACTCGCCGGTGTGGGGCGCGTCCTATCCGGTCGACGCGTTCGTGGCGCGCCCGGCCGTGGCCTCATTCATCGCCGCGATCGCGGGGCAGCCGAATCCCCAAACCTGAGCCTGGCGCGGAAGTGGCCCGCCCCTATCGAGGCCCGGGTGTCGGGGAATTACGCAACTTGTACAAAAACAATAAATGGATCATAGACATCACAACCAGAACTGTGCCACTCGATCAGAGCGACAAACATCTTGGGGAAATCTTCTTCCCGCAATTCATATAAGCAATCGTGGCACTCGACGACCTCCTCGCATTCGACCTGTTCAATACATCTCTCTGAAACAATATCGCGCAATTTTCTGACTCTCCACGCATACTCAAAGTCGCCACCAGGAACATGGTCATTCCCAATCTCATACTTCGAGAACCGAATTCCGCGAGTGATCATCACGAGCCAAACAAAACAACCAAAAACAGACTAGTACCTATCAGCATAGCTGCACCCGTTGCTTCGGCGTTTCTCCGAGCTTGATCCACGGCAATTTGAAGGGCTACTTTGCATGCATCACCACATTCTTCCAGAGCACGTTCCGCACATTTAAGCGCGCCCCGGTAGGCGTTGGCTATTTCTACATTGTGGACACCAATGCCGCCATAGCATGCAGACTGAATTGCCGCTCGCACAGAACCACACCGATTGAATCTCGCTTGATAGACCCTCGCCGGTTACAGTTCTTTGCCACGATACTTTTTTCTTATTTTTTTCAGATGATCATGTAGCCGAGAAAATGCAATGCTATCAATTTCCTTCAGTGAATCCACCCACAAAACCCATTCCTCCCTTTCCGGCTCGCCCAGACTTTTCCATGTCGAGTCGATCCACGCCACACAGTCCAGCGTAGCAAAGAGCCTTGAATCTGCCCAATCGCTGGAATAGTTGTTCTTAATGCATTTTTTGTAATATCCCCTAACAAGGTCATGCGCTTCCTTCCAAGTCAGTTCCGGAGAGATTCTCTTTACACTATCTTCGTCTGTCATAAAGTCATAACAAAGGCCGAGAACATCCGGATCCTCGCTATTGAAGAATTCGATAAAAGACTCTTTCCGAATCTCTATTCTTTCATTCCTTAAAGTCGAATAAATTTGATCGAAGCTAGATTCCATTTGCATAAACCCCTCTCATGCCATTTGATTGGAAGGAGCTGGCTGACACAGTTCCATATGCGGGCCGCACTCAGCGCCTGGGGGGTGAAGCCACAGAGGAAGCACGGGTAATCTGGGTATTGGAAATTTTTTACATTCTTCGGCGCATTTTTTGAACGCAATAGCCAAGCATCTCGCGTACGCGGCCCAAAGCTCTTGAATTTCCTGATGGTGCCGATTGCCTCCCCTTGGCGGTGGGTTTCGCCAATCCCACCATTGATGCGAATAAATCATTCTTGCAATAACTGTCATCTTCCCGATTGCAGATATGCATGTATCCGTTTCTCGACACTTAAGCTTGACCCCAATTGGTGGGTGGTAGGGGCCGCCGCCTCCTGCCAAGCCAAGCATGTCTATTTCCACAAGCGGTCTACCACTGACATAGGCATACGTCGAAATACCGCCGTCCAACCCAATCGGATCACTCTGCGCATATCTGCCCGTGCTCGGCTCGTAATCCCGGAAGTAGTTGTAGCTAAGCCCGCTCGCCGCATCGTGCCGCTGCCCCGGGAACCGCATGTCGAACACGAACGCGGCGCCGTCGTTGTCCGGGTCCTGATTCGGCGTGGCATTGCCGAACGCTTCGCCCGTCAGCTCCCAGCGCCAGATCGCCGTTCCGCTCGTTCCGCGTTCCGGATCGACCACCACGCGCGGCGTGCCCAGCGCATCCGCTTCGATGTAGTGCAGCTTCCGCGTTGCGCCGCTGCCCGTGATGACCGCAACGGGGAGGTTGTACAACCACACGATCTGCTGCGTCGACGCGCCGGCGCTGTCGTACTCGCCCAGCCACTGTCCGCCTTCGTCGTACACGCTGTAGCGGTCGTCGTTCGCCGCCAGCCAGGTGCGGACCTGTTCGCCACGGCCGTTGTAGGCGTAATTGCGCGCCGTCGTGCCGGAGGTTCTGACCTGGCTCATCCGGTTCAGGTCGTCGTAGACGAACTCCTTCGCCGTGCCGCCGATCTGCGTGGTGTTGCCCGCCGCGTCGTAACTGCGCGGCGTCGCGCCCACGCCGTTCAGGCGGTGGTTCGCGCTGCCGTAACTGTACGCCGTCGTCGTTCCGCCCACGGTCGCGCTCGTGCGGTTGCCGGTCGAATCGTAAGCATACGCCTCCAGCACCGCGTTCGTGGCGCCGTCTTTCGTCTCGGTCAGACGGTTCAGGCCGTCGTAGCCGTAACTGCGCAGCGGCGGTTCCGCCTGGCTCGCGGTCCGGAGTTTCTTGAGGTTGCCGACTTCGTCGAACTCGTAGCCCAGATTCAGCCCGCCCGTGCCTACCACTTCCACGAAACCCGGCTGGTAATTCCGGTTGAGGCTGCGTTTCATCAACCGACCGTTGCCGTAGGTCCACTCGGACACCGGGCCGAAGGGGTAGTAGGTGGCGTTGGTCAGAATCACCTGCCGTGTTCCGCCCGCCGGGGTCGCCCCGACTTCGGTGATTCTTCCCTGCGCATCGTGGACGTAGTCGACGGTGGTGCCGTCCGGGTAGACCATGGCGGTCATCCTGCCGGCAGCGTTGAACACGTAACGCAGGACGAAGGTGTTGCCGTTCGTGACCTGGACCTTGCGCACCAACTGCCCGAATCGATCGTAGCAATACGTGGTGCTGCCGCTGCCGTCGATGATCCTGGTCAGTCGACCTTGACTGAAGGTTTCGCCCGATGCGCAGGCGGCCTGCGCGGTGTCGTACGTGAAGCCGATGTTGAGCGCGCCGGTCGGATAGGTGATCGCCGTCAGTCGATTGAGTGCGTCATAGGTGTAGGTCGAGGCCACACCGCGCGCGTCGGTCTGGCTGGCGCGATTGCCGGCGCTGTCGTAGGTATACGTGGTCGTCCCGGTGTCCGGGCTCTGCAACTGGGTCAGATCGCCAAGGCCGTTGTAGGCGTAGTTCGTGTTCAATCCTTTCGGATCGTTCACCTGGGTCAGGTTGTCCAGCACGTCGTACGTGAATTGGGTCTCCGCCGCGATCCCGTTCATGTCCTGCAGGGTGCGACTGAGACGATTCAGGGGATCGACGTTCTGATCCGCCACCCGGCCCAGTGCGTCGGTGGTCTGGTCGGGATTGCCGTTGGCGTCGTAAGTGAACGAGGTGTTGCGGCCATAGGCGTCGGTCAAGGCCTGCAGTTGCCCAAGCGTGTCGTAGGTGCGCGACAGGGTCCGCATCAGCGCCCCCTGCGCGTCCTTCGTCTGCTCCTGGGTGCGATCGCCGGCCGCGTTGAGGGTGTAGGCGATGCTGTTGCCTGCGCTGTCCGCGATCCCGGTCAGGCGGTATGCGCCATCGAAGGTGTAGGTGGTGAACACGCCATCGGGCTGGGTGACCTTCTTGATCGCGCCGGTCGGCCAGTATTCGATCCGGGTGATCCGGTCGTCGGTCTCGACGCCGTTGTCCGGTCCGCGCGCCTTGCGTGCGGTCAAGCGCCCGCGCACGTCGTATTCGTAGTCGGTCGTCACGCCGTTGACATCGATCGTCGTCAACGGCTTGCCGTACAGCGTGTAGGCCGGCGTTTCGGTCACTTGTCCGAGCGCATTGGTGACCTTCCAGAGCATGCCCTTGCGATACGCACAGGTCAGCGGCGCCGCCGCGCAGGACGGGTGATCGGCCACGCGATAGGTGTACGTCAGCGTGTCCGCGACATCGGTCCGTGGTCCGTCGATGGATTTGACCAGACCGACGAACGGGCACGTGCCGGCATTCACGTCGGACTGCTCGCAGTAGCTCGTCGTCGTCGTCCGCGATTGCGATGTCGCCGGATCGGTCGTGGTTTGCGTCACGATCTGGCTGCGGCTGTTGTAGGTGAAGCTCTGTTGTTGCCGGGTGATGTAATTCGCCCCGGCCTTCGCCTGGATCTGCACGGAGGTCACGCGATAGAACGCGTCGCGGGCGGTGACGGTCTTGCGTTCGACGCTGGTGCCGTAGGCATCGTAACGTGCGCTCGAATAGGCCTTGTCGGTCGTGTATTCGTAGCGGGTCACGTTGTTCAGCTTGTCGCGGCTCTCGAACACCAGCGCGCCGTTGAAGGTGTTGTTCACCGTGCCATCGGCGGCGGCGAGCGCGGTCACGCGCCGGAATCCGCTGCTGCCGGACAGCGTGTAGTTGCGCGTCTCGCCGTGATGCCCGGTGACCGCCACCTGGGCGTCGCCGGTGTAGGCCAGCTCGGTCTTTTCGACCACACCGCCCGCCGTGTGCGCCTGACTGAGCCGGGCGCGGTTCTTGTCGTCGTAGGCGAAGGTCAGATAGCGCTGGCCGTTGTCGCTGATCCCGGTCAATGCGTGCGGGTCGTTGGCGTCGGACAGGCCGGCTTCGTTGTAGTGGTAGGTTCGGGTCGTGCCGTCCGTGTACTGCACCGATTGCAGATTGCGGTTCGCATCGTAGGTATAGAACACCCGGTTTCCATCGGGCAGCCGCATGGACGCCAGCTGGCCATCGGTGTATTCGAACGTCAGTTTCAGACCGGTGTGATCGGTCGCCGAGATCAGGCGCTTGCCTTCGTAGACGAACGCCAGCTTCCAGCCGGACGCCGTATCCTCGATGCGCAGCAGTCGGCCGGTATCGTCGAAGTACCGGAAGACCGCGCCCTGATCGCCATGCCTGAAGACATAGCGCCCGTTTTCGACCACCAGGTCGACGACCTTCTTCGCATCTTCCGGGGAGACGAAACGCGCAGTGTTTCCGACCCGCTTGTACGTTTCGAAATAGCCGTTGTCCGCGATGCGGGCGATTCCGGTGCTGTATGGAGAGCCGAGGATCCGCTCGGAATAGGTATGGGTCCATCCGGGCGCCAGTTCCGGGGACTGCCCGGCCTGTCGCAGCGAGTGATAGGCGCGCACGAACGGTCGACCCGAGAACTCGAAATCGGTCTCGAAGCGCGCCTTGTCGCCGGTAGCGGGAAAACAGGGATTGCCGCCTTCGCTGGTCGGCACGTTCGGCGTCGACGGGCACTGCTGACGCAGTCGCGTCGTGATCACGCGGTCGACGCTGGCCGTGCACAGATACATCGGATACACAGGCGATGATGTCGCAGGGTTGTACGCGGGATTCTGGCCGCTTTTGGCCGTGTATCCGGCAGGGCATTCGAAGCTCGCGTTCTTGTACAACCGGTGCTGGAACGACCACGTCTGAACGCCCTGGGCGTTGTAGATGCGGATCGTCACCATCCGCTGCAGGGCGGGATTGTTGTCGTGGTTGAGCGCGAGACCGCCCTTGGTGCCGCCTTGCGGCCCGGTGATCGCGAACGGTTCAACATAGCCGCCCGTCGGCGTGTCGGCGACGACAGTCGCGGATGCGCCATGCGAAACCTGATAGCTGTTGACGAGGCCCTGAACCAGTGCGCCTTCGCTGGCGCATTTGTTCGGATACACCGGGTCGTTGGCCGAGGCGCAGTACTGCGGCGCGGGATTGGCGCTGATGTCGGGGGCAAACACCGGCGGGTTGGTGGACGCCGGTTTGCGATCCTCCACGCCGTAATGCAGGCGTTCCAGTTTGAGTCCGGACCCGGGCAGCGCGATCGGCGGATCTTCGTAGGTGGAGTACTGATACGTCAGCTCACTGCCGTACAACGCGTCGGCGGCGCGCATCGCGGCTTCCGCGGCCGACTGGGAGGCGTAGCACATGCTGGCGTAGCAGTACTCGGTGTCTGTGCCGGGCAAGGCCTGTGCAGAGACTGCGCCGCTCCACCCGTGACACAGCCACGCCACCGTCACAACCGAAAGCCGTACCCGCCGAGTCGCAAAAGCCATCGCATTCCCCTGATCCGAATTCCACGGCCCGGACGCCGCAGCGTGACAAGTATCACATTTCCCGTCACGGAGTTGGAGATCAGGGCATCGCAGAGCAGTGCGCAGCCCTATCAAGCATTGCTTTCGCTGCTCGGAACGACATCAGGAGGAAACTGGAGGAATCATTCACCGCTGCGACGCATAGGATCGCGTCGCAGGGCCGCGAATATGTCCATTCCTATTTCTCTTTCCGCCAATTCACCGATCCGCGATTCTCGACGGTGCTGGATTCGATCTCGATGTCGAAGCCCTTGCGCAGCAGGTATTTCAGGGTGATCACCTGGCCGGTACCGAGCAGCGAGACGCCGTAGCTCACGTACAGTCGAGGCGAGAGATACTTGCCGACGCCGACGACGGTGCCGCCGAGCGCGCGGGATTCGCTGAGGCCGGCGTCGTCCAGGCCGATGCGGGCGCCGAGCTGCGAGGCGAGCAGGTTGCCGGCGGACAGCGCGGCGCTGGCGGCGCTGAGCTGGCGGTTCTCGTCGGCGCTGGCGCTGGCCAGCGGTCGGCCCAGGGCGAGATAGGACAGCGCTTCGGATTCGCTGGTCGCCGGGTCGCTCCACACCTGCGCCACCGGCGCGGTGGCGCGACCGGTCACGTCGATGCCGGCGGTGACCGCGCCGACCGCGCGTTCGGCGCGGACGTCGATGATCGGATCGGAGAACGCGGTGTTCGACCACAGCAATCGGCCGCGGGTGATCCGAAGATTCTGGCCATAGGCGCGATAACGGCCTTCCACGTCGAGCGTGCCGGTGGCGGTGGTCTCGCGTCCCGGGCGCGTGCGCATGCGCACGCTGCCGCCGAGGCTGCCGTCCAGACCGAAACCGTGCAGACGCACGTCGTCGCCCGCTTCCAGCACCAGATCCAGATCGAGCGATGTGCGCGCACCGCGTTCGGGATTGGCCGGATCGAGCACGACCACGTCCTCGGAGGCGGACACGCCGGCATCAAGGCGTTCGAGATCGAGTGCGGCGCTGGCGATGCGCACGCGACCGGTCACCGAGATCGGTTCGCCGGCGAGGTAGCGCACGACCACCGCGGGATCGACCACCGCGCGCAGCTGGCGCGTGTCGGAAACCAGCACGTTCTCGCCGGTCACCGCGAGCCGCAGCGGCGTGTCGTCGCCGCGCCAACCCAGACTCCCGTCGACGCGCAGCGTGCCTTCGCCGCTGCGCACGCGACCGGCGAGCACGGCGGTGCCGTCGGGCTGCGCGTCGAAGCGCAGTTCGCCGTCGCGCAGACTCAGCGCGAGCGCCGGTAACTCCGCGCGGAAGGCGTCGAGTCGCGCCTGTCCGCCCAGCGTCGGCTGCGCGCGCCGGCCACCGAGCGCGATGCGGCCCTGCAGATGGCCCTGCGGTTCGACGAGATCGGGCGAGAACAGTTCGAGCCAGGTCAACGCACGGGTGTCGATGTCGATCGTGCCCTGCAGCGGCGCATCGCCATCCCAGCCGGTCGCGATGCGTGCGGCGACGCGTCCGTCCGGCGTCAGCGCGCTCGCCAGGTCGGCTTCGATCCGCTGCGGATCGAAACGCGCATCGAGGACGAGTCCGCGATAGCCGAGCAGCTCGCGCCGGCCGCGCGCGTCCGCCGACACGCCGCCCTCGGCCGAGCGCAGGCGCGCGGTGCCGGCCCAGGCGCCGCCGCGCGGGCGCACCTGCGCATCGAGATCGATCGCGCCGCGCAGATGCCAGGCCTGCCCGCGTTCGCGCTCGGGCAGATAAGGCGCGACCAGCGCCAATGGCAGGGCCGCCGCGCGCACGTCGGCGCGGGTCGGCCAATCGATGTCGGCGCAGAGTTCGCCGGCCACGTTCGCGTCGACGGTGGCGAAACAGCTCGACGCGATCCGCAGTCGCAGCGCGGCCGGCGAAGGTGTCACCGCGAACGTCGCCGGCGCGCGCAGCGCCCACGTCGGACCGGTGGTCGGCGCGAGGCGGAGCGTGTCGACGGTGCCCGACCATTGCGCGACGCGTTTCGCGACATCGCCGGCCAGCGCGATGCGACCGAAATCGGTCTGTGCATCGCCTTCGACGCGCAGGCTCTCGACCGCGCCGCGCGCCTGCAGATGCAGACGTGCGAACGCGAGCCCGGCTTCGATGCCTTCGCCTTCGATCTCCAGCGCGCCCGCCGCGCCGGCGCGCCACGGCAGGCGACCGCGCGCGCGCAGCGTGCCGGCGGTCCAGTCCTCGTAGCGCAGCGACTGGCCGGCGAGATCGACCGCGACCTCCGGCTGCGCGCGGGGGCCGGTCAGGCGCAATGTTCCGCGCAGCATGCCCTGCGCGGTGGGCAGCAGATCGTTCAACTGCAACGGCGCGAAGTTCGCATCGACATCGAGCGTGTCGGCGATGCGACCGCGGGCCTCGATGCGACTGGCGCCGAGCGTCAGCGCGATGTCGCCGACGTAATCCGTCCGCCCCGCGCCACGACCGTCGTCCGCAGGCAGTCGCGCGAGCACGTCGGCGCGACCGCCGAGGGCGCGGCCGCGCAATCGACCACCGAGCGCCTTCGCTTCGATCCGCGCATCGAGACCGCCATCGCGCCGGGTTTCGCCGGTACTGCGCAGCGCGCCGTTGACCGCACCGCGCCAGTCGGGCAGCAGATACCCCGGATCGAAGCCCGCGAGCGTCGCTTCGGCCTGCCAGCGCAGGGTCGGCGTCCACGTCAGCGTGCCGCGACCGTCGAGGCGACCGCTCGGCATCGTCGCGCGCAGGGTGTCGAAGCGCGCGGCGCCCGCATCGCCCTGCGCCTTCAGCGCGAGCGTCGCGCGTTCCGCACCGCGCTGCAGTCGCGCCTCGCCATCCGCGCGCCAATCGCGCAACCGTCCGGAAACCTCGAAATCGCCGTCGCCGACGACCGCCACCGCGTCCGGCGATTCGCCCTGCCAGCGCAGTCCGCGCGCGCTCACGCGGCCATCGAAGCGCGCATCCGCGGGATCGGTGAAATCGGCGCGACCCTTCGCGTCCAGCGTGCCGCCGAACGCTTCGATCGACAGCGGCGCGAGCTGCAGCGTCTGGTTCTCGATCATGAGCTTCGACGGCCGCAGCGTCGCCGCGACCTCGCCGCGCGCGACGCGGCCCTGGACGTTCACGGCACCGCCGACGCCGTCCGCGCGCAGGTCGAAGACGTAACGGGTCTCGTCGTCGTCGCCGAGCAGCGCGGCCGTGGTCAGACCTTCGCTCTCCGCGACCAGCGACCAGCGCGGCGTCCGTTCGTCCTGCAGGCGCAGGCGCGCGCGCAGCGGCGCGGGGGCGACGCCGGCGAGAGCGATGTCGAGGGCGCGCAGATCGCCGCGCGCGACCAGACCCAGGCGTGCCGGCGTGCGGCCCGCCGGCGCGGGCAGCAACGCGCTCGCGGTGAGATCCATGCGATAGCGATCGCGCGGCGCATACGTGCCGTGCAGGGCGAAACGACCGCGATCGGTGTCCGCCCGCAGGCGTTCGATCCGCAGCGCGCCGTCCTCGGCGACGAGCCCGCCGCGCAGGGTGCGCACCTCGATCAGGGGGTCGACGCGCGTCCGGTCCGACGCCGTGCCCGCGTCGCGCACGATCTTCAGACGATCGACGGCGATGTCCTCCGCGTCCAGCGCGAGCGGCGGCGCGATCGCCGGCAGCGATGCCGGCCAGCGCGGCAGTTCGAACGGTTCGTCGTCGTGGGGCAGGCGCAGGGTCGCGTCCGTCACCCGCAGCGATTCCAGACGCAGACGACGACCGAACAGCGGCTGCAGGGTCGGATCGAGTTCCATCCGCTGCGCCCGGAACACCGTGCGCAGCGGTTCGACGCAACCGGGCCAGGCGACCGGCGCGCCGTCGCGGTCGGGGCAGCCGAGATGCACGAATTCCACGTCGTGCAGCACCAGCGGCCCCGATGCCGGACCTTCGGCTCGCGACCAGGTCAGCGTGTTGCCGTCGGGCAGGCGCGCGACGATCTGGCCGAGCAGCACGTCGCGACCACGGAAGGTATTGAACAGGACGTAGCCGATCACCAGCGCCAGCGCGACCAGACCCAGCATCAGCAGCAGGCTGCGCGTGGCCAGCCAGCGCAGACGCGCACGCCGTCGCGCGCGCAGTCCGGCGATGCGCGCCTCGCGGCCTTCGGGCGTGACGGCTTCCGGGCCCGGTTCGTCCTTCGCCATCGCTCAGAGATCCGCGCCGAGATTGACGTGCAGGGTGAACGCGGAATCGGGATCGTCCAGTCCGCGCGCGAGATCGATGCGCAGCGGTCCGATCGGGGATTTCCAGCGCAGTCCGAGCCCCACGCCCTGACGCCAGCGATCGAGCTGTCCGTCGAAGGCGCTGCCGCCGTCGACGAAGGCGGCGACGCCCCAGCTGTCGTTGAAGTACTGCTCGAACTCCAGACTCGCGGTGGCCACGTTCTTCGCGCCCAGCGCGAACGCGTCGCGGCCGGGACCCGCGGCGATGCGCGGACCGATCTCGCGGTATTCGTAGCCGCGCACGCTGCGATCGCCGCCGGCGTAGAAACGCAGGGTCGGCGGAATGTCCACCAGATCGTCGGTGAAGGTCGCGCCGAGTTCGCCGCGCGCGATCAGTCGGCTGCGCGCGCCGAGGCCCTTGAACCACGCGCCACGCAGATGCAGCTGCAGGAAATTCGCGTCCGAACCGAGGCCGCCCAGTCCGCCGCGCAGCGTCGCGTTGGCGCCGAACCCGGCGCGCGGCTGGATGCGATCGTCGGCCTTGACGTATTCGGCGGCGATCGAGGGATACAGATACGTCGCCTGCCGGTACAGCGTCACCGGGCGCAGAACGCTGTCGTAGTCGTAGGCCCAGCGTTCGCGCAGCGCGTGCATCGAGGCGACGAGGTTGAGTGCGCGGCTGTATTGCCCGCTGCGCGCGAACACCGCTTCGTAGCGGCGGGTGTCGATGTACGCGGTCTGTTCGTCGTAGGCCTGCAGACTGGTGGTGTACCAACCGTCGCGCCAGGCGAAGGCCGGAATGCGGTGCTGCACGGTGAACGTCTTGCGCTTCTCGGCGTAGTCGAGCCGGGCCAGCAGTTTGTGGCCGCGCGAATTCAGATAGCGGCGTTCCAGGCCCAGCGACACGCCGAAGCCGCTGTCGGTGCCGTAACTGCCGCCGAGCGTGTAGATGCTGCGCTTGGCCGGCGTCAGCCGCACCGTCACCGGCACCCGGCCGTCGATCGCATCCTCCGGTCGCGGCTCGATATCGACGCGACTGAAGTAGTCCAGCCCGGTCAGCGATTTGCGCAGGCGGTCGAGACGACCCTGGTGGTAGTACTCGCCCTCGTTCCAGTAGACGAACTCGCGCAGCAGCGATTCGCGGATCGCCGGCCGTTCTCCCTGGTCGAACACGATCGCGCCCATGTCGTAGCGGTCGCCGCTGTCCCAGCGCAGATCGATGTCCGCGGCGCCCGCGGCGCGCGTCACCTCGACCCGGCGCGACGCGAAATCGGCGTCGAAATAGCCGCGCTCGGCGAGGCGGCGGGTGATGAAGGCCTTGCTGCGTTCGTAGACCGTGTGGTCGAAGACATCGCCGACCTTCGGCGTGAACGCGTCGAGCTCTTCCTTCAAGTAGCGATCATCGGCACCGTCGCCCTCGATCGCGACCGTCGCGCCGCGCACCCGCACCGGCTCGCCGATGCGCACCGCGATGTCGACCCGCACCGGCGTGTCCTCGCCCAGCGCGTCCAGCGTCGCCGGATCGGTGGCGATGCGGATCTCGGGGACGTAATAGCCGAACGGTTCCAGCGCCTCCCGGGTCTCGTCCTCGGCCACACGCAGCAGGTAATCCAGACGGGCGTCGGAGACGCGTTTGCCGATGGCGGCCTCCAGCGACAGCGCGGTGCGGACGTTGGTGGCCATCGCGGGATCGAGGCCTTCGACGTGGACCCCGGCGATCTGCGCCGCCTGGACTGCGGCGCCGGACGAGCACAGGGCGACAGCGATCAGGAGTCGGTAGGCAGGCGGCATCCGCGAAGCATACCCGTCGGCCCCGCGGACGCGGCCGCACACCGGCGCCGGCGTTCATCGAAGCTTCCGGGCCGCCATGATGGCCGCCGCGCGCTCAGGGACCGGCGGTCGCGGACTCCGCGTCGATCGCCAGACGCGCGGCGAATTTCTTCATGCACGCCTTGATCGGGGTTTCCTCGGCCACCGCGATCCGCCAGCCCTGCGCGGCCTCGCCGGTGCCGTGATCCGCGATCAGCGAATAACGGACGCAGGGCTGCGCTTCGATCACGAACGGCCGCGCGGTCATTTCACCGCTGCGTCCGCGGCGGGTGCTGGCGATGCGGAAATGATGGCGACCCGGCGCCAGCTCATAGAGCGACCGGTCGCGGAAATCCATCGAACCGTCGATCGCCATCATGATCACGTCGTAACGGCCCTGATCACTGTCGGAAAGGCCGCCGACCCGGATTTCGGACCAGGGCGCGTCCTCGTCGGCCCGGGCGGGCGCGCAGACCAGCAGGCCCGCGCAGACGAGGGTGGCGAGAAAGGGATATGGACGCATCGGCACGACCTCCGGATCGGACCCCGACATGACAACCGACGCGGATGACAGCCTTGCGAAAATGCCGCGTCCGGTCGCCCTCGCCTTGATCATGCGACGTTCGCGCGCGACGAACCTTGACTCCGTTCACGCACCGCGCCCCTCGACCGCCCGCGAAAGGCTTCCGGCGGCACCGCCGCCGGAAGCACGCTGTTCAGCGCTCCGGCGAAGGCGTCGACAGCAGGCCGCCGCCCAGCACTTCGTCCTGCTGGGTGCACAGGGCCGGGGCGGGGTCGCTCACGGCGAGCAGATTGAAGCTGGTGTCGAAGACGTAGAGCCGGGCGACGATCGGCCCGGGATAGCGCGGGCACCAGAACCGGCAATGCGTCTGGTCGGTGCAGTCCTGCGGGAAGATCGCATCGGTGCCGTTGGTGTCGAACGACCAGATCAATCGCACCGGGCCGCTGCTGCCGGCACCGTCGCCATCACAATGGTTGCTGGCCAGACTGCAATCGACCCAGGCGTAGGCGCTGGCGCGCGCCGCGACCGGCGCGGTCAGGGCCGACAGGCCGATCAGGGTCAGGGCGAAGAATGTACGAAGCATCGGTGCTCTCCTTGTCGGTTCGGGATAGCCCGCGGCCAGCTCCCTGGCCTGCGCATGGTTCGGGGCGAAGCCCGCGGCGCACCGCATCGGCGATGCGGCGGATCGATGCTAGCAAGCATGCCGGGGCCGGATGGCGACCCCGATCACGACGTTCGTCACGCGGATCGTTCCGGATGGATCGCCGCGAGCGCCCGCGTCAGGGCGTCGGTTGCGGCAGGGGGGCGTCCGCGGCGGGCGCGGTGAGCCCGAATTTCTTCAGGCAGCGCTCGATCGGTCGCGCCGCCACCACCCGCGGCTGCCACTTCCGGTTGTGAGTGCCGCGCTCGTGCTCGGCCACCACCTCGTAGTTCATGCACGGCTGCATGTCGAGGGCGAACTCGGCATAGGTGGGGCGTTCGCGGTTGCCGCGCTTGGTCGTGGCCATCACGAACCGATGGGACCCGGGCGCAAGCGCATACATCGGCTCCGGCGTCAGCGTCCAGCGGCTGTCGATGGCCTGCACCGTGAGCCGGTACAGGTCGGGATCGGACAACCGGATCGGCGCGGTGTCGATCTGGGTCCAGGGTTTGGATTCGTCGGCGCGGACATCGGCCGCGACGGCCGTCAGCACGACGCTCAGCAGGCAGGACAGGGCGATGCGGGTCATGGTGCGGCTCCGGGACGGGGGATGACGATCGTTACAGCGGAAAAAACGGCGATCGAGGATCACCCCGGACGGTCTCGGTCGCGTCGCGACGACGAAGCGCCCTCTCCCGCGGAAGGAGCAAGGCGCCCCGGCGGCCCCGACCGGGCGCTCAGACCGGCATCAGACCGACAGATGCTCGATCGCGGCGACGCTGCCGAGACGATCGGCGAGGCGCTGCAGCAGGGCGAGGCGATTGCCGCGCATGGCCGGGTCGTCGGCGTTGACCATCACCTTGTCGAAGAAGGTGTCGACCTCCGGGCGCAGGCGCGCGAGGCGGCCGAGCACGGCGACGTAGTCGCGATGCGCGAGCAGCGGATCGGTGTCGGCGATGGCCTGTTCGACCGCGGCATGCAGATCGCGCTCGGCATCGTCGGCGAACAGCGCGGTGTCGACCGTCGCCGGGATCGCGATGTCGGCCTTCCTCAGGATGTTGCGGATGCGCTTGTTCGCCGCCGCCAGGGCTTCGGCCTCCGGCAGCTTCGCGAATTCGCCGATGGCCTTGAGGCGGCGGTCGAAGTCGAGCAGGGAGCCGGAGGTCGCGTTGACCGAAGAGCTCGGGGCTGAAGCCCCTCCTACGACGGCATTCGACGTATCGCCACCGCTCTTCGTAGGAGCGGCTTTAGCCGCGAGCGTTCCCATCAGCGCGGCCACGGCCTCGAATTGCTGCGGGGTCACGCCCTGATCGGCGTAGTAGGCACGGAGGCGGTCGAGGATGAAGTCGAAGATTTCATCACCACGACCAAAGTCAATATTCGCAGGTGCAATCTGGAATTCATGCTTGAGCTCAACCCCAGCATGAGCGGCCGTATCTGCCACTTTTTGCTTCTCAGAGGATTTCTGCTGCGAAACCGCGCCATGAGCAAGATAGAGCGCGTAGTGAATAGCGCCCATGTCAGATTGAATTTGTGCTTCTGGATTCAGACCAGAAACATGAAGCTTCATCTCAATCTTTGCCTCAATCAAGGTTCGGGCCAGCCCCAACGCATTGCGCCGCAGCGAGAACGGATCCTTGTTGCCCGTCGGCTTCAGACCCGCGGCAAACCCACCCGCCAACGTATCCAACCGCTCCGCGATCGCCAGCACCTGGCCGAGCTTGCTGGGCGCGATGGCGTCGCCCGCGAACCGCGGCATGTAGGCTTCGTCGATGGCCGCTGCGACTTCCGCGGACTCGCCCGCAGCCGCCGCGTAGTAACGCCCGGCAATGCCCTGCAGTTCCGGGAATTCGTTGACCATCCGCGATTGCAGGTCGGCCTTGGCCAGTTCGGCGGCGCGGCGCGCGAGTTTCGGGTCGACACCGACTTCGGCGGCGATGCTTTCCGCCAGCACGGCGACGCGCGCGACCTTGTCGGCGACGGTGCCGAGCTTGGCCTGGTAGGTCACGGTCTTCAGGCCTTCGTTCATCGACGCGAGACCCTGCTTCAGATCCTCGTCGAAGAAGAACTTGGCGTCGGCGAAGCGCGGGCGGATCACGCGTTCGTAGCCCTTGCGGACTTCGCTTTCGTCCTTCGATTCGATGTTGGCGATGCCGATGAAGTGCTCGGTGAGTTTTCCGGCGGCGTCGAGCACCGGGAAGAACTTCTGGTTGGCTTCCATCGTCGCGATCAGCGCTTCCTGCGGCACCGCGAGGAATTCGCGCTCGAACGCGCACAGCACGGCCTTCGGCCATTCGACCAGGCACTGCACCTGTTCGAGGTTGTCGTCGGTGACGCGGGCGACGCCACCGGCGCGGGCGGCGGCGGCCTCGACTTCGGCGACGACGCGGGCGCGGCGTTCCTCGGGATCGACCAGCACCTTCGCCGTGCGCAGCGCGTCGACGTAGTCGTCGGTCGACGCGATCCACACCGATTTCTCGTGGTGGAAGCGGTGGCCGCGGCTCATGCGGTCGGCGCGGATGCCGAAGACCTCGCCATCGACCACCGTCTCGCCGAGCAGCAGCACCAGCCAGTGCGCGGGACGGGCGAAACCGTATTCGTGGGCGCCCCAGCGCATCGGCTTGGGAATCGGCATGCCGGCCAGCGCTTCGCGCAGGATCTCCGGCAGCAACTCAGCGGTTTTGGCGCCCGGCTTCACGCTGCGCAGCACGAAGCGTTCGCCCTTCTGGTCGCGGGTCTTCTCCAGCTGCGTCCAGTCGACGCCGGCCTTGGCGGCGAAGCCGTCCAGCGCCCTGGTCGGCCGGCCTTCGGCGTCCAGGGCGATGTTGAGATACGGGCCCAGCACTTCGGTGTGCTGTTCGGGCTGTTCGGCGGCGACGCCGGGCAGCCGCACCGCGAGCCGGCGCGGGGTGTACAGCGGTTTGGCGCCATCGCGGTCGAAGGCGATGCCACGCTTCGCGAGGCCGTCGATGACGCCGTCGAACAGCGCCTGCGCCAGACCCGGCAGGGCCTTGACCGGCAGTTCTTCGGTGCCGAGTTCGATGAGGAGGGGGAGCATCTGGGTCATCGCATCAATCCTGTGCATTCGCTTCGCCGCCTTCCGGGCCGTAGAACAGCACCCAGGTGACGAAGTCGTCGCTGAAATCGAGAAAACGGTGTTCCATCCCGGCCGGCACGAACAGCAGCTCGCCGGGCGAGAAATCGCGGGTCTCGCCGTCGCAGAAGAACGTACCGCGGCCAGCGACGACCACGTAGACCTCGTCGCGCGCATGCGGCGTCTGCGCGTCGTGGCCGCGCGGTGCGTAGATCTCCACGCTCAGGCTGCCGTGCGCGAAGACTTCGGCGAACCGGGGATGGTCGCCGAGGTGTTGCGCCAGCGCGGGCGTCAGCCGGGATGGCAGCGGATTCATGCGCCGCGGGCCCCGGTGGCGTCGGGCTGGAAGAAGGGCGCATGGAATGCGCGGAAGACCGGCAGGGCTTCGTAGCGCGCGCGTCGCGCACGCAGCGCCGGCCAGGCGTCGAGCGGTTCCGGCACCGCCTCGTGCAGATAGGTCACGAAGCAGGCGAGCGTGATGTCGGCCTGACCGATGCGATCGCCGATCAGCCATTCGCGTTCGCCCGCGTCCACGCAGGCGCGATCGAGTTCGGTCAACGCACCGCGCATCTGCGTGCGGCAGCGTTCGACGAACGGCGGATGGTGCAGCGCCTCGGGCCTGAAGACCCGCTCCATCACGATCTGCAGGCCTTTCTCCACCGCACCGGTGGCGAAGGCGAGCAGACGCAGCGCGCGGCGCCGGTCGGGGCCTGAGGGCGGCAACAACGCACGCTCCGGACCGACGACATCGTCGAGATGTTCGAGGATCATCGCCGACTCGATCAGCGCCTCGCCGTCGTCCGGCACCAATACCGGCACCCGGCCGAGCGGGTTGTAGGCGCGGATGCGCTCGAAATCCTTGCCCACGGACCAGTCGCGGTGCTCGAACGGAAGCCCGAGCAGATCCATGCTGACCGCCACCCGCCGGACGAACGGCGAGTCGAACATGCCGATCAGCAGCGGCGCGGCGCCCTCGGCGCTCATGTCGCGTTCCCGAGCGCTGCGCGCTTCGCCTCGTCCTTCAGGCCCGGGAAGCCGAGCTTCTCGCGCTGGGCGTGGTAGGCCTCGGCCACCGCCTGCGCCAGCTTGCGCACGCGCAGGATGTAGCGCTGGCGCTCGGTGACGGAAATCGCGCGGCGGGCGTCGAGCAGATTGAAGCTGTGGCTGGCCTTGCAGACCTGGTCGTAGGCCGGCAGCGGCAGGCCGAGTTCGACCAGTTTCAGCGCTTCGGCCTCGCAGGCGTCGAAGCGGTGGAACAGTTCCTCGACGTTCGCGTGCTCGAAGTTGTAGGCGCTCTGCTCGCGTTCGTTCTGCAGGAACACGTCGCCGTAGGTCACCGGGCCCTGCGGGCCGACGGTCCAGATCAGGTCGTAGACGTTGTCGCAGTTCTGCAGGTACATGCACAGGCGTTCGAGACCGTAGGTGATCTCGCCCAGCACCGGTTTGCATTCGAGGCCGCCGGCCTGCTGGAAGTAGGTGAACTGGGTCACTTCCATGCCGTTGAGCCAGACTTCCCAGCCGAGGCCCCAGGCGCCGAGGGTCGGCGATTCCCAGTTGTCCTCGACCAGGCGCAGATCGTGCACCAGCGGATCGACGCCAAGCGCCTTCAGCGAATCGAAGTACAGCTCGACGATGTTGTCCGGGTTGGGCTTCATCGCCACCTGGTACTGGTAGTAATGCTGCAGACGGTTGGGGTTCTCGCCGTAGCGACCGTCTGTGGGGCGGCGGCTGGGCTGGACGTAGGCCGCGTTCCACGGCTCCGGACCCAGCGCGCGCAGGAAGGTGGCCGGGTGGAAGGTGCCGGCACCGACCTCCAGGTCGAGCGGCTGGATCAGCACGCAGCCCTGGGCCGCCCAATAGGCGTTCAGACGCTGGATGAGGTCTTGAAAGGTCGGTCCCTGCATGAGACGGCACGGCGGTGTGGGGACTGGGTAGTATAAGCGTCAGTCCCCGCCGACCCGCCCGCCACCGTGCCTTCCCGCCGCGACTCCCGTCCCCCGCAGCGTTTCCTGATCGTCGAGACCGGACAACCGATCGACAGCCTCCGCCGCCACGGCCGATTCCCGCACTGGATCCGGGTCGCCGCCGGGCTGTCCGCCGACGAGGCGACCGCGGTGAACGTGCAGGGCGGCGAGGCGCTGCCGGACCCGGCGCGCTTCGCGGACGACTACACCGGCGTGATCGTGACCGGGTCCAGCTCGATGGTCACCGACCGCCACGACTGGAGCGAGCGCACCGCCGACTGGCTGCGCGACCGCCTCGACGCCGGGCTGCCGGTGCTGGGCATCTGCTACGGCCACCAGCTGCTCGCGCACACGCTCGGCGGCGAGGTCGACTACAACCCGCAGGGTCGCGAAATGGGCACGGTCGCGGTGGATCTGCATCCGCACGCGGGCGACGACCCGCTGTTCGCGCCGCTGCCCGGCCGCTTCGAGGTGCAGGTCAGCCATCTGCAGAGCGTGCTGCGGCCACCGGCCGGGGCCACGGTGCTGGCGCGTTCGGACCAGGATGCCTGCCAGGCCTTCCGCTGGCGCGATCACGCCTGGGGTCTGCAGTTCCATCCCGAATTCAGCGCCGCGCACATGCGCGGCTACGTGCACGCGCGTCGCGACGCGCTGCACGGCGAGGGCCGCTGCCACCGGCGCATGGCGAAGGACGTCAAACCGACGCCGCTCGCGCGCGGCGTGCTGCGGCGCTTCGTGCGCCATGCCGCCACCCTGCGCGGCCACTGACGGCCCCTCCGGCCCCGAAGACCCGACGCACCCCCGTACCGAAGAAACGAGGACGATGATGGAGATTCGCAAGAGGCCGGCCTCCGCCGGCGCGGACTGGCTGCTGCAGGCGTTCCGGCTGTACCGGAAATCGCCGTTCGGTTTCGGTCTGCTGGGCCTGGTCTACGCCGGGCTGTGGCTGGCGGTCGCGGTGGTCGCCGCGACCGTGCCGCAGATCGCGGCGCCGCTGCAGCTGGTCTTCATGATCGTCGGCGCGCTGCTGGTGGCGGTGATGATCTTCGCCGCGCAGGAAATCGACGCCGGTCGCAGCGCGGCGCCCGGCGCGCTGCTCGCGGCGCTGGGCGGCGGCAACGGCAACCGCATGCTGCGGGCACTGGTGCCGCAGGCGCTGCTGGCGCTGCTGATGATGGCGCTGGCGGCGGTGCTGATCGGCCAGGAGAACCTGGTCAAGGCGATGGAAACGATGCAGGCGCTGCAGGCCAAGGCCCAGGCCGGCGCGCAGATCGACCCGCAGGACCTCGCCACCGGCCCAATCGCGCGCGTGGCCCTGGGCGGTCTGATCATCATGGCGATCTCGGTGGTCCTGTTCGCCTTCACCATCACCCTGCTGCCGGACATGCTGCTCGACGACCGCCGCCTCGGCGAAGCGCTCAAGCGCAGCGCCGCCGCCGGACTGCGCAATCTTCCGGCCGTCCTCGTCTATCTCGTCCTCGGCTTCGTGCTGATGATGGCGGTCAGCATCGGCTTCGGCATCGTGCTGGGCGTGGCCCAGCTGATCCTCGGGCCGAACGTGGCGATCGCGGGCAACGCGCTGCTGTACGGCGTGTTCATCAGTCTGCTCGCCGGCACGATGTATTTCGCGTGGAAGGACATGCTCGGCGGCGATACCGCGAAGTCCGCGGACGGCGCTGGCGGCACGTCGTCCGGCGTCGCGATGTAGGGGCGGCGTCGAGGCCGGAACGCTCCCGGCATTGTTCATCGAGACGCGCGGATTTTTCGCCTTGCGCCCGGAGCATCGGCGCCGACCCGACACGTCCCGCCGACACTGCGGAACCGACGCCCCTGCAGCCATCGGAGACCCGGAGGGCGACGGACAGGAGGTCCGTCGTTTTTCGACAAGGCAGGACGCCTTGTCGAAAAATCCCGACCACGATTCGGATGGCAGATTTGAATCGGATTCGAGTGTTTTCTTGGGCTACTTTCTTTTCGAAAAGAAAGTAGCCCGCGCACCAGCGCGGAAAAGATTCCGGGCTTTCCCGGGCGTCCATGGCAGACCCGCGCCGAGCGCACCGCGAGCTTGCCATGACTTCGCAGGAAAATCGTGAGGCGGCGCCGACAGCGCCGAAAGCGGTTCGCTCGCAGAGGGTTCGGGATGACAATGCGATGCCATCGCGCCCGGCCTCTTGATCCTGCGAAGCAAACGTCGGGCCGCGGCGCTCAACGCCCCTGCGGCGGCGCCGCCAGTTCCTTCGCGTCCAGAAACCCGCTGCGATCCAGGTCCTGACGACGGAAGCGTTCGGCCAGGCGCAGGCGATGCGCGTCGCGGGTGATCGTCTGGCCGCGCCCGCCGGGCTGCTCGTCGGACGACAGCACGCCGTCGTGATTGCGGTCCATGCCATCGAAGGCGTAGCTCAGCCAGTCCTGGTATTCGGCGACGGACACCTTGCCGTCGCGGTCGGTGTCCATGCGCGTGAGGTAGTCCCCGCTGCCCTGGGGCGTGGTGCCGTCCGCGGGTGCGGGCACGGGTGCCGCCGTCGGTGCGGCGACGTCGCCCTGCCAGCGGAGGCGCTGCGCGGCGGCGCCGAACGCGACGAGGACAAGGACCGAGGCGAAAACCGGTGCCAGTATCGGGGCGGGACGGACATTCATGCGCGCAGCGTGCGTGGCCGCGGGTCCGGCCGCAAGCCCCCGGGGCGCACGGGTCCCGAAACGACGACGGCCGCACGCGGCGGCCGTCGGAGGGCGATGGCGACGGATCAGGCCCGCGCGGGGTGCAGCGAATAGCCCTTCATCCGCAGCGAGAAGTCCTGCAGTGCCTGGATGCCGCTGGCCTCGGCCTCGCGGCACCACTGCTGCAGCTGCTGCAGGGTGTCGGTGGCGTTCTGGCTGCGGGTTTCCAGCACCGCGGCGAGGCGCGCGCGGTATTCGATCAGGGTGCCGATGCGCGGACGCTGGGCGATCCACTGCTGCAGCTGTTCGCGGGCGTCCGGCTTGAGCCAACGGCCGTCGTCCACGAGTCCCTTGCGCAGCTTGCGCGGCAGCAACGCGCGCAGCTTCTCGCCGGCCAGCCGCGCTTCCTCGCGCAGCGCCGGCTTGAGCACGTTGCGCTGGTAATCGGTCATCGCCTGGAACCGCAGGGCCAGCAGCGCCTTCAGCGTGTCGGTGTCCGGCACCGGAATGTTCGGACGGATGTCGAGGCTGGGCGCGACCCGCAGCACCTTGGCCAGACCGACCGCCTCGAAGACCTTGATCGCGGCCCAGCCGATGTCGAATTCCCATTTGCGCAGGGCGAACTTGGCCGAACTCGGAAACGCATGATGATTGTTGTGCAGTTCCTCGCCGCCGATCCACACGCCCCAGGGCGTCAGATTGGTGGCGGTGTCGGAGGTCTCGAAATTGCGATAGCCCCACCAGTGGCCGAGGCCGTTGACCACGCCGGCGGCCCAGAACGGAATCCACGCCATCTGGATCGCCCATACCGCCACGCCCTTGAAGCCGAACAGGGCGAAGCTGACGAACAGCAGCGCGGTCGGGCCCCAGGTCGCGTACGGCGTGTAGAGATGGCGTTCGATCCAGTCGTGGGGCGCGCCCTTGCCGTATTGCTCGATCGACGCGCGGTCGCGGCGCGCTTCGCGGTACAGCTCGACGCCGCGCCAGAACACCATCGAGAGGCCCTTGGTCATCGGGCTGTGCGGATCTTCCTCGGTCTCGCACTTGGCGTGGTGCTTGCGGTGGATGGCCACCCATTCGCGGGTGATCATCGAGGTCGTGAGCCAGGTCCAGAACCGGAAGAAATGGTTCAGCAGCGGATGGAAATCGACGCCGCGGTGCGCCTGGCTGCGATGCAGATACAGCGTGACCGAGAAGATCGTGAGCTGAGTGGCGATCAGCAGATAGATCAGCATCGTGCCCCAGCCGGCCTGGAACAGACCGCCGGAGAGAAAATCGAACAGGGACGGGAACATGCACGGGCGCTCGGAAGAGGTCCAAGCATCATGGGGCCGGACATGGGCGATTGCCATACATGCGAAACCGTATGGTGGCGGAATCGGGCAAGACCATGGTCGAACCGTTACCGCCGCCCGACCTTTCCGTGATGGCGGACAAGCCGTGCCGCGGTATGGAATGATGCCGCCCATGTCGATCTACGCGCTCAAACCGAAATTCCAGGCGCTGCTGCGTCCGTTCGTGCGTCGCCTGCACGCGCTCGGGGTCACCGCCAATCAGGTGACCGTGGTCGCCTGCGCGCTCTCGGTCGCCCTCGGCGTCTGGCTGTTCGTCGACGCGCCCGGGCCACGGGCCTTCCTGCTCCTGCCGCTGTGGCTGTTCCTGCGCATGGCGTTCAACGCGATCGACGGCATGCTCGCCCGCGAATTCGGCCAGCAATCGAAACTCGGCGCCTATCTCAACGAACTCACCGACGTGATCGCCGACGCCGCGCTGGCGCTGCCGTTCGCGGCGGTCGCGCCCTTCGCGCCGGTGTGGGTAGCGACCTTCGCGGTGCTGGCCGGCCTGAGCGAGTTCGCCGGTGCGCTCGGGCCCACGGTCGGTGGCAGCCGCCGCTACGACGGTCCGATGGGCAAGAGCGACCGGGCGTTCGTGCTCGGCGCGATCGCGCTGTGGTTCGGCCTCGCCGGCGTGCTGCCGGCCTGGGTCGCGTGGCTGTTCCCGGCACTGTGCGCGCTGATCGCGTGGACCGTGGTGCGCCGCGTGCGCAACGGCCTGGCCGAGGCGCGCTGAACGCCTCGTCATGCGCTTTCGGGAAGTCCGGATACCCCCCGCGCGCGGCAGACGGTGCACCGCTGCGACGCCGGCGGTATCGGCACCCGATACTCTTCGCACCACCGCAGCCGCGACGTCCGCCGTGCCACCGCTTCTGCGTCCATCGTTGTCGACACACCCTCCTTTCCCCCAAGGATCGCACCCACGCCATGTCCGCCTCTCGGCATTGCAATGAACACGCTTTTTCCACCCACGACCGGATCGAACTCTTCTACCGCCACTGGCCTTCGCAGAGCGATGCCCGCGGCGCGCTGCTGCTGATCCACCGCGGACATGAGCACTCCGGACGCATGGCCCATCTGGCCGACGAGCTCGCCCTGCCGGATTTCGACGTCTTCGCCTACGACATGCGCGGTCACGGCCGCTCCCCCGGCGTCCGCGGCGACAGCCCGAGCTTCGCCACATCGGTGCGCGATCTGCAGACCTTCGTCGATCACATCGTCGCGACCCACGGGATCGACCCCGCCAACCTCGTGGTGATCGCGCAGAGCGTCGGCGCGGTGCTCGCCAGCACCTGGGCGCACGACTACGCGCCGAAGATCCGCGGCCTGGTGCTGGCCTCGCCGGCGTTCAAGGTCAAGCTCTACGCCCCGTTCGCGCGGCCGGGACTGGCCCTGATGCGCAGGCTGCGCGGCAATTTCTTCGTCAACAGCTACGTCAAGGCGAAGTTCCTGACCCACGATCCGGAGCGCATCGCGAGCTACGACTCCGATCCGCTGATCGCCCGCCCCATTTCGGTGAACATCCTGCTCGGCCTGTACGAAGCCGCCGACCGCGTGGTCGCGGACGCCGCCGCCATCGCGCTGCCCGTGCAACTGCTGATCTCCGGTCGCGACTGGGTGGTGCATCACGCGCCGCAGCACCGGTTCTTCGACCGCCTGTCGCATCCGCGCAAGGAAAAACACGTGCTGCCGGGGTTCTTCCACGACACCCTCGGCGAACGCGATCGCGGCATCGCGGTCGCGAAGATCCGCGACTTCATCGGCGGACTGTTCGAACGACCGCCGGAAAGGTTGTCGCTGCGCGATGCGCATCGCAGCGGCTTCACCGCCGACGAATCGCGGGCGCTGGCGAAGCCGCTGCCGTGGTACACGCCGCGCGGCGCGTACTGGGCGCTCACCCGGGCATCGCTCAGGCTCGGCGGCCTGCTCTCGCGCGGCATCGCCCTGGGCCACGCCACCGGCTTCGATTCCGGCAGCACGCTCGACTACGTCTATCGCGATCGGGCGCAGGGCGTGCCGGCGATCGGGACGATGATCGACCGGACCTATCTGGATTCCATCGGCTGGCGCGGCATCCGCGTGCGCAAGCGCCATGTCGAGGAACTGCTGCGCAAGGCCTTCGCACGGGTGCGCGAGCGGGGTCTGCCGCTGCGGGTGATGGATGTGGCCGCAGGCCACGGCCGCTACGTGCTGGATGCGATCGCCGCGAACGAGGTCGCGCCCGAATCGATCCTGCTGCGCGATTACAGCGAGATCAACGTCCGCGACGGCAGCGCGCTGATCGCCGAACGCGGGCTGCAGCGCACCGCGCGTTTCGTGCAGGGCGACGCCTTCGATCGCGAAGACCTCGCACAGGTCTCGCCGCCGCCGACGGTCGCGGTGGTCTCGGGCCTGTACGAACTGTTTCCCGACAACGATCAGGTGGCGACCTCGCTGGCGGGCATCGCCGCGGCGGTGCCGGCCGGCGGCTGCCTGGTCTACACCGGCCAGCCCTGGCATCCGCAACTGGAACTGATCGCGCGCGCGCTCACCAGTCATCGTCAAGGCCAGGCCTGGGTGATGCGGCGACGCACGCAGGCGGAGATGGACCAGTTGGTCGAGGCCGCGGGTTTCCGCAAGATCGAACAGCGGATCGATGACTTCGGCATCTTCACCGTTTCGCTGGCGGTGCGCGAGGCATGAGCACCGCCGCCGCACCGCGCCCGTGGAAGCAGGCCGCGCTCTGGCTGGCCTGCCTCGCGCCGTTCTTCTATCTGAGCTACGGCGTCGCAAACCACCTCGCCGCGCAGCGCGGCGATGTCGCATCGGTGGTGTTCGCCTGGGAGCGCGGCATTCCGTTCGTGGCATGGACGATCTTTCCGTACTGGTCGATCAATCTGTTCTACGGTCTGTCGCTGTTCCTCTGCCGCACACGCGAGGAGCTGCATGCGCATGGCCGCCGCCTGCTGACCGCGCAACTGATCGCCGTGGGTTGCTTCCTGCTGTTTCCGCTGGCCTTCAGTTTCGGCCAGCCCGCGGCCGACGGCGTCCCCGGGCTGTTGTTCGATGCGCTGCGCGGATTCGACAAACCGTTCAATCAGGCGCCGTCGCTGCATATCGCGCTGCTGGTGATCCTGTGGGATCTCTACCGCCGGTTGCTCCCGCGTCGCTGGCACGCGTTGCTGCACGGCTGGTCGCTGCTGATCGCGGTGTCGGTGCTGACGACCTATCAGCATCATTTCATCGACATTCCCACCGGTGCGCTGCTCGGTCTGCTCTGCCTGTGGCTGTGGCCGCTGGAGACGACGTCGCCGCTGGGTACCGCGCGGATGCCCCGGGAATCGGCGCGCTGGCGATTGGCGGCGCTGTATGCGCTCGGCGCGGCATCGTGTTTCGTCCTGTCGGCCTTCGGCGGCCTCGCGCTGTGGCTGTGCTGGCCGGGTGTCGCGCTGCTGTTGGTCGCGCTGAACTACGCCTGCTTCGGTGCGGAGGGCTTCCAGAAGCAGGCGGACGGACGGATGGCGCATGGGGCGAGCGGGCTGCTGGCACCGTACCGGCTGGGGGCGTGGATCAACTCGCGGCTGTGGACGCGGCGCGAAGCCCCGGCGGTACGCATCGATGATCGCGTGTGGCTGGGGCGCATGCCGACCGCCGCGCAGGCGCGCGCGCTCGATGTCGCCGCCATCGTCGATGTCAGCGCCGAGCTGTCGCCGCCCGCCGGCCTCCCGACGCGCTGCGTGCCGATGCTCGACCTCATCGCGCCGACACCCGCGCAGCTCGCGCGCGCGGCCGATGCGATCGACACACAACTGCGCGAGCACGGCGAGACCGGCGTCGTGCTGGTGTGCTGCGCGCTGGGTTACTCGCGCAGCGCGGCGGCCGTGGCGGCCTGGCTGCTGCGCAACGGCCATGCCGCGCATCCGGAAGACGCGATCGCGCGCCTGCGGCGGCATCGGCCGCAGTTGGTGCTTCGCGAGGCGCATCGCGCGGCGCTCGCACAATTGGCGTTGGAGACATGACGATGGCGATCTCGACGGACGACCGGGCCCGCTGCGCGACGATGGCGCGCTGGCTCGAAGCCTCGGCGGTGCTCGGCGCGCTGGCGTTGTGCTGCACGGTCATCGCCGCGCTCGGGCTGGTCGCGCATGCATGGCGCGGCGCGCCGATGGGCTTCGCGTTGCTCGCACTGGCGCTGACGCCGATCGAACGCTGTCTCGCGCTGCGCATCCGATTCGATGCCGGACTCTGGGCGGATCTGGCCAGCGGACGCATCGCGGATCTCGCCGGACTCGACGCCGGACTGGCGATGCTGGGCTTCGGACGGGACACGGCATCGCCACGCACGCTCGACCAGCGGCTGAGCGGCACGCGACGACTCTGGCGATGGCATGCGGTCGTGGCCATCCTGCTGGCAATGGCCACGGCGGTCGCGGTTGTGTTCGCCTGATTCGCGGCTACTATCCTCCCTCTCGCACCCTCCTCCGGGGCCGGTTCCGATGTTGGAAAGGCTGATCGCTGCGCTCATCATCGGCTTCGTCGGCCTGCTCACCGGCGCGCAGGCGTTCTGGCGCGGCATCCGGCCCAACGCCGCGCAGCGCATCTACTTCGCCAACCACGCCAGCCACGGCGATTTCGTGCTGCTGTGGGCGTCGCTGCCGCCGTGGCTGCGCCGGCGCACGCGCCCGGTGGCCGGCGCCGATTACTGGAACCGCGACCTGCTGCGGCGCTTCATCGGCGGCAAGGTGTTCCGCGCGGTGCTGATCGATCGCGAGCGCAGGGCGGACAGCCCGGACCCCATCGAACAGATGGCCGATGCGCTGGCCGGCGGCGATTCGCTGATCCTGTTCCCGGAAGGCACGCGCAACACCACCGACGCGGTGCTGCTGCCGTTCAAGAGCGGGCTGTTCCACCTGGCCGCGAAAGCGCCGCAGGCCGAACTGGTGCCGGTCTGGATCAACAATCTCGCGCGGGTGATGCCGAAAGGCCAGCTGATCCCGATCCCGCTGCTGTGCACGGTGACCTTCGGTCCGCCGCTGACGCGCATCGACGGCGAGGACAAGGCCGCGTTCCTCGAACGCGCGCGCGCGGCGATGCTGTCGCTGCGCCCCGAGGACCCAGACGACACGACGCCCAGCGACGACGCCACCCCATCCGCGCCCGTGGAGCCCGCCTGATGCACAACCCGTTTCCCTCGATGTATGCGCTGCCGATCTTCGCCGGCGCGGTCGCCGTGCTCACGGTGGCGTCGATCGTCGGCTGGCTGCTGAAACTGCGCTTCGCGCCCGAGGAACCGCACGGCGTGATCGACAACCTCAACAGCCGCATCCGCGCCTGGTGGTGGATGGTCGGGGTCCTCGCGGCCGCGTTCTGGTTCGGCAAGGGCGGCGTGATCGTGCTGTTCGGCCTGTTGTCGTTCTTCGCCCTGCGCGAATACATCACCCTGTGCTACACCCGCCGCGGCGATCATCTGGTGCTGCTGCTGAGCTTCTTCATCGCGCTGCCGACACAGTACGCGCTGATCTGGATCGAGTGGTACGGGCTGTACTCGATCTTCATCCCGGTCTACGCCTTCCTGCTGCTGCCGATCTTCGCCGCGCTGTCGGCCGATACCACGCGCTTCCTCGAACGCGCCTCGAAGGTGCAGTGGGGACTGATGATCTGCGTGTTCTGCCTGTCGCACGTCCCGGCACTGATGACGCTGAACATCACCACCAGCGACGGCAGCGGCTTCGAAGGCCGCAACCTGCTGCTGATCGCCTTCCTGGTCATCGTCGTGCAGGGCAGCGACGTGCTGCAGTACATCTGGGGCAAGCTGCTGGGCAAACACAAGGTCGCGCCCGCGCTGTCGCCGTCGAAAACCTGGGAAGGCCTGATCGGCGGCGTCGCCAGCGCCACCGTCCTCGGCGCCGCTCTGCATCCCATCACCCCGTTCACCCCGCTCGAAGCCGCGCTCGTCGCCCTCGTCATCTGCCTGATGGGCTTCTTCGGCGGCCTGGTGATGTCCGCGATCAAGCGCGACCGCGGCGTCAAGGACTGGGGCCACATGATCGAAGGCCACGGCGGCATCCTCGACCGCCTCGACTCCGTCGTCTTCGCGGCGCCGATCTTCTTCCACATCGTGCGCTACGGCTGGCAGTAGGGTGGCGGTGAGCGCAGCGAACCCCACCAAAGCCCGCTTTTGTAGGCCGGGGCTCTGGGCCTAGCATCCGAGATCCCGCTGTATCAGGCTGGGTCGATGACCCAGCCTACTCACTACCGCTGGCAGTAGGACACACCCGCATCCTCCGCTGCGGTCATCGCGATTCCGGATGCTGGCTCCGTCACCATGTCCGCGCGATACTCGTCCGGACGCGACCTCGAAGGCCCCCTCCATGCAACGCAGCACGAAGATCATTCTCGGTTTCATCGGCGGCGTGGTGCTGTTGGCCGTCGTGGCCATCGGCGTGGGGGCGTGGTACGTGGCGCGCAACGCCGAGGGTTGGCTCAAGCAGGGCGAGGCGCGGGAAGAAGCCGGCCGGACGGCCGGGGAGTCGCTGGACAGCCGCGGTTGCGTGACCCAGGCGGTCGCGGGGTATCGCAAGGATCGCGGCCCGATCTCGGCGGTGTCGCACCGGATCTGGCTGAAGGGCTGCCTGCAGACCGCGGAAGAGGACGTGTCGATCTGCCCGGTGATCCGCTCGGAGGGCGCGATCGATCAGGTCCGCGAGTTGCTGGCGGCGCAACAGGCCTTCTGCAGGGAGCACGGCCTTGCCGGCGACCAGAACTGCCAGCATCTGGTCGATGAAGTGATCGAGTTCTGCTTCCCGACCCGATAACCGCACGCTGTCACCGCACGCCGTCGCCGCAGGCCGCCATGCCCGAACTGCCCGAAGTCGAAACCACGCGTCGCGGTCTCGCGCCGCATCTCGAAGGACGTCGCGTCCTCGACGTGACCCTGCGACGGCCGGATCTGCGCTGGCCGATTCCGCGCGAGATCGAGGCGCTGCTGCCGTCGCGGACGATCACGGCGATCCGGCGGCGGGCGAAGTATCTGTTGATGGACACCGACGCCGGTTCGGCGCTCTGGCATCTGGGGATGTCGGGCAGCATGCGGGTGTTGCCGGCGGACACGCCGGTGCAGGCGCACGATCATGTGGATCTGTTGATCGAAGGCGCGGGCCGCGCGAAGCCGCGCGTGCTGCGCTTCAACGATCCGCGGCGTTTCGGCTGTCTGCTGTGGCAACCGCCGGGCGAGACCCACGAACTGCTGCGCGATCTCGGGCCGGAGCCGCTCTCGGACGATTTCAGCGGCGAACGGCTGTTCGAGCGCAGCCGCGGGCGCAAGGCGCCGGTGAAGGCGTTCCTGATGGACCAGCGGATCGTGGTCGGCGTGGGCAACATCTACGCCGCCGAGGCGCTGTTCGCCGCCGGCGTGTCGCCGCTGCGCGCGGCCGGCAAGGTCTCGCGTGACCGGTACGATCTGATCGCGGCCGAGATCCGCCGCATCCTGGCGTACGCGATCCAGCGCGGCGGCACCACCCTGCGCGACTTCCTCAGCCCGGACGGCGCGCCGGGGTATTTCGAGCAGGAACTGTCCGCCTACGGTCGCGGCGGCGAGCCCTGTCCGCGCTGCGGGCGGCCGCTGAAACAGGCGATGCTGGCGCAGCGGGCCACGGTCTGGTGCGGACACTGCCAGCGCTGAACGCCGCCGGCCCGCCGATGCCGGGCTTCGCCGGGGCTGCGGTATAGTCCCCCATCGACCGATGGTGCCCCCGACCTGTCCATGAGCGATCACCCGAACGAAGCCGCCGAGATCACCCAATGGCTCGATGCCGCCCGCGATGGCGATCGAGCGGCGCTCGACCGCGTGCTGGGGACGCTGTACCACGAGCTGCACGCGATGGCGCGGCGGCAACTGGCCGGGCAGTACGGGCAGACGCTGGACGCGACCGCGCTGGTCCACGAGGCCTACCTCAAGCTGATCGGCCGCCGCGACGTGCAGTTCGACGATCGCGCGCACTTCTTCGCCTACGCCGCCTCGGCGATGCGCAGCGTGGTCGTCGACTACGCGCGCCAGCGCCTGGCGCAGAAGCGCGGCGGCGATCTGCACCGGGTCACCGAGCTGCCGGACGATGTCGAGGGCGGTCTGCGCCTGGACGAGGACATGCTCGCGCTGGACACCGCGCTGACCAAGCTGGCGGCGGTCGACGCCAAGCTCGCGCAGGTCGTGGAGCTGCGCTATTTCGCGGGGCTTTCCGAGCAGGAGATCGCCGAACTGCTGCAGCGTTCCGAGCGCAGCATCCGCCGCGACTGGCAGAAGGCCCGGCTGTTCCTGCTGGCGTCGCTGGGCGGCGAGAACGGCGAGCGTTGACGGCTTGCGGGCACCGCCCGCAACGGCGACGATGATGCCGACCTCACGCGACGCCTGAGCGGAACGCCCGAGCCCATGGACGCCGAACGCTGGCAGCGCCTGTCGCCGCTGCTCGATGCGCTGATCGAACTCGATGCCGACGCCCGCAGGGCGCGGCTGGACACGCTGCGCGAGGAGGATCCGGCGCTGGCGGCGGAACTCGAAGCGCTGCTGGCACTGGAGGACGACAACGAGGACTTCCTCGCCGAACCCCTGGTCGCGCCGCCGCCGATGGCCAAGCCCGACACCCTCATCGGTCCGTACAAACTGGATCGGCTGCTCGGCGAAGGCGGCATGGGTCAGGTCTGGCTGGCGCGCCGCGCCGACGGTCTCTATCAACGCCGGGTCGCGCTGAAACTGCTGCGCCCGGGGCTGGCCGATCCCAACCTGCGCCAACGGTTCACCCGCGAACGCCAGATCCTCGCCCGCCTCGGTCATCCGCACATCGCGCGGCTGCTGGACGCCGGCATCAGCACCGACAACCAGCCCTACCTCGCCCTGGAATACGTCGAGGGCGAGGCGATCACCGACTGGTGCCGCAGCCGCGATCTCGGCATTGAGGCGCGGATCCAACTGTTCCTGCAGGTGTGCGAAGCGGTCAGCCACGCCCACGCCAACCTGATCGTGCATCGCGATCTGAAGCCCTCGAACATTCTGGTGACGCCGCTGGACGAAGTGCGGCTGCTCGACTTCGGCATCGCCAAACTGCTCGATGGCCCGGAGCCCGGCCGCGACAACACCCGCACCGAAGTCCGCGCGTTCACCCTGCACTACGCCGCGCCCGAGCAGATCCGCGGCGAGCCGGTCACCACCATGACCGACGTGTATTCGCTGGGCGTGGTGCTGTACGAACTGCTGGCCGAAACCAAGCCCTACCGGCTGAAGCGGCAGACCGACGCCGAATGGGAAGAGGCGATCCTGATCGCCGATCCGCAGCGGCCATCGGCGAATCTGCAGCGCGAGGCCGACAGCGACCCCTCGCGCACCGCGGCCCTGCGCCGGCGCGCGAAGCAGATCGCCGGCGATCTGGACAACATCGCGCTGAAGGCGCTGTCGAAACGTCCGGAGCACCGCTATCCCTCGGTCGAGGCGATGGCGCTGGATCTGCACCGCTATCTCGAAGGCAAGCCGGTGCTGGCGCGGCCGCAGAGCGTCGCCTATCGCACCCACAAATTCGTGCACCGGCATCGCTGGGCGCTGGCGACGACCGTGTTGATCCTGGTGGTGCTGACCACCGCGCTCGGACTGGTGACGTGGCAGGCGCGACAGGCGGTGCGCGAGGCGAGCCGCGCCCAGGCGCTGCAGGATTTCGTCACCGGTCTGTTCGAACAGGCCGGCGGTCGCGGCACGCCGGGACCGCTGGACGTGCGCAAACTGCTGGAGGCCGGCGAGCAGCGCGGCAACAGCGAACTGCTGCGGCAACCGCTGGCGCGCGCGGAATTGTTCGGCGTGATCGCACGGGCGCGGCTGGGCCTGGGCGACTACCGCGAAGCCGAGCGGCTGCTCAAGACCCAGAACGCGATCCTGCTCGGACTGGAAGACGCGCCCGAAAGCCTGCGCCTGGCCTCGGCCTCGGACTACGGGCGCACCCTGCGCCTGCTCGATCGCGCGCAGGACTGCGTCGAGCGGATGCAGCCGCTGGAGGCGGGCGCGCGCCGGCAACAGCGCCAGTTGCCGGTGCAGGTCGCGGATTTCTACTCCGAACTCGGCCGCTGCCAACGCCAGTTGAACCGTCCGAAGGTGGCGCGACTGCTGTTCATGCGCTCGCTGGAAGTCCGCCGCAACACGCTGGAAGACATCGCCGGCGTGGTCGAGAATCTCACCGACCTCGCCGACCTCGACAGCGACGCCGGCAACACCGAGCCCGCACTGGAAGGGTACCGCAACGCGCTGGCGCAGCTGCGGGCGAGCGTCGGCATCCGCCACACGCTGGCGATCGACCTGCAGCGCCGGCTGTGCGATCTGGAACGCGCGTCCGGGCAACTGGGCATCGCGGAGCGGGATTGCTACGACGCACTGACCCTCGCCCTCGATCTGCACGGCGACGAACACCCGGCCAGCGTGGACGCGCGCCGCCAGCTCGCCGCGATCCACGTCGACCAGGGACGCTTCCGCGAAGCCGAGATCGCGTTCCGCGACAGTCATCGCTGGCTGGTGGCGCGCCTCGGACGCCAGCACGAAGACGTGGCCCGCAACGACAACAGTCTCGGCATCATCGCCTGGGAACGCGGCGACATCGACAGCGCGCTGCGCCATCTCGACCGCGCGCTGGGCGTGCTGCGACGGGATCCCGCCTCCGCGATGTACCAGGGCGTGCTGTTCAACAAGGCGATGGTGCTGCACGACGCCGGACGCGATCAGGCCGCGCTGCCGCTGCTGCTGGAGGCGAAACGGCTGCGCGTCGCCAGCCTCGGCGAGACCCATCCGCGGGTCGGCGACACCGATCGCATGATCGGCGAAGTGCAGGCCGCGCTCGGACGCGATGCCGCCGCGCACCGATCGCTGACGAACGCGGTCAAGCTGACCCGGGCCCGGTACGGCGTTGTGCATCCGCATACCCGGCGCGCCGAGCTGTCGCTGGCGCTGTTCGATCTGGCGCACAACGATCCGCCGCCGCAGGCGCTGATCGACCAGCTCGACGTGCTGTCGCAACTGCCCAAATCCGATCCGGAACTGCGCAAGATCGCCTGGCTGGCGTCGACCGCGATCGCGCTCCAGCGCTGTCGCGAACCGGACCTCGGCGACGGCCCGGCGATGCTGGACGCGATCGCCGCCGAGATCGAAGTCGCACTGCCCGAAGGCGGCGCCGTCGCCCGCACGTTCGAACGCGAACGCAAACGCTGTCGTTGACCCGAGGATTCCACCGATGCCGCTGCTCCGACCGCTGTCCCTGTCCGTCGCGCTGGCGACGACCCTGTTCTGCGCAAACGGTTGCGCGCAGTCCGGAACCCGCGACGAACCGGCCGCCGGCGGGACGATCGAGGGTCATATCCTGCATCCGGCGCACGCCATCCCGGCGATGCGCATCTGCGCGATCGGCAGCGGCGCGCCGGCGCAGGCGCAGTCCGTCTGCATCCGTACCCGCAGCGGGCAGGGTCGCTATCGCATCACGGGTCTGGCGCCCGACGAGTACACCGTTTTCGCCGCCGCCGAAAACGACATCTATCCGGTCGGCGGCCACGTGCAACAGGTGCAGTGCATCCGGGCACCGTGTCCTGAAATGCCGAAGTCGGTGACGGTCGTCACCGGCGCGCACGTCGCCGACATCGACATCAACCGCTTCTACGAGAAGCGCGACGACTTTCCGGTGCTGCCGCCGGAATAGCGACAACGACGACCGGCGTCGCGCTGCCGCTCAGCCCAGCGGCAGCGGTTGCTGCAGCGGCTCCACCCGGCCCTCACCGCGCATGACCTTCTTGAACTCGGCGCGGCTGACCGAGATGTAGCGCTCGTTGCCGCCGATCTCGACCTGCGGGCCGTCCTGCACCGCGTAACCGTTGTCGTCCACGCGCAGGGTCATGGTCGCCTTCTTGCCGGTGTGGCAGATGGTCTTGATCTCGCTCAGCTCGTCGGCCCAGGCGAGCAGATGGCGACTGCCTTCGAACAGTTCGCCGCGGAAATCGGTGCGCAGGCCGTAGCACAGCACCGGAATGCGCAGCGCATCGACGATCTCGCTCAGCTGCCAGACCTGCGCCCGGGTCAGGAACTGCGCTTCGTCGACGAGCACGCAATCGAGCTTGCCGTGCCGATCGATGTCGTCGCGGACCAGACGTTCGAGATCGTCGTCGCGTTCGAACGCGCGACCTTCGGCGCTGAGCCCGATCCGCGAGGCGACGGTGCCCGAGCCGCCGCGGAAATCCAGCTTCGGCGTGAGGATCAGCACGCGCATGCCGCGCTCGCGGTAATTGTGCGCGGACTGCAGCAGGGTGGTGGTCTTCCCGGCGTTCATCGCCGAGTAGTAGAAGTAGAGCTTGGCCATGCCATCAGTGTAACCGGCCGGCGCCGGGGCTTCAGGGCTGCGGCGCGTCCGCGGCGGGGACGACCTCCTCGATCTCGCCGACGCGCACGGTGACGTGTTTCCAGACCCGGTCTTCCTGCGCCCAGTATTTCCCGGGATCGTTGCGCGAAGGCGAATGGAAACGGGCGAGTTCGAGTTCGTCGTTGAGATTGACCAGGCCACCGCGCAGGCTGGCGCCGGAACGGACGCCGAGGAAACCGACGAAGCCGGTGCGCGACCCCGTCACCTGGCTCCGGCCCTGTCCCAGCGCCCGCTCGAAGCGGGCCTTCGCGACCGGGTCGCCGTATTCCGCGTACAGCGCCGGCCCGCGCCGCGCCACGTCGGCCTGCTCATCGGCCGCGAGTTCGCGCCACATCTTCTCGCGGATCGCGAGGAACTGCGGATAGCCGCGTTCGGCGGCGAGATCGGCCCACAGATACGCTTCGACCCGATCGGCACGCACGCCGACGCCGTACCAGTACGCCAGACTCAATCGATGCTGCGAGTATTTGTCGGCATAGCGCGCGGCCATGCGGAAGGCCTTGGCCGCATCGACCCAGTGGCCGGTGGCCGCCGCCTTCTGGCCATAGAGGCGATGACGCTCGTTCGGGTGATTCGCGCTCAGTGCGTAGAGCACGTCGAAGCGTTTCAGCGCTTCCTGGTCGGTATCTGCGGCGACCGCGGCGTCCGGCGCATGCCTGGCGTCGAAGGCCGGATCCGCGAGCGGCGTGCCGCCGGTCTGCGCGACGGCCTGCGCGGCGTTCACGGACAGTCCGGCGACGATGAGGAGCGCGGCAAGCGGGCGGACGGCGATCTTCACGGGCGACTCCCTGCAGGTCGGCGGCCGGACCGCCGCGCTTTCGACTTTATCCGGTTCCACGGTATCCGGTCGTGCGCCCTGCGCGACACCGGTCCCGCGCTCAGGGCCGGGGACGCGCCGGGGGCGCCGCATCGTCGACGCTCGGCGCCTGCGCATCGACCTCGGGCGCGGTTTCGGGAATGCGCGACGTCGCGCCGACCTCCTCGATCTCGCCGATGGTGACGCGGCCGATCTTCGGCTTCATCCACAGCCGGTCCTGCCAGGCCCAGTATTTCTTCGCGTCCCAGTAGCGCTCGTCGTAGAACTTCGAGCCTTCGATCATCTGTCCGCCTTCCGGGCCGGGAATCTCGATCTGCACGCCACGGTTGAAACCGGTGCGGCTGCCGGTCATCTGGCTGCGGCCGATGCGCAACTGGTGTTCGTAGCGCGGCTTGGCCGCGATGTCGCCGAAGCGCGCGTACACCGCCGGCCCTTCGGCGACGACGCACGCGCGCTCGGATTCGCTCAACGCGTTCCAGTACTGCTCGCGCAGGATCAGGAAGCCGCGATAGCCGCGTTCGGCGGCGAGATCCATCCAGATGTAGGCCTGCACCGGATCGCGCGGTGTGCCCTCGCCGTTCCAGTACATCTCCCCGACCATGCCCTGCGAAGGCTTGTCGGCGAAGAAGCCCGCGCGCCGGAAGAACCGCAGCGCCTCTTCGTGGCGACCCTGCCGGTAGGCGTCCATGCCCAGCCTCCGGTACTTCAGATCCTGATGGTGATCGAGGAATCCGGCGGTGATCAGCAGCGGCTGGCTTTCGGGATCGGGCGGCGGCGCGTCCGCGGCGCGGGCGGACAGGACGGTCGGGGCCGACAACAGTGCGGCGCAGAGCAGAAGCGGACGGATCATGGCGGTCGGGTCCAGGGAGGGGGCCTGCGAAGGGCCCGCGGGAGCAGGCGCCGGTGCGTGGACGCGCACAGTAGCCGAAACGTCGCGTCCCGGCGGGTAAACTGACGACCTATCCGCCGTCGGTCATTCCCGCTTCCGTCATGCAAGGCCTCAATCCCCCACAACGCGAAGCGGTGCTCCATGCCGAGGGTCCGCTGCTGGTGCTGGCCGGCGCCGGCAGCGGCAAGACGCGGGTGATCGTGGAGAAGATCGCGTACCTGATCCAGTCTGGGCGCTATCCGGCCAAGCGCATCGCCGCGATCACCTTCACCAACAAGGCGGCGAAGGAAATGCGCGAGCGCGTCGGCAAGCGGATCAAGGGCGATGCCGCCGACGGCCTGACCATCTGCACCTTCCACGCGCTCGGCCTGCGCCTGCTGCAGATCGAGCATGCGAAACTCGGGCTGCGGCGCGGCTTCTCGGTGTTCGACAGCGACGACGCGGCGGCCCAGCTCAAGGACCTCATGCCCGGCGCCAAACCCGATGCGATGCAGGCGGTGCAGGGACTGATCTCGCGCGCCAAGAACGCCGGGCTTTCGCCCGAGCAGGCGCTGGACGTCGCGCGCAGCCCGCGCGAGCTGGAAGCGGCGCAGCTGTACGCGAAATACCAGCAGCGCCTGAACACGTTCAACGCGGTCGACTTCGACGATCTGATCCGGCTGCCGGTGCAGTTGCTGGAGAGCGACGAGGACTGCCGGCTCGGCTGGCGCGAACGCATCGGCTATCTGCTGGTCGACGAATGCCAGGACACCAACGACGCCCAGTACCGGTTGCTGAAGGCGATCGCCGGCGAGAAGGGCCATTTCACCTGCGTGGGCGACGACGACCAGAGCATCTACGCCTGGCGCGGCGCGAATCCGGAAAACCTGTCGCAGCTGGGCAAGGACTACCCGGCACTGCGGATCGTCAAGCTCGAACAGAACTACCGCTGCAGCAACCGCGTGCTGCGCGCGGCGAACGCGCTGATCGCGAACAACCCGCACGAACACCTGAAGACGCTGTGGAGCCAGCAGGCAGACGGCGAACGCATCCGCATCCTCGAATGCCGCGACGGCGAGCACGAGGCCGAGCGCATCGCCTCCGAGATCCATTTCCTGAACCAGTCGCGCAAGGCGGAATGGGGCGAGTTCTGCATCCTGTTCCGCGGCAACCACCAGTCGCGGCCGCTGGAAAAGGCGATGCAGCTGCTGCGGGTGCCGTATCACCTCAGCGGCGGCACCGCGTTCCTCGATCGCGGCGAAGTGAAGGATGCGCTGGCCTGGCTGCGCTTGATCGCCAATCCCGAGGACGACGCCGCGTTCCTGCGCGCGGTGCAGTCGCCGAAGCGCGAGGTCGGCGCGACCACCCTGGCGAAACTGGCCGAACTGGCCCAGCACGCCGGTCTGCCGATGTCGCGCGCGGCGGAATCGGTCGGTCTGCTCAAGCAACTGCAGCCGCGCGCGGCGAACGCGCTCAGCGGTTTCGTCGACATCGTCCGCGGCCTCCGCCAGGAGGCGCAGAAGCTGTCTCCGGCCGATCTTGTGCGCCAGCTCAACGAGCGCTCCGGCCTGCTCGCGGCGCTGCGCGCGCAGTGCAAGAACGATCAGCTGTTCCAGCTGCGACGCGGCAATCTCGACGAACTCGCCGGCTGGTTCGACGGCGCGCGTGGCGGCGCGGGCCCCGGCGAGCTGGCAGCGTCGCTGGCGCTGCTGAGTCACGCCGACAAGGGCGAACCGGGCAACCAGGTGCGGCTGATGAGTCTGCACGCGGCCAAGGGCCTGGAATTCCGCTACGTCTTCATCATCGGCATGGAAGACGGGACCCTGCCGCACGAAGCCAGCCTGGAAGAGGGCCGGCTCGACGAGGAGCGCCGGCTGCTCTACGTCGGCATCACCCGTGCCAAGGAACAGCTGTGGCTGTCGCATTCGCGCGAGGCGCAGCGCTGGGGCACGAAGCTGAAACTGACGCCCAGCCGCTTCTTCGACGAACTCCCGGCCGAGGAACTGCAGCGCGATGGCGCCGACCCGGTGGCCGATGCCGCACGCAAGCAGGAGCGCGCCAGCGCCGGTTTCGCGGCGATCAAGGCGATGCTGGAAGGCTGAGCGGTTTCCCGTCGTGCAGACCATGGTCCGATGCGGTGACCGTGATCGCCGTCCTCCGCTCCGCGAGCACACCACCGTCATCCTCGCGCATGCGAGGACCCAAGCGTGGCCATGAACCCGCCCGGGTTCCCGCCCGCGCGGGAAGGACGGCGTTGGTGTCGCCCCGGACGCCCCCCGGACGCCCCATCGCATCGGGATGACACAGGAATGCAGGCGTTCTCCCGCTAGACTCTGGCACCCGCCCGGACCCGGACCCGCATGGACATCCTCGTCGTCTGCCTCGTCGCGCTGCTCGCCTCCGGGCTGACGTTCTTCTCGGGATTCGGGCTCGGCACCCTGCTGCTGCCGGCGTTCGCGCTGTTCATGCCGCTGGAGCAGGCGGTGGCCGCGACCGCCGTCGTGCACCTGCTCAACGGCCTGTTCAAGCTCGCGCTGCTGCGTCGGCACATCGACCGCCGCGTGCTGCTGCGCTTCGGTCTGCCGGCGATCGTGGCGGCGCTGCTCGGCGCCTGGCTGCTGTCGACCCTGGGTGCGCTGCCGGTGCTGCATCGCTACGAGGCGTTCGGGCGGATGTTCGAGATCTCGCCGATCAAACTGGTCGTCGGCGCGCTGCTGCTGGGCTTCGCGTTGTTCGAGATCGTGCCTCGGCTGCGCGATCTGGCCTTCGACGCCCGCTGGCTGCCGCTCGGCGGCGTGCTCAGCGGTTTCTTCGGCGGCCTCTCCGGGATGCAGGGTGCACTGCGCAGCGCCTTCCTGGCCCGCAGCGGGCTGGAGAAACAGGCCTTCGTCGCCACCGGATCGGCGATTTCCACGCTCATCGACCTGTCGCGGCTGGCGGTGTACGCGGGCACGCTGGCGGCGGTGTTCGGCACCCTGGACCACCGGCTGCTGGCCTGCGCGGTGCTGGCGGCGTTCGCCGGCGCCTGGCTGGGCAACCGCCTGCTGAAGAAGACCACCCTGCGCGGCCTGCAGCGCGTGGTCGCTGCGACGCTGTTCGTGTTCGCGCTGGGGCTGATGGCGGGCGCACTGTAGCGGTCACGCTGTCATCGGCGCGGGCTACACTCCGCGGCCCGACCCCGCGTTCCGGTACCGCCATGCGCAACGCCCCGCTGTTCCTCGCCCTGCTGTCCTCGACGCTCGCGCTCGGCGCCTGCCGGTCGATGCCCGCCGAGGCGCCGCCTCCGACGCAAACCTCCGAAACGCCCGCCGCGCCGACCGCGACCCCGGTCGGCGTCGCCGCCGACGACAACCTGAACGCGGTGCTCTGGATCCAGCGCTCGGCCGAATACCGCGCCGCCGCCGAAACCGTCTACCGCGCCGCGACCGACAAGCTCGACACCGCTCTGAAGACCCCCGAATGGGATGCGCTGGTGCCGGAAGAGCGCGTCAATGCCGCGCGCGGGCTGCCGCCGGCGGTGGTGATGGACATCGACGAGACGGTGCTCGACAACTCGCCCTACCAGGCCCGCCTGGTCCAGGCCGACGGCGAATACAACGAAGCGACCTGGGACGCCTGGGTCCGCGAAAAGCGCGCCAAGCCGGTCCCGGGCGTGGTCGAGTTCGCCCGCGCGGCGGAGGCCCGCGGCATCACCGTGCTGTACATCTCCAATCGCGCCGAGCACCTGATCGCGCCGACCCTGGAGAACCTGCGCGCGGTCGGTCTGCCGGTGAAGGACGACAGCGTCTTCCTGGGCCTGGGGACGTTCGTGGCCGACTGCGAACAGGAAGGCTCCGAGAAGCTCTGCCGCCGCCAGCTCGCCGGCCGCCGCTACCGGGTGCTGATGCAGTTCGGCGATCAGCTGGGCGACTTCGCCCAGATCCTGGTCAACACGCCCGCCGACCGGGCCGAGCTGCAGGCCCGCCATCGCGCGTGGTTCGGGGAGCGCTGGTGGATGCTGCCCAACCCGAGCTACGGCTCGTGGGAGCCGGCGGTGTTCGACAACGACTGGCGCCAGCCGCGCGAGCAGCGGCGGACGCGCAAACGCGAGGCGCTCGATCTGGCCCCGTGAAGCGAGGCGGCCATTTCTTCTTGCGCGAAAATCAACCAGATCAATGGCTTATCCTGTTTTTCTTGAAGTATTGCATTAATTTCCGGCCGCCGTTAGGCTGTGCCCATCCGGGTTCGCCCGGAGCCATGCCACAACCGTGACGATCCGGTCCTCGGCCGGACACTTTTCAGGAGACCCTCGTGGTCTCCTTTTTTTCTGGCCGCGCCGCCGCGGGACGACGGCCGCTTGTCGGGGCCGTTCAGGCCGGCCAAGATGCCGGGATGCCCACCGCCGTCGCCCCCGCCCGTTCCGTCGCGCCCGCGCTCTCGGCGCTGCTCGCCTGTGCGCTGGCGCTGGCCGCGGCCGGGTGCCGGGAACCCGCACCCGTCGGGGCGGCGAACGATCCGGTGCAGGCGGTGGCCGTGCTCAACGCCCATCTGCGCGACAACGACCTGCAGGGCTTCGCCCGCGACGCGGTGCCGCCGGCGCTGCGTCCCGCGCTGGCCGCCGCCTGGCAGGCCGGGCGCACCCGCTGGCCGCTGGAAGAGCTGCCGTTCGATCACCGCATCCCCGGCATGCTGTCGGCGCTGGCCGCCGACGGCGCCGAGGCCCGCCTGCGTCGCGGCTTCGACCGCCAGTTCGCCGATGCCCATGGCGAGATCCGGGCCGCGGCCGAAGCGCTGAGCCTGTTCGGGATGAAGTATCTGCAGAGCGACGCCTCGCTCAGCCCGGAGGAACGGCGCCATTACGTGCAACTGGTCGAAGCCTTCGGCGAATGGGGGGCGCAGGCGAAGCTGGGCGACCCGAAACGCGCGCGCAACGCGATCGCCACGCTGACCGACGCCGCCCGCCGCACCGGGCTGCAGCAGGACGCCGACTTCCGCCGCCTGGGCATGGACGAAAGCCTGCATCGGCTGGGCCCGATGATGGCGGCGCTGAAACAGACCCTGCGCGCCTACGACCTGGATCTGGACCACAGCCTGGACCGCATGACCCTCACCCTGGAGAGCCGCGAGGATGATCGCGCACGAGTCCGGATGCGCTACCCCCTGGCGGGTCGCACCATCGACACCGTGGTCGTGGTGGAACAGGTCGACGGCCACTGGTATCTGAGCGACTTCCTGCGCCATGCCCGCGCCGCCGCCGCCGCGCCGGCGCCCGCCGCGACACCTCCGCCGGCCGCCACACCGCCCGACCGGGCCACGACGACGAAACCGACTTCGTCATAATGACGGCGATCATGCCGACATCCCCGACCCAACCGACCCTGTTCGAACCCGGCGCGGCGCCCGCGTCCGGGGCCGCCACGCCTGTCGAAGCCGCGCCTGTCGAAGCCGCGCCTGTCGAAGCCGCGCCCGTCGAAGTCGTGTCCACCGGCCCCTCAGCGGCCGGGTCCACGCCTGTCGGGTCCGCTGCCGAGGCGGCCATGCCTGCCGCCGGGCCGGAGCCCGATGCCCACGCACCGCCCCCGCCGACCCCGCCGTCCGCGGACCCGGCGCCCCCGGGATCGCCGCCGCCGCGCGGACGCCGCCCGTGGTGGGCCGGCCTGCTCGGCAAGGTGCTGGAGCCGTGGATCGAACTGCGGGTCGATCCGCTGCCCGAGGCGCTGGCCGACGACGCCCGCCCGATCTGCTACGTGCTGGAAGACTACGGCCTGTCCAACGCGCTGATCCTCGAACGCGCCTGCCGCGAGGCCGGGCTGCCTTCCGCGCTGCGCCCGCTGTCCGGCGACCCGCTCAAGCGCAAGCGCGCCTACGTCGCGCTGTCGCGCCGCAACGCCAACAGCACCCTCGGTCTGGCGGCGGACATGGCCGTGGACATCGCCACCGGCAAACCGCCGAAGATGGCGCGCCCGGCGCGGCGGCATTCCGAGGCGCTGGCGCGCCTGCTCGACGCCCATCGCGACGATGCCGACCTCGACGTGCAACTGGTGCCGGTCTCGATCTTCGTCGGCCGCGCGCCGGACCGGAACAACGGCTGGTTCTCGGTGCTGTTCTCGGAGAACTGGACCATCGTCGGCCGCTTCCGCAGGCTGCTGGCGATCCTGCTCAACGGCCGCGACACCCACGTGCAGTTCGCGACCCCGATCGCCGTGCGCGGCGTGGTCGCCGAGGATCTGCCGCCGGAACGCACCGTGCGCAAGCTCTCGCGCGTGCTGCGCACCCATTTCAACCGCATCCGCGAAGCGGTGATCGGCCCCGACCTGTCGACCCGGCGCCTGCTGATCGACAAGGTGCTGGCCGCCGAGCCGGTGAAGCAGGCGATCGCCGACACCGCGCGACGCGAGAACGGCAAGGAAGAGGATGCCTGGAAAAAAGCGCAGGCCTACGCCTACGAGATCGCCGCCGACTACTCGCATCCGGTGGTGCGCTCGGCCTCGTTCCTGCTGACCACGGTCTGGAACCGCATCTACCGCGGCGTGCTGGTGCATCACCTCGACAAGCTCAAGCAGGCCGCACCAGGCTATGAAGTGGTGTACGTGCCCAGCCACCGCAGCCACATGGACTATCTGCTGCTGAGCTACCTGCTCTACACCCACGGCATCGTCCCGCCGCACATCTTCGCCGGCATCAATCTCAATCTGCCGGTGATCGGCAGCCTGCTGCGCAAGGGCGGCGCGTTCTTCGCGCGGCGCAGTTTCCGCGGCAACGCGCTGTATTCGGCGGTATTCCGCGAATACATGGCGCAACTGGTCGCCGGCGGTTATTCCATCGAATACTTCATCGAGGGCGGGCGTTCGCGCACCGGCCGGCTGCTGCCGCCCAAGGGCGGTTCGCTGGCGATGACCGTGCGCGCCTACCTGCGCCAGCCGACCCGGCCGGTGCTGTTCCAGCCGGTCTACATCGGCTACGAAAAGATCATGGAAGGCCGCAGCTATCTCGACGAACTCAGCGGCAAGCCCAAGGAAAAGGAATCGATCTGGCAGGTGCTCACCGGCATTCCCAAGGTGCTGCGCGAGAACTACGGCCAGGTGGTGGTGAACTTCGGCGAGCCGATCCGGCTCGGCGACGTCCTCGCCGAACGGGCGCCCGAATGGGACGGCACCGCGGTGTCCGAGGAAGAAAAGCCGCAATGGCTCGCGAACGCCATCGACGCCCTCGCCGAGAACATCCAGGTCAACGTCAACCGCGCGGCCGACGTCAATCCGATCAATCTGCTCGCGCTCGCCGTGCTGTCCACCCCCAAGCACGCGATGGGCGAAGCCGACCTGCTCGCGCAGATCGCGCTGTCGAAGACGCTGCTGGCCGAAGTGCCCTACTCCGACCGCGTCACCGTGACCCCGCACCGGCCGCAGGAGATCGTCGCCCACGGCGAAGAGATCGGCGTGCTCGCGCGCACCGCGCACCCGCTCGGCGACGTGCTGCACGTCGACGGCGACACCGCGGTGCTGCTGAGCTATTTCCGCAACAACGTCCTGCACCTGTTCACCGCGACCGCGTGGATCGCGTGCTGCTTCCAGCACAACCGCCGGATGAGCCGCAACACCCTGCTGCGCATCGGCCGTTCGCTGTACCCGTTCATGCAGGCGGAACTGTTCCTGCCGTGGAGCGAGGACGGTTTCGCCGAACAGGTCGAACGCACCATCGCGGTGTTCGTGCGCGAAGGCCTGCTGCAACAGGTCAGCGACGACGACGGCGGCATCCTCGCGCGCAACGCCGGCCAATCCGACGAAGTCTTCCGCCTGCGCGCGCTCGGCCATCCGCTGCAACAGGCGTTCGAGCGCTACTACATCGCGATCTCGGTACTGGCCAAGAACGGCCCGGGCACGCTCGGCGCCGGCGAACTCGAAAGCCTCTGCCACCTCGCCGCGCAACGCCTCTCGCTGCTGTACGCGCCCGCCGCCCCGGAATTCTTCGACAAGACCTTGTTCCGCGGCTTCATCCGCAAACTGCGCGACCTGAAACTGGTCTGGCCCGACGAGAACAGCAAACTCCTCTTCGACCAACGCCTCGACAACTGGGCCAAGGACGCCAAGACCATCCTCGGCCGCGAACTGCGGCACACCATCGAGAAGGTGAGTCCGGAAGCGGCGAAACAGGACATACCGGCGGCGCAATAACCGCCGGCGTCCTCACTTCCCGGAACCGCCGATTGCGCGTCCGCGCAAGCGCCCATGCCGGGGCTTCGCCGGCTCGGGCGGCGTCCGCAGCGCCGGCGGCGGATCGCGCGGCAACAGTTGCTGCGGGCCGCCGGTCCGGGGCAATCGCGCAACGACACGCACGGTCGCGGACCGGGTCGTGGTGTTGCCGGCATGGTCGGTGGCGAAGCAGGACACGGTCCTGATGCCGACCAAGGTCGCGTCGAGGGGCGTACAGCCGGATCCGGAAACGCCGGACATCGCATCCGACGCGGTCAGGCGGAAATCATGCGCCGCGTTCATCAGCACAATGTCCGGGGGCATCGTCGCCGAAAGCGTCGGCGGTGTGGCATCGCGCCTGAAGCGCAGCGTCGCACTGGCGGTCCCGCCCGAACTGGACGCGGTGCAGACGAACACCGCATCGGCCGAGTCCTCCACGACAAGACGCTCGTCGCAACCGTCGAGCGCGAGAAGTTCGCTCTCGGCGTCCGTCACATGCCAGCGGACTCGAACGTCGCCGCGATACCACCCGCCGTCGCCCACCGGGCCCGCCAGCTCGCCACGGATGCCCGGTGCGGTCGTGTCCGGCGTCGGCACGACCGACAGCAGCAATCGCCGCGCATCCGAAGCACCGCCATCATCGCGGGCTTCGATGGTGATCCCGAAAACGCCGGACACCGTCGGAACGCCGCTCAGCACGCCGCTTGCGGAATCCAGAGACAGACCGTCTGGCAGCGCGCCCGCGATCAACCGGTAACGCACGCCGACCGCGGCGGTGCCGCCGAGCAGACGCAATCGGAACGTCGCGGCGTACGCCTGGCCGATATTCGCGCTCGGCAGGGTGTCGGGCGACAGCCACGCGAACGGCGCCTGTCCTTCATTGTCGCGTCCCCAGCACATGCGCCCGCCATCGTCGCGAATGGCGCAACTGTGCGCGGTTCCGGCGGACACGCCGACATAGCGTCCTTCGTCGGGGGCGACGGTCTGGCCATCGAGGTTGCGCCCCCAGCAGGCGACCGTGGCATCGACGCGGATCGCGCAGTTGTGGAACGCACCGCTGGCGAATGCACGGAAGAGCCCGCTCGGCACCGCGGTCTGGCCTTCGCCGCCGAGTCCCCAGCATCGCAGATGGCCGTCGACGGCGAGTGCGCAGGAATGGCGTTCGCCAACATCGACGGAGAGGAAGCGACCGGCCGGCGCATCGGTCTGGCCATCGGCACCATAGCCCCAACAGGTCAGCGTGCCGTCGTCGCGGATGCCGCAACTGTGATTGAGGCCGGTCGCCACGCTCCGGAACAGACCCGGCGGCGGATCACTTTGTCCGTTGACGTTCCAGCCCCAGCATTCGATACCGCCATTCACGCGAACCGCACAGGCATTCCATTGTCCAGCATCGATCGCGCGCAGCGCGAGGCCCGGCGGCGGCGTCGAACCCGCATGCGCATCATCGCCCCAGCAGGCAGGCGTGCCGTTCGCCAAGATGGCACAGGCATGGTCGGCCTCGCTCGACAGCGCACGCGCACGACGCAGCGGCGTCCGGCGCTGACCGAGCATGTCGTCGCCCCAGCAGACGACCAGACCATCCGCACCCAACGAACAGCCGTGGCGTGCGCCAAGCGCGATGTCGCCAAAACCGATCCGGGCGCTTTCGGGGCGGCGTTCATGACGCGCCGTCCCCGAACATTGCAACATGCCCGTCTGTTCGACGACGCACAGCAGCCCACCGGACGCCATCGGCAGCGCAACCGGCCCTCTCGAACCGGTCGGCGCACCGCGGGCGAAGTCGCCATCGCAAATGACATCGCCACCAAGGATCGTTGCGCAGCCGAAAAAATCGCCGATGACGAGGTTGTCTCCCAGGCCGCCCTCGAAAGCCGTCAGCCAATGCGCATCCTCGCCCCAGCAGTCGCGCGTGCCGTCCGGCCGACGGACGCAGACATTGCGACCGCTGGCGACGAGTTCGGAAAAGCCGGTACCGGTCGGCACCGTCGATGCCGCTTCGCCAGCGCCCCAACACGCAACGCTGCCATCTTCGCGAAGGCCGCAGGTGAATCGCGTGCCCGAAGCGAGAGACACGAAGACACCGCCCGGGGCATCGGTCCGACCATCGCCGCCATCGCCCCAGCACACGACGGCGCCGTCGGTTTTCAATCCACAGGCATGGGCCTCACCGAGACTCAATCCGCGAAACGCGAGGTCGGGCGGATCGCCGGGCGCGTCACCCCAGCACAACGTGCGACCGTCGCGCCGGATCCCGCACCCTCCCATCCCACCCAATGTGATCGTGCCGTAACGCGCGTCGGGCGGGCGCATCCGCTCAATGCCGGCAAGACAGATCGGCATTCCGGCGGTATCCAGCACGCATACATCACCACCGCCGATGGCGATCTGTTCGAAGGGTTCGATCAATGCATCCCGCTCGAAGGCATACGACCCGCCCCAGCACTGGATCGTGCCGTCGATCCTGCGTCCACAGGCATGGTCGTAATCGGCGTCGATGTGGGTGAATGCTTCCTGTGGCGGAGAAATCTCGCCGACCCAGTCGCGCCCCCAACAGACCGGAAAGCCATTGGAGCGCAGCGCGCAACTGAATTGCGCACCGACCGCAACCGCGATGAAGTCGGTATCGGTCGGCGCGACGGTCTGGCCATATCCATTCCAGCCCCAACAGAGGATTCGACCATCCACGCGCAACGCGCAGGCGTGGGCGTTGCCCACCGAAACCTGCAGAAAGCGGCCTTCGGGCGGAGGACCGATCGTCTCTTGGGCGGAGGCAGACCAACAGGCCAGAGAGCCATCGTCGCGAATCGCACAAGCCTCCGTATCGCCCAGCGCAACACTCCGGTAATGGCCATCCACGGGAGCGGCCGCGGCGAGACCCGATTGCTCGCTCTGACACGACAGCGTACCGTCGGGACGGAGACCGCAAATGCTGTCGAAATTCACCGACACCGACCGCCAGGGCCCGGCCCCCAGCTCCGCGAACGGCTGGATCCTGCGGGAGGCGCACAGCACTTCCCCATCGGCCGTCGTTGCGCAGATGTTGGCGGTGTGCCCGGCGAAAGAGGCGATGCGCTGACCGGAAAAGACGCTGGCCGCCTGCTGATTCGATCCCCAGCACATCGCCCGACCATCGTTGCGGATCGCGCAGGAGGTGTCGCCGGTCGCGATCGGCGAAAGGCTTTCCGGAGGCGTTGCCGCAACCGTCGTCATTGCGACGAGCCACAGGATGCACGCACCGAGGATGCGGACTCCCGCGTTCCCTGCATCAGTCCGCATACCTTCCTTCTCCATCGTCGTCATGACGACATTATAGGTAGCGCGGCACCGGCGACGTCACGTGCTTTTGCGTCGATCCACGGCACGAACCGCATCTGGATCAGGCCGAATCGCCGGCCAGGGATCAGGGCGGCCGGCATCGCCGATGCAAGCCCACGACCTTGATCGGATCGATGCCGGGGCTCAGGGTGACACGTTCGGCGCCAACAGGAACCGCAACGGAATCTCCACCCGCGCTTTCCATGCCGCTTCGTTGTGTTCGGCGCCTTCGAAGCGGCGGGTGATCCAGTCGCGATCTTCGCGCCAGCCGGCGCGTCGCAAGGCGGTGTCCATGCGGCGCTGGAACGGTGGATATCGCGCGTCGAGGGTCGCCGTGCCGTGGTCGAAGTAGAGTCGATGATGGCCGGGAGCGGGCAGATGCGTGGCCAGCCAGTCGATGACGCAGCCGTCGCAGGCCGGCCAGTGGGTCGACAGCGCCGCCGCGCCGCCGAAGATCCCGGGATGGCGCGCGACGGCGTACAGCGAGATCAAGCCGCCCATGCTCGATCCCATGACGAACGTGTCGTCGCGCGACGGTCGCGTGCGATAGGTCGCATCGATGAAGGGTTTGAGTTCATCGACGAGGAAGTCGAGGTATTCGTCGGAGCGGAGGCCAACGGCGCGAGTGTTCGGTCCACCCTCGATCCCGCTGCCGACCGTCTGCGTGCGCACCGGTGCCCGCGGCATGTATTCGGCGAAGCGCTGCGGGGTGTTCCACACGCCAACGACGATCGCCTCACGCACTTCGCCGCGCTCGATCAGACGGGTCATCTCACCGTCGATGTCCCAGTCGACGCCGCCATAGCTGGTTGCCGGATCGAACAGGTTCTGGCCATCGTGCATGTAGAGCACCGGATAGCGTCGCCCGGGATCGCGGCCATAGGATGGCGGCAACCAGACGTCGACATCGCGTGCGCCGAGCCGTCGCGACGGTACGCCCTGCCAACCCTCGATCGTGCCGGTCGCGCGCGGCGGCGGTGCGCGCACCGCCCAAGCCCAGCGCAGGAACGCCGGCAGCTGTTTCGCCCAGCTGCGCTGCCGGTGTTCACCGCCGGGCAGCACCTGCAACACCACATCGGCGCGGACGCCCGCCATCGTCGACGGCACCTGCGTCCGCGCCACCGCCGTCGAATGGCCGAGCTGACGCAATCCCGGCACGCGCGGCGCGGTCTCGCCATCGACCTGCCAGCCATCGACCAGATCGCGCACATCGTCGACGACATCGATGAGGCCGTCGCCGTCGCGATCGTCCGTCTCCTCGGCATCGCCGACCGCGAAGAAGAATTTCGAGCCCGGATGAGGCGGGCCGCCCGCGATCATCGTCTGCGCGATCCGGGTGCGCTGCACACTGTCGGCATCGGTGTTGTCCGCGCACAGCCAGAACGAGGGCGAGAATGCACCGATCTTCGCGAAGGTTTCCGGATACTGCCAACCGAGGTTCAGCGCGCTGGCGCCGCCCAGCGACCAGCCGAGGATCGCGCGCGCGTCCGGCCTCGGCCGGGTGTTGTAGCGCGCGTCGATCGCCGGCACCAGCGTGCCCGTCAGCCATTCCGAATACGCGTGCGCCGCGGCGCCGACGGTGCCCACGCGGGTCGGCGCCGGACGACTGCGGCCTGTGGCGCGATCGGAGAATCCGTAGGCCGCGAGCCGGTCCTCCGGCATGTCGATGGCGACCGCGATGACCGGCTGGATCTCGCCCGAGACGATCAGCGCATCGAGCCACGGGCGCAGCGCGACCGCTTCCGCGTCCTGGCCGTCGTTGAGGTAGAGCACCGCGTACCCGGGCTCCGCGGCCGCATCGTAGTCCGGCGGCAGCAGCACGCGGACGCGCAGACCCTCGGGATCAACCCCCGGCGCATCGAAATGCAGGGTTTCCGTGCGCGCGTCCGCAGCCTCCGCGGCGATCGCGGGCAATGACGCGAACATCATCGCGCACCACAGCGCAAGCGCGGCCACGATGCGGCGTGTCATGCGCTCAGGGACCTGCGGCAGGTGAAGAAGCCGTTGAGACTGAGCCGACCCGCGCGCGGATCGCGCGAAAGCAATTCCGGATGCGCGATCTCGCCGCTGTGGAACAACGTGCCTTCGTAGAAGATCATGCGATTCCAGCGCGCGGGCACGGTCGCGATCTTCGCGAACCACGGGTTCGACGCGGTCATGTAGCCGGTGGCGATGCCGTAGCGGTCGCGGAACGCTTCCGGCGTCATCCGTCCCGAATCGGCGATCAGCGGCAGGATCACGTCCGGCGGGTGCTGCGGCGCATAGAACGACGTGCCGCCGAGGCGCGGATCGCTGAACAGATACAGCACCGACGCCACGATCCGGTGCTGTGGTTCGACGCTGAGCCGGTCGACATGACAGATCGACTGCGATGGCGACAGGCGTTCGGGAGGCGTGGTGGTGATCGCGAGCCGGCTGTACATGCGTTCGGTCCGGCGCGCCCCGAACGCGGCCCGCAGATGCCGCGTGAAGAAGGCATCGAGCCGGGCCGAAAAGGCGTCGGGCATCCGCAACTCCGGGCCCGGATAGGCATTGTGCGTGGTCTCGACGAAGCCGTCGGCGTGCGCGGCGGCATACTCCACGAGCGCGTCCGGATCGATCAGCGCGTCGTCGATCACATGGCAGACGTGGCGACCGGCGATGGGCACCGTTTCGATCCGGGGATTGGGATTGAACATGCGTCCGTGTTTCCCGTCTGTTGTCTCTCGTCCGTCGCGCGTCAACGCTTGGGGGCGAACCGGATCGCCTGTCCACCACCGGCGGCGAGACGGAGGGTCAGGGTGTCCGCAGCGGTCACCGTGCGGGTTTCGCGCACGAACGCGAAGCGCTTCTCGCCACGATAGTCCGCATCGTCGCCATCGCGGTAGATCTCGGCGACGTAGCGGCGACCGGGATCGAGGAACGACAGCGGTACTTCGAGCGTGCGTGCGGTCCCGTCGGTGACGCTGCCCAGATACCAGTCCTCGCTGTCGCGATCCTTGCGCACGATCGTCGCGTAATCGCCGACTTCGCCGTTGGGCACGCGCGTGTCCTGCCAGTCGACCGGGACATCGCGGATGAAGCGGAAGGCATCGGGATTGCGTTCGTAATGTTCCGGCAGGTCCGCGGCCATGTGGATCGGGCTGTACAGCACCACGTACAGCGCCAGTTGCCGCGCGACGGTGTTCGGGATCGGGCGGCCGCCGCGGCCTTCGAGACTGATCACGCCGGGCGTGAAGTCCATCGGACCGGCGAGCATCCGGGTGAAGATCAGGTTCGGTTCGTGATCCGGCGGATTCTGCGGATCGCCCCAGGCGTTGAACTCCTGGCCGCGCGCGCCTTCGCGCGAGATCCAGTTCGGATACGTGCGGCGCAGGCCGGTGTCCTTGATCGGTTCATGCGCGTTGATCGCGATCCGGTGCCTGGCCGCGGCTTCGACCACGCGCAGATGATGCCCGCTCATGAACTGGCCTTCATGCCATTCGCGCAGCACCGGCCCGCCCGCGACATCCTGGCGTTCGATCTGACCCGCATCGCAGACATAGCCGGTCTTCACCGCATCGATGCCCAGGCGCGCGAACCTCGCGAAGGCCGCGTCCATCTGCCGCTCGTAATGACTCACCGCGCAGCCGGTCTCGTGGTGACCGATCAGGTGCACGCCCTTCGATTTCGCGTAGGCGGCGAGAGCCTCCAGGTCGTAGTCGGCGGTCGGCTGTGCGAAATCGAAATTCCAGCCGTTGGCGAACCAGTCGCCGTCCCAGCCGCGGTTCCAGCCTTCCACCAGTACGCCGCGGAACCCGTGTTTCGCGGCGAAGTCGATGTAGCGCCGCGTATTCGCCGTGGTCGCGCCGTGCTTCGGTCCGGTGCCCCAGGTCTCCTTGTCCAGATGCAGCGACCACCACACGCCGACGTACTTCGAGGGCTTGAACCAGCTCACGTCGCCGAGCCGGTTGGGTTCGTTGAGATTGAGGATCAGGCCGGATTCGACCAGTCCGCCGGCACGGTCGGCGATCTGAATCGTCCGCCACGGCGTCGCGAACGGCGTGCGACGCACGACCTTCGCCGGACTGCCGGGCGTCAGCGAGGCGCGCAGCGCGCCGGTATCGCCCTTCATCAGATTCATGCCCGCGTAATCCACCAGCGCCGCTTCGTGGATCGAGAGATGCGTGCCGTCATTGGTGCGCAGGGTGATCGGCGTCTGCGCCGTGCCGACTTCCGCCAGCGGGGTGCGGTGGTAGAGATATTCCTCGCGATTCCATTCGTAGGCCGGAATCCACCACGCCGTCGCCGGTCGCGCGATCGCGAATTCGGTCAGTTCTTCCTGGATCTGCACCTCGCCCAGCGCCGGCTGTTCCGGGAATGCGTAGCGGAAGCCGATGCCGTCGTCGAACACCCGGAACACCACGTCGAGACGACGGCGGTCGCGGTCGCTCTCGACGAAACCGGCGTGCAGCTCGTTGTAGTGATTGCGGAGGAAACGCCGTTCGCCCCAGGGCTGTTCCCAGGTCTCGTCGAAGCTGCGTTTCGACTGCGTGCGCAGCTGCAGCCCGCGCAGGAACTGGCGATCATTGCGCAGGATGAATCCGAGCCGCGAATCGCCGATCAGCGGGGCGCCATCGCGGAACACGCGATAGGCGAGACGACCCTCGCCGTTGAGATCGAGTTCGACCTTCAGACGTCCGTCGGGCGAAGCCACCTCGGCCACGGTGGCGGCCTGCGCGGGCAGGACGGCGAACAGCAGCAGCGACAACAACAGGGGGCGCATGATCGTCTCCTCGACGCGGCAGGGAAAGCGCGGATCGCGCAGGGACATCGGTTTCACTCCTCGATCACGAACACCACCGCGGTGCGCGGCGGAATCGTGAACGTGCCGTCGCGCGGCGCATGGCGCGCGGCCTTCGGGCGCGGATCCGCGGCGGTCGCGGCCCGCTGCACCGGATGCAGGATGTAGGTCTTGCCGGCCTCTTCGGGCAGGGTCAGCGTCTGCGTCTGCGGCGCGACGTTGATGAAGTAGAGCATTTCGCGGAATCCCGCCCCCGGATAGCCGGTCCCGTCGAGATGCACCGCTATCACGTGCGGATTCTGCGCCGTGCCGGTGTTGCGGAACGACAACCGCGCGCGCACGTCCGCCGCGCTTCGCAGACGGAACAGGGTCGAACCGGCGCGGATGCGCATCAGGTCGAGCGCGGCGTCGCGCATCCAGCGGATGTCCTCCGGATGCGGCTTGATGCCCGCATCCGCCAGCACCGGACGCATCCACGGCCAATCCTTGCCGTTGTCCTTCGCCGGCGGCAGCCCCCGGCCGAAACCGTTGTCGGTATAACGCCAGTCGAGCCGGTTGAAGGCATCGCCGGAATCGAAGCTGTTCTTGTCCAGCGATTTGGAGCGCAGGATCTCGACGCCGGCGTGGTAATAGGCCACGCCCTGCGCGAAGGCGGTGAAGGCGAGACCGAGCAGTTGCGCGCGCGCGCGCTCCGAGCGCGGCGTATCGCGCGGCAGACGCAGGGCGTTGAGATCGAACAGGGTCATGTTGTCGTGATTCTCGACGTAATTCACGACTTCGCCGGGTTCCGCGGCATAGCCAGCGGGCTGGCCGGCGTAGTCGATCGCGTCGAACGTCTTCGTCGCGCCGTCGGCCGTGGTCATGCGCATGTCGCGCAGGGTCCCGGCGAGCCCGACGCGGACCAGATCCGCCGCGCGCAGCAATTCGGCACCGCGATCCTTGTCCGCGTTGAGCGTGTTCGGTGCGACCTGCAGACCGTTGAGCAGGCCCTGTTGCGCGACCAGCGCTTCGCCGCTGTCGCAACAGCCGCCGCCGCGCAGCGCATCGCGGGCGCGGTCGCTGAACGTGGCGATGCCGCTGCCCTGCAGGGACAACTGCGAGGCCTGGACGAAGCGCGCGCCGTTGGCGACTTCGCCGAAGTTCCAGCCTTCGCCGATCAGCGGAACGCGCCGTCCGGCGGCGGCATCGACCGCGGCCTGCAGACGTTCCATCGCCGCGCGCGGCTGGTGGCCCATCAGATCGAAGCGGAACGAATCGATGCGGTAGTGCTTCACCCAGTGCACCGCCGAATCGATCATGAGCTTGGCCATCATCCGGTGTTCGGTCGCGGTGTTCTCGCAGCAGGTCGAGCGTTCGACCTTCCCATCCGCGTCGAGCCGGTGGTAGTAGCCGGGCACGATGCGATCGAGCACCGACCTGGGATCCTGTCCGGAGGCGAAGGTGTGGTTGTAGACCACGTCCATGCCCACGCGCAGTCCGGCCGCATGCAGTGCCTGCACCATCGCGCGGAACTCGCGGATACGGGCGACGCCGTCGGGTTCGACCGCGTAACTGCCTTCCGGTGCGCTGTAGTGATACGGATCGTAGCCCCAGTTGAAGCAGTCGCGCGCCGCCACCGCCTGCGCCGCAGCCTGTTGCGCTTCGCTGTCGGGCGCGGCCTGCGGAATCTCCGCTTCGACGCAGCCGCGCTCGGGCACCGTCGACAGATCGTAGGCCGGCAGCAGATGGATATCGGTCATGCCGGCCGCGCGCAATGCACGCAGGTGGCTGATGCCGGCGGAGTCCGGCTCGGTGAAGGCCAGATACTTGCCGCGCCACGGCGCACGTACGGCGGCGGCGTCGCGCGAGAAGTCGCGCACGTGCAGTTCGTACACGCTCATGTCGACGTTGTGCGCCAGCGCCGGCGGACGCGGCGCGGCATCCCAGCCGGCCGGCTTGCTGTCGGGCGCCTCGGGATCGAGCACCACGCTGCGCTTCGAATCCACGGTCAGCGCCAGTGAATACGGATCGGTGACGCGGTTGCGGACGATGCCGACACCGGGAACATGGACATCGACGAGATAGGCGTATCGCCGACCATGCGCACTGCCGGGCAGATCCCGCGTCCACACCCCGGTGGTGTCGTCGCGGCGCGCGGCGAGCACATCGGACCTGCGCCTGTCGCCATCGAGGCAGACCGCAACCGATTGCGCGGTCGGCGCCCACAGCGCGAAACGGGTCGCGAAATCTTCCGCGCCCGAAGACGGTCCGTGCCGATACGCCCCCAGCGTCGCGTCTTCCGCCGCCGCATGGCGATCGTCGAGCGCGCCTGCGATCTGCAGCGCGGTCGCCTCCAGCACGCGTCCCTGCGCATCCTCGCGCACCAGCAGGACCTGGCCGCGCAGCCAGTCATCGACCGTCGCACCCTCGGGCAGCAGGAAACGCGGACCCGCGCCGATGAAACGGAAGCGTTCGGCCAGGGCCGCGCTCATCCCGATCTTCGCGGTGGGCAGTTCGACGAACCCGTCCGCGCCCCGCACCGGATGGCCGGTGTCGACGATCAGCGCGGCGGTCGCGGAACGGTACAGACGCACGCGGCCCGTGGTCGTCGCACCGGGCCACTGGATCAGACGCTGGTCCAGCCAGTAGGCGCGGGCGGGCCACGCGGGACCGGCCTGCGCGTGCAGGACGGTCGCGGTGGTGTCGGCATCGCAGGCCGCGCGGGCTTCGTCGTCGGCACGCACGCACGGCGGCGCGAACGCGAGCGCTGTCATGAATACGTATGCAAGCCGAACCGACGCCACACGCTGCGTTGCGGGATGACCTGCGGCGCGGGGAAACGCATACTTGTCGCGCATTTCAATGAGCCTCGATTGCATGAACACCGCAGACACCACCGGGACTTCCGCCGCCGACAACCGCCTGTCCGAGATCGTGATCGTGGGTGGCGGCACCGCCGGCTGGATGACCGCGGCGGCGCTGTCGAAAGTCCTCAACCGATCGTATTCGATCCGACTGGTCGAATCCGAGGAGATCGGCACCGTCGGCGTCGGCGAGGCCACGATTCCGATGATCAAGCTGTACAACCAGGCGCTGGATCTGGACGAAGCCGAATTCATGCGCGAGACCATGGGCTCGTTCAAGCTCGGCATCGAGTTCGTGAACTGGGGACGGCAGGGCGACTCCTACATCCACGGCTTCGGCAAGATCGGCCAGGACCTCGGCGTCGTGCCGTTCTACCAGTACTGGCTGAAGATGCGGCAGGCGGGCAAGGCCGCGCCGCTGGACGATTATTCGATCAACACCGCCGCCGCGCGCCAGAACAAGTTCATGCGCGCGGTCACCGACCGCCCCAATTCGCCGCTGGCCGACATCGCCTACGCCTACCATTTCGACGCCGGGCTGTACGCGCGCTTCCTGCGCCGATATGCCGAAGCGCGCGGTGCGGTACGCACCGAAGGCAAGGTGGTCGGCGTCGAGCAGGATCCCGAAAACGGTTTCGTCCGCGCGATCACCCTCGACAGCGGCGAACGCATTCCCGGTCAATTGTTCATCGACTGCTCCGGGTTCCGCGGCCTGTTGATCGAACAGACGCTCAAGACCGGCTACATCGACTGGACCCACTGGCTGCCCTGCGACCGCGCGGCGGCGGTGCCCTGCGTGCGGACCACGCCGCTCACCCCGTACACGCGCTCGACCGCGCGCGACGCCGGCTGGCAGTGGCGCATTCCGCTGCAGCACCGGGTCGGCAACGGTCACGTCTTCAGCAGCCGCTTCATCAGCGAGGACGAGGCGGTGGCGACGCTGATGGCCAACCTCGAAGGCGAAGCGCTGGCCGAGCCGCGCGTGCTGCGCTTCGTCACCGGCAAGCGCAGGAAGTTCTGGAACAAGAACGTGGTCGCCATCGGCCTGGCCAGCGGTTTCATGGAGCCGCTGGAATCGACCAGCATCCATCTGATCCAGTCCAGCATCGCGCGGCTGACCGCGTTCTTCCCGCACGCGGGTTTCGACGAGACCGACATCGACGAATTCAACGCCCACTCGGATTTCGAGTTCGACAAGATCCGCGACTTCCTGATCCTGCACTACCACGCCACCGAGCGCGACGACACGCCGTTCTGGAACTACTGCCGGACCATGGACGTGCCCGAATCGCTGACCCGCAAGATGGCGCTGTTCAACAGCAACGGCCGGATCTTCCGCGACAGCAGCGAACTGTTCGCCGAACCCAGCTGGATGCAGGTGATGCACGGCCAGCGGATGCAGCCGCGGTCCTATCACGCGATGGTCGACGTCTATCCCGAGTCGCAGATCATGGAATACATGGAGAACATCCGCGGCGTGATCGCCAACTGCACGCGGGTGATGCCGACGCACGAGGAATTCATCGCCAGGCACTGCGCGGCGAAACCGATGTGAAGCGTCGCGTGGGGCCGTGTCTCGCATGCGCGTCGCGGTGCCGTTCCGGGAGCGCGACGATGCCATGCGCGACGACACCGGGCCCGTCGCGCATGCGGCTTTTCGCCTGAATACGTTTGCATGCGGAAAATGCTGCACTGCAACGTGCCGCGCGGATGCGCCGCGGGCATCGTAGCCGCGCGATGATGCGTCGCCGCGCGGGACCGCGCGCACGGACACCCTCCAGGACCCCATGATGACCGCGAACGCGACGCCCCCGAGCACGACGCAGCACAAGCCGATGCTGTCGTTCTGGCAGATCTGGAACATGTGCTTCGGCTTTCTCGGCATCCAGTTCGGCTTCGCGCTGCAGAACGCCAACGTCAGCCGCATCTTCCAGACCCTCGGCGCGGAGATGGAACAACTCCCCGGGCTGTGGATGGCGGCGCCGCTGACCGGCCTGATCGTGCAGCCGATCATCGGCTACCTCAGCGACCGCACCTGGCATCCGACCTTCGGCCGTCGCCGGCCGTACTTCCTGATCGGTGCGCTGCTCGCTTCGGTCGCGCTGCTGTTCATGCCGAACTCGCCTTCGCTTTGGATCGCCGCCGGCACGCTCTGGGTGCTCGACGCGTCGATCAATGTCTCGATGGAGCCGTTCCGGGCCTTCGTCGGCGACCAGTTGCCGGTCTCGCAGCGCGCCAAGGGCTATGCGATGCAGAGCTTCTTCATCGGCGTCGGCTCGGTGATCGCCAGCATGCTGCCGTGGATGCTCGAAAAGTGGGGCGTGGCCAACACCGCCCCCGCCGGCCATGTGCCGGATACGGTGCGCTTCGCTTTCTATGCCGGCGCCGGAGTGATGTTCGGCGCGATCCTGTGGACGGTGCTGCGCAGTCGCGAGTATCCGCCGGAAACGCTGCACGCCTACGACGAAGCGCCGCCGCTGTCGCGCGCCGCCCTGGATCTCGCCGCGACCACGCGCCAGGGCATCGGCTGGCTGCTCGCCGGCGCGATCGGTTTCGGCCTGGTCTACGGTTTCGGCCGGTCCTACGCGCTGCCGAAGGAGCTGTATCTGCTCGGCGGACTGGCCGTGGCCTACGGCGTGTGCCTGCTCGCCCTGCGGATCTTCCGTCGCGGCGGCTTCGCCGAGGTGATGCAGGATCTGCAGTTGTTGCCGGAGACCATGCGCCGGCTGGCGGTGGTCCAGTTCTTCTCCTGGTTCGCCCTGTTCTGCATGTGGTTGTTCACCACCGCGACGGTGGCCGAGATCTACTACGGCAGCACGGATACCACCTCCGAAGCGTTCAACCGGGGCGGCAACTGGGTGGGCGTGCTGTTCGCCGCCTACAACGGTTTCGCCGCGCTGGCCGCCGTGTGCATTCCGATGATGGCGCGCCGTTTCGGTCTGCGCACGACGCATCTGATCAACGTCGCGCTCGGCGGCGCCGGACTGATCGCCATTCCCTTCATGCCGAACGAAGACTGGCTGCTGCTGTCGATGGCCGGCGTCGGTTTCGCCTGGGCCTCGATCCTGTCGATCCCTTACGCGCTGTTGTCGGACAGCGTGCCGGCGCAGAAGATGGGCGTGTACATGGGCATCTTCAATTTCTTCATCGTCATCCCGCAGCTGGTCGCGGTGGCCTCGCTCGGCTTCCTGCTGAAGGCGCTGTTCGACGGCAGGCCCGCGGGCATCCTGATGCTCGGCGGCGCCTGCATGATCCTCTCGGGTCTGCTGGTGCTGCGGGTGCGCGAGCCGGCAAGGCACTGATTGCCGCGCGGGCACCCGACGCGTCGTCGTCTCAGGTGCCGGCGCCGCTCGACCGCCGCACCACCAGCTTCGCCGGCAGCATCTGGCTCTGCACGGCATGCCCGTTCACCAGCTTGAGCAGGGTCTCCACCAGCAGTTCGCCGGCGTGCGCGGTGTCCTGGTAGACGGTGGTCAGCGGCGGGTTGCAGAACCGCGCCATCGCGATGTCGTCGAAACCCACCACCGCCACGTCCTCGGGCACGCGCAGACCGTGTTCGAGCAGGGCGCGGATCGCACCGATCGCGATCAGATCGCTGGCCGCGAACACCGCGTCGAACAGCACGCCGCGGCCGAGCAGGGCCTTGGCGGCTTCATAGCCTTCCTCTTCCGAACTGAGCGCATCGACCTGCAACGCGGGTTCTTCGGGAATGCCGGCCTCGCGTTGCACGACCTCGCAACCGCGATAGCGGGCGTGGAATTCGGGATAGTGACTGGACGCGTCGCCGAGGAAGGCGATGCTGCGTCGACCGAGTGCGAGCAGATGTTCGCCGACCAGGCGTCCGCCGGCGAAGTTGTCGCAACCGATCGACACGCCGGGCTGATCCGGCAGCACCGCGCCCCAGCGCACGAAATGGGTGCCCTGTTCGACCAGCCGCTCCAGCTTCGGCCGATAGTCGACATAGTCGCCGTAGCCGAGCAGGATCAGGCCGTCGGCCTTCATGCTGTCCTCGTAGTCGGCGTGCCAGTCGTCGGAGAGCTGCTGGAACGACACCAGCAGATCGTGATGATGACGGGCGCAGGCGCGGGTGATCGAACCCAGCATCGACAGGAAGAACGGGTTGATGTTCGATTCGTCCTCTGTCGGATCCTCGAACAGCAGCAGCGCGAGCGTGCCGGCACGCTGGGTGCGCAGACTGGAGGCGCGACGGTCGACCTTGTAGTTCAGCGCCTGCACCGCGTCGAGCACGCGCTTGCGGGTTTCGGCGTTGACCAGCGGACTGCCGCGCAGCACGCGCGAAACGGTGGCCTGCGACACGCCCGCACGGTGGGCGATGTCGACCGAGGTGGCCTTGGTTTTCCGCTGCGCCATGGGGCTGTCCGTCCGAAGCTGATCCCGAGTTTAACGCGACCGGCCGGCGCGCGTCCGCTCAGTGCCCGCCGCCGGATGCCGTCGCGCCGTGCGGCGCGCCCTGCTTCACCGCCAGCCAGGCCAGCGCCGACACCAGCATGCAGGCGCCGCCGATCGCGAACACCAGCGCCTTGTTTTCCAGCTGGGAGAGCAGATGCCCCACGCCCAGGCTCACCGCCAGCTGCGGCAGCACCACGCTGAGATTGAACACGCCCATGTACAGGCCGATCCGCGCCGGCGACACGCTCTGCGAGAAGATCGCGAACGGCAGGCTGACGATCGCGCCCCAGCCCAGGCCCATCACGCCCATGCCGACGTACACCGCGACGTGGCCGTGACCGAACAGATAGACGAACGCGAAACCCAGCGCCATCAGCGCGAGACTGGCCGCATGCACCCGCACTTCGCGGAAGCGCCGCGCGAGCGGATTCAGCAGCAGCGCCGGCACCACCGCGGCGACCGCGTTCAACGACAGGAAACTGAAGGACATCAGCTGGCCGGTGGCGTCGTCGCCGAGCTGCGGAAAGCGCTGCTGCACGAAGCCGATCATGAACACGAACAGCGTCTGCATGCCGAACCAGCTGATCGCATGCGCGGCCAGCACCTTGCGGAACCCGGCGATGTCCTCGCGCCCGTCCAGCGTCTGCCGCTCGGTCAACGCATGCGCGATCAGCGCCAGCGCGAGCAGGCCGAACACGACCTCCAGCCACAGGCCGTGCGCCTTCACGCCGGCGAGTTTCAGCCCCATCGCGATCACCGCGTACAGCGCGAACGCCCACAGAGGCCGCATCAGCAACAACAGTGCACCGACGCCGAGCTTCCCGGTGGTGGCGCCGGCTTCGGTATGCGCGAGTTGCCGCGGTTCTTCCACCAGCAGCGCCGGCACGATCGAGAACACCAGCGCCAGACCGGCGCCGAAATAGATCAGCGTGATGTTCCCCCAGATGGCGCCGATCGCGTAGGCCAGCACGCCGAAGCTGCCCGACACCGTCTGCATCCAGGTGTAGCCGGCGGTGCGCTTGGGCCCTTCCGGCGTCACGTCGGTGATCAGCGAACGGGTCGGATTGAAGCCGAGATTGATCGACAGATCCAGCGCCAGCGCGACCGTGATCGCCACGCCGAGGATCGCGTCGAGACCCAGCGCCGCATCGATCGCACCGATCGACGGCAACGCCAGCAGCATCGCCGCGGTGAGCACACCGCCGACGAGAATGAACGGCCGGCGCCGGCCGCCCCACATCCAGACGTTGTCGCTGATGATGCCGATCAGCACCTGGCCGAGGATGCCCGCCAGCGGACCCGCGGCCCAGACCAGACCGATCTCGTCGAGTTTCAATCCGTACTTCGTCGACATCAGCCAGCTCAGTGCCGAGATCTGCACCGCCAGCGCGAAGCCCATCGCCGTGGACGGCAGGCTCAGCAGCATCAGGAACGGCAGTGACAGGCGTTCTTGCATCCGCAACATGAGCGGTCCTCCCCGGGCGAGGCGGCAGGATAGCCCGCCGCCGACGGCATCGGCGTGAATACGATTGTTGTTGCGACGCAACATCACATCGGGTCATCACCGCTCGTCATCGCCGCAGCGCCTTTCGGCGGTATCGCGGCGCGCATCGCGGGAATCGCGCGCGAACGCGCGGGTATGCTTGTCGCGACGAGAGGACCGACCATGGCCATCTGGAACTGCACCGCCTGCGGTGAAGACAACGACTCGGATTTCGGCATCTGCTGGAACTGCGGCGCGCAATCCGACGGCGGCCCACCCGATCCGGAATTCGTCCACGATGATGTCCTGCTGGTCGACGACGGCGTGCCCGAGGCGCGCGATCTCAAATGCCTGCGCTGCGGCGCGCCGATGCAGACCCTGGGCCGGCTGCGTTTCCATGAAGGCACCCGGACCCTGCCGGTGATCTACGGTCAACTCGGCGAACTGCTGGTCAATCGCGAATCGTTCGACGCCTACGCCTGCACCGGGGCGAACTGCGGGCATGTGGAGTTCTTCTTGATCACCCTGGCGCAAGTGTCGTCGGGCGATTGAGACGCAAGGGCTCGTGACGGGGGCGCGTGCGCCCGAGCGGCGCGCGACGACCCGCGATCAGGCCGGTTCGTCGGGAATCAGCGCGGATTCCAGTCGGGTGATGGTGTCCTTCAGCTGCAGCTTGCGCTTCTTCAGACGTTTGATCGCCAGTTCGTCGGCGGCGATGTTGTCGTGCAGGCGATCGATCGCCACATCCAGGTCCCGGTGTTCCAGCCGCAGTTCGGCCAGACGCTGGGCGATACGGGCGAGTTCGGCCGGGTCGGTGGGCTGGTTCATCCCGCGAGCTTAGCACCCGGTCGCGAAGCCCCGCAGCGCCGGCCACGGCGGTCAGCGGACGCCCTCGCCGGCCGCGTAGAGCGCGGCTTCGGCGCGCCGGGCGTCGGCCTCGATGGTCCCGGCCGCGTACCCGTCGAGCGCGATCCCGTGATCGACGGATGCGGGCCGCGGGGCGATCGCGCCGGCGTCTTCCCGCGGCACCAGCGCACAGGCGAGCAGCGCGAGCCACACCATGCCGAGGGTCAGGAGGGCACGGAGACGACGCCGGCGACGCGGCGAGCGGCGGCGGACGGTGCGGGACGGGGCAACAATCGACCGGGTCATGACGGGCACCTGCATCGGTGGCGGAATCGATGGGAAGACCCCATCAAATCCCGTGCCAACCGCAGGCCGCCCGCTCCGTGCGCCTGCGTCAGGCCGCGTCGCCGGCCGGGCCGGGTGCATCGCACGATGCGCATGCGGAATGCACGCCGCACACCATCGGACGCACGCGCGAACGGAAGGCCCGCCGCGGCCCGGGAACGCGCAAACACCTGAAATATCGAAGGTTGCCGCCGGTTCATCACGCCATGCGCGATGGCATGGGTCTTGATTCTCCTGTCTGCGAGGCCGCGATCGCGGCCGCCCGCTCCGGGGATCCGATGTCCCGGATCCACCCCTCCGAGGAGAAGTCCCATGCTGTATTACGCACTCGTCTTCCTGATCGTCGCGCTCGTCGCCGGTGTGCTCGGTTTCGGCGGGATCGCCGGTGCCGCCGCCGGCATCGCGAAGATCCTGTTCTTCATCTTCCTGGTGCTGTTCGTGCTGTCGCTGATCTTCGGCCGCCGCAAGGTCGGCCTCTGATGTCGTGACCGTCCCGCGGCGCGCAGGCGCCGCGGGAGCGGCACGCTCACGCCAGACGCAATTCGAACACGAAGGTCGCGCCGCCGCCGGTCCGGTCTTCGTACCAGAGGTCGCCGCCCATAGTGCGGGCGCGCTGTTTCGCGAGGGCGAGGCCGAGGCCGGTGGCGGTTTCGCCACCGGTCGGAGTCGCGCCGAGCCGCACGTAGCGCTTGAACAGTCGTTCGCGATCCTGCGCGGAAATGCCGGGCCCACGATCGTGCACCGCGATCGTGCCGTATCCGCGGCGGCGCGCGACCGTCACCGCGACCTCGCTGTCGAGCGGGGCGTACTTGATCGCGTTCGACAACAGGTTCTGCAGGACATGTCCGGCGCCCGCGGCCTCGGCGAAGACCTGCAGATCGGGCTCCTCCGTTTCCATCCGCAGCGCGATGCGTTTGCGTTCCGCCTGCTGCGACAACAGCCGGATCGCGCCTTCCGCCAACGTCGTCGCCCGCAGCGGCACCACCGGCACGCCCTGCGACTGGTCCTGTTGCTGATCGAGGAACGCCTGCAGGAACAGCACGCCGGCCTCGGCCGATTCGCGGATCGATCCCGCCAGGCGCGCGCGCGCCGCGTCGGGAAGATCCGGCTCCTGCAGCATGTCCACGGAAAACAGAATGTTACCGAAATGATTGCGCAGATCGTGGCTGACGATCTCGGCCATGCGCTGGCGCTCTCCGGCGACGCGCGCGAGCCGCTCGCGCGAACGCCGCAGATCCAGATGCGTGCGCAACCGGGCCAACAATTCCTCCGCGATGAAGGGCTTGGTGATGTAATCGACCGCGCCCGCCGAGAACGCCCGCACCAGACTGTCGCGTTCGTGGTCGGCGGTGAGGAACACCACCGGCACTTCACGCGTTTCCGGCATGGCCTGCAGACCTTCGAGCACGCCGAAACCGTCCAGGCCCGGCATGCGCATGTCGAGCAGGACCAGATCCGGCGGGCTGCGCTGGGCCAGCGCGAGCGCTTCGCGGCCATCGAGCACCGGCACCACGTCGTAGTCGGCATGGGTCAACAGTTGTCCGATGACCTGGACGTTGGCGACCTGATCGTCGATCACCATCACCACCGGCAAGGCGACCGGCGACTGGAATCGGGTGGGCATCGTGCATGTCCTCAGTTGTCCGCGCGGTCGTTGTCCGCGCGCTCGTCGTCGGGTCCGCCGGCGAGCCGGTCCAGCGCGCTCTTCATCCGGCTGACATCGAAGCGCTGCACCGCGATGCGCAGCGCGCGCGCCTCCGCCTGCAGCGCGGGATCGCCGATGGCCTCCGCCAGGATGTCCAGGCGCTTCGAGAATTCACCGATCTCGCGCACGCGCATGCGCGTGCGCAGCGCCTGCAGCGGCGCGGCGCGCACGGTGCGCCATTCGGCCAGCGCCTCCTCGCGCGGCGCGCCGGTGGCGTCCGCGGCCGACGACCGCGCGGACTCTCCGGCATCCGCGATGGAGGTCTCGACATCGTCGCGCTCGCCGAACAGCGACCGCAACGCGTCGAGCAGTTCCCAGGGCGCGTACGGTTTCCGGATGTAGCCGTCGAAGCGCTCCGCCGCGCCGTCTTCGGCCGGATTCGAGGCGGTGACCGCGATCACGCGCGCGCTGCGCAGCGCGGGGTCCACGCGCATCGCTTCGAACGCGCGATGGCCGTCCATCCGCGGCATGCGCAGATCCATCAACACCACATCGGGCCGGAAATCGCGCGCGACCGCCAACGCTTCCTCGCCGTTGCGGGCGATGGCCAGCACATGGCGGCTGTCGTGCAGGTAACCCTTGACGACCTCGATGTTCCATTCGACATCGTCGACCACCAGGATGCGCAGCGGCGGCAGACGGTCGAAGTCGGCGCGCGCCTCGGACATACCGACGATCGTCGCGGCCACCGGCGCGGCGGGCACGAGGTCGGGCAGATCGACGCGGAAACTCGCCCCTTCGCCGGGGCGACTGGCGACATGGATGCGGCCATGCATGAGGTCGACCAGTCGCTTCGTGATGCTCAGTCCGAGGCCGGTGCCCTGGCGGATGTGTCCGTCCGGGCTCTCGGCCTGGTAGAACGGCTCGAAAATCCGCTGCTGTTCGTCGGGATGGATGCCGGTGCCGGTATCGCGCACCTGGATGCGGAGATCGCGGCCCGGTCCCAGCGGCGCCGGACGCATCGACACCTCGATCGCGATCTCGCCCGCCTCGGTGTGCTTGACCGCGTTGCTGAGCAGGTTCATCAGGATCTGCCGCAGACGCTGGGCGTCCACCGCCACCGGCTCCAGCCCTTCCGGATCGATCGTGCAGTGCAGGCGCAGCGCCTTGGCTTCGGCCATCGGCTCGAACAGGGCGACGATCTCCGTGATCAGTTCGGCGATATCGGTGCCCTGCGGGTTGAGCTGCAGCTTGCCGGCCTCGATCTTGGACAGGTCGAGCACGTCGTTGATCAGCACCAGCAGCATCTGTCCGCTCTTGCGGATCGACGCCACCCATTCCTTCTGCAGCGGCTCGTCGACGTGATCGGCGAGCAGTTGGGCGAAGCCGAAGATCGCGTTCATCGGCGTGCGGATCTCGTGGCTCATGCTGGCCAGGAACGCGCTCTTCTCGTCGCTGGCGCGATGCGCCTGCATGGCGCGCAGCTCGACCAGCAGCGCATGCTCTTCCTCGCGCTGGGCGCGGCGCAGGGCGAAAAAGCCGAGCAGGCCGGCCACCAGCGCCAGGCCGTTCGCGATCAGCAGCGTCGCGTTGGTCTGCTTGATCAGCGCGTCGCGTTCGGTCTGCCGTTCGCGCAGCAGGCGATCCTCCTCCGCGGACATCGCTTCGAGCACGCCGCGCATGCGAACGACGATGTCCTCGCCGCGACCGTCGCGCAGCCGCCGCAGGCTGGCGTCGTCTCGACCGCGGCGCAGATCCGCTTCCTTGATCTCGATCGATCGCCGCACGCGGTCGCGCAACGTCGCCAGATCGGCCGACAGCCGATTGCGCCGCGCCTGCTGCTCCGGATTGTCGTCGACCAGCACGCCGAGACGCGCGATGCCGTCGCCGACCGCGTCGAGATGCGATTCGAGGCCGTCGCGATGCATCTTCAGACCACCGATCATGTAGCGCAGGCCCTCGCTCTCCATCCGGCCGAGATCCTGTTTCATCGCCCCGAGGGTGTCCTTGATCTCGATCGTGTGGGTGATCACGGCCACCGCGTCGCGCAGCGCATTGATGGAACCGACCGACACGACCGAGGTGATCGCGATCACCGCGAAGGCGAGCGCGAGCAGACCGACGTTGGCCCGGTTCCGGAACGGCGAAGTGCGCGACAACGGCATGGAGGCGATCCTTCGGGCGGTCGGTTCCAGTGGGTTCGCCGGGGCTCAGGCGTTCATGAGCCAGATCGTGCCGTTCAGCACCAGGGCGAACGAGACCCACAGCAGATACGGCAGCAGCAGGTAGCCGGCCAGCGGTCGCACCCGGCCGAAGGCCAGCATCGTCGCCAGCAGGGCGACCCACAGCAGGCAGATGTCGACGAAGGCCAGGCCCGGGCTGCGCAGGCCGAAGAACAACGGCGTCCAGATCAGATTCAGCGCGAACTGGACCGCGAACAAACGGCTGGCGCGACGACGCTGCGCGACGTCGGCCTCGCGATCGCGGCGCATCCACCACAGCGCGATCGCCATCAGCGCGTACAGGACCGTCCACACCGGACCGAAGATCCACGACGGCGGGTTGAAGGTCGGTTTGAGCAGGCCGGCATACCACGCATCCGGCGCGAACAGCACGCCGCTGCCGGCGCCCAGCCCCACCAGCAGGAAGATCCACGCCATCAGGGTCAGCGCGTCGCCCAGTGGTGTCGCGGCGAAATCCTGCGACTCCGGTTCGCTGTTTCGGTCTTTCATGTGCGGGCTTCGTGGGAAAAAAATGAAGGCATGGAATCAGAAGCCGTAGAGCTTGCGTTTGCGGTACAGGGTGGATGCGTCGATGCCGAGCGTCCGCGCCGCGACATCGAGGCTTTCGCTGGTCGCCAGGATGCGTTCGATGTGGCGCTTTTCCAGTTCCTGCAGCGACATCTGCGTCCCCGGCTGGGCATCGGCCTTGAGGGCGGCGTTGAGCGCGAGCAGTTCCGGGCCGATCTCTTCGCCGCGGCCGAGGATCACCGCGCGTTCCATCATGTTCTGCAGTTCGCGTACGTTGCCCGGCCAGGCGTAGGTGCGCAGCCTCGCCAGCGCCGCGGGCGACAGCCGCCGCGCCGGAAGACCATAGTCGGCGGCGTACCGGCGGATGAAACCGTTGGCCAGATCCTCCAGATCTTCCTGGCGTTCGCGCAGCGGCGGCAGGGTGATGGTGATGACATTCAGGCGATACAGCAGATCGAGCCGGAACAGGCCATCGCGGACCATCGCCTCCAGGTCGCGGTTGGTCGCGGCGATGATCCGCACATCGGCCTTGCGCGTGACCGGATCGCCCACCCGTTCGTATTCCTTGTCCTGGATGAACCGCAGCAGCTTGGGCTGCAGCGGCAGCGGAAAATCGCCGATCTCGTCGAGGAAGACGGTGCCGCCGTCGGCGTGCGCGATCCGGCCGACGGCGTTCTGCACCGCGCCGGTGAACGCCCCGCGCAAGTGGCCGAAGAGTTCGCTTTCCATCAGCTCGGTCGTCAGCGACGGACAGTTCACGGTCGCGAACTCGGCCTCGGCACGCGCGCTGGCGCGATGCACCGCGCGGGCCAGCACCCCCTTGCCGGTACCGCTTTCGCCCAGCACCAGCAGATTGGCATCGGTGCGGGCGAACTGCAGCGCCATCTCGATCGCGGCCTGCATCGCGGGGTTGCGGCTGGCCAGATCGGCGGTGGCCGCGCCACCGGCCTCGCGTTCGAGGGTGTCGATGCGGTCGCGCAGGCGCCGGGCTTCGAGCTGTCGCGCGACCGCGATCCGCAGTTGCTCCGGGGAACAGGGTTTGACCAGATAGTCGGCCGCGCCCAGCCCGATCGCCTTCACCGCAGCCTCGACGCCGCTGTTGGCGGTGACCATGATCACCTGCATCAGCGGCGCGAGTTCGGCGAAACGCGGCAGCGCGTCGATGCCGGAGTCGTAGCCGATGTCGTGGTCGAGCAGACAGACGTGGAACGGGCGGGTGGCCGCCAGCCGCAAGCCGTCGGCAAGCGTTTCGGCGGTCTCGACCGCATAGCCGTCGCGTTCGAGCGCCAACGCGAAGTTCTGCAGCAGCCGGGCATCGTCGTCGATGGCGAGGATGCGGCCGACGGGTCGTACAGCGGACCTGGACATGGGGCGGGACTCCTCCATCGTCGTCGACGCGAGCGCCACTATATCGGCCGGCGACGGCACGTGGCCGAGAATGGCCACGGGCGAAACCGGGGGCAGACGGCCGGCGGGACGGTCGGTGCGACGGGTGGCGACGGTCATGGGTCATTCCTTGCCACCGCGTCGTAGAAGCGCGCGGAAGCGTGAGGGACACGGGGACGGGACGGCAAACGAGAACGACACCGCAAGCACCATGCCATCCGCGACCCCTCGATTTTTCATGGGTTTCCGGCGATTGCGCGGCGCAGCGCCATGCAGCGCGCACGATCGCGACCGGCCTTGCGTGCAATCCGCACGATCGGTGCGCCGGCGAGGTGACCGCTGAACCTCCGGATCACCGCCTGCCCGGACGCGGACCGGGGCCCGCCGGGCAGGAAGCGCACGAAAAAATGCCGCCTGCCCGAAGGCGAGGCGGCGAAACCACGTTGAGGTCGTGGAAGCAAACACCGGGTGGGGACGACACCCCGCACGCGCGACCCGTGGCATCGCGTGCGGGCCGACGCCGAAACCGTCGCGCCAGGGGAGGTGCGCGAACGGTTCGACGGACCGGGGGAGCCGGCGCATCCGCGGGGGGAGATCGCGGATGACACCGGCGGAAACCGCCGCACGCCTGCACGGACGCGGGGGCGGTGGCCGTCCTGCGGCGGCGCGGCGCCGCAGGATGGTCAATGCGGATCGAGCTTCTTCTCGAAGTCCTCCACCTGTTTCTGCGCGACGTCGCGGGTCACGCCGTAACGCTCCTGCACCTTGCCGGCGAGATACTCGCGATCGCCTTCGGCCACGGTCAGATCGTCGTCGGTGAGCTTGCCCCACTGCTGCTTGATGCGGCCGTTGAGCTGCTTCCACTTGCCCTGGATGATGTCGGTATTCATGGCGTCTTGATCCTCTTCGGGGGATGGCGCATTCAGCGCGCCGGGAGGCGGCGGACACGCGGCGTCCGCCGCGGTGCGCGCGATCAGGCGCGCGGCTTGACGGTGAGCGTGGTGGCGTCGACGGACTTCACGCCCTTGATCGAACGCGCGATGGCGACGGCCTTCTCGACCTGGGCCGCGCTGTCGAGCCTGCCGCTCAGGGTGACCACGCCGTTGGTGGTGGTGACGTTGATGTCGAGGCCCTTGGTTTCCTCGGTCACGAGCAGGTCGGCTTTGACCTTGGCCGTGATCCAGCTGTCGCCGACCGGCTGCACGGAGGCTTCATGGGCCTTCGTCTGTTCGCCGGTGGTCGCGGCCGCGGCCGCCGTGCCGGCGCCGATGGCGAGCGCAACGACGGTTGCGAACGTCAGCGCGCGCATGGAACGGGAATCGATGGACAGGAATGTCTGCATATGGATCTCCGATATCGCTTGGGGGAATGCCGGTGCGATCGGATTGCACCGGCATGGTCCCTTCCGCACGCGGCGTGCCAACCGGGCGCAGACAGAAAAATCAATGCGTTACACGGATCACCGTGGCGCCGGATCTTGCAATCCGCACGGCCGCGCGTTCGCGTTGCCCGATCCCCGGCCGGCGTTCGGGGCTAGAATGCGCGGCCCATGACGACGCCCCTGACCCTCTCCGAACCCCTGCCGCCGCCGTCGCGCCGCGTCGCGCACGAGGCCAACCGGCTCGCGAAGCGCCTGCGCCATCAGGTCGGCCGGGCGATCGCCGATTTCGGCATGATCGAGGACGGCGACAAGGTCATGGTCTGCCTCTCCGGCGGCAAGGACAGCTACACGCTGCTGGACGTCCTGCTGCAGTTGCAGAAGAAGGCGCCGGTGTCGTTCTCGATCACCGCGGTGAACCTCGACCAGAAACAGCCCGGCTTTCCCGAGCACGTGCTGCCGGAATACCTGAAGTCGATCGGCGTCGACTTCCACATCATCGAGCAGGACACCTATTCGGTCGTGACCCGCGTGGTCCCCGAAGGCAAGACGATGTGCTCGTTGTGCTCGCGCCTGCGGCGCGGCGCGCTGTACACCTTCGCCGAGGAACAGGGCTTCACGAAGATCGCGCTGGGCCATCATCGCGACGATCTGGTCGCCACCTTCTTCCTGAATCTGTTCTTCCACGCGAAGATCAGCGGCATGCCGCCGAAGCTGCTGAGCGACGACGGCAAGCACGTCGTCATCCGTCCGCTCGCCTACGTGCGCGAGGACGACATCGCCGCCTACGCCGAGGCGAAGAAGTTCCCGATCATCCCCTGCAATCTCTGTGGCTCGCAGGAAAACCTGCAGCGCAAGCAGGTCAAGAAGATGATGGACGCCTGGGAACGCGAAACCCCCGGCCGGATCGAGCAGATCGCGCGCGCGCTGGGCGACATCCGGCCGTCGCAGCTGAGCGATCCGAAGCTGTTCGATTTCCTGTCGCTGGGCAAGCGCGGCGATGGCGTACTGCCGGACGCGCATGCGTGGCTGGCGGACGACGGCGCCGCGCGCGCGGCGGACGAGGATTGATGCTTCCGCACCCGTCGTCGTTCCCGCGTTCGCGGGGATGACGATCCGAACCCCTTTCCCGGACCTCCGATGTTCTTCAGAAATCTCACGTTCTTCCGTTTTCCCGCGTCGCTGAACTTCGACGATCTCGACACCGGCCTGGCCGAATGCGTGCTCAAACCGGTCGGCGCGCTGGACCTGTCCTCGCGCGGCTTCGTCTCGCCGTTCGGGCGCGGCGAGGAGGCGCTGTCGCACCGCATCGGCGACGCGATCTGGGTCACGGCCGGCAGCGAGGACAAGATCCTGCCCGGATCGGTGGTGAACGACCTGCTGCAGAAGAAGCTGCAGGAGATCGAGGACAAGGAAGGCCGGCGCCTCGGCGGTCGCGCGCGCAAGCGGCTGAAGGAGGACCTGGTGCACGAGCTGTTGCCGCGTGCCTTCGTCAAGCCCGGCCGGACCGACGCGATGATCGACTGCACGCACGGCTTCATCGCCGTCGACACCTCGTCGCGCAAGAGCGCCGAAGCGGTGGTGTCCGACGTGCGCCACGCGCTCGGCAGTTTCCCGGCGCTGCCGCTGAACGCCGAGGTCGCGCCGCGATCGGTGCTCACCGGCTGGATCGCCGGCGATCCGCTGCCCGACGGTCTCTCCCTGGGCGACGAATGCGAGCTGCGCGACCCGGTCGACAACGGCGCGGTGATCAAATGCCAGCGCCAGGAACTCGAGAGCGACGAGATCGCGAAGCATCTGGAAGCCGGCAAACAGGTCACGCGGCTCGCGTTGACCCTCGACGACCATCTCGGTTTCGTGCTCGGCGACGATCTGACGATCCGCAAGCTGAAATTCCTCGACGGTGCGGTCGACCAGCTCGAATCGAGCGAGCGCGACGATCTGCGCGCCGAACTCGATGCGCGGTTCGCGCTGTTCAGCGCGGAAGTGCGTCGCCTGTTCCTGACCCTGGAACCGGCGCTGAAACTGTCCAAGGCGGACTGAACGGCGCATCGCGAGCGCGGGAAACCGTCCGCGTCAAGCTGTTGCGCACGCGCGGCAACGAGTAGCATGCCGCATGCCCGATCGTTTCCGTCTGCGCGACCCCGCCGCGCGCTCCGCTTCTCCGCGCGCGCAACAACGCGACCGCGTACCGCTGCGGCTCGACGATGGTCGCGATGTCCAGGTCCTGCGCGTGCGCGATCCGCGCGCGCGCCGGATCAAGCTCTCGGTGAGCGAACGCGGCGTCCGTCTCACGCTGCCGGAACGCGCCAGCCTCGTCGCCGGCGATCGTTTCCTCGCCGAACACCGCGACTGGTTGCACCTGCAGCTCAGCAGGCTGGTGGATCTGGAGGATGTCGCCGCACTGTGCCGCGATCGCAGCGCGTCGCTGCCGCTGCGCGGCGAGACGCTGCCGCTGCGCTGGACCGACGGACGCTTCACCGCCTTGCAGTCCGATGGCCATGGCCTGTCGTTCCAGGTCGCCGCGCGCGCCGGCGAGGTCGCGCTGCGCCGCGCGCTGCGCGATTTCTACGAGGCCGAGGCCCGCGCCGACATCGGTCGCTGGATGCCGCGTTACCTGCCCTCGCTGCCGCGCGCGCCGCGTCGGGTGCAGTTGAAGATCATGAGTTCGCAATGGGGTTCGCTGGCGCCGGACGGCACCATGGCCCTGGATCTGTCGCTGGTGCTGGCGCCGCCCGCGGCGTTCGAATACGTGCTGGTGCACGAGCTGTGCCATCTGATCCACCACGATCACTCGCCGGCCTACTGGCACGAGGTCGAGGCGCGCTTCCCGACCTGGCGCGACCAGCGCGACTGGTTCAGGGAAGAAGGCCGCCGGCTCAAGGCGACGCTGCAGGCGCTGCTGCGCTGATGTCACCGTGCGGGCCGAAGCCCGCACGACGGCCGATGCGAACACCGATCGCGACGCGATCTGAAGCCGCGCGCACGCGACGCGCGATCCGGTCCGTCTACAGCCCCAGCACCGCGGTCACGCCCTCCGGATGGGTCATGTGCAGATGGTGGCTGCCGGGCATCGACACGCAGCGGATATCGGCGACGCAGGCCACGCGGTCCTCGCGCAGTCCCGGCGGGAAATACGGCGGCGTGGGCTCGGCCACCAGCACCGTCGTCGGACAGCGGATCGCCGACAGACAGTCGCGGACCTGGGCCTCGGTCATGCGCACCGCGGTCGGCAGCGTCAACCGCACATCGCTGCTCCATTCGTAGCCGCCTTCGACCGCGCGGATGCCGCGTTCGACGATCAGTCGCGACGAGGCTTCGTCCAGGGCGGTGATGTTGGTCTGCATGCGTGCCAGCACCGCGACCTCGGGATCCGGGAACACCCGCTTGCGCTTGCCGTCCAGCGCGCGGCGCTGGCTGACCGCATCGCGCAGGCGCGCGGCGGTCGAATCCTCCGGTGCGGCCAGCGGGCCCAGCGCCTCGATCAGGAACAGCCGTTCGACGCGCTCCGGCGCGGCGGCCGCGAGCAGGCTGGCGATGGCGCCGCCCATCGAATGCCCAAGCACCGCGAAACGCTCCCAGCCCAGCGCATCGGCGGCGGCGAGAATGTCGAGAATCGTGCTGAACAGGCTGTATTCGGCATCGGCCGGATAATGGAAACTGCGGCCGTGCCCGGGCAGGTCGAGCGCGACCAGATCGTAATGGGCCAGCGACGGCGCCATCGGCCGGAAGCTCGCCGCGTTGTCGAGCCAACCATGCATCGCCAGGAGTTTCGGCCCGGCGGCGGTGCCGTCGCGCAGGGCCGCGAAGCGGCCGCGCGCGCTGTCGAGAACGATGTCACGCATGCGTCCGGGACTCCTCGCGGCCCAGATGCCGCAGTGCGAGCGACGCCAGCACATCGGCGTGCGCGGGCGAGGCATTGAGACAGGGGATGTAACGCAGGGCCTCGCCGCCGGCTTCGCGGAAAATTTCGGCGTTCTGCATCGAGATTTCCTCCAGCGTTTCCAGACAATCGACCGCGAAACCGGGACAGACCACATCGAGCGTCTTCACGCCCTGCGCGCCCAGCGCCTTCAGGGTCTCTTCGGTGTAGGGCTGCAGCCAGGGTTCGCGGCCGAAGCGCGATTGGAACGTCAGCAGCGCCGCATCGGGCGCGATGCCCAGCGCGGCGACGATCGCGGCGACGCTGGCCTCGGATTGCGCGCGATACGGATCGCCGGCGTCGACCAGCCGCTGCGGGATGCCGTGGAACGAGAACAACAGGCGTTCGCCGCGTCCATGCTGCGCCCAGTGCGCGCGGATCGATCCGGCGACCGCCTCGACCCAGCCCGGATCGACGTGGTAGTCGACGATCGTGTCGATGCGCAGCGCGTCGCCGGCCTCGCGGGCCAGACGTTCGACCACGTCGGTCACCGATGCGGTGGTGGTGGTCGAATACTGCGGATAGAGCGGCAGCACCAGCAGCCGGCGAACGCCTTCGTCGCGCAGCTGCGCGACGACGCCGGCGATCGCCGGGCGGCCGTAGCGCATCGCCCACGCCGTCCGCACGCCGGGCAGACGCGTCTGCATCGCCGCGGCGAGATCGCGGGTGTACACCGCCAGCGGCGAACCGCCGTCCATCCAGATCTCGGCGTATTTCTTCGCCACCTTCGGTCCGCGCAACGGCAGGATGATGAAGTGCAGCAACGGGCACCAGAGCCAGCGGCTCAGCGGCACCACGCGGTAATCGTGGAGGAATTCGGCCAGATAACGCCGCACCGCGGCCGCGGTGGGCGCATCGGGGGTGCCGAGATTGACCAGCAACACGGCGGTGTCGGAGGCATCGGAAGCGTCGGGAACGGGGATGGCGTCGCGCATCCGCATAGGATGACAGCTGGCGCGACGACCGTCAGCGCACCCGATGCAACGTCGTGTACTGGCGCGGTTCATCGCCTCCGGTCTACGCTCCGTCGCAACCCCGCCGGAGATGCCCCATCCATGTCGACCCCGCGCAACGCCGTCCTCGTCCTTGCCCTGTCCTTCGCTCTGGCCACGACCGCATCGGCCGGTCCCCGCGAGGACGCCCAGGCCGACAACGCCCTGCGCGTGCTCAGCGAGATGCAGGCGATCCCGGAGTCGTCGATCCCCGACAAGCTGCTCGACGAGGCCAGGGCGATCGTGATCGTGCCCGACACGATCAAGGCCGGCCTGGTGCTCGGCGGCCGTCGCGGCCACGGCCTGATGTCGGTCCGCACCGCCGATGGCGGCTGGTCCAATCCCAGTTTCGTGAAACTCACCGGCGGCAGCGTCGGCCTGCAGGTGGGCGTGCAATCGTCGGACGTGGTGCTGGTGTTCCGCAGCGAGCGCGGACTCGATTCGATCGTCAACGGCAAGTTCACCCTCGGCGCCGACGCCGGCGTGGCCGCCGGTCCGATGGGTCGCCAGGCCGCGGCGCTCACCGACGGCCAGATGAAGGCCGAAATCTGGTCCTGGTCGCGCGCCCGCGGGCTGTTCGCCGGCGTGGCGCTCGACGGCGCGGTGCTGAGCATCGACGATGCCGCCAACGAATCCGCCTATGGCCAGGACACCACGCCGCGGATGATCTTCGAGGATCGCGCCGCGTCGCCGTCGCCGGCGATCGCCGGTTTCCGCGAGCGCCTGAGCCAGGCCAGCGCCCGTGCGCGCGCCGCCCGCCAGGACGACACGTCCCGGGATGCGGTACCGCCCGCCGCGGCCCCGACCGATCCGGCGTCGACCGCTCCGCAGCCGCAGGCCGAACCGCAGCCCCAGCCCTTCCAGCCGGTGGACAACCCGGCCCGGATCGAACCGCTCCCGGCCACGCCCTGATCCGTCGGGCCGCGTTCCGGGACCGGGTTCAGGGCCCCGGCGCGACGACTGCGGTATCCTGAGCGCCTCTCACACATCGAGCGTATCGCCATGGGCAGCTGGAGCATCTGGCACTGGGTCGTCGTGCTGATCATCGTGGTGCTGGTGTTCGGCACCAAGCGCCTGACCAGCGGCGCCAAGGACCTGGGCAAGGCGGTCAACGAGTTCAAGAAGGGCGTGCAGGGCGACGACGACAAGCCCGCCCAGCTGAGCGACCAGTCCCGGCGCGATGGCGCCAGCGAATCGCAGCGCAACGACGACAACGTCGCCCGCTGAGTCGACGCCGGCCACCGGGCCGGATCGTTCGCCATGTTCGATATCGGTTTCTCCGAACTCTTCCTGATCGCGATCGTCGCCCTGGTGGTGCTCGGCCCCGAGCGCCTGCCCAAGGCCGCGCGCTTCGCCGGGCTGTGGGTACGCCGCGCCCGCGCCCAGTGGTATTCGGTGAAGAGCGAGCTGGAACGCGATCTCGCCGCCGAAGAGCTGCAGCGCAGTCTGCGCGACGCCCGGCAGACAGTGGCCGATCTCGACGCCGGGATGCGCACCGCCGGCGAGGATGCGCGTCGCGAATTCGAGGCCATGCGTCGCGACCTCGAGCGCGATCCCGGCGATGCGCCCGTCCAGGACGCCACGCAGGACCCCATCGACGAGGCCGGCGCATCGACGCCGTCGGAAGCGGCCGCCGAGACCGCTGCCGAGACCGCCGGCGCCACCGATGATCACCGCCGATGAGCAGCGCTGATTCCGACCTCGCCGGTGAAGGCAGCCTGCTGAGCCATCTGATCGAATTGCGCGCCCGGCTGATCCGCGCGATCGCCGGTCTGCTGCTCGTGTTTCTCGGCCTGCTGCCGTTCGCCAACAAGGTCTACGGCTGGTTCGCGCAGCCGCTGCTCGACAAACTGCCCAAGGGCGGCCAGCTGATCGCGGTCGAAGTGGCTTCGCCGTTCTTCGCGCCGCTGAAGCTGGCGTTCTTCGTCGCCGTGTTCGCGACCATGCCCTGGTTGCTCTATCAGGCCTGGGCCTTCGTCGCGCCCGGCCTGTACAAGCGCGAGAAGCGGTTGGCCCTGCCGTTGCTGGGCACATCGCTGGCGCTGTTCTACGCGGGCTGCGCGTTCGCGTTCTTCGTGGTGCTGCCGGCGGTGTTCGGCTTCCTCGCCAGCGTGACCCCTGCCGGCGTGGCGATGATGACCGACATCAACGCCTATCTCGATTTCGTGCTGGTGATCTTCCTCGCCTTCGGCTTCTGCTTCGAACTGCCGGTGGCCCTGGTGATCCTGGTGCTGCTCGGCTGGGTCACGCCGAAGCAGCTGTCCGAATGGCGCGGCTACGCCATCGTCGGCATCTTCGTCGTCGCCGCGGTGATCACCCCGCCCGACGTCGTCTCGCAGCTGCTGCTGGCGATCCCGATGTGCCTGCTGTACGAGGCGGGGATCATCGCCGCGAAGCTGGTGTCGCGAAACCGCGAGGCGGGCTGAGCCCCGCGGCCAAGGCGTACGCACGACATTGGCGGAAACGCGGCCATCCATCTGCTGACAGCCGGCGTCAGGACACTGTCGTTGCAATAGGCGACCTTTCCCGACCGGAGTCCCGCAATGTCCCTGCTTTCGCCTTCCGCCACCATCTCGGCGTTCGTGGCCGCGATGAATCGCGGCGATCTGGAATCGGCACTCGAGTGCTACGCACCCGACGCGCTGTTCGTGGCCGCACCCGGACAGACGCTTCGAGATCCCGATGCCATCCGCGAATCGCTTCACGGCATGCTGTCGTTGAAGACGACGCTGGAGACATCCCTGGACACCGTGCTTGAGGCCGGAGATACCGCCCTCTTTCACGCTGCGTGGACGATGATCGGTGTCGATCCTGCAGGCAACGACGTCCGTATCGAAGGCCGTTCCTCCGACGTGCTTCGTCGACAACCCGACGGGAACTGGAAAATCGCGGTTGACAACCCCTGGGGGACAGCGGTGCTTGATGCCGGACGCTGATTCCGCGATCGATCGCCCGGAGCAGAGACGAAGCCGCCGGCTTTCGCCGGCGTCTTCGCTGCACGGATGACGATGTCGGGACGCGCGGTTACTGCGTGATGTCGACGTCCTTGGTTTCACGCAGGAACAGCGAGCCGATCACCAGGGTCATCAGCGCGATGCCGATCGGGTACCACAGACCGCTGAAGATGTTGCCGGTGGCCGCCACGATCGTGAACGCGATGAACGGCAGGAAGCCGCCGAACCAGCCGTTGCCGATGTGGTACGGCAGCGACATCGAGGTGTAGCGGATGCGGGTCGGGAACAGTTCGACCAGCCACGCCGCGATCGGACCGTAGACCATCGTCACCAGCAGCACGAGGTAGGTCAGCAGCGCGATCACCATCGGCTTGTTGATCTGCGCGTCTTCCGCCTTCGCCGGATAACCGGCCGCGGTCAGCGCATCGCCGAGGGACTTGGTGAACGCATCGGCCTGGGCCTTGAACGCATCCTTGTCGAGCGCTTCGCCCTCGAAGCTCTGCAGGGTGGTGCCGCCGATGGTGACGCTGGCCACGGCGCCGGCCGGAGCCGCGTCGATGGTGTAGGGAATGCCCTTCTTCGCCAGTGCCGAGGTGATGATGTCGCAGGACTGCTTGAAGGTCTTCTTGCCCACCGGATCGAACTGCAGCGCGCAGCGGTCGCGGTCGGCCAGCACCTTCGCCGGCGCGGTGGCCACGGCCTGTTCCAGCGCCGGATTGGCGTAGTGCATCAGCGACTTGAACACAGGGAAGTAGGTCAGCGCGGCCAGCAGACAGCCCGCCATGACGATCTTCTTGCGGCCGATGCGATCGGACAGCCAGCCGAAGAGCACGAAGCCGCCGGTGGCGATGGCCAGTGCGATCGCGATCAGGATGTCCGCCGTGTTCGGATCGACGCTCAGGGTCTTGGTCATGAAGAACAGCGCGTAGAACTGGCCGGTGTACCAGACCACCGCCTGACCGGCGGTCGCGCCCAGCAGCGCCAGCAGCGCGATCTTGCCGTTGCGCGAGAAGAAGCTCTCGGTGATCGGCGCCTTCGAGGTCTTGCCCTCGGCCTTCATCTGCTGGAACAGCGGCGATTCGTTGAGCTGCAGGCGGATCCAGACCGACACGCCGAGCAGCAGCACGGACACCAGGAACGGAATGCGCCAGCCCCACGCTTCGAAGATGTCCTTGCCGAAGTAGTTGCGGCAGATCCAGATCACCAGCAGTGACATGAACAGGCCGAGGGTCGCGGTGGTCTGGATGAAGCTGGTGTACAGACCGCGCTTGCCGTGCGGCGCGTGTTCGGCGACGTAGGTCGCGGCGCCGCCGTACTCGCCGCCGAGCGCCAGGCCCTGCAACAGACGCAATGTGATCAGGATGATCGGTGCGGCGATGCCGATGGTGGCGTATCCGGGCAAGACGCCGACCAGGAAGGTCGACAGGCCCATGATGACGATGGTCACGAGGAAGGTGTACTTGCGGCCGATCATGTCGCCGAGGCGGCCGAACACCAGTGCGCCGAACGGACGCACCGCGAAGCCGGCGGCGAAGGCCAGCAGCGCGAAGATGAACTGGCTGGTGTCGTTGAGGCCGCTGAAGAAGTGCTTGCCGATGTGCGCGGCCAGCGATCCGTAGAGATAGAAGTCGTACCACTCGAAGACCGTGCCGAGACTCGACGCGAAGATGACCTTCTTGTGGCCCTTGGTGAGCGCGCCCGTGTGGGGCGCGCCGGGTGCTGCTGCGACGCTGGACATGTTGTCTTCCCTCCCGGGTCAGAAGCTGTATTTCACGTGGGTATGGATGCGGCGGAGATCGCCGTCGAGATCGTTCTCGAGCGAACGCTCGCCCCAGATCAGTTCGGCGCCGATGTCGAGCTTGGGCACCGGCGAATAGATCAGGTTGGCGTGGAACGATTGCGCGCGCTCGGTCACGGCGAGCCCGGTGAGGGCCGCGTCGTTGTCGAAATGCGCCATCGAATAGAACAGATTGCCGCGCAGCTTCGGCGTGAAGGCGTGACGCCAGGCCGCGAACGCGCCGTAACCGTCGATCGGTTCGAGATTTCCGCCGGCGTCGAGCACGGTGTCGCTGGCGATGCCGAGACCCAGATAGCGGCCGATACCGCGGCCGTAGGTCGCCATGTAGCGCAGGTCGTCGTTCTTGCCGAGATTGAAGCGGCCGGAAACGCTGACTGCGCCGCCGGTGGTGGTGTCGTCGATGCCGGAGGCCGGATTCTCGTAGGCGAACTGGCGGACCATGCCGGCGACCGAAATGTGGCCCCAGTCGCCCTTCTTCTGCCAGCGCGCGGTGAGGTCGGGCATCAGGTTGTCGTCGCTGGAGATGCGCGCGCCGACGCCGCGATACGGGGTGACCGTGGTCTCGGGGTTCTCGACCGAGAACGACCACGCGCCCTTGGTGTAACGCACCTGCGCCTGACGGACGAAGACGGACCCTTCGGTCGGGCCGATGAAGTCGACCGTATCCGGCAGCGAGGCCGTATCCTGGAAGTTCGACCAGGTCTGGCCGGCCAGCAGTTGCGCGCCGGCCTTGTTGGTCCACGCGACATAGGCCTGGCGCATGCTCAGACCGTAGGTGTTGGTCGAGACTTCGTTGCCGTTGATGCTGCCGCCGCCGAACAGATCGAATTCGAGATAGGCCTTGAGCTTGTCGCCGGAATCCAGATCGGTATCGGCGCCGAACCAGAACCGCGAGAACTGCGCGCCCATGTCGGTGTCGGTGCCTTCGTCGGCGCCGGGCGAGCCGACCGGAATGGCCGACGGCACGTAGAACAGGCGACCGACGCTGCCGTCGGCGATCTCGCCATCGCTGGTGTTGGTGGCCATCGCGTCGAGCTTGATGAAGCCGCCGTACGAGAAACGCGTGCCGGGGTTGGCCGCGATGTTGATCGGCGAGCTCTGGATCTTCGGCTTGCCGTCGTCGGCTCTGGCAGCCGGTGCGGGCGCAGCCTGCTGCTGCGCGACCAGTTGCTGGACCAGTTTCTCGAGCTCCGCGACGCGGGCTTCGAGTTGCTGTTCCTTCGTCGTGGCCTCCTGCGCCAGCGCCAGGCCCGGGGCGAGCAGACAGACCAGAAGAGAAAGCGCCAGCGGCCGTCTGGCATGCAGTCGTCCGGCGTTGTGTCGATGATTCATGATGGACCCCTCCCGAGGGCACACGTGGATGCACGGTCAGCGCAGCCTGTGCGTGGGCGTCCGTGCCGCCTATTCGCCATTGGTCGAAAGCGGCGCCGTTTCGGGCGATTTATCGACCATGGTCTATACGCGATGTTGCACTGCAAAATCGCGGGTTTGCGGCACACTGTGCATCAGACACATCCTGTCCCTTCGCGGAGGAAGCCCTCATGTCGCAGACCGACACCGCCCCGTCCCTCTATCCGGTGCCCGCCGGTTTCGCATCGCGCGCGCGCCTGCGGCGCGACGATCTCGCGCGCGAAACCGAAGCCGCGATCGCCGACCCCGACGCCTACTGGCAGCGCATCGCACAGCGGCTCGACTGGTACGTCCCGCCGACGATCTTCAAGAACGTCAGCTACGCGCTGGAAGACTTCCGCATCCGCTGGTTCGAGGATGGCGTGCTCAACGTCAGCGTCAATTGCCTCGACCGGCATCTGGCGACCCGCGGCGACAAGACCGCGCTCATCTACGAACCCGACGATCCGGCGAAGCCCGCCGAACGCATCAGCTATCGCGAACTGCACGCGCGCGTGTGCCGGCTCGCCAACGCGCTGCGCGCGCTCGGCGTGAAGAAGGGCGACCGCGTCACCCTGTATCTGCCGATGATTCCCGAAGCGGTGGTCGCGATGCAGGCCTGTGCGCGGATCGGCGCGATCCATTCGGTGGTGTTCGGCGGGTTCTCGCCGCATTCGATCGCCGACCGCATCGCCGACTGCGAAAGCAAGCTGGTCATCACCGCCGACGAAGGCCTGCGCGGCGGCAAGGTCGTTCCGCTGAAGGAGAACGTCAACACCGCGCTGAAGATGCCCGGCACCGACTCGGTCGAAACCGTGCTGGTGCTGCGCCACACCGGCGGCGCGGTCGACATGCAGATGCCGCGCGACCGCTGGTACGACGCGGTCGTCGACGATCAACCGTCGGAATGCGAACCCGAACGCATGAACGCCGAGGATCCGCTGTTCATCCTCTACACGTCCGGCAGCACCGGCAAACCCAAGGGCGTGCTGCACACCACCGGCGGCTATCTGATCTGGGCCAGCTACACCCACGAAGCGGTGTTCGACCTGCGCGAGGACGACATCTACTGGTGCACCGCCGACGTCGGCTGGGTCACCGGTCATTCCTACATCGCCTACGGCCCGCTCGCCAACGGCGCGACCTCGGTGGTGTTCGAAGGCGTGCCCAATTACCCGAGCGTCTCGCGGTTCTGGGACGTGGTCGACAAGCACCAGGTCACGATCTTCTACACCGCGCCGACCGCGATCCGCGCGCTGATGCGCGAAGGCGAAGCGCCGGTGAAGAAGACCTCGCGCGCGTCGATCCGCCTGCTCGGCAGCGTCGGCGAGCCGATCAATCCCGAGGCCTGGCGCTGGTATCACGACATCGTCGGCGACGGTCGCTGCCCGATCGTCGATACGTGGTGGCAGACCGAGACCGGCGGCATCCTGATCTCGCCGCTGCCCGGCGCCACCGATCTCAAGCCCGGCTCGGCGACGACACCGCTGCCCGGCGTGCGCCCGGCGCTGGTCGACGCCAACGGCAGCCTGCTCGAAGGTGCGACTGAGGGCAATCTGGTGCTGCTCGATTCCTGGCCCGGACAGATGCGCACCGTCTACGGCGATCACCAGCGCTTCATCGACACCTACTTCAAGACCTACCCGGGGATGTACTTCACCGGCGACGGCTGTCGTCGCGATGAGGACGGTTACTACTGGATCACCGGCCGCGTCGACGACGTCATCAACGTCAGCGGTCATCGCATCGGCACCGCCGAAGTCGAAAGCGCGCTGGTCTCGCATCCGAAGGTGGCGGAGGCCGCGGTCGTCGGTTATCCGCACGACATCAAGGGTCAGGGCATCTACGCCTACGTCACCCTGGTTGCCGGCGAAGAGCCCAGCGAGGCGCTGCGCAAGGAGCTGGTCGCGCACGTGCGCAAGGAGATCGGTCCGATCGCCACCCCCGATGCGTTGCAGTGGGCGCCGGGCCTGCCCAAGACCCGCTCGGGCAAGATCATGCGCCGCATCCTGCGCAAGATCGCCGAGAACGCCCCGGATCAGCTCGGCGACACCTCGACCCTCGCCGATCCTTCCGTGGTGAAATCGCTGGTCGACGAGCGATTGGTGCGCTGAGGCGACTCGCCGCGGAGCGCACGACGCTCCGCCTCCCGAGGCCCGGATGGCGGACGCCATGCCGGGCCTGCATCCGTGCCGGCGATCCCGACGGAATCGCATCGAGGGCTTGAGCGAACCCGCATTACGTTGCATTCTGCGATCGATGCGCCCGGTTGCCGGGCGCGCTCCGAATTCCGCCCCTTCCGGCTCCGGATGATCGCCTGCATGCCCACCATCCTCGTCGCCGACGATCACCCGCTGTTCCGTGAGGCGCTGCGCGGTGCCGTCTCGCGGGTGCTGCCGGACGCGCGCCTGCACGAGGCCGACAGCGTCGAGGCGCTGTATGCGCTGGTCGAACGCGAACCCGATGCCGATCTGCTGCTGCTCGATCTGACCATGCCCGGCGCGCACGGTTTCAGCGCCCTCGTCCATCTGCGCGCGCATGCGCCGCAGTTGCCGGTGATGGTGGTGTCCGCGCGCGAGGAGCCGGCGGTGATGCGCCGCGCGCTCGATCACGGCGCCGTGGGGTTCCTGCCGAAATCCGCGGACGCCGCCACCCTCGGCGACGCCATCGGCACGGTGCTCGCCGGTGATCGCTGGGCGCCGCCCGCGGCGCTGAAGGCCCCCGCGGCGGCCGCGGACGAACACGACGCCGCGCAGCGCGTGCGCGAACTCACTCCGCAGCAGTTCCGGGTCCTGCAGATGCTCGGCGACGGCCTGCTCAACAAGCAGATCGCCTACGAACTCGGTGTTTCCGAGGCGACGATCAAGGCGCACATGACCGCGATCCTGCGCAAGCTCGGCGCCAGCAACCGCACCCAGGCGGTCCTCATCGCCGGCAAACTCGCGGTGGATCCGGAAGCGGTGACGTTGCCGCCGGAAGAGGACTGACCCTCAGTCGTTCTCGGAACGGGCATCCACGACCGTGATCCCGCCGTCCTCGGCCACGACCGTGAAGACGATCGGACGGCAGCAGACGCTGCAATCCTCGACATACTGCTGGTGCTCGACCGAACCGTCGACGACGATCTCGATCTCTTCACCGCAATAAGGACACTGCACGAACGCGGTGTCGGCATGGCGCATCGCGGGCCTCCTTGATGGCATCGCGTGCGGGCAGGATGCCGGACGCCATCGGCGATGGCATCCCCCGCACGGTCAATCTTCCCAGTAGAACAGCGTGTCGAACACGGCGTAAGGCCCGTCGAATGCGGTGTGGATGCGAATGTCGTCCGGAGCCGGCGCCAGCAGCGGTTCCGTCGGCAGCAGCTCGACGCCATGACCTTCCAGCACGATCCGCAGGGTCCTCGACACGTCGTTCCAGTCTCCTGGCGGCAGCCGATTGAGGTTGGCGGTGGTGATGAATCCGGACGAGGTGCCGGTGTTGCGCTTGTTGCGGGTCCGGCTGCTCGCGCCGAACACCGCGATCGGCGCGAGTCGCGACACGTACAGCAGCACTCCGCGGGTCTCGATGTAAGCGGGATGATCGATCTCGTCGACACCGCCGCGATGCGACAGGAACGCCGAAACGTACGAGGCATACCCGCTGCCGTGATGGTCGTCTTCCATCACCACATCCATGCCGGCATGGCGAAGGGCCGCGAACATCCGCTTGTAGAGGCCCGTCACGGCAGCGTCGTCGGCGGACACGAACGGTTCCTCCATGCAGAGCGGTTGCGCCCGAACCGACTTCTCGATGATCTCGCGGGTGATTTCGAAGCAACTGTTTCCGGACATGGCGGCGTACGTCCTGTGGTCTGCACGTTGGAATCGGCAAACAGAAAGGGGGATTACCGGAGCATCGCGCTTTTCATCGGCGCTCCCATCGAGGCGGCGCACCGCGCCTCACCGGCGCGCCGCCAGCCACGCCCGCAGCGACGCCGGTTTCACCGGTTTGGTCAGCACCGCGCAGGCGTACTCGCGGGCGGCGTGCTTGAGCGCGTCGCTGCCGTCGCCGGTGAGCAGGGCGGCGGGGATGTCGCGCTGCGCGCGCCGGCGCAGTTCGGCGATCACGCCTAGGCCATCGAGACGGTCGTGAAGGTGATAGTCGACGAGCAGGACATCCGGACGGGCATCGGGCGCGGCTTCGTCGAGGCGGTTGATCGCTTCGTCGGCGGTGGCGGCGGTGAGCGGAATCGCACCCCAGCGGCCGAGCAGCGCACGCATGCCATCCAGGATTTCAGGATCGTTGTCGACGCACAGCACGCGCAGGCCCGCCAGCGCGTCGGGTGCGGTCAGCGGCACGGACGCCGGCGCGCGCGCGGGCGTCGCCGTGCCCAGCGGCACACGGATCGAGAACACGCTGCCGCGGCCGACCCGCGAATGCACCTGCAGCGGATGGCCGAGGATGCGCGCGATCCGCTGGCAGATCGACAGGCCGAGGCCGAGGCCACGTTCGCCGCCGAGATCGGCGCGCGGCTGCGGCGTGTCGAAACGGCGGAATTCCTCGAAGATCTGGCCGAGGTGATGCGCGGGAATCCCGGGCCCGGTATCCCAGACCTGCAGTTCGACCGCATCGCCACGCCGGCGCAGCGCGAGCAATGCACCGCCGTCGCGGGTGTAGCGCAGCGCGTTCGCCAGGAAGTTCTGCAGCGCGCGTCGCAACAGACGCCGGTCGCTGCGCACCGGCGTGGGCGCGGCGCGCACGCGCAGGGCGAGACCGCGGCCGGCGGCGCTGGGCGCGTACTGCGCGGCGAGTTCGCGCAGCAGTTCGGCGGCGTCGAAATCGGCGATGTCGGGTTGCAGCGCACCGGCGTCCAGTCGCGAGACATCGAGCAGGCCATCGAGCAGATCCTCGGCGGCGCGCAGCGCGGCATCGACGCGTTCGGCAAGTCGTACCCGCTCCTCGGCATCGGGCGTTTCGCGCAGGGCCGAAGCGAACAGCCGCGCGGCGTTGAGCGGTTGCAGCACATCATGGCTGACCGCGGCGAGGAAGCGGGTCTTCGACTGTTGCGCGGCCTCGGCTTCGCGGGTGCGCTGTTCGACCCGCTGTTCCAGGGTTTCGTTGATCTCGCGCAGCGCGCGTTCGGCGTGCTTGTAATCGGTGATGTCGTTGAAGCTGGTGACGTAGCCGCCACCGGGCAGCGGCTGACCGCGCATCTCGATCACCTGGCCGTTGGTGCGCACGCGCTGGAACACGTAGGGCTGACCGGCGCGCAGATGGGCGAGACGCCGGCGCACCTGCTCCTCGATGGATGCGGTCTGCGGACCGAGTTCGTTCATCTCGGCGCGTTCGGCGCTCCAATGGATCAGGTCGGCGATCGGCCGGCCGACGTAGAGCATCCCGTCGGGATAGCCGAGCATGTCCTGATAGCGTCGATTCCACGCGATCAGGCGCAAGTCGGCGTCGACCACGCTCACGCCCTGGCTGATGTTCTCCAGCGTGGTCGACAGCACCTGCCGGTTGAAGCGCAGCTCCTGGCTGGCTTCGTCGAGCAGCGACACGACTTCGCCCAACTCCATCCCCGAACCGCGCAGCGCGCTGGTCAGGGTGAGGCGTGCCGAAGCGGCGCCGATCGCCGAGGCGAGCAGCCGTTCGGTGAACTGCACGAGCGCGCGATCGGCGAGCTGCTGCGGTTGCCATGCGCGGCGCGCGGTGGACTCGGCGATGGCTTTTTCCTCGAAGTGCTGGTCGAACGCGCGCCGGGCATGGCGTTCGCCGACGATGCGTTCGGCCAGCGTCAGCAGTTCGCCGCTGCGGACGCTGCCGACCCAACCGCCCGGACCAAGCGGCGAGCGCTGCGCGTAGGGATCGAGATAGCTCGCGGCGCGCAGCTGGTCCTGCAGTTGCGGACGCCGGCGCGCCGACACCAGGAACAGCGCGCCGATGTTGAACAGCAACGACCAGAACACGCCGTGGGTCAGCGGGTCCCAGCCGCTGAGGCCGAACAATTGCTGCGGCCGCAACCACGACAACCCGAACGGTCCGTGCACGATCCAGTCGGCGGCGAAACCGCCGCTGCGCGCCAGCGCCGGCAGCAGCAGCGTGTACGCCCACACCGTCGCGCCGGCGAACACGCTGGCGAACGCGCCGGCGCGGCTGGCGCCGCGCCAGTAGAGACCGCCGATCAGCGCCGGCGCGAACTGCGCGACCGCGGCGAACGCGAGCAGCCCGTGCTGCGCGAGACTGTCGCCCGCGGCGGCGGCGACGCGGTGGTACGCGTACGCCATCAGCGCCAGCAGCAGGATGGTGATGCGCCGCACCCACAACACCTGGCGATCGATGCCCGCCTGTTCGGCGAGCGCGCGCCGACGCAGCAGCAGCGGCATCACCAGATCGTTGCTGACCATCGTCGCGAGCGCGACGCTGGCGACGATCACCATGCCGGTGGCGGCCGAGAATCCGCCGATGTAGGCCATCAGCGCGAGCGCGTCGTGATCCAGGCTCAGCGGCAACGCGAGCACGTAGGCATCGGGCGACACCGTGCCACCGGCGAGCCGCGCGTGTCCGGCGAGCGCGATCGGCACCACGAACAGGCTGAACAGCATCAGATAGCCGCCGAACAGCCAGCGCGCGGGCCGGATGTCGGCCGGGTCCTGGCATTCGACGACGGCCACGTGGAACTGGCGCGGTAGACAGACGATCGCGGTGAAGGCGATCAGGGTCTGGGAGATGAAACCGGGCGGCAGGCCCGGCGCGGTCACCGCGCGGCCGGCCTGCGCGATGCGTCCCGCGAGATCGCCGTCGCCCGGCAGATTCAGCAGCGCCAGCACGCCGATCGCGATGAAGGCGACCAGTTTCACCAGCGATTCCAGCGCCACCGCCAGGACCATGCCGCGATGGTGTTCGGTGGCGTCGATCTCGCGGGTGCCGAACAGGATCGCGAACGCCGCCAGCAGCAGCGCGACGTAGAGCGCGGGATCGGCGAACAGGGCGTCGTCGCTGCCCGGCGCCAGCACCTCGACGCTCATCGCCACCGCCTTGAACTGCAGCGCGACGTAGGGCACCGCCGCGACCAGCGCCACCGCCGCGACCAGCGCGGCCAGACCCGGCGCTCGCCCGTAGCGCGAGGACAGGAAGTCGGAAATCGAGACGATGCGATGTTCGCCGGAAATCAGCGCCAGACGTTCGAGAATGCGCCAGCCGAACAGCAGCAGCAACAGCGGGCCGAGATAGATCGGCAGGAATCCCAGTCCGGTGCGCGCGGCGGTGCCGACCGCGCCGTAGAAGGTCCACGACGAGCAGTACACCGCCAGCGCCAGCGAATAGACCAGCGGCCGCGACCAGCGCCAGCGCGAGGACGGTGCGCGCCGGTCGCCGGCATAGGCAACGGCGAACAGCAGGCCGACGTAGCCCATCGAGACCAGCAGCAATATCCAGCCAGCGATCATGCGCACCCTCGCACGGAGCGGTCCGCAGAGTGTACGGCGACGACGAGGACATCGTCCCTGCGACCAGGGTCGAAGGCCGTGGCCATCGGCGATCCGCCACCGTGCGCGCGGGATTCACGGGGCGGGATTCACGGAACGGAGTCCGCGGGGCCGGATGCCCGGGCCCGGAAACGAACAAGCCCGCCTTGCGGCGGGCCTGTTCGTGAGCACATCCCTCGCTTTCGGCTCGGGAGGACCTGCGCTATGCGGAGGTCACTTGATCTTGCCTTCCTTGTACATCACGTGCTTGCGGACGACGGGGTCGTACTTCTTGACCTCCATCTTGGCGGGCGTGTTCTTCTTGTTCTTGTCCGTGGTGTAGAAGTGGCCGGTGCCGGCCGAGGAGATCAGGCGGATCTTGTCGCGCTTGGAAGCCATGGTGGATTACTCCTCAGATCTTTTCGCCGCGGGCGCGAAGCTCGGCGAGCACGGCGTCGATGCCGTTCTTGTCGATGGTGCGCAGGGCCTTGGTGGAAACGCGCAGCTTCACCCAACGGTTTTCCGAAGCGACCCAGAAACGGCGCTCGTGGAGATTGGGCATGAAACGACGGCGGGTCTTGTTGTTCGCGTGCGACACGTTGTTGCCGGTCGCGACGCGCTTGCCGGTGACTTGGCATTCGCGGGACATACGTACCTCTCGATTGGAACGCGCGACGGGGTCGTGCGATCTGCGGTTGTTTCCCATAGCCCGGGAGACGGCGGCCCCGGCGTCGGTTCGGGTCGAAGACCGGAACGTTCGCCACGCGAAACGGGAAGGCAGGTATCGCAGCGGCTTGCGGACGGGATCGCGTTCCAGTCCTCCGGGGCGCCTGCAGGGCAGGTCCGGGCGCAGCGAGCCGCGTATTATGCCGAGGAAAACCAGTCCGGACAAGCACTTGGGACCGAAACCCGCAGCGGAACCCGGCATGCCGCCCGTCATCGAACCCGGACCGGGTGATCTCGCGGCGTCCTGAGACAAGATCGCGGTCGCCGTGCGCGAGAATACCCCCCGCCGTCCCATCCGCCGCCCGCCCATGACCACGCCCGCCTCGCCCGTGTCCCTGACCCGTCACCTGATCGAGGAGGAGCGGCACGGCCACATCAGCGCCGACCTGCGCCTGCTGATCGAGGTCGTCGCCCGCGCCTGCAAGGGCATTTCCGTCGCCGTCGGCAAGGGCGCGCTCGGCGGCGTGCTGGGCGATGCGGGGACCGGCAACGTCCAGGGCGAAGCCCAGAAGAAGCTCGACGTGCTCAGCAACGAGATCCTGCTGGAAGCCAACGCCTGGGGCGGCCATCTGGCCGCCTGCGCCTCCGAGGAAATGGACCACTGCCAGCCCATTCCCGACGCCTTCCCGCGCGGCAACTACCTGCTGCTGTTCGATCCCCTCGACGGCAGCAGCAACATCGACGTCAACGTCAGCGTCGGCACCATCTTCTCGGTGCTGCAGTGCCCGGATGGCGTGCCCGAAGTCCGCGACGAACATTTCCTGCAGCCCGGCACCGCCCAGGTCGCCGCCGGCTACTGCATCTACGGCCCCAGCACGATGCTGGTCCTGACCATCGGCCACGGCACCCACGCCTTCACCCTGGACCGCGAGGCCGGCTCGTTCCTGCTGACCCGCCGCGACATCCGCATTCCGGAACAGACGAAGGAATTCGCGATCAACATGTCCAACCAGCGGCACTGGGAAGCGCCGATGCAGGACTACGTGCGCGATCTGCTCGCCGGCCGCGAAGGTCCGCGCGGCAAGGACTTCAACATGCGCTGGATCGCCTCGATGGTGGCCGACGTGCATCGCATCCTCACCCGCGGCGGCATCTTCATCTATCCGTGGGACCGCAAGGACCCGTCCAAACCCGGCCGCCTGCGCCTGATGTACGAAGCCAATCCCATGAGCCTGCTGATCGAGCAGGCGGGCGGCGCCGCCACCAACGGCCGGCAGCGTCTGCTGGAGGTGCTCCCGACCGAACTGCACCAGCGCGTGCCGGTATTCCTCGGCTCGAAGGACGAGGTCGAGACCGCCACCCGCTACCACCTCGACCACGACCACCGCGCATGAACGCATCCGAGCATTCCCACGACTTCATCCGGATCGTGCCCGACGCGGTGCCGCGCGCATTGTGCGCAGAGATCGTCGAACGGATGCGCCGCAGCGATCGGCTGCAGGAAGGCCGGATCGGCGGCGGACTGTATCCCGAACTCAAGAAGAGCCGCGACCTGAGCATCGCCGGCGTCGCCGAATGGCGCGACGTCGAGGTCGCGCTGAACACCGCGGTGCTGACCGCGGTGATGGGTTACCTGCGCGAATATCCGCAGGCGCTGATCGCACCGCTGATGCTGCAGCACCAGCCGCCCGGCGGCGAACTGCGTCGGCTCGTGGCCGAAGACTTCCCGGACATGCCCGACGAACAACTGCTGCAGTTGACCCGCACCTGCCTGCGGCCGGGACAGACCAACCTGCAGTGGTACCACGCCGGCGAAGGCGGTTACCCGTACTGGCACTGCGAGCTGTATCCGCGCGACACCAGCTGCGAAACCCTGCATCGCCACCTGCTGTGGACGATCTATCTCAACGAGGAATTCGAGCAGGGCGAAACCGAATTCCTGTTCCAGGGCCGCAAGGTCCAACCGCAGACCGGCGCCCTGCTGATCGCCCCCACCGGCTTCACCCACACCCACCGCGGCAACCGCCCGCAGAACGGCGACAAGTTCATCGCGACCAGCTGGATCCTGTTCCAGCGGGCGGAGGTGTTGTTCGGGCAGAAATAGGGGGCGGTGGGCTGGAGCCCATCCGCTCGCCAACGCTTGAATCGAGCCGCGCCGCGAAGCGGCGTCGGCTCGAATGAATGCTCATGGCTCAGTCGGGGTGCCATCCCATCCGCGCGGATCCCACACCTGCCGCACCCGATCCCATATCTCGTCGAGCATCTGGAACTTCCAGACGCCACCGAGAAGCGACGCAAACTTCGGATTTACGCGGGCCAATGCCTCGACGCGGTCGATGAACGCCGGACCGTGATAGGAAAGCAGATCCTCCAGCGGGCCCGCCGCGAGCACGCCGAAATGCTTCGCGCACTCGGGACTGTCGAGCGCATACAGAATGCATTGCCATGCCCTTTCCGGGTTCTCGCGAGCATCGTCCACGGGCTCCATGCACGCCCACTCGTACTCCGCCTTCACCACCGGATCGGACGACCATCCGCGGGCCCAGCAGTCCATCAGATCGCTGATGGGGCGGCCAAGCGCTTTGTGGCGGCGATAGGAGTTCATGAAGCCCAACGCGACGTCAAGCCGTCGCGGCACGAGAGCATAAGGATGACGCGCGGAACGTTCCGGGCGCTCGATTCGAGCGCCTCGTCAGAGCGCCCTGCGCGGGGGAGCGTATGCCGCAAGCACGCTTGTTCCGCAATTCGCGCAAGCGAAACCCGGTTGCCGAACCATCGCATCGTCGATTGGCAACCGACATGTCACGCACAGGAATGTCTCGACGGGTTTGCGGTCGCCTGCGGGGACATATCGAACGCCCCGCTCGTCGAATTCGACGACCCACCAACATCGTTCGTCGTCATACTCGGCGGTTCCGTGACCCTCGAGATCTTCTTCATCGTCGGAAGCGTCGACCGCGATGAGCGGGAGGCCTTCCCTCAACAGGATTCCGGCATTCGAAAGATCCCGAAGGCTTCCGAACGTGTCCAACACGACGGCGATGCGATCCGGATTCCGCACGCCGGCAACGAGGCCTTTGAAGTCGGCATAGATACGGATTGGCGATACCTTTTCCATGCGATTCAACACCTGAATCATGCCGCGCCGCGAAGCGGGTTCGGCTTGAATGCTGAAATAGACTCCGACCCTCCGAGCCCGTCGTCGTGGATGCTACTACCGTCGCGATCGCTCTTGCAAAGCATGTCTCCGACCGATGCACAGGCGCGCATCATCGGACGCAAGCGGCTGCCTCGCAACCCCGTAGGGCGGGCTTCAGCCCGTCGTCCACGCCTTGCCGATGAAGCTTGTCGCGGTGCAGGACCGCTCCGTTCATTTCTCCACGCCATTGATCGCGCCGCGATGGCGGGCTTGAGCCCGCCCTACAAGCGCTGGTGGCTTGTCCTGCGAAATTTTGCGTCTCCCTGCCTTCCGCCCCTCCGTAGGGCGCATAAGCCGAAGGCGTCATGCGCCGTCACGCGTCACCGTTACGGATACCTCAAAGAAGGTGCATGACGCTTCGCTTATGCACCCTACAAGAGCGTTTGCGCCTTACGGCCTTTGAATGCTGAAATAGACTCCCACTCTCCGAGTCCGTCGTCGTGGATGCTACTACCGTCGCGATCGCTCTTGCAAAGCATGTCTCCGACCGATGCACAGGCGCGCACATCGGACACAAGCGGCTGCCTCGCAACCCCGTAGGGCGGGCTTCAGCTCGCCGTCCACGCCTTGCCGATGAAGCTTGTCGCGGTGCAGGACCGCTCCGTTCATTTCTCCACGCCATTGATCGCGCCGCGATGGCAGGCTTGAGCCCGCCCTACAAGCGCTGGTGGCTTGTCCTGCGAAATTTTGCGCGTCCCAGCCTTCCGCCCCTCCGTAGGGCGCATAAGCCGAAGGCGTCATGCGCCGTCACGCGTCACCGCTACGGATACCTCAAAGAAGGTGCATGACGCTTCGCTTATGCACCCTACAAGAGCGTTGCGCCTTACGGCCTTATACAAGCGCTGCCGCAGGCAGGTTCCCTTGGCGGAGCGGTTGGGCGGCTCGCGGAGCTCGATGTGGGGGCCTCGCCTTTCATTACCCTTCTGGACGGAAGTGGAAATCGAACCCCGCCTTCAAGAGAACCTTTAGTGCTTCGACATCGGCCTCATAGTCAGGATATTGCCGCCCAAACGCCTCCAGGCCGGCGACATCGACCCGGTTTCGATCTACTTGGTGTTGATTGAAATCCCAAGGATCCGAGATGCCAAAGAGCAGAGAAAAGTGCCGACTCAGCGTTGAACCTTCCACGATACCGAACAAGTGGCAAGTGACGATCGCCCCCGATTTGGTGTTCGTGAAAAGCCTCGCTGGGTAACCAAGACAGCCGGCGACCTCCTGCGAGAACGGTCCGATTGCGATGATTTCGGCTGACATACCCATAGCCACCTGACCCCTGAATCAAGCTGCGACGCGAAGCGGCGTCGGCTTGGACGAATTGTTGGGCCTCGCGGCCATCAATCTCTCCACCCGGACAATGGCGGTTCCCCGACCTTGAGGGATACACCGTTGGGCACCGGCAGATCAATCGGATCCTGGTGAATGGCGAAGCTCCACCTGACACGCTTGTCGAAACGGCCATTGAAATCCGAGTCTACAAGTGCCCAATCACAATCATCGCAATGCATTGCCTCATGGAGTTCGAAGTCCACGAGACCGCCGGAATTGCGGTCGTAGTAGGTCACTGTTCCGGAATCTGGCTGTGCTGCGTTCGACCTGCCAGGGTCATTGGTGGCACACGCCGAAAGGACCACCGCCACAAGAACCAGGATGCTTCGCATAGAGGCCATTGGAGATAAGCGACAAACAACGGCGGCACGGCGCAAGCAAAAATCGAGCAACGGTTGCCCGCCATTGTCTGTTCGCTTGATTGACGGGTTATCCGACATTCTTGAACTGGTTCTCGTACGCAGCAACATGCTCAGGAAATAGCGTTTCGTAGGGAGGATAGGAAAGCCCGAGCACTGAAACCTCGAGCCCTTCCTCGCCAACCTCTGGCGAATAGTCGGCGATATGCACGCCGCCCATGGATTCAAGCGTTGGCCCACCGACCACCCTGGCAGAAAGCTGAGGCGATGCTGATTTGCTAGCCGTGGCCGCAATTACTTGCGCCTGAATGACCACGTACTCAGGCGCTGGAATGAAGCGCCCAAAAGCAACGCCCATCGGCGGATCGCCGAGTTCGAGCTCCGACCAACCTATCAACGATGATTCGCAAAGTATTTCGAAGCGCGGCATGGTTGCTATGACGGATAACGCTTGAATTAAGCTGTGCCGAGAATCGGTGTCGGCTTGAATGAATTGTTAGGCACGATCCGTGCCCACTTGAGAATCGAGGCTTTGCAAGTATGCAATGAGAGCATGAAGCTGTTCGCGCGTTACCGCCATCGGATATTGCGCGATAGCAGATCTGAGGACGTCGTGGTGGTCTACCCAGAGCATTTCTGTCTCTATGTATTGCTTGTACTCCTCAATGTCCATCTTATACATCGTCTGAATGTCGACCGCTTCAATCTCGACAGTGTGCTTCATGCGACCTCCAATGTCATAGCGCCTAACTAGAAGTAGACCCCAAAGTGACGATGTATCACGGAACTGCCACTGCCAATCGGCAACGGCGAATCGACGGAATCCTACAAGCATCCGCGGTGTTCGCCGATGCCGTTTGTCGGCAACCGGCGTCATCTTAAGATATGTCTCATCACGCGCGATCTGCGGACCGATCCGAACGCTTGCAGGCGATCGCAGTCATCCCGCCACCGGCCTGCCGCTCGGCAGCTGTCAGAACAACTCCCCCTGCGGCGACGCCGGTTTCTCCGGCGACGGCGGCATGAATTTCGACGTGTCCAATGCCGGCAGGCGTCCGAAGCCGATGCGTTTGTAGGCCTTGGCGAAGCGCATCGCGATCAGGTCGGCGAACGGGCCTTCGCCGCGCATGCGGGTGCCGAAGCGGCTGTCGTAGTCCTTGCCGCCGTGCATCTGCTGGACCAGGCTCATCACGTGCGTGGCGCGTTCGGGGTAATGCAGCGACAGCCATTCGCGCCAGACCGTTTTCAGTTCGTGCGGCAGACGCAGCAGGACATAGCCCGCCGCGCGGGCGCCGTGCGTGTGGGCGGCTTCGAGGATGTGTTCGAGCTCGAAGTCGGTGATCATCGGAATGACCGGCGCGACCATCGTGCCCACCGGGACACCGGCCTCGTGCAGGGCCTGCACGGTCTTCAGTCGCGTGTGCGGCGCGGCGGCGCGCGGTTCGAGTTTCGACGAGAGCCGGTTGTCGAGCGTGGTGATCGACACGTAGACCGTGACCAGTCCCTGCCTGGCCATCGGCGCCAGCAGGTCCAGATCGCGCTGGATCAACGCGCTCTTGGTGATGAGACTGACCGGATGCCGGCATTCGGCGAACACTTCCAGCAGTTGCCGGGTGATGCGCCAGCGACGTTCGATCGGCTGGTAGGCGTCGGTGTTGATGCCCAGCGAGATCGGCGAACAGCGATACCCGTGCTTCGCCAGTTCCGCGCGCAACAGCATGGCGGCGTTGCTTTTGGCATATAGCTTCGTCTCGAAATCCAGCCCGGGCGACAGATCCAGGTACGCGTGCGAAGGCCGCGCGAAGCAGTACACACAACCGTGTTCGCAACCGCGGTAAGGATTGATCGACTGCGAGAACGGAATGTCCGGCGAGCGGTTGCGGCTGACGATGCTGCGGGCGCGTTCTTCGGTGACCTGTGTCTTCGGCGACGCCGGCGAGACGGTCGCGCCGTCTTCGTCGCCGGCGTAGACCGAGCCCCAGCCGTCGTCCTCGGCCTCTGCGACGGTCTTTTCGTAGCGCCCGCGGACGTAGGAGGCCGCGCCGCGTCCCTTGATCGGGCCCTCGCGCAGCAGGTTGTGGGTCGCGTTGTCGACTTTGCCGCCCTGTGCCATCCGGGTAGGCTAGCGCGCGCAGGTCGCAACCATTGCGACGGAGGTCTCCGGCATGTTCGAGCTGTGGGGTTGGGTGTGGGATCGGCTGCACATGATCCCGGTGATCGGGCCCTACGTCGGTCCGGTGCTGCTGGCCGGCTGGCTGCTGTACCTGGTGCTGCTGGGCGGCTGGATCGTGCTGCAGAAGCGGGAGCCGGTGGCCACCCTCAGCTGGCTGCTGGGTCTGGCGCTGCTGCCCTACATCGGCTTCGCGATCTATCACCTGTTCGGGCCACAGAAAATCGCGCGCCAGCGTCTGCGTCGCACCCGCAGCCGGCTGGAGCGCAACGCGCTGATCGGCGATGTCTGCGCCGCGGCCTGTTCGCCGGAGGCGCAGGAGCTGGCGCGGATGGCGCAGGGCGCGACCGGATTCGCGCCGGCGACCGCACGCGACGTGCGCCTGCTGGTCGACGGCGCGATGAAGTACGACGCCTTGATCGATGATCTCGCCGGCGCGACCCATCACGTCCATCTCGAGTACTACATCTTCACGCCCGACCACAGCGGCGCGGCGCTGCGCGATGCGCTGATCGCCTGCGCGCGACGCGGTGTCCGGGTCCGCCTGTTGCTGGATGCGATCGGCGCCGCGGCCTGCAGTCGCGCGTTCTTCGCGCCGCTGGTCGAGGCCGGCGGCGAGATCGCCTGGTTCCATCCCACGCGCTTCTGGCGATTCTGGGCACGACCCTGGTTGAACCTGCGCACCCACCGCAAGATCGTGGTGATCGACAATCGAATCGCCTACACCGGTGGCATGAACGTCACCGACGACCAGAACGAACGCGTGCGCGCCGATGCCTACCGCGATCTGCATCTGCGGATCGAAGGCGACGCGGTGCTCGCGCTGCAGCTGGTCTTCGCCGAAGACTGGGTGTACGCGACCGGCGAGCGCGAATTCATTTCCGGCGTCGTGCGCACCCTGCCGGCACTGGAGGCCGGACCGATCTCCGCCCAGGTGCTGACGTCGGGCCCGGATTCGTCGTGGGAAGCGATCCACCGGCTGCAGGTCGGATTGATCCATGCCGCCCGCCAGCGGGTGTGGCTGGTCACGCCGTACTTCGTGCCGGGCGAGGCGGCGATGATGGCCCTGACGTCGGCCGCGCTGGGTGGCCTCGACGTGCGTCTGCTGGTGCCGCGGACCAGCGATTCGCGGCTGGTGACCCTGGCCGCGCGTTCGTACTACGACGATCTGCTGGCCGCCGGCGTGAAGATCTACGAGTACGGCCCGCGCATGCTGCACACCAAGGCCCTGCTGGTGGACGACGCGTCGGCGATTGTCGGCAGCGCCAATTTCGACCATCGCAGTTTCCGCCTGAACTTCGAGGTCGCGGTGCTGTTCCAGGACCGCGATCTGGGCCAGCGGCTGGCGCGGCTGATCGAAGGCGAATTCGCGCACGCCCCGCGGGTCCGCGACGACCGGCAGCGGCCGCTGTTCCGCAACCGCCTGCCCGAGGCGCTTGCCCGACTGTTGTCGCCCCTGCTGTGAGCCCGGCCCGGACGACGGGCGGCAGACCCGGACCGGCCGGCGGCCTGTCGACGGGGGCGGCGGTCGGAGTAGACTGGCGACCGCCCCTCAGTCCCCCGTGAAGGACGCGCACATGCCCTGGTTGCTTCTTCTTTTCGCCGTTGGTCTGTTCATGGCCGCGCTCGGCGCCAGTTCCATGGCCGTGGTGGTGCTGTGCGTCCTCGCCTCGCTGGGCCTGAGCATCGTCGCCATCATGGGCCTGCTCGCACAGCGCGTCGGCGGCAGCAGCCGCAGCGAAGCGATGATGATCGACCCGCAGGAACTGCGCCGTCTGCGCGAACAGGCCGATGCGCGCCGCAGCAGCGGCACCGACGTCGCCCCGGTCGCGGGCGAACCGCCGCAGACCTGAACGCTGTCCGCTTGACCGTTCTCAGCGTCAACGTCAACAAGATCGCGGTGCTGCGCAATTCGCGCGGCGGCCACGATCCCGACGTGGTGACCGCCGCCCGGGTCTGTCTCGACGCCGGCGCGCACGGCATCACGGTCCATCCGCGCCCCGACGCCCGCCATATCCGCGCCGACGATGTCTACGCATTGGCCGAACTGACCCGCGAGTACGGCGTCGAATTCAATCTCGAAGGCAATCCCTTCCCGCCGCCGCGCCCCGGCTATCCCGGTTTCCACGCGCTGTGCGCCGCGGTCCGCCCCGCGCAGGCGACCCTGGTCCCCGACGGCGACGGCCAGCTGACCTCCGATCACGGTTTCGATTTCGCCCGCGACCTGGACGCCCTCCGCGGACAGGTCGCGGCCCTGCAGGGTCTGGGTTGCCGGGTCAGTCTGTTCGCCGATGCCGGCGCGGACATGGCGGCGGCGGCCGCCAGCGGTGCGGATCGCATCGAGCTGTATACCGGCCCCTATGCCGAAGCGCAGGCCGCGGGGCGCGCGGAGGCGGCACTGCAGACCTTCGCCACGACGGCCCGTGCCGCCACCGCCGAGGGTCTGGGCATCAATGCCGGCCATGATCTGAGCCAGGCCAATCTCGGTCGTTTCCTCGCGGCGGTCCCCGGCGTGCTGGAAGTCTCGATCGGCCATGCGCTCATCGGCGAGGCGCTGTATGCCGGACTCGAGCTCACCGTGAAACGTTATCTCGCCATCCTCGCCGGACGCTGAGCCCGCAAACGCAACGGGCGGCCGAAGCCGCCCGCCGGTAAGCACGCTGCGAATAGATCACTTGAAGCGGATGTTGTTCAGCCCCGCGTTCTGTGCCGTCGCCAGCACCTTGGCGACGACCTGGTAATCCGCTTCGCCGTTGGCGTCGATGCGCAGGAGCACAGGTTCCCGCCCGGCGCGCTCGAGCTCCGCCGAGAACACCGAGCCCAGTGCCGACATCGGCATCGGCTGACCACCGAGGAAGAGCTCTCCCGACGCATCGATCCGCAATTCCAGCGGCGGTGGCGGGTCGGATCGTGTGATCTCGTTTGCACCTCCCAGCGTCAGCGGAATCGGCCGGCTGAAGATCGGCGCCGCGATCATGAAGATCACCAGCATGACCAGCATCACGTCGACGAGCGGGGTGATGTTGATCTCGGCGATGCTGTGCTGCCGGGTCTGGGCTTGGGCGAATGCCATGACGCGCTCCTCCGGTGTGGTGACGCCTCCACCCTACGCCCGCGCCGGAGAATTCCGCAAGTCCCCGGCGGGCGCAAAAAAAGACGCCGCCCGGAGGGGCGGCGTCGGAAGATGGAGCAAGCGTTGCTGGCGGGGCGGCGGGCTGCAGGTCCACCGCCGGGCCATCGTGCGGTTTACTTCTTGACGAAGCCGATCTTCTTCATGTCCGCGTCCTTGGCCGAAGCCAGGACCTTGGCGAGGATTTCGTACTGCGCATCCTCGTTCATGTCGATCTCGAGCGTGGGCTGGTTCTTCGGATCGCGTTCGACCTCGGCCTGCATCATGCTGCGCAGGGCGGTCACCGGCGTCGTACTGTCGTTCCAGTACACGGTCCCGGCGGCGTCGATGCGGAGCTTGATCGGCGGCGGCGGTTCAACCGGATTGTCGGGCGGATTGTTCGTCCGCTGCGGCAGGTCGATATCGATCGGATAGGACAGGATCGGCGCGGTCACCATGAAGATGATCAGCAACACCAGCATCACGTCGACGAGCGGCGTGACGTTGATGTCGGCCATGGGGCCAGAACCGGAGCTGGATGCGAAAGCCATGCGTCTGTTCTCTCGTCTGTGCGCGTCAGTTGCGTTCGCGGGTGGCCACGAAGCCGACCTTGCGCATGCCCTGGGCCTGGGCGATGTTGACCACTTCGTTGACGTAGCGGTAGCGGGTGGTCTTGTCGCCGCGGATGTTGACGGGCGGCTGCGGGACCTTCTGCGCTTCGACCGACAGACGGCTCTCCAGCAGTTCGCGGGTCACCGGCTCGTCGTTGAGGAAAAGACGACCTTCCTCGGTGACGGCGACGGTGATCGGCGGTGCCGGCGGGGCGTTGTTCGGATCGCGGGTCTCGTAGTTGGCCTCAGGCAGATCGACCTTCGTTTTGTGCGACATCAGCGGTGCCGTGATCATGAAGATGATCAGCAGCACCAGCATCACGTCCACGAGGGGCGTGACGTTGATTTCGGACATCGGGCCGCCGCTGTCGTTGCCGGTACTGAAGGCCATGACTGTGCTCCGTCAGGTGTTCGATCGTCGCGTACGGATCAGCGCTTGCCGGCGACTTCGCCGACGCGGGCGCCGGTCGCGAAGAAGTCGTGCAGATCGTGGGCGAAGGTGTCGAACTTGTTGTTGGTGATGCGGTTCAGGCGCACGAAGAAGTTGTACGCGAGCACCGCCGGGATGGCGACGAACAGACCGACCGCGGTCATGATCAGCGCTTCACCCACCGGACCGGCGACGGCGTCGATCGAGGCCTGGCCGGTGGCACCGATCTTGATCAGGGCGCCGTAGATGCCCCACACCGTACCGAGCAGACCGACGAAGGGCGCGGTCGAACCGACGGTGGCGAGCACGGTGAGGCCGCTTTCCAGGCCCATCGACTCGCGGATCACGGCCTGACGCAGGGCGCGGTCGACGAACTCCGAGCGGTTCAGCGACTCGACCAGACGCGAGCCTTCATGGCGCTGGTGATGCGCGGCGGCCTGGGCGGCGTCGAGCGCGATCTTCGAGAAGGGCTCGCTGCGCGGCTGCTCTTCCATGAAGCGGATCGCGTCCTGGGCGTTCGGGGTTTCCCAGAACGTCATCGTCACCGAGTCGCCGCGGCGACGCAGGTTCGAGTTCTTGATGAAGTTGACCACGATCCAGTACCAGGACATCGCGGACATGATGACCAGCGTGGCGGCCACCACCAGCTGGACGACGTAGTCGCCCGGGTTGCCGAGCATTTCGCGCACCAGATGGTCGACGCCCATCTGCTTCAGAGCGGCGGCGTTGCCGCCACCGGCGGCGCCGGCAGTTGCGACGGAGAGGAGTTCCTGCAGCATGACGCTTACCTTTCTTGTGTGTGGAAGGATCTAACGAAGGGTATGTGGAGCGGGTGAAACGGATTATTCGACGGATTATTCGGTGGCCAGCGAGAACGGCAGGCGACCCTGACCGGCCGCGCCGGGGCAGAGCTTGGCGCGCCGCGCCCAGGTCATCGCGGCACGATCGACATCGCGGTTGCGGCTGCTCTTGGCGATGCTGACGTCGGTGATGGTGCCGTCGGCCTGATAGGTGATCATCAGCACGAGTTCGCCGCGATCAATGCCTGCGCGGGTGATGGCGGCGCCGATCGGAGCCGTCGAGGGCTTGACGCACATGCTGGCGCGCAGGTCGTTCTCGTTGCGCGCCGGGCCGGTCGGCGCGGGCGGCGCCGGCGGAGCGGGCGGGGCCGGCGGCGGAGCGGGCGTGTCGACCGGCGAGGGTTCGTCGAAGGTCACCGGCGGCGGTTCTTCCGGCGGCGGCTCGATCACCGGCCGCGGGGTCTCCTGCGGGGTGAGCTTGATTTCCTTGGGCGGTTCCGGCGGCGGCGGCGGCGGCGGCGGCGGGGGCGGCGGCGGCTCGATGATGACGACGCTGGTGTTCTGCTCTTCTTCCTGCTCGGCACCCGGCGGGGTGACCGGAACCAGCAACAGCATGAGCGCCGCGATATGCAGGGCGATGGCGAAGCTGATGGCGGTGATCCGCGACCAGTTCAGGCCGGGTTCTTCGCGGTCACGCTTGTCAGGGGTCGGCAACGGTTCGGTCATGCGCAGCAGGCTCGGTTTAGCGGACTCGTGGTGCTGTTTCGGTATCGCGTTCGCGATCAATCCATGAAAGTGAACCCGATCCCCGACCGCGACACCCCGTGATGGTCGAACCGCGACCGGCCGCCTGTAGGGAGGCCGGTCGCGGGAATCTGTAAGCTTATACCAATCGCAGCGGGAGTTACCAACACCCTCTGCTCATAACTCCGCACGATACGTGACCGTATTGGGCGGCTTGGACCTTACTTGCCGGGTCTGGCCAGGATGTTGTTCGCTTCCTGGGGCCGCTTGATGCCCTTGGCCAACGCTTCCCGGGCCGCGGCCTTCGCTTCGGTGATGCGGTCTTCGTTGACCAGCACCTTGGCCAGATTCAACGCCGCTTCGCCATTGGTCGAGATTTTCGCGGCGCGGGTGTAGAAGTCGATCGCCTGGGCGACCTTCTCTTCGGCGTAGTAATTCTGGGCGAGCACCGAATAGTCGCCGGCCAGGGTCTGCGAAGGCGTGATCACGCCCTTGGCGACGCCGTCGAGCAACGCCTCCTCGGCATCCTTGTACTTGCTTGCATTCAGGTAGCTGACGAACAGCATGCGGTAGGCGTTCGCATCCTTCAGGTTGCCCTGCTTGCGAGCGGTTTCGAGCAGCGCGAGGGCCTTCTCTTCGTTCTCGGCTTCCTGGTACAGCGAGACCGCGTTCAGGAGGATGTTGTTGTCGCCCGGATCGGCTGCGAGCAGTTTTTCGTACAGCGCGGCGCCTTCGGCGGCGCGACCGACCCGGCTCAGCACGAAGGCCTTGAGACCGACGGCCTGTTCGCTTTCGTTCTTGGTTTCGGTGAGATAGCGATCGATCCAGGTCAGCGATTCCGGATAGCGCTCGAGCTCGCTCAGGGTCACCGCCAGATTGAACATGATCTGGTAGTGGCCGTTGTTGTCGAGGCCGTTGCTCTCGACCGACTTGCGGTAATAGTCCGCGCCCTTCGACATGTCTTCGAGCTTGATCGCGGCGTTGCCGGCCAGCTGCGCGAGGTAGCTCACCAGATAGGGGTTCTGCGCAGTGGCGACATAGGCGTCCACCTTGGGCAGCAGCTCGGCGTATTTGCCGGCGTCGAACAGCGCCTGCAGTTCGTTGGCGGTCTTGACGTCCTTCTGCGAGTTCTTCTTTTCCGGCGGCTTGCGGGTGGCCTGCGGGAACAGCTCGGGTTGCTGGTTGGCCTTGGCCGCGGCTTCGGCCTTGCGCTGGCGCGCGCGCTCGGACGCGGCAGCCGCGCTGCCGGTGGCGGTGGTGCTCTTCGGCTTGTCGTCGTAGTCGTCGCCGACCTCCTGCGCCAGCACGTTGCCGGCATGGGCGAAGCCGAGCAGCAGCGCGATCGCGGCGGTGAGGGCGGTTTGCGGGAGGACGCGGGCGGAAGAAGCGGTCATGAAGGTTCTCGGTGTCGGATGAACGTTGGAGACGGCATGATCGCCGTCGGGTGGATGCGGACGCGCCGCGGAAGTGTGGAACCTCGCCGGCACGGACTCAACCGCAGGCCGGTCTGCGGCCGGCGGCACGCGCCTGTTCGTAGACCGGCATCAAACTGTCGGCACGGTCGCGCAGTTGGCCGATGCGCGATTTCGGGTCGGGGTGGGTCGAAAGCCATTCCGGCGGACGGGCGCCGCCGCTGGCGGCGAGCATGTTCTGCCACAGATCCACCGCCTGGCGCGGGTCGAATCCGGCCTGCGCCATCAGGCGCTGGCCGACGATGTCGGCTTCGTCCTCCTGCTGGCGCGTGCCGGGCAGCAGGAAACCGGCCTGGGCGAGGATGCCGCCGCCCTGCACGGCGAGATCGGAGCCGCCCTGGCCATAACGGGCGCCCGCGAGCACCGCCAGCAGCTGGACCACACCCGAAGCGCCGACATGCCGGGTCACGCGTTCGTCGTGGTGGCGCTCGATCACATGGCCGATCTCATGGCCCACGACCGCGGCGAGCTGGTCCTGGTTGCGGGCGACGGTGAAGATCCCGGTGTTCACCCCGACCTTGCCGCCGGGCAGCGCGAAGGCGTTGGGCGTGTTGTCGACGAACACCGCCTCTTCCCAGCCGCCCGTCCGCCGTTCCGGCGGCAGTTCGCGCACGATCGCCTGGACCACGCAGTGCAGGTAAGCGTTCTGACGAGCATCCCGGGACAGCGGTTTCGTGGACTTCTGCTCGGCGAACGCCTGCGCGCCGAGCTGGTCGAGTTGCTGCTGCGAATAGGCGCCGACGTACTGTTTGCGCCCGGTCGAGGACGTGGTGGTGGCACAGGCGGCGAGGAGTCCGGCGCAGAGCGCCACGGCAACGACGACCCGGACGGAGGCGCGCGAGGGCACTGGCGTCATGACGGCGGCTCCGGTCGGGTGGTGAAGAGAAGGTGGAATGTTGTAATCGGTCGGGGATTAACGTTTCGTCAATTGGCCGCGAGACCGGCTCCGGTCTGCACACTTGCCGCATCCACGGGCAACGGCGGAGGCCGCCCCGCGGGGTTGGCGCGATTCTGTCGATCCACGCAGGCGACATCCAGCGCGTTGCCGCCGAGGCGTTCGCGTCGCGTCAGACCAGCATCGGTCCGCTTCGCACCTGCTGGGGCTGTTCGCGCTCCGTCTGCTGCTGTCGTTCGAGCGCGGCGAATTGCGTCTGGATGTCGTTCGGAGACAGCGGCGACTGGTTCAGATCGACGACGCCACGAAACCCCGGAATGTTGCCGACCACGAAAATCCGTTCGTTGGCGAGGACGACCTGCTGCATCTGCTCCGGTGTCCTGATGCCGTCCTGCATCGCACGCAGCGTGGCCTCGGCGACACGTTCGTCGCCGATTCCGGCAGGAAGCTGCTTGCGGATATCGTCGTAAAGCGCGAGATCGGTGATGCTGGTGTTTCTTCCGCCGCCCGCATCCGCGATGGCGCAGTAGCCACCGCCGGGCGGCGGAACGCGGGTGTTCTCGAACCGCCAATCCTCGATCTTAGGCCAGGCGCCCCCTGGCGGCACATCGAGACCGTTCGCGTCCATGTGCCGCGACAGCAGCTTCCAGTTCACGACATCGTTGTCGAGGATCGGACTGGGGTCCGATCGCAGAAACCGTTCGTAGGCTTCCTTGCTCTCGAAGACTTCGGGCGTGGACACGAAGGGCGCTCTCACGCGGGGATCGTCGCTGTTCAACAACGCGGACAGATCGCCGCCGCCGTGCCGGCTCGTGTTCGGCAACGGCTGCATCGACCCGGTCATGCTGTCGAACAGTTCCACACGCTGCCTGATCTGCAGTTCCCGGGCGGCCGCCGTGGTCTCGGCGCCGAAAACCCCGTCGGCAGGCACCTCCGGGAAGCCGGATGCTTTCAGGACCTCCTGCAGATACCGGACATCCTCGCCGCACATCCCGGGTTCCAGACGGAATCGCAGATAGAAATGTTCGGTCATGTCCTTGTCTCCGTTCGTTGGCCGGTCCTTCGATGGACCGACCGGTTCACACGTCCAGATTCGCCACCTTCAGCGCGTTGTCCTCGATGAACTCGCGGCGCGGTTCGACCACGTCGCCCATCAGCGTGCTGAAGATCTGGTCGGCGGCGACCGCATCCTCGATCCGCACCTGCAGCAGGCGGCGAGTGTCCGGATTCACCGTGGTTTCCCACAGCTGTTCGGGATTCATTTCGCCGAGGCCCTTGAAGCGCTGGATCTGGCGACCCTTCTTCGCTTCCTCCAGCAGCCAGGCATGGGCCTGGGCGAAGTCGGCGACCGGTTCCTCGCGATTGCCGCGGACGATCTTCGCGCCGGCACCGAGCAGGCCGTGCAGTTTGTCGGCCGCGTCGTGCAGCGCACGCAGTTCACCGTGCTCGAAACTCGTGGCGGACAGTTCGTGCACCGTGGTTTCGCCCATGTGGGTGCGGGTGACGATCAGCGCGGCGGGCTGCGTGTCGGCGGCGGCGCGCGCCTCGATCCGGAACCGCGGGCGACCGAGACCGGTCCGGTTGAGACGCGCCTGCAGCGCGTCCAGCGGCGCGCGGTCGACAGCGAGACGCGCGAGGCGCGCGGCGTCGAGCGGTTCGAAATCGATCAGCGCTTCCAGCAGCGCCGGATCGTAGCGATAGGCGTTGCGGGCGATCGCGTCCCGCGCGCCGGCGTAGGCCAGCAGCAGCTTTTCCAGGGCCACGCTGTCGATCGCGGGCACATCGGTGTCAGGCACCAGACGCGCGTTGTCGACCGCGTTGTTGGCGAGGTACTGGTCCAGCGCCGCATCGTCCTTCAGGTACAGCTCGTTCCTGCCCTGCTTGATCTTGTACAGCGGCGGCAGACCGATGTAGATGTGACCGCGCTCGATCAGCTCCGGCATCTGCCGGTAGAAGAACGTCAGCAGCAGCGTGCGGATGTGCGAGCCATCCACGTCGGCGTCGGTCATGATGATGATGCGGTGGTAGCGCAGCTTGTCCGGGTTGTATTCGTCCTTGCCGATGCCGGTGCCGAGCGCGGTGATCAGCGTGCCGACTTCCGCGGACGACAGCATGCGATCGAAACGCGCGCGTTCCACGTTGAGGATCTTGCCGCGCAACGGCAGCACCGCCTGATTCCTGCGGTTGCGCCCCTGCTTCGCCGAACCACCCGCCGAGTCGCCCTCGACGATGAACAGTTCGGACAACGCCGGATCCTTTTCCTGGCAGTCGGCCAGCTTGCCGGGCAGGCCGGCGATGTCCAGCGCGCCCTTGCGGCGGGTCAGTTCGCGCGCCTTGCGCGCGGCCTCGCGGGCGCGCGCCGCGTCGACGACCTTCTCGCAGATCGCGCGCGCTTCCGCGGGATGCTCCTGCAGGAATTCCTCGAGCTTGGCGCCGAAGGTGCTTTCCACCACCGGCTTCACTTCGGAGCTGACCAGTTTTTCCTTGGTCTGCGAGGAGAAGCTCGGATCGGGCACCTTGACCGACAGCACCGCGATCAGACCTTCGCGCATGTCGTCGCCGGACAGCGCGATCTTCGCCTGTTTGGCGATGCCGCTCTGCTCGATGTAGTGCGTCAGCGTGCGCGTGAGCGCGGCGCGGAAGCCGGCGAGATGGGTGCCGCCGTCCTTCTGCGGGATGTTGTTGGTGAAGCAGAACATCGTTTCCTGGTAGGCGTCGGTCCACTGCAGGGCCACGTCCACGACGATGTCGTTCTGCTCGCCGCTGACCGCGATCACGTTCGGATGCAGCGGGGTCTTCAGCTGCGCCAGATGTTCGACGAAGGAGCGGATGCCGCCTTCGTACTGGAACACGTCGCGCTTGGTTTCTCCGCGCTCGTCGGGACGTTCGTCGGTCAGCGTGATCTTCACGCCGGAATTCAGGAACGACAGCTCGCGCAGGCGCTTGGCGAGGATGTCGTAGTGGAATTCGACGTCGGTGAAGATCTCGATGGAGGGCTTGAAGCGCAGTTTCGTGCCGCGCCTGGTCGAGGGTTCCAGCTGCTTCAGCGGATACTGCGGCTCGCCGAGCGCGTATTCCTGTTCGTAGTGGTAGCCGTCGCGCCAGATCTCCAGCCAGAGCTTTTCCGACAGCGCGTTCACCACCGACACGCCGACGCCGTGAAGACCGCCGGACACCTTGTAGCTGTTGTCGTCGAACTTGCCGCCGGCGTGCAGCACGGTGAGGATCACTTCCGCCGCCGAGACGCCCTCTTCCTTGTGGATGTCGACCGGGATGCCGCGGCCGTTGTCGGACACCGAACACGAGCCGTCCTGGTGCAGGGTGACGACGATGTCGTCGGCGTGCCCGGCGAGCGCTTCGTCGACCGCGTTGTCGACGACCTCGAAGACCATGTGGTGCAGACCGGTGCCGTCGTGGACGTCGCCGATGTACATGCCCGGGCGCTTGCGGACCGCTTCGAGGCCGCGGAGCACGGTGATCTTGCTGGAGTCGTAGGTGTTGTTGGCGCCGGGCTGCTGGATGTCGTCGGTCATTCGCTTCGATCGGCTTCGGGGGATTGCAAGGGGGCAATTGCGAGAGGTGCGCTGCGCGCAGTCGCGCGTCGGTGAGCGGCACACATTAGCTATAGCGTTCGAGGGCGGGATTATACCCCGCCGCCCGGCCTCCCGGGGCGCGGTCGGCGTCGGTCGGCCGGGAGAAAGGCGATCAGACCGCGCTGGCGCGCGCTCAGGGCTCGAGCAGTACGTATTCGCCCCTGACACCGAACTTCTTCGGCCTCTCGCCCACACGCACGCACAGCGCGTCAGCGCAGCGGGTGATCGCACCGGTGCGGGTGGCTTCGAGCACATCCCCGGCGAACTCGGCGCGCTCCAGCTGCTGCAGGCTGCGCCAGGCGATGAAGGCGCTGCCGCCGGCGGCCAGTACCGCGCCCGCCAGCAGCGCGGCACCGGCCTTCCAGACCAGCCCCTGCTGCGCACTGCGCAGGGCCTGGGCCTGCTCGGCGATGGTCCGCGCGCTCTGGCCGGCGCTCTCGCTGGCCATCCGCAGCTGCTGGCGCAGCTGGTCCAACGCCTCGGCGGTGCCGCGTTCGATCGATTGCTTCGCATGGCCGCCGATCGCGGCCAGCGCCTGTTCGGTCATCTGCTGGTGTTGCCGGGCGAGCGTGTCGGCGGTCGAACGCAGCTGTTGCGCCCCCTGCTCCGCGGTCTGCACCGCCTGTCCGCTGCGCTGGTCGAGCATGTCGGCGACCGCGGCCAGTTTCAGCGCCAGATCCTGCAACGCCTCCGGTGTCATGCTCAACGCGACATCCCGGTCTGGCGCTGCGGCTGCTCGATGACCGGCGGCGGCAGCGGCGTCTGCTCGCGTTGGGTCTGCTCGCGCTGCGCCGCCTGTTCAAGGTTGAACTCGCGACCCTGCTGCAGCCAGCTCTGGCCCGGTGCGGTGTCGAGGAACTGCCGCCCGATGCCGCGGGTGCCCTCGGCGTCGCCGGCCTGCGCGGACCGGGCGAGTCGATCGAACAGGCTCTCGCCGCCCCCGGGCGGCTGCGGCGTGGTCGCCGGCGTGGCCTCGACCGCGGCGCGACGCGGATCGGCCTCGGTCGGCACCGGCGCCATCGGCAGCGTGCGATACGGCAACCGGTCCGCCAATTCCTGATCCATCGGCTCCCGGCGGGTCATGGCCGGATCGTTGCGCTGGTACCAGGGCTGCGGCGCGAGATCGTTGCGCTCGTCGCGGATACCGTCGCGGTCGAAACCGCGGCGGGTGTAGACCCACGGCATGTGCTGCTCGGAGTCGTGGATCAGATTGCGGTCCGGCGCCTGGGTTTCGGGCCGCAGCTGCAGCAGCGGGCGGCCGTTGTCGACCAGACCGTTGACGTACTGCATGGTCATGTTGGTGTTGCGCAGGCCCAGACCGTTGGCGGCGTACGCGTCGCCGATGTCGCTGTGCGCGCCGGGCACGGTGACGTGCAGCGAACGGCCGCCGTCGCTGAGCCCGTCCGGCAGGTGGCGGCTGTCGACGAACTGGTCGCGGGGCTCGTCACGGGCGCGGATCTGCACCGCCGACACCACCGAGGGCGGCAGGCGGCGATCGTAGTTGGCCGGATCGCCGGTCGGCACCGGATCCTGCAGCACGGCGGCCTGGGCGACCTGCCCCGGGGCCACCAGCGGCGGCCGGGTGTACTGCACGCCGGTGACGAGGCCGGTGTCGTCCGTGGTGTAGACCGCGCCGGTCGGATCCTGGATGCCGCGTTCGTCGACGAGACGGGTGAAGTACGCGGCCTGCTCGGCGCCGCGGCTGAATCCGAGGGCGGCCACGCGGATGTCCGCGTCGGGGTTTTCGCGCAGCCAGCGCGCCGATTGTTCGATGAACTGCCGGTACATGCTTTCGCCGCGTTCTTCGAAGGTATGCCCGCGCATGCCGTCGAAACGATGCGGGCCGGTCCCGGGCCCGGCGAGATAGCCGGTCGCGACATTGGTCAGCTCGCCGCTGTTCTGCTGATCGCGGATCTGCTCGAAGATCCGTGAAATGCCGGTGCGTTCGCCCATGGCCGGGTTGTTCATGTCGTTGCCGGTGCCATCGAGCACGGCGACGAACAAACGCTCGTTGGGCCGATCGCGGCTGACCATCACCGGGACCTGCATCTGTCCGAGCTGACGGTTGGCGTCGGCGTACAGCTGCAGATCGGCCGGCGTGGCCGCGACGACATCGACGCCATCGGCGCGTCTGGGCGGGACGGGTTCGCTCATGGGATCGCTCCGGATCAGTAGCTGCGGCTGTACACCTGGATCAGATCATCGCGGAATCGGCTGTGCCGATTGCCCTGGATCTGTTCGTCGCGGGTCGGAATCATGGTGCGGGTATAGACGCTCACGGTGCGGTCGTTCACTTCCAGCAGCACGTGGGTGTACCCGGGGCTCACCCCTTCCGGAATGTCCTCGCGCGGCACGCGATGCCGGATCAGGCCGTCGGCGAAAATCTCGGCGAAATCGACCGTGGCGCGGTGCTCGCTGCCGTCCTTCGAGCGCCAGTGCAGCTCGGCGGGGGCGGGAAAATTCGGCAGATCGCCGTAACGGCCGATCATCAGGGCGTCGAAGCGCCCGGCCGGCAGACTGGCCACGGCCGGAGTTTCGGCTGCGGTGCCGTGATCACGATCGTCGTACAGGATCTCGCAGCCGCGGGTATCGAAGCAGACCGCACCGAACATGTGGCGCTTGAAGGACAGCGGCCAGGCGGCGACGGCAGGGCTCTGCGCGACGGAGGCGGCGGAAGCAGAGGTCTCGACGGGGGAAGTCATGGCGGGATGGCACCCTGAAAGCAATTGTGCGGCCGCGGTGACGGCGATCGCCACGGCATGGCGCGAGCGGCGTGGAACGACCCGCGGCGCCGGAGAGACGGAACCCGCAGGGCTGGAATCCGGGCCGGTCGGGGTTACGCAGGTCGATGACGGGCAGTGGGGGAACGTGCCGGACATGCAGATTTCCTGAAGGTCCGGGCTAGGCTACCCCGTCCGCGGGATCGCTGCCACTGTCCGCGCCGGCCTGCGGACCGCGCAGTTCGCCATGTTCCACGTGAAACAACGCGATCGGGGCAGCGAGATCGGACACCGCAGCCGGTCGTTCGGTCCCGGTGATGAACACCTGGGCGCCGGACGCCACCAGCCGGGCCAGGACGCGTTGCTGATGCCGCCGATCCAGTTCGGAGGCGAGATCATCCAGCGCGACCAACGGCCATTCGCCGCAGACGGCGGCATGGGCTTCGGCCTGGGCCAACAGCACCGAGAGCGCCGACAGCTTGGCCTGCCCTCGCGACAGCGCTTCCCGTCCTGGATGCGCGGCGTAATCGATCCGCCAGTCCGCACGGTGCGGGCCGACCGACGTGAATCCGTAACCCAGATCGCGGTCGCGGGCGACCAGCAGCGCATCGGCCAGGGACAGGGTATCGCGCGACCAACCGGGCTGGAACTGCAGTCGGGCCTGGCCCAGGGCCGGCGCCAGCTCGTTCGCCATGGCCTGGAGACGCGGTTCGAGGGATTCCAGATAGGCCTGGCGATGGCGGGTCAGCGGTTCGCCGGCTTCGGCGAGCTCGTGATCCCAGGCATCGAGCTGGCGATCTCGGACCCGAGCCTTGAGGAGCGCATTGCGCTGTTTCAGCGCCCGGGCGTAGCGGCGCCACAGCGGCAGGAAATCCGGTTCCACGTGGAACAAACCCCAGTCGACCAGTCGACGACGCGGTTCGCCGCCTCCCGTCACCAGCACATGGCTGCCCGGCTCGAACGTCACGACCGCCAATGCGGCACAGAGATCGCCCAGCTGGGCGACCGGTTCACCGTCGAGACGCCCTTCCCATCGCTGGCCGGCATGGCGCAGGCCAGCGCGACGATGTCGGCCGCTCGGATCCTCACGCCATTCCGCGAACACTTCGACCGCTTCACTGCCGGTGCGGATCAGACCATCGCGCACGCGCCCCCGGAAACTGCGACCGTAGGCCAGCAGATGCAAGGCTTCCAGCAGGCTGGTCTTGCCCGCACCGTTATCGCCGGTGATCAGATTCAGGCCGGGGCCCGGGCGGAGTTCCACCTGGACCAGACGGCGCAATGCGGAGACCTGCAGACGGGTCACGCGCATGTCGTGCTCCGCAGAAGCGGCTGCCGGAAACGAATTCGCCCGGACGGGGCCGGGCGAATCGCAGCAAACGAATGATGTTTCACGTGGAACAGGGCGCGAACGTCAAAGTCGCAGGGGCATCACCACATGCCGGCACTTCTCGCTGCTGGCCTCGCGGACCAGCGCCGAGGAGTTGGCATCGCGAAGCTGCAGGACGATGTGCTCGTCGCGCAGCGCGGACAGGGCGTCCAGCAGGTAATTCACGTTGAAGCCGATCACGAGACTGTCGACCTTGGTGTCGGCTTCGACTTCTTCCTGCGCCTCTTCCTGCTCCGGGTTGTGCGCGTTGATCTTCAGCTGCCCGGGCGACACTTCGATGCGCACGCCACGATACTTCTCGTTCGAGAGAATCGCCGCGCGCTGCAGCGAGGCGCGCAGGGCTTCGCGATCGATCCGGACTTCGCGATCGGCACCGATCGGAATCACCGCTTCGTAATCCGGAAAGCGGCCATCGATCAGCTTGCTGGTGAAGGTGACGTCGTCGCGCTTCACCCGGATATGGCTGCGGCCCATCTCCAGTTCGAGCTCGCGGTCGCCGCCTTCCAGCAGACGCTGGAGTTCGAGCACGCCCTTGCGCGGCACGATGATCTGACGTTTGGTCTGGACCGCTTCTTCCAGGCCGGCTTCACACAGCGCGAGCCGATGACCGTCGGTCGCGACGCAGCGCAGCGCCTTGTCGCGCAGATCGAACAGCAGACCGTTGAGGTAGTAGCGCACATCCTGCTGGGCCATCGCGAACGCGGTGCGTTCGATCAGCTCCTTGAGTGCGGCTTCGCCGACCTTCACCCGCTCCGTCGCATCCACCTCGTCCAGCGCCGGGAAATCGTTCGCCGGTAGGCTGGCCAGCGTGAACCGGCTACGGCCTGCCTGGACCGTGATCTTGTCGCCGGACTGGCTGATCGTGACCTTGCTGCCATCGGGCAGCGCACGCACGATCTCGAACAGCTTGCGCGCCGGAATCGTGACCTCACCGGCCGCGGCATCCTCGACCCGCGTGCGCGCGATCATTTCCACTTCGAGGTCGGTGCCGGTCAGGGACAACAGATCGCCTTCGACCCGAGCCAGCAGGTTGGCCAGCACCGGCAAGGTCTGCCGGCGTTCGACCACGTTGACGACCTGAGCCAGCGGCTTCAGGAGCACTTCGCGTTGCAGACTGAAACGCATGCGATTGGATTCCCCTAAGTGAGTCGGACGTGCCGGCCAAGCTTCAATTTGAAGATAAAAACTTAAAAGATGGTGGTGCTGGTGTCGCCAAAAACCGGGGGTAACGCATCCAGGCTTCTGAATTCATTACGTTTTTCGCGAATGCAAACGCCTGTACAACCCTTCCGGGACGATGGGGACAGGGTGTGGACAACTTTCGGGGGTCGCGGCGGCGGGCCACTTGTCCACAGATTGTCTCCAGCCTGTTCTCATCCAATGAGACACGGTTGTGCGGGGTCATTCGCTCAGCTTGCGGATCAACTTGTCCCAATCCTCGCGCAGCTTGCCGTCGCTCTCGGTGAGCGTCCTGATCTGGCGGCACGCGTGCAGGACCGTGGTGTGGTCGCGCCCCGCGAACGCGTCGCCGATCTCCGGCAGGCTGTGCTCGGTCAGTTCCTTGGCCAAGGCCATGGCCACCTGTCGCGGGCGTGCCAGCGAGCGGGTCCGGCGCTTGGACAACAGATCCTTGATCTGCAAGCCGTAGTAGTCTGCCACGGCCTTCTGGATATTGGCGATGCCGATCGCCTGCTGCTGCGCGCGCAGCAGATCGCGCAGGGTTTCCTGGGCGAATTCGGCGCTGATCGCGCGGCCGGTGAAATTGGCGCGCGCCGCGAGCGTGTTGAGCGCGCCTTCGAGATCGCGGACGTTGCTGCGCATCTTCTTGGCGAGCAGGAACGCCACATCCTCGGGCAACGCCACGCCGCGCTCGCGCGCCTTCGACAGCACGATCTGGGCGCGGGTCTCGAAGTCCGGCGGTTCGATCGCCACCGACAGGCCCCAGGCCAGACGCGACTTCAATCGCGGCTCCAGGCCCTCGACCTCTCGCGGGTAGCGGTCGCAGGTCAGGATGATCTGCTGGCGGCCGTCGAACAGCGCATTGAAGGTGTGGAAGAACTCTTCCTGGGTGCGGTCCTTGCCGGCGAAGAACTGGATATCGTCGATCAGCAGCGCGTCGACCTGCTGGAAGTGGCGCTTGAACGCGTCCATGGTCTTGTCCTGCAGCGCCTTCATCATCGCGCTGAAGAACTGTTCGCTGCGCAGATACATCACGCGCATGCCGGGGTTCTGCCGACGCATTTCGTTGCCGGCGGCGAACATCAGATGGGTCTTGCCCAGACCGGTACCGCCGTAGAGCAGCAGCGGATTGTGCGCGCGGTCGCCCGGCTTCTGCGCGGCCTGCCACGCCGCCGCGCGACCGAGCTGGTTGCTGCGGCCTTCGACGAAATTGTCGAACGTGTAGTGGTTGTCGAGATTGCCCGCGAACGACTCGCCGCCGCCCGCATTCGCCATGCGGCCCGCTTCGAGCGCGCGGGTCGGGGTGGGTGCGGCCGCGACCGTGCGCGGCGCCGAACCCACTTCCAGCGACACCGTCGCGTTGCCGGCGTAGTAGTCGAGCAGCTCCGCGATCCGCGGCAGATAGCGCGCCTGGACGGCGTCGCGGACGAAGGCGTTCGGCGCGTACAGCACCATCCCGTCATCGCGCGGGCGCGCCTGCAGCGGCTTGAGCCAGGTCTGCACCTCCTCCACCGGCAGTTCGGCTTCGAGACGTTCGAGACAGCGGGGCCAGGCTTCCATCGGAGGGTCGTGAGCGTGCTTGTATGACGGGCGGAGGTCGCGCCGGATCACGCCGGAAGCGGCCGGATCGGCGACGGCCGGGTCCGGATGCGGTCGGGGCGGGAGGAGGCGGGGGTCGATCAGACTACCATTGCCCACGCCCCCCCCGCATCCGCGGCACGCATCGGGGGTCGATCGGGTGATTTGACCGCGGGTGGTCCGTGGCTGCATAATTTCGGGTTCTTGCGGTTACGGTGTCGCGCCTCGGCGCGCTTTCGTCGTCTCCGCGCCTCGCAGCAGACACGTACCAGACACGCAACGAGCCCGACCATGGCCACCAAGCGCACTTACCAGCCCAGCAACCTCAAGCGCAAGCGCGACCACGGCTTCCGTGCCCGCATGAAGACCGCCGATGGCCGCAAGGTTCTCGCCCGTCGTCGCGCGAAGGGTCGCAAGCGCCTCACCGCCTGATCCGGTCCGAACACGGACCGGTTCCGGTTCGATCGCGGCGGACTTCTCGCCGTGATCGTCCGGGCACATCCGTCCCGGACCCGAGCCAGCCGGCATGAACGCAGGCCGTTCATGAACACCGGTCGCTCCGACACCGCACCGACAGCCCGCTACCCGCGCACCGCGCGGGTACGCGCGCGTCCGGAATTCGACGCCGTGTTCGCGTCCGGCCGTCGCGCCGCGAATGCGATCCTCGCGCTGCATCATCTCGCCGACGATCGCCCTGCCCGCCTCGGACTCGCGGTCTCGCGCAAGGTCGATTCCCGTGCGGTCGGGCGCAATCGCATCAAGCGCGCGCTGCGTGAACAGTTCCGCCGCCTGCGCGCGACTCTGCCCGGCGGCGCCTACGTCGTGGTCGCGCGCGCCCAGGCGGCGCGCGTCGACGGGGCCGAAGTGGCCAGTGCCTTTCGGCATGCCTTGCGCAAGCTCGCGTTGCCCCCATCCCCCTTGAGCGGCACAATGCCGCCCGCTCCCCCCTCTCCGCCCCCTGCGCCGCATCGCGACGGCGCGACGACTCCGGCCGCCTCATGAATCAACTGCGCACTTTCCTGATCTTCGCCTGGATCCTCGTGGCGACCATTCTCTGGATGGAATGGAACAAGGAGCACAGCGCGCCGACGCAGGCCGCGATCACCGCATCGAGCGCCGCAACGCCGACCGTGCAGCCGCAGGGCCTGCCCGCGCCCGCGCTGGAAGGCGCGGTGCCCGCCGCCGTGCCGCCGGCCGCCGGCTCGGTTCCCACCGCATCCGCACAGCCCGTGGCGCAGGCCGCGCCGTCCGCCGCGCCGACCTTCACGCTCAGCAACGACGTGCTGCGCGTCGTGCTGGACGGCGGCAACGTGCGTCGCGCCGAACTGTTGAACTTCCGCACCAGTCGCGCACCGGATGCCCCGCTGGTGCGCCTGTTCGACGACACGCCGAAGAACTTCTATATCGCCCAGAGCGGTTGGACGAGTCCGCAGGGCGCGCCCGGTCACGACGGCGGTTTCGTCGCCGAACAGTCGGCCACCGATGTGAAGCTCGCCGAAGGCGCCAAGGACGTCAGCGCGCGTTTCGTGTGGACCGGCGCCGATGGCGTGACCATCCGCCGCACCTGGACGCTGGCCCGCGGTGAATACGCGCTGAAGGTGCGCGACGAGATCGTCAACCGTGGCGCCAAGCCATGGACCGGCTACGTTTACCGTCAGCTGTCGCGCGTGCCGCACGATTTCAAGCGCAGCATGTTCAATCCGGAAACCTTCAGCTTCAGCGGTGCCGCGTGGTACACGCCGGAAGAGAAATACGAGAAGCGCGGCTACGACGCCTTTCTCGACGACGACAAGCTCGATCAGATCGACGTGAAGAACGTCTCCGGCGGCTGGGTCGCGCTGTTGCAGCATTACTTCTTCACCGGCTGGATTCCGCAGGCCGACCAGAAGGCGAACTACGCGCTGGCCCAGGCCGGCGAGTTCTACGGTGTCAGCGCCACCGGCCCCGAATTCACGGTCGCGCCGGGCACCCAGCACAGCTCCGAAGCGAAGCTGTGGATCGGCCCGAAGCTGCCCGAGCAGCTGGCCGCGCAGGCGCCGGGTTTCGATCTCACCCTCGACTATGGCGTGTTCACCATTCTCGCCAAGCCGATCCAGTGGCTGCTGGCGCAGTTGCACAAGCTGACCCACAACTGGGGTTTCGCGATCATCTTCCTGGTCCTGCTGATCAAGCTCGCGCTGTATCCGCTGTCGGCCGCGCAGTACAAGTCGATGGCGAAGATGCGCAAGTTCCAGCCGCGCATCCAGCAGTTGAAGGAACGCTACGGCGACGACCAGCAGAAGTTCCAGGCCGCGATGCTGGAGCTGTACAAGAAAGAAAAGATCAACCCGGCCGGCGGTTGTCTGCCGATCCTGATCCAGATGCCGGTGTTCCTGGCGCTGTACTGGGTGCTGATCGAATCGGTGGAACTGCGTCAGGCGCCGTGGATGCTGTGGATCCAGGACCTCACCGCCCGCGATCCGTTCTTCATCCTGCCGATCATCAACATGGCGGTGATGTGGTTCACCCAGAAGCTGACCCCGATGGTCGGCGTCGATCCGATCCAGCAGCGCATGTTCCAGTTCATGCCGCTGATCTTCGGCGTGATGTTCGCGTTCTTCCCGGCCGGCCTCGTGCTGTACTGGGTCACCAACGGCGCGCTGGGCATGCTCCAGCAGATGTGGATGATGCGCCGCTTCGGCGACAAGGCCACCACCACCGTCGCCAAGCCCTGATCCGGCGCCGTACCGGAACCGATCACGAAGCCCGCCGCAAGGCGGGCTTCGCGTTGGTGGACCGGAATCCGGTATAACGACCGCACTCTCCGCGCCGCCGGCCGTCATGCGCAGTCCGACGAATACCCTTCTCAGCATCATCGGCGGCCTGCTCGCCATGGCGGCCGTGGCGGCCGTGCAGATGATCGTGCCGCGGTTCGAGGATGTCTTCCGCAGTTTCGGCGCCGAACTTCCGCTGCTCACGCGCGTGTTCGTGGAGGGCCGATGGTTCCTCTGGGCATTGCCGCTGCTGGTACCGATCGTGGCGGCGCTGATGCATCCGAGATCGGACGACGACACGCGGCCCGGCATCATCGCGCTGCTGACCGGACTCGCGATCGGAATCGGCCTGCCGATGTCGTGCATGCTCGCGATGTATCTGCCGATCTTCGGTCTGGCGGCGGCGGTGGAATGACCCGGATGCAGGGCACCGACACCATCGTCGCCATCGCCACCGCCGCGGGTGCCGGCGGCGTCGGCGTCGTGCGCTTGTCCGGTCCGCGCGCGCGCGCGATCGCGGAAACGCTGTGCGGCAAGCGTCTGCGGCCGCGCCATGCGCATTACGCCCGGTTCCACGACGCACACGGTGAGACCCTGGACGATGGCATCGCGCTGTACTTCAAGGCGCCGGCGAGCTACACCGGCGAGGATGTCGTCGAGCTGCAGGCGCACGGCAGTCCGGCGTTGTTGCGGGTCCTGGTCGAGCGTTGCCGCGCGCTCGGCGCGCGGATCGCGCGTCCCGGCGAGTTCAGCGAACGCGCCTTCCTCAACGGCAAGCTCGACCTGGCCCAGGCCGAGGCGGTGGCCGATCTGATCGCCGCCGGCGACGAACGCGCGGCGCGCGCGGCGCGACGATCGCTCGACGGTGTCTTCTCGCGACGCGTCGATGCGCTCGCCGATGCGATGCTCGGGCTGCGCGTGCACGTCGAGGCTGCGATCGATTTCGCCGACGAGCCGCTGGACACGCTGGGCGGCGCGCAACTGCGCAGCGGCCTGGCGCAGGCGGCGGCGGATCTCGATGCGCTGCTGATCGAGGCCGAACGCGGGCAGAAACTGCGCGACGGGTTGCACGCGGTGATCGTCGGTCCGCCCAATGCCGGCAAGAGTTCGCTGCTCAACGCGCTCGCCGGCAGCGAACGCGCGATCGTCAGCGACATCGCCGGGACCACCCGCGATCTGCTGCGCGAGACGGTGCACGTCGACGGCGTCGAACTGAATCTGGTCGACACCGCCGGTCTGCGCACCGGCGGCGACAGCATCGAGCGCGAAGGCATGCGCCGCGCCGAGGCCGAATTGACCCGGGCCGATCTGGCGATCGTGGTGCTCGATGCGCGCGACCCCGAGGCCGGACGCCGGGCGGTGGCCGAGGCCATCGCCGACGTGCCGCAACGCGTGTGGGTGATGAACAAGGCCGATCTGCTCGACGCCACGCCGCCGCCGGGTGACGAGGCGGTGCTGGTCTCGGCCCGCACCGGGGCCGGCCTCGAAGCGCTGCATCGGCGCCTGCGCGCCCTCGCGGGCGTGGACACGGAGGGTGCCGAAGGCGCGTTCAGCGCCCGCGGGCGCCAGGTCGACGCATTGCGCCGCGCCCGGGACGAACTGGCCGTTGCGCGACAGCAGCTGGATGGGGATATGCTGGAGTTGGCCGCCGAGTCGCTGCGCGCCGCACACGACTGTCTGGGGGAAATCACCGGCAGGGTTGCGCCGGATGACTTACTAGGTCACATTTTTTCGCGCTTCTGTATCGGAAAGTAGAATCGAGCCGCCCGGGGGATGCGGGCGCGTTTTACAGGGGGTGCGCTGGCACAGGATGTGCTTGCTTACCAAGACCAGCTCGCAGGAAACCACCGTGATGTCCGCCGCCCAAGACACCGCCCATTCCCCCGCCCGCCCGTTCCGGATCGCCTTCCGGACCGCCGCGTTGTCCGCCGCCCTCGTCCTCGCCATCGCCGCCTGCGGTGGCGACAAGCAGGAAGCCGATACCGCCGCGCAGCCCGAAACCGCCGCGCCGGCCACGACTCCGGCACCCACCCAGATCGTTTCCGCGCAGGTCGCCGCGATGAGCGTGGAACAGCTTCGCGAAGCCGCGCGCTCCGCCCAGAACGAACAGCGCATGTACGCGCCGGCCGGCAACAACGCGATGGAGTACTACCTCGCGTTGCGCGACAAGCAGCCCAACGACGCGGCCGTCGCCAGCGCCCTGACCGACCTCATGCCCTACACGCTGATCGCCGCCGAGCAGAGCATCGGTCGTGACGACTTCAGCGAAGCCCAGCGTCTGATCGGGCTGATGGAGAAGACCGACAAGGCCGCTCCGGCGCTGCCGCGCCTGAAGCAGTCGTTGACCGAAGCCCAGACCAGCTTCGCCCAGCGCCAGCAGCAGCAGGAGCTGGACGCCGAAACCGAGAAGGCGCGTCTGGCCAAGCTCGAAGAAGATCGCAAGAAGGCGCAGGAAGAGACCCAGCGTCAGGCCGCCGCCGATCTGCAGCGCCAGCAGGCGCAGCAGGCCGAATCGGCGCGTCAGGCCGAATCGGCTCGCCAGGCCGAAGCCGCGCGTCAGGAAGAGGCCCGTCGCCAGGCCGAGGCCGCGCGTCAGGAAGAAGCCCGTCGTCAGGCCGAAGCCGCGCGCAACACCCCGGCCACGGCCACGGCCAGCGCCAACGATCTGCGCGCGATCAGCACGCCGTCGCCGAAGTATCCGCCGGAAGCCCTGCGTGCCGGTCAGTCCGGCGAAGTGGTGGTCGAATTCACCGTCGCGACCGACGGTTCGGTCAGCGCCGCCCGCGTCGTCCGCGGCAGCCCGCCGCGCGTGTTCGATCGCGAAGCGGTCGCCGCGGTCAAGCGCTGGCGTTTCCAGCCGGTCGCCGCGCCGGTCACCACCCGCCGCACCATCGGCTTCAAGCCGGGCGGCTGACGCGACGCGCAGATCGCGACACCCACGGAAAAACCCGGCGTGAGCCGGGTTTTTCCGTGATGGCGGGCGTTGCCGATGGACGCGACCGGCGCCCGACATCGCATCGACCCATCAGGCCGCGCGTTCGAACGTCTCCGGCGATCCGCCCGCGATCACGATCGCGATGGACTCCGCAAGCGCATCGCGCATCACCGGCGGCAGCGCCGACAAGCGCGCGCCGCGCCGGGAACGACCGCCATAACGCGGGCCGCGGCCATCACGCGGGTCGTGGAAACGCCGCGTTCGCGGCGGGTGCAGGAACAGCATTTCGGTCTTGAACAGTTGCATGGTCTCTCCTTGGACAGGGCACGACGGGGGATCGCCGCGCGCGACGCGCGACGCAGGTACGGAACGAAGCGCGCACAGGCGCGCGCGGCGCACGGAACGCAGGCGATCGCGTTCCGCGCGGGAGGAAGATCATCGGCGCCGCGGCGGCAGGGCCGTGCGGCGGGCGCCCGGCGGCACATCCATGTGCCGGGGGATCGCGCCCGTGCGCGCCTTCGCGGCTGCGTCGCGGGTATCCCCGTGTCCCTGTGCCTCCGTGCGGACCGGGCATCCAGTGTCTCCCGCGGTCGTCTCGCCGACTGCGACTTCGACATCGCGACGGCGTGCCGACCGAGAGAAAAACGCTTGTTTCGCAGGGCATTCCGCCGTTCGCGTCACGGAGAAAAGGATAGTCCGAAGGTGTCTCATGGACTGCGATGGCACGCGCCGTGTCGGCGTACACTGCGTCCATGCCCGTCGATCCGGCCCGCCCCGCTTCCGACCCCGCGCATCGCGCGGCGGCACTGATCGCCGGTGGTTTCGACGACTACAACGCGCGCTTCTCCGACATCACCCGCCGTGCGCGGCGGCGCTTCGAGCGGCGCGACTGGACCCACGCGCAGAGCGACGCCACCGCGCGCATCGATCTGTACGAAACCTGCGTGCGCGAAACCCTCGCGCGCCTGGAGTCACTGCTCGAAGAGCGCGTGCGTTCGCGACCGCTGTGGCGCGCGATCCTTCCGGCCTATGCCGCGCGCATCTCGGCGCTGCCGGATCGCGAGCTGTACAAGACCTTCTACAACTCGCTGGTGCGTCGGTTCTTCCTGATCGACGGCGTCGCCCCGGACCTCGAATTCCTCGCGCTGCAGATCGTCCCCACCGGGGATCCGGCCTGTCCGGGCGAGCTGCGCCACCACGCCATCGGCGATGCGATCGACGATGCCGTCGCGGTCTGGCGCGGCATCTTCCGCGAGCTCGGCTATGCCAACGGTTGGGTCGATCCCGACGCCAGCGCCCGTGCGGTCGCCGAGGCGCTGCGCCAACGCGGCGTGGTCGGCGTTTCGCTGCTGCGCACGCCGTTCTATCGCGAGCGCCGCGCCTATCTGGTCGGTCGCGCGCACGGCGCGTCGGGCGCGACCTATCCGGTGGTGGTGGCGCTGGTCAGCGAGGCCGCCGGCGTGCGCGCCGATGCGGTGATCGTCGACGATCAGCAGATCTCGATCCTGTTCGGTTTCTCGCGCAGCCACTTCCACGCCGACCTCGCGCGCGTCGGCGATGCGGTCGCGTTCCTGCACCAGTTGTTGCCGCGCAAACCGCTGGACGAATTGTTCACGGTGGTCGGCCGGATCAAGCAGGGCAAGACCGAACGCTACCGGCAGGTGTTCCGTCATCTTCGCGAGCATCCCGACGAACGCCTGATGCTCGCCGAGGGCGAGCGCGGGATGGTGATGGCGGTGTTCACGGCGCCGGGTTATCCGGTGGTGTTCAAACTGATCCGCGACCGTTTCGCGTATCCGAAGGACATCGCGCGCGCCGAGGTGGAAGAGAAGTACCGGCTGGTGTTCCGTCGCGACCGCATCGGTCGGCTGGTCGATGCGCAGGAGTTCCTGCGGCTGCGGTTCTCGCGGCGGCAATTCGCGCCGGACGCGCTGGACGAACTGCTGCGCGAGTGCGCGCAGACCGTGCAGCTGGATGGCGAGGAAGTGCTGATCCGGCATTGCTACGTCGAGCGGCGCGTGCGGCCGCTGGATCTCTACGTCCGCGAGATGCCGCGACCGGCGGCAGAGCGCGCGGTGCTCGATTACGGACAGGCGATCAAGGATCTGGCGCGCAGCAACCTCTTTCCGGGCGATCTGCTGCTGAAGAACTTCGGCGTCACCCGTCACGGGCGGGTGCTGTTCTACGACTACGACGAATTGTGCCTCGTCGATGAGTGCCGTTTCCGCGCGGTGCCGCCGATGCGCGACGAGGACGAGACGCGGCCGCTCGACGAGTGGCTGTACGCGGGAGCCGACGATGTCTTCCCCGAGCTGTTCCCGCAGTTTCTGGGAATCGCGCCGGCGTTGCGCGAGCGCCTGCGTGAGGTGCATGGCGAGATCTTCGATCCGGCCTGGTGGCGCGAGGTCCAGGCGCGGCTCGCGGCCGGCGAACATTTCGATGTGCCGCCGTATCCGGAGACGGTGCGGCTGCCGGAAGTCGGGGCGTCGGGAGTCTGAGGCGGCCCTGGAGTCGGGGCCCAAACGGCTGAACCCGCCGGGAGGCGGGTTCAGGCGGCTTGGTGGAGGGTGTTGGCGGCGACGGTGTCGCTGCCGGTCGGTTCGAGCGTCGCGGGCGCGGCGCTGAGCCGGAGGGCCTGGGGCATCGTCATGGGCTGGTCGGCCTCGGACGGACGACGGCCATAGGTGCGGCCGTAGGTACGCTGGTACAGGCGGGTGGGGAGGGGCAGATCGCGCGGGGCGCGCAGCCAGAGGCAACGGAACATGGTCTGTCTTCCTGTGTGGGTGAATGGCGCGGTGCGCCAGACGGGTCCTTGGGTTGGTGTACGACCGGAAATCGGAGTACTTCGCGCTGCGGCGTCATGCTGCAGCGCAACATAGGATGCCGAAAATTGATGCACTGCACAATTCATCTTCGACTTCCGGGCCGGTGTGTTCAGTTTTCGTTTCACTGGCGGGGCTCCGAGGCATCGCGGAGAATCCGGGGCTTCCCTCTTCGTACAGGTCGCCCCATGCCACGGATCGCGCCGCTCGCCCTCGCCCTTGTTTTCGCCGCGCCGCTGATCGGCGCCTGCTCCGGCCTGCAGACCCGGGTCGCCGCCGAAGCCGAACGCGCCGCCATCGTCGACGGTGCCGTCGGTGCCACGGTCGATCAGGCCGCGCTCGACCGCGCGATCACCGGCAACTGGCGCGATCCGAAGAACGCCGCCCGCGATGCGCACCGTCACCCGCGTGAAACCCTCGCTTTCTTCGGTGTGGATCCCGGCGAGACCGTGGTCGAGATCACCCCCGGCGGTGCCGGCTGGTATGCGGAGATCCTCGCGCCCTATCTGCGCGAACGCGGTCGCTACACCGCGGCGATGGTCGATCCCGCGGCCGCGCAGGAAGGACGCAGTCGCGACGCCCAGCAGAAATATCTCGGCGATCTGCAGGCGCGACTGGCGGCCCATCCGGAGCAGTTCGATCGCGCGCAGTTGCGGCTGTTCGATCCGAAACAGCCGGTGCTGGCCACGCCGGGCACCGTCGACACGGTGCTGACCTTCCGCAACGTGCACAACTGGGTGGCCGCCGGCACCGCCGACGGTTATTTCGCGGCGTTTCACGCGGCGCTGAAGCCGGGCGGGACGCTCGGCGTGGTCGATCACCGTGCGAAGCCGGGCACCGATGCGGAGACGATGCGGAAATCCGGTTATCTCACCGAGCAGCTGGTGATTGAACTGGCGACGAAGGCCGGCTTCGTGCTGGAGGCGCGCAGCGAGGTCAACGCCAATCCCAAGGACACCGCCGACCATCCCAACGGCGTGTGGACGCTGCCGCCGACCAATCGCCACGATCCCGAGGACGCCGAGATGTATCGGATGATCGGCGAAAGCGATCGCATGACGCTGCGGTTCGTGAAACCGGCCAGCGAATGACGTGACACGTCCGGCAGGCGGCCGCCCGGCGGCCTCCGGGCGGTGCCTGCCCCGGCGCGCGCGTCACCGCGGTTGCAGCAGGCGCTGCAGCAGCGCGATCTGTTCGCCCTGCGCGGCCAGGATCTTCTCCAGTTGCTCCACGCGCAGCTGATCGAGCTTGTCGTGCAGGGCCATGATCTCGAGCTCGGCCTTGAGGTTCACCGCATAGTCGTGCTCGGCTGCGGCGCGATCGCGCGCCGCCTGGCGGTTCTGGCTCATCATGATGATCGGCGCCTGCAGCGCGGCCAGCATCGACAGCAGCAGGTTGAGGAAAATGAAGGGATACGGATCGAACGGCCGTGCCCGCAACAGCCAGACGTTGGCGATCACCCACAGCGCGAGGAACAGCATGAAGCCGCCGATGAACGTCCACGAGCCGCCGAGGCGGGCGACGTTGTCGGCGATGCGTTCACCGAAACTGCGCTCGTCCACGGGCGTTGGCGAACGGCTGGTGTGCTCGCGGCGGTGCATCTGGGTGAGCACCGCGCGTTCCGCGGCCGTGGCATGTTCCCAGGCCTTGCCCAGCCAGCGAAGGGAGAGAGCGGTGAGTTCGTGGTTGCTCATGGCGACGCTCAAGGAAGGATCCGTCGACAGCATAGATCCGGTGCGCGCCAGCGGTGGGGAACGGCGATGCTGATCGCGTTCAACAAGCCTTACGGCGTGCTCTGCCAGTTCACCGATCGCAGCGTGCCGCCGCGTCCCACGCTGGCGGACTTCGGTCTGCCGCCGGACGTCTACCCGGCCGGCCGCCTGGATCACGACAGCGAAGGTCTGCTGCTGCTCACCGACGACGGCGCGCTGGCGCACCGCATCACCGACCCGCGCCACAAGCGGGCGAAGACCTATCGCGTGCAGGTCGAAGGCGATCCGCAGCCGGAACAGCTGGACGCCCTGCGTCGCGGCGTGCGCCTCAACGATGGTCCGACGAAACCGGCGCAGGTGCGACGGATCGACATCGCGGCCGAGATGCCGCGGCTGTGGCCCCGCGATCCACCGGTGCGTTTCCGCAGGACCGTGCCCGATGCCTGGCTGGAGCTGACGATCCATGAAGGACGGAACCGTCAGGTCCGGCGCATGACCGCCGCGGTCGGTCTGCCCACCCTGCGCCTGATCCGGGTCGCGATCGACGCCTGGTCGCTGGGCGATCTGGCGCCGGGGCAGTGGCGCGAACAGCCGTCGCCACGGCGATAGGCGGACGCGCCGCCCACCTGCTCCCGCCCATGTCCGGTTTGCGCCGCGAACCTGCGTTCGGCGTGCGACCGGGGCATCCGCCCCTCGTTCGAGGAAACATCATGGGCAGGACATTGATCGTATTGTCGATCCTGTGCGCGGGCACGGCGCAGGCGGCGGACACCGCGTGGGACGGGTTCCACATCGGCCTGGACGCCGCGCGCGTGCGCGGCGACGCATCGACCGCGGCGACTCTGGGCGGGCAGTGGAACGGGTATCCGGGCGCCGCGCAGATGGCCGACGCCCTCGACGTGGATCCGTCGTTGTCGGGGACCGGCGTCGGTCTGCGATTCGGCTACGACCGCACGTTCGCGGGGCATTGGGTGGTCGGCGTGGAAGGTGATGTGCGGCAACCGCGCGGCGAAGCGTCGAAGACGACGTCGACCACGATTCCCGGCAGCGGCGAAACTCCGACGGCGCAGGTGCGCGCCACCAGCACGGTCGAGATCGATCGCGCGTATTCGCTGCGCGGACGCATCGGCTACGCGACCCCGCGCACACTGTGGTACGTCACCGCCGGTTACGGCGCCAGCGCCGCGGACATGCGCGCCGAGATCGAATACGCGATTCCCGAAACCGCCTCGGCTTTCCGCAAGGCCGGCAGCACGTCGGTGTCGTCCAACGGGATGCTCTGGGGCGTGGGCGTGGACTGGCGTTTCGCCGATCACTGGCAGGCCGGCCTGCGCTACACCGCGCGAGCGGCGATCACGGCGCCGACTACACCTTGCGGACGGTCTCGCGCAGCGGTCAGTTCACGGTGCAGCCACCGGAAGCCTTCACCGAACGCGTGCGCCAATCAGCCGAGCACGACAGCCTGGTGCTGAGCGTCGGCTATCGGTTCTGAGCGCGGTGGGTGCCAGAGGATCGGCGGCTTTCCATCGCGAAAGCCGGATCGCGTCCTGATGGCGTGTCGGGGTTTGTGGGAGGGCCGGAAGGCCCGAGGACTGCGGAAAGACTTTCTGTATTCCATCGGGCCTTCCGGCCCTCCCACGAGAGCGATCGCGTTCAGGTCCCTCTGGGTTTCGCGCGGTGCGTGGCGGTGGCGGACCATGGATCGTCGGGCCACGGATGCTTCGGATACCTGCCCTTCATTTCCTTCTTCACTTCCGGATAGGTCCTTTCCCAGAAGCTGCGCAGGTCCTGAGTGACCTGCAGTGGACGTCCGCCGGGCGAGAGCAGATGCAGCGTCACCGGCACCCGGCCGTCGGCGACGCGCGGGGTGTCGGCGAGGCCGAACAGTTCCTGCAGTTTCACCGCGAGCACCGGCGAGGTCGGCGTGCCGGCCGCATCGTCGAAGGCATATTCGATTTTCCGTTCCATGCCCGACGGCACGACGATGCGGGTCGGCGCCAATGCGTCGATACGTTGACGCAGCGCCCAGTCGACACCCGACTTCAGCGCGTCGCCGAGCTCGTCCTCGCTCAGCGCATCGAGCCGGGTCTTGCCGGCGAAAGCGGGCTTGAGCCAGACGTCGAGCGTCGCCAGCAGGGCCTCATCGGAAAGCGCCGGCAGCGCGAGCTCCGGCATCCATGCCTGCAGGCAGCGGACGCGGGTGCGCCATTGCGTCAGCGATTCGCGCCAGGGCAATGCATCCAGACCCAGCGCGCGCACCGCGTCGGTCAGCGCCTGCGCGGCGAGCGCCGGATCGACCCGGCCCGCCGGACGCGCATCGAGCACGATGCCGTCGAAGCGCTGCACGCGTTCGGCCACCAGCGCGCGCCGCGTCTCGTCCCAGCGCACTTCGTCGCGATCCGAGAAGCGTTGCGCGAAATCGCGCCGCAGTCGCGCCTCGTCGACCGGGGCCGCGCGCAGGACCTTGGCGTCGCGGGCCTCGAAACGCAGGTCGCAGGCGACGATCCAGGGCTCGCCGATCAGCGCGCTGTCCTCGAACAGCTGCGCCATGCGGCCGTTGGCCAGCGGATAGCGCCGTCGATCGTGGCCATGACGATGCCCGATGCGGTCGGGAAAGGCATGGGCGAGCAGATCGCCGAGCGCGTGCGCCGGTACGTCCGCCGGCGGCCGCGCGTCGCATCGCAGGCGTCGCCGCCACTGCGCCGCCGCGGCATCGATGGCCTGCAGCCCCGAACGCGAGGCATCGGGCGGTGTGCGGCCGGCGCGGAACGCGTCCAGCGCCTGCCGGCGCGCGGCCAGCGCGTCGCTGCGTCCGCCGCCGGGACTCGCGCGCAGCGGATCGCGCGCTTCGATCAGGGCCGCGAGATCGCAGGCGAGCGCGGTCTCGCGCGCATCGTTCGCCGACAACAGCATCGCCGCCAGGCGGGGATGGGTGCCGAGTGCCAGCATCCTGCGTCCGGCCGCGGTGAGGGTGCCGTGTGCGTCGAGCCCGCCGAGCCGTTGCAGCAGATCGCGCGCGGCGGCCAGCGCGCCGGGCGGCGGCGGGTCGACGAAACGCAGCGCGTCGCTGCCCCAGGCCGCGAGTTCCAGCGCCAGCGACGCCAGCTCCACCTGCGCGATCTCCGGCCGTCGCTGTGGATCGAGCCGCTGCGATTCCGGCCACAGCCGGTACGCCCAGCCTTCGGCGACGCGGCCCGCACGGCCCGCGCGCTGATCGGCGGAGGCCTGCGAGATCGCGACCACATCCAGTCGCGAAAACCCGCTGTTGGGGTCGTAGCGCGGTTCGCGCGCGAGCCCGCTGTCGATCACCACGCGCACGCCGGGCAGGGTGACGCTGGATTCGGCCACGTTGGTCGCGAGCACCACGCGCCGCCGTCCGTCCTGCGCCGGCTGCAGCACGCGCGACTGCAGTTCGACCGGCAGCTCGCCGTGCAGGGCGAGCACCTCGACGGCCGGGTCGATCGCATCCGTCAGCAGCGCCTGCACCTGGCCGATTTCGCGTTGCCCCGGCAGGAACACCAGCACGTCCCCGGGATGGGTCGACAGCGCATGGGTCACCGCGCGCCGCGTCTGGTGCGCCATCGCCTCGTCGCGGCGCGCAGGCAGATGCGCGATGCGCACCGGGAAGCTCCGGCCCGCGCTGGACAGGCGCGGTGCGTCGAGGAACTGCGCCAGCCGTTCGCCGTCGAGGGTCGCCGACATCGCGACCAGTCGCAGGTCTTCGCGCAGGCCCGATTGCACGTCGAGCGCGAGCGCGAGCCCGAGATCGCCGGCGAGATGGCGTTCGTGGAATTCGTCGAACAGGATCGCGCCCACGCCTTCGAGCATCGGATCGTCCTGCAGCATCCGGGTCAGGATGCCTTCGGTCACGACCTCGATCCGGGTCTTCGCGGACACTTTGTTGTCGAAGCGGATGCGGTAGCCGACGGTCTCGCCCACCGCTTCGCCCAACTGTTTCGCCATGAACCCGGCCGCCGCGCGCGCGGCGACCCGGCGCGGTTCCAGCATCACGATCCGTTGCCCCGACAGCCAGGCCGCGTCGAGCAGCGCCAACGGCACCTGGGTGGTCTTGCCCGCACCCGGCGGTGCTTCCAGGACGAGACGCGGATGCGCTGCCAGCGACCGCGACAGGTCGGGCAACAGTCCGGTGATCGGGAACGTCGGGGGTGCAGACATCCCGACAAGGCTATCAGGCCGCGCAAGCCACTGATTTCCGGCGTGATGGCGCGCCGTCCGTCGGCCCGGAACCGGGCCGTCGCCGATTCCGGTGGCGGCTGTCACATTCCTCGGCTAGATTGCCCCGTCCTTCGCCGGTGGCGTTCGCGCCGGACGAATACGGTCCAACGCATGGGCCGTGCGCGCGGCCGGGGGGCCGCGTCGGAACGCGCGGGCCGCAGGAACGCCGGGCCCGCGATCGGCGCCCGCCGGGGACCCGCGCGCGCCACCCATCCCATCGAGAGATCCGCTTATGTCGCGTGTGTTGTCCACGGTGTCACCCTTGGCCTGCGCCCTGCTGCTCGCGTCCGGTGCCGCCAATGCCGAAGTCTTCATCAACGAATTCCACTACGACGATGCCACCTCGTCCGGCGATACCGGCGAACGCATCGAAGTCGTCGCCACCGCCGGCGAAACCCTCAGCAGCTACCGCGTCTACCTCTACAACGGCTCCACGCCGTCGGCCGCGGTGACCTACGACAACGACCTCGTCCCCGCCGGCAGCCTCGTCAGCTGCGGTTCGCAGGTCCGCATCGCCACCCTGAGCTACGCCACCAACGGCATCCAGAACGGCCCGAACGACGGCATCGCCCTGGTCGATCCCAGCGGCCAGGTCGTGCAGTTCATCAGCTACGAAGGCGCGATCACCGCCAGCAACGGTCCGGCCGCCGGCCGCACCAGCACCAACCTGCCGGTGTCCGAAACCGGTTCCGATGCCGCCGGCCGTTCGCTGCGCCTCGCCGGCACCGGCACCGGCTACGCCAACTTCAGCTGGCAGGCCCCGGCGACCGCGACCTTCGGCGCCTGCAACACCGGACAGACCTTCAGCGCGCCGAATCCCGTGCCGGTGCTGACCTCGACCACGCCCGCCAACGGCGCCACCGACTTCCCGGCCGCCGCCAATCTGGTCGCGAACTTCAGCGAACAGGTGATCGCCAGCCCGGGCGCCTTCACGCTCTCCTGCCAGCAGTCGGGCGACGTCAACATCAGCTGGTCGGCCACCGCGTCCAGCAACATCAACATTTCCACCAACACCGCGCTGTTCGCGGGCGAGAGCTGCACGTTCTCGATCTTCGCCGCCAACATCCGCGACGCCGGCGATGCCCGCCCGGCCTCGGACGCGGTGGTGAACTTCACGGTCGCCGGCAGCGGCGGCGGTGGCGGCACCGGCTATTACAGCCGCGTCAACACCAGCAGCCCTTCGCAGCTGCGCTGCTCGCTGAACGCGATCATCAAGGGTCATACCGCGTATCCGTACAGCGGCGGCACCACCAACACCTGGACCATTCTCGAGATCGCCGACGAAGATCCGAACAACGCCGGCCGCATCCTCGACGCGTATCGCAACCGCAGCTTCGTGAAGATCACCGATCGCGCCGGCAGCGGCAGCGGCCTGAAGTACAACCGCGAGCACACCTGGCCGAATTCGCTCGGCTTCGGTTCCGCCACCGGCAACCTCGGCCTGCCGCATTCGCCGTACACCGACACCCACATGCTGTATCTCACCGACTCGGCCTACAACTCGGATCGCGGCAACAAGCCCTACGCCAACTGCACCCTGGCCTCCGGCTGCGCCGAGCGCGCCACCGAAGTCAACAACGGCAGCGGCGGCGGTAGCGGCGTGTACCCGGGCAACTCGAACTGGGTGAAGACGCCCGACGGCAACAGCGGCTCGTTCGAAGTGTGGGGCAAGCGCAAGGGCGACATGGCCCGCGCGGTGATGTACATGGCGATCCGCTACGAAGGCGGCACGCATCCGACTACCGGCCAGTCCGAACCGGATCTCGAACTCACCGACAACCGCAGCCTGATCGTCATCACCTCCAGCTCGCCCGCCTACATGGGTCTGTTGTCGACGCTGATCGCCTGGCACCAGGCCGATCCGCCGGACGCGGCCGAACGCGAGCGCAACGAAGTGATCTACAGCTTCCAGGGCAACCGCAACCCGTTCATCGATCACCCGGAATGGGGCACCAGCGCGCTGTTCACCTCGACCAAGCCGGCGTCCTGCCAGCTGAACTGATTCGCGGAACACTGATTCGCGGAACATCGCGACGCGACACGGAAACGCCGGCGGGGAACCGCCGGCGTTTTTCGTTGCGGTAGAGTCTCCGTGTCGCGACCGCGATCGCCGCGCCGGATCGCACTCACCACGAGGTTGCCCATGAAGATGATGCGGATCGTTCCGATGCTGCCGGTCGCGAGCATGCCGGCGAGCGTGGCGTTCTACCGGAAGCTGGGTTTCGAGGTCGAGCAGCGCAACGATGCGTGGGGCTGGGCGATGCTGCGGTTCGACGATTGCCGGTTGATGCTGGACCAGTCGATCCACGGACACGGCCGGTGGCCGCGGCCGACGGTGATCTATCTGTATCCCGACGACATCGATGCGTTCCATGCGCACGCGGCGCGCGAGGGACTGGCGTTGCCGATGCCGGAAGAGACGTTCTACGGGATGCGCGAACTGCGATGCGAGGACCCGGACGGCAACCGGCTGTGGATCGGCCGGGTGCCGGCCGATCCCGCCTGAGTCGAGCGCGCGATCAGCGTCGGCCGGGTGTCCGCGGGCGATGCCCGTCCGCGACCGTCGCGGTCTTGCGCGCGGTCGCCACGACCGTCATCGGTTGCACCGGCGCGACGCGGCGTCCGTTGCCGTCGGCGACGACGACGTTGATCAGCGCGCGGATGTCGTTGATGTCCTCGAACAGACGCGTGTTCAGATCGTCCACCAGCAGTACGCCCGCGACGCCGCTGGTGCGGTCCACCCAGGGCGTGAAGCCGAACGCGCCGGGGCTGGAGACGATCAGCGCGGAGTTCGGATCGATCCACTGACCCAGACCGTAGCCGTAACCGGTGGAGGTCGGCGGACGCGAGATGTCGACGGTGCCGACGGTGCGGTCGCGGGCCATGTAGGTGATCGTGGCGGCGGTGAGGAAGCGGCGACCGGGCAGGCAGGTGCGGTCGATCCGCAGATCGAGACAACCCTCTGCCAGGATCATGTCGACGACCCTGCCGTAATCCTCCAGCGTGCCGCGCACGCCGCCGGCGATGCGCGGATTGTCGGTGCGCACGTAACCCGGATCGGTGGAGGACGTGGCGAAATCGGTGGCGACCAGTCCCAGCGGCGTCACCATCTCGTCGATGAAGAGATCGTCCCAGCTTCTGCCGGTGGCGAGTTCCGCCATGCGTCCCGCGACCTGCATCGAGTTGCCGCCGTAGGAAAAGACCTTGCCCGGTTCGCCGATCATGGTCGACTGCTGGAGGATGCGGTTGGCGCAGCTGGCGAGCGTGTACAGCGGATTCGACATGCACGCATCGTCGCCGCCGGGCAGACCGCTGGTGTGCGAGAACAACTGTTCGAGGGTGATGCCGCGCTTGGCCGGCTCCACGTCCGGAAAGTACTGGCCGACGGTGTCGCTCCAGCGCAGTTGGCCCTTTTCGACGATGCGGGCGAGGGTCAGCGCCGACAGCCACTTGCTGGCCGAGGCGATGCGCACGCGGGTGCCGAGCGTGTAGCTGCCGAAAGCGCGGCGGTAGACCACGTTGCCGGCCTTGTTCACCCGCAGCGAGGCGCCGTCGAGCGAATAGGTCTGCACGAAGCTCTGCATTTCGGCGGTGACCGGCGAGAAATCGTGGATCGGCACGGCACGGGCGAGACCGGCGCCGAGCAGGGCGGTGAGTGCGAAGGTGACGGAGAGGATGCGGATCATGCGATGTCTTCCATGTGACGGGGGGACGTCGCGGTGAACGGCACGGCCCCGGCGCGGTTGACGCACCGGCGTGGCGAAGATGTAAACGAGTGTGTCCGCAGCCGCGGCGCGCATCGTGTCCGGCACCCTGCGGCCGGCGTTTCGCGGTCGGCTAAACTGTGCGGATGAATCTCATCGACATCGGCGCCAACCTCACCCACGAGAGTTTCGATCACGACCGCGAAGCGGTGCTGCAGCGCGCGCGCGATGCCGGCGTCGCGCGGATGGTGGTGACCGGCGCCAGCCGCGAACACTCGCCGAAGGCGCTGATCCTGGCGCAGACCTTCCCGGGCACGCTCTACGCCACCGCCGGCGTGCATCCGCACCACGCGATCGAATACACCGACGAATGCGACGCCGAAATGCGCGCGCTGCTGGCGCATCCCGAAGTGGTGGCGGTCGGCGAGTGCGGACTGGATTACTTCCGCGATTTCTCGCCGCGTCCGGCGCAGCGCAGGGCGTTCGAGCGGCAATTGCAGACCGCCGTCGATACCGGCAAACCCCTGTTCCTGCACCAGCGCGACGCGCACGCCGATTTCGTCGCGATGATGAAGAACTTCGACGGCAGGCTCGGCCCGGCGGTGGTGCACTGCTTCACCGGCACCCGCGAGGAATTGTTCGATTGCCTCGATCGCGACTGGTACATCGGCATCACCGGCTGGCTCTGCGACGAGCGGCGCGGCAGCCATCTGCGCGAACTGGTGAAGCACATCCCGGCGAACCGGCTGATGATCGAGACCGACGCGCCCTATCTGCTGCCGCGCACCGTGCGCCCGCAGCCCTCGCACCGGCGCAACGAGCCGATGTATCTCGCGCACATCGTCGAGGAGCTCGCGCGCGATCGCGGCGAATCCGTGGCGGCCGTCGCCGCGGCGACCACGGCGACGGCGATGGCGTTCTTCCGGTTGCCGGACGCCCACTGAACGACCCGACGCCCCAACCAACGGCAGGGACCGGAATACTGAACCCGCCGGTACACTGACGCCCCCCGTTCGTTGCGGAGCGTTCGATGCCGGCCCGGTTCCGTCCCCGTCTCCTCGCCGTCGGCCTGATGCTTACGCTCGCGGCCTGCGGCCGCGGAGAGACTCCCGCCGACGGAACGGCCCCCTCCCGAAACGCCGCCGTTTCCGCTCCGGCCACCGCGTCGGCGATGGCGGTGACCCTCGCCCCGGTCGTGGAACGCGAGATCACCCATGGCATCGACGTGTCCGGCGAGGTCGCCGCGGTCGAGGAAATGCTGCTCGGCGTCGAAGTGTCCGGCTTGCGCGTGACCGCGCTGCGGGTGGACGTGGGCGCATCCGTGCGCCGCGGCCAGGTGCTCCTGCAGCTGGATCAGCGGATGCTCGACAGCGAATTCGCCCAGGCCGACGCGGCGCTGCGCGAGGCCGAATCCGGCGCCGCCCTCGCCCGCGCCAATCTCGCGCGCGGCGAACAGCTCGCGCGCGACCGCTACATCAGTGCCGGACAGCTCGACGAACTGCGCGCGGCGCGCACGCAGAGCGAAGCGCGCGTCGGCACCGCCCGCGCGGCCCGCGACACCGCCGCGCTGCGACGCGGATTCACCGAACTGCGCGCGCCCGCCGACGGCATCGTGTCCAAGCGGCTGGTGCAGCCGGGCCAGGTGGTCGCCGCCGGCGCCGAACTGCTGCGCCTGATCCGCGATGGTCGTCTGGAATGGCGCGCCGAACTGCCGGTCGCGCAGCTCGCGATGATCGTGCCCGGCGATCGCGTCGCCCTGCGCAGCCTCACCGGCGCGACCGTCAAGGGCCGCGTGCGCGCGGTCAGCCCCGGCGTCGATCCGGCGACCCGCACCGGCACCGTGTTCGTCGATCTGCCGGCGGCGCCCGGCCTGATGACCGGCGCCTACCTCGAAGGCCGGATCGACGCCGGTACCGCCCGTGCGGCGACCGTGCCCACGGCCGCGGTGGTCCTGCGCGACGGCTTTCCGACCGTGTTCGTGCCCGGTGCCGGCAACGTGGTCCGCGCGCGGCGGGTGCGCACCGGCGTGCGCAGCGACGATGCGGTGGAACTGCTCGATGGCCCGAAACCCGGCGAACGCGTGGTCCTGCGCGGCGCCGGTTTCCTCGCCGACGGCGATCGCGTGCGCGTGGTCGACGCGGCGGTGCCGGGCGCCGCGCGATGAGCGGCGGCGGCAATCTCTCCTCGTGGGCGATCAAGCGCCCGCTGCCGGCGTTGATGATCTTCTTCGTGCTGTGCGTGGCCGGGTTGTGGGGCTTCCACAGTCTGCCGGTCGCGCGCTTCCCGGACGTCGCCTTCCCGATGACCACGGTCACCGTGCTCCAGCCCGGCGCGTCGCCCGCGCAGCTGGAAGCCGAGGTCACGCGCCGGATCGAGGATTCGGTCGCCACGGTGGCCAACGTCAAGCGGGTCATCTCGACGGTGACGGAAGGCGTCAGCACCACCGCGATCGAATTCACCCTCGACGCCGATCTCGCGGATGCGCTGGACGATGTCCGCGACGCGGTGACCCGGGTGCGCAGCGATCTGCCGCAGGACATCCAGGAGCCGGTGGTCGGCAAGGTCGAGATCCGCGGCTCGCTGCAGACCTATGCCGTTTCGGCGCCGGGCATGGCCGCGGACGAACTGTCGTGGTTCGTCGACCGCGATGTCGCCCGCGCGCTGTACGGCGTGCCCGGCGTGGCCAAGGTCGCGCGCATCGGCGGTGTCGAACGTCAGGTGCGGGTCGATCTTGATCCCGACGCGCTGCTCGCCTGGGGCATCACCGCCGGCGATGTCTCGCAGCAGCTGGCGCGGATCCAGGTCGAGCGTTCCGGCGGCCGGGTCGAGCTCGGTGGCGAGCAGCAGACGATCCGCACCGTCGGCACCGTCGCCGACGCGCAGCAGTTGCGCGACTACAGCATCAGCCTGCCCGACGGGCGTTCGGTGCGGCTGTCGTCGATCGCCACCGTGCACGACGATGCCGCCGATCCGACCCAGGTCGCGCTGCTCGACGGCGAGGCCGCGGTCGGTTTCTCGCTGTATCGCGCCCGCAAGTCCGACGAACTGAAGGTGTCGGCGCGGGTGCGCGAGGCGCTGACCGCGCTGGAACGCACGCATCCGGGTCTGCGTTTCCGGATGGTCAGCAACACCGTCGAGGAGACCGAGCGCTCCTACGATTCGTCGATGATCATGTTGATCGAAGGCGCGCTGCTGGCGCTGGTGGTGGTGTGGTGGTTCCTGCGCGACTGGCGCGCGACCTGGGTGTCGGCGGTGGCGCTGCCGCTGTCGATCATCCCGACCTTCGCCGTGCTCGCCCTGCTCGGCTTCAGTCTGAACATGATCACCCTGCTCGCGTTGTCGGTGGTGGTCGGCATCCTGGTGGACGACGCGATCGTCGAGATCGAGAACATCGTGCGTCATCTCGGCATGGGCAAGAGCCCGCTGCAGGCCGCGCGCGATGCCGCCGACGAGATCGGCACCGCGGTGATCGCGACGTCGATGACGCTGGCGGCGGTGTTCGTGCCGGTCGCGTTCATGCCCGGCATCGCCGGCAAGTTCTTCCGCGAATTCGGCTGGACCGCGGCCACCGCGGTGCTGTTCTCGCTGCTGGTGGCGCGGTTGCTCACGCCGATGATGGCCGCCTACCAGCTCCGGCCGCATCCCGAGCCCGGCGTCGAGTCCGCGCTGATGCGTCGTTACCTGGGCTGGGTCGACGCCTCGCTGCGGCATCGCGGGCGGACGCTGTGGCTGGCGCTGGCGTTGTTCGCCGGCTCGCTGGCGCTGGTGCCGTTGATCCCGGCCACGTTCATTCCCTTCACCGATCTGGGTCGCAGCAATCTGAGCATCGAGCTGCCCCCGGGCACGCGGATCGAGGACACCGTGGCGTTGGCGGAAGCGGCGCGCGCGCGGCTGGAGACGATTCCGGAACTCAAGCAGACCTTCACCATGGTCGGCAGCGCGCCCGATGTCGGTGATCCCGGCCGCGGCGGCGGCAGCGAAGTGCGCAAGGCCACACTGGTGCTCGACTGGGGTCCGGCCGACGATCGCGAGCGCGATCGCGACCAGAAAACCCTGGAACGCGCCGCGCGCGCGCTGCTCGCGGACCTGCCCGGCGCGAAGATCAGTTACGTCAGCGCCGAACCCGGCGAGACGATGCAGCTGGTGTTGTCCGGCGACGATCCGCGCACGCTCGAAGCCGCGGCCGCGGCGGTCGAACGCGATCTGCGCGGGCTGCGCGGACTCGGCAGCATCTCGTCGTCTGCGTCGCTGCTGCGGCCGGAGTTGCAGATCGTGCCGGATCCGGCGCGCGCGGCCGATCTGGGCGTGGCCACCGCCGACATCGCCGAGGCCACCCGCATCGCCACCAGCGGCGACTACACCCAGCGCATGGCCAAACTCAATCTGCCCGATCGGCAGATTCCGATCCGGGTCGGCTTCGCCCGCGATGCGCTGGCCGATCCGGCGCTGATCGGTCAGCTGCGCGTGCGCGGCCGCCATGGCCCGGTGCCGCTGTCGGCGGTGGCCGAGATCCGCGACGGCAGCGGGCCGTCGGTGATCTCGCGCTACCAGCGCCAGCGCAACATCACGCTCACCGCCGAACTCGACGGCCGCCCGCTCGGCGAGGTCATGGCCGAAGTGCAGGCGCTGCCGTCGGTGAAGACGCTGCCGACCGGCGTGCAGTTCCTCAACGCCGGCGATGCCGAGGTGTTCGTCGAACTGTTCTTCGGGTTCACCATGGCGATGCTCGCCGGCATCGTCTGCATCTACATGGTGCTGCTGCTGTTGCTGAACCATCCGATCCAGCCGCTGACCATCCTGACCGCGGTGCCGCTGTGCGCGGGCGGCGCGTTCGGCGCACTGCTGCTGAGCGGGCACATGCTGTCGCTGCCGGCGCTGATCGGCCTGCTGATGCTGATCGGCATCGCCACCAAGAACTCGATCCTGCTGGTGGACTACGCGGTGATGGCCGAGGATCAGCGCGGCCTGTCGCAGCACGAGGCGCTGATCGACGCCTGCCGCAAGCGCGCGCGGCCGGTGATGATGACCACGCTGGCGATGGGCGCGGGCATGCTGCCGCTGGCGCTCGGGGTCTCCGGCGATTCGAGTTTCCGCGCGCCGATGGCGTGGGCGGTGATCGGCGGGCTCACCACCTCGACCCTGCTCAGTCTGATCGTGATTCCGGCCGCCTACTCGGTGCTGCACGATCTCGGACAGTGGCTCGGGCGCCGTTTCCGGCGGACGCCGAAGGCGGCCCGGGACATCGTGGACGGTGCCGGGGCGTGAACCCGCTGCCGTCCGTGCAGGCGCTCAGCGCTCAGCGATCCGCGCCGGCGCGCCAGGCGTTGGCTTCGAGGTTGATCCGGTACAGCAGCGCGGCCTTGCGCAGCGAATACAGGGTGATGTCGCCGTCGTGCTCCGCGGCGAGCCGCTGCTTGAGCGCCGCGTACTCGTCGCGCTTGGCGTCGACCGCGCGCAGGTAATCGCGGAAATTGAGCGCGCCGGCGATCCACGGACAGTCCCGCGTGCACAGATGCACCACCCGCTGCACCGGTTCGCGCTGCGCATGCCAGTACCAGCGCACGTCGGGATGCGCCGGGCTGTTGCCCCAGTCGGCATAGCCCGCGCGCACCAGCGCGTCCGCGGCGCGGTCGAGATCGTCCGTCCGCGCCAGCGCCAGGGCCATGTCGATGATCGGTTTGGCGCGCAGGCCGGGCACCGCGGTGCTGCCGACGTGGTGCAGCGCGTGATCGATGCCGGTCAACGCGTTCGAAAGATCCCCGGCGGCCTCGGCGAAGGCGCCGGCCCAGGCCGGATCGTGCGCCTGCTGCTCCATCCGCAGCGCGGGACCGCGCACGTCGCGCCAGCGGCGGAAACGGCGCAGGATCGGTTCGCCGTGGATCTCGCCGATCTCGCGCTGCAGTGCGCCGAGCAGACGCGCGGCTTCGGTCTGTCGGGCCTTGCCCGGCGTCGTGTCATCCGGCGGCGGCATCGAGGCGTTCCTCCGGATCGTGCCAGGCGTCCGGCAGCGGACGACCGAGCTGCGCGCGCAAGGCCGCATAGCCCGCGGCCGCTTCGGCGCGCAGGCCCGCGCGGGTCGCCGCCGAGACCCGCACCGGACGTTTCGCCGCATGCAGCCGGCCGGCATCGGGATTGAGCTTCGCGCGCAGATGCGCGGGCAAGGCGCGCAGCTGGCGCAGCGCGGTCATCCGCAGCGCGGCGGTCGCCGCCGTCTCATCGAAACGCACCTGCGTCGTGGCATCGATATCGAGCCAGCCGCACAGTTCGGCGAATGCCGTGTCCGGGTCGGCGTAGAACTCTTCGTAGAACAGCACCCGCAAGCGATCGTCGCCGAACCGCGCGCGCCAGCGCGCGAGCGCGGCGTCGACGCGCAGCAACGGGCGGTAATGCAGGCCGAACGGAAAATAGGTGTCGTCGAATCGGGTCGGGCCATCGCGCATCAGTGCGATATCGGCGTCGGTCTCGCCTTCGTTGCCGGTGCGCAGGTAGAGGGCGTGGAGACTGATCAGCATCGCCACCGGATCGCGCAGCAACACCACCACGCGCGCATCCGGATGCGCCGCGGCGATCGCGTGCGGCGCCGCGGCGCTGTACAGGTACCAGACCGAGGCCTCGGCGCGATAGCGATGGTGCTCGCCGCCGCGGAACAGCGTCAGATAATCGTCGCGATCAGGGACGGTGTGCGGCTGCACCGGCAGATCGTCGGCGTAATGATGCGGTTCCTTGAGCACCGAGGTGTACACCTCCGGGTGCTGCTTCAATGCCGCGTACAGCGAGGTCGTGCCGCAGCGCGGCGCACCGGCCACGAACAGATTGGGCCCGCGCGTCACCACGGAAACGGCTCCCGGTCCTTGTAGAACCCGCCGTGACCGCCGCCGCCCTGCAGCAACCAGAGGAGCGTGTCGGCGCCTTCCTGCGGCGTGCGTGGCGCGCCGATGCCGCCGAGCCGGGTCCGCACCCAGCCGGGCGTCATCGCGTTGACCCGGATGCCGGACCCGGCCAGTTCGTGGGCGAAGGACAGGGTCAGCGCGTTCAACGCCGCCTTCGAGCTGCGGTAGCCCAGATTGTTGCCTTCGATCTTCGCGACGCTGCCGTGACCGCTGGACACGTTGACGATGTGCGCGCCCGGGCGACCGCGCATCAGCGGCAGCGTGCGCTGGATCAGCCGCCAGGGCCCGAAGAAATTGACCTCGAAGGTGTCGCGTACCTGGGCGGGCGATTCGACGCTGGGCGCGTCGCGCACGCCGCGGGAAATGCCGGCGTTGTTGACGAGCGCGTCGAGGCCGCCGGACTCGGACCCGATCCGCGCGATCGCGGCATCGATCGAGCTTTCGATCGCGACCGCATCGGTCATGTCCAGCCGCAGTGGGGTCGCGCCCTCGATGCCGCGCCGGGCGATCGCGCGCGCGCCCTCTTCCGGATCGCGGCAACCGAGATACACCCGGGTGCCGGCGCGGGCCAGCGTTTCGCAGACGATCAGACCGATGCCGCGATTGCCGCCGGTGACCAGCGCCACGCGGCCCGGGCCGATGGCCGCGATGTCGGTGTCGTCCGGAGGGGATGCGGTATTCATGCGGCGATCGCCTGGTAATCGGGGAAGCGCGCGAACAGGAACGCTTCGCGGCGCAGCACGAAGTCGATGAGTCCGGCATCGAAGTAGGTATGGGTTTCGCGGGTGTCGCGACGCTCGTGGGCCTCGTCGGGCAGCACCGGCGCATGCGACCGGATGCGTGCGCGCAGGTCGCGCGACTGCGGGTCGTCGCCGAGACCGTCGGCGAGGCAGGCCGCGAGATCCTCGTTGAGACGTTCCGTGCGCAGGAAGCGCACCGGGTATTCGTATCCCGGCAGGCGTCCCGCGAGGCATTCCCCCGGGCCGATGGCCGCGAACGCCTCGCGCGGCGCACGACAGAAGAACCGGATGAACTGTTCGGTATGCCAGCCCGGCGCGCGGTCCGGCGGCAGCCGGACGTTGGTGAAGCCCGTCGCCTCGCCGCGATGGACGTTGACGAAGTGGGTGTTGGCGATCCGCACGAACGCATCGAATCCGATCTGCGGATACTCCGGGTGATCGCGCAGGATCGGCGCGGGATCGCAATAGGCTTCCGGATGGCTCTTCCACCAGCCGTAGTGATACTGCGAGACGTAGCGGTCCCACGGCGAGCGGATCACCGACAGCACCGGTTTGCCGCGCTCGCTGTCGGGAATCTCCTCGCAGGTCGCGTGCTTGCGGCCGTACTCGACCGCGCGCGCGCCATAGGCCAGTTGCAGCATCCGCGCGACGAACGTGCCGCCGGTCTTGGGCATGTGGATGAAGACGAAATCGGGCGTGATCAGCACGGGTCGATCCGGAGGGACGTGTCGGACAGGGCGCGTCAGGCGCGGATCGGCCGGACGTCGCCGGACAACACGCGACGCATGCCGGCGCCCAGCTGGCGGCCGCAGTAATCGCCGTACAGCACGCCTTCCGCGGTCAGGCGCAGGCGCCCGTCGGCGATCTCGATCAGGCCGGAACCGCTCAAGCGCGCGATGTCCTCGGCGAGCAGGAATCCCAGATCGACGCCGTGGCGGCGGCGATAATCCTGCAGATCGATCTCGGTGGTCTTCAGACCCATGATCACGTCGCGCATCATGTGATCGACGCTGCTCAGCGACAGGACGCGCTGGGTCGCGCTGCGCCCGCTCTCGATCCGCGCCAGATAGTCGTCGATCTCGCTGACGTTCTGCCGCGAGATGCCGCCGACGCTGCCGAACGCCGAAGCGCCGATGCCGTACATGTCCTCGCCGCGCCAGCGCGCGATGATGTGGCGCTGGCCATGGCGCCCGTCGCGGGTGAAGGTGAAATAGGTCGACGGCCGATAGCCGGCCTCGCGCAGGCGATCCAGGCCCCAGCGCGCCAGCGCCAGTTCCTCCTCCGGGCCGGGCAGCGACAGCTGGCCGCGACGCAGATCGGCCATGTAGTGGGCGTTGGAGTACAGCTCCAGCTTGTACACGGTCACAGCGTGCACGCCCAGATCGATCGCGCGCTCCACCGAATGCCGCCAGCTGTCGGGCGTCTCGCCTTCCAGCCCGGACAGCAGGTCGACGTTGACCACGACACCGGCGTCCAGCGCCCGACGGATCGCGCGGGCGTTCTTCTCCTCGGTGTCGTGGCGTCCGGTCAGCGCCACCACGCGGTCGTCGAACGACTGGATTCCGAAACTGATGCGGTTGACGCCGAGCGCCGCGAGGCCGTCGATCAAGCGGTTGTTGAGGGTGACCGGCTCGATCTCGAACACGAATTCCAGATCGTCGGCGAGCGCGAAGCAGCGTTCGATCGCATGCCGGATGCGCGCCAGCTGTTCGGGCTGCAGCACGCTCGGCGTGCCGCCGCCGAAATAGATCGTCTGCACCCGGCGGCCGCGCAGGGCGTGCGCATCGGCGACCTGTTCCAGCTCGGCGCAGAGCGCATCGACGTAGCGTTCGCGCACCGCATGCGACGACTCCGAGAGCACTTCGATCTTGAAGAAGCAGTAGCGGCAGCGCTGCAGGCAGAAGGGAATGTGGAAATACAGGTGCAGCGGCGCATCGACCGCGCGCGGCTGCGGCGCCGGCCCGGCCTCGGCGACCGGTTTCCAGTAGCGCTGCGGCGGCCACGCCACCACGAAGCCGTCGCGGTTCGGCGGTTCTTCGCGATAGTCCGCGACCTGCGCGGCGGGTGGGCGCGGAAGGTCGCGTGCCGCGGCCGGCGCCGGTGGTGCGTCCTGCACCAGCACCGCGTCGATCGCCTGCCTGGGCGCGTTGGCGAGCGCCGCGTCGGTCGCATCGTGACTCGCGCTCATGCGGAAACCGGACCTTCCGCGCGCAGGGCGACCAGTGCGGCGACGCTGCCGACGGTGGCGAAGTTGGTGCCGTCGAGGTCCTCGTCGAGGATCCTGATCGCGAACTTCGTTTCCAGCGAATTCACGAATTCGGCCATGCTGATCGAGTCGAGCGCGAGACCGTCGTCGCCCAGCGACGCATCGGCCGCGATCGCCTCGCGGCGCAGGTCGAGATCGAGGTCCTCGCAGAGGATCTCGCGGATGGCGTCGATGACGTTCGAATCAGGCATGTCCGTATTCCTCGTGAAGGGTCCGCCGGTCCGGCTTGCCGCTGGCGAGCCGGGGCAGACGGTCGATGATGTGGAAGCGATCGGGTCGCGCGAACGCGGGCAGGGCGCGGGCCGCTTCGCGCTTGAGCGCGGCGATGTCGGGCGGTGCGCCGGTCGCGTCGGACTCGACGACGATCGAGAATCCCCGGCCCGCGGCGGTGTCGCGCGACCACGGCACCGCCACCGCGGCGCTCACGCCCGGCCAGGCCGCGACCACGCGCTCGACATCCGCCAGCACCAGCAGTTTGCCGGCGCGATTGAGGCTGAGATCGGCGCGGCCATGCACCTGCAGACCGCCGTCCGTGCCGATGCTCGCGATGTCGCCGGTGTCCCAGGGTGTCGACGGCGTCGTCGCCTCGCCGTGATGTTCGATGCGGAACGCCGGGTACGGATGCGCGACCTGCAGCCGGCCGCGGCCGTCGTGCGCATCGGCGAGCGAGAGGCGCACGCCGCGCAACGGACGCAGGGGGGCCGGTCCACCGTGCGCATGGTCGTCGGTGTCGCCGATCGCGATCACGCCCAGCTCGGAACTGCCGTAGAGATTGTCCACCGCGCCGAAACACAGGCGCGCCTGCGCCAGCAGCGCGTCCGGCAGGGCATCGCCGGCCGAGACCACGCGCGTGCTGCCGGGAATCGGTCCGTGCTTGCGCTGCAGCACGGCGCGCAGCAGATGCGGCGTGGCGAACGTGGTCCGTGGCGCGAACCCGCGCAGCGCATCGTTGAAACCCATCAGATCGGCTTTCGGCAACAGCAGGATCTCGGCGCCGGCGAGCAGCGCGATCAGCAGCCCCGCGCCGAGGCCGTAGAGATGGTGGACCGGCACCGCGATCAGCACCCGTTCGCCGGGCGCGATGCCGAGGCGTTCTCCGGCCAGACGCGCGGTGGCGAACAGCGCGGCGGTGCGATGCCAGATCACCTTCGGCGTCGCCAGCGTCCCCGAGGACAACACCGCGATGGCGCCATCGTCCGCATCGATGCCGTCGCCGCATGCGGGCGGCGCGGTGTCCGGCGGGCACAGCAGCAGGCGTCGTCCGTCCGCCAGCGCGGCCAGCAACAGACCGAGCGCATCGGCATCGGCGACACCGCGCAGCGCGGGCACCGCCGCCGGCGCGGCCGTGCGCCATCCCGCGCGACCCGCGTCTACCCACGTCGCGACCGGCGCATGGACCTCGCCGATGCGCAGCCGCGCACCGGCCGCGACGAATCCGGGATCGTCGACGGTGCGGGCCGATGCCGGATCGGGGCAGGCGTTCATCCCAGCCTCGCCAGCGATTCGTGGCTCAGGATCTCGCGGATCCGCGCGCATGGTTCGCCTTCGATCAACAGATCGAAACGGCGCGCCACCGCCCAGCGCGCCTTCACGCGCAGCAGGATGGGCGCTGGCAGCCAGACGATCTCGAGATCGCGCTTGTGCAGCCGGCCGCGATTGTCGGGATCGAGCAGCCGGCCGAGGCCCTCGCTGCCGTCGAGCGCGCGCGCACGCTGCGCCGGTGCGAGCCGGTCCAGCAGGACCTCGGCGTCCGCGATCAGCAGTGCGTTCTCGGGCGCGTCCAGATACAGCCGCGAACGACGATGCAGCACGGCACCGCGCGGAGGCTCGTGCTCGGTGCGTTGTTCCAGGACCTCGACACCGATCCGGCGACCGGCGCGCTGTTCCAGGAAGTACGTGGTCGACCCGGGCAGGGCGAGGTAATCGGCCAGATGTCCGGACACGTCAGGCGTCGCCGAGGCGTGCGCGCGTGTGGTGTCGCTGCCGCTGTGCAGCGCATCGAGTGCCGCGTCGGGGGCCTCAGGCGGAATGTCCGGAGGCACGACCTCCGGAAAGACGACCTTGTCTCTCCAATCTTTCATCCATGCTTCCTTGAACCGCATCGCATGGCGATGCGGTAACGCTCCATGTTCCGTTCCGGATCCGGCGACGACGCACGTCGACCGGAAACGCAACGCAGCGGTCGAGCCTAACCCGGTCGGGTCGACGCTGCCAAGTGCTGCGTGCGCGGGCTCAGCTGCGCAGGCCGACGCCGCGTCGCAGCAGCGAGATGCCGATTCCGCCGAGCACGACCACGAAACCCAGCATCAGCGCATACGCGAGCCACAGCGGCACGTCGGAGACACCGAGCAGGCCGTAGCGGAAGGCGTTGACCATGTAGAAGATCGGGTTGAGATGGGTCGCGGCCTCGGCCCAGTCCGGCAACAGCTTGACCGAATAGAACACGCCGCCGAGATAGGTCAGCGGGGTGAGGATGAAGGTCGGCACGATCGCGATGTCGTCGAATTTCTTCGCGTACACCGCGTTGACGAAGCCGGCCAGCGAGAAGATGGTCGCACCGAGGATCACCGTGCTCAGGGTGATCAGTGGATGCGGCACCCGGACCTCGGTGAAGAACATCGCGATCACCAGCACGATCGCGCCGACCATCAGCCCGCGCAGCACCGCGCCCGCGACGTAACCGGTCAGGATCACCCAGGCCGGCATCGGACTGACCAGCAGTTCCTCGACGTGGCGGCCGAACTTGGCGCCGAAGAAACTCGACGAGATGTTGCCGTAGCTGTTCTGGATGATGCTCATCATCACCAGCCCCGGGACGATGAAATCCATGTAGCGGATGCCGTCCATCTCGCCGACGCGCGAACCGATCAGGCCGCCGAAGATCAGGAAATACAGGGTCATCGTGATCGCCGGCGGCACCAGGGTCTGGCCCCAGATGCGCAGGATGCGCGCGACTTCGCGGCGGACGATGGTGTACAGCGCGGTCCGGTGGCGCTGACCGATGCTCATCGATTCGGTGCTCATGCCGCGGCCGCCTTGTCGCCGGTCTGGTCGTTTCCGGTCATGCGCACGAACAGCTCCTCCAGCCGGTTGGTCTTGGTGCGCATCGAGCGCACGCGGATGCCCGCGGCATCGAGCGCGGCGAACACGCCGTTGAGGTCCATCGCCCGCGGCATGTCGATGTCCAGGGTGTGATCGTCGGCGGCGATCAGGGTCGCGCCCGCGATCGCCGGCAGCTGCGCCGGCAGGGTGCCGTCGATGTCCAGCAGGAAGCCCTCCACGTCGAGCTTGGCCAGCAGCGCCTTCATCGGGCCCTGTTCCACGATCCGGCCCTTGTCGATGATCGCGAGATTGCGGCAGAGGCTTTCGGCTTCTTCGAGATAATGCGTGGTCAGGATGATGGTCGTCCCGGCGGCGTTGATCTCCTTGAGCGTCTTCCACATGCCGCGGCGGATCTCGATGTCGACGCCCGCGGTGGGTTCGTCGAGGATCAGCAGTCGCGGCGAGGTCATCATCGCGCGGGCGATCATCAGCCGCCGCTTCATGCCGCCGGACAGCGTGCGGCTCATCTTGTCGGCCTTGTCCCACAGCTGCGCCTCGCGCAGCACCTGTTCGGCGCGGGCCTTGGCCTCTGCGCGCGGCACGCCGTAGAAGCCGGCGTAGTTCACGCAGATGTCGAACGGCTTCTCGAACATGTTGAAATTGATTTCCTGCGGCACCAGGCCGATCAGGCGCATCGCGGCGTCGCGTTCGGCGACGATGTCGACCCCGAAGATGCGGACCTCGCCGCCGGTCTTGTTCACCAGCGAGCTGACCACCCCGATCAGGGTGGACTTGCCGGCCCCGTTCGGGCCGAGCAGGGCGTAGAAATCGCCGGGTGCGACATCCAGCGAAACGCCCTTGAGCGCCTCCACGCCGTTGTCGTAGGTCTTGCGCAGATCGCGGACGGAGAGCGCCGGAGCGCCGGGGCCGGTCGGGGGGGTGTCTGGGGCGACGGTCATCGGGTGTCCTCTGCGCCGTGGCCGGAAGGGGGATCGGCGCGGCGGAACGGGTAGTATAGGCGGCCGGTCAGGATCGGCCGGCAGACACCTCAAAAAACACTCCATTCCACAGACCTCTCCCGTGCCCGCCCATTTCCCGCTCAAACTCGTCGCCCGCCGGATGCTGGCGCCGACCGTGGCCCACCTCGGATTCGTCCGCGACGATGGACAGCCCCTCGATTACATCCCGGGGCAGTTCCTGCAGGTGCATTTCCACTATCCCGACGGCACCGCGACCAAGCGCAGCTATTCGCTGGCCACGATCCACGACCCCGCGCGCGGTCCCGGCGATGCGGTCGAGATCGCGGTCAGTTACGTGCCCGGCGGCGCGGCGACCGCGCTGTTCGAGAATCTCGAACTCGGTGGCAACATCCAGGCCAGCGGCCCCTACGGCCGGTTCTGCCTGCTGCCGGCGGACACCAATCGCCGCTATCTGCTGATCGGCACCGGGACCGGCGTCACGCCCTACCGGGCGATGCTGCCGCAGTTGGCGGCGCAGATCGCCGGACGCGGGATCGAGGTCGTGCTGTTGTTCGGTGCGCGCACGCCCGAGGAACTGCTCTACGGCGACGAATTCCGCGCCTTCGCGAACGCGCATCCGAACTTCCGCTTCGTGCCCTGCTTCTCGCGCGAACTGCCGGCCGCGGATTCGCCGCAGGCCCATCCGGACGTGCGCAAGGGCTACGTCCAGGATCAGCTGGCCGAATTCGCGCCCGACGCCGCCGACGACATCGCCTATCTGTGCGGCAATCCGAACATGGTGGACGCCTGTTTCGAGACCTTGAAGACGCATGGACTGCCGGTACCGGCCATCCGCCGGGAGAAATACGTCAGCAGCAAATAAACGACGATGCGCGAACGACAGCGAACAGGGGGCGGGTGCGGCATGCGTGCGAACCGGAGTCGGGCCAGGGGGCTGTGCCGGATCGCCGGTCTGTTGTCGCTGCTGTTGTTCGCCCAGATGGCGGCCGCCCAGTCCTTTCGCTGGCATGCGCCGATCACGCCGTACGTGCTGCCGGGTTTCAGCCATGGCGTGTTCGGCGACATCGATCAGGATGGTCGTATCGACCTGATCACCACCAACGTCTCCAACTGGGGACAGGTCGCGGTGAGCCTGCAGCGCGAGGACGGCAATTTCGATTTCCCCATCACCTACCGCTGCGATTGCGCGCCGGGCCGGATCCGTCTGCTCAAGCGCAACGATGGGTGGCCGCTGATCTACTTCGAACATTCGGTCGACCCCTACGCGTTCCCGAATCTCTCGCGCTACGGGGTGGGCTTTCTCGAACTGCGCCAGGACTACACCCTCGCCGCGATCCGCCACGATGCCGGCACGATCGACGAATTCGGCCAGGTCGACGTCAACCAGGACGGCAACGACGATCTGTACGCGACCTATTACGATTTCCGCGACGACATCCAGTTCCGCTACCGGATCTGGTTCGCCGGGATCAGCTCGAACGCGGAGCGGCTGCTGCCGGCGCCGTCGTCGCGGCTGGAATTCGCGCCCTACGAGAGCCAGCCGTTCTCCTACGAGGGCATCACCGACCGTCGCTACAACTACACCTACATCAAGGCCACCGACGTCGACATCAACGCCGACGGTTACCGCGACCACATGGAAGGTCTGTGTCCGGGCGAGTGCCTGTTCCGCCAGCAGCCGTATCGCCAGCTGGCCGCGACATCGACCACCAGCAACCCGGATCTGTCGAACTACGGCGGCGATTCGACCTTCGGCGATCTCGACGGCGACGGTCTGGCCGACCGCGTGCATGCCTTTTCCGGATCCTACGGCGAGGACATGCGCCTGTATCTGCAGACGGCGCCGCAGCATTTCGAGCAGTTCGCCAGTTACGGACCGCTGTACGCGCCCAGCAACGTGATCGTGCGCGACGTCGACAACAACGGACTCGCCGACATGGTGGTGCAGTCGGAGTACTACACGCTCAGCGAGACCGGTTGGTTGGACACGATCCTGCAGACCGCGCCGGGAGAGTTCGAGGTCGTGGCCAAGCGGATCGGCAACGCGACCATGGGCACCCGGCTCGACGCGATGGACTACGACGGCGATGGCTGCGCCGATCTGGCGGTGCGCGAACGCATCGGCGGCAGTCTCGGTCTCGGATTCCGCCTGTGGCGCGGCGCAGGCTGCCGGCCGCCGACGGATTTCGCGGTCGGCGTCGATGGCACCGCGGAAGCGCCGCGGGTGCACGCGACCCTCGCGCGCGGCGGCGCCGCGACCGAGCCGCGCATCCTGCGCGTGACCCTCGCCCCCGCGGTGCGCGATGCGGATGCGGTCGGTTACCTCGTGTCCGCCCCGGCGAACTGCGTCGGCGTGGCCGCGGAGGCGCCGCGGCACATGTACGACTGTCTGCTGCCGGCGATGAGCGCGGTCGGTGATCGGGTCGAATACGCGTTCGACGTCGGCATCGCGCCGGGGTTCCAGGTCGACACCCAGGTCACCGCGTTCCTGCTCGATCACGCCGGCGACAGCGATCCCGACAACAACCGCGCGCAATTGCTGCGCACGATCGATACGCGCACGACCGCCAAACAGGCGGCCCCGGCCCTTCGTTGAGGCGATTTCGACCATGCGCTTCCCCGCTCCGCTGACCGCCGCGTTGCTGCTCGCCGCCCTGCCCGCGCAGGCGCTCGAATTCGGCCCGTCCTACGACCTGCCGATGCAGCAGAACGCCAACGTCAACCTGGTGACGGAATCCGCGTCCGTCGGCGACGTCAACGGCGACGGTCGGGCCGACGTGTTCTTCTTCGCCACCGGTTTCGGCAGTGCCGACCGGAGTCTCGATTTCGTGGCCTACCTGTACGAACAGCAGGCCGACGGCACGATGCGCGAGGCGCTGCGGTTCTCGATGGCGCCGAGCGTGGGCCAGCACTACAGCAATTACGGCTCCGCGATGGGCGACGTCGACAACGACGGCAAGGCCGAACTGATCCTGATGGAGCCCGATGGCACCATCGCGATCCTCAAACGCCCGGCCGATGGTCCGTTCGAACAGGTCGCGCGCCTGCGCGGTTTCGGACTCGCCCACCAACTCGGCGTGGAGGATCTCGATGGCGACGGCTTCGCCGAGATTTTCGCCTACTCCAGCGAGTTCGGCCTGGCGATCCATCCGGGTCGCGGCAGTCTGGGCTTCGGCGATCCGGTCTCCGTCCAGAGCCTGCATGGCACGCACGTCGTGCTGGGCGATATCGATGGCGATGGTCGGCGAGACTTCCTCAATGCCGCCATGGACTACGACGGCGTCGGCATCAACACCGCCTATGCGCCGCGGCCGGGAGGCTACAGCGGCCGCGGTTCGGATCGTTACGGTTACTTCAAGGCGCCGAGCCATCTCGATCGCATCCGCGCCGACAACGTCGGTGCCGGGCGGTTGCTCGGACATCCCGCGCCCGCATTGTTCGTCAACACGGTCGAAAGCGAGCAGATCGATCCGCATCTGGTCGAACTGTGGCAGACGATGTCCGCCTACACCCGCACCGCGGACGGCGAGTGGCAGCTGGCCTTCAAGAAGCGCTACATCGATCTCGGTGCGGTCATGCGCGCGTCGTTCCGCGTGCGCGATCTCGACGATGACGGTGTCGACGAAGTGATCGTCTTCCGCGACGAGCGCGTGGACATCCTGCGTCAGAAGCCGGGCGGTTTCGAGGAGGTGTATGCACCCCTGGACAACACTCCCGGTTATGCCAACGTGCCGCGCTACGCCGGGACCCACATCGCCGATTTCAACGGCGATGGCTGCCTCGACCTCGGCTACATGGGGCGCAGCTACACGATCCATTACCGCAGCGATTGCCCCACCACCAACGCCGCCCGCCCGACGCGACGGGCGCAATCGGCCCCGGCGACGCCGGGACCGAGGATCAAGCCGCGCCGCGGCAATCGTCTGCGCCGCTGAATCCCGCACCGGCGCCCTGCCTGCCGCGCAACCGCCGGTCACATCCGGCCGCGATCCGCGTCCTGTAGCCTGAGGACGCGCGGATCGCCCGCCGCCGTCCCGTGTCTGACCCCGTTCCGTTCCGGAGTTCCGCATGCGTATCCCCCTGCTGTTGTCCCTGCTCGCCCTGGGTCTGAGCGCCTGCGGCGATCGCGCCGACCCGATGGTCGTGCCGCGCACCGACGCCAACGGCGATCTGCGCTACGGCGACCTGACGTTCAAGCCCTGCTCGCTCGGTGGCGAGCGCGCCGAAGCCGTGGAAGCGCAGTGCGCCACGCTGGACGTGCCCGAGAACCACGATGCGCCGGACGGCCGCAGGATCTCGCTGGCGATCGCGATGATCCCCGCGAAAAGCCAGACCGCGGACGATCCGCTGCTGTTCATCGCCGGCGGTCCGGGCCAATCGATCCTGCAGAGCTATCCGATGATGCACGCCGCGCTGCAGGACGCGCGCCGCAACCGCAACGTGCTGCTGGTGGACGCCCGCGGAACCGGCGGCTCGCACCTGCTGCAGTGCGATGAATTCCTCGACCAGGCCGACGAGACCGGCGACGAGGATCCCGATCGCCTGCGCGGCATGGTGACGGCCTGCCGCGATCGGCTGTCCAAGGATGCCGACCTGCGTTTCTACGGGACCGGCGATCACATCCGCGATCTCGAATTCGTGCGCAGCCGGATCGGCGTGGCCAAGTTCAATCTCATCGGCGTGTCCTACGGCACCCGCGTCGCGCAGCAGTACGCCAAACGCTATCCGCAGCGCACGCGGACGGTGACCCTGGATTCGGTGGTGCCCAACACGCTGGTGCTGGGGCAGGAACACGCGCGCAATCTCGATGCCTCGGTCCGCCGCCAGTTCACGCGCTGCGTCGCCGATCCCGCCTGCAAGCGCCAGATCGGTGATCCCGCGACCCTGCTCGCCCGTGTGCGCACGACGCTCGAAGCCGGCGCCATCGCGCCGGTGCGTTACCGCGACCCGACCAGCGGCGAATGGCGCGAGGAAACGCCGACCTTCGGCCATCTCGCCATGCTGTTGCGGATGTACGCGTACCGTCCGGAATCGGCGTCGATGCTGCCGCTGATCCTGCACGACGCATCGGAAGGCCGCTACGAACCGTTGCTGTCGCAGGCGCGCAGTCTCGGCGGCGATCTCTCCGAGGCCATGGCCATCGGCATGAGTCTCTCGGTGTCGTGCACCGAGGACGTCGAGCTGAAAGCCGATCCGCAGGACGAGAAGACGATCCTCGGCAACCGCTTCGCCGAATACATCATCGAGCAGTGCCGGCAGTGGCCGAAGGGCGAACGCGCCGCGGACTTCCGCAAGCCGTTGACCGGCGCGGTGCCGGTGCTCGCGATCAGCGGCGAATTCGATCCGGTCACGCCGCCGCGCTATGGCGACGAAGTCGTGAAATCGCTGCCGCAGGGCCGCCACCTGGTGCTGCCGGGCCAGGGCCACAGCGTGCTCACCACCGGCTGCATGCCGAAGCTGTTCGCCCAGTTCGTCGAGAAGGCCGACGCCAAAGCGCTCGATGCCGCCTGCCTGCAGCGGCTGAAACCGTCGCCGCCGTTCGCGGGCTACTACGGATGGGAGCCCTGATCGAATCCGTCTTCACCTGAATGGTCGTCGTCGCGGAAGCGCCGACGTACCGCCAATCCTTCGCGCCGCGTCGCGGCGCGGTCCCCCGACGCGGGGGATACCGCCGACCCCCGTCGCTCGCGCGCGGCGCCGACCGATGGCCCGGTGGCCCAGTCACGAAGCATCCATCACGAATTCCGAGGTTCCCATGATCCAGGTCCAGAATCTGCACAAGGCGTTCAAGACCAAGACCGGTCTCGTCCAGGCCGTGCGCGGCGTGGGGTTCGAAGCGCGCGACGGCGAGATCACCGGTCTGCTCGGACCGAACGGCGCCGGCAAGACCACCACCCTGCGCATGCTCTACACGCTCATGTCGCCCGATCAGGGCAGCGTGACCATCGACGGTTTCGACGCGACGAAGCAGGCGACCGAGGTGCGCCGGCGTCTGGGCGTGCTGCCCGACGCGCGCGGTGTGTACAAGCGATTGAGCGCGCGCGAGAACATCGCCTATTTCGGCGAGCTGCACGGCCTCGACGCGGCGACGATCGCGCAGCGCACCGCGCTGATGTCGCAGGCGCTGGGCATGGACGACTTCCTCGATCGCCGCACCGAAGGCTTCTCGCAGGGGCAGCGCACCAAGACCGCGATCGCGCGCGCGCTGATCCATGACCCGAAGAACGTGATCCTCGACGAACCGACCAACGGCCTCGACGTGATGACCACCCGCGGCCTGCGCGAATTCCTGCGCGGTCTGCGCGCCGAAGGCCGCTGCGTGATCTTCTCCAGCCACATCATGCAGGAGGTGGCCGCGCTGTGCGATCGCATCGTGGTGATCGCGGCCGGCGAAGTGAAGGCGAACGGCACGCCGGACGAACTGCGCGCGCGCACCGGCCACGACAATCTCGAAGACGCCTTCGTCCAACTGATCGGCTCGGAGGAGGGCCTGCACGCATGAAGACCTTCTTGACCGTGATGCGCAAGGAACTGCGCGATTTCGCCCGCGACCGCCGCACCTTCCTGATGGCGCTGCTGCTCGGTCCGCTGATCTATCCGCTGCTGATGCTCGGCATGGGCAGTCTGGCCGAGGCGCGGGTCAGCACGCAGCTGGAAAAACCGCTGGAAATTCCGATCGTCGGCGCGGACTATGCGCCGAACCTGGTCGCTTTCCTCGCCACCCAGGACATCCGCGCGAAGGCGCCGCCGAAGGATCTGGTCGCCGCGATCCGCAGCCAGCGCGAGGACGTGGCGATCGTGATCGCGCCGGATTTCGCCGAGGACTGGCGCGCCGGCACCTCGGCGAAGGTCGAGATCGTGTCCGACAGCACCCGCCAGAGCGCCGAAGTGCCGGTGGCGCGCGTGCGCACCGCGCTGACCGTCTACAGCCGCCAGGTCGGTGCGCTGCGTCTGGTCGCGCGCGGCGTCGACCCGTCGCTGGCGCAGGCGGTCGCGGTCGCGCAGCGCGACGTCGCCACGCCGGAAGCCAGGCAGGGCGTGCTGCTCGCCGTGCTGCTGCCGCTGATCCTGGTGCTGTACGCCTTCATCGGCGGCGCCAATCTGACCATGGACGTGACCGCCGGCGAACGCGAGCGCCAGTCGCTGGAACCGCTGCTGGCGACGCCGGCGCCGCGCGCCGCGCTGGTCAGCGGCAAGATGGCCGCCGCCGCGCTGATCGGCATCGTCGCGGTCGCACTCACCCTGCTGTCGTTCAAGTTCAGCGCCGCGCTGTCGACCAGCCCGATGGCGCGCTCGCTTGACGTGTCCTTCGCCGCGATCGGCAAGATGATGCTGGTGCTGCTGCCGCTGGTGCTGATCGGCACCGCCCTGCTCACCTTCATCGCCGCTGGCGCCAAGAGCATGAAGGAAGCGCAGAGCCATCTGGTGTGGATGATGTTCATGCCGATGCTGCCGGCCTATGCGCTGATGGCCTACCCGCTGAAGGATCAGGACCTGTGGCAATACGCGGTCCCGTTCCTCGCGCAGAACCAGATGCTGGTGAAGGCCTCGCGCGGCGAGAACGCCTCGCCCGAGCAGTGGGGCATCTACCTCGCCTGCGCCTTCGCCCTCGCCGGCGTGCTGTGGTTGGCCGCGACCTGGCGCTACCGGCAGGAGAAGCTGGCGATTTCGACCTGATCGCGACGGCGGCGATGACCCCACGAAAAAGCCCGGCGAAAGCCGGGCTTTTTCGTGGGCATGGGCGATGCGGCCCGGGGGGCCGGCGCATCCCCCACCCCTGCCACCGGTCATGGTTGACACCGGGCAACTGTATTGTTGTAGTAATACACATGGACACAGTCATCCTCCACATCCAGCCGCAGTCGCCCGAGCCGATCTACCGCCAGATCGGCGATCAGATCCGGCGTCTGGTGGCGGGCGGGCAGCTGACGCCCGGGACCCTGCTGCCGTCGGTGCGCGACGTGGCGGCGACCTACGCCATCAACCCGATGACGGTCTCCAAGGCCTACAGCCAGCTGGAAGCCGAGGGCGTGCTGGAGCGCCTGCGCGGCAAGGGCATGGCGATCGCGGCCTCCACGGCGGCCGATGCGGCGACGGACCGCTGGCGATGGATCGAACCCGCGCTGGATGCGGTCGCGCGTCAGGCGCGCGATCTCGAACTCAAACCGGAGGCCGTGCTCGCGCGGCTCGAACAGAAACTGAGGGAAGAACAACCATGAACATCCTCCTCGGCAGGTCCGCGGATCGCTCGGTGACGCTGCAGCCGGCCATGCCGGTGGTCGTGCGCGACGTGGTCAAGCGTTACGACAAGCGGTCCATCCTCGACGGTGTCTCGCTGGTGCTGGAGCCGGGCGCGGTGCTCGGTCTGATCGGCCGCAATGGCGCCGGCAAGTCCACGCTGATCCGCAGCCTGCTGGGACTGATCGAACCGGAGGCCGGCGAGTGTGCGATCTGGGGCGAGCCGGCGCTGGCGTTGACCGACGATGTCAAGGCGCGCATCGGCTACGTGGCGCAGCAGCCGGAATCGCTGGGCTGGATGACCGCGAAGGACATGCTCGCGTTCGTCGGCCGCTTCTACGCGAACTGGGACCAGGCCTTCGTCGATGCCACGCTGGAGCGCTGGCGGCTGCCTGCCGCGACCGCGCTGTCGAACCTGTCGCCCGGCGAACGGCAACGCGTGGCGATCATCCGCGCGCTCGCGTCGCAGCCGGAACTGCTGATTCTCGATGAACCCGCGTCCGCGCTGGATCCGGTCGCGCGTCGCGAGCTGCTGCGCGAGATCGCCACGCGCGCTGGCGAGTTCGGCACCACCGTGCTGTTCTCGACGCACATCGTGTCCGACCTCGAACGCGTCGCTTCGCATGTCGCCTTCATGCACGAGGGACGCATGTTGCTGCAAACCGAGCTGGATACGCTGAAGGAGCGGCATCTGCGCCTGCATCTTCCGGCGTCGTGCGCGACGCAGCTGGTCGGCGCGGTGCCGGGCGAAGTGGCGCGCCGGACGAATCCATACGGTGGACTGACGATCGTGCTGATCCGCGAAGACGGGCAGCCCTGGCCGCCGCTGGTCGATGCCCCGGGTGTGCAGCGCGAGCATCTGTCGCTGGAAGACCTGTTCGTGGAGGTCGCGGCATGAACGCGACCATCACGCCGGCCTCGACGATGCTCTCCGCCCCGGCGAGAGGCTGGGCGCTGTTCCGGCAGTCCGGCGCGGAAGCCGGCGGTCGTTGGAGCGTCGCCGTTCTGTTCGTCTTCTTTCTGGCGGTCGCGCTGCTGAAGGGCGTCACGCCTTCGCTGTATCCGCTCGCGCTCGGCGTGTGGTGGTTCTGGGTGCCGCGCATCGCCGCGATGCATCGGGAGGCGAGGCAGGCGCGGATTCCGCACTTCGATGGCGCGGTCGCCTGGGCGCTGCTGATCGCGGCGAGCACCCTGCTGGCGGCGTATCTGTGGTCGGGCAATCTCGACACGCTGTTGATGGCGGTGCTGTGCGCCACCGCGGTGCTCGCGATTTCGCTGATGTCTCTCCGCAGGATCCTGATCGCCTATCTGGCGTTGCTGTTCGTCGTCACGCCGATCGTCGGTGTCGGCGGCGTTCTGCTGGATCTCGAACCCGATCGCGTCATCCGCGCGCTGATCGGCGGCACGCTGCAGACGGGCCCGATGTCCGCGATCGTCGCCGTGACCCTCGTCGCGACCGTCTGGCTCTGGCGCGGATTCCTGCGCAGGGATGTCGCGCAGGAGACGAATGTCTGGTCGAAACCGATCGCGGTGCTGACGCTCCAGCACGCCAGAAGCACGAACGCCGGCCAGCAATTCTGGCAGGGCTTTCCGCTGCACGCCTGGTTGTCGAACGAACCGACGTCGAAAGCAGCGCTGTCGAAGGCCTCGCGGACCTCCGATGCGGACACGTTGTCGCGCTGGCTCGGCGCCCCGTTCGTGCCGGCGACCCGCCGCCAGACGATGGCATCCGTGATCGGCGTGCTGCCTTTGGCCGGGTATCTCCTGTGGAACGTGTTCATCGCCCATCGTCCCGAGCGCCTGGACGTGATCGCCGAAGGTCTGGTGCTCGGACCGATGATCCTGGTGCTGTTCATCGCGCGCTTGCACCAGTTCATGCACCACCCGGACGCGGAACGCGTCGAACTGGCGCTGCTGCCGGGCCTGGGTCGCAGCGACGACGCGAAGCGGCGGTGGCTGCGGATGGTCTGGAGCCGCATGTCGATCGCAGGCGCCTGGCTGATGCTCATGCTCGTGGCCCTGCTCGCTGCGAGCGTCGCGCTGGGCGTCGCGACGCCCTGGCAGGTCGCGACCCGGCTGCTGATCGCGACCGAATTGCTGGTCATCGTCCACGGCCTGCTGCTCGCCGTGCTCGCCGGCCACCGGTTGAACGCGACGCCGTCGAACCTCGCGATGCTGACCGGATTGCTCGCGGTTCCGGCCGCGACGGCCGTGTTTCTCGCCGGTGGCGATGCCGGCTGGCCCGCGCTGATCGCGACGGGTGGCGTCACGCTGTCCGGTGGCGCGCTCTGGATGCGATGGCTGCTCGCGCGATACCGGCGTCGACCGCATCCGTTCCTGCAGCGCTGATGATCCGCCGAGAAACGAAAAGGCCGCCCGATGGGCGGCCTTTTCGCATGCGACATCCGTGCGGTGTAGATCAGAGGTGCTTGATGATCACGTCCGCGAACTCGCTGCACTTCACTTCGGTGGCGCCGTCCATCAGGCGGGCGAAGTCGTAGGTCACGTGCTTGCTGGCGATGGCGCCGTCCATCGCCTGGATGATGGCGTCGGCGGCTTCGGTCCAGCCCATGTAGCGCAGCATCATTTCGCCCGAGAGGATCACCGAACCCGGATTGACCTTGTCGAGATCGGCGTACTTCGGCGCGGTGCCGTGGGTGGCCTCGAACACCGCGTGGCCGGTGGCGTAGTTGATGTTCGCGCCCGGGGCGATGCCGATGCCGTTGCGCAGCGTTGAGCTAGGTCGCGCGCGGACTGGCTCTCTTGTGGCCCTTTGAGGAGCAGCGCAGGCATATGGACCGGCAACGATGGCCCTTTGAGGTGCACCGCTGGCCCTCAAACCGGCAGCGTTGCCTCTTGAAGCGGCAACGATGGCCATTTGAGGGACGCTGCTGGCCCCAGAATCGGCAACGTTCCGCCTCAAACCGGCGCCCGAGCCGATCACTGCGACATCGTTGCCCGACAAAGCCGGACCTTTGGCAGGTTCGGCGTCGAATACGGGTGCTACCGTCGAATTGCCCGCTAGGAATACGACGCGCGGGTCATGAATCGTTAGCGACGGTGTTGATGAATGCACACCGTTGTTAGCACCTCTGTCACGGATCATCAGCACCCAAGGAGTCACACCATGTCGATTCACTTCTCCCGTACCGTCTGTGCGCCGCTCGCTCTGCTGGCCTGCGTGGTATTCGTCAGCCCTCTCGCTTGGGCGAAATGCGGTTGCCCTGCCGATGGCAATTGGAATCCAACGGCTTCGAGTGGTTTGGGCGAGTCATTCCCCGAAGCTGTTGACCTGGCTGCCGACTCAGCATGGCAGGTCTACGAGTTTGAGCGTGACGGTATTCGCTACATCCAGGTCAACGATCAGACGGGTACCGTTCGCGCCGCGGCTGGGCGAATCGGCGGCATGGCCTGGGTGATGCCGATCGGTGCTGATGCCGATCGCGTGGCCGTTCCGGGAGACATCACGCAGATTGGCGTCCCGCGTGTCCTGTATCGCGGAAATGATGTGGAAGTAGTGTTGTATCAGGATGGCAATGTGGATCGATGGCTCATTCGCCCTCTAGGCGTTACGGAGTGAGATCGAAGGCCCGGATTCTTTTTGGGTGTCCGGGCCTACTCCGGTTCAAACGGAATTTTGATCACGGCTGGTTCGCCATTGGGCTCCGATAGCAGCAGGCGGATGCTATGCGAATTCCGATGTTGCACGCCGCCATTGAGCCACACTCGTGCATCCAGTAACAGGGACGCACTTTCGCCGTGAGGAGTTGCTTGTCTTTCGTATTGGGTAACAATCTCTGCTGAGATGTAGATGCCACGCCTCTGACGGCCGTGCCATGTTCGAAGACGAAGCCGGTATTGTGTTGGCTCCCAATCCGACAGATGATCGATTGCGTTGCAGAGACAGCGATAAGCCAGCACCTGCATTTCTTCCGAGAGTGAACGTGGATCAACAAGACCGAATTCCATATGGACATCGGCGCCGCTGGCGCGCGATTCTCTGAATGTCGATGTGTCCAGAACGCCGAATAGGCCATGCCGTTCAATTCCGATGGGATAAAGAACGAGCGCCTGCATTTCAAACAACTGTCGATGTTCTACACCTCTCTTGTTCAATTCCATGGCTTCGTGATATTTGCCATTGGCGCGCAGGGTTTTAGCAAGTTGGTCTCGTTCGTCGTCCATCAGAACTTGCAGTTGCGCCATGCAGATCAGTTGATCGCGAACGACGGGTTCGTTGGAAAGCATGCTCATGCGCGCATGTTTCACGGCTTCCTGTTCGGCGAACCCGGATATTCTCGCCCTATCATAGTGCTTGGTAATCTTTCCGCCCAGAAGCAGAAAGATCGTTGAGGACACCGTAAGTCCTAGCTGAGCGTATAGAGCAACTTCGTCATGGGTGTTCTGTATTCCGGTATAGGTTATCGTCTGTGCGATTCCGATGTTTGCCAGCAATGAGCCAATGGCTGCGCCCTTCCAGCCGTGAAAGTACGTCAACGGTACGGCAGGAAGAGTCATCATCATCAGGAGCGTGAGCTGTAGAAAATTGTTGCCGGATAATGATGTTTCAATGAGAACATAAAGAATGCCGATGGCGGATGTGGATGCGCCGACATTCATGAAGAAATTTCGATGGGCACGACGATTCTGGATGAAAAGGTGCGCCAAAAGGACAAACAATAAGATCGTCAAAATGCCAAGGTAGTCTCCGATCAGAAATCCGAAAAAAGCTTTCAAGTCTTCGGGTTGCCTCGGTCCGGAGAAAAGATAGTTCAAGAGGGTCTTCGTGATTGAAGTCCATAGGGCCATGAATAGAGTCGCCAGCGGAAGCCAGTGTGCAGTAGCCTCTTTTGAACGGAGATTCATGCGAACAAACAAGGGTGCTATGGAAGTCAATGGGGCGAGAAGAATTGAGCTGCCAATTACCCACGGAAATCCGTAGACACTTGTCATCTCAATCTTCTGTGACAACGTCAACCCGATTTCGCCAATTAGCAGGAATGGCCAATAGCGATATGGCAGGAAAAGTAGACACGCGGCCCGCAGGCCTGCGGGCAAAAACCATTGATTGAACGAGATATAGCGCAGCGCGAAATAGGTGAGGCCGTAGATGACGGCGAGTCCAATGCCTATCGCGATGGTCTTTCCCCATGTATTCCCCACATTCCACTCCCTGTTCCTTGTGTCGACGCAGTCCTTGCTCGATTCTGCAACGCTGGCCGCCCTAGAGCGACTGGCGTGCAGCCATTCTAGGCCGATTCCTGCGGTTCAAATCCAGCCGATAACACTTCCGAATACACGAAGTTCTGGTAATTCTTCTTCTGTCAGAGTGACGCGTTCCACTTCCGGTGTGGAGCCAGCGAGTGTCCATGCATCGCGCCGAACCAGGATGCGCCGGATGTCCAGACTTCCCCACAGCGCATAAGCGTACAACCCGCCGTCCACAACGTCTTCTGCACAATTTGCAGTGATGTCGATCAGGACCAGCGCTTGCCGCTCGATCTCCGGTGCCATCGACAGAGACGGTTGTAGCGTCCAGCGCACATCCTGTGGGCGGGTCAAGCCGAGTTTGCGCCGCGTAATGGATTCCGGTAGCCAGATCCGCGATTGCTCGGCTTCGCGCCCGAATTCCTCCAGCTGAGCGAAGACAACATGCCCGGCGGGCGGCGCATTGCGCGATCCAGTGCCTGTCGCATCTGGAAGCAGTGCGCCAGCCTTCAACAATCGGTCATACGCCTCGCTGATGTTCTCGGGTAGCAGCCCAAGTAAGCCAGCAACCTTTGGCGCATGTTCAGCGGGAATCGGCCGCCGGCCCGAGCGCCATTGTGCGACACAGTTGTTGCCGACTTTTCCGACATGCGCAGCTATCACGGTGTTGCGTAAGCCGGTGCGCTTCATCGCATCAGCGAAATTTTGTGAGTATTTGTTCATGGGCAATGTTGGCAGGGCGAAGCAGGGAGAAGCGATATCGTAGCGCAACATACAAGGACTTGACTTATTCGTTAACAACGATAACGATACGTCACCATTCCGGCCATGCCAACCCGGTCTGCCGTTAACAAGGAGGTGCGACATGCTGGTCATGACCTGCCGGGTGGGCTCGATCCTCCGGATCGGCCCGGATATCCAACTGAGCGTGCAGGCCCGGCAAGGGGACCGGATCACGGTCTCGTTGCTCGCGCCGCCGGACCTGCCGGTCCGGCTCGATGGCGTTTATCTGCAGCCCTTGATCCTGCCCAGCGGAGCCTGCGCGCATCTGTTCTCCCTTCGGGTCGTCCGCTGTTTCCGGCTGGGGTCGACCGAGATCCGCGTCTGGCTCCCCGGGGAGATCGAACCGTTGGCTGCCGACTGCGAGGACTTCGTCCACCTCGGATTGATCGGTCCGGATGCCGTGCGCGTGTGCCATGCCGCCTCGGACGCCGGTCCTGTGCCGATGCTGAGTTACAGCCCGCCGCCCAGCGCGACGCTCTGGTACTGAGGTGTCGGCGATGACGATCACGGTGATGGCGCGCAGCAGGCGCGACCCGATGTGGATCGGCGACGGGATTCGTGTGGCCGCCGTGGGCTGGGAGCGGACGCGCTTGTATCTGGTGGTGACCGTCCGAGGGCCGGCACGCGTGCGTTGCCCGGGGCGTCGTATCCGTCGGGCGATCACGCCCGACGGGCGACATCAGGCCGTGTTCTGGCTGGAGGACGGCGAAGGCTTCCGGATCGACGGAGTGGCGGTTCGCATCGCGCGGGCGGCCGCGGCCGCATGCGGCGTGGTCCCGCTGGAGGACCTGGTGCTGACGATCGCGGCGGCGGACGGCATCGAGGTCTATCGCGAGCGTGGCGCCACGCAGTCTCAAGGTATGGGGCGCGGGGTGTCCAGACTGTGCGAAGCGCGCTCGCGCCCGTGCAAGCAAACGTGACTCCGCATGCGCCATGCACATCGGCGGATGCGATGGGACATCGCCGGACGGATCGCGCGGGCGTCGCTCTGTCTCCTGCTGTGGGTGTTCTGCTGAAGCGGGCGAGGGGACGGTCGACGCTCTCCGGCGCGTGCCGGAAGGCCGCCCTGCCGGTGCGCAGGGTGGGTGTGCGACGAGGTGTCGAGGAGAGGGTGACGGAAGCGGGCACGCACCATCACGCATCACTGAACGGGTACCGCAACGCGTCGCGTCCTCGCGACCGGCGGGCCAGACGAAGCATTCACAGGGAGACGAAACGATGAACGAAGCGCACGAGAATGAACCCGGTGCGACCGCACCTGTGCCGGGGCTGCTGCACCGGCTCTGGCGACAACGGCGCGTCCGCGCGCTGACGGCGGTTGCGCTGATCCTCGGCGCGGGAGCCGCGGTCTGGGCGCAGCAGAGCACGCCGCCGTTCTGCTATCAGACCGGGACGCCGCTGTGCCGCGACACGCTGGAGCAGGCCGAACAGGCGATGCGTGCGGCCCCGGAGAACGTGGCCATCGCGACCCTGCTGGAGCAGGCCGAGACAGAGGTCTTTCCCGCGACCGGCAACGCCGACTACATGTTCCGGGTCAAGCCACAGCCGGCGAGCGTCATCCACGGCCCCAGTTTCGTGGAGATGCAAAGCACCGGCGGCATCGTCAGCACGACGCACGGCTGCACGCCCGGCAACGATCCCAATCTGCCCGATGCCTGCCAGGACGAACAGCAACTGCTGGCCAACGTGGTGCGGGAACTGCGCGAAGCGCGACCGGACTGCAGCCATGCCGGGCCGACCCTCGAAGCCGACCGGGTGCCGCCGTACAAGTCCATCGACGCGCGCAACAACGTCTTCGGCGGCAGCACCTATGGCCTGATCGACTACGGCTTCAAGGCGCACAAGGTGGTGCGCACGTGCAACGGTACCGATGCCACGTTCATCATCCGGATTTTCCGCCAGGAGACCTTCAGTTGTGCCCCGGGCTATCGCCGGCTCGGCGACGGCGTGGGCAACGACGGTCTCGGCGATCTCACCCTGCCGGTGCTGTGCGAGTACACCGGCGGGGCGCGCAAGATCACCGGCCCGATCCAGCAGTGCGCCAGCTGCGCCGCCAGTGAGTATCCGGTCCATCCGGCCACCGGCGAAAAGGTGCGCACCGAGCCGGATTTCACGTTCGCCGGCCGCACCTTCACCCGCCATTACCATTCGTTGCGCCAGTTCCGGAACAACCCCGGCTTCGCGGTGGGCTGGACCCACACCTTCAGCGATCGTGTGGCCGGCACCAACGGCACCGGTCCGGCGGCGGTGATCGACGAGACCGGCAGCTACGAAGGCTTCGAGTCGATCGGCACCAATCGTTTCCGCGGGATGAACGCCAGTGACACCGTGCTGGAATACGTTTCGACCGGTGCGGTGCGTTGGCGCCTGCGCCTGCCCGATGGCGAACTGCGCGAGTTTGATGCCAGCAAGCGGCTCACCGCGATCCGCACCCCGGACGATCCGCGACAGGACGTGACCCTGACCTACGCCGATGGCCTGCTGCGTACCGCGACCGACGGTCAAGCTCGCACCCTGCGCTTCGAGTACGACGGCGCGAAGCTGCTGACCCGCATCGTGTTGCCCGACGGCAATGCGTTCCGCTACGGCTACGACGCCGACCGCAATCTGACGACGGTCGACGACGGCTACGGCCGGATACGCCGATATCACTACGCCGAGGCCGGGCTGATCGGCGACGCCAGCCAGCGCAACCACCTCACCGGCATCACCGCCGAGACCGGCCGGCGCTTCGCCGATTTCCGGTACGACGCGCGCGGCCGGGTGATCGAGAGTCGCGCCCTGGGAACGCCGCACCACGTCACCACGGTGCGCTACGACAGCGACACGCAGGCGACGGTGTTCTCCGCGGGCGGCGAAGAGCGCGTCTACACGATCCAGCCGGGCCTGTACCGCCGCATCACCGGTGTGGCCACGGTGGGCGAGCCTGCGCAGGACACGCAGACCTTCGACGCGCAAGGTCGGCTGCAACGCAGCACCAACCGGCGCGGCGTGCACACCGATCACGAGTACCACGCCAGCGGCGCGTATCGGTCGGCAACGGTGGAGGCGGTCGGCACGCCCGAGCAGCGACGCGAGGAGGTCGACCGTGATCCGGTGACCAACCTGCCGACCGAGTTGCGTATCCGCGATGCCGCCGGGACGCTGCAGGCGCAGACCCGTTGGGCCTACAACGCGCGCGGTCAGGTGTTGACCGAGACCGACATCGACCCGGGCACCGGCGCGACGCGCACCACGACGACCAGTTACTGCGAGAGTGCCGACATCACCGCCGGCACCTGTCCGATGCTCGGTCTGCTCAAGTCCGTCGATGGCCCGCGTACGGACGCGATGGACGTGACCCGCTTCGCCTACCGCATGAGCGATGCCACGGGGTGCGCCACCACCCCGGCGACCTGCGCGTATCGCAAGGGCGATCTGTGGAAGACGACCAACGCCCGCAATCAGGTCACCGAGGTGCTGGGCTACGACGGCGCCGGTCGCATCGCATCGATCCGTGATGTCACCGGTGTGGTGACCGATGTCGAGTACGACCCGCGCGGCTGGCCGACGGCGACCAAGGTCCGCGGTACCCAGGACGGCAGTGAGACCGATGACCGTATCGAGCGCATCGCCTATACCGCCGATGGTCTGGTCGAACGGGTCATCCAGCCCGACGGCGTGTTCGTGACCTTCGGGTACGACGACGCCAGGCGCCTGACCTCGATCACCGATCGGGACGGCAACACCCTCACCTACACCCTCGACGGGGCAGGGCAGCGGATCAAGGACGAGACGCGCGATGCGGGCGGCACGCTGCAGCAGACGGTCGCGCGGACCTTCGACACCCTGGGGCGGCTGCGGGCGGTGACCGATGCCGAGAGTCACAGCACGAGCTTCGATTACGACGCCGAAGGCTCGCTGACAAAGGCCACAGACCCGCTGTTGCGCGAGACCCGCGCGGAGTACGACCCGCTGGGGCGTCTCACCCGCAGCCTGCAGAACGCCACCGCGGCCGCGAGCGCCAACGACCATGCCGAGTCGCTGGTCCGATACGACACGCTTGATCGCACCACCCGCATCACCGATCCCGAGGGCCTGCACACCGATTACGTCTACAACGGTTTCGGCGACCGGATCGAACAACGCAGTCCGGACACCGGCGTCACCACCTGGGCCCACGACGCCGCCGGCAACACGACGGGCGAGGTGGATGCCAACGGCAGAGCCACGCAGTACCTCTACGACGCGCTCGATCGGTTGCGGGCGGTGGACTACGCCGCGGCCGTGCCCGACGAGACGTTCGGCTACGACGGGGCGTGGAGCGATTGCATGCCCGGCGAGCAGTACACCGCCGGGCGTCTCGCCCGCATCGCCGATGCGGAAGGCAGCACGACGTATTGCTACAACCGCTTCGGCGATGTCGTGCGCAAGGTGCAGCGCACCGGCGATCAGACCTTCACCCTGCGCTGGGTGCATCAGGCCGACGGTCGACTGCAGAAGATCGTCTATCCGGATCTGACCGAGGTGGATTATCTCTACGACGCGCAGGGCCGCATCCGCGAGATCGGCGTCACCTACGACGACCTGCGTCAGGTGCTCCTGACCGGCGCGGCGTACCGGCCGTTCGGTCCGATATCCGGTTGGACCTACGGCAACGGGCTGGCGCTGCGGCGCAGCTTCGATGCGAACGGGTTGCCGGTGGCGGTGGAGGATGGCCCCGAAAGTGGCGGTGGCAGCGTCGGCCTCGCGCTGGGCTACCGCTTCGATGCGGCGGGCAATCTCGATCGGCTGCGCAGCGGCCGGGCGAACGACCCGGCCGCGGTCAGCCAGACCTACGCCTACGACGGTCTGGACCGGCTGACCGGCGTACGCGATGCGCAGTCGCTGTTGCTGGAGCAATACGCCTACGACCGCACCGGCAACCGGCTGAGCGCGGGCGAATGGGTCTCGACCGGCAGCGGTGGCGGCCCCGGTGGTGGCACCCCGACCTACACGTTCCAGACGACGCCCTACACCTACGCGGCGAACAGCCATCGGCTGCTGGCGGTCGGCAGCGAGCCCCGCGAATACGATGCGGCCGGGAATCTGACGCAATTGGGCGATCCGAACGCCCCGGGCGGCCCGCGCCGGCAGTTCGCCTACAACGACGGCAACCGCATGAGCGCGGTGTCGAACCTCTCGGGCACGCTCGCGACTTACGGTTACAACGCCCTGGGCGAACGCGTGCGCAGGACGGTGAACGGCGCGAGCGCGTACGCCGTGTACGACAACGACGGTCGCTGGCTGGGCGACTTCAACGCCAACGGCCAGCCGGAGCGGATGGCGATCTGGCTGGACGATCTGCCGGTCGGCGTGATCGTCGGCAGCGGTGCGCAGCGCAAGTTGTATTACCTCGAAGCCGACGCGCTGGGCACGCCGCGGGCGGTCATCGACCCGCAACGCAACGTGGCGGTGTGGCGCTGGGATGCGCTGGGCGAGGCGTTCGGTCGCGACGGGATCGAGAGCGACCCGGACGGCGACGGGCAGGTGTTCGCCCTGGACATGCGTTTCCCCGGGCAGCGTCTCGACGGCGAAACCGGTTTCCACTACAACTACTTCCGCGACTACGACCCGACGACGGGGCGTTATGTCGAGTCCGACCCGATCGGGCTGGATGGCGGGATGAGTACGTACGGTTACGTCGGTGGATCGCCGCTGATGTACGACGATCCGGATGGGTTGATCGCGGGTCTCGTGATCAATCTGGGTGGGCGCTATGTGCTTCCGCGATTGGGTGTCAGTCTGGGGCTGCGGGCAGCGGCGCGGGTGGCGAAGAGGCAGGCGCTGCGGCATGTGCGCGCAAAAGTCGCGACGCGGGTAGTGCGGGTGAAGCGGGCGCCGACGCCCGGCGCGTGTCCGTCATCTTCAAAAGTCTTGGGGGCGTCACTGGAGGCAGCCGGTTATGCAAGACTCCCGGGACATGCTGCGCATCATATTGTTGCGGGTAACGCTCCTGCTGCTTTGCGTGCGAGGGAGGTCCTAAAGCGATTCGGCATTGGCATTAACGACGCCGTCAATGGGGTATTCTTACCCTCATCTGGAGCTGTTCAGAATATTGCAGGCGCGGCTGTGCATTCGACGGTCCACACTAATGCATATTATGTGGCGGTGAACCAGACTCTTGCGACTGCTTCGACGCGAGCAGAAGCGGAGTTGGCTCTTGAGGCCATACGGCGCACACTACTTGCAGGAGGTTTGTAATGAAGGTGTATGAGCCAGTGGTTGCGACTGGATATGAATGGGTCAATTGTGTCAATGGCGAGGACTATGAGTGCTTCACAAGATTCGACGGAACGATGTTGGGGCGGACTTGGAAGCCGATACTAGTGCGTCGCGTTCGTGCGGATCGCTCGCAGGATATGTTGAGGTCTGATTTTCCATGGCTTGCTTCGGATGCGCTTGTCATGAGGAAATCCGCTGTCGATGCTTTGCAGGATATCCTCCGGAATAATGGCGAGCTATTACAGCTTGAGACAGAGGACGATGTGGATCTCTATGTTTTCAATGCGAAAGTGATCGACGCTCTTGATCGAGTGCGGTCGGAGATCATCAGTTACCCGGGGACAGATAGGATCTTGATGCTCAAGAGGCCCATCTTTTCAAGCAGTGAAATTGATGGAGCCGATCTGTTTCGCTTGCCTCATCGTGCAAGTTCAACTTATGTCAGCGAGAACTTTGTCAGGCGTGTTGGAGAAGCTGGATTGAAAGGTCTGGATTTCAAACTGGTCTGGTCGAGCGATCAATAGCTATTGGTTGTATGGATATAGAAGAAGCCCCGCTCAGTTTCGCGGGGCTTCTTCGTTTGCGACGCGCAGGGCCGCATCCGCGAGATCGGCGTCACCTACGACGACCTGCGTCAGGTGCTCCTGACCGGCGCGGCGTACCGGCCGTTCGGTCCGATATCCGGTTGGACCTACGGCAACGGGCTGGCGCTGCGGCGCAGCTTCGATGCGAACGGGTTGCCGGTGGCGGTGGAGGATGGCCCCGAAAGTGGCGGTGGCAGCGTCGGCCTCGCGCTGGGCTACCGCTTCGATGCGGCGGGCAATCTCGATCGGCTGCGCAGCGGCCGGGCGAACGACCCGGCCGCGGTCAGCCAGACCTACGCCTACGACGGTCTGGACCGGCTGACCGGCGTACGCGATGCGCAGTCGCTGTTGCTGGAGCAATACGCCTACGACCGCACCGGCAACCGGCTGAGCGCGGGCGAATGGGTCTCGACCGGCAGCGGTGGCGGCCCCGGTGGTGGCACCCCGACCTACACGTTCCAGACGACGCCCTACGCCTACGCGACGGACAGCCACCGGTTGATGTCCGTGGGCGACGAACCGCGCGTCTACGATGCGGCCGGGAACCTGACGCGACTGGGCGATCCCGACGCGCCGGGCGGCGCACGCAGGACGTTCGCGTACAACGACGCGAACCGCATGAGCACGGTGTCGAACCTCTCCGGCACGCTGGCGAGCTACGGCTACAACGCGTTGGGCGAACGCGTGCGCAAGACGGTGAACGGCGCGAGCGCGTACGCCGTGTACGACAACGACGGTCGCTGGCTGGGCGACTTCAACGCCAACGGCCAACCGGAGCGGCTGGCGATCTGGCTGGACGATCTGCCGGTGGGCGTGATCGTCGGCAGCGGGGCGCAGCGCACGCTGTATTACCTCGAAGCCGACGCGCTGGGCACGCCGCGGGCGGTGATCGACCCGCAGCGCAACGTGGCGGTGTGGCGCTGGGATGCGCTGGGCGAGGCGTTCGGTGGCGATGCGGTGCTGACGGACCCGGACGGCGACGGCGATCACGTCACGCTGGACATGCGTTTTCCGGGGCAGCGCTTCGATGCCGAGACGGGCTTCCACTACAACTACTTCCGCGACTACGACCCGACGACAGGGCGTTATGTCGAGTCCGACCCGATCGGGCTGGATGGCGGGATGAGTACGTACGGTTACGTCGGTGGATCGCCGCTGATGTACGACGATCCGGATGGGTTGATCGCGGGTCTCGTGATCAATCTGGGTGGGCGCTATGTGCTCCCGCGATTGGGTGTCAATCTGGGGCTGCGGGCAGCGGCGCGGGTGGCGAAGAGGCAGGCGTTCAGAGCGGCGAAGGCGGCTAGAGTTGCCGCCCAAGCTGTTCGCCGAAAAGCAATGCGAACACCTGCCTGCATTGAGCGCAGCGCAGTAACTAAAGGTGAGTCAGGAAGATTTTCTGAGCTGGCAGCAAGAGGCGTCAAGGGTGATAAGCTGACTCCGCACCACATGCCACAAACCGCAGCTGGATATACGACTCGTGCAGAAGGCGGCGCTTTGGTGATGCCAGAAACACAACATGCTTTGACGCGAACATATGGATATCGCGGCGCGATCACTGCAAGAAGTGAGGCAGGAATGGCGTTTCGTGATGTTCTTGCAAGAGATATTAGAGATGTTCGAAGAATTTCCGGGACCGAATATAACCAAGGCTTGCGAAATCTGATCGAGTACTATCGGACGAACTTTCCAGGGCTAATAACCAAGCCATGACCAGCGAGAAACAGCATGCAAAGCCAAATAATTGATCTTATCAAGTTAGGCAGGCTGCCCAGGGAAGAGGAGGCGGACCCGGAAATTCTCGAGAGGGTTCAGGTACTGTTATCGGAAATTGCACGGCCGATAACAGACGCCGAAGCTGTCGGGTTGGCGGGACTTCTCGGGCCGGATGATTGCTATGGATTGGCTTGGACTCTCATTCATATCATCGAAGAAGCGCCTGGATGGCCATTGAACGATGTAATTGCAGCGACGGATGGGGAGTGGCCCGCAGTATTGACAAGCCGGGTTCGCGAGGGCTAATTACAATATTGAATTTCGCGCTCGTATGAGCGGCCGTTGCTGTCGAAGCAGCGGCCGCTTTTTTTTGTCGATCTGGGCAGTGAAACAATCGGCTGGATCTACCGCAACGGGCGGGCGCTGCGGCGTAGCTTCGATGCGAACGAGTTGCCGGTGGCGGTGGAAGATGGTCCCGAAAGTGGCGGCGGCAGCGCCGGCCTCTCGCTGGGCTATCGCTTCGATGCGGTGGAGAGGCGCGATGATCGGTTGCAGACACTGATACGACATCGGGTTCACGGCTCACAGAAAAGCCCGGTAATAACCGGGCTTTTCGTTCATCGCGAAACCAGCGGCCGATCAGAGGTGCTTGATGATCACGTCCGCGAACTCGCTGCACTTCACTTCGGTGGCGCCGTCCATCAGGCGGGCGAAGTCGTAGGTCACGTGCTTGCTGGCGATGGCGCCGTCCATCGCCTGGATGATGGCGTCGGCGGCTTCGGTCCAGCCCATGTAGCGCAGCATCATTTCGCCCGAGAGGATCACCGAACCCGGATTGACCTTGTCGAGATCGGCGTACTTCGGCGCGGTGCCGTGGGTGGCCTCGAACACCGCGTGGCCGGTGGCGTAGTTGATGTTCGCGCCCGGGGCGATGCCGATGCCGCCGACCTGCGCGGCCAGCGCGTCGGACAGGTAATCGCCGTTGAGGTTGAGCGTGGCGACCACATCGTATTCCTTCGGTCGCAGCAGGATCTGCTGCAGGAAGGCGTCGGCGATCGCGTCCTTGATCACCAGGCCCGCGCCCGGACGGCCTTCCGGAATGACGTGCCACGGACCGCCGTCGAGTTCGACCGCGCCGAAGAAATCACGCGCCACCTTGTACCCGAAGTCGCGGAACGCGCCTTCGCTGTACTTCATGATGTTGCCCTTGTGCACCAGCGTGACCGACTTGCGACCGTTCATGATCGCGTAGCCGATGGCGCTGTGGACCAGGCGCTCGGTGCCGAGGTAGGACACCGGCTTGATGCCGATGCCGACCTGCACCGGCAGATCGCGCGCCGGGGCGCCGATGCCTTCGAGCACCTTGTTCCACTCGTCGTTCTTCGCCTTGGTGCCGAAGCGGATCTTGTCGAAGCCCTTCGGGAATTCCTTCTGCAGGAAATCCAGCAGCTTCTGGGCGTCGGCCGAACCCGGTTCGAACTCGATGCCGGCGTAGATGTCCTCGGTGTTCTCGCGGAAGATCACCATGTCGACATCGCCGGGCTTCTTCACCGGCGAGGGCACGCCCTCGAACCAGCGCACCGGGCGCAGGCAGACGAACAGATCGAGCATCTGCCGCAGCGCGACGTTGAGCGAACGGATGCCGCCGCCCACCGGCGTGGTCAGCGGGCCCTTGATGCTGACCAGATATTCGCGGCAGGCCTCGACGCTGGCGTCGGGCAGCCAGTTGCCGGTGGCGTTGAACGCCTTCTCGCCGGCCAGCACTTCCATCCACATCAGCTGGCGCTTGCCGCCGTAGGCCTTGGCGACCGCGGCGTCCAGCACGCGCACGCTGGCGCGCCAGATGTCCGGGCCGGTGCCGTCGCCCTCGATGAACGGAATGATCGGACGATCCGGAACGACCAGTCCGGTCGGTGTCTTGGTGATCCTGGCGCCGCCAGCGGGCACCTGCGGGGTGAAGTCGGCCATGCAAACGGTCTCCTGTGCGGCCGGCAGTACGCCGACCAAGACCGCTATTGTCGCGGGTCGCGGGGGGTGGGGGGAAGGGCTGGTGTGGATCACGCCGGCCCGGCGAGGGTCGTTCGGCCTGATGCCGGCGACAGCCCGGGACCTGTCATATCCGACAGCATCCGGGAGCCTGTGATCGTCTCAGGATATGAGACGCGGTACCTGCAGAAACGACGAAGGCCGGTTGCCCGGCCCCGTCTGATTTGGTGCATCTTTCAGCTTGTTAGCGGAAAGAGCGCATTTCCTGATCTATTACGGGCCGAACGCTAACCCGTCGCGTCGTGTCCGTCAATCGGAGAACGACGAATGGCAGCGCTGAAATACCGTCTGGGCCTCGACCTCGGGGCCAACTCGCTCGGCTGGTGTGTCTATGCCCTGGGCGACGACGACGAACCGGAACGCATCGTCCGCATGGGGTCGCGGATTTTTTCCGATGGGCGCGACCCGAAAAGTCTGGCGTCCCTCGCCGCGACCCGGCGCCAGGCACGTCAGGCGCGCCGGCGTCGCGACCGGATGCTCAAACGACGGGCTCGCCTGATGCGAGCGCTGATCGAGGCGGGTTTGATGCCGGGCACGGAAGCCGAGCGCAAGGCCTTGCAGGCAAGCGATCCGTATGCGCTCCGTGCCCGTGGTCTGGATGCGGCACTGACGCCGCATGAATTCGGGCGCGCCCTTTACCACCTCTGCCGCAAGCGCGGCTTCAAGAGCAGCCGCAAGGATCGCGGAGAGCCCGGCAAGGAAAAGGAACAGGAAAAAGAAGCCGGCAAAGTGAATTCCGCCATCGCCGCGCTCAAGGCGCGCATCGATGCCGCGGGCTGCCGCACCGTCGGCGAGTACCTCGCGCGCGAGCACGCGGAACGACGCCCTGTGCGTGGACGCCAGAACAGCGACGGGCAATACGCGCTCTATCTGCAGCGTGCGATGGTGGAGCACGAATTCGATGCGCTCTGGAATGCGCAGAAAGCACATGACCCCGAACGTCTGACCGAAGCGCTGCGCGATCTGCTGAAGGACATTCTTCTGTTCCAGCGCAGATTGAGGCCCGTGCTGCCGGGACGCTGTCTGTTCGAGCAGGAAGACTATCGTCTTCCGCTGTGTGCGCCTCTGCAGCAGCAGTTCCGCATGTTGCAGGAGCTGAATCATCTCCGGGTGAAGGACGGCGTGGGCTATCGCACGCTTTCGCTGGAGGAACGCGATGCCATGCTCGGCGTGATGAAGAACGAATCGGGAATCGTCACTTTCGCGAGACTCGCCCGGGCCGCAGGATTGGGCAAAGCCACCGCCTTCAATCTCGAATCCGAGAAGCGCAGAGGCCTCAGGGGCGATGTCGTCTCCGCGCAGTTCGGGGCCGAGGCCGTGCTGGGCGCCGCGTGGCACGACCTGCCGGCCGAGACTCGGGAAGCGCTGGCCGTCCTCGTGGAACACGCCGAGGATGATGCCTCCCTGACCGAAGCCTTGCTGGCACTGCCCGAAGACACCGGCCCGGCGGAGGCGATCCTCCGGCCTCGGCCCTTCGAGACCCACTGGTTGCGCGCGCTGGAACAGGTTCCGCGCCTTACCCAGGCACAGGCCCGGGCCATGGCGGGGATCCGTCTGCCGGAGGATTTCGGCAGCCTCGGTCGAAAAGCCTTGTCGCGCATCGTTCCCGAACTGGAACGCGACGTCGTCACCTACGACATCGCCGTGCAGCGCGCCGGATACGCATCGCATTCGCAGCTGCACACCGGCGAGATCTTCCGCAGGTTGCCTTACTACGGCGAAGTCCTGCGCGGCTACACCAGTCCGATGGAAACGGCCAAGGTCGAGGACGAACGCAGGTTCGGCAGGATTCCGAATCCGACCGTGCACATCGGTCTGAATCAGTTGCGACAGCTGATCAATGCGCTGATCCGTCGCTATGGGCCGCCGTACCAGCTCGTGATCGAACTCGCCCGTGAATTCGGCCTGTCGGGCGAGCGCAGGCGCGAGATCGAGCGGGAACAGACGGAAAACCAGAAACGCAACGAGGCGCTGGATGCCGAAATCATGGCCCTGGGGCTTCCTCCGAACACGGAGAACCGGCTGCGTCTGCGATTGTGGTATGAACTGGGCGAAGACGATGCGCTGGATCGCGCCTGCATCTACAGTGGTCAGCGTATCGGCAGGGCGATGCTGTTCGGCGACGAGGTCGAGGTGGATCACATCCTTCCCTTTTCCCGTTCGCTGCACGATGGCATCGGCAACAAGGTGTTGTGCCTGCGCCAGGCCAATCGTGACAAGCGCGATCGCACGCCCTGGGAGGCGTTCGGGCACTCGCCTCCCGGATACGATTGGGCGGCGATCCTGGCGCGCGTCGAGCGCCACTTCGCGGGCAGTCGTCATCCCGGCGCGCGCCGAAAGGCGGAGCACTTCCGCGAGGATGCGCTGGAGAAGTTTCTCGAAGGTCGTGAATTCCTCGCCCGTCACCTCGTCGATACGGCGTATCTGTCGCGTGCCGCGCGGCAATATCTGAGTTACGTATGTCATCCCGACAACGTCTGGGTCGCCAGCGGCAAGCTCACCGGTCTGCTGCGTGGTCGCTGGGGCTTGAATCGTCTCTTGTCGGGCGATGGGGCGAAGAATCGGAACGATCATCGCCATCACGCGCTGGATGCCGCGGTCATCGGTCTGTGCGACCGGTCGTTGATCCAGCGCGTGGCGCAGGCGGCGCAACGCGCGGAGTCTCGCGGCGAGAACCGCTTGCTGGAATCGTTGGATCTGCCGTGGACCGGCTTTCGCGAGGCGTTGCGGGATACGTTGGCGAAGGTGGTGGTCTCGCACAAGCCGGACCATGGTCCGGAAGACGCGTTGCACAACGACACCAACTACGGCCTGCGCGGAGGGCCCGATCGCAAGGGCGTGCCCCTCGTCGGTCGCCATGTGCCTCTGGACAGTCTCAAGGGGCTCGCCGATCTGGATGGCATCGCCGATGTCCGGCTGCGGGAACGATTGCGTGCCCGTCTGCAGTCGCTGGGGTCGGCGAAGGAGATTCGCGCCGCTCTGCAGGCATTCTCCACGGAAACCGGAATCCGTCGGGTCCTCAAGGAAGAGCGCCTGTCGGTGATCCCGATCGCCGATAGAAGAAACGGGCGCCATTACCGTTATGTGAAGGGCGACAGCAACTACTGCTACGACATCGTCCTCAAGGAAGACGGACGCTGGGATGGCGAAATCCTCAGTACCTACGAGGCCAATCGGAGTTCCACCGAAACGCACGCGAAACATTCCCGAAGCGGACGACCCCTGCTCATGCGATTGCGCAAGGACGATATTCTGGCGATGGAGATCGAAGGGCAGACCCGGTTTCTGCGGGTCACGGGATTCACCGACGGCAAGATCGTGCTGGTCGATCACCATGAAGCCAACGTCGATGCGCGGGTACGGACGAAGGCGCTGAAGTACATCTTCAAGGCGCCGTCGGCGCTGCGTCCGTGCAAGGCGCGCATCGTCGGCGTGGATATTCTGGGTTACGTCAACGATGCCGGGTTCCGCGGATGATCGGTCGCATCGTCGAAGTCGCGGGCCAAGGCCGTTATCTGCACATGGACCGCGGATTCCTGGTCGCCGAGCGCCACGGCGCCGAACTGGGCCGGGTGCCGCTGGACGATGTGGCGGCGCTCATCGCGACCGCGCACGGTGTCGTGATCAGCAACAATCTGCTGGTGGCGCTGGCCGATCGCGGCATTCCCGTCGTGATCTGCGGCCGCGACCAGATGCCGCGCGCGGTGCTGTGGCCACTGGACGGCCATCATCGTCAGGGCGCGCGGATCGACGCCCAGCTCGCGGCGGGCAAGCCGTTGCGCAAACGGCTGTGGCGGGATCTGGTGCGCGCGAAGCTGTCGATGCAGGCCGCGGCGCTCGGGGTTTTCGGTCTGCCCGAAGCGCCCCTGCGGACCCTGGTGCCGAAGGTGCGCTCCGGCGATGTCGGCAACCTGGAAGGTGTGGGCGCCCGCCGCTACTGGTCGCTCCTGTTCGGCAAGGGGTTCCGCCGCGACACGGATGGCGGCGGCATCAATGGCCTGCTCAATTACGGCTATACCGTGCTGCGCGCGACGACGGCGCGCCATCTGGTCGCGACCGGTCTGCACCCGGGCCTGCCGCTGCATCATGCCAACGACGGCAATGCCCTGCGATTGATCGACGACCTGATGGAGCCGTTCCGCCCCTGCGTGGATGTGCTGGTCCGCCAACGTGTCGACCTTGGCCTGTACGACATCGACAAGAGCGCCAAGCGCGAACTCGCCCTGTTGATGACCCGCCCACTGCGCACAGGCGATGGGCGCGGGCCCATCGCCAATGCCATCGAGCGCCTGTGCCTGTCCCTCGCACAGGTGTACGAGGGACAGGCACAGCGTCTGTCCCTGCCGATCGCACAGGCCGCGTCGTTGCGCGCCATGCTCGATGCCCCCAACGTGCCACGCCGTCCGCCGCGGTTGACTCCCAGGGCTCGCCGTCATGCCAAGGATGAAGAAGAATGAAAACGGTCCCGTCGCGAATCGTGCGCTCAGCGCATATCGGCTCATGTGGGTCCTGGTGATGTTCGATCTGCCGGTGGACACGCCGGCGGAACGCAAGGCCGCGACGGATTTCCGTAACGACCTGCTCGACCTCGGATTCGAGCGCTGCCAGTACTCGGTGTATCTGCGCTTCGTCGAGGGCCGCGAACAGGCCACGACCACCACCCGTCGGGTCGAGTCGGTCCTGCCGGCCGGCGGCCGGGTCTATGTGCTCTACTTCACGGACAAGCAGTACACCGGCATTGTCCGATTCGAGAATCGCAAACGCCGCAAACCGCCCGCGAACCCCGAGCAATATGCGCTTTTCTAGCGAACGACCGACGTTTTTCCGAGCCCGGAAGGCAGAAAACCCCTGTCGGGACAGGGGTTTATGGAACTGCGGAGCGTAACAGATCAGGAAATGCGCTCTAGCCGGAACGTTCCTCCCTTTCCATTCATCGCAAACGTGGAGCGTAACAGATCAGGAAATGCGCTCTAGCCGGAACTTGGCGGTAATGCGCTAAGCTAGCTGTCCAGAGCGTAACAGATCAGGAAATGCGCTCTAGCCGGAACCGTGGACTCTGCCCCGTTGCCCATGCGGCCGAGCGTAACAGATCAGGAAATGCGCTCTAGCCGGAACTTCGACCTCGTCCGGGGTGTAGACGCCGAGAGCGTAACAGATCAGGAAATGCGCTCTAGCCGGAACCGTACTGATCACGCGCACCTTGCCACCCCAGAGCGTAACAGATCAGGAAATGCGCTCTAGCCGGAACGAGGATCATCCGGGCCAGAATTTTTACTTGGAGCGTAACAGATCAGGAAATGCGCTCTAGCCGGAACCAGAACAACACCGGCGACGGCATGGCCTTGGAGCGTAACAGATCAGGAAATGCGCTCTAGCCGGAACCATCGGCACCAGCCGGAACTTCAGGGTGGTGAGCGTAACAGATCAGGAAATGCGCTCTAGCCGGAACGGATCTCGCCGAGCACAGCCAGAACGTCAGGAGCGTAACAGATCAGGAAATGCGCTCTAGCCGGAACGACACTGAGGGTGATATCTCGCTCGCCGCCGAGCGTAACAGATCAGGAAATGCGCTCTAGCCGGAACGTTCGCGCTGGCCACTGGCCGCCGGTTACTGAGCGTAACAGATCAGGAAATGCGCTCTAGCCGGAACGAACCTGATCATGAGGCGTAACTGCATGGCGAGCGTAACAGATCAGGAAATGCGCTCTAGCCGGAACCTCAGAGGCAAGCGGCTTGCCAGTCAGCAAGAGCGTAACAGATCAGGAAATGCGCTCTAGCCGGAACGCAGACATCAAGCGTCGGTTTCAACTTCAAGAGCGTAACAGATCAGGAAATGCGCTCTAGCCGGAACAAGCGGATCGAAGAACAGCGCAAGAAACTGGAGCGTAACAGATCAGGAAATGCGCTCTAGCCGGAACTTCCGCGCGACGCCGGGTGAGCGCGTGCAGGAGCGTAACAGATCAGGAAATGCGCTCTAGCCGGAACAACGGCGGCAAGTACTACCACGTCGCGCACGAGCGTAACAGATCAGGAAATGCGCTCTAGCCGGAACATCGATCTGGACGTGGCCGATGCGGATGGCGAGCGTAACAGATCAGGAAATGCGCTCTAGCCGGAACGCAAGTCGCCTTTGACGTGAGCGCCACTGGAGCGTAACAGATCAGGAAATGCGTACCGGCCGGGATCCTTGATACGTACTGTGCGGACTGACAGCCGCGCATCCGGGAAGAGAGCCGTGCTCGCGCCGGAACGACGGCATGTCATGCCGTCGGCAGCATCCTCGATCCGCGGATGTCGATGCACCGCGGGTTCGATGGCCCATCTCCATACGCGCGCGGATTGTTGCGCTGCACATGTCTTTCGCCGTTTTTGAGTGGAAGTGTTCTGAGAGCGTGCGCACGACATCGACGCGTTCGCGTGCGATACGGTCGCGCGGTGCAGGTGGACGCAGTGCCGCCGCACGGTCGCCGGCGCGCGTTCGCGCACGGCCGCACATCCGCAAGTCCCATTCATTTCAAGGAGCGAAGTCAATGTCCCAGACGCATCACCGCCGTTCCGCCCGTCGCACGGTCATCGCCCTGTCGCTGGCCGCCGCCGTGTTCGCCATCGGCAACACCTCGGCCGCCGAGCGCGAGCCGGTGCTCAGCAAGGTCGTCGCCAATGCGATGAAACGCGACCTCGGCATGAACGACGCGCAGTTGGCGCAGTACTTCAACGCCGAGCGCACCGCCTACGTCAACGAAGCACGCGTCAGCAGGCAACTGGGCGAACGCTACGCCGGCAGTTGGCTGGAACGCGGCGCCGACGGTCAGTACCGTTACGTCGTCGCCACCACCGGCTCGGCCAAGGCCGCGGCCGCGGCCGGCATCGAAGTGCGCCAGCATCGTTACAGCCTGCGTCAGCTGCGCAGCGCGGCGGCCGAACTGGATGCGATCCACGCCGGCACCGTGCAGAAGAGCCGTCTCGTCGGCGTGCATGCCTGGGCGGTGGACGTGCCCGGCAACAGCGTCGTGGTGACGGTCGCGCCGGGCCATGCGCTGCGCGCGGTGGATTTCATCGCCGCCAGCAGCATCGATCCGGGCATGGTGCGTTTCGAGATGTCGCCGTACGAAGCGCCGACGACCTTCCTCAACGTGGTCGGCGGCGCCGAATACCAGTCCGGCGGCGGTCTGTGCTCGATCGGCTTCGCGGTGACCCGTGGCGCCACCAAGGGCTTCGCCACCGCCGGCCATTGCGGCGGCGTCGGTACCCAGGTGCGTCTGTCGGGCACGCTGGTCGGCTCGGTGCAGGGCCAGTACTACCCCGGCGGCGATCAGGCCTGGGCGAACGTGCGCAGCACCGACACCCTGTTCGGCCAGGTGACCAAGTACAACGGCACCGTGCAGCGCGTGTTGGGTCGCACCGTGGCGCCGATCGGCGCGGCGGTCTGCCGTTCCGGCCGCACCACCGGCTGGCGCTGCGGCACGGTGGTGTCCTACAACAACACGGTGAACTACGGCACCGGCAACGTCACCGGTCTCACCCGCTCCAGCGCCTGCGCCGGTCAGGGCGATTCCGGTGGTTCGTGGATCACCGGTGCCGGTCAGGCCCAGGGCGTGACCTCGGGCGGCCAGCTGCCCGCCGGTCAGACCAACAACTGCAGCGTCGCCAGCCCGATCAGCTGGTTCCAGCCGATCAGCCCGATCCTCAGCCGCTTCGGTCTGACCCTGGTGCTGGGTTGATCGTTGCCGATCGATCAAGCGCGTTCATGGCGTCATCGCACGATGTGTCACAGCACGATGCCCCGGGGATTCCCGGGGCATCGTCGTCCGGCCCGGTCCGCGCCCCGCCGTGGTCCCCGCGCTGACTTCCGGCACGGGCCGCGACCAGGCATTCGGAGAACGATGATCGCAGGCCACGTCTGCCCGGAGCCCCGCATGACCCTGCAACGACGCGATGTCCTGAAGCTCGGCGCGTTCGGTCTGGCCGCGGCCGCGATCGGCGTGCACGCCGATGCACGGCCGGTGGCGCCGGCGAAGACCGATGCGCCGCTCGATCTGCTGATCCTCGGCGGCACCGGACTCACCGGGCCGCATCAGGTGCGTTACGCGCTGGCGCGCGGGCATCGGGTGACGATCTTCAACCGTGGCCGCAAGCAGCCGGAATGGCCCGGGCATGTCGAACAACTGCTGGGCGATCGCGACGTCGATGATTACGCCTCGCTGCGCGCCGAAGTGGCCAGGGGACGCCGCTGGGATGCGGTGATCGACAATCCCAGCAGCGTGCCGGCGTGGATCCGCGATGCGGCCGCGGTGCTCAAGGGCCATGTCGGCGGCTACACGATGATCTCCAGTCTGTCGGCCTATGCCGACAACGCGACGCCCGGGCAGGACGAATCCGCGCCGCTGGCGTCGTTCGACGGCGATGCGCTGGGCGAAACCATGACCTCGCTGCGCGCGGACATGCGCAAATATCCCGGGCTCAAGGCCGCGACCGAAGCCGAAACCCGGCGCCATTTCGGCGACGACGCGACGATCGTGCGTCCCGGTCTGATTGTCGGCCCGGGTGACGACACCGATCGCTTCACCTACTGGCCGCTGCGTCTGCGTCGCGGCGGCGACGTGCTGTGTCCGGGCGACGGCGCCGATCCGGTGAAATTCGTCGATGCGCGCGATCTAGGCGAATGGATGGTCCGCCTCGCGGAACGCAGGATCCGCGGTACGTTCAACGCCATCGGTCCCGACCGCGACCTCGACATGGGCACGCTGCTGCGCGGCATCCGCGCGGCGACCGCGTCCGACGCGGAGCTCGTGTTCGTGCCGGCCGGGTTCCTCGAAACACAGAACGTCTCGTCCTGGACCGACATGCCGGTGTGGGTGCCGCGCGACGGCGACAGCGCCGGCTTCCACACCCGCAGCAACGCGAAGGCGATCGCCGCGGGCCTCACCTTCCGCAGCCTCGCCGACACCGTCGCCGCGACCCTCGCGTGGTACGACGCGTTGCCGGAAGAGCGCCGCAACGCCGGCCTGCGCGCGGGCATCAAACCCGAGCGCGAAGTCGAGGTGTTGGCGGCGTGGAAGGCGCGACAGGGCGGTTGAACGCGCGCTGCGTCGCGCTCAGCCCGCGCCGTGGCACTTCTTGTATTTCTTGCCGCTGCCGCACGGACACGGGTCGTTGCGGTCGGGGGTGATCGCGCGCCGGCGCGGCGTGCGCGGGGTGAGGGCGTCGATGCGGTGGTGGTGCAGGTCGGACAGCATGCCCGGCAGGCCGGCGATGATGCCGATGCGCTCCTTGTAGTCGAGCGGCACGGGTTCGGCGGTCGGGTCTTCGCCGAGCACTTCGCCGCTGGCGATGCGGTCGAGCAGGTCGAAGATCTCGTCGATCCAGTCCTGTGCGTCCAGCCACGCGTCCCACGCCGCTTCGCGCAGGTCCACGGCGCGGAAGAAGCCGTAGGCCCAGTCGCGACCGACGTCCAGTTCGTCATCGTCGTGTTCGGACGGGTCCTCGGGCAGCCACAGCAGCGGGCCGAGATGGACCGGCAGTTCGTCGCCGTCGAAACGCACGCGCTGCTCCGCCGTGCGCCAGTGCGCCATCAGCAGGGCGTCCACCTCGGCGGCTTCCTCGGCGTTGTCCCAGCGCGGCGGCTTGCCGCCCCAGACCACCGGCATCCATTCCTCCGGCGGCACCGTCTCCGGCGAGACCGCGAGCGCGGAGAGGAAGCCGTCGAGGGCTTCGAGGTTGAATCCCTTGAAGGGGACGGCGCGGGTGTCGAGGAGGTCGGACAGCCGTTCGAGCCGGGCGTCGTCGAGCAGATCGGTGGCGGACATGGTGCGGGGGCCGGGACGGGGCGCACAGGGTAACCCCAACCCCGCGCGGATGGCCGGCGGAACCGGCACATCCGGCCGCAGATCGCGACGCCCGCCGACGTCCGGCCGCGGCATGCGCTCCCCGGACGCACGAAGGGCGCGGCCTGCGCCGCGCCCTCCGCATGCCGCACGCGTTCGCGCGGGTCACTTGGCGACGTCGAACTCCCTGCTCTGCACAACGGTGCCGTCGAGCGACACGTCGACCTTGTACTTGCCGGTCGGCCAGCCGTCGGGCTTGGCGAATTCGACGTTCGTGGTGCCCGGGCCGGCGAAGCTGAAATCGCGGGTCTCGGTCTTCACGTCCATCATTTCGGCGCCGTTGACGTAGACGAGCTTGACGTCGAGCTTGCCGGCGACCGATGCGGCCGGATCGCTGGTGGTGGTGCCGACGGAGACGATGATCTTGTCCTTGGGCTTGAAGCTGGTCGCGGTCGCGGTGAGCTTCATGTCCGGACCGGTGGCGGTGCCGAGATCGACGCTCACGACCGAAGCGGTCGGCGCCGGGGCCGGCGGCGGCGGTGCCGGTTCCGCGGGGGCGGGCGCCGGCGCGGGCGCCGGGGCTGGTGCGGCCTCTTCTTTCTTCTTGCAGCCGACGACGGCGACGCTGGCGATCGCGGCGACGAGCAGGGCCTGTGAGAGACGGATGCGGGTCATGGCTGGGGTCCTCGAAACGGTGGATGTCCTGGGGTAACCGTCGGGGGTACCGGTGTCGGGTACCGCAACGGCAAATCGCGAAGCGTGCAGGGACGGCGGCGTCAGCCCTCGGACGGATCGTCGGGATCGCCATCGCCGTCCACGTCGATCGCCGGCAGCCGGATCACCTGGCCGGGAAAGATCCGGTCCGGGTTCTCGATCGTGTCGCGGTTGGCTTCATGGATCTGGCGCCAGAATTTCGCCTTGCCGTAGAAGCGCTTGGAAATGTGCGAGAGCGTGTCGCCCTTCTCGACGGTGTAGGACTGTTCCCCGCCGCCGCCGCCGAGGACTTCCTCGGTCGAGACGACCGTGGATTGCACATTGGAGAAATCGGGGCGTTCCTGCTCGGTGCTGGACACCGAGCTCTGCACGTTGGAGAAGTCGGGTTTCTTGTCTGGGGTGGTCATGTGGACGGCTCCTGCCTGGTGGGCCCGGCCACAGTGACACGCGGAACGTCAAGAAACCATACCGATTCCGTGTATTTTTCGTGCGGCCGCGGCTACTGCCGCGGATCGCGCCCGGGCGCGGGAACGGCCGCGTCCGCGGTGCCCCGCCACGGATTGATGTCGAGCCCGCCGCGGCGGGTGTAGCGCGCTTCCACCGACAGCGTCCGCGGCCGGCAGTGCGCCTGCAGGTCGACGAAGATCCGTTCCACGCATTGCTCGTGGAATTCGGCGTGATCGCGGAACGACACCAGATAGCGCAGCAGCCCGGCCGGATCGATGCGCGGCCCGCGATACGCGATGCGCACGCCGGCCCAGTCGGGCTGGCCGGTGACCGGGCAATTCGACTTGAGCAGCGCCGAATGCAGCACCTCGTCGACGATCGTGTCGTCGTCCGCCGACAGCAGACCGGCGTCGGGCGGACCGTAGCGGTCGATGTCGATGTCCAGGCCGTCGATGGAGGTGGCGCCGATGACGCCGTCGAAGCACGGCGGCAGACCGAACGCCACCGCGACCGTGGCGCCGGCGGCGGCGGACAGATCGGCGATCAGCGTGTCGCGCACCTGCGCCGGATCGGCGAAGCGCGCGGCGTTGAACGAGTTGAGATACAGCTTCAGCGACTTCGATTCGATCAGCTGCGGCGAATCCGCCGGCACGCTCAGTGTCGCGGTGTCGACCACCGGTTTGCCGCGGGCGTCGAGCCAGCTCAGCTCGTAGGCGTGCCAGCGGTCGTGGCCGACGAACGGCAGCGCGGCCGCTTCGACGCCGATCTCCGCCCGCCCCTGCGCGCGCGGAATCGGGAACAGCAGCGACGGATCGTAATGGTCGGGATACGCGACCTCGCGGCCGAGGGGAATGTCGGGATGGGTCATGCCGGCATTATCGCCCGGAGTGCCGACGGTCGGTCGGGTGCTTCGCGGGTCTGGGCCGATCCCGCGCCGGCTCTTAGAATGCCGGGCTTTCGCCATCCCCGGGGGGACATCCGCCATGCGCCGTTTCGCGCTTCTTTTCGCACTCGCGTTCGGGTGCGCCACCGCCGCCCATGCCCAGGACGTGTCCGCCGAGGGTGACTACGTCCTGATCGACAAGACCATCAAGACCTTCTACGGCCAGGTCGGCGTGGTTCCCGGCGCGGACATGGCGCTGCAGTCGGTGGTCTGGAGCCAGAACCAGCAGCTCGCGCAGATGCCCGGGATGTCGATGGGCAATGCGGTCGCCGCCGGCGCGGTCGGCGGTGCGATCGGCGGGATCATGATCGAAGCGTCGATCCAGGCCGCGCGCAATCGCGAGATCGCGGCCATCCGCACGCCGTTGAACGACGGCGCGCTCAAACAGCGCGTCCTCGATTCGCTGGGCGCCGCGCTCGCCGATGCCGGGCATCCGATCGCCCGCAAGGTGCTGGCGCCGGAAGCGAGCCAGAATTTCCTCAAGCAGGCGGTCGGCCAGGCCAAGCCCGGCACGGTCTTCATGTTCGACGCCAAGGCCGGCCCGATCGTCAGCCTCAGCGGCGACAACCGGCGCGTGGTGCTGACCACCGACGTCGCCGTGTACGAACGCCAGAGCAACAATCGCTACGCGCTGGCGCGCACGCTGAAACTGTCCTACATCTCGCGCCCCGCGCCGGAAGGCGCGGACGCGATCGCCTACTGGGCCGCCGATGGCGCGAAGCCCGTGCTGGAGGCCGTGGACGACGGTCTGCGCCGGCTGGTGAGCGCCGGCATCGGCCCGGACCCGGTGACGGTGCCGGACGTCGACGGCAAGACGCGGACCGCGCTGATCGTCAACGGCAAACCCGAAGATGTCCGCGGTGTCGTGCTGGAGAGCCGGGACGGTTTCGTTACCGTCGCCGCGCCGGGGGAATGGATCCGGGTGTTCCCGGCGGAAGTGCCGCTGGAGGAACCGTCGTCGCCGGTCGCTGCGGACGCCGTCGCCGCGCCGGTCACCGTCAGTCCGCCCGCATCGCCGCGCTGATCGCCGGCGCCCGCGTCATCGGTGGAGCGGCTTCGGCTGCTCCACCGTCGATATCCTGAAAGCGGAAGCGGCGCGTCAGCCCGCGCCGTGCAGATAATCCAGCGTGACCTGCAGCATGCTGCGCAGGCCCACGTCGAGCGCCGATTCGTCGAGGAAGAATTCCGGCGAATGATTCGACGGCGCCTTGTTCGGGTCCTGGCCCTTCGGCGTCGAACCGACGAAGAAGAAGAAGCCGGGCACTTCGCGGGCGTAGAACGAGAAATCCTCGGCGCCCATGTTCAGGCCCATCTCGACCACGTTGTCCTTGCCGGCCGCGCGTACCAGGCTGGGCAGCATGCGCGCGGTCAGCGCGGGATCGTTCACCGTCACCGGGTTGCCCTTGGTGTCGGGAATCTTCGCGATCGCGGTCGCGCCGTGCGCGGCGGAGACGTGTTCGGCGACGTTCTGCAGATCCTTGAACACCGCGCTGCGCATGTCCTCGTCGAAGGTGCGGATGGTGCCGATCAGTTCGACGCTGTCGGGAATGATGTTGTAGCGGATGCCGCCCTTGATCGCGCCGAAGCTGACCACCACCGGCAGGCGCGAAATGTTCTGCCGACGCGAGACGATGGTCTGCGCGCTGCCGATCACGTCGGCCGCGGCGACGATCGGGTCGACGCCGCCCCACGGCCGCGAGCCGTGGGTCTGGCGGCCCTGGATCACGATGTTGAAGCGGTCGGACGCGGCCATCGCCGGGCCGCTGCGCCAGCCGACCTGGCCGGCGTTGAGCGTGCTGAACACGTGCAGGCCGAACACCGCCTCGGGCCTGAAGTCGCGGAAGATGCCCTGCGCCAGCATTTCCTCGGCGCCGCCCTCCTCACCGTCCGGCGGACCTTCCTCGGCCGGCTGGAACACGAACAGCACTTCGCCCGGCAGATCGGCCTTCATCGCCGCCAGCGCCTCGGCCACGCCCATCAGGATCGAGGTGTGGGCGTCGTGGCCGCAGGCGTGCATCACGCCGACGGTTTCGCCGCGGAAGGTCGAAGTGGCCTTCGACGCGAACGGCAGGCCGTTGCGTTCGGTCACCGGCAGCGCGTCCATGTCGGCGCGGATCGCGATCCGCGGACCGGGTTTGCCGCCCTTGAGCACCGCGACCACGCCGGTGGTGGCGATCCCGGTCTTCACCTCCAGCCCGAGCGCGCGCAGATGGTCGGCGACGAGTTTCGAGGTGCGCACTTCGCGGTTGCCCAGCTCCGGGTGCTGGTGCAGATCGCGACGCCAGGCCAGCACGCTCGATTGCAGCCGCTGTGCCTGCTGCGCGACTTCGGGCCGGATCGCGTCGGCGGCCCGTGCGGTCGGGGCGAGCATCGTGCCGTGTGCGGCGGCGAGGGACAGGGCGAGCAGGGTCGTACGCATGCGGGGTCTCCGGTGAGTGCGTTCGATGCTAACCCGAACCCGCCCGTGGCACGGCATCGCCTGCGGCAACTCCCCGTGGGAGCGCCGGAAGGCGCGACGGGTTGCGGACGATCTTGCCTGGGCCCGTCGCGCCTTCCGGCGCTCCTGCAATGCCGCGCCGCAACGCGGCGACCCTCGCCAAACCCGCGGCCGCCATGCGAGGCTGCGCGCTTCGTCCCGTTCCGGATCCCGCGACCATGTCCGATGCGTCCCCCGCCCGCCCGCTGCAGGGCGATGCCGCGCTGATCCGCGCGGTCGGCACCTTCGCGCTGACCGCCGCGGTGATCAACGTGATCATCGGCGGCGGCATCTTCCGGATGCCGTCGGCGCTGGCGACGCAGATGGGCAGCGCGGCGCCACTGGCGTTGCTGGCGGGCGCGCTGGCCATCGTGCCGGTCGCGTTGTGTTTCGCCGCCATCGGCAGCCGCGCCCAGGCCACCGGCGGGCCCTACACCTATCTCACCGCGGTGTTCGGGCCGTTCGCGGGTTTCCTCGCCGGTGCGCTGATGTGGATCAGCAACATCGCGTCCAGCGCCGGCGTCGCCGCAGCGCTGTCGGTGCAGGTCGCGACGCTGGTACCGGCGTTCGCGGATCCCTACGCCCGCGCCGGCCTTCTGACCGTGGTCTATCTGCTGCTGTTCGCGCTGAACGCGTTCGGCGTGAAGCTGGGCGCGCGCGCGATCGCGGTGCTGGCGACGTTGAAACTGCTGCCGCTGTTCCTGCTCGCCGCCATCGGCGTGTGGTTCGTCGACTGGAGCCGGGTCAGCTTCGCGTTCGGCGACGTGCCCTCGGTGTCCGCGCTGGGCGCATCGATGGTGCTGGTGATGTTCGCGTACTCGGGCATGGAAACCGCGCTGGTGCCGTCGGGCGAACTGCGCGATCCCGCGCGCAACGTGCCGCGCGCGACGATCGCGGCGATCCTGCTGGTGGTGCTGCTGTATCTCGGCCTGCAGATCGTCGGCCAGGGCCTGCTCGGCGATGCGCTGGCGAAGAGCGGCGTGCCGATCGCCGACACCGCCGCCGCGCTGTGGGCGCCGGGCCGCACGTTGCTGCTGGTCACCGCCTGCATTTCGATGACGGGTTTCCTGCTGGGCAACCTGTTCGGCACCTCGCGGCTGGTGTTCGCGCTGGGCCGCGACGGCTATCTGCCGCGCGCGTTCGGCCGGGTCACCGCGACCCACCGCGTGCCGCTGCTGGCGCTGGCGGTGCACGCGGGATTCGCGTGGGCGCTCGCGCTGGGCGGCACGTTCGACACCTTGGCGCTGATTTCCGGCGGCGCGATCTGCCTGATGTACGGCATGGTCAGCCTGGCCGCATGGCGCGCGCAGCGCATCGATCTGCGCGACGGCGACGCGGTGCCGTTCCGGCTTCCGGGCGGACCCGCGATTCCGTTGGTCTCGTTCGTGGCGATGCTGGCGATCGTGACCACGCTCAAGGCCGACGAATGGGCGGCGATCGGGATCGCGCTGGGCGCGTTGGTGGTGGTCTACGCGGGATTGCGGATGCTGCGCAGGTAGGCTGCGCCGGTCTGCCGGGAAGGAAGACGGCACATTTCTGGTCCGGTCGTCGCGCCCTTACGCCGCGGTTTCGATCAGTTCGATCCGGTATCCGTCCGGGTCTTCGATGAACGCGATGATGTCCACATCGTCGCGTTCCGGCGATCGTGCACGCATCGGGCCGGCGGCGCGGATCACGCGCGCGCCTGCGGTCTCCAGCGCCGAACACGTCGCGGCCACATCGCGCACGGCAAGTGCGATATGGCCGTAGCCGGTGCCGTGTTCGTAGTGTGTCCGGTCCCAGTTCCACGTCAGTTCGATCGTGCTCGCCGCGGCTTCGTCGCCATAGCCGACGAACGCCAGCGTGAACCGTCCGTCCGGATAGGTTTCCCTGCTGAACAGACGCATGCCGAGCATGCCGGTGTAGAACGCGATCGAACGATCCAGATCGCCCACGCGCAGCATGGTGTGGAGGATCCCGATGGGCTGGTGGATATGGCTTTTCATGGGCGTTCCGGTGTGTGCGTCGGGCGCGGTCCGACCGCCGGGCCGGACCGCGCGCGCAGACGATGGCCTGAAGACGATCGGTCAGCCCCGGGCGACCGCGGCGCCGATTTCGGCATTGGTCAGCGGGGTGCCGTTGAGGTTCCAGGTGCCGTCCACCGCGTGGACGCCGTTGGCCCAGATGCGCTCCCTGGGAAGGGCCCCGCCGGAGAGTTCCTGGATGATGCCGGTGGCTTCGTCGAAGAAGCTTTTCTGGATGTCGCGATCGGCCAGCGCGAACGAAGGCGTCTTCGTTTCGATCCAGGCGCCTTCGACTTCCTGGCCGCCGGCGAACGACAGACCTTTCGGCAACACATTGACGTGGGCGGTGACGTTCGGGGTCATCACGAGGTTGCCGGCCATCCCGTGATGGCGGAGGAAGGCGTCCGTGATGCGAGCGACCGCGGTCTTGATGGCGTCGGAGGGCAGAACGCCCTCGGTGAGCGTGAGGGTGATGGGCATGGCGGCGATTCCTGATGAGGGGAGAAAACATTTAGATAACGATCGTTATGTGAAATTACATAACGATCGTGATGCTGTCAACTACAATGGGGCTCTCCCCTCCTGTTGGCCCGGCGCCCATGTCCCGCACCGCCCAGAGCCGCACCGCGCAGAACCGCGCCGTGCAGAAGCAGCAGACGCGTCAACGCATCCTCGAAGCCGCCGGTCGCGGGTTCCGCAATGGCGGCTTCGGCGGCGTGGGCGTGGATGCGCTGGCGAAGGAGGCGGGCGTCACTTCAGGCGCGTTCTATGTGCATTTCGACTCCAAAGCCGCTGCGTTCCGCGATGCGGTGGAGGACGGCATGCGCCAACTCGCCGCGGGCATCACGGCGCTGCAGGAGGCGCATGGCAAGGACTGGTGGCCGGCTTTCGTGCGTTTCTATCTGGGCGCCAAACGCCAGTGCGCGTTGTCGGAAAGCTGTGCGCTGCAGAGCCTGAGCCCCGAGCTCGCGCGGGCTGATGCGGCATCGCGCGATGCCTACCAGTCCAGACTGCGCGAAGTCGTCGACGCGATGCTCGCGGGGCCGATATCGAAAGGCGCGCCCAGGACGGAAGCGGCGGCATGGTCCGCACTGGCGACGCTGGTCGGCAGCGTCACGCTGGCACGGGCGGTTTCGGATGACGCGCTTGCCGAGCAGATCGCGTCAGCCGCGATGGACACGCTGCTTTCGTCCAAATGAAGAGCAGCGGGCCCGTGTCGCGATGATGCGGGATTTCGAAACGGACATGCGTCCGTTTCAATGCGAGTTGCGATCCCGATGCCAACCGCGATGCTTGATGTCCAGATACAGGCTGTAGCAGGCGGTGAACGCCGGGAACAGATTCTGCAGGATGCCGACCGAGTCCTGCTTGGAAGAGAACAGGAAGTAGCTGAGCGTCATCAGGCTGCCGACGATGCTCATGTACCAGAACAGGCGCGGGATCACCGGTTTGCCGGCGCGCTTGCTGGCGATGAACTGCACGACCCAGCGGCAACCGAACATCAGCGCGCCGGTGAGGCCGATGAGTTTCCACGGCGAGGCGTGCAGACCGGTCCAGGCGAGCCAGGAAATCGGCGAGTTCATGACATCGGCGACGACCGGTTCCATGCTCAGACTTCCTCGACCGCGGTGCGCTTGCTGCGCACGATCAGCCAGGCTACGCCGCGCAGATCGCGCAGGCCGACCAGGGCGCGGTTGAGATTGTTGTACTTGGACACGCCGCTGGCGCGATGGCGATGGTTCACGGGCACGCTCACCGTCTTCCAGCCCGCGCGCTGCATCAGCGCCGGCAGATAGCGGTGCATGTGGTCGAAATACGGCAGATCGAGGAAGGCGTCGCGCTCGAACAGCTTGATGCCGCAGCCGGTGTCGGGCGTGGAATCGTGCAGCATCCGGCTGCGGATCGCGTTGGCGAACTTCGACGCCCAGCGTTTGCTGCCGGTGTCCTTGCGGTTCACGCGCCAGCCGGCGAACAGTTTCACGTCGGCCGCGGATTCGTCGCGTTTCGCCAGCAGCTTCGGGATGTCGGCCGGATCGTTCTGGCCGTCGCCGTCGAGGGTCGCGATCCACGCCCCCCGCGCGGCCTTCACGCCGGTGCGCACCGCGGTGCTCTGCCCGCTCTGATTGACGTGATGCAGCACGCGCAGCTCGGGCGTGCTCGCCTTCAGTCCCTGCAGCACCGCGAGCGTGTCGTCGCGCGAATGGTCGTCGATGTAGACGATCTCGAATGCGGTCAGCCCGCGCAGCGCGGCGGTGATTTCGGAAATCAGGGGGGCGACATTGTCCCGTTCGTTGAAGACGGGGACGACGACGGAGAGCGCGGGTTCGGAGTTCATCCCGCCTAGGATACCGTCTGGGCCGCGCCCTGCCGACCGGCCGCGTCGCCGCAGCCGGTCGTGGACGGTCAGTAGATCGCGCCGCCGGCCTGGGTCGAGCTGAGCACGCCGGCATTGGCCGACACCGAATAGCCGGTGCCGCCGTTGCGCTGCCAGGTGGTCAGGTTGAAGCCGTCCCCGGCGGCGATGCGGTCGACCGCGATGTTGCGATAGGTCAGCGGTGTCCTGCTGCGGCAGACTTCGGGCATGCCCGGGGCGCGGAAGAAATACGCGCGACCGCTGCCGACCACGCTGCCTGCGCCCTGGGCGTCGATCAGCAGCGCGGTCTGTTCATCCACGGCGATGCCCTTCGGTGCGGGACTCCAGCCGTTCGTCGCCATCCGGCACAGGAAGGCAAGGTCGCGGCCCATGCGGTCGCGGGCCGCGAAATGCGGATCGCCGATGATGCCCTGCAGGACCGGTACGGCGGAAAAGTCGCGGCCGAAGCTCATCGTGCGATGGAAAGGATCGGCCAGTGCCTGCGCCGACGTGGCGCCCTGACTGGCCTGGGCGGTGTATACGAACTGGGTCAGCACGTTCAGCCCGGCGCTGGTGCCGCCGACCGGCGTACCGCTGGCGATCAAAGCGTTGAGCGTGATCTGTACCGGCGTGCCGGTCCAGAAGTTGATGTAGTTCGATTGATCGCCGCCGGCGATCCAGACCGCTTCGGCCTTCGACAGCAGGTCCGCGACCGTCGCACTGTTGGCGCTGGCCGCGTCGGGAATGATCAGGGTGGCGACCGAATTGAGGTTCGGGCAGAGGTCGCGGATGTAGGGGTTGTAGGCATCGGTCCCGGTGGCGCGGATCACCAGGAAATCGCCGTTGCCGGCGCGCTGGCACATCCACTGGAATGCGGCATCGACATCGGTGCCGCCGCCCATGAGGACCACGCCGGGCGTGGGCGTGGGCGCGACATCGGCGGCGTTGCCGATGCGCGTGTAGGTGTAGGGCGGCGCCTTCGCGGCGTTGGCCGGTCCGGTGATCGACAGGACGAGGGGAGACAGGGCCAGCAACAGCAGCAGCGGACGGAGCATTGGCAATCCTTTGATCCGGGAGGCGAGGGAAACAGGCGGCGCGCCTGTTTCCAGACAGGCGTGGCGCGCGTCCCGCGTTGCATCCGGTCGGACTGCGCGGTCGCGCCACGCAGCACACATTACCGCCGAATCGTCGTGACGATTCCCCCGGCGATCGCCGGCCTCAGCCGCGCGCCTTCAACCGCTCCAGCAGCCCGTCCAGCGTGTCCAGGTCGGTGTAGTGGATCACCAGCCGGCCCTTGCCGCCGCGGCCGTGCAGGACGTTGACCTTCGCGCCCAGCGATTCCGACAGGTCGCGTTCGAGCGCGGCGATGTCGGCCTGCGGTTTGGCCTTGCCGTTGGCGGTCTTCGCCTTGGCGGTGGTCGGGATCTGGCCGGCGCTGAGCTGCTGCACGCGGTGTTCGACCTCGCGCACCGACCAGCCGTTCTCCGCGGCCTGGCGGGCGAGCGCGATCGCCGCCTGCGGGGTCAGCGACAGCAGCGCGCGGGCGTGGCCCATTTCCAGCGCGCGGGTTTCCACCAGCGTGCGGATGTCGGCCGGCAGTTCCAGCAGGCGCAGCAGGTTGGAGACCGCGGCGCGCGAGCGGCCGACGGCTTCCGCGGCCTGGGCGTGGGTCAGATCGAATTCGTCGATCAGGCGCTGCAGCGCCTGCGCTTCTTCCAGCGGGTTGAGGTCTTCGCGCTGGATGTTCTCGATCAGCGCCATCGCGACCACGGTGCGGTCGTCGACTTCGCGGACGACGACCGGGACTTCCTTCAGCCCGGCCTGCTGCGACGCGCGCCAGCGGCGTTCGCCGGCGATGATCTCGTAGACCTTGCCGCCCTTGTCCCGGGCGATCTCGCGCACCACCACCGGCTGGATCACGCCCTGGGCCTTGATCGACTCGGCCAGCTCGGCGAGCTTGCCCGGGTCCATCGCGCGGCGCGGCTGATACTTGCCGGGCGTCAGCGCATCGATCGGCAGCATGCGCAGGGTGTCGGCGGGCGTGGCTTCGAGCGCGGGCGCCTCCGCCGCGGCCTTGGGGCCGAGCAGGGCTTCGAGGCCGCGGCCAAGTCCACGCTTCTTGGTGGCGGTCATGCGGAGGTCTCCGGGGAACTGGTACGTGATTTCTGCGCGCGCTCGCGCTGGTGGCGGATGATTTCCCCGGCGAGGCCGAGGTAGGCGATCGCGCCGCGCGAGGCCTTGTCGTAGCCGACGATGCTCACGCCGTGGCTGGGCGCTTCGGCCACGCGCACGTTGCGCGGCACGATGGTGCGGAACACCTTGTCGCCGAAATGCGCGGTGAGGTCGGCGGAGACCGCGTTGGCGAGGTTGTTGCGCACGTCGAACATGGTGCGCAGCACGCCTTCGATCTCGAGCGCGGGATTGAGCTTCGCCTTCAGCGCGTCGATCGTCTGCAGCAGGGCGCTCAGGCCTTCCAGCGCGTAGTACTCGCACTGCATCGGCACCAGCACCGAATCGGCGGCGGTCAGCGCGTTGAGGGTGAGCAGCGACAGCGCCGGCGGGCAGTCGATGAGGATGAAATCGTAGCGGTCGCGCAGGGGATCGAGCGCGCGGCGCAGACGCTGTTCGCGCCCGGGCTCGTCCATCAGCTCGATCTCGGCGGCGGTCAGGTCGTTGTTGCCCGGCAGCAGGTCGAAGCCTTCGGGCGTGCGCACGATGGCGTCGACCGCGTGCATCTCTTCCAGCATGACGTCGCAGGTGGAGCCGGCGACCTCGCGCTTGTCGACGCCGCTGCCCATGGTGGCGTTGCCCTGGGCGTCGAGATCGACCAGCAGCACGCGCTTGGGCGCCTGCGCGAGCGCGGCGGCGAGATTGACCGAGGTGGTGGTCTTGCCGACCCCGCCTTTCTGGTTGGCGATGGCGATGATGCGGGCCATGGGCGGGTCCGGGTCTCGGTGGAGGTCTTTCGGTGGAGAACGTCGATCAAACGGCGGGCCCGGGTCCGGGAGGACGCGGGCCGAACCGCAGATTATGCCTGTTGCCGGGGGCGGCTGCCGTCCGACGATGGTTCAGGCGGCGCCGGATCCGGTCCGGGCCACCGTGACCAGGTGGCGTTCCGCCGCCAGTCCGGGGACGGTCAGCGGCCGGATTTCACGGATCCCCCAGCCCGGCGGCAGGGCGGCGATCTCCTCGTCCGGGCGGGCGCCCTTCATCGCCAGCAGCACGCCGTCCGCGGCCAGCAGGTGCCCGCCGAGGGCGAGGATCTGCGGCAGGGTGGCCAGGGCGCGGGCGGTGATCGCGGCGTACTGCCCGGGCCGATCCAGCGCCTCGATCCGCGATTCGACCACCTCGGCATTGTCCAGGCCCAGGGTACGCAGCGCCTCGCGCATGAACCGGGCCTTCTTGCCGTTGGACTCGACCAGGGTCACCCGCAGTCCCGGGGTGGCGATCGCCAGCGGAATGCCCGGGAGGCCCGGTCCGGTGCCGAGATCGGCCAGGGTCGGCAGGCCGGCGACGAACGGCGCCATCGCCAGCGAATCCAGCAGATGCTTGGTCACCATCTCCCGCGGGTCGCGGATCGCGGTCAGGTTGTAGGCGGCGTTCCAGCGCAGCATCAGCGCCAGATAGCGGGCCAGCGGCTCGGCCAGCGCCGGGTCGAGACCCAGCGCGGCGAGGCCGGCGTCGAGGTCGGCGCGGGCGGCGGCGGGGAGGTCGGGGGCGGTCATCGCGGGGCTCATCGCGGAAATTATCGCCGACGCCGCGCTACGGTGCCGGTCGCCAGGCCAGCGTCGCCCAATAGCCCGGCTCCGGCGACCAGGCGTCGATCCGCCAGGCCTCCGGCGGGCCCAGCGCGGGATCGCAGTCCACCAGTCGCGGGATGCCGTCGGCGTCGGGCGCGAAGCGCAACTTGTCCAGCCCGAACGACAGTCCGCGGCCGTGCGCCTTCAGCACCGCTTCCTTGGCGCACCACAGCCGGGTGAAATCGCGCTCCAGCCGGGCCGGGTCGTCGGCGACGGCGCGCAGCGCGTCGGTTTCCGCGGGGACGAAGAACCGCCGCGCCAGTGCCAGGGCCTTCGGTCGCGGCCGCAGCAGTTCGATGTCGATCCCGACCCGGGTGCGTTCGGCGCAGGCGGCGATGAGGCGCCCGCCGCTGTGGCTCCAGTTCAGATCGACGCGGTGGGTTCCGGCGTCCAGATACGGTCGGCCATGGGCGTCGCGGGCCAGATGCAGCGCCGCCGGCGGCAGCGCCCACAGGTCGCCCAGCCAGGCGCGGACGCGGGTCTCGGTGGACTCGCCGCGGCGATAGGGCCACCAGGCGCAGCGCACCGGACCGAAGGACGTGCGGTTGGACAAGAGGGCGCGGTTTGAGGCGGTCGGGTCGCGCAGCGTAAGCTAAACCCGGGTCGGGCACACGCGGACCCGCAATCCCAGGGGAGCAGGCGCAGGCACATGTCGGCAGCGATCGAATCACCCGCCGGCGCAGGACTCGCCGGTCCCGCGACGCGGATCGCGCTGGCCGAAGGGCCCGGCGGCCGCAGTTTCGCCTTCGACGGTCACGGCCACCACGCCCTCGACACCTTCCTCGCCGAAGTCCGCGGTGTCGCCGCCGATCTGCCCGACGCCGCGTACGCGATCAATCTGTGCGAGGACCGCTACCGTTTCCTGGTCGCGTTCTGCGCCGCCGCCGTGCGTGGCCAGACCACCCTGCTGCCCTCCTCGCGCACGCCGGCGGCGATCGACGATGTCCGCCAGCAGTCGCCGGACAGCTACTGCATCGCCGACGTGCGCCTGTCGCCCGCGCCGCCGCGCCTGCATGCGCTGCCCGAACGCCTGCCCAAGCGCGAAGGCCCGATGCCGGAGGTCGATCCGGCCGCGGTCGCCCTGATCGCCTACACCTCCGGCAGCACCGGCACGCCGAAGGCCAATCCCAAGACGTGGGCCAGCCTGCGCCTCAGCACGGCCCAGAACGTCGCCGTGCTGCGCCACCTGTGGCCGGCGCAGGAGACGTCCCCGCGGTCGCTTCCGATCGTCGCCACGGTCCCGCCGCAACACATGTACGGCATGGAGTTGTCGGTGCTGCTGCCGTTGCTCGCGCCGGCGGCGGTGCACGGCGCCCGCCCCTTCTTTCCCGAGGATGTGGCCCGCGCCGCGCGCGACGCCGACGCGCCCCCGCTGCTGGTGACCACGCCGGTGCATCTGCGCGCGCTGGTCGAATCCGGGATCGCGCTGCCGCCGCTGGCCGGGATCGTCACCGCCACCGCGCCGTTGCCGCAGGCGCTGGCCGCGACCGCCGAACAACGTTTCGGCTGCGAAGTGCGCGAACTGTTCGGCGCCACCGAGATCTGCATCGTCGCCCACCGGCGCACCGCGCGCGATCACGAATGGCGCGCCTATCCCGGCGTGGAACTGCAGCCGCAGCCCGACGGCACCCTGGTGCGGGCGCCGCACCTGCCGGCGCCGATGCTGCTGGCCGATCTGGTCGAACTGCGCCCGGAACACCGGTTCGTGTTGTGCGGCCGCCAGTCCGATCTGCTGGAGATCGCCGGCAAGCGCGCTTCGCTCGGCGATCTCACCCGGCGCCTGTTGTCGGTGCCCGGCGTGCTCGACGGCGTGGTCCTGCCGCTCGATCCCTGCGCGATCACCGGCGTGCGCCGGATCGCCGCGCTCGCGGTCGCGCCCGGGCTGGACGAACGCGCGATCCTCGACGCGCTGCGCCAGTCGATCGATCCGGTGTTCCTGCCGCGCAGGCTGCGCGTCGTCGACGCGCTGCCGCGCAACGATACCGGCAAACTGCCGCGCGAAGCGCTGCTGCGGCTTCTGGGCTGACGCCACCACGCCTCCGTCCGACACCGTACCGTCTTTCGCCGCAAGGACCGCCGCATGACCGACAACGCCCCGTCGAAGAAAGCCTGGTACGAGATCCTGATCGCATTGACCCCGCTGATCGTCGGCGTCGGCGTGACCGGTGTCGGCGCCTATTTCACCCAGGTCAACAACTATCGCCAGCTGCAGGCCAATCAGCTGTCCGCGCTCGACAAGCTGCGGCCGCTGTTGATCTCGGACGATCCCTTCGACCGCGAATTCGCCTACGCCTCGTTCGTCGCCCTCGGCCACGAACAGCTCGCGCTGCGACTGATGCAGCTCAAGCAGGACAGCGCCGGTCGCGCGGTCGCGCAACGGATGCGCGGCGATCCCGACGGCCACATGCAGGCGCAGGCCGGCGCGGTGCTGCAGGCCATCCCGGCCGAGATCTACATCCACATCGCGCACGAAGCGCAGCGGACGAAGGCGTCCGAAGTGGGCGAAGCGCTGCGTCGCAGCGGCTACTCGGTGGCGCCGATCGAACTGGCGGCCGGCAAGACCGCCGGCCCGTCGCGCGACAACCTGCTGTACTTCAATGCCCAGGACAAGGATGTCGCGGGCAAGGTCGCGACGATTCTCGGCGAGCACGGCATGCGTGGCGTGGCCGTGGACGAGATCGCGCACAACCAGGCCCGCCCCGGCAGTCTCGAAATCTGGTTCGCGACGGCATCGCCCGTCTCCGCACCGGCCGCCGCGCCGACGCCGGCGCCCAAGCCCTGAGTGTCCGATGCCCGCGACGCCCTGCGTTATGATCCCGGCGACATCCATGCGATGACGGAACGGGGACGGACATG